>DATLSG010000016.1:0-211772 GCA_035534275.1 Steroidobacteraceae bacterium
GAAATGCGCTTGTCCACGCACCAAAGTTAACGCGCGCGCGTCGGCCGTATAGCGGACCGTGACCTCGCTGCGTGAGTCGAGCGAGATCTGCGAGCCGTCCGCCAGCGTCACGATCCGGCGCTCGCCGAAACCCGTGCGGTAGACGTCGGGCCGGTGCGCGAGCCAGCCGAACAGTGCGAGCGTGCACACGAGGATCGACGCGGCCGCCGCGAACCCGAGGAAGCGGCGCGTGCGTCGCGTGTGCTGCGCGTGCTCGCGAATCGCATCGTGCGCGTGCGCGAGCGCGCCGCGGCGCAGCCGAATGACGCCCGCCGAAGCGGCGTGTTCGCCGAGAATCTCCCAAGGCGATTGCACCGCGCGCCAGACGGCGCGATTGCCCGGATCCTCGGCGAGCCAGCGCTCGAACTCCCCGTCCGACGTGTCGTCAGAATCGCTGAAACGAATGCGCCACGCGGCGGCCTGCGCGAGTCGCTGTGGATCGAGGGACGCGCTCATGAACCGCCGCACCGCCTGGCCAAGTGCAGGACCGCACGCATCACGTGCTTCTCCACGGTGCTCTGAGCGATGCCGTAGAGCGCCGCGATGTCCTTTTGGCGCATATTTTCCAGCCTGAAGAGCATGAACACGTTGCGCGTGAGATCGCCGAGTTCGCCGAGCGCCTCCAGCGCCTGCGCCAGGGTGGCTTCGCCGACGAGCACTCGCTCTGGCGAACGCTCGTCGACCATTCGCTCACGGGCAGGCTCGGCGGGATTCTCGTTGGCGGCGGTCGAGCCGACGACGGGATTGCGCCTGGCTCGGCGTCGGTAGTCGCAGAGCAGGTTCGCCGCGACCTTGAAGACGTAGCTGTCCGCGTGCTCGATCGAGCCAGACTCGGCGGCGCGGATCACCCGCAGCAACACTTCTTGCGCCAGGTCCTCGGCTTGGCTGCGATCGCCGATGCGACGCCGGAAAAAACTGATCAGAGGCTCGGAAAAGCGCCGCGCGAATTCATCGCCCGGCGCGACTGCGGACGCCCTATCGACGAGAAGGCGCATCGGCTTCCTCCCGGTATTCCCCAGCGCGATACCGTATCACGGACGAATCGGCCGGTGGCGGTGTTTTCCGGACCTTGGAGGATTTTTCCGAGTGCGTCGTCTATATAGCGAATGGGGCGCTGAATGTCGCGGATCATTCGGCCTCGGTTCCGCCCAACGCATCATGGCGTCGCCGCAGCCTCGGCGAGGATTGGGCGCCACGCGGCCTCGATGTGACGTTCCTCGGTGTGCGTCTGGCCTGCGCCCAGGCGCAAGGTCAGCTTGCCGTCGATGATGAAGGATCCGCGGCGCGATTCGCTGGCGTGTGACCGTCGAGGGAGCGGTGGACACGAGCGCCGTTGTAATAGGCACGGGAATTCTCGAGCTTCCGCCGAAGATCGACTGAATTTCAGAAGAACGTGTGGTCCAGATAGTCGTGTCAACGCCGGATGGTCCCGATCAGTCGTTCCGCGAATGGGTGCGGCGTTGGCGCGCTGGGCACCGATTTAATCTCCTCGACCTGGAGGATTCGCAAGTTCGCAAGCCATCGGTGAATGGGGAACAGCGGGTCGCGATCCGTACTGATCCGAACAGGCGGCGCATGGCCGGCAATGGCCTGATTGAACATGCGGCACACAGCCGGACCGTCGACGTATTCGCCGCCGATGCCGAAGCCGATGATGCGGCGGGTGAACACATCGATGGCCACCAGGACCCAATGGCTACGCAGCAGGATCGACTCGCAACGCAACAGATCTACGCTCCTCCATTGTGGTCAGGGGTGGGGCGTGTCGACGGGAGCGGCCGCTGATAATCAGTTGGTGCTTGAGCGACAGAGATTCTGCGACGACGGAGCGCACGCCGCCGGGGCGCGCTAGCTTAGCCAGGGGGACGATCGATTGCACCGCGAGGAGAAGCAAGTCACGCATCGTCGAGGCAGGCTATCAGGGACACCGGTCAGCATAAGAATGCCGCTTACGGTGCCTCCCGCTATGATTGGCGAATTCGCATCACACAGGTTAGGCCTAACGCGAAAATGCTCCAAGAGCATTCGCGAATCCAGGTGGAAACCTTTAAGTGAAAGCCACAGTTGACCGGAAAACGTTCACGCAAAATGGCACAATGTCGCTGCCATGAACGAAGATCGCTGGCCGGCGTTGCCGTACGACGCATGGAAGGACACGTACGCCACGCTACACATGTGGACGCAAATCGTAGGCAAGGTTGCTCTTGCGCTCGCGCCTCCCCTCAATCACTGCTGGGCTGTCGCCTTGCATGTCACGTCTTGCGGGCTAGCAACGCGGCCTTTGCCCCACACGGGGCGCTTTTTTACTTTGGAGTTCGACTTCGTAGCCCATCGTCTGGTTATCCGCGTGTCGGACGGTCTCGAGCGATCGATGAAACTTGAGCCGCGCGCCGTAGCGGATTTTTACATGGAGCTCATGGCGTTGTTGAGCGACATGGCACTCGCAGTGAAAATCTGGTCGATGCCAGTCGAGATTCCGGCCCCGATTCGCTTCGAAGACGACACCGTGCACGCCGCATACGATCCGGTGTTTGCGAACCGGTTTTGGTGCATCGTCGCGCGGTTGGATGAGCTATTCACCGAGGAGCGCTGTGGGTTCGTGGGAAAGTGCAGCCCTGCGCATTTTTTCTGGGGCAGCTTTGACATCGCCGTTACGCGGTTTTCGGGCAGACCAGCGCCTCTGCCACCAGGTCCCGCATTCGTTCGCGACGCCTATTCGCACGAGGTAATCAGCCATGGGTTCTGGCCGGGCAGTGGCCCACTCCTCGAACCGGCACTGTACGCGTACGCGGTGCCGGACCCGCCCGGATTCAAGGATGCGAAGGTGCGACCGGACGCAGCTTACTTTCACCAGGAACTCGGGGAGTTTATTTTGCCCTATGAATCTGTACGCAACGCGAAGTCCCCTGAAGCAGCGATCCGGGCGTTTGTGGAATCCACTTATGACCAGGGGGCTGACTTAGCGAAATGGAATCGCGCGGCGCTTGAGCGCCGCAAGGACGCCCGCGATGAACGATGAGGCAGAATCAAGAAGGGCCCTTGCGGACCTGTAGGTCGCGAATTACCAATCACGCGGCGACGGGAGGTTCGATAACTCCGTTGCAATGCCGTTCCCACGCATAGTGAGACAGATTCGCTTTCAACGATGAGGAGTGTTCGGCACGAATTGCGGGCGTGGTGCCGTTAAGGGAGCGGTGAACGCGCACGCCGTTGTAATAGGCTCGGAATTGTTCGAGCTTCCGGTGAAGATCGATCGAATTCCAGAAGAACGCGTGGTCCAGATATTCGCGCCGGACCGTTTCGATAAGTTGTTCGACAAACGGATGTGACATCGGTGCATCGGGGACGGATTTGATCTCCTCGACCTCAAGGACTCGTAGGTTTGCAAGGCACCGGTGAAAGCGGAACAGAGGGTCGTGATCGGTGCTTATTCGCGCTAGCGGCGCGTAGCCGGCAATGGCTTGAGTGAACGTGCGGCATACCGACGGACCGTCGATGTATTCGCCGCCGATGCCGATGCTGGAGCCGATGATGCGGCGGATAAACACGTCGATGGCCAACAGGATCCACCGGCGGCGAAGCGGGATCGACTCGCAACAAAACAAGTCCATGCTCCAGAGGCTGTCCTTGAGTTACGCGAAGAAAGTGCGCCAGGAGGGACCCGAGCGGTTACGACGACCGAGACGGTAGTGTGATGAGAGCACTCTGCGCACGATGTCCTTATCGATTGGCACGCCGAATACATGTCCAATCTGCTCGGCGATGGGTTGATAGCCGAATCTGGGGTTACGACGCGTGATCTCGACGATTGCCGCGATGATTTCCTGGGCCGGGCCCTTCAGGCCCGGCTTGTGTCGGGCGCCCGCACTCGCCGGCGCTCCAGGCGGCCCCGCCCCACCCTGATCAGCGCGTTCCCGCGTCGAGCTAAATTGCCATTCTGACATTTCGGGGATTTATGCGAATCTCGATATGGCCCTGCGACGGCGGCACCATGCATTTTTCCGCTGATCCCGGAATCAAACCGGTTGTGGTCGGACTTGTGGCGGCGACGACCGTTGGGGGCGATCGGCCGGGCGTCGTGATACGCCGTGATACTTGGATTGCGCAGCGGCGTACGCTCGGTAGCGCACAGATCGGACCTACCGCGAGAGCTATGTTGCACGCATCGACCCGCCGAGAGTCGCCTGGTTCCCAGGATAGGAATCGCCACAGGATTTAGGCAACGCTATGAACGATCCGCTCGGGCCCAAGGTGCGATATCGACGCCATGATGTCGCCAGAAGTCCCACACATCAAGGCGGCGCACAGACCTCGCGTCGATCGACTCTGGGGTTGGCGCCGAAGACGTTGACTCGCAGCCTGCAAGATCAGGATAAACAGCGGAATTTGGATGCATCGGTGGGATCCACGTAACGGAGAGTCCTTGGAAGGAGTCGCTGCCGAGGCTGATCGACGGCCTCGATCGCGCACGCGCGAAATTCGACGCTTTGTTTCTCAATGGAGGAAATTGCCTTTTGCGAAACATGAGCCAGTGACGATCGAAGTGTCTAGCCGAGTGGAGGACGTATGAGCGACCAGGCGATGCATCCAAATGGCCGCGACCGGCCGGCGCAGCAGAAGGCGGACCCGCAAAGCGCGGCGCCGGTGGGAAACCAGGTGCAGCAGAGCCGAGCCGGCTCGACCAAGCTGCCGGAGGGGCGCGCAATACCGGGACCCGGACGCAGGCCGCTATTTCGCTGCTGAGGCTGCGTCGTACCGAGGCCAAGCCGTTCGTGACTCGGAGTGGAACGACAAGGAGGCGGGCACGATCACGACCGCACTCAATATGTAGAGTGCAGAATAATCTCGACCGCTTCTACCCGGTGCGTGGCGTGGTGGATCGGCTATTGCGGTTGAGCACCCAGGGTTGTGGTGCGCAAATATTTGATCACGCAGTTCCGGGCGCATACAGTACTCGTGATGCCGGCCGCCAAGGACCGGCCTGGCACGGACGGCGTACGATTCCTCGCGGCGGTGACGCGAACGGAATTTTTTGGAATTCGGCAATCGCCGGTGGTGGATCCGGAACACCGTGGCCCAGCGCCATGTGCGGACGCCCGGAATTATAGTCAGGAATCCAGGATTTCAGAATGGACCGCAAATGCGATTCGGCCGTGGGGATTAGCCAATCCAAGCACACGCGCCGAATCGAGGCGATGACTCTTTCGCGGATCGTGTTCGCTTTCGGGCGGTGCGGCGGTCACGGCGACCATGAAATCGCGGGCGACGATTCCGTGGCCGTGCAGGCGCAGAAGGGGTCGACTACCGCAAGTCGCCTCTAGGCCGGCTGGGGGGGGGATGACGGGGAAGACATCTTTTCGTACTGCGCGCGGCGAGATCTGTATTCCGAGCTCCAGAAGAAGCTCACTGGCAATGCGTTCCTCGCCCCATATGGGATTCTCGCTCCCCGTCCGGCGGATCAGGGCCTGAACTTGCTTCGGGATCGGCGGTCGGCCGGGTTGAGACTTCAGGCGCCAGAACAACTTTCAGCCCGCCCGGTGCCGGCGGATCATCGTTACCGGGCGCACGACGACCAGCGCGTCTCGCCAGTTGAGAACTGCAACAGGAACGCCAACTGTATACGCGTGACCGTGTCGATACGTCAGAGATTGATTCCGCGCTCGACATACATGGCGAGCCGGCGACGTAGGAAGAGATTCTCAGCTTCGATCGACTTCGTTGAGCGAAACGCCAACCATAGCCAGCGAGGCAGATCGCCGATCACCAAGATCAGAACCCCGAGCACCATCCCCATTGATCAATCATGCCACAATGGCCGGCATTGAGATTGGCGTAGCCGAATTGATGGCCCGATCGTATATTTACGGATGACAAGGGCAGCCTTTCGACAAGCAGTGGCGAGGTGATGCATGACTGGGCGCTCGCGGAGCGTGCGGTGGCGCTGAAGGTACTATGGGATATTCAGGATGACTTGCGAGCCGGTCGGCTGATCGGCGTTCTAGAGCCGTACGAATGCGACGAGGTGAAGTTGTATCTGACTTCTCCGACCCGCAGCTACCGGCCCCCGAGGTTGCGATTGTTCATCGACTTCGTGGTGGGTGCGATCCAAACGGTCGCGCTCGACGTTACTGGGCGTGTCATCGAAACGGCGAGCAAGCGCAGTGCTGTCCTTCCGTGAGCCTCGACGCCGAGGGTAGCCATTTAAGGGCGAAACGAGTTCGACTCGGCGATCCCTTACCCCTGAGGACTTGCGAGGTTCGGCGCTGTCACCGCGACCGCCAATGGTACAGATGTCACCGGATAGCCGCGCGCCGCCCATGCCTCGAGCCCACCGAGCAGCGGACGCACGCGCCCGACCCCGTGCCGCATCAAGAGCTTTGCAACGCGCGCCGCGGAGGCCTCGTTCGGGCAGCTGCAGTAGACGATGACTTCCGCGCCGAGCTGGACCGTGCTGATGCGGGCGGCGATGTCTTCGGGCGGCACATGGAGTGCGCCAGGGATTGCCCGGGGATCAAGCGCACGAGCACTCCTGGATCTCACGTCGAGAATCGTGGGCGCAGGCTCTCCCTGGAGCATCGAATGAAGCTCGCTCGCGTCGACGCGGGCCATACGAAGCGCCGCATACAAGCGCTGTCGCTGCCACCACTTTAGGAGAATATAGAACGCTAGCAGGAGGGCGACCGTGAGGACCGCTCGCGCCCCGAGTGCGCCGAGATGCGGCAAGAGGGCGGTGATCTCCGGCGCGGCGAGCTCGCCGAGCACCATGAAGACCGCGACCCAAAGGACGGAGCCGAGGAAGCTCATCGCGAGGAATAGGCTCAAAGCCATCCGCAGCGCGCCAGCTAAGGGCGGCGCAAGCGTCGAGAGTCCGGGTACGAACTTCGAGACGAGGACTGCTCGGATACCCCAGCGCTCGAATTGCAGCTGGGTCTCACTCACGCAGGAGTCGGGGGAGAGCGAGATCCTGCAGAGCAGTCGCACGATCCGACCCCCGTAGACGCGTCCAGCACCGTACCACGCGCTATCCGAAATGACGCAGGCCGCGACCGCGAGGGCGAACGCCGCCGCACCCCATTCAGGGTGCCTGACCGCCAAGGCTCCGGCGAGGAGCAGCATAGGTATGGCGGGAATCGGCAGCCCAGCCTGCTCGAGCAGCACGTTGAGGAACACGAGCGCGAGTCCCCAGGATCCGACGAGTAATCCGTCAGCGTGAAACATGTCGGTGAATGCCAAGAATCACGATGCCATTGTGACCCAAATTTACCGCGAGATCTTCCTAATCGGCTGCAGCGAACTTGCGCGGCGGGTCAGATACGGACGAGAGATTGGCGTACGGTAGCTATACTGACGCAACCTGTTCGGTTTGGCAGTCTGTTAGGGAGGACCAACTTCGGAGTAGGCACACCAGAGACCGAGTATAAAATGTATAAGCTACTACAGCTCCGTGCCGACAAGGACTTTGCCGCAACACTCGCAGAACGCCTAAGCAACTTAGCACACGGCCTAGTCCGGCTATGACAGCCGATGCTGCCGCAGTGGCGAATTAATGGGCGCAAGACATGTATATCGCGCACTTTTCGAGCTCTCCTCTGCGTCTGGAGGCCATGCCATCCGGGTGCATTTTGCCGCGCGACACGACACCATAGAACTCTAGCTTCTCTTCATAGTTATGGAAGGCCGAGATTCCTGATGATCTTTGGAATGTGATTGAAGGCGGCCGCGCCGCCATTTTTGGTAGTCCGGAAGCTGCCGGTCACGACAGAGCGACCGCAACGGCTGGCTACCAGAGTATCCGATCGGTGAATCGATCGGTGGATCGAATAATTGATTACCACAGCTACCACGCTTGACATTCGCACACTCTGCGATACAAAGTGAGTCGTCTAGGCGCCGCTCCCGCCGGTCATTCGTTAGTCAAATATTCGAGGCCGTACCCATGGCCTGTGCTGCTCGATCGTCAACGCGCGCCGCGCGCCGCGCGGTGTGCACGTCGGCGATTGACTGCTGGAGGGTCTGATCTTCGAAGCGTAAGTGCGCGGGCGTTTGCCTGAAATGTTGCGAGGCCACAATGGGAGCCACTCATGAATCTTCGCCGTCTGGATGTTCCATGTATGCCAATTGACGACTACACGTATCGATCGCTTACTGGTGGGGGAGGCGGGTGAATCTGAGGCCGAAGGCGCCGCCCACCAAGGCGGCGAGCGCGCGCCGGCGCCTGATGGCGGCGAGCTGCGCCTTGTTGAGCGCGGGTGCTGCGCGCGGCCAGGACGCCAATGTTGGATATACCGGCAGCGGGCTGCTGGAGAACTGGTCAGTGGATTCCGCGTTGGCGTATTACCACGAGAACGGCCGCGTCCAAGTGATCGAGCCCATCGTTCAAGTCGCCAAAACGTTTGGCGACGGGCAAACGCTCAGCTTCAATGCGACCTTCGACGTCCTGTCCGGCGCCAGCCCGAACGGAGCGCTGACGAGCCATTCACCGCAGACGTTTGCCTCGCCGTCCGGGAAAGCGGTACACGCGTACACGACGGCCCCGGGGCAATTGCCGGTCGATCCGCATTACAAGGACTCCCGCATCGCGGTCGGCGGCAACTGGACCGTACCGCTCACTCGGGTGCAGCGGGTGACGGTCGGCGGCAAGCTGTCTGATGAGCACGATTTCCTTTCCGCCACGGTCAGTGCCTCGATCGCCCGCGACTTCAACGAGAAAAACACCACGTTATCGCTCGGCATCGATGACGAATACGACTCTTTGCGCCCGATCGGCGGTGCACCGGTGCCGGGGAGCAATTTCGCTCTATTGCGAAAGACGCAGGGTAAGACCAAGGACGGAGCCGGAGTGCTGCTCGGCGTCACGCAGGTAATGAACCGCAATTGGCTGACAGAATTCAATTTCTCGGTCGATCGCTTCACGGGCTACCTCAATGATCCGTATAAGATCACGTCCATCATCGATGGCGCGGGTAATACGACGGGCTATGAATACGAGAGCCGCCCGGACCAGCGCGTACGCAAGAGCGTGTATTGGGAGAATCGAGTCGCCGGGAGTTCGCCGTTATCGGCCGCATTATCGCTGCGCTACATGAGCGACGATTGGGGTATCCGTTCGGACACCGCCCAACTGCACGTGCGCTGGACATTTTCCAATCGCAAGCGATATATCGAACCCACCGTTCGCTGGTACCGCCAGACGGCGGCAGATTTTTACACGCCATTTATTTTGAACACCGCACAGCCGACGATCGGCTATGAGGCGTCTGATTCTCGGCTTGGACCGTTTCGTGCCATGACCTATGGTATAAAATTCGCTCAAAAGTTGGCCGGCCATGGCGAAGGCGCGAGACACGAGTTCAGTGTTCGCGCGGAGTATTATCAACAAACACTCTATGTGCGGATGGCAGCCCCCGCCGGCCTGCAAGGACTCGATCTGTATCCCAGTCTCAAGGCGATCCTGGTTCAAGTGGGATGGCGGTTCTAGGTTCCAAGGGAACTGCCGGCTCTATGGGAAGGATACCCGCCGATCGGCTTGCGCAAGCGGGATTGCGGCAAGCCGTTGGCTTACGATCCAAATGTCGGCCAGTTTTTGCACCGGGCGGTATGCTTAATCAATGATGAGAATGATGGGTCGGCGCGCACGCGCCACGACGACTGTTGCGGCCGCTGGTCAAATAGCCACCCGTTTCCTGCGGTGGAAATTCGACATTGCAAGAGAAAAGTTAGCTGGCTGAAGCACGACACCGACGAGCACGAGCGGTTCATGCGTGCTCTTTTGGGAGCTCTCACCTCTGTGAACGTCGTTGGTGTTGCGTATGTGATCGATCGTCGCGCCTTCAATGCGCGTCACCGCGAAAAATATAGACGCCGGATGTGGCAGTAGACGGCAGTCGCGAGGGCTCGACAGCCCCTTTCCCGAGCGGATACAGTGGGGTGCCCTGGCGGACACGAGGGTGGGCGCTGCGAGCTCGTCGGGATCGCGCGCGAGCGCGTAAAGATCTCGAGGGACGCGTTCGACGCGGTGGACGAACAGTCCGAGCGGCTGCCGCAAAAAAAGCCTTTTGGGCCCTTGAATCGGCGAAATCCGCCACCATCATCGTTGGTCACAAGCGGAGAGTCCCACCAACCTTCGCTGCTGCGTGCCGGTATCCCCAGCAATAGGAGTCTTGCATATGAAGATTCGACCCCTTCATGACCGAGTGATCGTGAAACGAGAAGCGGAAGAGCGCAAGTCCTCAGGCGGTATCGTGATCCCGGACACTGCGACCGAGAAACCCATATTCGGCAAAGTGGTTGCCGTCGGCAAAGGCAAGATTTTAGAAAACGGCGAAATTCGTCCGGTCGACCTCAAGGTCGGCGACAAGATTCTATTCGGTAAGTTCAGTGGTACCGAAGTGAAGATGGACGGCGATGAGCTGGTGGTCATGCGTGAAGAAGACGTCATGGCTGTGGTCGAAGGCAAATAGCTCCGCCGTTGCCGGAATTTTTCACCCTTTTCAGGTAATCGAATTTCTTAGAGGTATCAGCAAATGGCAGCAAAAGACGTACGCTTCAGCGATGACGCCCGGCAACGCATGTTCAGAGGTGTGAATGTTTTGGCGAATGCGGTCAAGGTAACGCTCGGCCCCAAGGGTCGCAATGCGGTGCTCGACAAGAGCTACGGCGCCCCCACCGTGACCAAGGACGGTGTTTCGGTCGCCAAGGAAATCGAGCTTAAAGATAAGTTCGAAAACATGGGCGCGCAAATGGTGAAGGAAGTTGCGTCCAACACGTCCGATGAAGCCGGCGACGGCACCACCACCGCCACTGTGCTTGCACAAGCCATTATCCGTGAGGGCCTGAAATCGGTCGCCGCGGGTGCTAACCCGATGGATTTGAAGCGGGGCATCGATCAGGCGGTCACCGCGGCGACGGAAGAGCTCAAGAAGCTCTCCAAGCCGTGTAAAGATCCGAAGGCGATTGCGCAGGTCGGCACGATATCCGCGAACGCCGACGAGAGCATTGGCAAGACGATTGCCGATGCCATGGCGAAAGTCGGCAAGGAAGGTGTGATTACCGTCGAAGAGGGTTCGAGCCTCGAGAACGAACTGGAAGTGGTCGAAGGCATGCAGTTCGATCGTGGCTATCTTTCACCTTATTTCATCACCAATCAACAGGGCCAGAGTGCCGAACTCGATAAGCCGCTGATCCTGTTGGTGGACAAGAAGATTTCCAACATTCGCGAATTGCTGCCTCTCCTCGAAACCATCGCCAAGGCAGGCCGCCAGTTGCTGATCGTTGCGGAAGATGTTGAAGGCGAGGCGCTTGCCACGCTCGTCGTCAACACCATCCGCGGCATCGTCAAGGTCGCCGCCGCCAAGGCGCCGGGCTTCGGCGATCGCCGCAAGGCCATGTTGCAGGACATCGCGGTCCTGACGGGCGGCAAGGTCATTTCCGATGAAGTCGGCTTGTCGCTCGAGAAGGCGACCTTAAGCGATCTTGGCGAAGCGAAGAAGGTGCTGGTGGAGAAAGACAACACCACGATCATCGATGGTGCTGGCAAGGCGACGGACATCAAAGGCCGTATCGAGAGCATTCGCCAGCAGATCGAGGAAACGACCTCCGATTACGACAAGGAAAAGCTGCAGGAGCGCGTAGCCAAGCTCTCCGGCGGAGTAGCCCTGATCAAGGTTGGTGCCGCCACCGAGATCGAAATGAAGGAAAAGAAGGCCCGCGTCGAAGATGCACTGCATGCCACGCGTGCGGCCGTTGAAGAAGGCGTGGTTCCGGGCGGTGGCGTGGCCTTTCTGCGCGCGCTCAAGGCCATCGAGAAGCTGGTCGGCGTCAACGAAGACCAGACGACGGGCATCAAGATTCTTGCCCGCGCGATCGAAGAGCCGTTGCGCCAGATCGTGAGCAACGCTGGTGAGGACGCCGCTGTAGTTCTGAACCGGGTCCGTGAGGGCAAGGGCACCTTCGGCTACAACGCCGCGACGGGTGAGTATGGCGATATGGTCGAAATGGGCATCCTGGATCCGACCAAGGTTACGCGTCTGGCTCTGCAGAACGCCGCTTCGGTCGCTGGTCTATTGCTCACGACAGAGGTCATGATCGCTGAGTCGCCGAAGGAAGATGAGCATGCACAGGGCGCGCCGGGCGGCGGCATGGGTGGCATGGGCGGAATGGACATGTAATATCCGCCACCGCTGGCGAACCCTGCAAGTGCCGGTTACCTTCAAACGAGAGCGGGCTTTGGCCCGCTCTCTTTTTGACTGTAACCGGCGGGCGCCGGAATCAACTGGAGCCGGTCCCATCAATGGAGCACGACTGCCAGCATTGCGGCACCGCTAGGGTCGACACCAGCGCTGATCGGAACCAACAACTCTGCGCGCGTATGGCTAGCGGTTAGCAAAGGATTCTAGAGCGATCCAATCTTCTTCTCCCGCGCGTAATGCAGTTGGTAGAACCAGGCGCACGTGGTGTCGATCTGGGTCGGAATTCGCGGTGGAATCTCCTGCCGCTTTGGCTTGACGACGCGTTCTGCCTGCCAGTGTGAGTAATTCATGTGGCAATCCCTGTCACTCTCGCGCTCGCGGGCTGGCTACCGGCAAATTCACTGCCAAATGATCGTGTCGCGCCGCGTGCCGCGTGCCGCGTGCCGCGTACCGCGCAACGCGGTTGGGCTAATTGCGTAAATTGTCTCGATATCATTCGAATTCAACCCTCGGGCGATTGGTGCGCGCGAAGTCGCGCATAACGAGCTCATGCAAAGAGATCGTCCGATGCCTGACGACGGTGCGCTTGCATCGGAGAGGCAAATTGCCAATCAAGTGGCGTGGGCCGTTGGGAAAGGACCGCGACCGCGCCGCTTCCAACCATATTCAGCAAAGCTGGTACGCGGAGGCGACGACGATTCACGCGGGTATCGACGGGACGCGGGTACCTACAATGTCAGATAGCTGTAAACCATCAGCAGGCCCACCATGAGGGCCGCGCTGACTACGTAGGCGACGGCGAGTGTCGCGAATTTTACCGCGGTCAGAGTGTGGCTCTGTCCGTAGACGACACGCATCGATCGATAGAGATATACGGGTAGGTAGATCGCGATCGCGAAGCCCGCGAGCGAGTTGACGCGTGGCGCCGGGGACAGTGCGCGCAACAGGCCGTAGACGCTCAATAGCAGGAACGCGGCGGCGTGATCGTGCACGAAGAACAGTAGGTGTTCGACGTAATGGCGTGGAGGTCGCCGGTACAACGCCTTCATGAACAGCGCGAGCAAGGGCAGGAACACGAACAGCGCCCGGGGCAGATGCTGCAGGAACTGCTTCTTGAGCAGCCGGCCGTTGTCCGCCGCCACCTTGTAGCAATTCGACTTGACGTGTGGCTCGATCCAAGACGCGCCGGGTCCATCGTATTTCAGAAACTCGCAGTTGGGTCCGCCCGTCGTCGGTGAGGACCCTCGGGCGGATGCTGGCACCGGCCCGTACGGCGCAGTGATACGCGCCGGACCGACCCGTTGAACATGGGTCACGCCCTTGCTGTTCGCGGTCATGAGGACGACGGGGCGGCTTAGAAAGATGGTGCTGGAGGTCAGGAACACGAGCACGCTGAGCACGAGGTACAGCCGTATCGGCGGCAAATAGCGTGCTCGTCGACCAGCGAAATATTCGCGCGTGAGGAACCCGGGCCTGAACACGAGCGCGACGAGTGTTCGCCACAGACGCGAGTCCGCGTGGGTGAGATCCGCCGTGGCCTCACCGATGAAGTATCCGAGACCATGTACTTCGTATTCGACACGCTGTCCGCACGCCGCGCAAAAGCGCCCGGTCAGGACGGCGTCGCAGTTCTGACAATGCTCTGGCAACGAATACGGTTGGTCGGAGGTGGCTTGCGGCCGGGGTGCGGCCCGCGGCGCCGGCGCCTCGGTGCCACTCGCGACCGGCGTCTTCTGATCGGATATCGTCGAAGGCCCGCGTTTGTTCATACTATCCCGCCGCAAATCCGGGTGATGGCGACCCCGACGATACTCTCACAGCCGCGATTGCCGTCAAGGCAGTTGATCGAGTAGCCTGGCAATGCGGCAAATCTGAAATATTCGATCACGCAGCTGCGGGCGCGAGATAGTACTCGTGATGCATTCCGCCAAGAAACCACTTGGCGCGGACGGCGTACGATTTCTCGCGGTGGTGACGCGAACGGGATTCTCCCAAGCCGGCAATGGCCGGTGGCGGATCCGGAATGCCTGGGCACAGCGCCATGTGCGGTCGTTCGGAATTGTAGCGAGGAATTCAGGATTGCAGAATGGACCGCAAACGCGATTCGATAATGGGGATTTGCCAACTCAGACCTTCGCGGCGCATGGTGCCGACGGCTCTTTCGCAGATCGCGTTCGCTTTCGGGCGGCGCGGCGGCGTTGTCGACATCGCGGCGCCAAGTCTATTTACTCATTCGTCAAGTTGCTTGGAAAAGATGCCATCGCGATCATGCAGTAGGTACTGGTATCGCGCCTCGAACCCAACCACCTCTCGCAGTTGCTACAAGGCCCAACCGGCGTTCGGATGGGCAGTGACCTCGCAACGAACCAGGCGACGACTGCGGTGCTCGATAACCACGAATCCGTAGTGCCGCTGGAACCCGGCGGTCACGACGGCCACGAAATCTTGGGCGGTGATTCGCTGAGCTTGCAGGTGCAGGAACGTAGACTACCGCAGGCCCGCCCCTTGCCCGACCCGATGAGCGACGGGAAAGAGATTTCCGCACGGTTCTCGGCGAGACTTGAATCCCGAGTTTCAGAAGAAGCTCATGGTCAATGCGTTCGTCGCCCCACGTGGCCTTTCAATTGCGCGAATCGCCTAAATGCGGAGCACAGGGGTACGCCATATCGATATGGGTCGCGATTGCCTTCGATTCGCACAAGATGAAGTCACCGTGGCGCATCACTGCAATATTGCCGAAAGGATGAATGGTGTCCACGTCTGGCGCATGTGGACGCGCAGGCATCCGCGTGTAAGGCACATTGCTTTTTCGGCATCGCGATCCGCAGCGTGCGAACAAAGATCGATTGCGGCACGCCGATGAGTTAGAGGTTCGGCATCACACCGCCGCCCTTGCTAGCGACGCCGCCAGTTTGTCGAACGTTCCGTTCCAGCCGTTGTTGTGACCGTCGCGGCGTTCGACATCGGAAAAGCCCTCGTGGTGAATCATCATCTCGGTTCCGGTGCCGACCGGGCGGAACGTCAAGGTAACCAGTGTCTCCCGCTCTGCGTGTATCCACGTCCAGGTGAACGCCAGCTTCGTCGGTCGCACGATCTCGCGATAGACACCTTCGACGGTCAGTGGTTCGTCATCGGGTCGGTGCATGACAATGCGATAACGGCCGCCTACTCTTGCCTCAAGCAACTTGATTTCGCCCCTAATCGCAGCCGGTCCGATCCAGTCGCCCCAGGCCCGGCTCAGCCAGGCGTCGAACACACGCTCCGGCGGCGCCTCAAAACGGCGGGTGATCTCCAAAGACAGGGCAGCGTCAATCATCGTCGATTCCTTCTTGCTTGTTTCAAGTGTTCATCCAAGCGGTCGAGACTTTCTCGCCAAAAGCGAGAATAGAAAGCCAGCCAGTCATTGGCGCTCTTCAGGGCCCCAGCCTTGAGGTGGCACCGCATGTGCTGGCCGTCGCGGATGCGCGTGATCAGCGAAGCGCCATCTAGGACCTTCAGATGGCGGGAAATTGCAGGCTGCGAAATGGCGAAGGGTTCCGCTAGTTCACCTGCCGTGGCTTCGCCGAGCGCCAAGCGTGCGAGGATCGCGCGTCTGGTCGGATCCGCGAGGGCGGAAAAGGTACGGTCCAGGTTCATAACTTAACGCGCATGTTATATAACTAATCAGTTATGTACAAGGGGTCATTGACACTGTTTTGTGGCGGCGACCTGGTGCGCATCTCGGACGGCGGAGCGTGATGGCGTGAACGATCCTCAATTTTGTGCGGCGCGATCGGTTGCCTGCCGAGCCCCTCTTGATCGTGGCGTTCGAGATGGCAATGCTGCATATTCAAGCATATGGCTCGGCGGAGCATCGGCGGCGCCAATCCGGCGTTGCCGTCGAATGTCCTGGGGGTTGCCGACTCCGCGGATCCAGACCGTGGTGCTGCGCTTGGGCTGCTTGCGATCCGATAATCCAAACGGGAGAGGCGACGATGTACGAAAATCAAGAGGTGCGCAAAGCGGCCGTTCTGCGGCCCGCGGAGATGAAAACCTACGATCGTGGCGGTGGAGCCGGCACAACACCGCTTGTAGGCGCATCAATCGGCGCCACGGCGTTCATCAATGGGATCACAGCATTCGAGCCGGGCGCGGCCATTCCGTATCACAGCCACAACTGCGAAGAGAGCGTGCTGGTGCTTGAAGGCGACGGTGTCCTCGACATCGGCGGCGAGGAAATCGCACTCCGTGCCCTCGATACCACTTGGATTCCCCCGCAAGTCTCCCATCGATTTCGCAACGCCTCGAACACAAGGCCTCTGCGGATTTTCTGGACCTATGCCCGCATGGACGCGACGCGCACGATGACCGCCACCGGCGCTACCGCGTTCGTTGCCCAGGAATATCAGCCATGAATCCCTGGGGTCGACCAAGGCCGGCGACTTTCGTGACGTCATGAAATTTCTCGTGCTACCGGGCGACGGCATCGGCCCGGAGATCATCGAGGCTGCGGTCGGAGACCTTGACCGCGCCTACGACGGCATCGTCATCGATACCCAATCGCACGCCGCCCATACCCCCGCCAACCGGGGCGGCCAAAACATTCATGCTGCGTTCCGCGTCAAACTCGGGTTCCACGGCAACCGGCGCATGCGCGCCTTTACTTTCTTCAAATTTGCGGTCGGGATGGTCGATGGATCTCGTCATCATGCGCGAGGCGACGTGGGGATTCCACCGCGACCGCAACATGACTCCGTGCTGGGGTGAGTTCATGCCTTTCCCCGACATGGCCTTGTCGGTGCGCCGGATCACCTGCCACGTCAGTGTGCGCATTGCACGGCGCGCGTTCGAATTGTCAATGAAGAGCAGTCGGAATGTGACCGCAATCCACGGGGCGAACGGCTTGCAGATGACCGACGGGTGGTTCCTTGAGTGCGCGCGTGCGGTTGCGACCGGGTTTTCACAGGTGCAACTCGGCGATCTGCCCACGGATGCGTCAACCGGGCACCTCGTGCGCAACCCTGAACGCTTCGATATGCGTGTCGCTGAGAACTTTTACGTCGACATTCTCTCGGATCCGGCAAGCGAATGATCAGGCGACGTAGAACTCGCCGGATCGGTGATGGCGGGTGACCCTCTCTTTTGTCCACGAGAGCGGCGTGGTTCGGCGCTGCACAGTCAGAGACAAGACCTGGTGAATCCGACCTCGATGATCTTATCCGTGGCCATGCGGCGCGCTTGGCTCGCAAAACGGCGCTCTGCCGCAGCTTTATGATCCCCGCCGCGCGGTACTGGCATGACGTGGCAGACCGGAGGTGGCTCGACAGGCCGCCGCGGATCGCAATGCGGCGCCGCCCACCTCGATGAACACTTTGGTACCGCGCAAATGCCCAATTCGATGGTTGCTGCGTCCACGGCGGTTACCATTGGCGCCCTTTGTGGCATCCTTGGGAAATGCTTAAGGTCTCTGGAGTGCTGATCCTGACAATCCCTGGGAGCGGATCTCGCTCGCGAGGCTCTCGGGATTCTTCCACTGGCGCAACGCCCTGGTGGTGAGGCGTTCCGAGACACCAATCCGCCGGCATCGAGCAACGTTCAAGATACTCGATGCGCCACCAAGGAAATCCAGATGCCAACGTTCGTCCGAGCAAAAGACCTGGTCCGGTTCGGGACTGATGTTCTTGAATCGACCGGGGTGCCTGGTCCAGACGCAAATCTGGTGTCCGACAGCCTGGTGACCGCCGAACTGTGGGGTCACTCCTCGCACGGCATGTTGCGACTGCCCTGGTACGTCGAGCGCCTGCGGACCGGCGCGATGGCTGCGGCAACGGCGAGCGAAATCGCCATTGACCACGGCGCCGTCGTCGTGCTGGACGGGCGGCACGGCATCGGTCAGGTGCTGACGCACCAAGCGGTCGAAATTGGCGTCGAGCGAGCATGTGCCCATGGAGTCAGCGCCGTCGGTGTGCGAAACTCCAATCACTTCGGCACCGCCGCGTACTTCACGCGTGAGGCGGCCAAGGCCGGATGCGTGACATTCCTCGCCACCAACGCGAGCCCGGCGATGGCTCCGTGGGGCGGCCGGGTAAAGACCATCGGCACCAACCCATGGTCTATGGCTGCGCCGGCCGGCAAGTATGGCGTCGCCGTGGCGGACGTCGCCAACACCGCTGTCGCGCGCGGCAAGATTTACCTGGCGGCCGAGCGCGGTGTCGACATCCCCGACAACTGGGCTACCGACGAGAAGGGCGTGCCGACGACGAGCGCCGATGACGCCATTCACGGATTGATTCTGCCAATGGGAGGCCACAAGGGCTACGTCATCTCATTCATGATGGACGTGCTCGCCGGCGTGCTGACCGGCAGTCAGTTCGGCTCCAACGTCGCTGGGCCGTATCAGCCGGATCGGGTCGCCGGCTGCGGGCATCTTCTGATGACCATCGACATCGAATCGATGATGCCGCGCGCCGAATTCGAGAAGCGGCTCGAGGCACTGATCACCGAGGTAAAGTCTGTACCCAAGGCCGATGGCGTCGACGAGATCTTCTTCCCCGGCGAACTCGAGGACCGCAACGCCGCGCGACATAGCGAGCACGGCATCAGCATCGCCGATCGGACCTGGATCGGTCTCGGCAAGCTCGGCGCGGTAACTCACACCCCAGTGCCGGCCACGATTGGCGGAACATGCGTGTCCAGATGATCGCCCTCATTGTATCCCTTGATGTTTGCCCCGATCGCCTCGAGCAATTTCTTGGGGCGATCAAGGAAAACGCCCGACGCACGATCACCGACGAAGCGGGTTGCCGCTACTTCGACGTGACACGCGACGCCCATAACCCGTACCACTTCATCTTCTACGAGCTGTACGAGAATGAGGCAGCCGTCGATGCTCACCGCAAGGCGCCGCACTTCGCGACGTGGCGCGCGGCCGCCGATATTTGCGTGGTCAAGGGTAGCCAGGTAAACACGCTTTGCACGCAGATCTTCCATTATCCATTGGCCGATGCCATGACGGATTCCACCACCTGAACTCGGCTCACAGTCCTGTGGTCCGCGAATTTCGCATCGCGATCGACGATCTGGTGCCGCGCACCGCGGAGCACTCCGGGCTCGGCATCCGTCAGATTCCGCGCCATGTGCAACATTTACGCATCAATTGGATTAGTCGTGATGCCGGCGATGACGACGCGGCGTGTGGCCAGATCGATCACCAAGGAGCGGCAATGTCACCGGGCGTTGCCAACTCGAACCCTCGACGGTAAGGAATTCTCCTGCCGCGACCGCTCTTCATAAGCGCCTTACGCCATGATTCGCGAATTCGCGCCCCCACGGGGGCGCCTGCGCCGTCGCGGTTTGCCGCGACGGTCTCGAGGCCCTGCTCCGGAGGGCGCCGACTACCGGTTCTCGGTCCTTATAGCGAGGCGAAGCCTGGCGAGGTCGGCGTGCCGCGTGGTGATCGCGCGATGATCGACTGCGAGCCGCAGGTCGCGAAGCATTTCGAGCGATCGTAGAAGCACCGGCAACGGCGGCCCGCTGGCGGTAATGCCTTCCAGGCCCGGTTCGTCGAGATTGGCGGCCGGTTCCTCGATGAACCGTCTGACCAATCCGTCGTGGTGCTGTGCCGCCGATTGCCCGAACAAATCGCAGACGTCAAGATACGCCCGGGCGTTGCGTTGAAACCAATCCGCAGGGGCGTATTCTCCGACGAGCGCGAGCAACTCATCCAGCAGACTGGTGCGCGTCATACAGTCGCGTAGTCGTGCTTGATCTGATGGCAGCATGAACGGCATTTTGTCGACCAGCAGCTGCGCATAGTAGGGGTCGTTGGCTCGGCACAAGCCCAAGAGCAGATCGAGTTCGTTGATGCCGGAGAAATCCCCGGCGTTTGCGCCGCGGTACTCCTGACGACCGACCCGGTACGGCTTGTAATATGGCCTCACCGAATAGAAAAATCGCTCGACATCCAGCTGGGCCATCAGCCGGTCGTTGAATCGCATGACGTCGCGGAGCGCCTGCTTCGCCACATCAAACATTACGTCCGCCACGGGACTGGAAACCCCCAGATGAACGATACTCGTGAGCGCGTCCGCCGCCCGCTGCAAGGACAGAATCCCACGCGTATTCTCATCGATGAATACGAACTCATCCCGTAGGGACGTAAAGCTCTTGCGAACGCCGGCGCGCGCCTTGTTGTGGGTCGCCAGATGTCCGGTCGAAAATCTCGGTGCCATGCCAAGCGATGCGCCTACGTGCAGGGCGAGCGACGAGGCGTCCGGAAACGGCGAGCGCTCTTCGCGTGCCGGATTGGTGAGCTCGTGCCGGCGCAACGCGCCGAGGTACATACCGACGCTGCCGAGTACGCCAAACGCGCTGTCGAACCCGTCGCCGGTGTTGCCCTCGGCGAGCAGCGCGCCGACGTAGGTTTGACCTTCATCGCGCAGCGCCGCCTTGATCGAATCGCCGCAGCCGATCACCTGCCCGCGATTCTCCTGCGCGAAATACAAATTCTCCAGCTCGGTATTCATCTGAACGAAAGAGGTTCGAAGCCAGTTCTCGAACGCTACTGCTCTGCTGCTCATGTGTACCTCGCGCGAGCACCGGTAAGATTCATGCGGCGAAGGCGCCGCGCGTCCGCCACAGGGACAGTGCGGCCCGGAGTGCCGCTATGGCAATGAGATAGCCAACCACCACGGTCAAAACGATCGCCGGCCCCAGCCCCGCGGTCGCAGCAAAGACGTGGGCGCTGGCGATCGCCACCGCGGTCGGGCCGAGTCCCGCGCCCAGCGCGACGTTCAGAAAGAAACTCACGGACATCGCAAGTCCCCGAGTTCGATTCGGCACGACATCGAGAATCGCCGAGAAGCCCACTGCGGTCACTATGCCGGAAAGCGCGAAGTACAGCGGCACACCGGCCATCACGACGCCGAATGTCGCCGAGTTCATCAGGAGCGACACCGGCAAAATCATCAGGCCGGAACACAAACAGACGCGCAGCTTGCCTGGCCATCCGCCACGTGCCCCGGCTCGATCGGCCAGGGCGCCGCCGATCAGCACGCCTCCGCCGAAGCCAACCGTCAACAACAAGCCCAATTCCACGCCGATCTGCGCGGGGTCTTTGCCGAAGTCCCGAATGAGCAACGTCGGAGACCACGCTCCCACGGCATTGTCGACGAAGGAAGCCGCCGCCAATACGATATAGATGGGGACCAAGCGAGCCCACGGGGTAGCCTGCCAGGCACCGCCACCCGATACGTCGCCGGCGGTCGACCCCGCTTCCGTTGTATGGCGAGCCGGTTCGCGAATGACAAGAATCACCAGCGCCCATAGGAGTCCCGGTCCCCCGATAAAGAGCAGAACCAACCGCCACGGCGCGTACCTGGCAAAGGGCGTCGCGGCAAGCGTGCCCAATTCTATGGCGTGCAATACGCCGCCGGCGATGAGAATGGCCAAGCCGCTGCCCATCGCAATGCCGCTGAGAAAAAATCCAACGGCGGTACCGCGCCGTGACGGAGGAAAGCAGTCGCTGATCAGCGATATGGCGGCGGGGGAGAGTGCCGCCTCGCCCAATCCGACGACGATGCGGCCGGCGAAAATTTCGCCGAAATCGTGGGAGAGGCCGCAGGCGATCGTCCCCAGGCTCCACACGGATACACCGAAGAAGATGAGGTTGCGCCGCGAAATGCGATCGGCCAAATAGCCCAACGGGATGCCGGCGATCCCATAGACCACCGCAAACGCCGTGCCCAAGAGCAGGCTGATCTGAGTATCGCTGATGCCCATGGCGCTGCGGATTGGATCGACCAGCAGGCTCAACACCTGGCGGTCGGTGTACGACAAGACCGCCGTTGCAATCATAATTGCAACGACGGTCCAGGCGCGGGAGCGACTGGGATAAGCAGCCATTTCCACGCTCTAGAATTTGAAGTTCAAATCGACTCCAATCGTGCGCGGCTGGTTCGTGGCGACCCGATTCAAAATCGAAATGTTCGCCGACAGAGCGCCCGTGTCGCTTAGTAGGGCTTTTTTGTTCGTGAGGTTGTCCGCGAACAGGAATCCGGACCAGCGGTTCGTCTCGAGCCCCAGCCGGAATCCAACCAGATCGTATGCCGGGAGCGTATTGCGCGTGAACGTAATATCCTGAATCGAATCGACGTAGCTATTGGTCAGGCGCGCGACCAGATCTGTGCCGCGCGCGATCGGCCTCTGGTAACTCAGGCTCGTGTTTGCGGTTGCCTCCGGCACATCCAGAAGGCGCTGTCCGGCTATCACGCCGGCGGCCGGCAGAGTCGTCGAATTCGTCGCATGGGTATAGCCAAGGTTCTGCGTCAATATGATGCCTGGCACAAGCACCGCGGCGACTTCGAGCTCGGCACCGTAGACCGTCGCCTTCCCCGCGTTCGCCGTGAACTTGAAGCCGCAACTCGGAGCGACTTGCTGCTGCACGTTCGTCCAATCTTCGTAATAGATGTCGCTGTTGACCGAGAGGTGCGCATCGAGCATGCGAAGCTTCTCACCGAGCTCGTAGTTCCAGACGCTGTCCGGGCCGAATTGCGTTGGGGCGGCCGACGCACACGGCGGAACGGGAATGGGCGAGTTTGGGCCGCCCGGGCGGAACCCCCTGGACACGCTGGCGTAGACCGTCGTGTCGGCGTTCGGGATGTAGGCCAGATCCACCTTGGGAGTCACCCCCGAGTTCTGGGCGAGGCCGAATAGCGGGTTGCTGGTTCCATTGGCCGAGACCCCGCTGACGCTCGTCACCGAATTGCTGTGATATTGGTAGTAGCGCGCGCCGAGACTCACTTTGAAGTGGTTCGGCAACCGATAGGATGCATTGCCGAACGCGGCGTACTGGTCGATGTCAACCTTGCGATGGTTGTCGGCAAGATTGTTGGTGCCGAAATCCGCGTTGAAGCCGTCAGCGGCGACGGGATAGAAGGAGTAGACGTGCGAGGTCGCGCCGAAGCTGCTGTAGTACGCGCCGATCAGCCACTGCAGTGGGCCGTCGCCGCGCGAGGCAAGCCGCAGTTCCTCGCTGAACTGACGGGTATAGTCGTCCTCGGTGATCGTGCCGGCGCCGAGTCCGAACCACGTATTGCCGGCCTCCGTCACCGTTCCAGTGCTCGAGAATGGCCAGCTGGCTGGAGGTCCGAAAAAGCCACCGATGTAGTCCTGCATCGCCTCGGAGATGTCCTGAGTCTGGTTTTGTTGGCGATTCCAGTAGGCGGTCGCGGATACCAGCTGGAACGAATCAGAATTGTATTTGCCGGTCAGCGTGTACAGGTCGAACGTGTCCGCGAAAGGCTCCGCGACGGCGAATGGTTGGTAATGCACCTCGTTGAGCGGCGGGCTGTCGATGGTATTCGCTCCGTCCTGCGTCAGAGACTGGTGCATGAACCCCGCGATGATGTTCAGGCGATCGGTCGGCCGAAGCAGCAGCGCCGCACGTCCTCCCTGCAGCCGTTCGGTGTTGGAGTGACGGAAGTCCTGCGCCACCGGCGCGTTGGCAACGTCCCCGCGCGCCGTGCTGTTGCTGACCTCGGCCGGGAAAGAACTCAACACTTTGCGATCGATCCAACCATCGATGTATTTGTCCGTCCCGACCAGGCGAAGCGCGGCGACATCCCGAATCAACGGTATGTTCAGCATCGCGTTCTCGGTGTGATTGAAGCCGCCGCTCCCGGTCGTGTCCGAGCCGATGACTTCGACGTTGGTGGCGAAGGCATGCGGATCCGGCTTGTTGGTCACGAGCTTGATCGTGCCGCCCATCGAGCCCGCGCCGTACAGGGTACCCTGCGGTCCGCGCAACACCTCGACGCGGTTGAGATCGAAAAGGCTCGGGTCGATCACCGTCTTGCCGTTCTGTGCCATGGCGGCGGGAGTCATGCTCGCATCGTCAAGGTAGAAACCCACGGTCGGCGACTCGCCACCGGTGGAGCTGAGGCCGCGCATTTCGAATTCCGTCTGCCCGGGACCGGAAGTTTTGAACGAGACGCCCGGCACCTGCTGGGCGACCGCAGTCATGTCCGACAGGCCCTGCGCTTGGAGATCCGATCCGCTGATCGCGGTGATGCTGATCGGCGTCTTTTGCACCGTGGAGGCGCGCTTTTCCGCAGTGACGACAATCTCTCGTAGATCCTGGCTCGGCGGCGCGAGTTGTGCCCACGCCGCACCGGCCAATGCCGTACAACATCCGAACGCCGCGAGCACCTGCTTGGCACGGTATTGCATTTTCATATCCCTACCTCTCTTTTTGTCGGCCAATTACGCTTCGCCGAACTTTGTGATCGTCCAGTCCCGCCATTCCTTGGTTTATTCGCCGGCAGCGCGGGATTCTGCCAATGCATTCAATTCATACTTCATGATCCGGCCGTGAGCGCCGGTGCGATCGCGCTCCAAATCGTATATATCCCCTGAGGGGCCTCGCCGCCGGCAAACGACGCTTGCAATCGACGACAAGTCGTCGGCGTGCAGGCGAACGCGGTCGATGCCTGCGTGTGCGTCGAGGTGTGAGGTATCGACGGCGCCGACGATCGCCGCGGCGACCTGATCCCGGTCGAGAATCGCGCGTGTCGCGACCGTGGCGATGTCAGTGTCATGCGTTGCGGCGATGCGGCTGAGCGCGCCAAGTAGCTCCTGGAACAAGCCCCAGCCGCCGAAATCCTCGATGATCAACTTGTACTTGGCCAATGAGCGGTTGGCCAATTCCGTTCGCGGCGCCGGCTGGCCCAGCCACCGCTCGGAGAGAAATCCGCCGCACACGGTGCCGTAGCATAGCAAAGCGATATTTGCCGATCGACAGTAGGCCACCATGCCGTGATTCGCACGATCATCCACCAGCGAGTATTGAACTTGATGCGCCGTGATCGGGATTCCCGCGTCGACGAGTTCCCTCAGCCGTGGCGTGTCGAAATTGGTGGCTCCCAATCGCGCGATTTTCCCGGCCCGGCGCAGCCGGTCGAGCTCGAACGCTGTCTCGACGTAGCGCCGGGTCGCAAAATCCCACCAATGAAACTGCACTAGATCCAGGCGCTCCTGTCCCAAGCGCGTCAGGGATCGATCGATGATGGCTTCAACCTGCGTGCGGCCAAGCGAGCGCAAATCGGCGAGGTCGGGAACGAATTTGGTATGGATCTGGATCTGCTCGGCGTGCGTCGGGTATGCCCGCCGGAAACTGCCGATCAGAAGTTCCACACCCGTATAGATATCCGCACAATCGAATGAGGTGATCCCGGCGTCGACGAACGACGCCATGTCCTTGCGCGCTTGACGAGGATCTATGACTCCATGGTCACCGGCGAGGTGCCAACCGCCTTTGATGATCTGCGAAATTGCGTAATCGGCGGACAGCGAGATTCGGGGAATCACCGCGGATGCCCGCCCGCGAGGGAAGTTGCGGTAACCTGCGAGCGGCTGAAGCGGCGGCGGCCGGTGCGGGTAATCCGAAAGCGGGTCGGGCAGTTCGGGTCGGGGCAGGCCACCTCCGCGTCGGTCGACATCCAGTCATTCGGATCGGTAACGCGCTGTTTGGCGGGCAGCAAGGGCAGCAATGCCGCCAAGGAATATATCGAAAATCCCTGACCTGGCGGAAGCGTCAGCATCTCGCCCTGCAGTTCGAAATAATCACCCGATCGCGCGCCGCAATAAATCGTTCGATCGGGTGTTCCGACCACATCGACGCGCAGATCGTAGAGTTCGAATGCGTCGGAATCTTGTGGGTCATCGGGTTGCGGCGTCACGCGACTCCATCCCGCCGCTGCCAAAGCGACTCGTCACTCATCACGATATCGAACGCGCGGCCAATGTCGGCCTCCAGCGCCGCACGCGCTGCAATCCCATCGGACTGCGACAGCGCATCGAGCATTTCGCGGTGAAAATTCGTCCCCCGCCCCTCGCCTCCGTCGAAGCGCTCGGAAGCCTGGCGCAGATAGGGTCCGAATTGGAGCCAGAGGCTTTCAATGATCGGCAAGATGACCGTCGACCCCGATTGACGATAGATCGCGAAGTGAAACGCGCGATTTTGTTCCGCACTTCGTTCCGAGACATGATCTTCGTCAGTCTCGCATTGAGCCACGATCAGCCGCTCGAGCGTCGCCAGCGCCTCACTCGTAATATTTGACGCGGCGCGCGCAATCGCCAACCCCTCGATCGCAAACCGCGTCTCCCGCAAGTCTTGCAATGCGTCTTTTGACAGGGTCGGGACACGCACGGTCCGACTGGGCAAGGTTTCCAGTGCGCGCTCGACGGCCAAGCGGTTGAGAGCCTCGCGAACGGGCATGGCACTGGTGCCGAACGCCTCCGCCAGGTCGGCAATTTTCAGCTTTTGCCCAGGTTCAAAGCCACCCCGCATCAATTGATCCCGAAGCGCGCAATACACGCGTTCCTGGACCGTTTCACGTGCGATACGCACCAACCCGAGATCGGCACCCATCGGCATCGGCAGATCCTCGATTTATGATCAGACATTTATAATCAAAGATCTTCGATATTGCAAGCGTATATCCGGAATTGCAGCGCCCCGCGGCCTTCGCGGCCTGAAAAAATGCCGATGCTGACCCACGCACCAGCGGCGATCGCGGCCAAGTTATTGATAGCCTGACAGATCACAGGGACGATTCGCCGCATCTTCACGGGATGTCGGCGATCTCGGCGGTGCGGTGCGATGATGCCTATGCCCTGGACCGGCGACGGCGGCCGCGACGCCGCAACGGGGCCGGTCGCGGACGCGACCGGCGCGGTCGGACTCTGGAGGGCATTCATGCCACGATCCTGGCCTCGTCTGGCGAACCCTCCGGAGCCGCCGATTTGCGTGTTCGTGGGCGAGTTCTCGAACCTCGGGTCCGGAGCATAAGCCGTCTTGGCCGCGGCGTTCGTGCACAACCATCGCGCTTGCGCCGCATACCCCGTCGCCGTGCGGGCGATGCGATGCCCCGTGGCCGCAATTCGGTCGACCTGGATAGACGTCATCTATGGAAGGCATGAAAGCGATCCACTTCCATAATCTTCTGCACCGGCCGATGCTGCCGGCATGGCAAACACCGGAGAACACCATGAGTAGCCCGAATTGTCCTTTCAATCACGCCGCCGGCCGCGGCGGCACGTCGAACCGTGACTGGTGGCCAGACCAGCCTAACGTGAAGATATTGCACCAGCACTCGCCTCTAGCAGTTCCCATGGGCAAGGGCTTTAGCTACGCCAAGGAGTTCAAGAGCCTCGATCTGGCGGCCGTGAAGAGGGATCTTCTGGCACTGATGACCGACTCCCAGGATTGGTGGCCGGCGGACTTCGGCCACTAGGACCTTTGTTCATTCGCATGGCGTGGCACAGCGCCGGAACGTACCGCATCGGCGACGGCCGTGGCGGCGCAGGCCGCGGCATGCAGCGCTTCGCGCCACTCAATAGCTGGCCCGACAACGTCAATCTCGACAAGGCACGCAGGCTGCTTTGGCCGATCTCATGATTCTCACCGGTAACGTCGCGCTCGAATCGATGGGGTTCAAGACCTTCAACTTCGACGGCGGGCGCGAGGACATCTGGGAGCCGGACGAGGACGTCTACTGGGGTTCCGAGACCACTTGGTTGGGCGATGACAAGCGCTACTCCGGCGACCGGGATCTCAAAAATCCGCTCGCTGCCGTGCAGATGGGGCTGATTTACGTCAATCCAGAAGGTCCGAACGGCAACCCGGATCCGCTGGCTGCCGCGCGGGATATCCGCGAGACTTTCGCGCGCATGGCGATGAATGACGACGAGACAGTGGCGCTCATTGCCGGCGGTCACACCTCCGGCAAAACTCACGGTGCCGGCGATGCATCACTGGTGGGCGCCGCGCCTGAAGCGGCCAGCATAGAGGAGCAGGGCCTTGGCTGGAGGAGCCGCTTTGGCACCGGAAAAGGCCGTGACTCGATCGGCAGCGGTCTGGAGGTCATCTGGAGCAGCACGCCGACGAGGTGGAGCAACAACTTTTTCGGCAACTTGTTCGGCTACGAATGGGAACTGACGAAGAGCCCGGCAGGCGCGCATCAATGGACGCCGAAGCATGGCGCAGGCTCCGGGGCCATTCCGGACGCCTACGACCCGTCGAAGCGGCACGCGCCGACGATGCTGACCACGGATCTCGCGCTGCGGTTCGATCCGGCTTATGCAACGATCTCGCGGCGCTTCTTCGAGAATCCCGACCAATTCGCCGACGCATTCGCGCGGGCATGGTTCAAGTTGACCCACCGCGACATGGGTCCGCGCGCGCGCTATCTCGGCCCCGAAGTACCTGCCAAAGAACTCATCTGGCAAGACCCCGTCCCCGCGGTAAATCACCAGTTGATCGATGAGCAGGATATTGCCGCCCTGAAGGGCAAGATTCTCGCTTCGGGCCTGTCCGTGTCGCAGCTGGTCTCGACGGCCTGGGCGTCCGCATCCACTTTCCGTGGCTCCGACAAGCGCGGCGGCGCGAACGGCGCCCGCATTCGTCTCGCGCCGCAGATTAATTGGGAGGTCAATCAGCCGCAGCAACTTTCGAAAGTGCACGTGGCCCTCGAGGGTATTCAGAGCGAGTTCAACGCCGCGCAGTCTGGCCGAAAGAAGCTGTCGCTTGCCGATCTGATCGTGTTGGCCGGCTGCGCCAGCCTCGAGCGGGCGGCGAAGAATGCCGGGCACGCCGTTGCGATTTCCTTCACGCCGGGGCGCACGGATGCGTCGCAGGAGCAAACCGATGTCGAGGCTTTTGGCGTGCTCGAGCCGATCGCCGATGGATTGCGCAACTACCTCAAGGGAGGATGCAGCGCATCGGCTGAGGCATTGCTGATCGATCGGGCGCAATTGCTTACATTGACCGCGCCGGAAATTACGGTGCTCGTCGGTGGTATGCGCGTGCTGAACACCAATTTCGGCCAGACCCCGCACGGTGTCTTTACCGGTCGGCCGGGGGTGCTGACCAACGATTTCTTCGTGAACCTTCTCAGTATGGGGACGAAGTGGAAGGCGGTTTCGGACGCGAAGGACGTGTTTGAAGGACGCGATCGCAAGACCGGCGAACTCCAGTGGATCGGCACTCGGGTTGATCTCTTTTTTGGTTCGAACGCCCAGCTTCGGGCCCTGGCGGAAGTCTACGCAAGCTCGGACGCGCAGGAGAAGTTCATCCGTGACTTGTCAGCCGCGTGGAACAAGGTGATGAACCTTGATCGCTTCGACCTCGGGTGAATTCGCGGGACCGGTCGTACTCGAGCATCGTCCTGCGGACCGTGAGAGCCCGGTACGGGTACCGCTCAATCACCAATGGTGCTGCCAGGCGCCGTGCGCTTCGCGCCGGCGAGGTATTCCCGCCCGATCACCCAATCGGGCGATCGGCGCGCCCGGAAAATGCGCTATCTTTTGGGCGTTGCCTCATTGAACAGGAGTTCGGTACATGACTGATACGTCCCCATACACGCCGCCGAAGATCTGGGAATGGAGCATGCAAAGCGGCGGCAGCTTCGCGACGATCAACCGTCCCGTGGCGGGACCGACTCACGACAAAGCACTACCGGTCGGCCGTCATCCGCTGCAGCTCTATTCTCTTGCCACGCCGAACGGCGTCAAGGTCACGATCATGCTCGAGGAACTGCTGGCGAATGACCACCGCGGCGCCGAGTACGACGCCTGGCCGATCCGGATCACGGAAGGCGATCAATTCGGTAGCGGTTTCGTCGCCGTCAATCCAAATTCGAAGATTCCCGCTCTCATGGATCGCAGCGGGCCGACGCCGATTCGCGTGTTCGAGTCCGGTGCCATCCTGCTATATCTCGCCGAGAAGTTCGGCGCTTTTCTCCCGGTCGACGCTGCGACGCGCATCGAATGTCTCTCGTGGCTGTTCTGGCAGATGGGCAGCGCGCCCTATCTCGGCGGCGGCTTCGGCCATTTCTACGCGTACGCACCGACGAAGATCGAGTACGCCATCGATCGCTTCGCGATGGAGGTGAAGCGGCAGTTGGACGTGCTCGACCGGCGCCTGGCGCAATCCGATTATCTCGCGGGCGCCGACTATACGATCGCCGATATGGCGGTGTGGCCGTGGTATGGCGGACTCGCCAAGGGTTGGTGGTACGATGCCGCCGAATTCCTTCAGGTGCAGAGCTACGGGAACCTGCAGCGTTGGACCAACGCGATCGCCGACCGCGCTACCGTGCGGCGCGCTCGCAAGGTCAATTGCACCTGGGGGGACCCGGCGGATCAGTTGCACGAGCGGCACGACGCCGGCGATTTCGCGACGAAGACGCAGGATAAGGTTGCGCGGCGCGAATAGGCGGAGCCTCTGCACGGAGTGGCGCCGTCCCATGTCGAAATTCCTACTGCGCGGGTCGCGTAGGGTTGCGCTGCGACCGCCTCAGTGCAGCAGGCCGAAGACGGCGACACTGTTCGTGGTGCCGACGAATACCTTGCCGTCGGCCACGGTCGGTGTGATGAATTTGTTGCCGGCACCGAAATGATCGCGGTCGTTGGGCGCTTGATTGCTGTTGTAGAGTTCATGCGCGAGATTGCCGGCATCGTAGGCGTGCAGCACGGCGGGGTCGCCGTTCTCGTGCGCCCAGACGATGCCGTTCGCCGTGCCGTTCGCCGACACGCTGGGTGCGGTGCCGGGATATCCGAACTGAGTCGGACTTTGCGACTGCGGGCTGACGGCGAGCTGCGCATTGCTGAACGTGAAGGCCTTGAGCGGCGCGTACTGCGCGCCGTAATAGACGGTGCCGTTGAAGTAAGCCGGAGTGGACCAGATCCCGGATTGTAGCGCGCCCGTCAGCTGCTGCCAGATCGCGTTGCTCGACGGATTGAATTTGCCCATCGAATCGCGATCGACCACATACAAATTGCCGTCTTTGCCGGCGCCAACCAGCAGATGCCGCACCGTGCCGGTGGCGTCGCTGAAATCCGGCAACAGCATCGCGCCGCCTGAGCCGAGATCCACATCCGACGCCGATTCGGCGACCTCATTGTCGACCGTGAAATAGTCCGTGATCTGCAGACCGCCACCGGCAGTAGAGATCTTCAGAAAGGAATTGCCGTAATCCTGCTTGCTCGGAAAGCCATTGGCATCCATCGTCGTATCGAACGGGCCGTTCGCCGTCAGCAGGTACAGGTTGCCGGCGGCGTCCGCCGCCGGGCCGCCGCCGCTCATCCAGATCGCGGGTCCCCTGCTGCCGCCGTTCGGTCCGACGTTGAGGACCGCGCTGCGCGCCAGCGTGCTTTGCGAATAGGCGATGATCCAGCCGCTATACGGCGCGTAGTCGCAATGCGAAGACCAACTCGTATACAGGGTGCCCCCCAACAGCAGCAAAGCCGCGCGCTCCTCGTATTGTCCGGCGTCGAAAACCGTCGTTCCGCCGCCGAGCGTCGGATAGGTCGCCGCGATTTCGGTCGGGCCGCCCGGCCGTTCGGCTCCGGTCGTGAGATCCAGTGCGTACAGGCGTTGATGATAAGTGGACGAACTGTCCTTGGACATCGCGACCACGTAGATTTCACCGTCCGCACCGGCGTGTCGGTCGATGACCGGTGTCGACGTAATGCCGATCTCGGGAACCACCTGGCTGCAGCCGTGCGCGTCGCTGGTCGTTTCGCCCGGCTCAAGCAGAGAGACCTGCCAGAGCACTGCGCCAGTGTCCGCATCAAAGGCATAGACGGAATCGTGCTCCGTCGCAACGAACAGCGTATTGTGAATGGCCCCGCCGATCGAAAAGTGCGAGAGATAAAGTGGCTGGGCGTCGACCTTGCCGTCCACCGGCAGGATGCGCAGCAGGCCGAAACTGGCCGCGTTGACGTTGCTTGGCGTGAGCGTCGACTCCGTGAGATCCGCCCCGCTTCGATACAGATCGTTTTTGTACGTAACGACATCGGTCATCGTTGTCGTCGTGCCGCTCGTCACGCTGAGCATTGCGACGTCGCTGGTCACTTGTCCCGCCGCATTGCCCACGATCACGCGAAAGGCTGCGCCATCATCGCCCAAGGTCGTCGCGGGCGTCGTGTAGCTCACGGACGTCGCCGCCGCGATCGCCGCACCGTTCTTCTCCCATTGATAGTCGAGCGGCCCCGTTCCCGTTGCCGCCACCGTGAACGTCGCGGATTGTCCGACGACCACCGTCTGTGCGGATGGTTGAACAGTGATGCTCGGCGTCGAGGGTGCCGGCCCGGGCGCGGGGACCGCGTTCATGCCGGAATTCCCGCCGCCGCATGCGGCGAGCATCAGCGGCAATAGCAGCACCGGGCCCGAACGCAATGGCCTCATGACCCGCGGCACCGGTCCGACGCATCCCGCGACACATGGCGGCGTTCATCTTCCGCGTTGCGATCTTGCATCTCTTCGCCCCTCGGAAATCATGCCGATCCGCCTGCATCGCGCGCGACACCCAGGCATGCGCCTCGTACGTCGCGCCTTTGGTCGAGGTTCGTGCTCCGAAGAACTCAGTTTGCCCCTTCTCGCCGGGGTTGGGCAACTGACCGGCCGCGTTTGCGCGCCGCATCGGCCGCCCGTTCTGCCAGCCGACCAATACGCGGTGCAGGCCCGACCATTGGCCCGCGGGGGCGACCGGGGTTATTCGGACGCCGGTATCGTGATCATCGCGATCGTTCTTTGGCCGAGCAGCGCGCCGGGGCCTGGGTCGTTGATTTTCACGTAGAATCGCGTCGGTTCGAGCCGTGTGGGATCTGAAACGATTGGAATGAACAGGCTAAGGGTGCGTCTGCCCGCCTTGATGTGCGCAATGCGGGCAGCGAATCCCGTGAAGTCCTTTCCGGCAGCCGCCGTTCCAGGTTCGGTTCGCCACATGAAACTCACCGTGCGGCGCCAATTGCCGCTTCGCCGGATCACAATCTGAGCAAATGCGCCGCCCCGTGCAACCTGAATCAGATTGGCCGTCAACTCAATGCGCGCGAGCGCCGCACGGCCAGTCAGAACGCCGCGCCTGGGGCCGCGTGCGCGAGCGCCGAGGTGCGCCTTCGTTTCGATGGTCGCAACCGGCCGGCCGGCACTGCGGCCGCCGTCGCGCGGATCTCGCCCATTCTCGAGGCGGTTCGCGGACACCATGTCGCCATGGACCGGCGCCAGGTGCACAGTGATGTGGTCGGGCGCATGATTGCCTGAGGCGGTGGATCGGAGCAATTCGTGCCACGCGCGCACGATCACTTGATGGGAGCGTGCGACATCCCGGCCCAAGCTGGTATGCATAGCCGCCGCGGACGGGACGATCGGTCCGTTGGCATTTGTCATCCATACGCCGCCCGCGGTCAACAGAATCAGCGCCGCCGAGAGGGCCACCAGGAGCCCCGGCATACGCCGGCGTGGCGGCACCGTCAGCAGCGCGGACAGCTTCGGCAAGGGCCGCATTGCCGTGGTTGAAGCGAGCCGATGCACCCACTCCGCGACATCCGAAGGGCGACGGTCGCGCCGCCAATCGAGCCCTTCCCGCAGCGCACTCCATTGGTCTGCGGTCAGTTCGGCGGGGCGGACTGGACTCCACAGGGCGGCACGCGCTTCGATCGCGGTGCGGTTAGCGAAAGGATGCTTTCCCGAGAACAAAAAATACGCGACACAGGCCAATGCGAAGACGTCGTCGCGCGTGTCTGGCGTCCGGCCTTCGAAGACCTCGCAGCTTGCATAGCTCGGCGCTGCTATGAAATTCGAGGCTGCCGGAACCAATCCGGACGTCGATGCGGCGCCCATCACTCGATGGGCGGCGCCGAAGTCCAAAACACGCACCTCGCCGTTGCCGGTGAGAAAGATGTTTTCTGGATTGATGTCGCCGTGCGCGATGCCGCGCGAATGAGCGTGCGCAAGCGCGGCACCGACATCCCGAATGACTGTGTGGGCGTGCGCTCTATCCAGTGCCGTGCCGTTGCGCGCGCTCAAGATTCGGCCCAACGGGGCTCCCGTGAGCAATTCCATGGTAAAGAACGCCGTATCGCCATCGCGGTCGAATTCATGGACGCGCACAATGTTTGGGTGGGAAAGCGATCGCAAATGCACGAACTCGGTCAACAATTCACTGATCAATTGCGCGCGTCGGGCGACCTCGCAATGCAAGATCTTGATGGCCAATCGTCGACCGTCTTCATCGACGCCGACCAGATATTGATCGATGGCCTCCCATATCGTGCCCGTACCACCGCGCCCGACGATCGCCAGCAGGCGGTAGCGGCCGCGCAGGACGTCCCCAGGGGCCAAGTCCCCTGCGATCTCGTCCACGTTTGCGGGGGCCCCCGCGGGGGAATCAGGCGCGGATTGCTCGGCCGGGGCCGGTCGTGGCGCCGGTATCTCCAACGGCGCGTCGATCTGCACCGCGGGCGCTCGACCGGCGCGTTGCAGCAGCGGCACACTGATGCAACTGCTTTGCTGTCCGCGTACCAGGAGAGCGCCCAAATACGATTCGGCTTGCTGATACACCGCGTGGCGTATTCTTCCGAGTCGGTAGTACTGGTCGATCACCGACAAGATCTCGCAGGTCTCCTCCGGGGTGGATTTCACCAATGCGCGCACTTCTCGCAGAAAGGCGTGCGGATCGTTGAAGTCGGCGACCAATGCGTCGATGCGCGCCCGCATTGTGGGCGACGATTCAGCCGTCGAAGGAATCGGATTGCCGGGGTTGGCCGCTGCGCTCATCTTTGCATAGTTACGCAACAGGGCGCGTGGCGCCATACCTATTTGACCACTCGAGGCGGCGGCGGGTGCGATCCCGTAATCGTGTCGCCTGATTCCGCCGCCCGGCGGCGTTCACATGCGCCGTATTCCCCCATTCAACCGGCCGGTCGTTCATCATGTGCGCGCTTTACAGTGTCGAGGGCGATTCCGGACAAGCCCATCGTCCCCAGGACGAGGGCATCGGGGCATTGTTGGTCGCAGCGCCGGGCTGGTCTGTGCGGCAGCAAACATCGCCCGAGGGAACGTCCCGAGGGCTACCGGTTCGCCGTCAATTCGTCGCCGATCGCGCCGAACGCCAGGATGCGGGGTCGAGTTGCGCCTCCGACGCGCTTCGATCGCTCTTTTACGTGCGGGGCTGATCGACGGCGATGACCACTGCCTCGGCTAATTCGGCGGATTGCTCGATTGACCGTCGCGCGATTCGCCCTGGTGAGCCATCTGCACCTGCCTCTGCCGCATCTTCATTTCCCGCTTGCATTCCATTCTCATATGGCTCATTGACTCGCGGCCATTCTTCGCCTTCTGATGCTCCATGCAATGACTCATCATGTGGCGTTTCTGCATCATCGTCATGTGCGTCGCCGTCATGTTGGAATCACCGGCCACGGCGTAGCTGGCGAACGCCACCACGCCTGCCAATATCATCACAGCGGATCTATGGTTCATCGATATCTCCTGGTTGGCCTCTCGCGAAGCGCTCGTGCATCTTGGTCTTTGACTGCGTTGCAGGGTCGCGCGCCAGCGGACGCCGTGTCTGTGCTTTACCAGACATAGATCGGTATGCCGTAACCGCCGCCACGTGCAGGTCGAGTCGGGCGACATGCGGTGGACGGCGCCACGCAACAGCGGCCGGCCACGGTTATGAGACAGTGGCGATATGTTACGGAGCTTCTTCGGAATCCGGATGGATCACGCCAAATTGCGCTGGAACGCTGGCATAGAAGAGTCGAATTCGCTCACCCTGGATCAATTTCAGGAGCTTTTCGGCTTCTTCGCCCGTCACGATGAATTCCACCTCGATTGCCAGCGTGCCGGCAAGCTCGAAGAATTTCGCCTCGTGCACGCGATGGTGGCGCCCGAAGCCGGCCATGGCCTTGAACGCCGAACCGCCGCGAACGCCTAGCTTATTGGCCTGAACCAGCAACCATTCCCAGGCCGGATATCCGTGGATGCGCTCGTCCTCATGCACGTAGAAGCGCAAATAGGAACCTTCCATTGCCATTCCCCCCTGTCTGAAGGACCGCTCGTCGACGCACCGCGATTCTGATCCAGGCGACGGTGCCGATGCCAGCGAAAAACACCAGCACCGATCCCGGCAAATGAATCGGGGCTTGCGCGACGATCCACAGGTGGCGGCCCAATTGCTGCAAGCCGACCGGTTCGACCGAGAAGGTCGAGAAGGCGGTCAGTCCGCTGCAAAAACCGGCGATCGCCAGCCAGCGGCAGTGCACCGCCAATGCCGGGAACGCGGCAAAGACGGCGACGATGACGCTCAACGCAAGCTCAGCGCGAGGATGCCGATCAGCAGTGCGCCGATCATCGCCAAATAAAAGTTCAGATCGCCAGACTGCAGGGCGCCCAACCTGCGGGCGAGGCGCGACACTCCGCGCCGGATCGGCGTGAACACCAGCGGTCCGAAGACATCGGCGACGTCATGATTCAACTCGACCTTGCGGATGAAGTAGACGACCGTGCGGTGTTCGCGCGCGGTATCGAGTGTCGGGCGGTAGATGAAACTGTAGAACGTGCGCATCGCATTCGCGAACGTGAGCGACGTGGTCGCGGCGCGGTGCGCCTCTTCCCGCATTCCGCCGTACCACACCCGCGCGCTGCGTACGGCGTGCCGCCGCAAATTGAGCAGCAGCAGCAGCGGCAGGATTGCCAGCAGCGGCGTGACCAGGATCAGTTTCGTCGGCGAGATGAACGCAAACGTATCGGTCAGCGGTACGAGCAGCCAGCCATGCGACATGGCACGCGCGCTGTGGGCGCCGAATTGCCGGAAGGTCGCCGCGTCGAGCGCGCCGAGCCAACGGGGCAAGCCCACGGCGGTGGCCGCCACGGCGAGCCCGAGGACTAAGGCGGCAAAGCCGTGACGAGCGCCGATGCGCGGTGCATCGCTCGGATCGGATGCGCCGAGCAGACCGATGCCGAACGCTTTGACGAAGGTCGCGAGCGCGACCGCGGCGGTGAGCGCGATGCCCGCACCGGCCAGGGCGAGCGTCACGCGACCGGCCACAGTGGTCAACTGGAAACCCTGAAACAGGGTCTGGAATGTGAACCACTCGGTGACGAAGCCGATCTGGGGCGGCATCGCCGCGAGACTCATGGCGGCGAAGAGGGCGCCGATCCCGAAGCCCCAGGGGGCCCGACGCAGCCAGCCGCGCTGTGCAATCCGGTAGCTGCCGCCCGCGGTAAAAACGCCGTCCGCGCAGACAAACAGGCCGCCCTTGGCGAGTGCGTGCCCGGCGAGGTGGAGCATGGCCACGGTCCAGGCGAGGCCCGCCAGCAGCCCTTGCCCGTCGGCGCGAAATATCAGGCACGCACCGAGTGCGGTCACGGCAATTCCGGCGTTCTCCGCGGAAGAAAAGGCCAGAAGACGGCGCCAGTCGTCCTGTTGCAAGGCGTAGAGGACCGCAAGAACCGCGGATAGCGCGCCCGCCGCCGTCACCAGGACGCCGAGAGTGAAGATCCCCGCGCCGTTGCCTGGAAGCCAATTGACCAGGCCGCGCGACAGCGCGAAGAATGCGGCATTCAGCACGACTCCCGATAAGATCGCGCCCGACGCGCCGCTGCCGGTCGCGTAGGCTCCCGGAAACCACTCATAGAAGGGCAGCAAGCCGAGTTTTGCGCCGAAACCGATCAGCAGCAGGACGCCGATCCACACTTGCGCTCCCGCCGAAAGAGACGGCGCGACAGACTTAAACCCGTCGAATGCGAGGCTGCCGCCGGCGTGACGCGCGAGCAGCAGCAACGCGAGCAGGATCGCGACCGCTCCCACCTCCAATAGCGCGAGCATGAACATGGCGCTGGGCCCGGGGTGCGATGAGAGGCGTTCGGAGAGAATCATCACGGCGCCGCCGAAGCTCATCAATTCCCACGCGAGCAACAGCGAATACCCGTCCTGCAGGCCGAACACGCCGACCGCGCCGAGCATCGACATCGTGGCACCGGCGATCCAACCCGATCGGCGCGTGCACACCGGCGTGTTCACCCACACGGCGATTGCCGCCGGCGCCAGTCCGAACCCCATCAGCCACAGCGCACCGCTCGTGTAGTGCAGCTGCACTCGCTGGCCGGCGAGCGCGAACCCCAGCGGCCACGCCGCTGCGCCCTGCGGCAGGGCAATCACCGCGGCCGCGACTCCAACGGCAGCGCCGAGGCCCGCCAGCCATCGCGCCGGGGTATCGGCGCCGCCCATGGCGAGCAACAGTCCGCCGAAAAGCGAAGCGGCGCTTATGGCGATGGCTTCAAGCATGCGCCTCTCCCGGCGCGATCCGGCCGCCGCGGACGCGTTGCGGTGCGCGCTCCATGAGGATCAGCAGTGCGTGAATGATCGCGGCCGGGTTCGGCGGGCAGCCGGGCAGATATACATCCACCGGCAATTCACCGTCGAGTCCCCGGCCGCAGGCGTAGCCGCCGCCGTTCGTCCCGCCCGAGACCGCGCAGGTGCCGACCGCCATCACGAAGCGCGGTTCCGGCATCGCTGCGTACGTCTCACTCAGCGGTCCGCGCATCGCGTAGGTCACGGGGCCGGTGACCAGCAGCAGGTCGGCGAAGCGCGGTGACGCGGTGAAGAAGACGCCCAGGCGGTGCAGGTTGTAGTACGGATTATTGAGCGCCTGCAATTCCGATTCGCAGCCGTTACAGGAACCGGCGTCGACGTGCCGTACGTGCAGGCTGCGGCCGAAAACACGCCGAATGCCGGACCTCAATGCCTCGCCGGCAGGCGATTCCACCGCTTCGTTCCACAGAAGATCTTCCCGCCGACGCACGCCGAACGCCCAGTCCGCGGAGCTCGTCAGCGCGCCGGTCGGGCAGACCTCGACGCACAACTGACAGGCCACGCAGCGCCCGTAGTCGAGCGCCACGCGCAAGGGCGATGCCGATTCGGTCAGCGTAATCGCCTGCGGCAGGCAGGCGTCGGCACAGCGCCGGCAGCCCTCTTCGCATTTGCTCGCCTCGAGGCGCGGCATGCCGAGTACTCCTTGCTGCCCGTCCGGGCCAGATCGAGGCCACGCAGTGCTCACCTTGCCTTGGGTCAAACCGAACAGCGTCCACAGGGGCATGGCAATACCTCCGCTCGTCTATCGGTCGCAGCCGGCTATCGTGAGGCCGAAACTCGCCTCATTGATTGCGTAATCCATCATGTTGCTCTCGTGTACAGTGAACGCGAACACCCGCCAGTTCGAAAAGCTCGGGGATTTGATCTTGACCCGTGCCAGGCGCCCGCGGCCATCGACATGCACCGAGTAGTACAGAGAGCCGCGCGGCGATTCGCACCAGCCGATGCCCTCGGCGCCCGGTGCGACCTCACACACGCTGCGGATCGGACCGTCGGGCAGGGATTCCAGCGCACGTTCGATGAGCCGGACGCTGCGATGTATTTCGGCGATGCGTACCTGCTGGCGTGCGTGGGCGTCGCCGGCCTGCCGCACGGCGATCTCGACCGGCAACTGCGGATACGCGGCGTACGGTTGGTCCTGGCGCAGGTCGCGCTCGAGCCCCGAGGCGCGCTCGACCGGACCGGTGGCGCCTTGGTCGAACGCGAGCTTGCGGCTGAGTACGCCGGTCGTGATGAGCCGATCGAGGTGCGACGACGTCGACTCGAGCATCTCGGCGTACGCGCCGAGTTCGGCATCCAGCGGGCCCAGGGCATCGAGCAAACCCGCGAGCCGCGGCATGCGCCGCAATCCGCCGGGAGCAATCAGGCCGCGCAGCAGACGGTTGCCGGTCGCGCGGCCGTTGATCTGCTTCGCGAGCTCCTCGAGGTACTTGCCTTCGGCTTCGCCGACTTTGAGCGTGGTCGCATGACATAGATGGCCAAGGTAATGCAGGTGGTTGTAGAGTCGCTCGAGCTCGGCGAGCAGCACACGCAGCCAGCGTGCGCGCGCGGGCACCGCGCAGCCCGCCGCCGATTCGAGCGCCTGGCAATAGGCGAGCGCATGGGCGACGCTGCCGACCCCGGATACGCGCTCGGCGAGCACCGCGCCGAGCTCGGGCGCGAGTCCCTCGAATCGCAGCTCCATGCCGCGGTGCTTGAAGAATAGCTGCGGGTGGTAGTGAACGATGGCTTCGCCGAGATAATAGAAATCGAACTGCGCGGACTCGACTACGTCGGCGCGCACCGGGCCGAACGGCAGTATCTGCACCTCGCCCGAGGTTCGGCCGGCAATTTCCGGCAGAGGCGGCGGCGCCGGCGTGTAGCGCACGGTGGCCCGTGAGCCGGGCAGCAAAGGCGGGACTGAGGCCTGCGCGCCCGGCAGAAGCACGAGCGGTCTTGGCTCCGGCAGGTTTTCAAAATGCAGGCCGCACAGATCGGTGACTTCCCGCTCGTACCACGACAGCAGCGGCGCGATCGCGGCGAGACTGGGTGTCCCCTCCGGACCCGGACGGCAACGCCAGATCCGCATCGCTTGCGTGCCGCGATGAATCAGGTACCGGAGCTCCGGCGTCCCGGCCTCGCGGTCCGGGAACCAGGCATAGAGCATCTGCAGGCGTTCGCCGGCGCCGACCGCGTTCTCGCAGCGCCGCTGCAGATCCGCCACCGCCACGTCTTCGAGTTGCGGCGCGCTCATGGAACGGCCTTGCCCGAGAGTTGGGCGGCGACGACCGAAAAATAGTGGGAGATGGCCTGCGGCCACCATAGTCCCAGTACCAGCAGGGGCACGAGCGCCAACCACATCGGCAGCACGCACCAGACGCTCTCGCGCACCGGTGCGCGGGCGGCCCCCGCCGATCCGCCCGTCTGCGCACCCGCCGGCGCCGCGGTGTGTCCGCCAAAGTACATCGCGCGGAAATGATCGAGGAAGCCGACGAAAATCACGACCAGCAGCGGCAGCATCACGAACACGGCCCAGGCGTTGACCCCTGCCAGGCCCGCACGCATGATCGTAAGTTCGCTCAAGAACAAGCTGAAGGGCGGCGCCCCGGTGATCGCCACCGCCCCGGCGAGCCAAAGGAGCCCCGAGGCCGGCAGGGAGCGCAGCACGCGGTGGATGCGGCTGATCCGCTTCGTGTGAAATGCCTGCATCGTGTTGCCGGCGCCGAAGAACATCAGCGACTTGTTCAAGGAATGCCCGAGCATGTGATACAGCGCGCCCGCGATCCCGAGCGGCCCGCCGAAACCGAAGCCCAGGGTCATGATGCCCATGTGCTCGACGCTCGAATAAGCCATGAGACGCTTGATGCCGCGCTGGCGCACGATGAACAGCGCGGCGATGAACAGCGAAAACGCGCCGATCGAGACCACCACGAGGCGCGGCAGGGCTCCGAGACGGCCTCGGTCCGCGACTTGGAGAAAACGCACGATTCCGATCATCGCCGTATTGAGCAGTGCACCGGAAAGCATCGCCGACACCGGCGCGGGTCCCTCGCTGTGGGCATCCGGCAGCCACGTGTGCATCGGCGCGAGACCCACTTTGGTGCCGAAGCCGATCAGCACGAGGAGAAACGCGGCGAGTGCGACGGTCGGGTTCAGCTGCGGTGCGACGGTGCGCAGGGCCGCCCAAGTCAAGTCGTAGGTGGGGCCCATGCGCAGGCTGCCCGCCCAATAGAACAGGATGATCCCGAGGAGCGCCAGGCTGATCCCCGCGGAAACCACGACGATGTATTTCCACGCGGCCTCGACGCTGTCGCGGCGGAGCTCGAAACACACGAGAAACGTGCTGACGAGCGTCGTCAGTTCGATCGCGATCCAGTACACGCCGATGTTGTTCATCAGCGGACCGCACAAGGTGGTAAGCGCGAAACCGGCGAAAAGTGCATAGAAACGATGCAGGCGGCCCGCCTCATCGAGTCGGCGCATGTAGCCGATCGCATAGATCGACGAAAGCAGATACACGCTCGCGACACTGAGCAGGACCCAGGCGCCGAGCGCGTCGACGATCAGGTAGCCGTGCCAGAACGTCAGTGTCCTCACGAGTGCTCGCGGCAGCAGCAGCAGCACGGCTGCAAGGACCGAGACGGCCGCGGTCAGATTGAGGTATTCGGCCGGCCGCGGCCGCCTCGCGAGCAAACAGCCCAGCACTGCGGCGAGCGGTGCGAGGAGAATCACCCCGAGCAAACCGCCCACGATCCGGTCGTTCGCATCCATCATCCCACCAATCGGCGCAAGTCGTGAGCGCTCGACGTCCCCGCGTGCAGGAGGAGGTATCGGACCAGCACACCGAAGCATGCGACCACGACGAGCAGGTCGAAGAGGATCACGAGTTCGATCAACAGCGGCATGCCGGGCACCAAAATCTGGGAACCGAGGAAAATGCCGTTCTCCAGTACCAGGAGACCGAGAATCTGACTGATCACCTCGCCGCGCACGGCCAGCATCAGGAAACCGATCAGCTTCATCGACAACATGACGGTCAACGCGAGCACGGCCACGCTACCGGCGATCCCCAAGGAAATGCCGACGTGATCGGCGACGACGAAGGCGAATATCACGAGCAGCGCGCCGACCACGAGGCTAGAGCTCGGCGAGAGCCGCTCGTGCAGTTCGCGGTCCACATTCATCTGGCGGACGATGCGCAGGAGCAGGTAGGGCAGCAGCAAGCCGCGAAACAGCGCCGTGAGGACGGCGATCAGATACAGTTCGGGATAGTGTCCGTAATAGCCGATTGCCACGGACAACAGTGCGATCAACCAGGATTGCACGGCGAAGGCGAGCAGATAGTCCTTGAGCCAGCGCGATCCGAGCATCACGAACGCAAGCAGCAGGCTCGCGATCGCGAGGAGGCTGAAGAGCGATGCGGCGAGCGGCGGCAGATGCACGGCGAACATGACGTCAACGCAATTGGTTGGCGACGATCGCCAGCACCGCAAGCAGGAAAGAGGCGGCCAACGGCTCCTGATAGCGGAAATAGCGCAACCGCGACTGGACCGTCTCGACGAACACGACCGCGAGTGCGACGAACGAGAACTTGCCGAGCAACGCCGCGGCGGCGCCGACGGCGCCGATCGCGGAGCCGTGGTGCGACAGCCACCAGGGGAGCAGGAGCACGTTGCAGAAGATCGTATAAAGGATGAACTGCTTCATCATGGCGGCCCACTTCAGCAGTGCGAGCAGCGGTCCCGAGTATTCCAATATGCGCGCCTCGTCGATCATGTAGACCTCGATGTGCGTGCTGGAGTGGATCGGCAGGCGGTCGGTCTCCACGAGCAGCAAAATGAAAAAGGCCGCCACCAGGAACAGGTGCGCGGGACCCCAATAGACCGCGGGTTGCCCGGCCAGAAGGTGGTTCACGACGAACGGCAACATGGCCTTGGCGAGCAGGGTGATGCCGACGAAGACCAGGATCAGGGTGGGTTCGGCCAGGATCCCGAGCATCACGGCACGCGATGCGCCAATGCCGCCATATGCGCCGCCGGAATCCAATCCGGCAAGCGTGATCATGAACGAACCGAGCGTCAGGATGAACCCGCCACCAAGGATGTCGCCCATGTCGGACAAGGGCAGCGGATAGTCGGTCAACACGGGGATCAGGATCGGCACCGTCAGCATGCAGGTGAACGCGACGACCGGCGCGATCCAATAGATGAAGCTCGCCGTCTCCGGGACGACCGCTTGCTTATGCAACAGCTTCCACAGGTCGCGGTACGGCTGCAGGATCCCGGGACCCTGCGCGCGCTGCACGCGCTCCTCCCACTGCAGGATCACTCCCTGCAGCAGTGGCGCGAGCAGCATCACGCTCAGTACTTGGGCGATTTGCAGCAGGATGTCGCGCATCACGCCGTCCTGCGCTGCAGACGAACGGCCGGCGCGAACTGCGCACCCGGGGCCCGAACGGTCGATCGGTTGAGTGTCGCCGCCACCAAACCCTCTCTTCATCCAGAGGTCGGATTATGGTAGGCATCATCGGCCGAGAATCCGGCGGTTCGAGGAGGAATGCCATCTCCCGCGGATTCAATATACTAGCTGCGACAGAGCGCGGCAAGCCGCGCAACGCGAGCATGCAAACGGATCACCGGACATTGTGCAGGCAACTCGCCGTAGCGCGCCGCGGCGTGAGAGAATTCAGGCGCCGAAAACCGCCGCACCACCCAGGTCCCGCTCTATCTCGAGCAGCCGGTTGTACTTGGCGATGCGCTCCGAACGGCACAAGGAGCCGGTCTTGATCTGGCCGCCGCCCATGGCGACCGCGAAATCCGCGATGAAGCTGTCCTCGGTCTCGCCGGAACGATGCGATATGACGTAACCCCAGCCCGCCTTGCGGCACAGGTCGATGGCTTGGATGGTTTCCGTGACGGTGCCGATCTGATTCAGCTTGATCAAGGCGGCATTGCAGCTCTTTTCGGCGATTCCGCGCGCGATGTAGATCGGGTTGGTCACGAGCAGGTCGTCGCCGACGATCTGAATCCGCGCGCCGAGCGTGGCCGTCTGCCGGCGAAATCCCTCCCAGTCGTTCTCTGCGAGGCCGTCCTCGAGCGAGACGATCGGGAACCGATCGAGCCAGGCGCCATATAACGCGGTCATTTCGTCGGCGCTCTTGTCGCCCTGCCGGCTGCGGCTCAGACGGTACTTACCGTTGGCGAAGAACGAAGAGGCCGCCGGATCGAGGGCGATCGCGATGTCCTCACCCGGGCGATAATGCGCGCGCTCGATCGCCGCGAGGATCAGCTCGCAGGCTTCCTCGTTGCTCTTCAGTTGCGGGGCGAAGCCGCCTTCATCGCCCACCGCCGTGCCAAGGCCCTTCTCGTGCAACAGGTTCTTCAACGCCTGGAACGTCTCGGCACCGTAGCGCAGAGCTTCGCCGAAAGTCGGCGCGCCCCGCGGCATGATCATGAATTCCTGGAAGTCGAGACTGGAGTCGGCATGCTTGCCGCCGTTGATCACATTCATCATCGGCGCGGGCAGTCGCCGTGCGCCGGCACCCCCGAGATAGGCATACAGCGGCAGGCCGGCCGCGGCCGCCGCCGCGCGCGCGAGGGCCTGCGACACACCGAGGATCGCATTGGCGCCGAGCTTGGATTTGTTCGGCGTCGAATCGAGTTCGATCATGAGCAGGTCGAGTTCCGCTTGACGCGTGGGATCGCGGCCCAAGAGCCGAGGCGCAATGATCTCGTTGACGTTGGCCACGGCGCGTCGCACGCCTTTGCCGCCGTAGCGCCCCGCCTCGGCATCGCGCAACTCCATCGCCTCGTTCTCGCCGGTAGAGGCTCCCGAGGGCACCGAGGCGACGCCGACGATGCCGTCATCCAGATGAACCGAGACACGTACGGTCGGTGTGCCGCGCGAATCCAATATCTCCATCGCGCGAATCAGGCGAATGCCGGTGCTCATGTGGTCCTTCCTCGATATATTGACGATGCGATTCGCCACGAGAGGTGTATTGCGCATGAGCAACGCACCTCCGCCGGATCCTCCGCGTCGGTGCCGCGCCCATCCATGGGACCAGCGAATCCGCCGGTCAAGGTGTGGCAATCATAACCGATGGCTGCCGCCGCAGTGCCGGACGGCGATCGCGCCGGCGATGCACCTGAGGAATCTGTCGCAAACCGGCCCGAAGGCCGCCTGACGGCTAGCGCGGGAGCTACCGTGCGATGAGTGCTCGCGCGCGACCGCAGTGGCCGCGCGCGAGCAGTGGGCCTTTAAACCGCGGCGATCAGTTTTCGCCCCGGCCTCGTTGTTCACCGCCGAACGCCTGCACGAAGTTCCATCCGTTCGGCGTGCCGACACCCGTCGCTGGATCCCAACCCGGGCCCGTCTGCAGCGTCGAGTCGGTGCCAAAGGTCAGCACGAACCAGCGGGTCGAGAAGGGACTGTTGTACAGGGCGCTGACGAAGGTCGGCAGGCCCTGCAGGGGCAGCGCGAGATCCCATGGCGTGAGATTCTGCGTGCCGTTCGAATCCTCGATCACACCGCTCACGTTGGAGCGCATATCCGGCGTCCCGTCGATGTCCGTGATCGCGCCGGGAGGCAGGCGATACAGATACGGTGCCGCCTGTCCGAGCGCGTGCCCGGCACGCTGGGCGGCGATGCCCCAAAGTGCCGAGAACATCGGGGTCGCGAGGCTCGTGCCGCCGATCACGCCGATCGACTGATCGCCGAGGTTGTCGACGCTCTCGACGATTTCGACACCGGTGTACGGGTCGGCTACCCAGGAGACGTCCGGGACCAGACGCCGTTGTCCGCCGAGACCGCGCTGGAACGACGGCAAGCGGTAGACGTTGCTGGTTCCGCCGCCGCCGCCATAGACGAAGCCCTCATTGTTCGGCGGGTCGATCGGCGGGTTGCCGAGAGAGGCCTTGTCGGCCACCTCGGTGATGTTGTTGCCCCAGCTCGTCTGGAACAGGATGTGCTGATTTCGATCGAGCGCGACGCTGACGCCGCCGACAGCGGTTGCGTACGGCGAGCTCGCCGGATAGTTCACGTCCTGGTAGCCGAGGTCGTAGGTCTCGTTGCCCTCGTCACCGCTCGCGAAGTTGACGGCGATGCCCCGTGAGTTCGCGAGCATCAATATCTGGTCACCTGATTGGCGCAGTTGCACGTCGGTGCCGGATTCGTAGCCCGACCAGCTGTTCGAGATCGCGACCACGCCCGGTTGCATCGCGGCCATTGCGATCGCGGCGAACAGGTCATCGAAGGAGTTCGTCGGCGCGACCACCAGCAGGATATTCGCTCCCGGCGCAATTGCGTGTACCCACTCGACGTCGAGTGTCGTCTCGTCCGCCCAGCCCGCGTTCGGATCACCCGAGAACGGCGATTCGGTCGAAGTGCCGAGCACGGTCAGATTGGCCGGCGGCAGGCCCATCACCTGGGAGAATGTCGCCAGGTCGGCCTGCACGGTCGTCGAGCCGTACGCGTCAACGATCGCGATCGTCTCACCGGTGCCGTCGAGCCCGACCCGATACAACGGACTCAGGTTGTACGCGGTCTGCAGGTCGCTCGGTTGGTAGCCGCAAGGCGGCAGCGATCCGATTGCTTGGTTGTTGATGTCGGCGCCATAGCGCAGCCCCTGATAGGTCGCAGTCGCACCGTTGCCGCTGAATGTCTGCGTCGTCGGCGGATAAAAGCACTGTGCCGAGAAGAACAGACCCTTCGCCCCGGCCGTGAGCGGAATCATCCGCGGGCTTGCGCCCTCGGGGTCGCTCGCGCGAGCGACGTTCGGCTTCACGAAGCCGCGCGCCGGCGCCCGAGCGACGTTCGGCCGGGCACCGAGGCTGGATATGCCGCCGATCGAGGCTACCAGCGGGGCAATCTCCCCGGGTATCGTCGGGCTCGTCGCGCTGGCGTGAAACGTCTCGCCGTTCAGCGTGTAGCGATGCAAAGTGACGTCGAACGCGGATTCGACGTTCGCGGCCGTGCCCGACGCTCTGACGAATAGATTATTCGGCCCCACATCGGTCACCGCGAGGCCCCGCGACTTCAGAAAATTGCTGACCGCCGCGACGTCATTGGCGCTCGGTGCATTGCGCGCGGCGATCTGCGCGTTCGTCAACCAATTCGCCGTCCCTCGCTGCTGTTCGGCGAGCGTGCGCTGCAGAGCCGCCTGGTCATGCAGTTTCAGCCAGACCGTGATGCGGACGGCGCTCGATTGACTCATGGGTCCGAGATCCGTCGCGCGCGCGAGCGGCGATTGCGCGGAGATTCCGCCATTGCTCGCGTGCGCGAGCATGCCGCACGCCGAGAGCGAAGCGAGACAAACGGCGGCAATACGAACTATTTTTCGGTTTAGCATACATCGCACCCCTAGCTTTTTGCGAACACGCCCGCCGTCCGGAGCCGATGCGCCATGTCATCGGTCCATCGAGTCGAATGCGTTCATTTGCGTTTCATTCGCGGACGTTGGCTTTTGATGGCGCACCACCCCTGAGCGGCGAGGACCACCATGTCGTTGACGCTACATCCATCGTCGTTGCACGTCAATGCACGGACGCGGGCGCGCCTTTTTGACATATGCCGGTCGTTCTCCCGGGATGCCGATCGGCGCTGCTCCTTTTGGCTGCGTTCGGCAGGCATATGGCCAAGGGGGCCGGAGCGCCCGGCCAAGCCACGCCGACCGGCGTGACGCAGGCGCGCCGCCCCGCCGCCGGCGAACCGCGCGATCGGCTCCGGCGTGCCGCCATCGGCTTCATCAGCGCCGCGGCGGCACGCGGTCGCGCGCCAGCGCTTGGCACATGCAGTGCACGGCGCCACCGCCGGCGGCGATCATCGAAACGTCCGGATCATAGACGGTCAGACCCTCGGCGCGACAAGCGGCGATCAGCGCCTTGCTGGACGAGGGAATCACGACGCGGTCATTGCCGAGCGACACCACGTTCGTCCCCAGTTGCATGGCGTCGGCGTACGCGACCGGCAGCACGCGAATGCGCTGCGCCTGCAGCCAGGCGACGAATTCCGGTTCCACCGCTTCGACGCACAGCACGGCCAGACCCTCCGCCAGTACGCCCAGTTGCACGTCGAGGTGTAAAAAATGCGGATCGAATGCGTAGCTGCGAAATTCCCAACCCTCAGCCTCGAACCATCCGCGCACTTGGTTCACGGCGGGCTCGATCGAACGCTCTCCGGAATGACCACAAACGGCGAGCCCCGGCTCGAGCACCATGAGGTCCCCACCCTCGACGTTGCCGGCGGTAACCAGGTCGTAGATCGGAATCCCGGCATCGAGGTAGAAGCGCAGGCAGGCTGCGTATTCACCGCGACGATACACCTTCTGCAACTGCATGATGACCGCGCCCCAGGGCGTCATCACGCTGCTGTCGCGGGCGAACAGCTGGTAGGGCAGCTCGGGCTCGGCCGGCAGCACGTGCACCTCGACACCGGCCTGACGGTACACGTCGAGCATTTCACCGTATTGGCGCCGTGCGCTATCTGAGTCGAATCGCAATCCGACACGTGCCGCCCGCTGTGCGACCGCGTTGCCCGGCTGCCATTTGAAATGATCGATCGGCCCGACCAGCACCTTGCGCAGGACGCCGTATTCGCTGTCGACACCCCATTGCTGCGGACGCGGCGTGTTGCCGCCGGCGACCCTGGTACTCAGCGTCATCGCGTGTCCTTCCCCGGCGCCGCGGCGCGCGCCCGTCCGTGCACCATGCCCACTACGATCTTGCCACCGCCCACACCGCGTGCAGCAGTACGTTTGCCCCCGCCTCGAGATCCTCCAGACGGGCATCTTCCGCTTCGTTGTGGCTGAGGCCGTCCCGGCATGGGACGAAGATCATCGCTGTCGGCGCGAAGCGCGCCGTATACAAGGAATCGTGGCCGGCGCCGCTGACGATCCGCTGCCGGCTGTAGCCCAGTTCGCCGGCGGTGCGATCGATCAGATCGATCAAGGCCGGATCGAATTGGGCCGGCGGCATGTGCCAAACCGTATCGATGCGTGCCTCGACGCGCGCGTCCGCCGCGAAGTACGCCACGCGGTCACGCAACTGGGCCTGCATCGCCGCGAGCTCGGCCGCCTCCGGGTGCCGCAGATCGATCGAGATGACCAAGCGCTCGGGAACCGTATTGCGCGAGCCCGGCTGAATCTTGACGTCGCCGATGGTCGTCCGTCCCCACGGCGCGCGTTCGTCCGCGAGAGAGAACGCGTAGTCGATGATTGGCAAGGCTGCGCGCCAGGGATCGCGGCGCGTCTCCATCGGCGTGGGGCCCGCATGACAGGCCTCGCCGGTCAACACCACGTCGAGCCAGTAGGCGCCCTGAATGCCGGTGACCACGCCGATCGTGGTACCCGCCGCCTCGAGGATGGGTCCTTGCTCGATGTGCGCCTCGAACGCCGCCGCGAACGGCCGCGGCCGCGCCGGCTGCGCACCCACGTAGCCTATCCGTGCAAGCTCTTCGCCGACCGAGCGGCCGTCGCGGTCGGCCCGTGCATACGCGTAGTCGAGACCGAACGCTCCCGCGACCACCCCCGAGCCGAGCATCGCCGGGGCGAAGCGGCAGCCTTCCTCGTTCGTCCAGCTGACGACTTCGACCGGCCGCCGCGCGACCAAACCACGCTCGCCGAGCGTGCGCAGCACCTCGATTCCGGCGAGCACCCCATAGACCCCGTCGAAGCGCCCGCCCGTCGCCTGCGTGTCCAGGTGGCTGCCGATCAGCACCGGCGCCGCGCCCGGGTCCGTGCCCTCGCGTCGCGCGAACAGGTTGCCGATCTCGTCGACCGTGACACGGCAGCCGAGCGAACGGGTCAATTCGACGAAGTGGTCGCGACCGATGCGGTCATCATCGGTCAAGGCCTGTCGATTGCAGCCGCCGCGTCCCGTGGCGCCGATCCGCGCCATCTCCTCGAGGCTCGCCCAAAGCCGGGCCGCGTCGATTCGCAGCCCGTCGCAACTCTCCGGTCCATCCTCGCACGGCATTGCAGCACTCGAATTGGTCCAGGCCCACTGATTAATCAGGTTAACGCCATCCCGCTGCGAAGAATACCCCCACGAGCTCCGCCAAACAGCCGGGTGCGAGACAGGCCGCGGTGGTTTATCCTGGCGATCCAGCCGGGCGCAGTCGGGTTCAATCGGGGGTCGCCGATGCCTCTCGAGCCGCTTCTGCTTTCGTTCAGCGAGATCGCGGCGATGTCGCCGTTCCTCGGGCCATCATCCGCCGTCGCGCAGGGTCTACCGCGCAATCTGCAGCAGGCGGCACGGCTGGAGCGAGCCGACGCCCTCCCGGCGGGCAATTATTACCCGGCACCGCGACGGTGCGCGGCGGATCGTCGGGCGAGCGTGTCGGGGCGGCAGTCCGGTAAAGTTCAAGACTGACCCGCGACTCGGTCACGATCAGACCATGGCGCAGTCCGTAGGCGATCAACCCGGCTGGATTCGCGACCGCTTCGCGGGAAAGCCCCCGCATGGGAGCTGTGCGGTACGCTAAGGACGCCGGGGGCCGCGGCGGGATTCGGCGGCGATTGGCGTCGCGGCGCCGCTCACTTGGAGGGTTGCAATGTCATCAATCGATCAGCATTTCCGGGTCGCGATGCGGCGGCTGGCGAAAATCTCGACGGTGAGCTTGTTGCTTGGTGCCATGAGCGCAGCCATTGCGGCGCGTGCCGCCAACCCGCAAGCGGCTGCGGAAGCGGCCGCCGCGACTTGGCTCGCGTTGGTCGACGCCGGCAAATACGGCAGCAGCTGGACCCAAGCCGCCAGCTACGTTCGCCAGACGGTCGCGCAATCGGCGTGGGCATTGTCGGTCGCCCGCGCGCGGGCCGTATGCGGTCCGCTGCAGTCGCGGCACCTCGAATCGGCGTACGCGACCGCGTATTTACCCGATTCGCCCGATGGACATTACGTGGTCATCCACTACTCGAGCCGCTTTGCGCACAAGATCGGTGTGACCGAGACGATCACGATGGTCGCCGAATCATCCGGTCGCTGGCGCGTCATCGGCTACTACATCAACTGATCGCGGAACTCGAGAATCCGGCCTGCGCGCGGATCGCAGACGAAAACCCGGCCGCGGCCGTCGTCGGTGACGCAGTGCGCGCCCGGAGCCGTGCGGTAGAGCGCACGCGGCTGTAACGCGCCGGAGTCACTCACCCGGAACACGGTCAGCGTCGCGGCGCGCGCCCCCGGGACATAGAGATGCCGAAGCGCGGCTGAGTAGCTGATGATGTCCACACCGGCGCCGACCGTAGCCTTCGCCAGCATGCGGCCGCCGGACCTGAGGTCGAGGACCGTCGCCGCTCCCTCGGCGCAGCCGACGAAGAGGAATTGCCGGGCCTCGTCCAATGCGAGTCCGCGGGGTCCCGCGCAGCCGTTGCGCCAGGTGCCGATCACCCCCGGGTGCGCCAGATCCAGCACCGCGGTCTTATCCTTCCAGAGGTTGGTATAGGCGCGGCCGAGCGCGCTGTCGAATACCAGCGACTCCGGCCCGCCAGGCACCGCCACCGTACGGATGAGCGTGAACCTCGGCTGCGCACCGCTGCGGATCCGAAACACCTGGATCTGCTGGCCACGCGGTTCGGTCACCCAGAGTTCCCGGCGAGCGCCGAGGTAACGCACGTAGTCCGGCTCGCTCGCAAGCGGCACACGGGAGACCGCCTTGCCGTCGTGTGCATTCAGGACGACGACGGCGCTGTGTTCATGGTCGCTCGCGAAGATGTAGCCGTCGCCGTAGGCCGCCGAGGTCGTCCCGGCGCGATGCGCCTGGTTCGCGGCGGCGGGCGCAATCCGATAGCGCGCGGCGATGGCGCCGTTGCGCGGATCGATGAGATCGAGCATGCCGGTTCGGCCGGCCGGGATGGATACCCGATCGAGCACGGAGAAATAGCCGATGTCGTCGAATCCGATGCCGGGCCCGCCGCCGGGGATGCGCAGCCGCGCCCGGGGCGCCGCCAGAGTCGCCGGTGCCGCCGGTGCCGCCTGCGCTGTCTGCGTACCGCCGATCGCCAGAGCGAGCACGCTCAGCGCCGCAAGCGCGCCGGCGTGCCGTGTTGCCCAGTCATTGTTCGCATGTGCGATCCACATAGCAGTCTCCGCGTCGCCGTTGCTACGCCGCGCCGCTCGCATGGCGCAGGCGCTGCAACCCAGCCATTCTAAAGGGCATCGTTCGGCTTGTCAGCGGCGTCGGCCACGGCGCCGCTATGGAGTGCGGTCGACCCTCGTACAATGCGGCGGACCCGGACGTATGCCTCACCAACTAGTTTTGCGATGCGCGTACTGGGGGGACATGGGCATCATGTTGGCGTTCTCGTTGTACATGACCCAGATCGATGCGCCCAGCACGATCACCACCAGCACCAGGGTAAAGATCAAGGCGAGCATGTTCCAGCCGTTTTCCGAGGTGGTGTTCATGTGCAGGAAAAACACCATGTGCACCACGATCTGCGCGGCACCGAGCGCCAATATGATCAATATCGTCACGTCCTTGTCGTGGACGACGTGATCCATGACCAGCCAGAACGGGATCGCCGTCAGAATCGCCGCCAGAACGAATCCGGTCAGATAGCCCTTGAGGCTTGCGTGCGGGACCCGATCGCCGCGATCGTGTCCGTGGGCCTGTCGCGGGTCCATGGCGCGCGGTTCAGCGCTCCTCGAGCTGCGGCTCATCGCAGTACTCCCACCAGGTAGACGAAGCTGAAGACTCCGACCCAGATCAGATCGAGGAAGTGCCAGAACATGCCGAGGCAGTTCAGGCGCCGTCGATTGTCGGCGGTCAATCCATATTTGCCCACCTGCACCATGAGGGTGATCAGCCAAATGATGCCGAACGTCACGTGCAGACCATGCGTTCCCACCAGCGTGAAGAACGACGACAGGAACGCGCTGCGATCCGGCCCGGCGCCTTCGGCCACCATGTGGATGAATTCGCGGATTTCCAGGCCGACGAAGCCCGCCGCCAACACGCCAGCGACCGCGAGCCAGGCGAGCGTCGCCCGTCCGCGGTCTTTCGCCATTGCCAGCATCGCAACGCCGAACGTCACCGAAGACAGCAACAGCAACGCGGTGTTGATCGCGAGCCCCGGCAAATCGACCACGTCCTTGGCCGACGGTCCGGCGGCATAGCTACCGCCGAGCACCGCGTTGCACGCAAAAAGCGCGGCGAAGATGAAGCAATCGCTCATCAGATAGATCCAGAAGCCCAGTAGCGCGCCGTTCTGCGGATGCGGCTCTTCCGTGCAGTAGAACGCCGGTGCAGCGGATTTCACGGTTTCGCCTGCCGTGGTGTTCATGGACCGGAAGCCTGTTGAGCCAGTTGCCGACCGTACGCGAGCTCCGTGCGGCTCACCTCCGCGGCGGGTATGTGGTATTCGCGCTGATAGTTGCAGCTGTGCCCGATCACCACGCCGACCAAGGATGCGAACGCGCCCGCCGCCAACCACCAGATGTGCCAGACCAGGCCGAATCCGCAGGCGAATGCAAACCCCGCCAGGATTACGCCGGCACCGGTGTTCCTCGGCATATCGATCGGCTTGAAACCCTCCGTCGGCCGTTCGTGCCCGCGCTGTTTCATGTCCGTCCAGGCATCGCGTTCATAAACGATGGGCGTGAACGCGAAGTTGTACGCTGGCGGCGGCGACGAGGTCGCCCATTCCAGGGTGCGGCCGTCCCAGATGTCTCCGGTCGGATCACGCAAGGAGTCGCGGTTGCGGATGCTGACCACGATCTGGATCAGCAACGCAACGATCCCGAGGAAGATCAGCAATGCGCCAAACGCCGCGATCTGGAACCAGATCTGCAGGCTCGGATCCGTGAAGTGGCTGAGGCGGCGGGTCACGCCCATCAGCCCAAGGACGTACAAGGGCGCGAATGCGATCCAGAAGCCGACCAGCCAGAACCAGAAACAGACCTTGCCCCAGAACGGATCCAAGCGGAAACCGAAGGCCTTCGGAAACCAGTAGTTGACGCCGGCAAACGCGCCGAACACGACTCCGCCGATGATCACGTTGTGGAAGTGCGCCACCAGAAACAGACTGTTGTGCAGCAGGAAGTCGGCCGGCGCGACCGACAGCATCACGCCGGTCATGCCGCCGATGGTGAACGTGAAGAGAAAGCCGAGGGCCCACAACATCGGCACGTCGAAGCGGATGCGTCCGCGATACATCGTGAACAGCCAGTTGAAGATCTTCACGCCCGTAGGAATGGAAATCATCATCGTCGTCAGGGCGAAGAATGAATTGACGTCGGCGCCAGACCCCATCGTGAAGAAATGGTGCAGCCAGACCAGGTAGGACAGGATCATGATGGCGACGGTCGCGTAGACCATCGACGAATAGCCGAACAGCCGCTTGCCCGAGAACGTTGCGATGACTTCCGAATACACGCCGAACATCGGCAGGATCAGAATGTAGACCTCCGGGTGTCCCCATATCCATATCAGGTTGATGTACATCATGATGTTGCCGCCGAGATCGCTGGTGAAGAAGTGGGTACCGACGTAGCGGTCCAGCGACAACAAAGCCAACGACGCCGTCAGGACCGGGAAAGCCGCAACGATCAGTGCGTTGGTGCACAAGGCGGTCCAGGTGAAAATCGGCATTTTCATCAGGGTCATGCCGGGCGCGCGCATCTTCAGGATCGTCACGACCATGTTGATCCCCGAAAGCAGGGTGCCGACGCCGGCGATCTGCAGGCCCCAGATGTAATAATCGACGCCGACCCCCGGACTTTGCGCGAGCTCGGAAACCGGCGGATATCCCAGCCAACCGGTCCGGGCAAAATCGCCGAGGAAAAGCGAGACCATGAACAGCATGGCGCCGGCCACGGTCATCCAGAAGCTGAAATTATTCAGAAATGGGAAGGCCACGTCGCGCGCCCCGATCTGCATCGGCATGGCGAAGTTCATCAGTCCGACGATGAACGGCATGGCGACGAAGAAAATCATGATTGCACCGTGCGCGGTGAAGATCTGGTCGTAGTGGTGCGGCGGCAGAAAGCCCATGTTGGCGCCGAAGGCGATGGCCTGCTGCATGCGCATCATCACCGCGTCGGCGATTCCGCGCAGCAGCATCACGATCGCGAACGCGACGTACATGATGCCGATCTTCTTGTGATCGATGCTGGTGAACCATTCGCGCCACAGGTAGCCCCATTTGCCGGCATAGGTCACCGCGCCGAGCAGCGCGATTCCACTCGCCGAGACGGCGACGAACGTCCAGACGAGGATCGGGTTGTCATATGGAATGGCGCTCCAGGACAGACGCCCGAGGATGAAGTGGAGCAATGCGGAGCGGTCATGCATCGTTCTGGCCTCGCGCGATGGATCAGTGTGTCGCGGCCGCGCCCATGTTCATGCCGTGCGCAGGCACGGGCCCGGTGGCGCCGGCGCCGGCCAAGGGGCGCCCGCCGCGGGCGTCGATGGCCATCATCCGGCGCATGCACATATGTTGCGGATCGACGCAGCGGTTGAGAATCCGGGTGTACAGATCCGGCTCGTAGCTCGCATAGTGATGTACGGGTTCCGCCCGGCTGGGTTGGGCGAGCCGTTGATACGCCCGGCGATCGAGCGTGCCGCCGCCCGCCTTGATCCGCGACACCCAGCGTTGGAATGCCGGCGCGCTCAGGCCGAGAAAGCGAAAACGCATGTCGGTGAAGCCCAAGCCGCTGTAGTTGGCCGAGAAGCCCTTGTAGTCGCCGGGTTCATTGATCACCGCATGCAACACCGTCTGCATGCCGGGCATCGTGTAGATCTGTCCCGCCAAGGCCGGCACGAAGAACGAGTTCATCGTGGCCGAGGAGGTGAGCCTGAAGTCGATCGGCACGTCGATCGGCGCCGCCATTTGATTCACGGCCGCGATACCGTAGTCGGGATAGAAAAACAGCCATTTCCAGTCGAGCGACACCACTTCGACTCGCAGCGGCTTGATCTGCGCCGAAACGACCTGCGAATCGTCGATCCGACGGAGCGGCCGATAGGGGTCCAGCTGATGCGTGCCGATCCACGTCATCGCACCGAGCGCGATGATGATCATGAGGGGAGCCGCCCAGACGATGAGTTCGACTTTGGTGGAATGCTCCCACTCGGGATCGTAGGTCGAGGTCTTCGCCGACGCGCGGTACCGCCAGGCGACGACCGCGATGGCAACCAGCACCGGCACGATGATCAGCAGCATCAGAACGACCGAGGCGATCATCAAGTTGCGCTGCCGCATCGCCACGTCGCCGGCGGGGTGCAGCAGAACCATGTTGCAGCCGCTCAGCAGTGCCGCCCATGGCGCCAGCAGCAGGCCGCGGAGAGATTTCACTGACATGGCGATGCGTCGGCGGGCATGGAAGGTGCGGCATTATACGAATGTAGCCGCGCAATGACGATTGAAGCTTTCTTCACCCGCGGTCGACTGCACAAATTTCGTACATTCATGCGCACCGAATCGCGGCGTCGATGCATTCGGCGGCCGATTTGAGCGTGCGCCGATCGCGCGTTCGGCCTAAGATCGCAGCAGGTGAAAAGCGGCCGCACGGGAACATCATGTCGAGCACTCATGCAAGTTCGAGCGTCCAGCCGACCGCGCCGGCTCATAGCAACTCCAGGCCCACGCAGGATCACGGCGTATCGCTCGGCGATATCGCGATCGGCGTCGTCATCGGCCGCACCTCCGAATTCTTCGACTTCTTCGTCTTCGGCATCGGCTGCGTACTGATCTTCCCGTCGGTGTTTTTTCCGTTTGCCAGCCGCTTGGACGGCACGTTCTACGCCTTCGCGATCTTTTCGCTCGCCTTCATCGGCCGCCCGCTGGGTTCACTGTTCTTCAAGCTGTTGCACGAACACTATGGTCGCGGGACCAAACTGACGATCGCGCTGTTCTTGCTTGGCAGCACGACCGCCGGCATCGCCTTCGTTCCGGGCTATGCGTCGCTCGGCAAGGCGGCGATCGTCCTGTTGATACTGTTGCGCTTCGGCCAGGGTTTCGCGATCGGCGGCAGCTGGGACGGTTTGCCGTCGCTGCTCGCGCTGAACGCGCCGAGCAAACGCCGTGGCTGGTACGCGATGATTCCGCAGCTGGGGGCCCCGATTGGCTTTATCGTTGCCGCGGCGCTGTTCGCCTACCTGCAGATGAGCCTCTCGCCCGGCGAATTCCTCAAGTGGGGTTGGCGCTACCCGTTCTTCGTCGCATTCGCGATCAACGTCGTCGCCCTGTTCGCGCGGCTGCGGCTGGTCATCAACCCGGAATTTTCGGCCCTCCTGAAATCCCGCGAACTCGAGCCGTCGCCGGTCGGCGAACTGGTGCGCACGCAGGGACGCAACATCGCGCTCGGCGCGTTCGCGCCGCTCGGCAGCTATGCGTTGTTTCACATGGTCACGATCTTCGCGCTCTCCTGGGCGCTGCTGTTCACGAAGCAATCGATCGACGCCTTCCTGATCGTACAGATCGTCGGCGCCGCGGTGGCGGTGCCTTGCATGATCGTCTCGGGAGTGATCGCCGATCGCATCGGCCGCCGCCTGACACTGGCCATCTTCGCCGTGCTGATCGCGATCTACAGCGGCTACACGCCGCTACTGCTGTCGGGCAGCACCGCGGGCGGCTATCTGTTCATCGTCCTCGGCTTCGCACTGCTGGGATTTTCCCATGCGCAGGCCGCCGGTACGGTCAATTCCAGTTTCCGCAGCTATTTCCGCTATACCGGCGCCTTGATCACTTCGGATCTAAGCTGGTTGCTCGGCGCCGCGTTCGCCCCGCTGGTGGCGTTGGCGCTCGCGTACTATTTCGGTGTGGGTTACGTCGGGCTGTATCTGCTGTCGGGAGCGCTTGCGACGCTGGGCGCGTTATGGGTGAGTCGCGCCGAGAGTCGCACCGAGAACCCCGCGTAGGACGGACGGACCAGCGCTCATTCGACGTTGGGGATCCGCACAATTCGGCCTTTCGCCTGGGGATCGTTCGGGTCCTTCACGACCGTCACATAGAGGCTCTTCTCGCCGGGACCGAAGGCGACGTTGGTGGTGCCGTCGCCGGCGGCAATCGCGAATACATGCAGCAGCTTGCCCTGCGCAGAGATCTTCAGGACCTTGCCACCGGACCATTGAGCGACATACATGTTGCCTCTGCGGCCGATCTTCATGCTGTCCGGGCCCAGCCACCAGGATCGCACCTTGTCCGGAACGAGGAGATTGAGCAGCGCGAAATTCGCCCTGTTGCTCAGCGAGCCGTCCGCGTTGACGGAGAATTTCAGAATGCAATTGCCGACCGTTTCACTGACATAGAGCGTCCTCTGATCCGGCGAAATCCCGATGCCATTTGCGTAGTTCAGATCATCGGCCACCTCGACCCATTTCCCGCTGCCCGGCGCCATGTAGAGGATCTTGCCCTCGACGGCTGTGGGTAAGGGCTTCGGCGGCCCGAACAGGGTGGCGTAGGCTCCGCCGTCGGCGGTGACCATGAGGTCGTTGACGCCGCCGGCGAACTTGTTGCCCCGGGCGTCGGTGTCCCAGCGGTGCAGGAGCCGGCCGTTCATCGTGAGTTCGAGAATCGCGCCCGGATCGTCGGTGCAGGCGAGCAGAAACGTCCGCTGCCGGGTGAGTGCGAGCCCGTTATGGCTGCAGCCGGCGAGGGAGTTCAGCACCGTGACTTTCTTGCCATCCCATCGCGACAGCGTGTCGGAGACCCAACTGACGAAGTAGAGATTGCCGTCGACGTACAGCGGCCCCTCGGGGCCCTCGACATGGCGCACCACGGTGACCTCGCCGGCGCTTGCGGCGCAGGCTCCCGTGAGTGCAACCGCCACGACGCAGATCATCTTGCGCAAATGCATTATTGCTCTCCCTATGTCGATGGTGGCGCGTCCGGCGTGCCGACGCCGGGTGCGGCGGTGTGCCACGGGACTCGCGAAGGCGACCATAGCAGTTCGGCGGCGAGTTGCAAATTGCGATCTCGGCGCAGCGGCCGTGCCGGCATCCGCCCCGGCGACGCGAGCCGTTCGCGCGTGCGACGTGTTAGTCTGTCATCTGGCACCGTCGGAGCGGGCACCATGAGCGCACGTTAGAGCGAGAGCATGCCGTGAGCACGGACGATCCCGAGCCCGCGCAACTGGACGTTTTGCGGCGCAGCGAAGCGACGCTGCGCAAGCTGCAGCGCGTCGCCGGCATCGGCAGCTGGGAAGTTGAGCTCGAAAGCGGCCGCATGACCTGGTCCGAGTCGATGTTCTCGATCTTCGGCGCCGATCCGGCGAGTTTCGCCGGCACCTACGCGGAGTATCGGTCGCGCGTGCATGCGGAGGATGCCGCAAGGGTGCAGGCCGCGAGTGCCGCCAGCCGCAGCGTCGCCGACGGGGGATTGCTCGATCTCGAGTATCGCATCGTGCGCCCGGACGGCGCGGTGCGCACGGTGCACGAGCACGGCGAGGTCACGTTCGATGCGGCCGGCAAGCCGGTCCGCGCGGTCGGCGTGGTGCTCGACGTCACCGAACGCCGATTGACCGAAGCCGAACTGACGCGCACGAGCCGGGCGTTGCAAATGTTGAGCCGCTGCAACGAAGCGGTCATCCGCGCGCAGGACGAGCGGACGCTGCTGGACGAGGTTTGCCGCGTCGCGGTCGACGTGGGCGGCTATCGGATGGCGAGCGTGCTGTTCGCGCAGGACGACACCGCACGGACATTTCGACCGGTGGCGCACGCCGGCCACGAAGCGAATTATTTTGCCGGGATCACGCTGTCGTGGGCGGCCGAACGAGCCGATGGCAACGGCCCGGCGGGCCGCGCGATGCGCAGCGCGCGCGCCGTCATGGTCGCCGATCTGGCCGCGGATCCGGACTGTGCGCCGTGGGCGCAGGCGGCGCTCGAGCGCGGCTACCGCAGCGTGGTCGCGCTGCCGCTGAAATCGGCCGATCGTCCGTTCGGCGTCTTCGGCCTGTACAGCGGCGAAGTCCGCAGCATTGCGCCCCGGGAGGTGGCGCTGCTGCACGAGCTCGCCGACGATCTTGCCTTTGGCATCGCCGGCCTGCGCGTCAAGGCCGAGCGGCAGTTGTTGCTCGAAACGGCGATGGCGATTTCCGAACGCGCCTCGGGCAGCATCGGCGCCGCCCATTTCGAGAAGCTGTTGCAGGCGTTGCTGCTCGGCCTGGGCGCGGACGCCGGATTCATCGCCGGCTTGTCCACGGAGGGCGCCTCGCAGATGGAGGCGATTTGCGCGGTGATCGGCGGCGAGGTCGTTCCGCGCTTTCGTTACGCGGTGGCGGCTACGCCGTGCGAGGACATCCGCGGTCATGAGGAACTGGTCATCGAACGTGACGTCTGTGTTGCGTATCCGCGCGCCGCGTCGCTCGCAAAACTGCAAGCCCAGGCGTACGTCGGCAAGAATCTGCTCGATGCGGACGGGGAGCGCATCGGCACGATGTTCATTTTGTATCGCAAGCCGCTGGCGCAGCGTACGCTCGCCGTGGCGATGTTGCGGATGTTCGCCGCGCGGGTCGCGGCCGAGATCGTCCGCCAGCGCGACGAGTCCCGGTTGCGCGACCAGGTCTTGCTGCTCGATCAGGCACGGGATGCGATCTTCGTGCGCACGCTCGATGACCGGATCACCTATTGGAATCAGGGTGCGCAGCGATTGTATGGCTGGATGGCGTCCGAGGTCCTCGGCCGTTCGGTCCGCGATCTCAAGGTCGCCGACCTGCCGCAATTTCTCGAGGCGACGCAATGCCTGCAACGCGACGGCGAGTGGTTCGGCGAGCTCGAGGAGCGCACCAAGGACGACCGCCGGGTCGTCGTCGAGTGCCGTTGGAGCCTGCTGCAGGGCGATGGCGGCGCGCCGCTGCGAGTCTTGGCGATCAATACCGACATCACCGAGCGCAAAAGGACCGAGAAGCGCCTGGCGGAGAGCGAGGTACGGGCGGCGCACGCACAGAGGATGGAGTCGATCGGCCAGTTGACGGGCGGCATCGCCCACGACTTCAACAATCTGCTGACGGTGATCATCGGCAATTCGGCCGAGCTCAGCGAGGAGTTGCGCGAACGGCCGCGGCTCGCCGAGATGGCGCACATGGTGGCTACGGCCGGGCAACGCGCCGCGGAATTGACCAATCGACTGCTCGCGTTCGCCCGTCGCCAGGCGCTCGAGCCGAAACGCATCGAACCGCCCGGGGTCATCGAGGGCATGCTGGCCATGCTGCGAAGGACGCTCGGCGAGAACATCGAGATCAAAGCAATCACGCATCCGGCGACGTGGCCCGTGTACATCGATCCGGGGCAGCTGGAGCTCGCGATCTTGAACCTGTGCATCAATGCGCGGGACGCGATGCCGGAAGGCGGCAAGTTGATGATCGAGACGGCGAACCTCACGCTCGATCAAGAGTACGCGGCGGCCGATTTCGAGGTGACGCCCGGCGAGTACGTGATGGTCGCGATCACGGATACCGGCGGCGGAATACCGCCCGGGCAACTCGCGCGGGTCTTCGATCCGTTCTTCACCACCAAACCGAGCGGCAAGGGCACCGGCCTCGGCTTGAGCATGGTGTATGGCTTCACCAAACAATCCGGCGGCAGCGTGCGAATCTATTCCGAAGTGGCGGTCGGCACCACCGTCAAGCTGTATTTGCCGCGCCTGCGCGCCGAAGCGGCGGCAGCCTGCCCGCGCGGTCCGAGCCCGCCGCAGCCCGAACCGCGCGGTTCCGCGATCATTCTGCTGGTCGAGGACGATGCACTGGTCCGAAGCCACGCGGCGCGCCTGCTCGAGGACCTCGGCTACCGCGTGATCGCCGCGGCCGACGGCCCGGAGGCGCTCGCGATCGCCGGCGGCGACCGGCGGATCGACCTGTTGTTCACCGACGTCATGATGCCCGGTGGAATGAACGGCCCGCAGCTCGCCGAGGCGGTGGGGCGCCTTCGTCCGAACATCGCGGTGCTATACACCTCGGGCTACACGGAGAACGCGGTCGTCCACCACCGGCGTGTCGACGCCGGCAGGCCGCTCCTGCACAAGCCCTACGATCGTCGCGCGCTCGCCGAGAAGATCCGGCATGCGCTGCTGGGGCGGGACATTCTTGACGCCGCACCGCCCCGCCCCGGTGAGCCGACCGGCTGACGGGCGCTGTGCGGCGCAAGCGCCGATCCGCGGCACCGCGCGGCGGCCGGCAGGCCGCCGAGTCTCGCTCACACGGCAGATTCGACCGGCGTGTCGACGGCGCCGCCGAACTCGGCCCAATCCTTGAACGCACCCAAGTTGTAGACCCGCTCGTAGCCCAGGTCTTTGAGCGCCTTGCCGCTGAGCGCCGCGCGGCCGCCGGAGGCACAATAGACGATGAGCGCCTTGTCCTTGGCAAAATTCTTGTCGTGGTACGGCGACTCGGGATCGGCGCGAAATTCCAGCATGCCGCGCGAGACGTGTATGGCGCCCGCGGCCTTGCCGCTCTGCGCGATTTCCGGCGCGTCGCGCACATCGATCAGCAGGACATTGCCCCGGGCGATCATCGCCTGCGCCTGCGCCGGCGTGATCCGCGGCACCGCGGCGTTTGCGGCCTCCATCATCTGCTTGACGCTCGTGACCACATCGTCCTCCGCGCAATGACTTGCGCTTGCCCGGGACCGGCGCGAAATCCGCAGCCCATCAGGCGGTCCATGATAAGGCAAATTCGCGAGTGGTGGGGCCCAGAGCGCCCCAGCCCCCAACACGAGCGGTTACCGGTTACACTGTCGCGCGGTCCACCGGGAGACAGGCGTATGGCGTCGTGTCGCTGAGGTCGCGCAAGGCGCGCCGCGTCCGCGTCGAGGTCGGCGGGCGTCAATTCACCAAGGTCGGTGTTCGTCCGCGCGACTGGCGTGATGCCTACCATTTGGTGCTGGGCCTGAATTGGCCGGTCTTTTTCCTGATCGTCGTCACGCTGTTCGTGCTGACGAACCTGTTGTTCGCGTGGATTTACCTGCTGCAGCCGGGAGCGGTCGCGCATGCGCACGGCTTCGTCGACGAATTCTTCTTCAGCATCGAAACGCTGTCGACCGTTGGTTACGGCGAAATGTACCCGCTCACCCTGTTCGCGCAGGCCGTCGCCTCGGTCGAGATCGTCGTCGGTTTGATCGGTGTCGCCACCATGACCGGCCTCGTGTTCGTGCGGTTCTCGCGGCCGCGTGCGCGCATCTTGTTCAGCAAGTTCGCCGTGATCGGCCGCTTCAACGGCGTACCGACGCTGATGGTGCGCATGGCCAATGAGCGGCACAACATGATCCTCGAGGCCGACGTCCGGCTGACCTTGATCAGGCTCGAGACGACCGCCGAAGGCGCTGCGTTCCGGCGTCAACACGACCTGCGCCTGGACCGGCACCACTCGGCGGCATTCGCGCTCAGCTGGACCGTGATGCATCCGATCGATGCGAGGAGCCCGCTTGACGGCGTCACGGCCGAGGCGCTGGCGCGCTCGCAGGCGTTCCTGACGGTTTCAGTCAGCGGCCTCGACGACATCCTCGATCAGACCGTGCACGCACGCGGCGTCTACACACCGGATCAAGTCCTCTTCGGCAAGCGTTACGTCGACATCCTCGTGCCGCAGGAAGGCCACACGATCCTTGATCTGACGCGATTCCACGAGACAGAGGCGGATCACGATGGACATTGAGGCGCGGCGCCGCGGCCGCCGCTAGTCCTCGCCCATTGCAACAAAGAATGCCGCCGTGTCCGCGAGGCGCTGCGCGCGCGCGCCGATCAGCCCGATACGCGCCTGCTGCGCGAGTTGCTCCGCCGCGAGCACCTGCAGGTAGCTCGCGCTGCCGAGGCGGTATTGCTGTGCGACGAGGCGCCAGGAAGCGGCGGCCGCGCCGTCGGCGGCGCTCTGTGCGCGCAGACCCCGGGCATCTTGATCGAGCGCCCGCAGCACGTCGGCCACGTTGCGCAGGGCTTGCAACACGGTCTCGCGATAGTCGGCCGCGGCGGCATCGACGCTCGACTCGGCGGCCCGTGCAGCCGGCCGCAGACCGGCGTTGAACAGGGGTTGCGCGAGCTGGCCGGCCACGTTCCAGATGAGCGAGCCGGGGCCGAACAGCGCGGCCGTCGTCAGGGCCTCGCTGCCGAGGCTCGCGCTCAGCGTGATCTGCGGATAAAGATCTGCGACCGCCACGTCGTAATTCGCGGTCGCGGCGTGCAACAGCGCTTCGGCGGCGCGAACGTCCGGCCGCCGGCGCGTCAGCACGGCCGGCACCCGCAGCGGCAGATCCGCCGGTAGTGTGAAATCCGTGAGGCGAAACTGCGGCAGCGCGCCGTCCGCCGGCGCGCGGCCGGCGAGCAGCGCAAGCAGATGCCGCGTCTGCGCGAGGCGGACACGCAAGGGCGCGAGACTTGCGCGGGTCTGGTCCGCCTGGCTCTGCAGGCTCAGCAGATCGAGTGTTGCGCTCGTGCCGAGCGCGATCCGCCGCCGCGTCATCGTCACCTGCGCCGACTGTGCCGCGAGTATCCGTCGTGTCGCCCCGAGCTGTGCGCGCAGCTGTGCCTCGGTGATCGCCGCGGTGACGATGTCGGCGGCGAGCGTCAGGCGCGCGCCGCGAAACGCGTACCGTTGATAGTCGACCTGTGCGGCGAGCGATTCGAGCGCGCGCCGTTGCCGCCCGAACAAGTCGAAGTTGTAGCCGACATCGGCGCCGACGTCGTAGACGTTGAACGTGCGCGCGCTGCCAGGAAAGCCCATCAGCGCCGGGTTGATCGTCTGTCGCTCGGCGCCCGCCTTGGCGGCGACCTGCGGGTAGCGGCTCGCGCCGGACTGCGCGGCGAGCGTTTGTGCCGCGCGCCGCAGATTCGCGCGCGCGCCCGTGAGCGTCGCGTTCGATACGAGCGCGCGGCCGATCATCGCGTCGAGCTTGGCCGAGCCGAAGCGGCGCCACCAGGCGTGGTCGGCGCGTCCGCCGCTCTTCAGGCGTTGCGACGCGCCGAACGCTCCCGGCGCCGAGCGGGTTTGCACCGGCTGCGCCATCGCGGTGTAACGCACGACCGAGGGCGGCGGCGGCGGTTTGAAATCTGGACCGGCGGCGCAGGCGCTCAACAGGGCGACGCTCGCCGCGAGCGCAGCCGGACGCGCCGCGCGCCCGCAAGCCGATGCACCGGGCCATGCGTTTCGCATAAAGAAACCCTATGATAGCCAATCGATCGAGTGTCCGGCGCGCTCAATATGGCCGCAGGTACCCTGGTGCCGACGATTGCTTGCGGGTGCATCGCTGATGAGTTCGCGCAAACGCTTGGTTTTGTTCGTGTTGATTGGCGTTCTCATCGCGCTCGCCGCGCTGGTCTGGCTGTGGCCACCCGCTCACCGCTGGGTGTTCGGACCGGCCGTCCCGGCGAACCGGCTCGAGGTGTCCGGCAATATCGAGGCACACGAGAGCGTGCTCAGCTTCACGAACGTCCAGGGGACGATCACCGCCCTGCCGTTCGACGAGGGTCGGCGCGTCGCCGCCGGCACCGTGCTCGCGCGCCTCGACGACCGCGTGTACCGGCAACAACTCGCGATCGATGCGGCCGCCCAGACGGCGGCCGATCGCCAGGTCGGCGTCAACCGCAGCGCGCTCGCCGCGGCCCGCAGTACCGTCGCGAGCGACCGCCTGGATCTCGCCGAGAAGCGACGCGACCGGGCGCGCGATGCCGCACAATCCCGGCTCGGCGCCGTCTCGCGGCAGACCTACGACCTCGCGGCCACGGCGGCAGGCCAGGCGGCCGCGGCCTCGGCGCGGGACGTGGCGCTGGTCAACGTCGATGCGGCCGGCGTTGCGCTCGCCCGGGCCAATCTGCAAACCGCGCGGGCACGCGTCGCGCTCGACCGCCTGACGCTCGGCTACGCGACGCTGACGGCGCCGTTCGCCGGCGTTCTCACGGTTCGCCAGGCCGAACTCGGCGAGCTGGCGGGGCCTGGTGTCGCGATCTTCACGCTCGCCGACCTCGATCACGTTTGGCTGCGCGCCTACGTGAACGAACCCGATATCGGCAAGCTGCGCCTCGGCGAGCGCGTCGCGGTGAGCACCGACGCCTACCCGGGTCATCATTATGCCGGCCGCATCGGCTTCATCGCCGCGACCGCCGAGTTCACTCCGAAGACCGTCGAGACGCATGCCGAGCGCGTGACGCTGGTGTACCGAATCCGGATCGAGATCGACAACCCGACCCATGAGCTGCTGCCGGGCATGCCGGCGGACGCGTCGATCGACCTGCTGCCGGCACGCCGATGAGCGTCGACACCGGCGAGCCTGCGGTGAGCGTGCAGGCGCTCGGCAAGCGCTTCGGCGCCGTGCGGGCGGTGCATGAGGTCGCGTTCACGGTCGCACGCGGCGAGATCTTCGGCCTCGTCGGCCCGGACGGCGCCGGCAAGACGACGACGATGCGCATGCTCGCCGGCGTGCTGCGCGCCGACTCGGGCCAGATCAGGGTCGATGGCGTCGACGTTTTGGCCGATCCCGAGCGGGCAAAACGCCATCTGAGCTACATGCCGCAGCGTTTCGGCCTGTACGAGGACCTCAGCGTCGCCGAGAACATCTTCTTCTACGCCGAGCTGTTCGGCGTGCCTCGGGCGCAGCGCATCAGCCGCAGCAGCGAGCTGTTGCGCGCCGCGGGCCTCGCCGGTTTCGAACGCCGGCTCGCCGGCCAGCTGTCGGGCGGCATGAAACAGAAGCTCGGGCTGGTGTGCGCGCTGATCCATACCCCGCGGGTGCTGTTGCTCGATGAACCGACGACCGGCGTCGATCCGGTGTCGCGCCGCGACTTTTGGGCGATCCTGTACGAGCTGCGCGAAACCGGCGTGTCGATCGTGATGGCGACGGCCTATATGGACGAGGCGGAACGGTGCTCGCGTCTCGCATTGTTCAACGCCGGCGAGGTCAGTCATTGCGACACGCCTGCGCGGCTGAAGGCGGCGATGCCCGGCGCGCTGGTCTCGATCACGACGGCCGCACCCGGCGCCCTGCGCGGCGTGCTCGCCGGGATGCCCGGCGTGCTGGGCGTGCTGCTGATGGGCGATCGGCTGCACGTGCGCGTCGACGACGCCCCGCGCCGCTTGCCCGAGTTGCGCGCGGCGCTCGGCGCGCGCGGCCTGACGCAGGCGCGCGTCGAGACGATCGAGCCGGGAATCGAGGATGTCTTCGTCGCGTTGCTCGGCGCAACCGCCGCATGAACCCGGCGACCGAGCCGGCGGTCGCCGCGCGCGGCCTGAGCAAGCGCTTCGGCGCATTCGTCGCGGTGGACCATCTCGATCTGGCCATCGGCCGCGGTGAGGTGATGGGCTTCATCGGTCCGAACGGCGCCGGCAAGTCGACGACCATCCGCATGTTCTGCGGACTGCTTGCGCCGAGCGCGGGCAGCGCGTCGGTCGCCGGCTTCGACGTCGGCACACAGTCGCAGCGGGTCCGCGAGCACATCGGCTACATGTCGCAGAAGTTCTCGTTGTACGGCGATCTGACGGTACGGGAGAACCTGCGCTTCTTCGGCGGCATCTACCGCGTACCGTCCCGCGAGTTCGCCGAGCGCACGGCGTTCGCGATGCGCATGGCCGGACTCGAGGGGCGCGAGGATGCGCTGGTCGCGACGCTCGCCGGCGGCTGGAAGCAGCGCCTCGCACTCGGCTGCGCGATCCTGCACCGGCCGCCGGTGCTGTTCCTCGACGAGCCGACCTCGGGCGTCGAGCCGCAGGCGCGGCGCCAGTTCTGGGATTTGATCCACGAGCTCGCGGCGGACGGCGTCACGATCCTCGTGTCCACGCATTACATGGACGAAGCGGAGTACTGCAACCGGATCGCGCTGATCGACCGGGGCCGCCTGATCGCCGTCGGCAGTCCGACCGAACTGCGCGCCCATGGCCTCGGCGGCGAACTCGTCGAGGTCGCCTGCGAGCCGCTCGGCGCCGCGATCAAGGCGCTGGCCGGCGCGCCGGGGGTGATCGATGCCGCGATATTCGGCGACCGGCTGCACGTCGTTCTCGCGGCCGACGGCCCCGGTATCGGCGGACTGCCGGGTCTGCTGCAGGCTCGCGGAGTGCGCGGCGGCGCGATTCGATCGGTGGCGCCCAGCCTCGAGGACGTGTTCGTCCGGTTGGTCAGCCGAGGCGCGGACGCGAGGGGTGCCGCGTGAACGGCCGCCGGCTGCTCGCGATGGCCTACAAGGAGGCGTTGCAGATCTGGCGCGATCCGCGCAGCCTCGCGATCGCGCTGATCATGCCGCTCATGCAGATGGGTCTTCTGGGCTACGGCGTGAGCTTGGACATCAAGCACGTGCCCCTGTGCCTGTACGATCAGGAGAACTCGCAACAAAGCCGGGCGATCGACAGCCGCCTGGTGGCGGGCGGCTGGTTCACGGTCGTGGCGAGGCTCGACAGCCAGGCGGCGATTCGCGGGGCGATGGACCGGGGCGAGTGCATCGCGGCGGTCGTCATCCCCGTGGACTTCTCGCGGAAGCTGGCGACGACCGGCACCGCGTCGCTGCAGGCGGTGTTCGACGCGACCGACGTCAACACGACCAACATCGCGCTCGGCTACCTGCAGGGCGTGGTCGCCGAGCTCAATGCCCGCCTCGAGTCGCAATGGGCCGCCGCACACGGCACGCGCGTCTCGCTGCTCGGCGAAGTCGATGCCCGCGCGAGCACCTGGTTCAACGAGACCCTCGACAGCCGCAATTTCATCATTCCGGGCGTCGTCGCCGTGATCCTCGCGCTGGTCGGCGCGCAACTCACCTCGCTGACGGTGTCGCGCGAGTGGGAGCGCGGCACGATGGAGCAGTTGATCTCCACCCCGGTGAGCGCGCTCGAGGTGATGCTCGGCAAACTGATCCCGTATTTTGTGATCGGCATGGTGGACGCGGCGATGTGCCTGAGCCTCGCCGTGTTCTGGTTCGACGTGCCGTTTCGCGGCGACCTCGCGTTGCTGCTCGCGTCCACCGCGCTGTTCAGCCTGGTAATCCTCGGCATCGGCTATTTGATCTCGGTGCGCATCCGCAGTCAGCTCGGCGCGAGCCAGGTCGCGTTGCTCGTGACCATGTTGCCGACCACGCTGCTCTCGGGCTACACCTTTCCGATCGATCAAATGCCGGCGCCGATCCAGGCGCTGACCTTGATCGTCTATCCACGCTACTTCGTGACGATCCTGCGCGGGATCTTCCTCAAGGGCAGCGGCGTCGTCGATCTGTGGCCGTCGCTCGCGGGACTCGCGATCTTCGCGCTGCTCATCGTCTGGTTCGCGGCGCGCGCCTTTCGCAAGAGCTTGGACTGAATCGCATGTTCGCGCGACTGTCGGCGATGCTGGTCAAGGAGTTCCTGGAGATCCGCCGCGATCGGTGGTCAATGGTGCGGCTGATCGTACCGTTGGTCGTGCAGATGCTGGCGTTCGGCTACGCCGCCACATTCACCGTGCACCACGTCGCCACAGTCGTGCTGGATCGCGACCAGAGCGCGGCAAGCCGCGACCTGATTTCGCATCTGACCGCCTCCGGCCGCTTCGACGTGGTGGATGTGGCGGGCTCGGACGCACAACTTCGAGCCGACATCGACCACGACCGCGCGGTGATGGCAATCGTGATCCATCCCGAGTTCGAACGCGACCTGACCGATGGCGTGAGCGCTCCCGTGCAGATCGTCGTCGACGGCACCAATTCGAACACGGCGCTGATCGCCCTCGCTTATGTCGGCCAGATCGTCGGCAACTTTTCGGCGGATGAGGCGAAGCGCCTGAGGCGTACCGCGGCGAGCGTGGCCGCCCCGCAGATCGGCATCGCGATCGAGGCCCGCCCTTGGTTCAACGCGGGGCTCGAGGACACCTGGTTCTTCATCCCGGGTGTGATCGGCACCCTGACCTTGATGCAAGTGGTCAGCCTGACGGCGTTCGCGATTGTGCGCGAGCGCGAAGTGGGCACGCTCGAGCAGATCATGGTCAGCCCCATCCGCCCGTTCGAGTTCATTCTCGGCAAGACCGTGCCGTTTTTTCTGATCGGCCTCGGCAGCGTCACGCTCGTGAGCGGCATCGGCATCCTCTGGTTCAAAGTGCCCTTCGTCGGCGACCCGCTGGTCATGCTGGCCGGAGCGACCTTGTTCCTGCTGGCCGCGGTCGGCATGGGTCTATTGCTATCGACGTTCTCGAGAACCCAGCAACAGGCTTTCGCGCTCAATTTCTTCTTCGTCAATCCGTTCTTCATCCTGTCGGGATTCGCCTTTCCGATCGCCGCGATGCCGAAGGCCTTGCAGTGGTTCACGCTGATCAACCCGCTGCGGTATTTCCTGGTGGTGATCCGCGCGGTATTCTTGAAGGGCGTCAGCTTCGCCGACCTCTGGCCGGACCTCGGCGCGATGGCCCTGCTCGGCGGCGCGATGCTGCTGACGAGCGTGCTGCGTTTTCGCGCCTCGCTCGATGCCTGAGCGGTCCGATCCCTCCGATCGACGGGCGCCGAGTGCGGTGAGGGCGGCCTCAGCCGGGGCCGAGCATCGAATCCGGCCGGACCCAGCGGTCGAACTGCGCTTCGCTCACGTAGCCGAGCGCGAGCGCCGCGGCTCGCAACGTGCTGCCCTCTTCGTGCGCCCGCTTCGCGACCTGCGCGGCCCGGTCGTAGCCGATGTGCGGACTGAGCGCCGTCACCAGCATCAAGGAGCGCTGGACCAGTTCCTCGATGCGCCGGCGGTCCGGCTCGATGCCGGCGACGCAATGATCGACGAAGCTCGTCGTCGCGTCGGCGAGCAGACCGATCGACTGCAGCAGGCTGTGGACGATCAGCGGTTTCATGGTGTTCAATTCCAGCTGTCCCTGGCTGCCGGCGAGCGTGATGGTGACGTGGTTGCCGATCACCTGCGCGGCGACCATCAGCAGCGCCTCGATCTGCGTCGGATTGACCTTGCCGGGCATGATCGAGGAGCCCGGCTCGTTTTCCGGCAGATGCAGTTCGCCCAGGCCGCAGCGCGGACCCGACGCCATGAGACGCAGGTCGTTGCCGATCTTGGTCAAGGAGGCGGCCAGTACGCTGAGCGCGCCGGAGAGTTCGACGAGCGCATCGTGGCTCGCAATGGCCTCGAACTTGTCGGCCGCGGCAACGAATGGCAGCCCGGTCAAGCGGGCCGCGGTTTCGACGAAGCGCGCATCGAATCCCGCGCGTGTGTTCAGCCCCGTGCCGACCGCGGTGCCACCCTGGGCAAGCGGGTACAGGCGGGGCAGACAGGCGAGGATGCGCGCCACGCCGAGCTCGATCTGCCGCGCGTAGGCGCCGAACTCCTGGCCGAGCGTGAGCGGCGTCGCGTCCTGCAGATGGGTGCGGCCGATCTTGACGATCGACGCGAAGGCGCCGGCCTTGGCACGGAGCGCGGCGTGCAGGTGGCGCAACGCCGGCAGCAACCGCCGGTCGATCTGTTCGACGGCGGCGAGGTGCATCGCGGTCGGAAAGCTGTCGTTCGAGGACTGGCCGCGATTGACGTGATCATTGGGGTGCACCGGGTGCCGGCCGCCGCGGCCGGCGCCGAGCAACTCGTTGGCCCGTCCAGCCAGCACCTCGTTCATGTTCATGTTGGTTTGGGTTCCCGATCCGGTCTGCCAGACGACCAGCGGGAATTCATCGTCGTGCCGTCCGGCGATCACCTCATCGGCCGCGGCGACGATCGCCTCGCCGAGCCGCCCGTCGATCTCGCCGAGGTCCATGTTGGCGAGCGCCGCGGCCTTCTTCTGTACGGCCAGCGCCCGGATCAGCGCGACCGGCATCCGTTCGCTGCCGATGCGGAAGTTATCGAGTGAGCGCTGCGTCTGCGCTCCCCAGTAGTGCTCGGCGGGGACCTCGATCGCGCCCATGCTGTCGCGTTCGCTGCGGGTGGGGCTGGTTTGTTCCATGACGGGTGTCCTGCTGCGGTGTCATTGAGGATATGGTAACGCCCGCCGCAATCGCGCGGGTGCCGAAGCGGGCACGCGTGACAGCGCATGCCCTACGGAGCGAGAATGGCGCTGACATTCTCCTTGGCTAAATTGCACACAAACGGCATGCGCGCGCGCGTGGACGGAGGTAATGACGTGAAGAAGTATCTGACTCCCATGTTGATCCTTTTGCTGGGCACCTGCAGTCTCGCGGCGATCGCCGCCGACAAGCCCGCTGCCAAGGCCGCGGCCGGCGCCGCGGCCTCCAGCAAGGCGACCCCGCCGAAGGAACAGAAGTCCGTGACCCAGGGCAGCGTCACCGTGGAAGGGCGGCGCGTGGACTACACGGCCACCGCCGGCACCATTATCCTGCGCACTGCCAAGGGTAAGCCCACCGGCAGCATGTTCTACGTGGCATACACCAAGCGCGGCGTGAAGGACAAAAGCCGGCGGCCCGTGACGTTCTTCTACAACGGCGGTCCGGGCTCTTCCTCGGTCTGGCTGCACATGGGGGCCTTCGGTCCGCAGCGGGTGGTGACCGCGGACCACAGCCACACGCCCGCTGCGCCGTACCAGCTGGTCAACAACGACTACAGCCTGCTGGACGTCAGTGACGAGGTCTTCGTCGATGCGATGGGCACCGGCTATAGCCGCATCATCGCCAAGGACAAGGGCGGCGTCGGCAAGCCCAAGGACTTCTACGGAGTTGACGCCGACGTCAAGTCCTTCGCCCAGTTCGTCAGCCGTTATCTGAGCGAGAACGGCCGGTGGAATTCGCCGAAATACCTGTTCGGCGAGAGCTACGGCACGCCACGTTCGGCGGCGCTGGTGAATTATCTGCAATTGCACGACGACATGGATTTGAACGGCGTCATTTTGCTGTCGTCCATATTGGATTTCAGGACCGCGAGCTTCAATGCCGGCAACGATCTGCCCTTCGAGCTGTTCCTGCCGAGCTATGCGGCGGTCGCGTGGTATCACCATGCGCTGCCGAACCAGCCGGCCGAGTTGCAGCCGCTGCTGCAGCAAGTGCAGCACTTCGCGCTGAACGGCTACGCGCAAGCGCTGAATCAGGGCAATGCGCTGAGCCCGACGGATTTCGCCGCGGTGGCGAGCAAGCTGCATGAATTCACCGGGCTCGGCGTCGGTTACCTCGAAAAAGCCGATTTGCGGGTCACGGCGAGCGAATTCGAGCATCAGCTTCTCGGCAGTCAGGATCTGACCACCGGGCGGCTCGATGCCCGCTTCGCGGGCCCGAGCATGGATCCTCTGAGCGAGGTCGCGCAGTACGATCCGCAGTCTGCGGCGATCAGTTCCGCCTACGTATCGGCGTTCAACGACTACGCCCACGCCACTCTGAAGTTCGGCCGCGACCGGCACTACATCCCGGAGATCGACCACGATTTGAAGTGGGACTGGAAACACCGCAATCCCAGGACCGGTCAGACCTGGCCCGGCAACCTCAACGTCGCGGTGGATCTGTCGCAGGCCATGAAATACAACCCGAACCTGCGGGTGCTGGTGAACAGCGGCTATTTCGACCTGGCGACGCCGTATTACGCGACGGTATACACGATGAATCATCTGCAGATTCCCAAGGACCTGCGCAGTCATGTGCAGCTGGATTATTACAATTCCGGCCACATGGTCTACGTGCACGTGCCCGCCTTGAAGCAGTTGCACGACAATGCGGCGCAGTTCATCAAGGGCACCGACAATCTGTAGACCGCGGTCCGAGGTAATCCCGGCCCCGATCGGCTGAACGCCGCTCGGGGCCTTTCTCGACGAATCTCGAGTCCGGCGCGCGGCCTGCTATCATGGCAGGATGCCGATCCACGAGCGGGATCCCTGGCGTCTGCAATATTTTCAGCAGGTGACTTGTCCCGCGGACGTGCACGTGCCGACGGACGACATCGACGCCTACCGCTGGTATCCGCGGCACCGCTGGATCTACAACAAACTCCTCGTCGCCGAGTCGCAGGGCCTCGAATGTGCGCCGCATGGCGTGGAACCGGGCCATTACCCCGTGTTCAGCAAGCCGACGATCAACTTGCAAGGCATGGGTGTCGGCAGCCGCGCGCTGCACAGCCGCCGCGAGTATCTGGACTGCGAGCAGCCGGGCTTCCTATGGATGACCCTGCTCGAGGGCGAGCACGTCAGCAGCGACCTGGCCGTGGTTGGCGGGCGCGTGCGCTGGTGCCGGCATACGCTCGGTCTGGCGGCCCCCGGCGGCACGTTCGACTACTGGACCGTCGAGGCCGGCACGCGCCCCGCTCTCGAGGCGTACTGTGCCCGCTGGATCGAAGCGTCGTTGCCGGACTATACCGGCATGCTCAATCTCGAGACCATCGGTGGACGGATCATCGAGGGCCATCTGCGCTTCGCCGATCAATGGCCGGATCTGTACGGCGCGCAGTGGCTCGAGGCCTTGGTCCGGCTGTACGCGCAAGGCCGCTGGGAGTATCCGGATGATGCTCGGCGCGACGGCTACAGCGTCGTCCTGTTCGGGCCGCATGCGAGGCAATACCCGAATCCGCCGGCCGAACTCTTGGCCGCCGTCCGCGCTCACGCGAGCGTGAGCAGCCTGCAGATCACGTTCGAGGCGGACAAGCCGGCAGCGGAGCACGTCATGCCCCCCGGCGGATTCCGCTTGGCGATCATCAACACCTGGGATCTCGCCGTCGGCCGTGAGTGGCGCCGCCGGCTGGCGTCGGTGATGATCGGCGCCTGACGCGGCGGATCGGCCGCCGCCTCAGAGGTTGACCACGGCGCTAGATCGACCGGCCCGACAGCAAGGCATTGCCCGCCGCGATCGCGGCTCGCAAGCGCCGCTCGCCGGCCTTTGCCTCGCGATCGAGCGAGTCGAACACCGCGTATTGCGCGGCCGTCGGCTGTGCATACGCGAGTTCGATGCCGGCGGCGAGATACGCGAGGTGGCTGCGCAGCTTCGTTTCGTGCAGCAGACTCCCCTCGCTCGACCGGATCTCGAGATCCACCAGATCGCCGATGGCACCGTCGAGCGAGGCGAGCGCCGCTCGGGCCGTCGCTCGGCCGAGACCGCGATCGGCAATCGCCGCGTTCAGGCGCTCGCGCACCGCAATCGCCCGATTGAGCGTCCGATCGAGCGCGTTGAGCGCCGCGTGAATGCGCAGTTGCAGGGCCAAGCGCCGCTGCAGCGCGCCGGCGGCGGGGTGCAGCCGCGGATCGAGCGCGACGTCGAAGCCCCGCTCCGTCTTGCGGCCGCCGTAGTCGAGGACCGCGGTGTAGCGGCCCGGCGTGACGACGGGGCCCGAGACCTCGTCCGGCAGGCCGCCGGCGGCGATCGGCGGCTCAAAGCCCGTCACCTCGGTCGCGTCGGGATAGCGCAGGTTCCACTGCAGCCGGTTCATGCCCGGCGTGATCGCGGTGAGCTTGCGCTGCGCGGCGAATTTCTTCTGCGTGGGGGTACGGTTGTCGCGCACCGCGGCGCTTTGTTTCGGCGAGGCAGCCTTGAGGTGCAGGGCGAAGCGGCGGATCAGGCGGCCCTGCGCGTCGATGAACGACAGGCTCACCGGCGTCTTGCCGTCGTAGTTCCCGGGAATGGCGAAAACCACGGTTGCGCCGAACGGCGGGTTCTTGCCGACCGACGGCAGGTACTTGGCCATCGGGTTTCGCCCGTAGGCGTGACTCAACCAGGCCGTCTGCGGCGCATAGAGTTGCGCAGCGTCCGCGTTCGGCGCCGCCTGTCGCGACCATTGTTCGAGCAGCGCCAGGTCATCGAGCACCCAGAATGCGCGGCCATGGGTGGCGACGACGACATCGCCTTGACGGGCATCGATCGCCACGTCGCGCACTTGAACGTGCGGCAGGTTGAGCGCGAGCGACTGCCAGTGCGCACCGCCATCGAGGCTTGCGTAGACGCCGCTCGCGGCACCGAGGAACAGCAGCCGCGGATCGGACGGATCCTGGCGCACCGCGAATACGTACTGATCGTCCGGCAGTCCCGCGGTCAGCGCAATCCAATGATGGCCGTAGTCGGTGGTCTCGAAGACGTAGGGGTGAAAGTCGTCCCGCAGGTAGCGCGATGCGCTGAGGTAGGCGGTGCCGGCGGCGACGTGCGAGGCTTCGATCGAGCTGATCTCGGCCCAGTCGGGCAGGCCATGCGGCGTCACCGCGAGCCAATGCGCGCCGCCGTCGGTGGTCACGTGGACCAAACCGTCCGCCGAGCCCGCCCAGATCACGCGCGCATCGAGTGGCGACACGGAAAGTGCCGAGACGTCGGGGAAGATCTCCGCGCCGGATTGGTCGAGATCGACCGGGCCGCCGCTCGGCTCCTCGGTCTTCGGGTCGTTGCGGGTCAGATCGGGACTGATGCGGTGCCAGGTCTTGCCGCCGTCCTCGCTCTGCAGAACGTACTGCGAGCCGATCAGCAGACTCTTGTGATCCGGCGAGAACAGGATCGGATGCGTCCAGCCGAAACGGTATTTGAGTTCAGCGGATGAGGCACCTTCCTGGTAATTGGGCCAGGGACTCACCTCGCGGTACTCGCCGGTCGCCATGTCATAGCGCAGCAGGATGCTGAAGTAGCCGCTGCCGAAGGTGACGTCCTGATCGCCCGGTTGCGGCGCGACGAAGGTGCTCTCGCCATAGGCGACACGATGCCAGGCACCCGTCGGTATCACGCCCTCGGAGCTCGCGCTCGGGCCTTCGAACGAACCCTCGTCCTGCTGGGCGCCGTAGATGTGGAACGGAAACTGTCCGTCGAGCGCCACGTGGTAATACTGACCCGTAGGTTGATTGTGCTCGCCGCTCCAGGTTTTGCCGCCGTCGATCGACACGGTGGCGCCGCCGTCATTGCCTTCGAGCAGGATCTGCGGATGCAGCGGGTTGATCCAGATGATGTGGTTGTCACCGTGCGGCGTGTGCAGTTTCGCGAAACTCCGGCCACCGTCGTGCGAGACCCACAGGGCGTCGACCTCGGGCACATAGACGGTGTTCGGGTCGGTCGGATCGGCGTAGATGCTCATGTAGTAGAACGCGCGCTGACGCAGGCTCCAGCTGGCGTCGACGCGGCTCCAGGTCGTGCCGCCGTCGTCGGAGCGGAACACGCCGCCGTGCTTCGCCTGCACGATGCTGTAGACGACCTGCGGCCGGTTCGCGGCGACGCTAACGCCGATGCGTCCCAGCACTCCGTGCGGGAAGCCGGCGCCGTGCGAGATCTCGGTCCAGTGCGTGCCGCCATCCGTGCTCTTGTACAGCCCGCTGCCGGGACCGCCGTCGTCGAGCGCCCACGGCGTGCGCCTCGCCTGCCACATTGCCGCGTACAAGACCTGCGGATGCCGTGGATCCATCACCAGGTCGATCGCGCCGGTCTTGGCGTCGACGTAGAGGATCTTGTGCCAGCTCTTGCCGCCGTCGGTCGACTTGAATATCCCGCGCTCGGGATTGGGCTTGAACACGTGACCCATCGACGAGGCATAGACGACGTTCGGATTACCCGGGTCGACGACGATCGCACTGATCGTGTGGCTGTCGGCAAGGCCGGCGCTGCGCCAGGTCTTGCCGGCATCATCCGAGCGGAACACGCCATCGCCGGTGATCACGTCGCCGCGAATATCGCTCTCGCCGGTGCCGACGTAGAGGATCTTGGGGTCGGATGGCGCCACCGCGATGGCACCGATGCTGTTGCTCGATCCAGGCAGGGTGCCATCGGTGATGTTGACCCACTGGGTGCCGTCGTCGTCGCTCTTCCATACCCCGCCGTCCACCGCACCCATGTAGAAGAGGTTGCGGTCGCCCGGCACGCCGGCGACCGCGACCACGCGTCCGCCGATCCATGGGCCGACATTGCGCCACGCGAGCGCTCCCTTCAGCGCCTGCAGCGGCAATTGACTCGCGCCGGCCGGCGCGCATACGGCGAGGCCCGCGATGAGAGCTCCGAGAACCGGGAAACGGCGGCTATACCGCGAACGAACGGCGCTTGTCATCGGGCGAACTCCCTGAACGGCGCGGGGTGGACGGTGAGCGGGCCCACGCTGCCGATAGGGCCCGATGATAGGAGATGACCGGCATTTTTGCCACGGCTGCGCGGCGCCCGCATCACGGCAACTTGGCGCAGTTCGCCAAACTCTCGGCGCAATGCGCACCGTGAAGGTCCGGAGCCATCTGCTGCCCGCAGCGGGCGAGCACCGCGCGCAGATCGCGCAGCGGTGGGAACAGCTCGTTGTTCCAGTCCGCAGCCTGCGCGTCGTGCGCGAGCTGCTCGTGCTCGACGATGTGCTTGTCCTCGCGGAAGATGCTCTCGGTGAACCAGGTCACGAACGGCCACACCGCGTGGATCAATCCCGGCAGCGGCGGCTTCTTCACCGACAGATAGCCGTAGGTGCGATTGGTGCGTTGTTCGGCGTCGAGCGGCGTATAGGCGAGCCACACGTCGAGCACCGGGTCGTCGCTCGGCTGGATGTTGCGCCCGACCCAGACCTTCAGCGTCTGGTTCGGGTAGTCGGTGCGGATGCACATGTGGTCGGCGAAGTCCTTGTGCCCCTCGTCGCGTTTGCGCACCAGATCGACGATGACCCGCTCGCCGAGGGAAGGCTTGCCCGCGGTTCTGGCGAAGCTGTACTCCACCTGCGCCCAGTTCTCGCCGTGTTCACGGCCGAGGCAACGGGCGCTGATCGATCCCATCAGCTTGCGGTGCATGAACTGATGGTTCATGTCGAACAGGTTTTCGTGCATGAACGTGTAGTGGCAGGCGACTTCGCGATTGAGCCTGCGGGTCTTGTAGTCCTTGCGTTGCGATGAACCGAGCCGCCGGGGCAGGCGCGCCTCGGCGAGGGACGCCTCGCCCGGAAAGACGAAGATCAGCCCGTCGACATCGCGCGCCGGGTAGCTACGTACGCCGTTCGGCAGCCGGTCCTTGCCGAGATAGGGGACCTCGACGCATCGACCGCTGCCCTCGTACGTCCAGCCGTGATAGTGGCATTTGATCCGATCGCCGCAGACGACGCCGAGGTGCAGGGGCACCTGGCGGTGGGCGCAGCGATCCTCGAGCGCGAACACCCGGCCTTCGCGGCCACGATAGAGCACGATCGGCTGACCGGCGAAGCGGCGCGCGAGCGTCCGGCCGGGCTTCAGCTCGTGCGACCAGGCGAGCGGATACCAGTGATCCGGGTGCGCGCCGACGCGGCGCAGATCGAATGCGTTCGGCGAGTTCGCCGGACGCTGGGCGAGCAGCCCGGACGCATCCTCCGCCATCGATCGCTCCAGTTCGCGTGTTTCAGCGGCGCAGCGTAGCGCTCCGGCGGTTCCCTGGCTACAAAGGCTAAGATCGCCGCCCGTCCGGGCGGTACGGCCGAGCCACGGCCGCCGGAAGCGTCCGTCGCTCAATCGACGAGCAGCGAGAAGTCGCGGCCTTCCCAATGGCCCGCGTCGGGCCAATAGAACGTGAACTCAATGCTGTCGCCGGCGGTCAGTTTGTCGGTCGGCAGGCGCGCGACATGGCCGAGGCCCCAGTCCTCGGTGGCGCAGTCCTGAGGTTCCTGCCAGCCGTTGGTGCCCCAGCGTATGCGGGCCGGCGCTTGGATGAGGAACACCAGTTGCTGGCCGGCGCGCAGACGGCGGCGCGGATGACGAAAACGCCACAGAAGATGATCCGGCTCGGCACGCCGGGCGGCATAGCGTTGCCAGGTCTGCGCCGGCGCATCGACCGGACGGCCCAGCGAAAGGCTCAAGCACAGCTTGACGTATTCGGCGTGCGCCCAGACGAGCGGCATCGCCGAGCCGCTCGGCCGGCCCGGTTCCAGGCGATATTCCGGAATCGGCGCGCTGTCCCACACCTGTTCGGGCAGCAGCCCGCCCGCGCCGCTCATCGCCGCCATCGCCGCCAGATAGATCTGCGGGTCCTCGCCCGCGAGCAAGCCGTAGTGTCCTCGCTCGCCGGTCAGCAACGGCCAGCCGCGGCCGTGGCCCGAACCGTCGAAGGGGCGGCCGTCCGTGTGTTCGCCATAGCCGTCGCCGTTGTAGCGATGCCAGACCGGGCCGCTCGGCGTCTGCGTCGCGAGCGTGGCGTCCATCGCGCGCACGCTCGCGACGATGCGCGGATCGAGAGCACTGCGCAGACCGAAGCGCACCAGCTGCAGAAAATCTGTGGCGATCTGTTCATCGGCGGCGAGGCCGCAATCGCTGCGGCGATTCTTGATCGCGAGGTTTTCCCGCTTCGCCTCGTCCTGATGCAGCAACACGTCGGCGGGCGCCGCGCGCATGTAATAGCCCGGCACGCCCAAGCGCTGCGCGAGCGGTGTATTCTCGGTCCAGCACCATTCTTCGATGTGCGCGTTCCAATCGTCGGCGACCAGCAGTGCCGCCGCGGCGGCCCGGCCATCGAGGAACGCGGCGCCCTCGACCAGCGCGCTGATCGTCACGGCCAGCGTGAACGCGTTGATGCCCGCGTCCTCTTCCCAGCGATCCTGGCTGGTGACCGGGCCTTCGCGCACGATGAAACGCAGGGCGCGCAGGATCATGTCGCGCACCGGGATCTCGCCGAGCGCATTGCGTTGTTTCAGTGCGGCCGCGAGCAGCACGGGAAAGGCGGATTCGTCGAGCTGCACACCCTGCCAGAACGGCCGGCCGCCGAGCCATTGGTTCTGCAGCCAGTGGCCGTCGGCCTGCTGAGTCGCAGCAAGATAGGCGAGCACGTCGCGGGCGTCGTCGAGCGCGCCGAGTGCGATCAAGGCGCCGGCGGATTCAACGAGATCACGGGCCCACACCAGGTGATAGCCGCCGCGGCTCGTGCTCGCCTCGCCCCAGGGCACCGCGAGGCTCGCCACCATCGCGCCGCGATAGGTGCGGTCGCCGTGAATCTTCAACACGCTCGCCGAGCGGGCGAGCAGCCGCGTCTGGTCGGCGCTGAGCGCGGGCGAGAGGCCGCCGCGCCAGGTTTGCGTCGTGCGCCACGCGCGCCAGCCCTCGAGGTACTTCGCCCATGCGCTGTCGAAGCCGTCCATCAGGCTGGAAAGCGCCAAGGTCGCGGCCGCTTCCTTGCTGGTGGCCAAGCCGACCGCGAGGCGGCCGCCGCGCGCGAGCGCGGCGCCCAGCGCGACCTCGCCGGGGCCCGCCGCGGCGTACGACCAGCACATGCGGCCGTTGCGCGAGAAATCCTGCCACAGATCGCTCACGCCGACCGAGCCCACCGAACGCAGGCCGCACTGAATCCCGCCCACCGGGTCGTGAGCCAGCAACGCGAGGCCGAACGGTCCCTGCTCCGCCCACAACACGGGATGGCCGAGCCAGTCCTCCGCCCAGGCTTCGTTCTGCTCGGCGTCGCCGCCGAGGCGCGGAGCGAGCAGGACGTGTGGCACCAGGGTTTCGTCGCCGTCGAGCCGGTAGTCGATCAGCAGCACGTCGCGGCTCGGATCGGTGCAGACGCGCAGCGTCAGCGTGAAGCGCGGGTGGCTGTGGACGATGGTGGCGGCCGGGATGTCTTCCTCGGCCCACTCCACGCGATATTGACCGTGGCGGCGCAGCTCGCACCAAAAACCGGCGCCGTCGGCGACGATGAAGCCGAGATCGCGGATCTGTGGAATGTCGATGCGCGGATAGTAGATCTCGCTGACCACGCCTTCGGCCAGGGTGAACCACACCCGGCTGCTGCCGACGCTGGTGCCGACCAAATCCTTGCGTGCGCAGGCCCAAACGGGCGAGGGGTGGAGGTTCGGCGCAGCGCGGCCGCGGGGAGCGAGAGGTGTCATCGGCATGTTCCTTGGAATCGTTGCGAGGTCCCCGGACTAGACCCGCGGACGGCGAAACAAGTTCAGCGTCGCGTGCGCCTTCAGAGGCCGCCGTTCAGCGTGCGTTGCGAGCCGCGGTGGCGGAATCGACGCGGGATCGATTGGCGTTCATCCGGGACTCCGGGCCATGGGCGCCGGGTCAATTTCCCCGATAGTACAGCGTTACCACGTGTTTGGCCTCGGCGAAGAACAGCCAGCGCTCGATCAGCAGTCCGGCCGCCGCCGCGAGCGCGGCGAGCAGGGCGGGAAAGGCGAGCCGCGCCGCCAGGCCGGCCGCGAGCAGCGCGAGCGGCAGCGCGAATGCGAGCGCGAGGGCGAGCCGGCGCAGCTTGGCCGCGTGTTTGCGGGCGATGCGATAGCCCATTTCACGCAGCAGATAATTCTCCTCGGTGTGGGGCGGATCGAGCGGGCGGACCTTGCCCCAGCTGCCGAGCCCGGTCGCGCTCTCCAGCGTGCTCGCCGGCGCCGCGCGGTCGATCGCGTGCCAGTAGGATAGTTTCAGCGCGAGACCGCCGAGTCCGCAGACCAATGCAAGCAGGGCCGGCAGGCGCGCGGCACCCCAGAGGCCGGCGAGCGCCGCGGCGAGCACGGCGCCGCTCCACAGCGCGAGCAGGAGATAGAGCGGCACCACCCGCGAATCATGCCATTGGCGGATGGTGCGCAGGCTCGCGTAGATCTGGCCGGTGCAGAAGACCGTCCCGAGGGCGCCCGCCGCCGCCAATGCGCCGCAGAGTGCAGTCCACGGCCCGCGCGGTCCGCCGAGCACCCAGAGCGAGCCGAAGGCCAGCGCCGGCGGGTAGGTGGCGAGCGCCGCAACGCCTTCGCGCGACAGCCAAGACGAGCGCCATTGGCCGAGCGCGCGCCACGCGCGCTCGGGGTGGCCGAGGTGGAACGTCGAGGCCAGCAGTCCGGCGGTGAGCAGCGCGAGTGCGAGCGCGAGCGTCAGGCCACCGAACCAGAGCGAGGCCGGCAGCAGGCCCGCCGGTGCGAGCAGGCCGAGCCAGATCAGCAGCCCGCAGCCCGCGCCCGAGGCGGTGGTGAAGAAGATCACCGAGAACGCGGGCCTCATCGGCTCAGCACCCGATCGGCCCACGCGAGCAAGCGGTTGGCGATCGGTGTCGCCGCCTCGGCCGTCTGCGACGGCGACGGCGACGGCACCGGCGGGGCGGCACGCGGGCGGGGCGGCAGATAGCGGTTCACCGGTTTGCATCCCTGCTCGGGCATCAGCTCGAAACCGCCGCGCTCGGCGACCAGCTGCGACACCTCGCTGTCCGGATCGCCGAGGTCACCGAAATGTCGCGCCCGCGTCGGGCAAACCGACACGCAGGCGGGCACCCGTTCCTCTTCCCCCAGGGTTTCGTTGTAGATCCGGTCGATGCACAGGGTGCATTTCTTCATCACCCCGGCATCCTCGTCGTACTCGCGCGCGCCGTAGGGACAGGCCCACGAGCAGAGCTTGCAGCCGATGCACAGGTCGGCATCGACGAGCACGATCCCATCCTCCGCCCGTTTGTAGGAGGCGCCGGTGGGGCAGACAGTCACGCAGGGCGCATCCTCGCAGTGCAGGCAGGAGCGCGGGAAATGCACCGTCCGGCCCGCCGCCCCGTCGCCCGCCTCGTAGGAGTGGATGCGGTTGAACCACACCCCGTCCGGGCGAGCGCCGTAGGGATCGAGATCGGTGAGCGGCGCCATGTGGCCGGAGGTGTTCCACTCCTTGCAGCTCACCGCGCAGGCCTGACAGCCGACGCAGGTATCCAGGTCGATCACCAGCCCGAGCTTCTTTGCCCCGGGCGCGGGTTTGGGTATCGACGTCATGGCGCGTCCTTGGCGTTGTAGCGCAGGATGGCCGGCGGGGGCGCGAGTCCCGGCGGCCGGGGCAGGGGCTCGAAGCGCGGCGTGGTGTGTGCCGCCTCCGCCGAACATTTCTCGACCCGCACTCGCAGGTCGAACCAGGCCGCCTGGCCCGTTACCGGGTCGCTGTTGGAATCCGCATGCCCGCCCTCCGGAGCGAGGAACGCGGAAATCACGTGGTTTAGCAGGAAGCCGCGCGTCGATTCGGGCGCGTCGTCGGCGAGATTCCACGCCCCGGTGCGCTTGCCGATCGCATTCCAGGTCCACACCGTCGCCTCGTTGACCCCCTCCATCAGCGCGAGCTGACAGCGCAGTTCGCCGCTGCGGCTCGTGACCTTGACCCAGTCGTCTTCGGCGAGCCCGAGACGGGCGGCGGTCGCGCGATTCATGTAGAGCCGGTTCGCGGCGATGATCTGGCGGAGCCACGCGTTTTGCGAACCCCAGGAGTGATACATCGGCATCGGCCGCTGGGTGATCGCCGACAGCGGAAACGTCTGCGGCTCCTGCGCGCCGAGCGGTGGATGCCAGAACGGCAGTGGGTCGCAGTACTTGGCCACCCGCGCGCGCAGCCGCGCCGGCGGTTGGCGCCGGCCATGCCCCTCGGCGGCGAGCCGCAGGCGCTGTAAGGGTTCGGCGTAGAGCTGCAGCACGATCCGTTCGGCGTTGTCGAGCAACCCCATCGCCACCGCGCCCTCGAGATAGTCGCGATTGGCGTACTTGTAGTACTGCTGGCCGGGCGGCAGTTCGTGCTGCCAGAAGCAGCCGTTCTCGATGTAGCGCGCGATCTGCCGCTGGTTGGGCGCGCCGATACCGATCTGCTCGCCGTTCTCGCCCCGCCAACCGGCGAGCGGTCCCTGGCCGGGGCGGCGCTCGTGGTTGACCATGTAGTCGGCATAGTCGCGATAGCGCGGGTTGCCGTCCGTATTGGCGAAAGCCGGCAAGCCGAGCCGGGCGCCGAGCTCGAGCAGCACATCCTGGAAAGGACGCACGTTGCGATTCGGTTGCAGCACCGGTTGGCGGATCGCATCGGCCGGTCCGTGGGCGCTGCCGATCGGCCGATCGAGCAGTGAAATGCAGTCGAAGCGCTCTAGATACGTGGTGTCGGGCAGGACCAGATCGGCGTACGGCACGGTCTCCGAGGAATACGCATCGGCATAGATGACGCGGCGGATCGCGTATTCGCCGCTGTGCGCGTCCCGCGCCGTCAGCGCCTCGATGTTCTGCGCCGGATTCATCGCCGAGTTCCAGGCCATGTTGCTCATGTACAGGAGCAGCGTGTCGATGCGGTAGGGATCACCCGCGGCGGCGTTCGGCAGCACCATGTGCAGCAACCCATGCAGCGACAAGGGTGCTTCCCAGGAGAAGGCCTTGTCGATGCGCAGTGCCTCGCCGCTGCCGTCCACCAGCAGGTCCTCCGGCCCCTGTGGAAAGCCGAGGAGCGTGCCGTCGATCGGCGTGTCCGGTGCGACCGTCGCGCCGGCCGGTCCCGGCCCGGGCGGAATCGGCCGAGGATACGGCGATTTGTAGCGCCAGGATCCGGGCCGATCGACGGCGCCCAGGAGCAATTGCAACAGATGAATCGCGCGACAGGTGTGGAAGCCGTTGGCATGCGCGGCGATCCCGCGCATCGCATGCATCGCGACCGGTCGGCCGAGCATCGTCGCGTGCCGCCGCCCCTCGGTATCGGTCCAGGGGCAGGGTAGTTCCAGCGGGTCAGCGAACGCCGCGGCCGCGAGCTCCGCCGCCAGCCGGCGAATGGTTCCGACGTCGATGCCGCAGCGGGGCGCGACCGCCTCGGGCGCATATTCGGGCGAGAGGTAGCGTTCGGCGAGAAGATGAAATACCGGATGCGCGCCGCGCCCGTCCGGTAGGGACATCGTGCCGGCGAGCACCGGCGAGATGCCGGGCCGTCCGGCGGGTACGAGTCCCGCCGTGCGATCCCAGGCGAGGGGGTTGCCCGCGGCGTCGCGCAAGAACAAGCCATGCTCCGCGGTGCCCGGCGCGTCGATCACCAGCCAGTGCGCGTTGGCATGCGTCGCGAGGAATTCGAGGTCGATCCGGTCGGCGGCGAGCAGCTCGTGGATCAAGGAGAAGACGAACAGCCCGTCGGTGCCCGGGCGCAGCGAAATCCATTGGTCGGCGATCGCACCATAGCCGGTGCGGACCGGGTTGATCGCGATGATGCGCGCGCCGCGCTCGCGCAAGCGCGACAATCCGAGCTTGATCGGATTCGAATCATGGTCCTCGGCCACGCCCCAGAGCAGGAACAGCCGCGCGTGCTCCCAGTCCGGTTCGCCGAACTCCCAGAAACTGCCGCCGACCGAATACAGCCCCGCGGCCGCCAGGTTCACCGAACAGAATCCGCCGTGCGCGGCGAAGTTCGGCGTGCCGAATTGCGCCGCCCAGAATCCGGTCAGAGACTGACTCTGGTCGCGGCCGGAGAAAAACGCGAACTGCCGCGGATCCCGCGCGCGCACCTCGGCGAGCCAGGAAGTTGCGAGATCCAGCGCGTGCGCCCAGGAAATCTCACGAAATTCGCCGGACCCCCGGGCACCCACGCGCAGCAGCGGATTCGCGAGCCGCGCCGGCGAGTACTGCGTCATGATCCCGGCCGAACCCTTGCCGCACAGCACGCCGCGATTCACCGGATGGTCGGGATTGCCCTCGATGTAACGAATGCGCCCGTCCTTCAAGTGCACGCGGATGCCGCAGCGGCAGGCGCACATGTAGCAGGTGGTCGTCGCCACGCGATCGTGCGTCGGCGTCGAGTAGGCGATTCTATCGGTCGATTCGCTCGCGGTCCGGCCGCGATCGACAGAGTTCTCGTGCATGATGAACTCGCTCGTTGCGCCGCGCGACGTGCAGACCTTGCGCGCCGAGACATCGGTGGACGTGGTGGCCGTTCGATTGATGCAGGGTCACGATTCTATCGAAGCCGCCGGGAAATTCAATCAGCAACCGCTAATATATTGCGGTCGCCGCGACGGCGCTCACGAAGTCGGTGCGCGAGCGTGCGGCGGCCTCGGCCAAGCCGATGCTGCGGGCGGGATCGTCGCGCGGCAGTATTCTGCCGTCGCGTGCAATCAGCGCGGTGGCGTCCGCGTCGAGCAGCGCCGCGGCTGCACGCAACAGCGACTGCAGCACGCGCCAGGCTAAAGGTCTCGGAGCCGGCACCCTGGTATTCAACAATGATGTCAATGACTGTGCTTAAACTGCGCGCGCTGGGGCAAGAGTTTGAGGTGGCTTATCTGCGCAGCGCATTGCACCATTGCGGTATTGGCCGGTGCATACCGGAACGACCTCAGCGACCGTTGCTCTGCCGCGAATTCAATGAAGGAGGCCTCGTGGACCGTCGTCAGTTTCTGAAAACCACCGGACTCACTGCGCTCGCCGCCAACGTTCCGGTGCGCGAGGCGGCGTTCGCCGCCTCGTCACCGGCCGACTATACCGTCCGCATCGCCACTTCACTCGTCGAGGTCGGCCCGCAGCGCTTTCTATCGGTGACGACGTACAACGGACAATTTCCGGGACCACTGCTGAGATTCCAGGAAGGGCGGCAGACGATCGTCGATATTTTCAATGACACGGATATGCCTGAGCAGCTGCACTGGCACGGACAGCTCGTGCCCGATTCCGTTGATGGCGCCGCCGAGGAGGGAACGCCCTATATTCTTCCGCATGGCATGCGCCGGGAAGTGCTTGTCCCGCGCCCGTCAGGCTTTCGCTTCTATCACTCGCACATCCGCGCGGGCAATGATCTGTACCGCGGGATGTACGGCGGCGAGGTGGCACCGCTCTACATCGAGCCGGCGAACGATCCGGGAGATTATGACCGCGAGGTGTTCCTGACCCTAAAGGAATTCGAGCCGTTCTTCAGCCAGGGAGGTGACATGACAATGCACTTTCTTTCCCCGTCGGCGGAGAACTCGGAGCTCAAAACCAGGGGTGAGGCAGCCATGCGCGCTTCCCTGGCCCGTGGCATGAAGAAGGGCTATGAGGTCGGCTACCGCATCTTCACGATCAACGGCTGCCAGCTGGGCTTCGGCGAGCCGATACGCGTCCAGCGCGGCGAGCGCGTTCTTTTCCATGTTCTCAACGGCAGCGCTACCGAGATTCGCAGCCTCGCCCTACCGGGACATCGCTTCAAGGTGGTGGCGCTCGACGGCAATCCTGTGGCGCACCCCGGAGAGGTGCCGGTGCTGTGGCTCGGGACCGCTGAGCGCATCGACACCATCGTCGAGATGAATCATCCGGGCGTCTGGGTGCTTGGCGACCTCGACGGCGACGACCGGGGTCGCGGCATGGGCGTGGTGATCGAGTATGCCGGCGCGAAGGGACAGCCGGTGTGGCATGCGCCGCCCCCGTTCCAATGGGATTATCGTCTGTTCGGCGACCCAACTCGCCCTGTGGAGCCGCCGGACGAGACGATCGACATTCTGATCGACAAGGACAATGCCGCGGATCATGGCTTCAATCGTTGGCTGTTGAACGGCATTGCATTCGATTACGCCACAATGCCCGTGCGCTGGCACTTGCGCTCTGGACGTCGTTACCGGGTGCGCTTGAGGAACGCGAGCGATGATATACATCCGATCCACATGCATCGTTGCCGCTTCGAGCTGACACGCATTGATGGTGCAGCAACCGCTGGAGTGACGAAGGACGTCGTCATGCTGGGGGGCTATCAGACGATGGAGTTCGATTTCACCGCAGACCAGCCGGGGCGGGTCCTGTTCCACTGCCACTCGCAGCTTCACATGGACTTCGGGTTCATGGCGCTGTTTCAAACGGCCTGACTCGCCTTTGACAGCCCCTGGATACACGGACGCGATTTTTGCTGACGCGACAAGGACATGGGCGTGCTCGCCGAAGCGGCCGTGTATCTAGGCGGGAGTTATCCGCCTATTGGTATCGGCTGCCGCTGTGGATGCAGAAGAGCTGGGGGCCGTGGACCTCCTATGGTGGCGTGGGCCTCGACGTCAATCATGCGCCGGGCATGCGCGACTCCACGTTCGGCGGCGTGCTGATCCAGCGCGATCTGAGTGCGCGCCTGACGCTTGGCGGCGAGGTGTTCCGCCAGAACGCGCAGACGATCGCCGGGCGCGGATATACCTTGGTCAACCTCGGCGGCTACTACAACTTTACCCCGGGCTTCAGCCTGCTGTTCTCCGGCGGTAGCAGCGTCGTCGGGGAGCAGCACACGGTCGCCTACCTCGGCCTGTATTGGACCTGGGGTCCTCGAGGCTGAGCGAATTTAGCGGTTGCCGTCCGACCCGGCGGGCGGCCCCTCGTCGTCGTCGAGATCCAGTCCGTCCGCATACAAGTCGTCCTTTTCGTCGTCCAGGTGCAGCTCGGCATCCGGATCGCGCGTCTTTTCGTGCGCGGCGTGATCGACGGCCGTGGCTTGGTCGACGCCCTTGAGGGCCTTGCCCCGCAGCTTGTCCTCACCGCCCGCCGTGCCCTTGCTGCCCGGCTTGTCTTGCTCGCTCATGGTCCGGCCTCCTGCGATGGATTTCGTGTCGTCGTTTCGCCCGATTGTATCGACGGTCCGCCTTGCCAGCATCTCTGGGCTTTCGCGTACCCCACATATACCATGATCGCCGTCGGGGTATCGAGCGGTTGGGCCGCCCCGATCATGCGCTCGCCGGCGGGGCCGGTCGCTTATCCATCAGGGGTCTGATCAGGTCGAGCGGCAGCGGAAAGACGATCGTCGATGACTTGCCGTTGCCCGCCATGTCGGCCAGCGTCTGCAAGTAGCGCAATTGCAGCGCCTGTGGCTGCTGGGACAGCATCGCCGCGGCGTCGCGCAACTTCTCCGCGGCCTGCATCTCGCCTTCGGCATGAATCACCTTGGCGCGCCGCTCGCGCTCGGCTTCCGCCTGCCGCGCAATCGCCCGCACCATCGTTTCGTTCAGATCGACGTCCTTGATCTCGACATTGACCACCTTGATGCCCCAGGAATCGGTGGCTTCATCGAGGATCGTCTGCAGGGTGCGGTTGATCGATTCGCGCTGCGAGAGGATTTCGTCGAGTTCGTGCTGGCCGAGCACCGAACGCAGCCGCGTCTGCGCGAGTTGGCTGGTCGCCTGGAAGAAGTCCGCGACCTGCAGAACGGACTTGGCCGGCTCGAGCACCCGGAAGTAAACCACCGCGGTGACGCGCACCGAGACGTTGTCCCGCGATATGACATCCTGCGGCGGCACGTCCATCACGGTCACCCGAAGGTCGACCCGCAGCATGCGTTGCACGATCGGGATCAACAGCACGAGCCCGGGCCCCTTCGTGCCGGTGTAGCGGCCCAAGCTCAGCACGACGCCGCGCTGATATTCCGGCAGGACCTTGACCGAGCTGACCAGCAGCATCGCTGCGAGGATCAGCAGTACGTCGAACGAATAGAACATGGTGGCATTCCTCTGGTTGGATCCGGAAGGCAAGCGGGTTTGCGCATCGGCTCGTCCGACCGGTGAACGAGCGGGGTCATGGCGGTGCGATCCAGAGCAGCAAACCCTGTCGGCGCACGATGCGCGCCCGCGCACCGGCGGGCAGCGCCGTTGCGCAACGTACCCGCCAGCGCTCGCCGTGAACGCTCGCCCAGGCCTCGCCGTTCGCCGCGACGGGTTCGAGCAATTCGACGGATTCGGCGCGCAGCGCCTCATCGCCGGTGAACGGTCGCGCCCGTCTTGCGCGGACCACGAGGCGCATCATCAGGGCGACGAATCCGGCCGCGCCGATCGCGATGCCGGCGATGAGACCGACGTTGACCCGATATCCCGGTACGTTGGTGTCCATCAGCATGACCGAACCGACCACGAATGCGATCGCGCCGCCGAAGCCGAGCGCGCCGCCGGTCGGCGTGAACGGCTCGGCGACCAGCATGGCGATGCCGAGGGCCATCAGCGCCAGACCGGCGAAGCTGACGGGCAGCAACTGTAGCGCATACATGCCCACCAGCAGACAGATGCCGCCGGCGACTCCCGGGAACAGCACCCCAGGATGGGTCGCCTCCAGCAGCAAGCCGACGATGCCCGCGAGCAACAGCAGGTAGGCGACGGTCGGGTCGGTGATGATCGCGAGGAAGCGGCTGCGCAAGGAGGGCGGGTAGTCGCGCACCGTCGCATGGGCGAGCTGCAGGCGTACCGTGTGATCGCCGACCTGCACCTCACGTCCGCTCGCCTGGACCAGCAGATCGGCCATATTGGCCGCGACGAAGTCGATCACATGCCGCTTCGCCGCTTCATCGGCGGTCAATGTGGCTGCGCCACGCACCGCCTTTTCGGCCCAAACGGCATTGCGTCCCCGCAGCTGCGCGAGCGAACGGATGTAGGCGATTGAATCGTTCAATATCTTGTGCGTCTCTGCATCGCCGGTGTCCGCGGTGGATCCAGGCTTGCCGGCCTTGGGCGAGGGCAACGGGGTCGAGCCGATGAGGCTCACCGGCGTCGCGGCGCCGAGGTGTGTCGCCGGCGCCATCGCCGCGATCTGCGCCGCATACAAGATGTAGGTGCCGGCGGATGCCGCGCGCGCGCCGCCGGGCGCGACGTACACCAGCACCGGGATCTTGCAGGCGAGCATCGAGCTGATGATCCGGCGCATCGATTCGAGCAGGCCGCCCGGGGTATCCAGGCGTACAACGATCGCGATCGCTCCGTCGGTCACGGCGCGGCGTGAGGCATCGCGGAAATACTCGGCGCTCGCCGGTCCGATCGGACCGGCGAGCGTCAGTTGCGCGACCATGCGGCCGGCCGCGGGTTGCGCCGCGGCCGCAGGTTGCGCCGGCGCCGTGGCTTTCGCGAGTGCCGGGGGCGTCGCGCGCGATGCGGGTGTCGCGTGCGCGGCCGCTGAGCCGAGCGCCAACGTCACGCCGAGCGCCGTGGCCAAGGATCGCCACGATGCCGCCGCCGTCTGCCGTTTTGCGTCGATGTGCCGCATCCTGACTCTCCGCAGGCGTCATGCTGCAGCGCGCTGCGCTGGCCGCGCGCCCGCCGCCAGCATAGATCATTTGCCGCAGTTTGGCGTTGCGAGCGAAACAGCGCCGGGCCCCGTCAATCCGCCTCGACACCGGCACACTAGAGACAATTGCGGCGCGCGGCTGCGATTGGTGCGCTTCGTGGACCGATGGTTTATGCTGGCGGCCCGCTTCCGGGGCCGCCCGCATCATATCTTCAGGAGGTCGCACCATGTCCCTGCGCCGCGCAACACCGAGCATCCTGCTCGCCGCCACTTTCCTGCTCGGCGGCACCTTGCTGCTCACTGCCGCTCAGGCAGCCCCTGGCACGAGCCGCACCGCCACCGCCGCGCTGTTGCGCAAGGCGGTTGCCGGCAACTGGCGCTCCGCTGCGGACAAGGCGCGCGATCGCTACCGACACCCGGTCCGAACCCTGGGGTTCTTCGGCATCCGGCCGGACATGACGGTGATCGAGCTCTCACCGGGTGCCGGCTGGTTTACAAAGATCCTGGCGCCTTTCCTTTATGACCACGGCCATCTGATCGAGGCGGGGCCGCCGAGTTTCGAGAAGAGGATTCGCAGCAACCCGGCGGTGTTCGGCCACATCGTGAAGGTGGTGCCGTTCGCCCCGCCCGGCAAGGTCGACCTGGGTCCGCCGGACTCGGCGGACATGGTGCTCACCTTCCGCGACGCGCACGGGTGGCTGAACCACAGCCCGGCCACGCTCGCAGCCGTGTTCAAATCCGCGTTCGACGTGCTCAAACCGGGCGGCGTATTCGGCGTTACCGAACACCGCGCCAAGCCCTTCGCCGATGCCGTGCAGAGCTCGAAGCTCTTGCATCGCATTCCCGAGGACTACTTGATCGAACTCGGTCTGAAGACCGGCTTCCAGCTCGGCGGCGTGTCGGAAATCAACTCCAATCCGAAGGATCCGGAAAACATCAACGTGCATCGCCTGCCCCCGGATTTTGCCGGGCCGGTGAGCGAGCATGCCAGGATGCGGGCGATCGGCGAGTCGGACCGGATGACGCTGCGGTTCGTCAAACCTCGGTAGCTGCCGGCGGCACGACGCCTGGCTGCGACGGCCCGCCCGGCGTGCCGCACGGCGCGCACTGAAATCATCCCACCGATGTCAGTCGCGAACTGCGACACGCTGGAAGATGTGCTGGCCGAGGCCCGATCCTTGGCGATCCTGCCGGTGGGCGCCGTACAGGCCCGGCTCGAGACGCTGCGCACGCGCTATCGCGACGCGCCGCAGCTGTTCACGCACGAGACGCTGGACCTGTTGCGCCAGGCGGCGGCACGCACACCACAGGCCGCCGGCGAGGACGACGAGCCGGCGCGGGCGGTACTGCGCGGGGTGTTCGGCTATCCGCAATTCCGCCCTGGCCAGTCCGAGATCATCCGCGCGGTGCTGGCCGGCCGCGATTGCCTCGGCATCATGCCGACCGGCGCCGGCAAGTCCGTGACGTATCAGATCCCTGCGCGCCTGCTGGGCGGGCTGACCCTGGTCGTCTCGCCGCTCATATCGCTGATGCAGGACCAGGTGGATGCGATGAGCGAGGTGGGAATTCGCGCGACCTTCCTGAATTCGTCGCTGGATCCGGCGCAGCGGTCGCGGCGCGAGGCCCGGGTTCGCGCCGGGGAATTCGAGCTGCTGTACGCGGCACCCGAGGGGATCGATGCGTCCGTCGGCCGGCTCCTCGACTCTCTTGACCTGAAGCTGGTCGCGGTCGACGAGGCGCACTGTATCAGCGAATGGGGCCATGATTTTCGCCCCTCGTACCGCAGGCTCGCCGGGCTCAAGCGGCGCTTCGCGGGACTGCCGGTGCTCGCATTGACCGCGACCGCGACCCCGGGTGTAAGCAAGGACATCATCGAGCAGCTCGCGCTGCACGAACCGCTGCTGGTCCGCGGTTCGTTTTTCCGCCGCAACCTGCGCATGTTCGCGGTCAAGAAGGGGCAGGGCGATGGCGTGCGGGACATGATCCTGCATCTGGTTCTGGCGCGGCGGGGCGAGCCCGGAATCGTTTACTGCCTGTCACGCAAAGCCGCGGAGTCGACCGCCGACTTCCTCACGCGCCACGGCGTGCGCGCGGCCGCCTATCATGCGGGGCTTTCACCGGATGAACGCGCAGCGACTCAAGAGCGGTTTCGCCGCGACGACATTGACGTCGTCTGCGCGACCGTCGCGTTCGGCATGGGCATCGACAAATCCAACGTCCGTTTCGTCATTCATCGCGACATGCCGCGGTCGATCGAAGGCTATTACCAGGAAATTGGCCGAGCTGGGCGCGATGGCGCCGCCGCGGACTGCATCCTGTTCTATTCGTGGGCGGATGTGATTTCGCTCGATCGCCTGAGCGAACGGTCGGATGCGCCGACGGACGACGTCCTCGAACAACAGCGGCGCGCGGCGCGCCGGGTATTCGACCTCGCGGACGGCCCTGGCTGCCTGTGGCGCCGGCTCGCGGCGCATTTCGCCGAGAGCATCGCGGACTGCGGCGACGCCTGCGGCCGCTGTGGCGGGGTCGACGTCGTCGCGCAGGCCGGCCGACGCACGCCGCCGCGGCCCGCGCGCGGCGCCGCGCCGGCTCGCGGTGAGCCGCCGTCCATGCGGCACGCCCCGTCGCGGCAAGCGGCCGTCGGCCCGGCCGATGCGGGATTGTTCGAGCGGCTACGATCACTGCGCAAGGCGCTTGCCGACGCGCGCGGCGTTCCGGCGTACGTCGTCTTCAACGACCGCAGCCTGCAGGAGATGGCGGTTCGGGTCCCCCGGAGCCGCGTCGAGCTGCTCGCGGTGCACGGGGTCGGACAGAAGAAACTCGAAGAATACGCCGATGCGTTTCTCGCCGAGATCGCCCGCGGCAGCTGAGCGCCGCGAAGCTTGCAATCGCGCGCGGTCATCGCGAGGATGACCGGGATCGGTACGCGGGGCAGCAGCGAGACGAGCCACATGCCGGACACGAAATCCTTCCATATGTCCGCCGACGAGTTCCGGCGCCAAGGCCACGCGGTGATCGATTGGATCGCCGATTATCGCGCGCGGATCGAGAGCTTTCCCGTGCTCTCCAAGGTTCAGCCGGGGACGATCCGGTCGCAACTGCCCCCGCGCGCGCCGCGCGCGGGCGAAGCGTTCGAGGCGATCCTCGGCGATGTCGAACGGATCGTCCTTCCCGGCATCACGCACTGGCAGTCGCCGAACTTCTACGGCTACTTTCCGGCCAATGCGTCCGGGCCGGCGATTCTCGGCGATTTGTTGTCCTCGGGCCTGGGCGTGCAGGGCATGCTCTGGTCGACGAGCCCCGCCTGCACGGAACTGGAGACGCAGGTCCTCGACTGGCTCGTGCCGATGCTCGGCCTGCCGGGACATTTCTTGTCTTCGAGCACCGGCGGCGGCGTGATCCAGGACTCCGCTTCCAGCGCCGCGCTCTGCGCGCTGCTCGCGGGCCGGGAAAGAGCGACGCGATTCGACAGCAACCGTCGCGGCTGCGATGGCAAGCTGGTCGCGTATTGCTCGACACAGACGCATTCCTCCGTGCACAAGGCCGCGAAAATCGCGGGGATCGGCGCCGACAACCTCCGGCAAATCGCCGTCGATGAACATTTCGCGATGCGTCCGCAGGCGCTCGCGCGACAAATCGCCGCCGACGAGCAAGCGGGCATGATTCCTTGCTTCGTCTGCGCGACCATCGGCACGACGTCGTCGAACGGAGTCGATCCGGTGGGCGAAATCGCCCGCATCTGCCGCGAGCGCGATCTGTGGTTGCATGTCGATGCGGCGATGTGCGGGACCGCCGCGCTCTGCCCGGAATTTCGTTTCCTGCACGACGGGGTGGAGTTCGCCGACAGCTACTGCTTCAACCCGCACAAATGGATGTTCACCAATTTCGACTGCGATTGCTTCTACGTCGCCGACCGCAAGCACTTGATTCAGACCCTGTCGGTGCTGCCCGAGTACCTGCGCAACCAGGCCACTGAATCGGGGGCGGTGATCGATTACCGCGACTGGCAGATTCCTCTCGGGCGGCGCTTCCGTTCGCTGAAACTCTGGTTCGTGATCCGCCACTATGGGATCGAAGGGCTGCAACATCACGTGCGCGAACACGTGCGGCTCGCGCAGGAGTTCGCGGGCTGGGTGCGCACCGACGCGCGCTTCGAGCTGGCCGTTCCTTCGCCGCTGAATCTCGTGTGCTTCCGCCTGCGGCATGGGGATGCCGCGAACCAGCAGCTCATGGACGCGCTCAATTCGAGCGGCGATCTGTACCTGACGCACACCCGGCTCGACGGCAAGCTCACGCTGCGTTTTTGCGTCGGCCAGACGAGCACCGAGGCGCGCCACGTACGGGGTGCGTGGCGGCGCATCCTCGAGGAGAGCGCGCGGCTCCCCTGACGAGGCGAGTCCCGCTCAAATGCGCTGGAATACCAAAGTGGCGTTCGTGCCGCCGAAGCCGAAGCTATTCGACATCACGGTGTCGACGCGCCGGCGCTCCGTCGCCCGCAGGATCGGGTACTCGGCGCAGGCCGGGTCGAGTTCGTCGATGTTCGCCGAAGCCGCGACGAAGCCGTCGCGCATCATCAGGATGCTGTAGATCGCTTCCTGGACGCCGGCGGCGCCGAGCGAGTGGCCGGACAGCGACTTGGTCGACGAAATCGGCGGCATCGATGGGCCGAATACCTCACGCACCGCCTTGAGTTCGATCAGATCGCCGAGCGGCGTGGATGTGCCGTGCGTGTTCAGGTATTGGATCGGCGACGAGACGCCGGCGAGCGCTTGGCGCATGCAGCGCGTCGCGCCCTCGCCGGATGGCTGCACCATGTCGTGCCCGTCGGCGGTGACGCCGCAGCCGACCAATTCCGCGTGGATCCTCGCGCCGCGCGCCTGCGCGTGCTGCAGCGATTCGAGCACGATCATGCCGCCGCCGCTCGCGATCACGAAGCCGTCGCGTCCCACATCGTAGGCGCGCGAGGCGGTCTGCGGCGTGTCGTTGCGCGCCGTCGACAAGGCGCCCATCGCGTCGAACAGGGCGGTCAGGGACCAGTGCTCCTCCTCGCCGCCGCCGCAAAACATCACGTCCTGATTGCCCCAGCGGATCTGTTCGGCCGCGACGCCGATGCAGTGTGCGCTGGTCGCGCACGCCGAGGTCACGGAGTAACTGACGCCCTTGATGTGAAAGCTGGTCGCGAGGCAGGCCGCGACCGTACTGCACATCGCCCGCGGCACCCGCGTCGGTCCGATTTTGCGCACGCCACGTTGGCGGAGGATGTCCGCGGATTCCACCACGTTCGCGGGCGATCCGCCGCCGGTGCCCGCAATGAGGCCCGTGCGCGGGTCGCTGATCTCGGCCGGCGTCAGACCCGCGTCGGCGATCGCGGCCTTCAGCGAGATCGCGGCGAACGCCGCCGCATCGCCCATGAAACGTAGATCGCGCCGATCGAGATGCTCTTCGATCGCGATTTGTGGAATTCCGGCAACCTGGCTGCGCAGGCCGATTTCGGCGTACCCCGGCGCCACGCGGATGCCGGGCCGGCTTTCCGCCAACGCGAGGCTCACGCCATCGAGATCGTTGCCCAGGCAGGAGACGATGCCCATGCCGGTGACGACGACGCGGCGCGTCAAGCGCTGGTACCCGGCGCGGGGGGATGCATCGCCTCCGCGGCGGCGAACAGTCCGACGCGCAGGCCGCATGCCGTGTAGATTTTTTGGCCATCCACGGCGAGCGCCGCGTCCGCCGTCGCCATGATGAGTCTGCGCGTGATGACCCTCTTGACGTCGATTTGATAGCTGACCAGTTTCGCCTGCGGCTGCACCTGGCCGAAGAACCGCACTTCCTCGACTCCGAGAGCCCGGCCGAGCCCGCGGTGACCGCTCCACGCCAGGAAAAAACCGATCAACTGCCACATGGCATCCAGGCCGAGGCATCCCGGCATGACCGGATCACCCGGGAAATGGCAGGCAAAGAACCAAAGCGACGGGGCGATGTCGAGTTCGGCGCGCACCTCGCCGCGATCGTATGCACCGCCGGCGGCGGATATCGAGGTGATGCGGTCCACCATCCGCATCGGGCCGCTCGGCAGCCGCGGCGTGTTCGGGCCGAACAATTCACCTTCGCCGCAAGCGATCAATTCCTGGAGACCATAGCTCGACCGCCGCGAATCGGCTGCGGTGGCCTCGTTCAAGGCGGGGGTGATTTCCTGCATGGCGCTCTATCTGGGAAACATGCGGGCGCAGCATAACGCACATCGCAGCGCAGCGCGTGTCTTCCAATGCACACCGCGACGGCCGTCAGCGGGTGCGTTGCCCGACGCGTTTGGCGAGCTCGGTCAGGTCGATTTCCTCGTCGATCGCAATCTCGATCGGTGCGGCGTCGTTCGGCACGGCGGCCGCGGCGCGGGCCGTGCGCCTCGGCGACGGTTTCGCCAACGGGTCCGGCACCGGCACCGGCTCCGCGCTCGGCGGCGGCCCGGTTCGCATGTGCGCGGCGAAGAGCATGGGCTTACACGGTCTTGACATTGCTTTGCACCCGCCCAATGCATAGGTTCCGCGCGCAGCTTTATAATCGGCAGCTCGATCCTCGAGGGCGGCTTGCATGCAGACATCGATTCCAGCTCGCGTGACGGCCACGGCGGCGATCGGCCTAGCCGTGCTCTGGAGCCACGCCTCCTGCGCAGGCCTCGGTGAGCCGGTCGGTTCGATCGCGACGGACGAGACCGCGCTGCACGCAACCGCTCTGGCGGTGACGCCGGCGCAATCGTACGACGTCCACGACCTCACGATGTCCGGCGGCGCCAGCATCCGCGAGTATGCGACGCGCGCCGGCATGGTGTTCGCCGTCACCTGGTCGGGGCGCGGGATGCCGGATCTGTCGGTCCTCCTCGGTGGGTATTACGCCGATTATCTACGGGCCGCGAACCGCCATGCGAGCCGCAAGATCGTCTCGATCGCGACGGCAGGGCTCGTCCTGCACATCGTGAAATTGCCCCGTGGTTTCCTCGGTGCCGCCTACGTGCCGGCACTGATACCGGCTGGAACGAGCCCGCAGGATATCCGTTGAGCCTCGCGGCGTGGCGAGCGGTGTCGGTGATCGGGCGTGCGTCCGTCGGGTTCGCCATGTTGCTCGTCGCGGCGTGCGGCGGCGGCTCCGGGTCGACCGGCGCAGTGACGCTGGTCTCGATCGCCGCCGCGCCGAAATCGATCTCGCTCAACGTCGGCGCCACTCAGGTCCTCAGCGTGACCGGGACCTACAGCAATGGGGCGATGGCGAGCGTGACGACGGGCCTCGGCTTTTCGTCCAGCGCAACCGGCGTCGCGACCGTGGACGCCTCGGGAGTCGTCGCCGGCGTCGCGCCGGGAACCGCGCAGATCGACGTCACGGATGGCATGGGCGGCTTCAGCGCCGCGCCGGTCACGGTGGCGGTCCTTGCGTCGTCCGCCGCCAATAGCCTGCCCGTCGTCGTCGATCAAGGTCCGGCGGTACTGGTCGCCTCCGGGCAGACGGCGACCAACACCCTGTTCGCGTCGGCGACGATTTGCACGCCGGGCAGCGCGAGCGCCTGCCAAACCATCGATCATCTGCAGATCGATACGGGCTCGACCGGCATCCAGATTCTGAGTGCGGTGCTCACGGGCGCAGCGACGACGACGCCGGCGTCGGTGAATGGCGCACCGCTGCGCGAATGCGTGCAATTCGCCGACGGTTATACCTGGGGATCGGTCGTCATCGCGGATGTGCAACTCGGCGGACGTACGATCGCGTCACTGCCGATACATCTGATCGGCGATGCGGCCGCAGGCACCGCGCCCTCGAGTTGCAGCACCGGCGCCGGGCCGGCCGAGAACACCGTCGCTGCGTTCGGCGCGAACGGCCTCATCGGCGTCGGCAATTTCCTGCAGGATTGCGGCGCCTATTGTGCGACGCCACCCGCGCCAAGCGCCGCCTATTATGCGTGCCCGAGTTCGGGCTGCCTTCCGACGACGCTTGCGGTGACGCAGCAGGTGCAGAATCCGGTCGCCATGCTCGCGGCCGACAACAACGGCATCGTCATCGGCCTGCCGTCGGTCGGTGCGCCGGGTGCGGCGTCGGTGAGCGGGACGCTCTACTTCGGCGTCGGTACGCAGGCGGACAATGCACCGTCTTCGGCGGCCTTTCTGACCGTCGATCCCGCGACCGGAACCTTGATCACGAATTTCGGCGGCGCGGCGCTGACCGGGAGCGTCATCGATTCCGGTTCGAATGCCTATTTCTTCAATGACTCCTCGATAGCCGTCTGCGCAATCAACAGCTCCTTCTTCTGTCCGGTCGATGGGAGCGGCGCGCCGACGAACCTTGCACTGACCGCGACCCTGCAGGGCATCAACGGCGTGACGGCCGCCGCCCCGTTCACGATCGGCAACGCCAATTCGCTGTTCGGCGCCGGGGCCAATCTGACGGCCTTTCCGACGCTCGGCGGCCCGAACGGCAGCGTCGGCGGCTCGATCACGGGGTTCGACTGGGGCCTGCCGTTTTTCTTCAGTCGCTCGGTCTACATTTTGTTCGAAGCGCATACCGCCGCGGCCACGGCCGGACCCGCGATCGGCTTCGATTAGGCAGCGGCATCGAGGAAGGGGACGGCGCAAATCCCTTCAAACTCGACCGCTCAGACGTTCCGCAGTCACCATCGCGAGCAATCCGCCGGCGCAATAATTGATCAAGCGCGCGCGCACCGCGTCCAGATCCTTGGCATGACAGAGCCCGGTCGAGAGGCGATCGACCCGCTCCGTTTCCGACAACGCCAGCATCATCGCGCCTGCGAGGAAGTTGTACGCCCAGTAAAGCTCCCTTTTGGGGACCCCGGGGAGTGCCATTTGCAGTATGTCGATGAGTTCTTGAACGCTGGGGTCGAAAAAGCGATGGATGATCTCGCCGCCCCACGGGGTGTTGTCTATCTGCGCGACCAACGCGAAATAGCTCTTCCAGCCGCGATCGCCGTTCTGCGATAGATCGATCAGCGGATTGATGAATGCGGCGATTGCGCCGTGCGTCGTGATGGGCGCAGGGTTGCTCGTCAGATACGCGTGCAGGGAATCGTGGCGCGCCGCCAGCAGCACCCGTGCACGGCGCTCGAACACCGCGTCGAATAGCCCAGACTTGTTCTTGAAGTGATAGTAGATGAGGGCATCGTCGACGCCCGCGCTGGCGGCGACCTGGCGCGTCGTCACGCCGTAGAAGCCGCGTTCAGCGAACAACTGCTCGGCCGCATCCAATAATCGGCCGCGCGCCTCGACCCCTCCGGTGGAGCGTCGGGGGCGGCCGCGCGGCCGCGGCTTTCTCGCCCTGGCCCTCGATGGCGGTTTCTTGTCCACGCGGCTCACGTCAAATCCTCGCGACAGCGGCCGCATCGGCACCGGCGCGATTGTATGCCGGATTCGTCGAGGCGTGCATGGTCCGGTTGGCGGGGCCTCGCCCGCCGCTCGGCGCAAGGGCAATCTGTTAGGCGATAGCCGAATTATTGGACGTCGCGCCGCCCGGGGGCGCCCGGTCAGCGTCGTGCCACGGTGGCGCAGAGTCTCGCACGCCGGTCCCGGCCACTGCAGCGCAAACGCATCTTGCACCGACCGTCCGGCCGACACCAGTGCGTTCTTGACAAGCGAGTCTGCTTGGCATAATTTCATCAAGCGCTGAATTAAACAAGAACACCGGCAAGAACACCGGCGATTGGCGATCAATGGGGGGTCACGCATGGCCGCATTTCGTTCGAGGTATGCCGTTTCCGGCGCTGCCACGTTGCTCTTGTGCAGTACGCACGCACTGGCGCAGTCGGCCGCCGGCAGCGAGCTGACGGAAGTGATCGTCACGGCGACCCGCCGGTCCGAATCGATCCAAGACGTGCCCGGGCAGGTCACCGCCCTGACCGCCGACGCCCTCAGCCAGATCAATGCGCGGGACTTCGCCGACTTCGCCGCGTTCGTGCCAGGATTGAGCTACGCATCCAGCGGCGCGTCGACCAACCTCATCGTGATTCGCGGCATCACCACGGGTTCACAGCTCAGCAGCGCGATCGGCATGTACTTGGATGATGTGCCGATCGGGGCCAGCACCTCGTTTGGCCTGGGCTATCAAAGCCTCGATATCAACGTATTCGATTTGAATCGTGTGGAAGTGCTGAACGGCCCGCAAGGCGCCTTATATGGCGCGACCTCGCTCGGCGGAACCGTCAAATACGTGACCGAGTTGCCGAACTTGAACAAATTCAGTTCGGAAGTGGGCGCCGAGGTGTCATCCACCGAGCACGGCGGCATCAACCATGCCTTGCGCGCGATGATAAACCTGCCGTTCGGCAACGGCATCGGTGCGGTGCGGGTCGATGGCATTCAGCAATACGATTCGGGATACGCCAAGGACGAAGTCTACGGCCGCGACAATCAGGGCTGGAGCAGAACGGATGGCGGGCGCATTTCCTTGTTGCTTGAGCCGAGCGGCGCACTGAATATCCGGCTGACCGCCCTGACACAACGCATTCCGAGCGAGAGCGCCGACGTCGGCTTTCGCGATCCGTCGACCCATCAGCCGACGCTTGGAACCTACGGCCAAGCCTTCCCGACGTTCCAGCCGTCGGACTATCGATTGACGCTCTATTCGGGGGTCGTGCACTACGATCTGCCGTGGGCGAAGCTGACATCGATCAGTGGCCTGCAGACCAACCAGGGCGTCAGCCGGACCGACGAAAGCTATGTTTACGACCCGGCCCTCGCGCTCTTTGGCGCCGGCACCGACCCTTTCAGCCTCTACGTGGACACGACCACCAAAAAATTCACGCAGGAGTTGCGCCTCGCCTCGCACAAGAGCGACCATTTCGAATGGTTGTTGGGTGGGTACTTCGACACGGAGAAGACCATTGAAGTCGTCGATCTGTTCGATCAAGCGACCGCGAGCGGCACCTTCCTTGGTCTGCCGCCGTTCAACAGCTTTCTGCCGAGCACCTACCGCGAATACGCCGGCTACGCCGACGGGACTTTCTTCCTCACGAAGCGCTTCGACATCGGTCTGGGCGTCCGATACAGCAAACAGCGGCAGGCATACGAGGAAACGGTCTCCGGACTCCTCGCGACTGGGTCGACGGTGCCGATGACGCCGCCTGTGGCCACCTCCGATCAGGGCGTGACGACCTATCTGATCAACCCGAAATATCGAATTACCGATGACACGATGATCTATGCGCGGGCGGCCAGCGGGTTCCGGCCGGGCGGGCCGAATTTCGTGTTGAAGCCGGGCCTTGGCAATCCGACGTTCGCACCCGACAGGCTCTGGAATTATGAAGTCGGCGAGAAATCGAGCTTTCTCGATTCGAGAGCGGTCCTGGACTTCGATCTGTACGAGATCCAGTGGAAGGACATCCAGGTCACGGTCAACAACGGCGGCGTCAACCAACTCGAGAACGCGGGCAACGCCAGGGTGAAGGGCGCGGAATTAACTTTTAATTATCGCATCATTCCGGCGCTGACGCTCGGCGGTTCGGCCGCGTATACCGACGCGCGACTCGACACCACGGCGCCGGTTCTCGGCGTCACGCATACGGGCGCGCGCCTGCCTCTGTCGCCTCGCTACAATTTCGCCCTGGTGGGGGCGTACGGCTTCAACATCGTCGGCAATTATTCGGGGATGTTCACCGTTAGCGATCGGTACGTCGGCTCGCGGCTCGCGGCGTTCGGCACCGCGGTCAGTCCGCAGTACGCTCTTGCGGCCTACAATCTCACGGACCTCAAACTGGCGATTCACGCGCCCCACGGCGTGCAGTATGGCCTGTACCTGACGAATCTGTTCGACAAGGCCGGCGAGGTGTCGGCTACCACGCTGGCCAACGAGTACAATCCGCGGGCGCCCGTTCCGGTATACCTGACTGAGCCGCGCACGGTCGGCCTCGGGGTGACGGTCCGGTTCAATTGACGACATGACGCAGTCGATCGACGATACGATCTTTTGCGTCGCCGAGACCGCAAGCGGCCAGGTACTGGGCTTGATGAGCGGCGGCGTTTGCCAGTTCAAAGGTGTGCCGTACGGCGCTTCGACGGCGGGCGCCGGCCGGTTCAAGCGTCCTTCGCCGCCTGTCGCCTGGCCCGGTGTCCGTGATTGCTTCGGCTATGGACCGGTCGCGCCTCAATGTCCGGCGGATTTCGCCAATGACTACGCGCGACTGGTGCATTTCGACCTCAATACCGGCTTCGGGGGCGTGAGCGAGGACTGCCTGCACCTGAACATATGGACGCCGGGCACCGACCGCACTGCAAGGCGCGCCGTATTGTTCTCGGTTCACGGGGGCGGTTTCGCGATCGGCTCCGGGAACAATCCGCTATATGACGGTGCCAAGCTCGCGAGCTTCGGCGACGTGGTCGTCGTGACCGTCACGCACCGTTTGGCGAGCTTTGGATTCCTCGATCTCGCCGATCTCGATTCGTCGGGCGAATGGACCGACTCGGGCGCCGCCGGGATGCTGGATCTCGTGGCCGCGCTCGAATGGGTTCGCGACAACATCGCGAACTTCGGCGGCGATCCTGGCCGGGTCATGATCTTCGGGCAGTCCGGCGGTGGCTGGAAAGTCAGCACCTTGCTGGCAATGCCGGCGGCGCGCGGTCTGTTCCATCGAGCCGCCATTCAGAGCGGCTCGCTGCTGCGGCACCTGTCGCGGGACGAGGGCGCGCGGGTCGCCGCGGCATTCGTCGACAAGCTCGGCCTACGCAGAGGCAGGCTCCGCGAGCTCAACGAGCTACCGTGGACGCAATTGCTGGCCGCGCAGTCACAAGTCGGCTCGCACCTGTTCGCGCCGGTGCGCGACGGAGTTCATCTCGAGACCGATCCCTACGAACCCGTTGCGCCCGTCGAGAGCTGCGACGTCCCGCTCATCGTGTCGACGACGCTGGATGACGCGGGACTGTTCTTCTCGCATTTCGATTTGACCGAGCCCGAATTGCGCCGGCTTCTCGCCAGGAGTTACGGTGCGGCCGCGGATCATTTGCTCGCCCTCTACCGTGAACACTTTCCGGCGAAGTCACCATACCTGCTGCATGCGCAGATGGTCACCGACGCCGGCTTCCGGCGGTTTGCCAACGCCCAGGCCGAACGCAAAGCGTTGCAGGCGCGCGCCGCCGTTTACACCTACCTGTGGGAATGGCCGAGCCCGGCGTTCGACGGCAAGTTCGGCGCCGTACACGCGATCGATGTGGCCGCGTCATTGCACAATGAGCGGGATCCGATCATGGGGGGCGGCGGACGGGACGCGCGGATGACATGCACGCGCCTCGCTTCCGCCTGGGTCAATTTCGCCAAGACTGGCAGTCCCAACAGCGAGCACATCCCCGATTGGCCCCGCTTCGACGGAACTCGCCGCTCGACGATGGTATTCGCCGCCGACACGCGTGTCGTCCATGATCCCTACCGGCCGATTCGTGAATACTGGCTCGGCATGCCCGGGCCCGCGAGTGTATTCGGCTAGCGCATTGCAAATAGGCGGCGAGGCATGAGACTCAGTGGCCGAACGGCATTGATCACTGGCGCGGCGAGCGGTATCGGCGAGGGGATCGCGCGCGCGTTCGCGAGGGAAGGCGCGCGCGTGGCGATCGCGGATCTGGATGCGGGCGCGGCTCGAGCGGCGGCGGCCGCCATCAACGCGGACGGCGGCGCGGCGCTCGGCCTGGCGATGGACGTGCGAGTCGAATGCGATGTCGACGCCGGCATCGCCTCCGTGCTCGCCCGGTTCGGCGGAATCGACATTCTGGTGAGCAATGCCGGAATCCAGATCGTGCATGCGGTCGAGGAATTCACGCTCGAGGAGTGGCGGCACGTCCTGGGCGTGCATCTCGACGGCGCCTTCCTGACGACCAAGGCGTTCCTCAAGCATAGGAAGGCGGCGGGCGGCGGCGGTACAATCCTCTACATGGGATCGGTGCATTCCAAGGAAGCATCCGCGTTGAAGGCGCCCTATGTCACGGCGAAGCATGGATTGATGGGATTGGCGAAAGTGGTCGCGAAAGAGGGCGCCCAATATGGGGTGCGCGCCAACGTCATATGCCCGGGTTTCGTCCGCACTCCTCTGGTGGACGACCAGATCCCCCAACAGGCCAAGGCCCTCGGCATCACCGAGCAGGCTGTCGTCAGGAACGTGATGCTCGGCGAGACCGTGGACGGCGAATTCACGTCGTTACAGGAAGTCGCCGAAGTCGCCGTGTGGTTGGCTGCTTTTCCGTCGAATGCGCTTACCGGGCAGTCGATCGTCGTGAGTCATGGCTGGCACATGCAATAGCCCCGACCGCGACCCGGGCCGGGATCGATGAACGGTGCGAGCATCGATCATTTCCATGAATCCGTCGACGGCTTGCGCCTGTACTGTCGCGTCGATCTCGCCGATCGTCCGGGCGGTGCGACCGTGCTCTGCCTGCCCGGCCTGACGCGCAATGGTCGCGACTTCCAGGCGCTCGCCCAGCACCTTCGCGGACGGCACGACGTGCTCGCCGCGGATCTGCGCGGACGCGGACGGTCGGCGTGGGATCCGAATCCGGCGAATTATCAGATCGCAACCTACGTCCAGGATGCGTGGTCGCTGCTCGATTCACGCGCGGTCGCGCGCGCGATCATCATCGGCACCTCCCTCGGCGCGCTGATGGGCATGGTGATGGCGGCAACGCGCCCCGAGCGCATTGCCGGTGTCGTCCTCAATGACGCCGGTGCGCAGATCGATCCAGCGGGATTGCGCCGCATTGCGTCCTACGCCGGCAAGTTGCCACCGGTGTCGACCTGGGCGCAGGCAGCGGCGCAGACGAAGGCCGTGTATGGCGCGGCATTGCCGGGACTCAACGATGATGAATGGATGGCCTACACGCGTCGCGGCTATCGCGAGGACGCCTCCGGCGCGCCGGTCCCGGACATGGATCCGAAGATCGCCCACGCATTCGGCGATCCGTCGACGATCAATACCGATCTGTGGTCCCTGTTCGCGCAGATTCACGACCTGCCGATGCTCGTCATTCGGGGCGCGGCGTCCGACCTGTTGAGCGCGGCGACCGTGATGCGGATGGCGCGCGAGAATCGGGCTCTGCGATACGCCACGGTGCCCAACCGCGGCCATGCGCCGCTGCTCGACGAGCCCGAGTGCATCGAAGCGATCGACGCGTTTTTCGACCGATTGGTGCCTTGAGGGGGCCTGCGGCTGCATCGCCGGGCTGCATGCTCGAGGCCAACGACGCGGCTTGCCGGCGGATGCGGGCCGTTGCGCGGCGCGCTATCGGTGCCCGAACGTGTCGGCGACCGCAATGCCGAGCTTTTCGACCAGTTCCTCCAGCTCCGCGTCGCTCGCGTTGTAGGGCGGTGCGACGATCAGGGTGTCGCCGCGGCCGCCGCCGGCATTGCCCGAGCAAGGGTAGATGATCAGGCCGTTTTGCAAGGCGCGGCGGCCGATCTGCTGGCCGATCGCACGCTCCGGCGGGAACGGTTCCTTGCTGCGGCGGTCGCGGACGAATTCGACGCCGATCAGATAGCCGCGCCCGCGCACGTCGCCGACCTCGTCGATGCGGGCGAGTCGCTCGCGTAGCGCGGCCTGTAGCAGCGGCCCGTTGCGGCACACCCGCGATACCAGGTCCTCGCGTTCGATCAGCGTCTGCACCGCGACGGCGGCTGCGCAGGCGGCGGTGTGTCCCGAGTAGGTATGACCGGTCATGAACGCGCCGTGCGCCGCCAGGATCGTCGCGCCGATCTCGCGGCGAACGATCGCGGCGCCGATCGGAATGTAGCCGCCGGCGAGGCCCTTGGCGACCGTCATGATGTCGGGGCATACCTCGTCGTGCTCGAGGGCGCGCCACGTCCCGCAGCGCCCGGCGCCGCACATGACCTCGTCGGCGATCAGCAAGACGTCGTGGCGGCGGCACACCGCGGCGACGGCCGCGGCATAGCCCGGCGGTGCAGGAACGACGCCGCCTGCGGCGCCGACCACCGGCTCCATGATGAATGCCGCGACGCGTTCGGCGCCGATGCTGAGGATTCGCCGCTGCAACTCCTCCGCCAAGTGGGCGACGAGGCCCGATGCCGCAACGCCGTCGGGCGGCCGGTAGTCGTTCGCCGACGAGACGAACGACACATCCAGCAGACTGCCCTCGAACGGCCGGCGCCGCTCGGCAAATCCGGACACCGACAAGGCGCCCAGGGAATTGCCGTGATAGGAGCGCTCGCGGGCGATGAAATGGCCCTTGGTTGCGAGTCCGCGCGCGTCGAAGTATTGCAAGGCTACTTTCAGCGCAGATTCGACCGCCTCCGAACCGCTCGAGGTGTACAGGACGTGGCCGAACGAGCCACCGGAGGCACGCAAGAGGCGCGCGGTGAGCTGCTCGAGCGCCGCGCTCGTGAACAGATGGCGATAGCCGCACGCCACTTGGTCGAGCTGGGCGGCGATCGCCGCGTTCACCTCGGGGTTGCCGTGGCCGATGCTGAACGCGGCCGGACCGCCGGAGCCATCGAGGTATCGCCGGCCCGCCTCGTCGTACAGGTAGCTGCCCGATCCGCGCAATATGCGCGGCAATTCTTCGACGCCGAATCCGCCGGATCGACTGCGTGTCACGGTTTGCCGTCCGATCTCAGTGGCCGATCGCGACGAGTGCGCCGACCGCGACGGTACCATCGATGTCGGCAGCGAGATGGGTGATCATGGTCATCGTCCTCGGTGCTCGTCGGTGCGACTGACGTGATTGTCAATAGTGACGAGTGCGCCGGCGTCCTGCAACAGACAACCGCGTGCCGCCGTGCCGCCGGGCAATTCAGGGTATCCTATTGTTCTCGCGCCCCGATGCGGCGGGCGCTTCCGAGGCAGACATGTCGTCACGCGAGCAGCAAGGTCGGGACCATGGTCGCGGTGACGATGACCACGGCCATGACTGCGGCAGCGATCGTGCACCGCCGAAGGATTTCAGCGCGGCGTTCGCGATCGGCACGGCGCTGAATCTCGGTATCGTCGCGATGCAGGTCGTGTATGGCCTCATCGCGCATTCCACGGCATTGCTCGCGGACGCGGGACACAATCTGAGCGACGTCCTGGGCCTGGTCGTCGCCTGGGGCGCCGCCTCGCTCGCGAAGCGGCCCGCGACGGCGCGCTTCACCTATGGCTTGCGCGGTTCGTCGATCATCGCGGCGCTGCTCAACTCCTCGTTCCTGCTGGTCGTCATGGGCGGCATCGCCTGGGAGGCCATCCAGCGCTTCTCGGCGCCGGCTGCGGTGCACGGCAAGATCGTGATGGCGGTCGCGGCAGCCGCAATCGTCATCAACGGCCTCAGCGCGTGGCTGTTCGCCTCCGGCCGCAAGGGCGACATCAACGTGCGCGCCGCGTTTCTGCATATGCTCTCGGATGCGCTGGTCTCGTTCGGCGTCGTCTGCGCGGGTGCGGCGATCGTCTATACCGGCGATCCGTGGATCGATCCGGCGGTGACGCTCGCGATCGTCGCGATCATCGTCTACGGTACCTGGGGGCTGCTGCGCGATTCGATCTGCATGGCGCTCGCCGCGGTGCCCGGCGAGATCGACCCGGAGGCTGTAAGGACCTATCTGAACGGGCTCGCCCCGGTGAGGCGCATCCACGACCTGCATATCTGGCCGATGAGCACGACGGAGACGGCGCTGACCTGCCACCTGGTGATTCCCGGCGGACACCCCGGCGACGGCTTCACGATGGACCTCGCGCGCGAATTGCACCGGCGGTTCAACATCCAGCACTCGACGGTGCAGGTCGAGGTGACCGAGGACGCGGAATGTCACCTGGAGTCGGCCCACCCCTAGGCACGTGCCCGGATCATGGCCTGCAGGCACGATTAATGACGGTGTGCGCCGCCGCGCCGGGCCGATCCGCGCCGGGCTCTTCCAATCCTGCCGGCGAAGCGGTTCACTGGCGAGCGTCGCCGGCGCTCGGCCGGCCGCCAGGGAGCCTCGACGATGAGTGAAGCGAGTGACGATGATGCCGCCTGTCCGCGCGGCCGATTGCGCCGTGACGACAAGTCCATGAGTGCTACCGAGATCGAGGATCTGCTGCATGCGGCGCGCTGCGCCCGCGTGGCGACTCTTGGCGTGGACGGGTATCCGTACGCGATGCCGGTGCTGTTCGTGCACCGGAACGGGCGCATCTACCTGCACACGACCGCGCAAGCCGGCCATTTCCTGACGAACGTACGGCACGAGCAGCGCGTTTGCTTCGAGGTCGACGAACCGGGCGAGGTATTCCCGTACGGACCGGTCGAATGCGACACCACGATCGCTTTTCGCTCGGTGATCGTCTTCGGCCGGATCGCGATCATCGAGGACGAGCGGGAGAAGCGGGCTTTCTTCTCGGCGCTGATGGCGAAATACGCGCCTGCCGGTTCATGGGGCCGTGAGCCCGGCACGTTTCCGCGGCTCGACGCGACGATCGTCTATGCGATCGGCCCCAACGCGATCGCCGGCAAGCAGGGGTTGGCGCCGATACCGGCCTTGCGCCCCTGAACCGTCGCCGCAATACCGGTCCTCGCAGGGCCCCGGCAAACGCACGCTGACGCGCCGGTGTGGCGTCAGGCTCAACGATGCCTTGATCGGCATGCGGGGACCCGCGGGGTGTTCTACGGTAGCATGCGCTCCGACCAGGTCGTCTGCACGCGAAGGAATCCATTCATGGCGAACGAGCAGGCGATCCGGCGCGAGGTCGGCGCCGTCGCGCTGATGTTCACCGGCCTGGGCTCGATCATCGGCTCGGGCTGGCTGTTCGGCGCCTGGCGGGCGGCCCAGCTTGCCGGCCCCGGTGCGGTCTATGCGTGGATCATCGGGGCGGCGATCATCCTGCTCGTTGCGCTGACCTTTGCCGAGCTCGGTGCGATGTTCCCGGAGTCCGGCGGCGCCGTGCGCTACGGCCATTACTCGCACGGTGCCCTGGTCGGATTCGTGGCCGGCTGGGCGGCCTGGATCGCGGTGGTGTCGGTGATTCCGGTCGAGGCCGAAGCGTCGGTGCAGTACATGAGTTCTTGGCCGTGGAGCTGGGCGCAGGCGCTGTACGTGCGTGCGGCGAACGGCCAGGGAGTGCTGTCGACCGCGGGGCTGACAATCGCGGCTGCGCTGGTCATGGGCTATTTCCTGCTTAACTATTGGGGCGTGCGGCTGTTCGCGTACGCCAACAGCGCGATCACGATCGTCAAGTTGATCGTCCCCGCGGGCACCGCCATCGCCTTGATCTGCACGCAGTTCCACCGCCGCAACTTCCATCTCGGCGTTCACGGCGGCCCGCAGGTACTGAACGTCGCCTCGATCCTCACCGCGGTCGCGACCAGCGGCATCGTGTTCAGCTACAACGGCTTTCAGAGTCCGGTGAACCTCGCCGGTGAAGCGCGCGACCCCGGCCGCAACGTGCCGTTGGCGATCTTCGGCTCGATCGCGTTGAGCACGATCGTCTACGTGATGCTGCAGCTCGCATTCATCGGCGCGGTATCGCCCGCTCTCTTGCACGGCGGCTGGGCCGCGCTCGACTACAGTTCGCCGTTCGCGCAGCTTGCGCTCGCGCTGAATCTCAACTGGCTCGCGCTGCTCCTTTATGCGGATGCCTATGTAAGCCCGAGCGGCACCGGCACGACCTACACCGCGACGACCGCGCGCATGGTCTACGCGATGGAGCGCAACGGCACCGTGCCAAAGGCGCTTGGTCGCGTGCATCCGCGGTTCGGCGTGCCGCGCCCGGCGATGTGGTTCAACCTCGCCGTGTCGTTCGTGTTCCTGTTCTTCTTCCGCGGTTGGGGGCGGCTCGCGGCGGTCATCTCGGTTGCGACGATCGTCACGTACCTGATCGTGCCGGTCAGCGTGCTCGCGCTGCGGCGGACCGCGCCGGAACTGCACCGGCCGCTGCGCGTTCCGGGTCTCGGCGTGCTGGCACCGGCTGCGTTCATGTTCGCGACCTTGATGCTGTACTGGGCGCGCTGGCCGTACACCGGCGAGATCGTCCTGCTGCTGATCGCGCCGATTCCGCTGTACCTGCACTCGCAGGCCAAGGCGGGATGGGAGGCGTTTCGTCCGCAGCTGCGCGCCGCATGGTGGTTGATCGGCTATCTGGCCACGATCGTCGCGCTGTCCTGGGCGGGCAGTACGCAGTTCGCCGGGCGCGGCTACATCGCCTACGGCTGGGATCAGCTGTGCGTGGCCGTCGCCGCGCTGTTTTTTTGCTTTTGGGGTGTGCGCAGCGGCTGGCGCACGCCCGCGATCGACGAGGTCGAAGCGCTCTCGCCCCGGCCCGGGCGCTTGACCGCACCCGCGCGGCCCTGAGCCAGGTCATTGCGCACGCCGCGCGCGCGCGGCGCGCGCCGTCGATTCGATGACGATCAGGTGCGCCGCGACCGAGCAGAAGACCATCAGGCCGCCGATCAGGGTGCTGCGGCTCGGCGTTTCGCGAACCGCGAGCCACACCCACAGCGGCGCGAGCGGCGCGTCGAGCGCGCCGATCAAGGCGGTTTCGATCGGCGGCAGGCGCCGCGCGCCGAGCGTGAACAGCGGCAGTCCGATCGCGAAGTTGACGACGCCGAACAGCGCGAGCAGCGACAGGTCCCGCGGCGAGACCGCGAGCGGCGATCCGAGCGGCCAGCACAGCAAGCCGCTCAACAGGGACGAGAGGCACGCGGTGAGCAGGATCGGCACCCCGGGATAATTGCGCACGACGACCATGGTCACGGCCATCGTGAGAGTCATGCCGAACGCGAGCGCGTCGCCGAGCAGGCTGCCGCGAGCGCCGAAGCCGACCATCACGGCGACGCCGGCGAGCGCACCGAGGCTCGCGAGGATCGCGCTTCGGCCGGGCCTTTCGCGCAAGACGCACCAGCCGACCGCGGCGGCGAGGAACGGCGCGGTCGCATAGATCACGGCCACGTCGGCGACGCTCGTGTGCCGCAGTGCCGTGAGATAGAAGATCATGCCGGCCGCGGCCTCGAAGACGAACAGGGCGCCCGCCCAGCCCATGCCGCGCAAGCTCCGCCAGGCTCGTTTCTCCGGCAGGAACGGCATGATCATGGCGAGCCCCAGCGCGCCGAAGACGCCGCGCCATGCAAGCAGTGTCCAGCCGTCGAGCGGAATCAGCCGGGTGAACAACCCGCCCAGGCTCCAGGCGACGGCCGATCCGGTGACGTAGACAAATCCCAGCCGATGACCGGTGCGATCCATTGCCGACGATTCTCCCGCGAGGCGAAACGTGAAGGGCCGCGCATTCTGCCACGAGCGATCGCGGCAACACAGCGCCCGCGCGCGCGCCGCATGGCGTAGGATCGCGAGCATGACAAAGCCGATCTCCGGTACCCTGCTGCTGCTCGATCTATCGGGTTTCGTCGGCTTGCTGCTGTGGGGCACCCACATGGTCAGCACCGGTGTGCAGCGGGGCTACGGATCGACCCTGCGGCGGGCTCTCGAGCGCAACCTCGGTAATCGCTGGCGCGCGTTTTTCACGGGCCTCGGCATCACGACCTTGCTCCAGAGCAGCACCGCCACCGGCTTGATGGCGACCTCGTTCACGGCGGCCGGCGTGATCGCGCTCGGGCCGGCGCTCGCGGTCATGCTCGGCGCCAACGTCGGCACCGCCTTGGTAGCGCAGGCGCTGTCGTTCGACGTGGCCGCAATCGCGCCGCCATTGGTGCTCGCCGGGGTGCTGGTGTTCCGCTGGTTCGGCGGCAGCCGTCTGCGCAACATCGGCCGGGTCGCGATCGGCCTCGGTCTCATGCTGATGGCGCTCGCCGGCCTGCAGCACACACTCGCGCCGGTTGAGAGCACGCCGCTGCTGCGCGCGTTCATCGCATCGCTCGCCGCGCAACCCGTGCTCGCGGTGGTGCTCGCGGCGCTGTTGACCTGGGGATGTCATTCGAGCGTCGTCATGGTGCTGCTGGTCGGTTCGCTCGCGAGCAGCCGGGTGATCGGCGGCACCGAGACGCTCGCACTGGTGCTCGGCGCGAATCTCGGCGGTGCTCTGCCCGCGCTGCTGCATGCCTCGACGCCGGAGGCGCGACGCCTGCCCCTCGGCAACCTGCTGGTCCGCTTCGTCGGGGTGCTGCTGGTGCTACCGTGGACGGCGCAGATCGCCGGCCTGTTCGGCCATTTCCCGCTGCTCGATGCGCGCCTGGCGGTGAATTTCCACCTGTTGTTCAACCTCCTGTTGGCGTTGCCGTTCCTTTTCTCCGTCGACCACAGCGCGGCGCTGCTGATGCGCTGGATGCCCGATCCGCCCCGGCCGTCCGACCCCGGCCGCCCGCTGTACCTGGAGCGCGCCGCGCTCGACTCGGCGACCGTCGCGCTCGCGAACGCGGCCCGCGAGACGCTGCGCATGGCCGACATGGTGGCGGCGATGCTGCGCGATGCGCTCGAGGTATTGCGCTCGGGCGACCCGGCAAAGGCGGTGACCATTTCGGCGACGGATCGGGCGATCCGCCAGCTCGGCGGTGCGATCCGCGGCTATCTCGTCGCGATCGGCGGCGAGCAGGAGCTCGACGACGTGCGCGAGGGCGCGAAGGGCCAGGAGATCCTCGCGGCCGTCATCAATTTCGAACACGTCAGCGACATCGTCGCGAATAGTCTGATGGACTTCGCGGTGAAGCAGATGAAGCGCGGACAGATTCTCTCCGCCGCCGAGATCGCCGCGGTGTCGGCGATGCACGCCGAACTGCTGGAGAGCGAGAACCTCGCGATCGCGGTCTTCCTGCGCGGCGATGCCGGCGATGCCCGGCGCCTCGTTGAGCGCAAGCGGCGGCTGCTCGAGATGGAGACTGAGGCGACCTCGCTCAGCGTGAACCTCCTGCGCGATGCCGCTGCGCGCGCGAACGGCGGCGAGACGATCGGTCAAACCGCGGAGGAGAGCGGCCTGCTGCTGCGCATTGCGCGCGATCTGCGGCGGGTGCATTCGCATTTCGCGAGTTTCGCCTACCCGGTTCTGCGCCGCGTCCGTACGGTCGAGCGTGCGGCGCCGGAAACCGCCACGGACTGAAGACGCGGGTCGGGTCGCCGCGCAGGGCGCGTCAAGGCGGACGCGGGCGCGTGATAGCCTAGACCGATGCTGATCAATCGTCGCGACGCGGGTTTGGTGCGCTCCGTCGGCTCCTGGGGGCTCGCGGCGAGCGTGGTCAACGGCATCGTCGGCGCCGGGATCTTCGTCGTGCCCGCGGCGCTCGCCGCGCAGTCCGGCGCGTTCGCGCCACTGGTTCTGCTCACCTGTGGGATCGCGGTCGGCGCGGTCGCCGTCTGTTTCGCCGAGGGCGGCAGCCGAGTGCCGAGCAGCGGCGGGGCCTACGCTTATATCGAGACGGCTTACGGACCGGTCGCCGGCCAGGTCGTCGGCACGATGCTGTGGCTCGGCAATCTGCTCGCGAACGGCGGCATCGCCGCCGCGCTCGCGGACACCGCCGCGAGCGTCGCCCCGCCGCAGTTCGCCGTGCCGGTGCGCGTGCTCACGGTGGTCGGCGCCGTCGGCGGAATCGCGCTGCTCAACGTGTACAGCCTGAAGAACGGGGTGCGGCTGCTGAGCGCGGCGGTCATCGTCAAGCTCGTGCCGCTCGCCGTATTCGTCGCCGTCGGCATCGGTGCCGTGCATCTGGCGAACTTCACGCCGCCGGCTGCACCGGCGGTCGCCGGCTTCGGCCGGGCGATGATTCTCGCGCTGTTCGCGTTCACCGGCATGGAGGGGGCGTTGTGCGCGAGCGGCGAAGTGATCGATCCCGCGCGCAACATACCGCGCGCGCTCGCGCTCGCGCTGTCCGCGGTCACCCTGCTCTACCTCGCCATTCAGATCATCGCCCAGGGGCTTCTCGGCGCGTCCCTCGCGACCTCCCGAGCGCCGCTCGCCGACGCGATCGCCCGCGTCAGCCCGGCACTGCGCGGGGGCATGATCGCCGGCACCGCGTTGTCGTTGTTCGGCTGGCTGTGCGCGGACATCTTGTCGACTCCGCGGCTGGTGTTCGCCGGCGCGCGCGACGGCATGTTGCCGCGCATCCTCGGGCGCGTGCATCCGCGCAGCAACACGCCGTACGTCGCGATCTTGGTATATTCGGCCGGCGCGATCGTGCTGGCGCTGTCCGGCAGCTTCACGGAACTCGCGGTGTTGACCGCACTCGCGTCGGCCTCGGTCTATGTCGCCGGCTGCGCCGCCGCCGTTCGGCTCGCGCGCCGCGGCGTTGCGCTCGCCGGTCCGCCACTGCGCTTTCGCGGACTCGGCTTCGCGGCCGTGATCGGCATCGTCAGCATGACGGTGATGGTCGCACTGGCGTCCCGGGCCGAGATCCTGGGCCTCGCCGTGGCGATCGGTGGCAGCACGCTCGCCTATGCGCTCAAGCGGGGCCGGCAGAGGAGCCGGATGCAGCCCTGATCGGCGCACGCAAGGCTTACGACCCGCCGCCGACCGCAAACAGGCGCGGGCACAGCGCCTCGACGATCCTGCCCCAGGCGTCGCTGCGTGGATCGATCGGCGGCATGTGCGTCACCGCGGGCAGCGGCAGCCAATCGACGCGGTCGCCGGCGGCACGCGCGGCCTCGACGTAGGCCGCGGCGATCGAGTACGGCACGCTCTCGTCGAGCGTCCCGTGCACGAGCAGCTGCGGGGTGCCAAGCGGCAGCAGCGCGCGCGGATTGGTCCAGGCCTCGTCGGCGCGCGCCGGAACGAATGCATCGACCGCTCCCGCGCCGAGCTCGAGGCGCCGCCCCTCGGCGAGGTCGGCGAGCGCACCGATTGCGACCACGAGCGAGGGAGCCACGGCCGGCTCGCTGCCGGGCATTCCCGGCGGCAAGCGCCGGCGCGCCGCGCACCACAGGGCAAGATGGCCGCCGGCCGAGTGGCCGAGGACGATCGGCGGCGCGGGATCCAGCGCGTGCATCGCGCGCAGGCGCGCGGTGAAATCGACGGCGGCGGCGACGTCGGCGAAGGTTGCCGGGCAACCGCCGCCGCTGCCACCGACCCGCCGGTACTCGACGTTCCAGGTGGCGACGCCACGGCGCGCCAGGTCGACCGCGAGCGGCGCCAGCACATCGCGCCGATACGCTTCGCGCCAGAATCCGCCGTGCAGCAGCACGACGAGCGGCGGGGGCCGGGCCGGCGCCGGCGACGGCAGCCGCAGATCGCCGATCTGTTCGGCATCCGCGCCGTAGCGCAGCGGCGCGTACGGATGCGCGTTCGCGCTGACGAGAAAGCCGAGCGCCCAGGTCAGACTGTGCTCGGCGCGCCCGCTGATGCAGCCGTCGGCGGCGCGCGCGAGCGGCGCCGGGGTGTAATCGATCCAGCGGTCGCGCATGCGCAGGTCCCCGGCGAGCCGCGCGAGTGGCGCATCGCGCGCCGCCCCGAGCGCGGCGGCGACTGCGTCCGCCGCGTTGGACTCGATCGCCTGCCGTGCCGCGTCCGGCCGGTCGGTCGCGCGCACGCGCACCGGCGCGCCGGACTCGCGCGGCCAACGGGTCGCGCGCTGCGCGTCGTACGCGTCGCCCGGAGCCGTCAACACCAGGATCGATCGCAGAGGCACCGGCGGGCGGCCGAGCGCACCGGCGGCGCTCATGCCTCGATCATGCCCGCGCGGATCGCGATCAGCGTGAGATCCGACTGCGTGACCGCGCCGAGCTTCTGCTTGATGTTGTACAGATGTGTGCCGACGGTCGATGCGGAGAGTTTCAGCTCGAGCGCGATGCGCTGCACCGTCGAGCCGCCCGCGAGGCGTACGAACACCTCGAACTCGCGTTCCGTGAGCCGCTCCACCGGCGACTTCGACGCGTCGCCGCCCTCGACGTCGGCGAGTTTGCGCGCGATCGCGGCGTCGAGGTAGCGCCGGCCCGCGGCGACCGTCGCGACGGCCTCGAGTAGCGCTTCGGGAGCGCTGCGCTTCGACAGGAAGCCGAGCGCGCCCTCCTGCAAGGCATGGCGTACGTGCGTCGCATCGTCGTGCGCCGAGAGCGCGAGCACGCGCGCCTGCGGATCGCGGGCGACGATGCGGCGCAGCGCCTCGAGGCCCCCCATCCCCGGCATCGCCAGGTCGAGAACGGCCACGTCCGGACGCAACTCGACGTAGCGCTGGTAGGCCGTCTCGCCGGATTCGGCCTCGCCGACGACCGCGACGTCGGGGTGCGACTCGAGCAGCAGGCGGAAGCCCGTGCGGACGACCGCATGATCGTCGATCAGCAGGATGCGGATCATGCGGGCGTGCCCAGCGGAATCTCGGCGCGAAGCCGTGTGCCCTGCCCGGGCAGGCCGCCGGCCTGGAACGTGCCGCCGAGCGCGGCGACCCGTTCGGCGAGCCCGCGCAGGCCGAAGTGCCCGGGACGCGCCCACTGGGCGGGCAGGCCGACCCCGTCGTCGGCGACCGTGACGACGACCTGCTCGGCGTCGCAGCGCACATCGATGTCGACGCGCGCGGCCCTCGCATGCCGCAAGGCGTTGATCAGGCCCTCCTGCACCACCCGGTAGATCGCGAGCGTCACGCTCGGCCCGAGATCGGCCGGCAGCCCCTGGCGCAGGCACAGCAGCACCTGCGGATGCCGGCGTTGCCAATCGCCGAGCAGATTCTCGAGCGTCGCCGCAAGGCCGAGCGTGTCGAGCGACAGCGGAGCGAGGCGCGGTATCAATCCGTGCATCGCATCGTAGAGGCGCGCCGCTTCCTCCGAGATCATCCGCGCGACTTCGCCGATCACCGGATCCTGAACGCCGTCGCGCGAGGCGATCGCGAGCGCGAGACTGCGGATCGCGGTGACTGACTGACCGAATTCGTCGTGCAGCTCATGGGCGATCAGGCGCCGCTCCTCTTCGACGCGCTGATCGGCGAGGGAGGCCATTTCACGCCGCTCCTCGAGCCGTGCCTCGGCCTCACGCGCCTTGCGCTCGGCGCGTACCTTGTCGTCGACCGCCTGCGCCATGCCGTTGAAAGCCTCCTCGATTGCATGTGCCTCCACACCCGCGAGGCGCGGCAGGCGGTAGTGGAGGTCACCGTGCCGGATGCGCTCGAGGCCGGCACTGATGACCGGGAAAGGCCGCATCATCCGCGCGATCGTCCAGAACGCCGCGGCATTGACGACGGCGAGCACCAGCGTGGCAAAGGTCGCGAGCCGCGTGACGTCGTCCCAGGCATCGAGGACTGCGCGCGAGGGTTCGGCCTGGACGATGAGCCTCAGGCCGCCGCGCAGGGCGAAGGTCACCCGCGGGGTCCGCGGCGCGAGCAGGTGCGCGAACCACGCCGGCGCATAGCGCCCCGCCTTGTACGTCGTCGGCGGCGAACGATAAATGACCTGCCCGGACGCCGTCAGCAGATAGATGTCGTTCGCCCGGATCCGCCCGAGCCGGTCGAGGAATGTCAGCACCATGTTCGGTCCGCCGACGACCGAGTAGATTTCCGCCAGTCTGCCGAGGAAGCGGGCGGCGACCGTATGCGCCCCCTCGATGTCCTCGCGTACCGCGTAGCGCGCACTGTTGATCTCGGCGCCGATCAGCACGATCACGAGCGAGGCGCTCAGGCCGGCGACGACCAAGTTCAGGCGTGTGCGCAGCTTCATGACCCGATGTTACCAGGAGAGCGACCCGCCGCCCGTCGCGGGGGCGCTCGCGTTGGGGAGGTGCCGGACGGGTTTGGCGCGCGGCACAAATCGCCGACAATCCACAACGGCGGCGGATACACTGAATGGCGATGCACGGGCTGAACGACGATGAACACACGCGATCCCGCTGAATTCGACCTGGTCGTCGTCGGCGGCGGCATCAATGGCGTCGGCATCGCCCGGGATGCCGCCGGCCGCGGCCTTGCCGTGCTCCTCGCGGAGCGCGGCGATCTTGCCTGCGCGACCTCGTCGGCATCGTCCAAGCTGATCCACGGCGGCCTGCGCTACCTCGAGCAGTATCAATTCCGTCTGGTGCGTGAGAGCCTGACCGAGCGGGAGGTGCTGCTGGCCGCGGCGGGCCACCTGATCTGGCCGCTGCGCTTCGTGCTGCCGCTACAGCGCGGGCTGCGGCCCGCGTGGCTGCTGCGCCTGGGTCTGCTGCTCTACGATCACATCGGCGGCCGCAAGCGCCTGCCGGCGACGCGGTCCCTGCGCCGCGGCCGTGACGTGGAGCTCTCTGCACTGCGCGAGGAGTTCCGACGCGGCTTCGAGTATTCGGATTGCTGGGCGGACGACGCGCGGCTGGTCGTCGCCAATGCGATGGATGCCCGGGCGCGCGGCGCGCGCATCGAGGTCGGCTCGGCGGTCACCGCCGCGCGGCGCGACGGCGGCAACTGGAGCGTGCAACTCGCGAACCGATCGAGCGGACAGCGCAGCGTGCGCGCACGCGCGCTGGTCAATGCCGCCGGGCCCTGGGTGGAGGCCGTGCTCGCCGCGAGCGGTGCGCGGCGCCGCAACTCTCTGCGTCTCGTCAAGGGCAGCCACATCGTCGTGCGCCGGTTGTACGCGGGGCCCCAGGCGTATACCCTGCAGCAGAGCGACGGACGGGTCGTATTCATGATCCCGTACGAACGCGACTTCACGCTGATCGGCACGACGGACGTGCCCTTCGACGGCGACCCCGAGGGGCTGCAGGCGAGCGGCGACGAGATCGCCTATCTATGCGGCTCGGTGTCCGACTATCTGCCCACGCCGGTGACCGGCGCCGCTGTGCGGTGGAGCTACGCGGGCGTGCGGCCGCTGTACGACGACGGCCGGCAGAACGCCTCGACCGTCACGCGCGACTATGCGTTCGATCTCGATGCGCCGGCCGGGCAGGCGCCGATGCTCTCGGTCTTCGGCGGCAAGCTGACGACGTACCGCAAGCTCGCCGAGCATGCGCTCGCCGAGCTGCTGCCGGTGCTCGGCGAGGCCGACCGGCCGTGGACGAGGAGGTCGGTGCTGCCGGGCGGGGACTTCGCCGGTGCCGACTACGATGCGTTCGCGCGCGAGCAGGTGACCCGCCATGCCGGATTGCCGCCGATATTGATGCAACGGCTGTGCCGCGCCTATGGCACGGCGTGCGAACGGATCATCGGCAACGCGGTGGACACGCGCGGTTTGGGCCGCGAGATCGCGCCGCAGCTGTTCGAGGCCGAACTCGAGTACCTCAAGGACCAGGAATGGGCTGCGACCGGCGAGGACGTCTTGTGGCGCCGCTCGAAGCTCGGCCTGTGCTACGACGCGCAGCAGGCTGCGCGCGTGCACGCCTGGTTCGGCGCCTGAACGCCCGGGTGCGCCCGGCCTATGCGATCATCGTCGCGGCGGCTGCACCGGCCTGCGGCCGGAGAGCACGAGATGGCGCGATACGTCGGGGCGATCGATCAAGGCACGAGCAGCACGCGGTTCATGGTATTCGATCGCGGCGGCCACATCGTCGCGTCGGCACGGCGTGAGCATGCACAGATATTTCCGCGGCCGGGCTGGGTCGAGCACGATGGCGCCGAGATCCTCGCGAACACGCGGCTGGTCGCCGCCGAGGCCTTGACGAGCGCGGGACTGCGGCCTGCGGACCTCGCCGCGGTCGGCATCACCAATCAACGCGAAACGACGCTGCTCTGGGACCGCCGCACGGGCCGGCCGCTGCACAACGCTCTGGTCTGGCAGGACACCCGGGTCGACGCGGCCGTCGCGGCGTACGCGGCGCAGGGCGGCCAGGACCGCTTCCGCGAGAGGACCGGCCTGCCGCTCGCGAGCTATTTCAGCGCCTTGAAGCTGCAGTGGCTGCTGCGCGAGGTGCCGGGCGCGCGTGCGCTCGCCGCGGCCGGGGACGCGCTGTTCGGCACTGTCGATACCTGGCTCGCGTGGAATCTCAGCGGCGGCCTGCACGTCACGGACGTCACGAATGCGAGCCGCACGCAGCTGATGAATCTCGCGACGCTCGACTGGGACGAGGGCCTGCTGCGCGCGTTCGAGATTCCGCGCGCCGTGCTGCCGCGCATCGTCTCCTCGAGCGAGGTCTACGGCACGGCGGCCGGCCGGCCGCTCGCCGGCGTGCCGCTCGCGGGCATTCTCGGCGATCAACAGGCGGCGCTCGTCGGTCAGGCCTGTTTCGAACCGGGCGAGGCGAAGAATACCTACGGCACCGGCTGTTTCCTGCTGATGAACACCGGCACGAGACCGGTGCAATCGCGGGCGGGGCTGATCACCACGGTTGCCTACCGCTTCGGCGCCGAGGAGCCGTGCTATGCGCTCGAGGGCTCGATCGCGGTCGCCGGCGCGCTGGTCCAATGGCTGCGCGACAACCTCGGTTTGATCGAGCGCAGCGCCGACGTCGAGGCACTCGCCTGCGAGGTCGAGGATAACGGCGACGTGTATTTCGTACCGGCCTTTTCGGGGCTGTACGCGCCGCACTGGCGCCCGGATGCCCGCGGCGTGATCGCCGGTCTGACCCACTTCGCGACGCGTGCACACATCGCGCGCGCGGCGCTCGAGGCGACCGCTTATCAAACCCGCGACGTGCTGCAGGCGATGGCCAAGGACAGCGCAATCGCGATCGCGGCGCTGCGCGTCGACGGCGGCATGGCGGTCAACGACACGCTGATGCAGTTTCAGTCGGACATCCTCGGCATCGACGTCGTCCGGCCGAAGATGCTGGAGACCACCGCGCTCGGCGCGGCCTATGCCGCGGGGCTCGCGGTCGGCTACTGGCGCGGTCGCGGGGATCTGGTCGCGAACCGGGGAATCGACAAGCGCTTCGTCGCGCAGATGGCCGACGGCCGCCGCATGGCGCTGTGCGCGGCCTGGAAGAAGGCGACGGACCGTTCGCTCGGCTGGGCCTGCTGACGGGGTGCGCGAACGGTGCGCTTGCGCTCACGGGCGACGGCCTCGGGGTCGAAGGCGTTGCGGCGGCGGTCCGCGCAGGCCGGCGCGCCCCGGTGATCGGCGGCGCCGCTCAGGCGTTCTCGGCCGCGGCGAGCGCGACCAGCCAGTCGCGAAACGCCTGCACCTCGCGGCGGACGCGGCGCGGCCGCTCGGGCGTGACGACGAAATACGAGTTCTCGTCGTCGAACTCGCGATCGAGTGCAGGCCGCAGCCGTGTGCTCGCGAGATACGAGGCGGCGAGGATCGGATGCGCGAGCGCGCAACCCGCGCCGCTCGCCGCGAGCTCGAGTGCGGCGACCGTGGTGTCGACGGTTGGTCCGTGGTCCGGCCGCGCGTCGGCGAGACCGGCGTCCCGGCGCACCCGCAACCATTGATCCTCGTACCCCATGATGTAGATCAGCCGGCGCGCGACGAATGCGGCGGGATCCGCGGCGTCGCGCGCCTGGCGCTCGAGTGCCGGACAGCAGAGCGCGAGTATCCGCTGGCGGCACAGCCGCTGGGAGCGATAACCGTGCCAATGGCCGGAGCCGTAGCGGATCTCGAGGTCCGTGGCCTCGTCGGGCAGCGCGTTGTCCCAGATCACGGAGGCGAGACGAACCTCGATCGCCGGGTTGGCGGCGATGAACGACGGCAGGCGCGGCGCGAGCCACAGCGCCCCGAGGCTGACCGGCGCATGCACGGTGATCTGCGCGCGGTCGGTGCCGCCGAACAGGCCGACGGTCGAATCCGCGAGTTCTTCGAACGCCTTGCGCACCGGCGGCAGGTAGGCGACGCCCATCGGCGTCAGCCGCACGCCACGTGGCAGCCGCTCGAACAGAGCGAAGCCGAGGTGCCGCTCGAGCGCGCGGATCTGGTAGCCGATCGCCCCGGACGTGAGGTTAAGCTCGGCCGCGGCCGCGCTGAAGCTCGACGTCCGCGCGGCGGCCTCGAACGCGCGCAACCACGTCAAGGTCGGCAAGCCGACGACCGGTCTGGCTCGATGCAACAGGCTTCCCGCTGAAAAAATACAGGGCTAAGGTAGCAAAATTTTCAGTTGTATGTCGATCAGCGGTCAATTTATCGTGGTCAATCGAAATCCGGGTCGCAGCGCATCGCATGAAAACGCAAGCAAAGATCGTCATCGTCGGCGGCGGCGTCATGGGCGCGAGTCTCGCCTACCATCTCGCGCTCGAGGGCACGACCGACGTCGTTCTCATCGAAAAGCACGAACTGACCTCGGGCTCGACCTGGCATGCGGCGGGGCAATGCCCGAGCATCACCGGCAGCTACAACCTGGCCAAGATCCACGCCTACAGCAACCAGCTCTACCCCCGGCTCGAGTCCATCACCGGTCAATACGTCAGCTGGCATGCGAGCGGCGGACTGCGCCTCGCGAACAACCGCGATGAGCTGGCGTGGCTCAGGCGGGTGCAGGGTTATTCCAAGAGCATCGGATTCCGGATGCAAATCGTCGGCCTCGACGAGATCAGGCGCCTGAACCCGTATCTGACGACCGACGGGGTGCTCGCGGCCGCGTGGACGATGGACGACGGCCACGGCGATCCGGCCGGCATTTGCAACGCGCTCGCCAAAGGAGCCCGCGACCTGGGCGTGACCGTCGTGCGCCACAACCGCGTGACCGGGATCGGCCGGTGCGCGAGCGGCGAGTGGCAAGTCGAGACTGCACAGGGCCCGATGCTCGCCGAGATCGTCGTCAACGCGGCCGGCTGCTACGCGCGCCAGGTGGCCGCGATGGTCGGCGCCGACGCGCCGATCACGAACATGCAGCATCATTACGTGGTCACGCAGCCGATCAAGGAGTTCCTCGAGCGCAGTGGCGAGATCCCGGTGATGCGCGATTCCTACGCGTCCGGCTACTTCCGCCAGGAGCAAAAGTCCGGCCTGATCGGCGTCTATGAACATGCCGACCTGCGCGAGGCCTGGACGCCGCACGGTTACCCCGCCTGGGAGTCCTCGAACGAGTTGTTTGCGGACGACCTCGAGCGCATCGGCTCCTGGCTCGAGCGGGCGATCGAGCGGATGCCGATCTTCGGCGAGGCCGGCATCCGGCGGGTGATCAACGGCGCCATCCCGCACACTCCGGACGGCGCTCCGCTGCTCGGACCGGTGCCGGGGTTGCGCAACTTCTGGGACTGTTGCGGCACCTCCTTCGGCATTGCGCAGGGCGGCGGCTGCGGCAAGTACCTGGCGCAGTGGATGGTGCACGGCGATGCCGAGATCAACATGACGGAGTTCGATCCGCGACGGTTCGGCGCCTTCGCCGACGCCGCCTACGTGCGCGACAAGGTTTTTCTCGATTACCGTACGACGTTCACGACCCGGCTGCCGGGCGAGGAGGACATGGACGGCAGGCCGCGCAAGGTCAGCCCCCTGTACGCGACGCTCGCGGGACACCATTGCGTATACACCGAGACCTTCGGCTGGGAGCGGCCGAAGTGGTTCTCGCTCGACGGGCGCGAGGAGCAGTGCGATTACGCCCGCAACAACGTCTTCGAGGTGGTGCGCGATGAGGCGCTGGCGGTTCATGAACGCGTCGGCATCCTGGACCTCAGCGGCTTCTCCAAGTACGAGATCACCGGCGCCGGCGCCGAGGCGTTCTTGAACCGCCTGTGCGCGAACCGCATGCCGCGCAAACCGGGCGGGATCGGCCTCGTGCATCCACTGTCGCCGGGCGGCCGCATCGCCGGGGAGATGACGATCAGCCGGCTGGCGGACGATCGCTTCTACGCCTTGTCGGCGGCCGCCGCCGAATTGCGCGACCTCGACCTGCTCACCCAAGGCGTGCGCGCGGGCGAGCAGGTGCACATCGCGAACGTGACGATGGACTACGGCGTGCTGGTGCTATCCGGACCCCGTTCGCGCGAAATGCTCACCGCGCTCACCGACGCGGATCTGTCCAATCAGGGCTTCCGCTGGCTGTCGGCGCGCGAGATATCGGTCGCAGGCTCGCGGGTGCGCGCACTGCGCGTCAGCTACATCGGCGAACTCGGCTGGGAGTTGCACGCGCCGATGGACTCGATGGCGAAGCTCTACGACGCACTCTGGGAGGCCGGCCGTCGGTTCGGCCTCGCCGACTACGGGCTGTACGCGGTGAACGGCATGCGCATGGAGAAGGCCTACAAGGCCTGGGGTAGCGAGCTGACGAACGAGCTCAACATGCTGGAGGCCGACATGGCGCGTTTCATCGACTTCGGCAAGGGCGACTTCGTCGGCAGGGCCGCGACGCTCGCCGCGCCGGCACGCCCTCTGAAAGTCGTCTATCTCGAGGTCGATGCGAGCGACACCGACGCCCGGGGCGCCGAACCGGTGTTGCACGGCGATGTTTGCATCGGCTTGACGACTTCCGGCGGCTACGGCCACCGCGTACGCAAGAGTCTCGCCTTCGCCTGCGTCGATCCGGCGCACGCCAAGGCTGGCACGCGTTTCGACGTGTTGATCCAGGGGGAGCGACGGGCGGCGACCGTGCTGGCACAACCTGCATTCGACCCGGATAACGCACGGATGAGGGCTTGACGATGGCGACGGACCTGCCCGCGCGCGCGCGCGTCGTCATCGTCGGCGGCGGTGTCGTCGGCTGTTCCGTCGCGTATCACCTGGGCGGGCTCGGCTGGAGCGACGTGGTGCTGCTCGAGCGCAAGCAGCTGACCTGCGGTACGACCTGGCATGCCGCCGGACTCATCGGCCAGCTGCGACAATCGATCAACATGACCCAGCTGGCGCGCTACACCGGCGAACTCTATCACCGCCTCGAGGCGGAGACCGGGCAGGCGACCGGCTACCGGCAGTGCGGCTCGGTCTCGCTCGCGACGACCGCGGCGCGCATGGAGGAGCTGCGTCGCAACGCCTCGATGGCCAAGGTATTCGGACTGCGCGTCGACGTCGTCGACCGCGCCGAGATCCGCGCGCTGTATCCGATCGCGAACCTCGAGGACGTGATCGGCGGCATTCACATCCCGAGCGACGGCTACGCGAACGCGGTCGACATCACGCAGGCGCTCGCCAAGGGCGCGCGCAACCGGGGCGTACGGATCCATCAGGACGCCAAGGTGATGAGGATTCGCCACGACGGCCGGCGTGTCACGGGCGTCGATACCGAACACGGCAGGATCGATGCGGATCACGTCGTCCTGTGCGGTGGTCTCTGGACGCGGGATCTGGCGGCGAGCGTCGGTGTGACCGTGCCGCTGCATGCCTGTGAACACTACTACGTGCTTTTCAAGGACGTCGCGGGTCTGCACCCGGACCTGCCGGTGCTGCGCGACTACGATCACTGCAGCTACTTCAAACAGGATGCGGGCAAACTGCTGGTCGGCGCGTTCGAACCGCATGCCCGGCCGTGGGGGATGGAAGGCATTGCGGAGGATTTCGCGTTCGGCGAGATCGCCGGGGATTTCAGCCATTTCGAACCCGTGTTGCTCGACGCGATGCGGCGCATCCCGGCGCTCGAGAAGGCCGGGCTGCAGAAATTCTTCTGCGGCCCCGAGAGCTTTACGCCCGACGTGCGCTATCACCTCGGCGAGGCGCCGGAACTGCGCAACCTGTTCGTTGCCGCGGGCATGAACTCGATCGGGCTGCAGTCGGCGGGTGGCGTCGGCAAGGTGGTCGCCGAGTGGATTCGCGATGGCCATCCGCCGGTCGATCTGTGGGAAGTGGACGTGCGCCGCAACATGCCGTTCCAGGCGAACCGCAAATACCTGCGCACGCGCGTCGCGGAGAGCCTCGGACTGCTCTACGCGACGCACTGGCCGTTCCGTCAATACGAGACCGCGCGCGGTGTGCGCCGCTCGGCGCTGCACGACCGCCTGGCGGCGGCCGGCGCTTGCTTCGGCGAGGCCTTCGGCTGGGAGCGGGCGAACTGGTACGGCGCACCGGGTGCCGCGCCCGTCTATGAGTACAGCTACGGACGGCAGAACTGGTTCGAGCACAGCGCGCGCGAACACCGGGCGGTGCGCGGCGCCGTGGCGCTGTTCGATCAATCCTCGTTCGCGAAATTCCGGCTCGAGGGGGCGGATGCCGCGCGGGTGCTGGGCCGGGTGTGCGCGAACGACATCGACGTCGCGCCGGGCAGGGTCGTGTATACGCAGTGGCTCAACGAACGCGGCGGCATCGAGGCGGACCTCACCATCACCCGTCTCGACGAGACCGCGTTCCTGATCGTCGGCGGCGCCGAGACCGAAACGCGCGACTGCAACTGGCTGAAGCGCCACATCGAACCGGCAGCGCATTGCGTGCTGACGAACGTGACGTCCGGGATGGGCGTGCTGTCGGTGATGGGACCGAAATCCCGTGAGTTGCTCCAGGCATTGACGCCGGACGATATGTCGAACGCGGCATTTCCATTCGCCACCAGCCGCACGATCGAACTCGGTTACGCACTCGTGCGCGCGACGCGGATCACCTATGTCGGCGAGCTCGGTTGGGAGCTGTACGTGCCGACCGAGTTCATGATCGGCGTCTACGAGGAATTGATCGCGGCAGGCGGGCCCTACGGCCTGGTGCACGCCGGTTATCACGCGCTGAATTCGCTGCGCATCGAGAAGGCCTACCGGCACTGGGGACACGACATCACCGACGAGGAGACGCCGCTCGAGGCGGGGCTCGGCTTCGCGGTCAAGTTCGACAAGCCCGGCGGATTCGTCGGCCGCGCTGCCTTGCTGCGACAACGGCAGGAGGGCGTGCGCCGCCGGCTGGTGCAGTTCAAGCTGGACTCGCCCGAGCCGCTCCTTCATCACAACGAACCCGTTTGGCACGGCGGCACGCTGGTCGGGCACATCCGCTCCGGGATGTTCGCGCATACGCTGGGCGCGGCGGTCGGTCTGGGTTACGTGCGCGCGCCGGATCACGCGCCGCTCGCCTCGATCGGTGCGCGGGACTACGAGATCGAGATCGCCGGGAGGCGCCACTCGGCCAGTGCATCGCTGCAGCCGTTCTACGATCCGCGCAACGAGCGCATCAAACGCTGAGCGCTGCACACCACCTTTTTTTCCAGGAGAGCCCCGGGACCATGCCGACTGCCAACGCGATTGTGCCGCCCACGGCGCCCACGCCGCCCACGCCGAGCACGGCTCCCGGCTACAGCCTGGAGCGCAGGTTTTACTGCGACGAGGACGTCTACGCACGCGACGTGGAGCGCGTCGTCGGCCGCAAGTGGATCGTCGCCGGACACGTCGCTCAAGTGCGCCAGAGGGGCGACTATTTCCTGTTCCGGATCGGCGGTGAATCACTCATCGTCGTGCGCAGCGACGAGTCCCGCATCAACGCGTTCTACAACGTCTGCCGGCATCGCGGTTCGCTGATCTGCACCGAGCCCTCGGGGCGGGTCCAGCGACTGACCTGTCCTTACCACGCCTGGAGCTACGGGCTCGATGGGGCGCTGCTCGCGGCGAGGCTCATGCCGGACGATTTCGCCAAGCAGGACAATGGCCTGCACCGCGCCCACGTGCGTGTTTTCCACGGCTTCATCTTCGTGAATCTGTGCGACGGTGAGCCCGCAGATTTCCAAGCGACCTTCGGCGATCTCGAGCCTTACCTCGACTTCCATGGCTTCGCGGACGCGAAGATTGCGCATCGCCTCTCCTACCCGACGACCGCGAACTGGAAACTGGTCGTCGAGAATTTCGTCGAATGCTATCACTGCACGCCATCGCACCCTGAATTCAGCTCGATGCATCCGGCGGACGCGCTGATCGCTTTCGGCGCGGGTCCGAGCTCGGGGCCGCAGGACGCGGTGCAGAGCTATCTGCCGACCTTGCAGGCCTGGGAGCGGCGCGCCACCGCGCTCGGCCGGCCGATCGGCACCGTCGATGACGGGCCGGATTCTTCGCACCTGCGGCTCTTGTTGCAGCGGACCATCCGCGAGGGCTACGAGAGCGAAACCGAGGACGGACGACCCGCATCGTCGTTGATGGGCAAGCGTCGCGGTTTCGACCAAGGACGCATGTACGTCTCGTTCAGCCCGTTCACGCACTTGGTCGCGACCAACGACTTCGCGGTGCTGTTCCAGTTCACGCCGCGCGGCGCGATGAGCACCGACGTGGATCTGACCTGGCTCGTCGACGGCAAGGCGGAGCGCTACGATGTGCCGAGGATGATCTGGGGCTGGGACCGCACGACGCTGCAGGACAAGCGGATCACCGAGAACAACCAGGCCGGGATCCTCTCGAAGCGTTACCGGCCGGGGCGCTACTCGGAGCACGAACGGCGGGTCGCGACCTTCCAGCAGTGGTACCTGCGCGAGCTCGGCGCGCCGCACGGTTGATCGGCGCCGGCGAGACGGCTCAGCGTTCGCTCGCGACGTCCGGCAGCACCGGCGATGAATTCGCGGCCGCACTCTTGCCGGCGTGGGCGGCCGAGAGGCGCCGCATCATCGGAATCGCGGCGACGGCGATGGCCGTGCAGAGGATCGCCGCAACCCCCAGTTCGTTGAAAAGCTTGGTGTAGACCGGCAACGTCGCCGCGTGCAGGCTGTCGCTGAACTGCAGCAGCATCTGGCGCGTCGCCGCCGGCAGGCGGTTGAACGGTGCGGCATGCGCGGCCGCGAGCGCCCGGTCGAGCTTGGCGGCGTCGTCGACCGGCAGCGCGCCGATCCACTGGCGAAAGTCATCGAGCTTGAGCGTGAGGGCCTGCGGATAGGCGGCGGCGATCCGGCCCATGCCGCGGGCCGGCACCATCTTCACGATCTGCGAGATCCGGCTCGGAATGCTGGCGAAATTGGCGACGATGCCGCCGAGGTACTGCGAGATGCCGACCGCGACGAAATACGCGCCCATCATGAAGCCGCCCATCCGCTGCGGGATGTAGCGCGCGATCATCGCGAGTCCGAGCCCGCTCACCAAGAGCTCGCCGAGCGAATAGAAGCCGTAGCCCCAGATCATGTACCAGGACGAGGTCATGCCGTCGACGGCGGTGTGGCCGGAGAAGCCGTAGATGAAGTAGCCGATCGCGACCACGGAGAAACCGAGCGCGAACTTCGCCGCAATCGACAGGTCTTTGCCGCGGGCGCCGGCGCGCGCGTAGGCCCAGGCGAGCAGGGGGCTCAGGAGCATGATCCAGATCGGGTTCAGCGCCTGGTATTGCGCCGGATTCCACGTCCACAATCGAGCGCCGAACAGCGTCTGCTGCCAGTCGACGTTGCGCAGCGCGAACAGGGCGAGCGAGGTCGACATCTGCTGATAGAAAATGAAGAAGAAGATCGTCTGCACGACGAGCACGAGCGCGGCGATCAGCCCGGCGCGCTCGTCGCGGCGGCTGTTCGCGATCAAGCGGCCGAAGATCGCGAGCAGCACCGCGCCGGCGGCGTAGACGAAGATGCGCGCGATGGACTCGTACTGCAGCACCGCCGCGGATCCGGCGATGCAGAGCAGGCCGCCGCCGAGCACCGCCAGGAGCCGGCCGGGGCGCGGCGGTGCGGCGTCGGGTTCGGAGCCGATATGCTGCATCGCCTTGCGCATCAAGAAATAGTTCGTCAGGCCGACGCCGAGACCGATGCAGCACACCGCGAACGCCGCGTGCCAGCCGAGGTTGTGTCCATAGACGCGGTTCACATAGTCCTTGATCCACGGCGTCAGCAGCATCGACACCGTCGAACCGACGTTGACGGCCATGTAGTACATCGTGAACGCGCTGTCGATCTTGGTGTCGTCGCCCTCGTAGATCTTGCGCACCAGGTTCGCCGCATTCGGCTTGAACAGGCCGTTGCCGACGACGATCACGCCGAGCGCGCCGAACAGGGTCCAGGTGCTCTCGCTCGGTACCGCCATCAGCGCGTAGCCGAGGGCGAGCACGCAGGCGCCGATCAACATCGTGCGGCGGGTGCCGAGGTACTTGTCGCCGATCCAGCCGCCGATCGCCGGCGCGACGTAGATCAGCGCCGCGGCCGCGCTCCACACGAGGTTGGCGCGGTCATCGGGGAAACCCAGGCGCTGGACCATGTAATAGACGATCAGCGCCTGCATGCCGTAGAAGCCGAAGCGCTCCCACATCTCGATCAGGTACACGGCGGCGAACGAGCGGGTCTGGGTCGCACCGGGAGTCTGCGTCTGCATGCTGGCCACCGTTTCAGGGCAGGGTCCGGCAAGGTTAACCCATCGGCGGCGACGCCGTCCGCGTGCGCGGTCGCCGGTGCGATCACGGCGCCGCCCCGGCGGCCGGGCTGTGCCGTGCGGGCGAGGTGCTAGAATTGCGCCGGCTTCGCGCGAATTTCCGCCAGTGCATTTCCGGAGTACCGATGCCGCATTCGTTTCGCCGCGCCGTGCTGCCCTTGGTTTTGCTCGCCGCCGCCTGCGCCCTGCAGGCAGCGGCCGCCGGCTACCCGCCGTCGCTGTTCGGTGGTCTGCGCTGGCGATCGATCGGACCGTTCCGCGGTGGACGGGCGCTCGCCGTCACCGGCGTTGCGGGGCAGCCGCTGCGCTGGTACTTCGGCGCCGTCGACGGCGGCGTCTGGGAGACGCTCGACGCCGGCCGCACCTGGCGGCCGATCTTCGATCGCGAACCGGTCGCCTCGATCGGCGCGATCGCGGTGGCGCCGTCGAATCCCAAGGTAATCTACGTCGGCACCGGCGAGGCGGACATGCGCTCGGACATCGCGCAGGGCGCGGGCGTCTACAAGTCGCTCGACGGCGGAAAGACCTGGATCCACGTCGGCCTCGACGACACGCGGCAGATCGCGGCGATTCTGGTCGACCCGGCCGACGCCGACGTGGTCTACGTCGCCGCGCTCGGCCATCCGTACGGTCCCAACCCGATGCGCGGCGTGTTCAGGACGACCGACGGCGGCAAGACCTGGCGCAAGATCCTGTACCGCGGCGTCGACACCGGCGCGGTCGATCTCGCGTTCCAACCCGGCGATCCGCGCGTCATCTACGCGGCGCTCTGGCAGACGCGGCGGCCGCCATGGAACATCTATCCGCCCTCCAGCGGCCCGGGCGGCGGACTCTACAAATCCGACGACGGCGGCGCCCACTGGCGGCGGCTCGGCAACGGCTTGCCAGCTGCCACGGGCAGGATAGGCATCGCGCTCTCGCCGGCCGCGCCGCGGCGCGTCTATGCGATGATCGATGCGGCGGCGGGTGGGCTGTACCGGTCCGACGACGGCGGCGCCCACTGGACGCGGGAGAGTGCGGACCCGCGGATCTGGCAGCGCGGCTGGTATTTCGGCGGCATCACCGTCGATCCGAGCGACGCGAACCGTCTATGGGCGATGAACACGATCGTGCTGCGCTCGGACGACGGCGGCAAGGTGTTCGTTCCGGAGAAGGGCGATCCGACCGGCGACGACTTCCACGAGTTGTGGATCGATCCGAGCGACGCGGATCGGCGCATCCTCGGCACCGATCAAGGGACCTTGGTCACACTGAACGGCGGCAGGAGTTGGAGTTCCTGGTTCAATCAGCCGACGGCACAGATCTATCACGTCGCGACCGACGACAGATTTCCGTACGACGTCTACGGGGCTCAGCAGGACTCGGGCGCACTGATGCTGCCGAGCCGGACGATATCCACCGACGGCATCGCGATGCCGCAGTTCCACGAGATCCAACCGGGCGGAGAGAACGGCATGATCGCGCCTGATCCGCGCGATTCGCGCCTGATCTACGGCGGCCACGTGCGCCGGCTGGATTTGCGCACGCAACAGACGCGCTCGGTCGACCCGACCCTCGCGCACCCCGGCATCGACCGCGCCACGTGGACTGTGCCGCTGGTGTTCTCGCCGAAGGATCCACGGCGCCTGTTTTTCGCGAACCAGCGCCTATATGAAACGCGCGACGGTGGCGGCCACTGGTCGCGGATCAGCCCGGACTTGACGCGTCCGGATCCGGCGATCCCGCCGAACCTCGATCCGCCGACGATCGCCGACAACCTCGGCGCGGGGCCGCGACGCGGCGTGATCTACAGCATTGCGCCGTCGCGCACCGATGCCGACGAGCTATGGGCCGGAACCGACGACGGCTGGGTCTGGCGCAGTGGTGACGACGGCAGGCATTGGCGCAACGTGACGCCGCCCGGTTTGAGCGCCTGGTCGAAGATCGCCTCGATCGACGCGTCGCATTTCGACGGGCAAACGGCCTACGTCGCGGTGGACCGACACCGGCTGGACGACGATCGGCCGTACATTTACCGAACGCACGACGGCGGCAAGAGCTGGAAGCTGATCGTCGCCGGCATCGGCGTCGATGATTTCGTCAATGTCGTTCGCGAGGACGACCAGCGGGCCGGTCTGCTCTATGCGGGCACCGAGCACGGCGTGTACGTCTCCTTCGACGACGGGGATCACTGGCAGAGCCTGCGGTTGAACCTGCCCGTCACCTCGGTGCGCGACATCGACGTGCATGGCGAGGATCTCGTGATCGCGACCCACGGGCGCGGATTCTGGATCCTGGACGACGCCGCGCCGCTTCGGCAGCTGACACCCGCGGTCGCAGCGGCCGGCGCTTGGCTGTTCAAGCCCGCAGCGGCGATCCGGCTGCGCATGCCGGCATTCATCGGCACGCCGCTGCCCGACGAGGAGCCGAAAGCGAAGAATCCGCCGGACGGCGCCTATATCGATTATTTCCTGCGGCGCGACCGGTCCGCAGCGATCACGCTGGCAATTCGCGACGCCGGCGGCACGCTGGTGCGCCGCTGGTCGAGCGCCGGCCGGCCGGCGGCACCGGATCTGGCGACGATCGATTTCGCGCCCGAATGGGCGCCGCGGCAGCCGCGGCTTTCGGCCGCCGCCGGCGCCCACCGATTCGTCTGGGACTTCACCTACCAGCCGCCCGCCGGCCTCGGCGCTCAGGATGCGGTCTGGGCGCCACCCGGCCGATACACGGCGATCCTCACCGAAGGCGGCAAGACTCTGACCGAAGGCTTGACGATTCTCGCCGATCCGCGCATGCAACTCGGCGCCGCGGCTTACTCCGCGCAGTTCGCGCTCGCGACGAAGATCGATCGGTTGCGCGGCGAAGTCGCGCGGGCACGCAGCGCGATGCACGGCTTGCGCGGCGCGTTGCTCGCCGCGCGCGGGCGTAGCGGCGGTGCCGGCGCGGTCCGGCTGGATGCGCTGCTCGCGCGGCTCACGGCACTGGTCGGCGCGGTCCCGCCGGCGAACCCGGCGAACGACTACGGGTACCCGCCATTCTCGGTCGACAGCCTGCAGTTCGTCGGTGCCTCGCTGCAGGCCCTGTTCGTCGCCGTCGATGGCGCGGACGCCGCCCCGAGCGTCGATGAGCTGGCCGGGTGGCGGCGGCTCGAGCCGATCGCCGCGCGCGTTCTGGCGGCCGAACGGGTTCTCGTCGAGCGCGACCTGCCGGCCGAGAACCGCGCGCGCCGCGCCGCCGGCCGAGCGCCGATCGACTGGCCGGCGGCGACGGCCGCGGCCGACTGAGACCGGCCGGTATGCCGGGCAAGCCTCAGGGGCCGACGCACCCGCGAGCTCGCTCGATTCTGATCGTCTACCACTCGCAGACCGGTGGTACCCGGCAGATGGCACAAGCCGCGCAGCAGGGCGCCGCCGATACCGAACCCGCGATCGAGGTTTGTTTGCGGCATGCGGATGGCGCCGGCGCGGAGGATTTGCTGGCGGCGGACGGCTACCTGTTCGCGACACCGGAAAATCTCGCGGCGATCTGTGGCGTCGTCAAGCACTTCTTCGACCGGACCTATTACGCGGTGCTCGAGCGCATCGTCGGGCGCCCCTACGCGGCGATGGTGTGCGCCGGCAGCGACGGCAGCAACGCCGCGCGGCAGATCGAGCGGATCGCGACTGGCTGGCGGCTCGAGCCCATTGCCCCGCCGCTGATCGTCTGCACCCACGCGCAGACGCCGGACGAGATCCTGCGCGCCAAGACGATCAGCGGCGCGGATCGCGAACGCTGCCGGGAACTCGGCGCGACGCTCGCCGGTGGCATCGCCCTCGGCATCTTCTGATCCCGCAAGCCGTCGGCGTCGCCGTCCGTGGTCGGGTCATTGCCCAACGCCATCCTCGGCGAGGCAGATGCATCGCGTGATCGGCGGTGGCAAACGGCCGGGTGCTGCCGCACCGCGGCACGATCCCGCGTGCCGCGGATGATCCCGAAGTCTTGCCGTCGACGGGCTGGTGTGCGAATTCGCCGGTTTGTGTGCGACGCGCCCTTTTCGGAGGGTGCCGATCGGACTACACTAGCCATGTCGGTCCGATGGCGTGGAAGGTGATTGCGCCCTCGATGTGGCCCCTCGAAGACCATGCCGCAGTGCATGAAGACCGATTAAGCGATCGGTGCGACGACCATTGTTGGGAACGGTCCGCTGGCGGCAGCGGAGGAGAAAATTCGATGAGCGCAACGCGCAGCAAACCGGCGCCACGCAACTGGCTGACCAGCATGATGTTCGTCCTGACGACCTTGGGCGCGGTCGTCGCGGTGCCGTGGTATGGACTCGTTCACGGCTACTCGACCGCCGCGTGGGTCTGGTTTGCGCTCTTCCTGATCGCCAACGGTATGGCGATCACCTGCGGCTACCACCGTCTGTTCGCGCACTCGACGTACGAGGCGCATCCGGCGCTGCGGCTCGTGTACCTGCTGCTCGGGGCCATGGCGCTGCAGAACAGCGCGCTGAAGTGGAGCGCCGACCACCGCGTCCATCATCGCTTCATCGACGATCTGGACAAGGATCCATATTGCGCGCGCCGCGGCTTCTGGTTCTCGCACATCGGCTGGATGCTGCGCAATTACCCGAGCGGCGAATCCGATTACGGCACCGTGCGCGACCTGCAGCGCGACCGGCTGGTCGTCTGGCAGGACCGCCATTACCTCGCGCTCGCGCTCGCGATGAACGTCGGCGTGCCGCTCGCGATCGGCTGGTTGAGCGGCGATGTCGTCGGCATGCTGCTGCTGGTCGGCGTGCTGCGCCTGGTCGTGAGCCACCACTTCACGTTCTTCATCAATTCGCTCGCGCACATGTGGGGCTCGCAACCGTACACCGATGAGAACACGGCGCGCGACAATTTCGTCCTCGCATTCCTGACCTACGGCGAGGGTTACCACAATTTCCACCACATGTTCGCGCATGATTACCGCAACGGCGTGCGCGCGTGGCAATGGGACCCGTCGAAATGGTTCATCGGCGCGATGCAGGGCCTCGGCCTCGCGCGGAACCTGAAGCGGGTACCTTGGTTCAAGGTCCAGCGCGCGATGCTCGACGCGCAGTTCCGCCGTGCCGAACGGCAATTGGCGCGCCAGTCCGGCCGCGCCCAGATCGAACAGCTGCGCCGGCGGGTCGCCGAGGAATACGAGGCCTTTTGCAAGGTCGTATCGGCCTGGACGGATCTGCGCGAGCAGCTGGCCAATGCCAAGCGCGCGGTCGCGGAGCGCTGGGAGCACTCGACGCTGCAGCTGCGCCTGCGGGAACTCGAATATGAATTGCGCTTTCAGCACCGGCGAATGCGTGTGCTGCAAGCCCAGCTCGATTGACGGAGTCTCGACGGACCGGGGACGGCATCGGGAAAACGTGATTCTGGGATGTCATTGCGGGAGAGCAGGGGATGAGTGCGGCTCCACAACCGATAGGGGCGCGCGACAGCGGCCGTGAATCGCTGGAGGCGAGGCTGTTGCGGCGGCTGTTGAGCGGTCTCGGCAACCCGCCGATCGACTTCCTGTTCAAGTGGACCGGCGAGCGCATCGCGACGGCGTCGGCGACGCCCGTCGCGACCGTGCAAATCGCCGACCGCGGCACCCTCCTCGGCCTGCTGACCGATCCGCAGATGCGTTTCGGCGATGCCTACAGCAGCGGGCGGATCGAGGTGATCGGCGACCTCATCGGCTTGATGAACGTGGTTTACCGCGGCTCGCCCGCGCAGGACGAGGACGGATCGATCGGGCAGCGCGTGGCCGGCTGGTTGCACCGGCCGCGGCGCAATACCCTGACCGGTTCGCGCGACAACATCCAGCGCCACTACGACCTCGGCAATGATTTCTATTCCCTGTGGCTCGGCGAGACGATGGCCTACACCTGCGCGTACTTTCCGCACGCCGACGCCGCACTCGACGAGGCGCAGATCGCGAAGATGGACCACGTCTGCCGCAAGTTGCGCCTGACCGCCGGCGCCTCGGTCGTCGAAGCCGGCTGCGGCTGGGGTGGCCTCGCGCTGCACATGGCGCAACGCTACGGCGCCAAGGTGCGGGCGTTCAACATCTCCAGGCAGCAGATCGCGTTCGCGCGGCGTCGTGCCCGCGATCTCGGCCTCGAGAACCGCGTCGAGTTCATCGAGGACGATTACCGCAACATCCGCGGCAGCTACGACGTGTTCGTGTCGATCGGCATGCTCGAACATGTCGGCACCGAGAACTACGAGGAACTCGGCCGCGTCGTACGCCGCTCGATCGGTTCGACGGGACGAGGGCTGATTCACTCGATCGGCCGCAATCGGCCGGCACCACTGCATCCGTGGATCGAGCGGCGGATCTTCCCGGGTGCCTATCCGCCGTCGATCAGCCAGATGATGCAGATCTTCGAGCCCTCGGACCTTTCGGTGCTCGACGTCGAGAACATCCGCTTGCACTATGCTTTGACCCTGCGACACTGGCTGCGGCGCTACGAGGGGGCGGTCGACAAGGTGCGGGCAATGTTCGACGAACGGCTGGTGCGCACGTGGCGCTTGTACCTGGCCGGATCGGTCGCCGCGTTCGAGACGGGCGTTCTGCAGTTGTTCCAGATCCTTTTCACCGGTCAGGAGAACAACGACATTCCCTTGACGCGTGAGCACCTGTACGGCCGCTGACGGCCGCCGATGGGTTGCGGGGCGGGCCGCCGATGCGTAGCGCCGAGATCATCATCGTGGGCGGCGGGCCGGCCGGCTCGTCCGCCGCCGCGCGCCTGCGCAAGGCGGGCGCCGACGTGCTGTTGCTCGATCGGGAGAGCTTTCCGCGGCACAAATTATGCGCCGGCTGGATCACGCCGCAGGTCGTCGCCGACCTGGACATGGACGTCGGCGAGTACCCGCATCGCTTCCTGAGCTTTCGCCGCCTGCATTGGTATCTGAAACGCCTGCATCTGCCGGTGCCCTGCGTGCAGCACTCGATCCGGCGCTACGAATTCGACGCGTGGCTCTTGCAGCGGTCCGGCGTCGAGGTCGTGCAGCATGCGGCAAAGGAAGTGCGGCGCGACGGCGACGGCTTCACGATCGACGGCGAATTGCGCTGCCGATATCTGATCGGCGCCGCCGGCACGAGCTGCCCGGTGCATCGTGCGCTGTTCCGCGACGCCCTGCCGCGCATGCGCAGCCTGCAGACGGTCACCCTGGAGCTGGAATTTCCGTACGAATGGACGGATCCGGACTGCCGGCTGTGGTTCTTCGAACAGGGGCTGCCCGGCTACAGCTGGTACGTGCCGAAGGCGCGCGGCTGGCTGAATGTCGGGATCGGCGCCATGGCGCAAAGACTCAAGGAACGCGGTGAGGACATCCGGCTCCACTGGCGGCGCTTCGCGGACAAGCTCGAACGGCGGTTCGGCATCCGCGTGCCGGCGGAGCCGACCGGCTACAGCTATTACCTGCGCGCTCCGGTCGACGCGGCCCGGCTGGGCAATGCATTCCTCGCCGGGGACGCGGCCGGCCTCGCGACACGGGATCTGTGCGAGGGGATCGGCCCCGCAATTCAGAGCGGCCAGCGTGCCGCCGACGCGATCCTGACCGGGGTCGAGTACGATTTGCGCGCCCTGCCGGCGGCAAGCCTCGGCGGCGGCTGGATCACGCGCGCGATGGACTGGGCGATCAACCGCGGGGATGCACCGAGGACGGCACTGCCCTGAGAGTCGCGCCGGCGCGTGATGCCGCGGGCGTCCGTGGTCCGTTGCGTCGAGCCGTTTGTGCAAATTGCACAATTTCCTTGTCGGCGGTCGACGACATTTTGCCTCGCCGTGGCGCGCTCGCAAACTCGTGTGCGGGCGGGGCCTTGCGCGAGCGCCGCCTGCCCGACGATAGCTCACGCAGGAGGCTTCGACATGATCGATCACAAGCGATTGCGGGATTGGCGGCGCAGGATCGTTCGCCGTGGGCGCCTCGCGCTCGTCGGGTTCGGGGCGGCGATGCTCGCGGCCTGTGGTGCAGGTGGCGGCATGTCCGGCGCCGGTGCCGCCGCCACGGCCTCGCCGACCGCCTGTTCGAGCTGCGGCGCTGCGGTGGTGACGCTGACCGATGCGCCGGGCGATTTCCTCAGCTACATCGTCAACGTCGTCTCGCTGCAGTTGACGCGCGCTGACGGCACGATCGTCCAGACCCTGCCGGTCACGACGACGGTTGATTTCGCACAGCTCGTGAACCTGTCGGAGATCGTCAGCGCCGCGCAGATCCCCGAGGGCAGCTACGTGTCCGCGTCGATCACACTCGACTACTCCGCGGCGACGATCGTCGTCGACAACGGCGGCGGCGGCATCGCGATCGCGGCCAACGACATCATCGACGGTCAGACGATGCAGCCGCTCGTCAAACCGAACTCGACCATGACCTTGTCGCTGGCGTTGCCGTCGAACGCACCGCTGGTCGTCACCCCGGGGACGGTCGCGAATCTGGCGCTCGACTTCAATCTCGCGGCGTCGAATGCGATCGCCCCGTCGGCGACGAATCCGATCACCGTCACCGTGAATCCGGTGCTGACCGGCAGTCTCGTGCCGGATCAGACGAAACAGATCCGCGTGCGCGGTTCGCTCCTCGGCACGGACGCTGCGGCGGGGACGTACACGGTCGACGTACACCCGTTCGACGACGAGAGCGGCGACAGCGGGCAGTTCACGGTCGCGACCACCGGCTCGACGAGCTACACGATCAACGGCACGAACTACACGGGAGCTGCCGGCCTGACGCAGCTCGCAACGCTTCCCATCGGAACGATGACGGCCGCGTATGGCACGCTCGACCGGGCGACGATGAGCTTCACCGCGTCGAGCGTGCTCGCCGGATCGAGCGTCGCCGGCACCGGCCAGGACGCGGTCCAGGGTTCGGTTCTGGCGCGCTCCGGCGACACGCTGACGATCGCCAACGGCGATGAGGTGCACGCGCAGGCGAGCGAAGACATGCAGTACGTGCGCGAAGTCACCGCGACGATCGGCAGCGGCACGAGCGTCGCCGCGCTCGGCCAGAGCGGGACGTTCACGATCCAGGACATCTCGGTCGGCCAGCGGATCCAGCTCAGCGGGGTCCTCGCCACCGACAGTTCCGGCCACACCACGCTGGATGCGACCGCCGGCGGCGCGATGCTGTTGCCGACGAGGCTCACCGGCACGGTCCAGCAGGCCGCGCCCGGCCTCGTCACCCTGGCATTGCAGTCGATCGACGGACAGGCGGTGTCGGCGTTCGATTTCGCCGGAACGGGTGCGACCGGCGCGCAGAATGCGGTCGCCTCGGCCTACACCGTCGCGGTTCCGTCGACGCCGTCCGCGAATCCGCTGGCGGCGGGCGAGGCAGTGCGCTTCATCGGCTTCGTCGCGCCGTTCGAATCGGCGCCCCCGGACTTCGACGCGATCACGATCGTCGATTATGCGAACTCGAATGCCGAGCTCGAAATGCACTGGCCGCAGCCGGGCGAGAGCGCGCCGTTCGCGACGCTGACCGACGCGCAGATCTCGATCGCACCGGCGATGCTGATCGCGACCGACGAGTTCGCCATGAACGATGCGTTCCAGGAGATCTCGGCCGCGTCGCTGTCCGCGGGATTGAATTTCGTGCCCGACATGACGGCAATCAACCCGACTTTCGTGATCGTCCACCGGGTCGCCGACACGGCGGATACTTACGCGACGTTCAACGACTTCGTCACCGCGCTGACCACGGATCTGAACGGCTCGACCGGCGTGGCCGGCGTGGCCGCCGCGGGTCCGTACGACGCCTCGACCGGCACGGTCTCGGTCGGTCAGATGATCGTGATGCTGAATGACTGAGCGCGCGGGTGGCGCCCGGTCGCGCAAACGGCGGGGGCCCCCTCGCTCGCGAGGGCCCCTTAGCTCTTGCCGGTCAGAACGGGCGCATGCGCTCGAGAGTGTGGTCGCGGCGCACGAACTGGTGCCACAGACCCATCGCCGCGTGCGCGCCCGCGAGGATCAGGATCACGTTGCCCGCCACCTGGTGGATCTGGCCGATCGGGCCGATGCGTCCCTTGACCGCCGCGGCGATTGCCGGGACGTGCAGACCGTAGAGGTCGATCGGCACGCCGAGCCGTGAGACCGCGTACCAGCCGGTCAGGGGCACGGCCAGCAGCAATACGTACAGCGTGGCGTGGCCGAGCTTGGCCGCGCGCCTCAACCAGGGGCCGCCCGCATCAGTCGCGGGGGGCACGCCGCCCACCGCCCGCGCGATCAGCCGCGCCAGTACGAGCACCAGCACCGCGAAACCGCAGGCGAAGTGCAGCACTTCGGGGTGCGTGCGCACCGAGCGGCTGCCCTCGCTCACCAGGTAGGCAATCACGACGAGCACCGCCGTCAGCCAATGGATCGCGATCATCAGGCGCGAGTATCGGGGGATATCGCCATGCATCGTGCCTTCCTTACACATGGGTTGCGAAGTGGTCGTCGGTACAGAGAGGTTCATGAGCGGCCAAGGAGGTCAACGGCCGCGACCGGGTCGGGCCTTGCGCCGCGGCGGCCGCGGCATCGGCACCTGTTCGGCGGACCAGGGGGTGCCGAGCCGCTGCTCGACGTACTGCCGCACGAGTCGGCGCACGACCTGGGAAGGAAGGGCGTCTTCCTCGGCGCAAAGCCGCTCGAACACGGCCTTCTTGCGAGGGTCGATCAGCACGGTCAGCCGGGCGGTGCGCCTTTCCTGGGTCACGGTACCGTTCAATTATAATGGGATTACAATACGACGCGAATTCGGCGCGCATTCATTCCGCACAGGACGATCCTCGGGCCGTGACGGCGACCTTCGCTTCCCCGCTTACCGCGATCCTCGCGCTGCTCTGCGCCTGGGTGCTGATCGGGGTGGGCGGCCTCTCGAGGCCGATGAGCCTGCGGATCGCCGGCCGGACGCTGTTTCCGCTCGGCGCCCTGTGCGGGCTCGCGATCGCCGTGATCGCCGCGGCAAGCCTGACGATGGCGACCGAGCGGATGCAACTGCCGATCGGCCTGCCGGAGTTGCCGATGCACCTGCGGCTCGACCCGCTCGCCGGCGTGTTCCTGGTCTTGCTCGGCGCCGCGTCGGCGGGCATTTCCCTGTTTGGCGCCGGCTATTTCCGCTCGGGGCAGGGCACGCCTCCCGGGCTGCTGTGTTTCCAATATCACCTGTTTCTCGCGAGCATGGGCTTCGTGCTGCTCGCCGACGACGCCTACGCATTCATGGTCGCCTGGGAGACGATGGCGCTGTCCTCCTATTTCCTCGTCATCTCGCAGCATCGAATCGCGGAGATTCGCCGCGCGGGCTTGATGTATCTGGTGATCGCCCACTGCGGGGCGCTGGCGATTCTGCTGTGCTTCGGCGTGCTCCAGGGCGGCGGTTGGCACTTCACCTTCGACGCGATGCGCGCGGCACATCTATCCCCGGCCTGGGCCGGGGTCGCCTTCGTGCTCGCGCTGGTCGGATTCGGCGCCAAGGGCGGTCTCGTGCCGCTGCACGTTTGGCTGCCCGAGGCGCATCCGGCCGCGCCCTCGCCGGTCTCGGCATTGATGAGCGGTGTGATGCTGAAGATGGCGGTGTACGGGATGCTGCGCGTCGCGTTCGATCTGCTGCGCGGACTCGCCTGGTGGTGGGGGCTCGTGCCGATCGCCCTCGGCCTGTTCTCGGCGCTGTACGGCATCGTGTTCGCCGCGGCGCAGACCGACATGAAGCGCCTGCTCGCGTACTCCTCGATCGAGAACGTCGGCATCCTGTTCACGGGTATCGGGCTCGCGATGGTGTTCCACGGCGCGGGCATGCCGGCGCTCGCGGCGCTCGCCCTGATCGCGGTCCTCTACCATGCCCTCAACCACGCGTTCATGAAGAGCCTGTTGTTCCTGGGCACGGGATCGGTGCTGCACTCGACCGGTGAGCGCAACCTCGGCCGGCTGGGCGGTCTGATCCACCGCATGCCCTGGGTCGCATGGCTCACGCTCGTCGGCGTACTGGCAATCGCCGGGCTGCCGCCACTGAACGGCTTCGTCTCGGAGTGGCTGCTGCTCCAGGCGTTCCTGTACGCGCATGCGGTTCCCTACCGGTTTGTCGACATGCTCCTGCCGCTCGGCGTCGGCGTCGTGGCGCTCGTCGCCGCGCTCTCCGGCTACGTGATGGTGAAGTTCTACGGCGTCGTGTTCCTCGGCCAGCCGCGCGAGGCGGCCCTCGCGCGCGCGCGCGACGCCGGCTTCGCCGAGCGCGCGGGCCTCGCCTGGCTGGCACTCGGCTGCGTCGCGCTCGGGCTCCTGCCGGCGCGCGTCGTCGCCGCGCTCGGCACGGTGGGCGCGCGGCTCGGCGTCGGCGTGCTGCCGGCAAGCGGCGCACCCTGGTGGCTGCTGGTGCCGATCGATGCCCGTCAGGCGACGTACGCGCCGACGATCTTCGCCGGCGCGTTGATCGTCGGCGTGCTACTGACGATGTTCGCGGTGCGCCTGCTGTACCACCGGCGGGTGCGATTCGCACCGCCCTGGGCCTGCGGCTCCGGGCCGCTGAGCGGCCGCACCCAGGATACCGCCGAGGGCTTCGGCCAGCCGATCCGGCACCTGTTCACGCCGTTCTTCGCGATGCAGCGCAGCCTGCCGACGCCGTTCGACGCGGCGCCGCGCTACGCCGTCGTGATTGGGGATCGCTTCTGGAAGGCGCTCTACGAGCCGCTCGGGCCGATCGTCGAGCGCTTGGCCGGCGCCTGCGCCGCGATCCAACGCGGACGGATCTCGATCTATCTGCTGTACGTCCTCGCCACCTTGTGCCTGCTGCTGGCGCTCGTCCTATGAGGCCGATCGAATGGCTGACCCAGGTGCTCGAGGTCGCCGTCGCGCTCGCGGCGGCACCGCTTTTCCAGGGCTGGGTGAACCAGTGCCGCGCCTGGCTGCAGAACCGGCGTGCGCCGTCCGTGCTGCAGCCGTACCGCGGCATCCGCAAGTTGTTCCACAAGGACGCCGTGATCGCCGCGAACGCCTCGCCGTTGTTCCGGATCGCGCCGTACGTGGTGTTCGCGACGATGCTGACCGCCGCCGCCGTGATCCCTTCGATGGGCACCCGGCTGCCCTTCAGCGTCGCGGCGGATGCGATCGCGCTCGTCGGGCTGTTCGCGACGGCGCGGATGTTCCTCGCACTCGCGGCGATGGATATCGGCACGCCGTTCGGTACGCTCGGCGCGCGGCGCGAGATGATGGTCGGCTTCCTCGCCGAGCCGGCGCTGCTGATGATCGTGTTCGTCGCCTCGCTGCTCTCCTCGACCACGGCGTTGCCGCTGATATCCGAGCACCTGGCGACCCGCACGCTCATGCTTTCGCCGAGCCTCGCATTCACCGCGGTCGCCTTCACGATGGTGTTGCTCGCCGAGAACGGGCGCATCCCGATCGACAATCCGACGACGCACCTCGAATTGACGATGATTCACGAGGCGATGCTGCTCGAGTATTCGGCGCGACATCTGGCGCTGATGGAACTCGGCGCGGCGCTGAAACTGCTGAACTACGCCTGCATCGGCTTCGCCCTGTTCATTCCGTGGGGTAGTGCGACGCGCGGTGCCGGGCCGCTCGCGCTCGCCGCCGCGATTCCCGCGCTCGCGGTCAAGCTCGTCGTGGCCGGCGCGGTGCTCGCGTTGATCGAGACGGTCTCGGCGAAGCTGCGGGTGTTCCGCGCCCCGGAATTCCTCGCCACGGCGTTCCTGTTCGCCGTTCTCGGCATGCTCGTGCATCTGCTGCTGGGGGCCTGAGGCGATGCAGTCCGTGCCATTCGTGATGCAGTTGCTGAATTCGCTGGCGGCGTTGCTGCTGTTGCTGTCGTTCGCGATGCTCGCGCAGCGGCGCGTCGTGACGCTCGTCGATCTGTTCGCGGTGCAGGGCGCCGTGCTGTGTGCGGCGACGCTGCTGCTCGCATGGCGCACCGGCGATATGAACCTGTACCTGTCGGCGGCGCTGACCTTCGCCGTCAAGGTGGTCGTGATGCCGTGGGTCCTGCACCGTATGATCCGCCGGCTGGGGGTCTACTGGGACACCGAACCGCTGCTGAACATCCCCGGCACAATGCTGGTCGGGGTGCTGCTCGTCGTGTTCTCGTTCGGTCTCGCGCAGCCGATCACGGCGCTTGCGAGCACCGCGACGCGCAGCGCGGTCGGCATCGCCATTGCGGTGATCCTGCTTGCGTTCCTCACCATGATCACGCGCCGCAAGGCGATGTCGCAGGTCGTCGGCTTCCTGTCGATGGAGAACGGACTGTTTTTCGGCGCGATGAGCGCGACCTACGGCATGCCGATGATCGTCGAACTGGGCGTGGCGCTCGACGTGCTGGTGGCGATGGTGGTGATGGGTGTGTTCTTTTTTCAGATCCGCGAGCAGTTCGACAGCCTCGATCTCGACCGGCTCGAATCGCACAAGGCAGAGCGCTAGATGGTTCTGCTCATACTGCTCGGCACCCCGCTCGCAGGCGCGCTGACGCTCGCCTGGTGGGGCGCGGCTCGGCGGGCTCCGGAACTGAACGTCGCGTTCAGCCTGGTCGTCTTCGCCGCCGCCTGCGTGCTCAGCATCCGCGTCGTCGTGCACGGTGCCGCGACGTTCGGCAACGAGCAGTTCTTCGTCGATCCGTTCAACGTCTTTCTCGTCACCCTGACGGCGTTCGTCGGCCTGACGACGGCGATCTTCTCGCGTCCGTACATGCGCATCGAGACTGCGGACGGGCGCATGACGAGCGCGCGCCTGCGCCTCTTCCACGCGATGTATCAACTGTTCATCGGCACGATGCTGCTCGCGCTGACGACCAACAACCTGGGGCTGATGTGGGTGGCGATGGAGGGCGCGACCCTGTCGACCGTGCTGCTGGTGTCGATCTACCGCACGCCCGCGAGCCTCGAGGCGGGCTGGAAGTACTTCATTCTGTGCGGCGTCGGCATCGCGCAGGCCTTGTTCGGCACGATCCTGCTGTACATCGCGGCGCAGAAGGTGCTCGGCGCCGAAGGGGTCGGCGCGTTGTTGTGGACCCACCTGGACGCGGTCAAGGGACAGCTCGAGCCGCGGGTCCTGTCGATCGCGTTCGTCTTCCTGCTCGTCGGCTACGGCACCAAGGTCGGCTTGGTGCCGCTGCACAACTGGCTGCCCGACGCGCATGCGGAGGGACCGACGCCGATCTCGGCGGTGCTGTCGGGCCTCTTGCTGAACGTCGCGATCTACGCGGTGGTACGCTGCAAGGTGCTGGTGGAGGGTTCCCTGCATTCGGCGTGGCCGTCGGCGATGCTGATGGGCTTCGGTCTTGTATCGGTCGTCGTGGCGTCGTTTTCGCTGTGGAGGCAGCGCGACATCAAGCGCCTGTTCGCCTATTCCTCGATCGAACACATGGGAATCATCACGTTCGCCTTCGGCATGGGCGGGCCGGTGGCGGATTTCGCGGCGCTGCTGCACATGACGGTGCATTCCTTGACCAAGTCCGCGATCTTCTTTACCGCCGGTCATGCGGCGCAGAAATCCGGGTCGCAATCGATCGACCGGATCCGCGGGCTTGCGACGGTGAGCCCGACGGTTGGCTGGGGACTCATGATCGGCTCGCTGGCGATTCTCGGTGTGCCGCCGTTCGGCGTGTTCGCGAGCGAATTCCTGATTCTCACCACCGCGATGCGCGATCATCCATGGGCGACGCCGATCCTGCTGCTGTCCTTCGGGGTGGCCTTCGCCGCGGTCCTCTCGCGCGTGCAACCGATGGTGTTCGGCGAGACCAAGCTGCGGCGCCTGCCGCATTCGCCGGCGCTGCTGCCGGTATTCGTGCACCTCGGCATCGTGCTGCTGCTCGGCCTGTACGTGCCGCCGTTTCTCGCGACCTGGTATCGCGCGGCGGCGCAGCTGATCGGCGGGGGGTGAGGTGAGCCTGAAGACATGGTTGGCCGCCGCCTCGCCGCTCGGCGCGGATCCGGCAATCCGCGCGATCCGCGTCACGGCCGAGGACTGGCGCCGCGCCGCGGAGGATCTGGCCGCGGCCGGCGCTCGGCTGCTTGCGCTGTGGGCGCAGGATGCGGGCGCCGGCCACTCTGCGGTGTTCGCCGTCTATGCGAGCGCCGGCGGCCTGCTGCTGACCGAGTTACGCTGCGACGTGGAGGGCGCACCGGCCGCCTACCCGGGATTGCAGGATCTATTCCCGTTCGCGGGGCGCATGCAGCGCGCGGCCCGCGACTTGTACGGATTGTCCTCGACCGATCCGGACACACGGCCGTGGCTACGGCATGCGCCGGGCGAGGCGTATGCGTTCGTGCGCGTCGAGGGCGACGGCGTGCACGAGATTCCGGTCGGCCCGGTGCACGCCGGCATCATCGAACCCGGTCACTTTCGCTTCTCGGTGGTCGGCGAGAAGGTGCTGCGGCTCGAGGAGCGGCTCGGCTATGCGCACAAGGGTGTCGAACGGCGATTTCTCGATCTTGACGTCGAGGTGGGCTGCCGGCTCGCGGCGCGCGTGTCGGGGGATTCGGCAGTCGCGTTTTCCTGGGCCTACTGCCGGGCGCTCGAAGACCAGACCGGCGTCGCGCCACCCCGGCGGGCGAATTGGCTGCGCGCGCTCGCGCTCGAGCTCGAGCGCGTCGCCAATCATCTCGGCGATCTCGGCGCGCTCGGCAATGACGCCGGTTTCGCCTTCGGCCTGTCGCAGTTCTCACACTTGAAGGAACGCCTGCTACGGGCGACCGAGGAGGCGTATGGACAGCGATATCTGCTCGACGCGATCGTCCCGGGCGGCGTCTGCCGCGATCTGCCGGCCGCCGCCGGCGCGCGGCTCGCGCAAAGTCTGGCGTACGTCGCCGCGCAAACGGCCGTGTTGCGCGACATCTACGACGAACACGCGGGGCTGCGGGATCGATTCGTCGGCGCCGGCACCGTGGCGGGCCCGCTCGCCGCGAGGCTCGGCCTCACGGGCCTCGCCGGCCGCGCGAGCGGGCAGGCGTACGATCTGCGCACGGATCTGCGCGACCCGCCGTACGATGAGCTGTGCGCGGTGAAGTGCGGCGCTGAGTCCGGCGACGTCGCGGCGCGGGTCGTGGTGCGCTTCGAGGAGGTCTTCGAATCTTGCCGTCTCGGGCAGCGGATCATCGGCGGGCTACCGGCCGGCGAGGTGCGTGTCGCCGTGCCGCGGCCGGACTCGGACGGCTTCGGCATCGGCGCCGTCGAGGGTTGGCGCGGCCCGGTGCTGGTCGCGCTGTCCGCGGGCAGGGACGGCCGGATCCGGCGCTGCCATCCGCACGATCCCTCGTGGCAGAACTGGCCGGTCCTCGAACACGCGGTCATCGACAACATCGTTGCGGACTTTCCGCTGATCAACAAGTCTTTCAACTTGTCCTACAGCGGCCACGATCTCTAAGGACGACGCATGCACAGGGCTGGCGAATGCTGAAGATCTTGCGACAGATCCACCGGATCGGCATCCTCACCGAGCCGGTGCCGGCGGCGGATGCGGGCATGCGGCTGCGCGAGGCCTTGCAGCGGCGCATTCTGCAGATCATGGGCCGCGCGCTCTGCGTGCGGGCGGTCGATGCCGGCTCCTGCAACGCCTGCGAGCTCGAGCTGCAGGCACTCGGCAATCCGATCTATAACATCGAGGGTTTGGGGATACGCTTCGTCGCAAGCCCGCGGCATGCGGATTTGTTGCTCGTCACCGGGCCGGTCACGGCGCATATGCGCGATGCATTGCAGCAAACTTATGAGGCGGTTCCCGATCCGAAACTCGTCGTCGCGGTGGGCGATTGCGGTTGCGGCGGCGGGATGTTCGGCACCGGTGGAGCGAGCCTCGGGCCGGTATCGAACGTAATCCCGGTCGACGTCGCGGTTCCCGGTTGCCCGCCGAGCCCGACGCGATTGCTCGCCGGCATCCTCGCTGCCTTGTCGCCGGCCACGGCGCCCGCCGGGACTGCCGGACCCTAGAGCCGCGCGTCCTGCGGCGCGGTGCCGGCGCCGCCCGCCCGTGGCGCGCGCAGGCGGCCATGCTCGATGTCCGGGAGGAATGCGGCGGCCGCGCCGAGCAGCGGCAGGAACGCGCAGACCCGGTAGACGAACTCGATGCCGCGCCAGTCCGCGAGTGCGCCGAGTACGGCCGCGCCGATGCCGCCGATGCCGAACGCGAGACCGAAGAACAGTCCGGAGACGGTGCCGACCTTGCCGGGCAACAATTCCTGCGCGTAGACGAGAATCGCGGAGAACGCCGAGGCGAGAATCAGGCCGACGAGGAAGCTCAGGATCATCGTCCACCGCAGATCCATGTACGGCAGCGCCAGCGTGAACGGCGCGACGCCGAGGATCGATGCCCAGATCACGCGTTTGCGCCCGATACGGTCGCCGACCGGTCCGCCTAACATCGTGCCGAGCGCGACCGCGAACAGAAACACGAACAGATAGATCTGCGCCCTCGCCATCGGCAGGCGGAACTTCGCCATCAGGTAGAACGCGTAATAGCTGCCGATGCTCGCGAGATAGAAATACTTGGAGAAGAGCAGCACCATGAGGATCGCGAGCGAACGGATGACCGTGCGGCGGGCAACCGGACTCGCGGCGCCCTCGTGACGCACGGCGCGGCTGGACACGGCGAGATGTTGCCGCTGATACCAGGCCCCGACGTTCCACAGGACGGTGACCGCGACGAGCGCGGCGATGCTGAACCAGGCGATGGTCGGCCGGCCGTGCGGCATGATGATCCAGGCGGCGAGCAACGGACCGGTCGCGCTGCCGGTGTTGCCGCCGACCTGGAAGATCGATTGCGCGAGCCCGTGGCGTCCGCCCGAGGCGAGTCTCGCGATTCGCGACGACTCCGGATGGAAGATCGCCGAACCGCAGCCGATCAGCGCCGCTGCGGCCAGCACCGATGCGTAGTTCGGCGCGTAGGCGAGCGTCAGCAGGCCGACGAGCGTCAGGCTCATGCCGAAACTCAGGGAGTGCGCTTGCGGGTGCCGGTCGGTGTACGCGCCGATCAGCGGCTGCAGGATGGACGCGCACATCTGATAGGTCAGGGTGATCAGCCCGATCTGCACGAAATCCAGGCTGAACGTGCCCTTCAGCAGCGGATAGATCGCGATGATCAGCGACTGGATCATGTCGTTGAGAAAATGCGAAAAACTGATCGCGCCGAGCACCTTGAACCGCGTCGGTTGCGCCTTGGCGGCGGGTGGATCCATCGCGAGACCGTTGTGCATGGCCGAAACCCTGGTGTCCTCGAAACGCCGGCGCGGGGCGGTGGGGGTGCGAAAAGGCGTATACCCTACTAGCTAGTCGGCCGCTTGTCCTGCGAAAATGCCCGGCCATTCCATCCAGCACGCGTCGATGCAGCCATGAGCGACTCTACCCCCGAAACGGCCGCCCCGGTGCCGGGCCGGTTCGAACCCTTCGGATTTTTGCGGGACCTGGCTTCCCGCTGGGATCTGGCGGCGTTCGCCGTCGTGATTGGGCTGATCGCGTTCCTCGGCGGGGCCGCGCATGGCATGTTCGCGCCGTTGTCGCAACTGCGCGCGACGCCGATGTCCCTCGACCCGTACTTCCTGCCGCAATACGCGGCACGCACCACCCTGCGCATGCTGATCGCGCTGGTCGCCTCGCTCGTGTTCACCCTGACCTACGCGACCTGGGCGGCGAAGAGCGAGCGGGCGGGGAAGCTCCTCGTGCCGATCCTCGACATCCTGCAATCGGTGCCGATCTTCGGCTTTCTCTCCGTGACCTACGTGTTCTTCATGTCGCTCGCGCCGGGGCGTGTGCTCGGCGCGGAATTCGCCTCGATCTTCCTGATCTTCACCAGCCAGGCGTGGAACATGGCCTTCAGCTTCTACCAGTCGCTGCGGACGATTCCGACCGAGCTGTCGGAAGCGGCCGACTCGTTCCGCCTGTCGCCGTGGATGCGCTTCTGGCAGCTCGAGGTGCCTTTCGGGCTGCCGGCGCTCGTCTGGAACATGATGATGTCGATGTCGGGCGGCTGGTTCTTCGTCGTCGCCTCCGAGTCGATCAGTGTCGGACGGAACACCGTGACTCTGCCGGGGATCGGTTCGTACATCGCGCTCGCGATCGAGCGGCGCAATCTCGCGGCGATCGGCTGGGCGATCCTGACGATGTTCCTCGTGATCCTCGCCTACGATCAGCTGCTCTTCCGGCCGCTGGTTGCCTGGGTCGACCGTTTCCGCGTCGAACAGGACCCGGGCGCGCGCGAGCCGCGATCGTGGGCGTTGACGATGATGCGCCGCTCGCGGCTGATCCAGGCGGCGAAGCTCGCGTTCCACGCGACCGTGCTGTGGACCAGCCGCGCCGTCCCGCGCGAGGATCCGCCGCCGCCGGATCTGACGACGGCGCGGCGCGGCCATGGCAAGGACCGGATCTGGGTCGCGCTGGTTGCCGCGCTGGTGGCGCTCGGCATCTGGCGCATCGGCATCGATCTGCTCGCGCACACGCCGCTCGCCCAGTTTCTGCACGTCGCCGGCCTCGCGACCTTGACCATGATCCGGGTGTTCGTGCTGATCGTGATCGCGAGCCTCATCTGGGTGCCGATCGGCGTTTGGGTCGGATTGCGGCCGCGGGTCGCGGAGTTCGTCCAGCCGATCGCGCAGTTCATGGCCGCGTTCCCGGCCAACCTGCTGTTCCCTATCGCGATCTACGGCATCGTCGTGTGGCGGTTGCAACCGGACATCTGGCTCAGCCCGTTGATGATCCTCGGCACACAGTGGTATATCCTGTTCAACGTCATCGCCGGCGCGGCGGCGCTGCCGGCGGAACTGCGGCAGGTGTCGGCGAACCTCGGGGTCAAGGGCTGGTTGTGGTGGCGCAAGGTGGCCTTGCCGGGCGTCCTGCCGTATTACGTGACCGGTGCCATCACCGCCTCCGGCGGCTCGTGGAATGCGGCGCAGGTCGCCGAACTGGTCTCCTGGGGCCACACGACGATCGAGGCCCGGGGTCTCGGCTCCTTCATCGCGCTCGCGACGGCGGCCGGCAACTTCCACCGCATCGTGCTCGGCGTCGGCGTCATGAGTCTGTTCGTGGTGGCGCTGAACCGGCTGTTCTGGCGGCCGCTGTACTATTACGCCGAGCGGCGGTTTCGACTGACCTGAGGGCGGCGGCAGATGAACGGCACACCCGCGCTACTGAAATGCACCGGCGTCCGCAAGGCCTTCCCCAAGCCGGACGGCGGAGAGCTCCTGGTGCTCGATGGGATGAACATCGAGGTCGCGGAGGGGCAGATCGTCGGCCTGCTCGGGCGCTCGGGGTCCGGCAAATCGACGCTGCTGCGCCTGATCGCGGGTCTCGCCGAGCCGAGCGCCGGCGAACTGCTCTACCTCGGCCGGCCGATCTTCGGCCCGCCCGCCGGCATTGCGATGGTGTTTCAGAGCTTCGCCTTGTTTCCCTGGCTGACGGTGTTCGAGAACGTGGCGCTCGGGCTCGAGGCGCAGCGGATGCCAAAGGCGGAGATCCGCCAGCGCTCGCTCGCCGCGATCGACCTGATCGGCCTCGACGGCTTCGAGTCCGCCTATCCGCGCGAACTCTCCGGCGGCATGCGCCAGCGCGTCGGTTTCGCGCGGGCGCTGGTCGTGCATCCGAACATCCTGCTGATGGACGAGCCGTTCTCCGCGCTCGACGTGTTGACGGCGGAGACGCTGCGCACGGATTTCCTCGACCTGTGGTCCGAGGGCCGGATGCCGATCAAGGGCGTGGTGCTGGTCACGCACAACATCGAGGAGGCGGTGCTGATGTGCGACCGGATCCTGGTGTTCGGCAGCAATCCGGGGCGGATCGTCTCCGAGATCAAAGTCAGCTTGCCGCAGCCGCGCAATCGCCTGGAGTCGAACTTTCGCGAACTCGTCGAGCGGATCTACGTGGAAATGACGGCGAGGCCGGACGGGACCGCGGCGGTCGGGCGCCAGGAGCGCTTTCCCGGGCTCGGCATCGGCAGCGTGCTGCCGCCGGTCTCCTCGAACTCACAGGCCGGCCTCATCGAGGCGGTAGCGGCGGCGCCCTTCAACGGCACCGCGGATTTGCCCAAGATCGCCTCGGACCTGCAGATGGAGATCGACGAACTGTTCCCGGTCGCCGAAACCCTGCAGATGATGCGCTTTGCGGAACTCGAAGGCGGCGACCTGAAGCTCACCGAGGACGGCCGCGCGTTCGCGCACGCCGATCTCGACGAGCGCAAGCGCATATTCATGCGCCATTTGCTCGCCTACGTGCCGCTCGCCGCGCACATCCGGCGCGTGCTCGACGAACGTGCGTCGCATTCGGCGCGCAAGAGCCGTTTCATCGACGAGCTGGAGGATTTCATGAGTGAGGAGGACGCGGAGCGCACGCTGCGCGCCGTCGTCCACTGGGGGCGCTACGCCGAGGCGTTCGCTTACAACGACGCCAACGCGATCTTCAGTCTCGAGAATCCGACCTAGCGTGAGGCGCCGCAGTCCGCCGGCTCCCGGGACGCCGCCGCCGCGCTTCGGCGTGCTCCGTGCAATCGCCGTCTACAAGATCGCGAAGGTCGCGCTGTTGATCACGGCCGCCTACGGTGAGCACAGGTTGCGCGACGCCTCGGTCGTCGCCGGGCTCCTTGCCTGGGCCTCGACGCTGCCGTTCGGCCGCGAGCACACGGCGGTCGTCGCGGCGCTTGCATGGTTCAGCGGCTTGAGCGCGGCACGCGTGCAGGCGCTGCACTACGTGACGATCGCCTATGCGGTCGTGTTCTCGATCGAGGGAATCGGCCTGTGGCTGCGGCGACGCTGGGCCGAATGGCTGACGATCGTGATCACGGGATCGCTGGTGCCATTCGAACTCTGGCGGATCGCGCTGCAGCCGGGTCTCGGCAAGACGCTCGTCCTGGCGCTCAACGTCGCGATCGTCGGCTATCTGATCCGGCAACTGCGCGCGGCGACCGCCGAACGCAGCCAAACGTGAACGGCGCTTAATGTTGCCGGCCCGGGTCGCCATGGCGTCGGTGCGGCACGAGGTGAAATGATCTTCATAACCGTTGAAAGCAATATCGACCGCGTATCCTTATTCCCCGGCTTTCAATACACCCTGGAGTTGACTATGACCAAGTCCGCAACGTTGATGATGAGCGCCCTGTTGACGATGGGTCTGGCCGCTGCCTCGCTGGCGGTTGCACCGCTCGCCGCCGCCCAGTCCACCATGTCCACCGTGCCCGCGAAGAAACAAACCAAGCACATGACGCATCATGCCAAGCCCATGGTGCATCACAAGAAGTGGGCGAAGAAGAAGATGTCGCACAAGAAGGCGATGTCGCACAAGAAGGCGATGGCACACCATCACATGATGATGAAGAAGAAGGCGAAGACCCCGCCGAAGATGTAAGACGGCCTTGCCGCGCAAGTTCGCTTGACGCGGCCGTTCGTCGAACCTCGACGCCCCGGCAGCTGTACCGCTGCCGGGGCGTTTTCGTCTGCGCGCGGGCCAACGCGCGTCCGGCGTCAATGCGGGCTCAACGTGGGGTCGACGCAGCCCTCAAGGAGTCCATTTCGGCCCGCAATTCCTCGACCAGTTGCTCGAGGCGCTCGACCCGGGGGCCGAGACCCTCCGGCCGTTGCGGCCCGGCGTCCTCGTCCGTGCCGGCTCGGACGGCGCTCTCGAGCGGCAGCTCGCCGCCGAACAAATGCGCAAAACGCGATTCACGCGCGCCCGGTTGGCGCGGCAGACGGGCGACGTACGGCCCATCCTCGCGATGGAGCAGCGTCTCGAGCACCGCTTCGACCTGCGCGACATCGGCGAATTCGCACAGCCGGTTGGTCCGCGTGCGCAGTTCGCCGGACGTCTGCGGCCCGCGCAGCAGCAGGACGCAGAGGATGCCCAGCTCCTGCGCGGAGAACTTCAGGGAGCCGAATTCGGTATTGCAGAACCGGTGTTGGTATTTGGTCACGCGGCCGCCATAGCCGGCCGATCGGTCGCTGACGAGGTACTTCTTCAGCAGCGCGTCGACCGCGTCCTGCACTTCGCCCTCCCGCAGGTCGAGGACCGGGTCGCGATTGTTCTTTTGGTTGCAGGCGAGGGTCAGAGAATTCAGGGAAAGCGGGTATTGATCCGGCGTCGTGATCTGCTTCTCGAGCAAGCAGCCGATCAGCCGCGCCTCGAGCGCGTTCAGCTCAATTTTCATCGGTATCTTCCAAGTCGGCGCGCCTTGATTTAGGGTGATGACCCGGATTGAACGAGGATACGCCCGAATGAAGACGAAAGCCGCCGTCGCGTACGCCGCGGGCAAACCTCTCGAGATCGTCACGGTGGATCTCGACGGCCCGAAGGCTGGTGAGGTGCTGATCGAGATCAAGGCCACCGGCATCTGCCATACCGACGAGTTCACGCGCTCCGGTGCGGACCCGGAGGGGCTGTTTCCGGCGATTCTGGGCCACGAGGGCGCGGGGATTGTCGTCGACATCGGGCCGGACGTGCATTCGCTGAAGAGGGGCGATCATGTGATCCCCCTGTACACGCCGGAATGCCGCCAGTGCAAGGCCTGCACGTCGCATAAGACCAACCTGTGCACGGCGATCCGCGCAACCCAGGGCAAGGGATTGATGCCGGACGGTACGAGCCGTTTCTCGATTGGCAAGGAAATGATCCATCATTACATGGGCTGCTCGACGTTCGCCAATTACACGGTGATGCCGGAAATCGCCGTCGCGAAGATTCGCGCCGACGCGCCGTTCGACAAGGTCTGCTACATCGGCTGCGGTGTGACCACCGGCATCGGCGCAGTGATCAAGACGGCGAAGGTCGAGGCGGGCGCGAACGTCGTCGTTTTCGGGCTCGGCGGCATCGGCTTGAACGTGATTCAAGGCGCACGCTTGGTCGGCGCGGGCAAGATCATCGGCGTCGACCTGAATCCGCGCCGCAAGGCCTTGGCGGAGAAGTTCGGCATGACGCATTTCGTCAATCCGCAGGAGGTCGGCGGCGATCTCGTCGCGCACCTGGTGGCGCTGACCGACGGCGGCGCGGACTACAGCTTCGAGTGCGTCGGCAACGTCGAGCTGATGCGCCAGGCGCTCGAGTGCTGCCACCGCGGCTGGGGCGTGTCGGTGGTCATCGGCGTCGCCGCTGCCGGCAAGGAGATCAGCACGCGGCCATTTCAGCTGGTAACCGGTCGCGTCTGGAAGGGCACCGCGTTCGGCGGCGTTCGCGGCCGCACCGAGGTGCCGGGCATCGTCGACTGGTACATGGACCGCAAGATCAACATCGACGATCTGATCACGCACACGCTGCGCCTCGAGGACATCAACCGGGCGTTCGACCTGATGCACTCGGGCGAATCGATCCGGAGCGTCGTCGTTTACTGAAGCGGCGGCACTCAGGCGGTTTCGGCGTCCGGCCAGAGGAGCGCTCCGAGGTGCTCGCAGGCCTCGATCAGCGCGGCCGCCGCCTCGCGCGTGCTGGCGTCGAGCCGGCGGTCGTGCGTCAACAGCCAGGTCAGGCGCGCGCGCCGCGAGCGGGCCGAGGGTTCGCTGTCGAACAGCGCCGGGAACAGGCCCAGGGCATCGACGAACTCGCGCATTGCGGCGCCGGCGTTGCCGTCCGGCGCCGCGCAAAGCAGCGATTTCAGCCAGGTCACGCAGCGCTTGGCAAGTCCGGCGCGGGTGACGCCGAGCCCCGTGGGGCGTATCGAATCGGCCGCCGCCAGCGTGTCGGCGAGCTGGTGGAAGCGGTCGACGACGGCCTCATCCGCGGGCATCGCCGGGCTCGCATCCGCGAGCACCGAGCGCAGTAGGTCCGCGAGCAGCAAGGACAGCGATTCGGCGAGAAAACGGCGCGACTGCTCGGCATCCGGGACCGCGAGCGGCTCCCAGGCACCCGGTTCGCCGAAGCGTCGCGCGTTTGGCGGCTTGGACATGACGTCCAGTGTAACTGCTTCGCCGCATCGCGCAACCGCCGACCGGTCGGTCCCGCCGCTGCTCACACTCGCCAAAACCACCTGCGCTCGCTAAGGTTCGCCCGCCATTGCCGACGGAATCCGCTCCATCTTGAACATCCTGACGCCAGAGGCGCCGTCCGATGCCCCGCGCCGCGGTCAAACGCCTCGCCGAGCACCTCGGGCGCGGCGGCTCGACGATCGTCATCGCCGTGCATCACCCGCAGGATCTGCCCGACTGCGTGCGGCGGGTCCTGCGGCTTGGGTCGCGGCGCGTCCAAGTCGCGAATACAATGCCCCGGCGCGCGGCTCCGCGCACGCCTTCGGAGAGCTCGACGTGCACCTGATCGTCCTGTCGCTGTTGGTTCAGATCGCCTTGGTCGTGCACGTTCTGCGGACCGGCAGGAACATGCTCTGGATACTCGCGATCGCGCTGTTGCCGGTCGCCGGCTCGCTCGCCTACATCGTCGTTGAGATCCTGCCGGATCTGTCCGGCGGCGCCGGCGCGCAGCGCGCCCATCGCAGCCTCTGGCGCCTGGTCGATCCGGACCGGGCATACCGCCGCGCGCGCACCGAGGTCGAGGTGTCCGGGAACGTCGACGCGCGACGCCGGCTGGCCGACGAACTGCAGCGGCGCGGGCGGTACGATCAGGCGATCGAGGTCTGCCGTGGCGGCCTCGTCGGAGTGTTCGAGCACGAACCGACCCTGCTGCTCGAGCTGGCCCGAGCGAGTTTCGCGCAGAACGACTTCCAGACCGCGCGCGCGACCCTCGAGCGGCTCGGCCAGCACAATCCCGAATTCAATTCGAGCGAGGCGAAGCTGCTGTATGCGCGCACCCTCGAGGCCGGTGGTGCCGCCGAGGATGCGCTGCGCGAATACGCGAAAGTCGCAGCCGAATATCCCGGCGCCGAAGCGCGCCTGCGTTACGGGATGCTGCTGAAGCGGCTCGGCAAGACGGAGCAGGCGAACCGCGAATTCCGCGAGCTGCTGGAGGGCGCGAAGCTCGCGCCAGCGCATTATCGCCGCGCCCAAGCCGAATGGCTGGGCCTTGCGCGCCGGCAACTGGGATGAGCCGCTGGCGAGAGGACGCAACGCGCGGTACTCTCACCGGGGTCGCATTCGATAGGAGTATTGACATGACCACCGTAGATCGTTTCCGTCAATTTGCGTTGCTGGCGATCACCGCCGTGCTGCTCGCCGCCTGCGCTAGCAAGATGGGGCCCGCGCAGAAGATGATCGCGCAGATCGACTCGACCGTCGCCGCTGCGTCCACGGACGCCGCCAAGTACGTGCCGGACCAACTCAAGGACGTGCAGGACAAGCTGGACGGCCTCAAGACCTCGTTCGCGCAGAAGGACTACACCGCCGTGATCACCGGTGCGCCCGCGGTGCTCGCCTCGGCACAGGGTCTCGCGGCGGCGGCGGCGGCGAAGAAGACCGAGGTCCTGCAGGCGCTCAACGACCAATGGATCAAGCTGTCCGCCGCGGTGCCCGGCGACGTCACGGCCATCCAGCGGCGGATCGAATTGCTCGGCCGGAACCGTCGCATGGCGCGGGGCATCGATCTGGCGGCCGCGAAGCAGGGCTTGAGCGACCTGAACTCGCTGTGGTCGAAGGCCCAGGGGGCGTTCGCCGCCGGCAACATGCAGGAGGCGGTTACGACCGCGAAGGGCGTGCACTCGAAGGCCGCGGGTCTCGCCGAATCGATCAAGCTGAAGCTGGCTCAATCCCCGGCTCCCGCCGCGTCGAACTGAACGGGTCGGGCGGCGGCACGCGGATGCGCCTGCCGCCGCCCGCCGCTCAGCGGCGCAGTGTCCCCTCGCTGACGATCACGGCGGTACCACCGATGCGCACCGCGCGCAGGCGCGAGCCGTCGACCTCGATCGTCACCAGGACCCGCCCTGGACGGCCGATTTGCCGTCCCTGCCGGCCGACGAATCCGCCGGCGGCAAGATCCAGCAGCCCGACCTCGAACAGATAGGCTGCGAGCATCGCGTGGGCGTTACCGCTGACCGGATCCTCGTCGATGCCGAGTGCCGGGCAAAACATCCGCGATTCGGTCGAGGCGCCGTGCGGCCCGCGCTGCAATGCGAAGGCGAATATGCCGTCGACGCCAAGTTCGCGGCCGATGGCCGACACGGTGTCCATCTGCGCCAACAGCTCGTCGAGGGCCTGCGCGTCCGCGACCGGCAGCAGCAGGCGGGCCCCGCCCTTGCGGGCGACGCGCGCGGGCAGGCTCTCGTGCAATCGCGCGCCGGGCAGTCCCAGCGCCTCGGCGACCCGCAGGCTCATCTTGAACGGCAAGGGCGCGTCCAGTTGCGCCGCCGACTGCCGGAATTCGATGGTCGCGGGCGCATCGACGTCAGCCGGATCCAGGAAGGCGGCCACCTCGACGACGCCGGTGCCGGACTGCTGCCGGCACACGCCGAGGCCGCGCCACCCCGCCTCGAGCAGCACGGCGTGCGCCGCGACGGTCGCGTGGCCGACGAAGGGCATTTCCTTGCGGGCGTTGAAGAAACGGATCCTGACGTCGTGGCCGGCGCCGGCCGGCGGCGAGACGAACGCGACCTCGGCATGCGCGAACTCGCGGGCGAGGTTGCGCAGCTCGACATCGTCGAGCGCCTGCGCGTCGAGCACCACCGTCGCGGGATTGCCGGTGAAGCGGTACCGCGTGAACGCGTCGACCTGGAAGATGCGCAAGCGCCGGCTCCTCGCCCCTTTTGAAAGAGCCCCAGTTTTGCATGCGGGCCGCGCCGCCGCTACACTGGTCGCGCCTTGGGGTGGCCCGTCGAGGCCTGAGATGCGGGGAGGGGCGTCGGATCGTCGACCCTTGCCGCGAACCCGTTGAACCTGATCCGGTTAATGCCGGCGTAGGGAGTGGTGAATCCAGATGCGCGCAGCCGTCGAAATCAGCATGTACCCGCTCGGCGATGCATACATCGCCCACATCCTCGCCTTTATCGAGCGCTTGAACCGGCGCGGCGAGTTTGTCGTCGTGACGAACGACTTGAGCACCCAGATCTGGGGAGATCTCGGGCGGATCATGACCGTGCTCGGTGAGGAGATCGCCCGCGCGACGGTCGATTCGCCGCAGCTCGTGTTCGTGATGAAGGTGTTGCCGGGGATCGCCGCGCCGTCGAAAGCGGCGCCGGCGTGATCCATCTGCTCGCCGATCAGCTCGCGAGCGCCTGGCGCACCGCGAGCTGGATCGAGGTCGGCGGCGCGGTGCTCGCGATCGTCTACCTGTTGCTCGCGATCTGGCAATGGCGCAGCTGCTGGATCGCGGCGTTCGTCAGTTCCTGTCTGTACGTCTACGTGATGTTTCGCGCCCGCCTGTACATGGAGTCGGTGCTCAACGGCTTCTACGCCGCGATCGCGGTGTACGGCTGGTGGCAATGGTCGCGCCGATCGAGCGCAGCGGGCGGCGGCGTGCAGCGCTGGCCGATCCGGTGGCATGTTCTCGGTCTACTCGGCATCGTCGCCTGTTCGCTGTGCAGCGCCTATTTCCTGCGCCGCTACACGCCGGCGGCGTGGCCGTTCGTCGACTCGATGGTGACTTGGTCGAGCGCGTTCGCCACCTACCTCGTCGCGATCAAGGTGTACGAGAACTGGCACTGGTGGCTGGTGATCGATTCGGTCGCGCTGTTCGTCTACTTCCGTCGCGAACTGTATCCGACGATGCTGCTGTTCGGCGTCTACCTGGTCATGATCTTCTTCGGCATCCGTGAATGGCGGCGCAGCCTGCCGCAAGCCGGATATGCGGGAGCCTGAAGCGCAACGACTCGCCCGGCTGCACGTGCCGGGCGGCGGCCCCGTGCGGTTGCTGCGGGTCGGCAGCGGCCTCGCGAGCGGGACCTACCGCGCCGAGCGCGACGGCGCGAGCTACTCCCTGCGCGTCACCGATGTTGCCGCGCGCGGCGGCAGCTTCGACGCGCATTGGGAGCACGCCGTGTGCGAACTTGCGGGCGCCGCGCGCATCGGACCCGAGGTCATGCGGGCCGATCCGGCCGCGGGCGTCCTCGTCTGCCGCTGGGTCGAGGGCCGCGCCTGGCAGGGAGCCGCCGCCGCGCAACCGCGCAAGCTCGCCGCGATCGCCGCGCTGATGCGCGCCATCCACGCATTGCCGCAACCGCACCCGGCGCGCGCCCGGTCGCCGGCCGATTGGATCGCCCACTACGAGCGGGCGATCGGCAGCCGGCCACCGATCCTCACGCAGGAGCCCGCGACACTGCGGACCGCCGCGGCCCGTCGGCTCGAGACCGTGGCGGGCTTCGGGCGAGTCGCGCCGGCGCTTTGTCACAGCGATCTGCACGCGCTGAACGTCGTCGAGACCGACGCGGGATTGGTCGCGCTCGACTGGGAATACGCGCACGTCGCGGATCCCTTCTGGGATCCGGCCGGCTGGAGCTGCGCGAACGATTTCTCCGCGGCGCAGCGGCGGGATCTGCTGCGGCGCTACCTGCAGCGGGCGCCTTCGGCCGAAGAGTTGGCGCGTTTTGCCGCACTCGTCTGGCTGTACGATTACGTCTGCCTCTTGTGGAGCGAGATTTACCTGCGCGAGGACGCCGGCGCCTCGATCCGTGCAGCGCGGCAGCGCGCTGCACGGATCGAGGCGCGCTTGCGAGCGGCGAGTGGTCCCACAGCGGGACTTGCGGCAAACTAACGGGCTGAGCGGTGATCCCCTCCGCTCGCGGACAATTCAACGGAGTACGGAATGGCGCGGATGACGGTGGTGGACCGTGACGGTAAGGAGCACGCGATCGATGCGAAGCCGGGAATCAAGCTGATGGAGATCCTGCGGGAGCTGGACTACGGCGTCGCCGCGATCTGCGGCGGTCTGTGTTCCTGCGCCACCTGCCACGTCTACGTCGACCAGGCCTGGGTCGATCGCCTGCCGCAGAAGCAGAGCGACGAACAGGACCTGCTGACCGAGCTCGCCGACTACCGACCGGCCACTTCGCGCCTGTCCTGTCAGGTCGATTTCACCGCGGCGCTCGACGGTCTGAAGGTGACGATCGCGGCCGACACCTGAGGGTCCGCGGGCCGGGCGCCGGCGCGTGGGGGGCGTCCGCGGTTGGGGGTGCTACCTCTTCTCGCCCTGCCGGCGCACCGCTTCCTGCGCGGCGGCGATCGCCGCGGGGTCGCCGAGGAATCTGCGTCCCGCGGATTCGAGGTTCGCCGTGAATTCGTAGAGCATCGGTATCCCGGTCGGCACGTTGAACTCGAGGATCTCGCTCTCGCCCATGCGATCGAGCATCTTCACCAGCGCGCGCAGGGAGTTGCCGTGGGCGACGACCAGCACGTCCTGATTCGCGGCGAGACGCGGTGCGATCCGCGCGTGCCAATCGGGCAGCACGCGCGCCAAGGTGTCCCGCAGCGATTCGCCGGACGGCAATTCGCCCGGATCGACGCCGGCGTAGCGCGGGTCGAAGCGCGGATGCTGCGGATCGTCGGCGGCGAGCGGTGGCGGCGGGATATCGTAGCTGCGGCGCCAGATCTTGACCTGGGCGTCGCCGTGCTTTGCCGCGGTCTCGGCCTTGTCGAGGCCCTGCAACGCGCCGTAGTGGCGTTCGTTGAGGCGCCAGCTGCGCTCGACCGGAAGCCACATCCGATCCATCGTGTCGAGGGCGATCCACAGCGTGCGTATGGCGCGCTTCAGCACCGAGGTCAGCGCGATCTGCGGTTCGAGCTTCTCGGCGAGCAGTTCGCGGCCGAGCTGCACGGCCTCGGCGCGGCCTTGCTCGGTCAGGTCGATGTCGACCCAGCCGGTAAACCGGTTCTCGAGATTCCAGAGGCTCTGTCCGTGACGAACCAAGATCAACTTTCCGGGCACGATGGCGTTCCTTCTGCGAATGGCCGTGGGCAACGGCGCCGTGATCAAGCGCGTGCGAGCCGCCGAACGGACTGCACCGCGACCGACAGCGTCGCGAAGTCCGCGCTCACGCTCGAGCGCAGGTCGGCGATCAAGCCGTCGAGGTAGGCAACCTCCGATCGCCGGCCGGCGATCCAGGTCTCGACGCGCGTGGCGGCGGAGCCCTTCACGGCGGCGAGCGCCGCGCTGGTGATCCTGCGTTGCAGCGCATACAGGGTGTCCCTCAGCGTGCGGCGGGCGATCGCATGCCAGTGGCCGTCCATGATCAGCGCCTCGATCTGTTCCTTGATCCATGCGAGGCCGATCCGCTCGCCGAGGGCGAAATATGCCTGCGCCGCGAAACCGACGGACACCCGGCAGGATAGGGACACCTCGACCAGGTCGAGGCCGCCGTGCAGCGCGTCGAGCGCCGCGATCCGCGCCGCGAGCGCTTCGGGCACACGCTCGCCAACGAGACGCATCTTCACCGAATCGTACCGGGCACGCTCGCCGGCGCCGAGCACCGAATGCAGATCCCGCGTGAGTTGCGCGACTCCGGCCGAGTAGCGGCGCACGCCGCGCTCGATGTCCAGGTCGGCGCGCCGGTTCTCGAGCAGCCAGTAGCTCATGTGGCGCAGGATGCGCGTCGTCCGTTCGAGCGCGTCGTACTGAACCGCCGCGGCGACGCGATTGTCGAGGGATTCGATCTGTTCCCATATCTCGCGCGCGCAGAACACCTCGCGCGCAATCGTGTAGGCGCGGGCGATCGCGGCCGGATCGGCCGCGGTATCGCCGACCGCCCGCACTGCAAAGACCGGACCCATCCGGTTGATCAGGCTGTTGGTCACGGCGGTTGCAATGATCTCGCGCCGCAGGCGATGCCGCTCGATGCGGGCCGCGAAGCGCAAACGCACCGGCGACGGGAAGTAGCGCAGCAACTCATCGGCGAGGTAGTCGTCCTCCGGAACGTCGGAATCGATCAGCGCCTTGTCGAGCCAGATCTTGCCGTAGCTGAGCGCGATCGCGATTTCCGGCCGGGTCAGACCCTCGCCGCTCTTGCGCCGCTCGGCGATCTCCTCATCGCTCGGCAGGGATTCGAGCAAGCGATTCAGGTCGCCGGAGCGTTCCAGCGCGCGCAGCATGAACGCGTTCTCGCTGAGGCGCTCCCTCGCCTGATACTCGAGGACGCTGATCGCCTGGCTCTGCAGGTAATTGTTGCGCAACACGAGGCCGGCGACCGCGTCGGTCATCTGCACGAGCAGTCGGTTGCGCGCCGGTTGCGAGAGCTCGCGCGCGTGAACCGCACCGTTCAGCAGGATCTTGAGGTTCACCTCGACGTCCGAGCAGTTCACGCCGGCGGAGTTGTCGATGAAATCGGTATTCAGCCGTCCGCCGCGGCGCGCGTACTCGATCCTCGCGGCCTGCGACAGGCCGAGATTGCCGCCCTCGCCGACGACCTTGCAGCGCAAATCCCGCGCGTCGACGCGCACTGCGTCGTTGCTGCGATCGCCGACGTCGCTCTGGCTCTCGTGGCTCGCCTTGACGAAGGTGCCGACGCCGCCGTTCCACAGCAGATCGACGGGAAGTTTGAGGATCGCCTTGATCGCCTCGTTCGGCGTCGTCTGCGGCGGCAGGCCGAGCAGCGCCTGAGCCTCGCGGGACAGGCTGAGGCTCTTCGCGCTGCGCAGGTGGACTGCGCCGCCCGTGGAGATCGCATCGCGCGCGTAGTCGTCCCAGCCCGAGCGCGGCAGCTTGTACAGGCGCATGCGTTCGCGGAACGATCGCGCCGCGTCCGGCGCGGGGTCGATGAAGACGTGCTGATGGTTGAACGCGGCGAGCAGACGGATGTGCGGCGACTGGAGCATGCCGTTGCCGAAGACGTCGCCCGCCATGTCGCCGATTCCGGCGACGGTGAATTCGCGGCGCTGGATGTCGACGCCGGTCTCGCGGAAATGCCGCTTGACGCATTCCCACGCGCCGCGTGCCGTGATCGCCATCTTCTTGTGGTCGTAGCCGACCGATCCGCCGGAGGCGAAGGCATCCCCCAGCCAGAAGCGGTATTGCGCCGATATCTCGTTGGCGATGTCCGAGAACGTCGCAGTGCCCTTGTCGGCGGCGACGACGAGGTAGGGATCGTCGCCGTCGTGGCGCACGACCGCCTGCGGCGGCACGATCCGCTCCTCGACGATGTTATCGGTGAGGTCGAGCAGGCCGTGGATCAAGGTGCGGTAGCAGGCGACGACCTCGGCGGCTTGCGCCTCGCGCTCGCCGTCCGGCAGCCGTCTCGCGACGAAACCGCCTTTCGCGCCGACCGGCACGATCATCGTGTTCTTGACGTTCTGCGCCTTCATCAGGCCCAGGATCTCGGTGCGGAAGTCCTCGAGGCGGTCGGACCAGCGGATCCCGCCGCGGGCGACGCGGCCCATGCGCAGGTGCACGCCCTCCATGCGCGGCGAAAAGACGAAGATCTCGTACAGGGGCTTCGGCAGCGGCAGCTCGCGCAGCAGCCGGCTCTCGACCTTGAAGGACAAGTATTGCTTGAAGTTTCCGGAGTCGTCGCGCTGGTAGGCATTGGTGCGCACCGTCGCCGCGATCGCGTTCCACAGCGCGCGCAGAATCCGGTCCTCATCCGAGCGGCGCACGTCATCGAGCGCCGAGCCGAGCGCCGTGCTCAAGCGCTTGTGCGAGGCCCGCCGCGCCGCCGGCGAGATCGCGGTGTCGAAACGGGCGACGAACAGGTCGGCGAGCAGCCGTGCCGCCCCCGCGTTCTGGATCAGCACTTGCGCGATGTATCCCTGGCTGTACGGCAGTCCGGCCTGCAGCAGGTACCGGCAGTAGGCACGCATCGCGTTGACGATGCGCCAAGGTACGCCGGCGTGCAGCGTGAGCCGGTTGAGGCCGTCGTTGTCCATGTGGCCGGACCAGACGGCGGTGAACGTGTTCTTCAACTCGGCCGCGCGCGCTTCGAAGCGGGACTGGACGACCGCCGGGATCTCGAGCTCGAGATCCTGTATCCAGCCGTGGCGGTCCCGCGGGTAGTCGAGCTGGTAAGGCCGCTCGGCGATCACGCGCAGCCCCATGTTCTCGAGCATCGGCAGCAGGTCCGAGATCGGAATCGCGTCCTGGTTGCGGTAGATCTTCAGGAACACGCGTTCTTTGCGGCGGGGGTCGGCGCGATAGGTCTCCAGTTGCAGCTTTGCCGGATCGCGTTCCAGCGCCTCGAGGAACGAGACGTCGACGGCGGCCGCCTCGCCGGCGAAATCCTCGGTGTACGCGGCCGGGAACGCCGCCGCGTATCGCTCGAACAGTTCGAGCGCGTGCGTTTCGTCGAGTCGCGCGAGCAGCGCGGTCTTGAAGCCGTCGGACCAGGACCGCACGGCCGCCTCGATGCCGCGCTCGAGCGCGCCGACGTGGACGCGGCGCGCCTCGCTCGGCTGGGTGCGCGCGACGACGTGGATTCGCGCGAGATTCGATTGCGTGATCGCCACCTGCGACTCGAGGTGGAACGCGTCGAGCGCCGCGCGCAGCACGCGCTCGATGCGCTGGCGCACCTGGGTGTTGTACTTCTCCCGCGGGACGAACACCAGGCAGGAATAGAACCGCCGGAAAGGATCGGGGCGCAGCAGCAGGCGCACCCGCGGCCGCTCCTGCAGGCCGAAAATACCGGCGGCGACGCGGACCAGTTCGGCGACGCTCGCCTGGAACAATTCGTCGCGCGGAAACGCCTCGAGGATGTGCTGCAGCGCCTTGCCGTCGTGGCTGTCCGGGGCGAGCGCAAAGTGCGCGACGACCCGGTGGACCTTGTGGCGCACGAGCGGAATATCGCGCGGATTGGCATTGTACGCCGTCGAGGTCCACAGCCCGAGAAAGCGCCGCTCGCCGATCAGGCGGCCGGTCGCATCGAAGCGTTTGATGCCGACGTAGTCGAGAAACCCGGCCCGGTGCACGGTCGACTGTATGTTCGACTTGGTGACGAGCGCCACCTCCCGCCGCCGGCTCTCACGGCGAACGTCGCCCGGCAGCGCGCGGGAGCCGCGCGCGCCATGGCGGTGGCCGCGACGCAGGATCCCGAGTCCGGTCGCCTCCAGCGGTACGAGCGCTTCGTGCCCCGCCGAGCCCTTCAGGCGGTACTCACGGAATCCGAGGAACGTGAAATGGCGGTCGGCCATCCATTCGAGCAGCGCGCGCGTCTCCTCGGTATCGCGCCGGTCGCCGCGCACGCGGGGGGTCTGCAGTTCTTGGGCGGTCTCGCGCGCCGCCGCCCGCATCTTGTGCCAGTCGGCGCAGGCGACCCGCACGTCGTCGAGGTTGCACTCGATCTCGCGCGCCAGCGACACGAGCGTCGCCGGGTCGACGATCCGGTCGATCTCGACGTGCTGGAAGGACTCGAGGCGCGTCGCGCGGCCGCCGCGCCCGGTGCGCGCATGCAGCGCCTTGAGCACGCCGCGGGCGTCGCGCGCCACCGCAAATATCGGGTGCGCGAGGAAGTGCATCGTCATGCCGCGCCGCTGGAACGCGAGACCGATGGAGTCGACCAGGAACGGCATGTCTTCGCCGACCATTTCGATCACGGTGTGCGCCGGGGCGTAGCCGTGTTCGCGCGCGGTCGGATTGAAGACCCGCAGCGCGGGCCGCGCGCGGCCGCGGGCGGCGGCGAAGCGCAGGTGCGAGAACGCCGCGGCGGCGAGTTCGGCCGGGGCGCGTGCCGCGAGATCCTCCGGGTCGACGTTCGCGTAGTAGGCGCGCAGGTACGCCTCGGCGTTCACCGCAGCGAGCGGACTCTTGCCGCCGGCGGTGCATATCGCCTGCAGCGACTGTTCACGAGGTTCGGACGTGATCTGCGACATGGCACCGATCTCCTCCCGGGACGGTCCGGGGTCTATTCAGGCTCCTGCAGATCGGCGATCGCTGCCGCAAGGAAGCGGCAGGCCTCGCCGCCGGTCGCGCAGCGGTGGTCGAAACTCAGGGATGGAGGCAGGCGGCGCCGGGCGGCGAGTGCGCGCAAATCGACGGCCAAGTGTTTGGCGAGCGCCCGAGTTTTTCGTGTCGAAAGTGCGTGCGAGGCTCATCACCCGGTACATCCGCAACACCTCACCCGGGTCGCTTGCGAATGCCGGCAGGGCGTCGAGCGCGTTGCCGTCGGGATCCAGCAGCGGCGCGTATTCGACGCGAAATTGGGCCACCGTTCTCATCGGCGAATTATGCCAGGGCCGCGGCAGCCGCGCTGCATCGGCGGCGCCGGCGTCATGGCCGATGCGGGGCGGCGAGGTAGCGCTGCGACTGCATCTCCACCAGGCGGCTCGCGGCGCGGCCGAACTCGAGTGCGAGCTTGTCGCCGCGGTACAGCGCCTCGGGTGCCGCTGCGGCCGACAGCACGACATGGACGCCGCGGTCGTAGAGCGTGTCGATCAGCGTGAGGAATCGGCGCGCCGCGTCCTCGCGCCCGGGCGTGAACAACGGTACGTCGGAGACGAACATCGTTTGGTAGCGCTGGGCGAGATCGAGGTAGTCGTTGGCGCCGCGCGCCGTCTCGCAGAGCGCGCGGAACTCGAACCAGGCCGCGTCCTGCGCCGTGTCCACGGCGGCGAGCGGCCGCCCCTGCACGTCGACGTCGACCGGGCCGGTCGGGGCGGTGGCGAGCGCGGCGAACAGGCGCCGCATGTCGGCGGCCGTGCCGGCGGCGGCGGAATCGAAGTAGGCGCGCTTGCCGGCGAGGCTGCGCAGCCGATAGTCGACCGCGCCGTCGAGATGAACGACGTCCATGTGCGACTCGAGCATGCCGATCGCGGGCAGGAACCGCGCGCGCTGCAGCCCGTCGGCGTACAGCTCACGGGGCGGGACGTTCGAAGTCGCGACGATCGCGACGCCGCGGCGGAACAGGCCGTTGAGCAGTCCGGTGAGAATCATCGCATCGCCGATGTCCGAGACGAAGAATTCGTCGAGGCAGATGAGGCGGGCACGGGCGGCGATGCGCTGTGCGACGATTTCCAGCGGACGGGCGCGCCCGGCGATCGTGCGCAACTCCGCGTGCACGCTGCGCATCAGGACGTAGAAGTGGTCGCGTTCGCGTTCGCGCAAGCTCAGCGAGCCGTAGAGCAGGTCCATCAGGCGCGTCTTGCCACGACCGACCGCTCCCCAAAGATAGACGCCGCGCGGGGTGCCGCGGGCGAGCCGTGCGAGCGGTCCGGGCAGAGCCAGTTTCGCCCATGCGGACGGTCCCCGATCGAGATCGGCGACGAGCGCGTCCAGGTGCGCCGCGGCGGCGAGCTGCGCGGTGTCGAACTCCAGGCGGCCCGCAGCGACCTCGCGCGCGAGCCGCGCAGTGACCGCTTGCTGATCCGGGCGCACTGGGGGCTTGTCGGACTATAGTCCCTGGTAATTCGGCCCCGAGCCGCCTTCCGGCGTGCACCAGGTGATCTGGTCGGGGTACGGTTCCTTGATGTCGCAGGCCTTGCAATGCACGCAGTTCGCCGCGTTGATCTGCAGTTTGCGGCCGCCCGCGCCGTCGTCGATCATCTCGTAGACGCCGGCCGGACAGAAGTTCGTGCAGGGATTGCCGAACTCGCGCGCGCAGCGCGTCGAGCAGATCGCGGTGTCCGCGACGTGCAGGTGAACGGGCTGGTTCTCCTCGTGCGCGGTCGCCGCGAAGAACACCGAGGCGAGCCGGTCGCGCGGCGGCAGGACGCGTTCGCCCCAACCGCGATCGACAGAGGCGACTTGGTCGAGCTTCTTCAGCGCCGAATGATCGGCGTGATTCGCGAGCGTCCAAGGCGATTTGCCCATCGTCACGGTTTCGTACACCGCGTTGGCGAGGCCGAACCACAGGCCGTGGCGGAATCCGGGACGGATGTTGCGGACCTTGCGCAGCTCGCGCCCACCGGCCGATTCGCGCCAGCGCCGGTCGAATCCGGCGCTCGTGCCGGTCTCGGCGTAGTGTTCCGCCGCGGCGACTCCCGAGCGGATCGCCTGGTGAATGCCCTTGATCTTCGGCGTGTTCAAGGTGCCGCCGGCGTCGCCGATCAGCACGGCGCCGGGCATCTCCAGCGTCGGCGTCGACTGGAAGCCGCCCTCGATGAGCGTGCGCGCGCCGGCGGCGAGTATCTCGCCGCCCTCGAGCAGCGGCTTGACCTGCGGGTGGTTCTTGAACTGCTGGAACGCCTCGAACGGCTTGAGGCGCGGATCCTCGTAGTCGAGGCCGACGACGAAGCCGATGTACACGCGGTCGCTGGCGAGGTGGTAGAGAAAGCTGCCGCCGTAGGTGCGTGCATCGAGCGGCCAGCCGAGCGAGTGCTGGATCAGACCGGGTTCGCTGCGGCCCGGCGGCAGCTGCCACAGTTCCTTGAAGCCGAGGCCGTAGGTCTGCGGCGATTTGCCCTCGTCGAGCCGGTAGCGGCGAATCAGCTGTTTCGCGGTGCTGCCGCGGCAGCCTTCGGCGAACATCGTCAACTTCGCGTGTATCTCGGGACCCGGCGCGAAATTGGCGCCCCGTTCGCCCGACTTGTCGACGCCCATGTCGCCGATGCGCACGCCGCGGACGGCGCCGCCATCGTCGATCAGCGCCTCGGCGGCGGCGAAGCCGGCGAAGACGTCGACGCCGAGTCCTTCGGCTTGCGCGGCGAGGATCGGTGTCAGCTGGCCGAGGGAGACGATGAAATTGCCGTGGTTCGCCATCTGCGGCGGCGTCGGCAGCCGCCAGCGCTTGCGGCGGGTCAGGTAGCAGAATTCGTCGCGCGAGGCCGGAACACAGACCGCCGGCGGATGCTCGCGCCAGTGCGGCAGGAGCGCATCGAGCGGCCCAGGTTCCATCACCGCGCCCGACAGGGAGTGCGCGCCGACGTTCGCGCCTTTCTCGAGAACGCAGACCGCGAGATCGGGCCGCAGTTGCTTCAAGCGGATCGCCGCGGCGAGGCCCGCGGGCCCCGCGCCGACGATCGCCACCTCGTACTCCATGACATCGCGTGCGGTGTCGCTCATCGGATCGTCACCCGGGGCTAAACCAGTTCGACCGCGATCGCCGTGGCCTCGCCGCCGCCGATGCACAGGCTCGCGATCCCGCGGCGCTTGCCGCGCGCCCGCAACGCATGCAGCAGGGTCGCGAGGATGCGCGCACCGGTCGCGCCGATCGGGTGGCCGAGCGCGCAGGCGCCGCCGTTGACGTTCACCTTCGCCGGATCGAGCTCCAGGTCGCGGATCGCCGCCATGGTGACGACCGCGAAGGCTTCGTTGATCTCGTACAGGTCGACGTCCCCGGCGCGCCAGCCGGTCCGCGCCAGCAGCTTGGCGATGGCGCCGATCGGCGCGAGCGTGAACCATTCGGGCTCGCGCGCGAAGCTCGCGTGGCCGACGATGCGGGCGAGCGGGGTGAGGCTGCGCGCGGCGGCGGCGGTTGCGCAAGCCAGCACGAGGGCGGCGGCGCCGTCGGCGATCCCCGAGGAACTCGCGGCGGTCACGCTGCCGTCCGGCTTGAAGGCCGGCTTCAATGTCGGGATCTTGGCGAGGTCCAGGGTGTGCGGCGTTTCGTCTTCGGTGATCGTCGAGTCGCCTTTGCGGCTGCGCACGCTCACCGGCGAGATCTCCGCGGCGAAAGTGCCGGCACGCACGGCGGCCTGTGCGCGGCGCACCGATTCGCTCGCGAACGCGTCCTGCTCGGCGCGACCAAAGCCGTATTTGGCCGCGGTCGCTTCGGCGAACACGCCCATCAGCTTGCCGTCCCACGCGCTCTGCAGTCCGTCGTGGAACATGTGATCGAGCACTTCCTGGTTGCCCATGCGGTAGCCGGCGCGCGCCTTGGGCAGCAGATACGGCGCGTTCGTCATCGATTCGAGGCCGCCGGCGACGACGATGGCCGCCGAACCGGCCGCGACCTGATCGGCGCCGCTCATGACCGCGCGCATCGCCGAACCGCACATCTTGTTGAGCGTCGTCGCCGGCACCGAGGCCGGCAATCCGGCGCCGAGCGCGGCCTGACGCGCCGGCGCCTGGCCGAGCCCGGCGGGCAGCACACAGCCCATGATCACCTCGTCGACGTCGGCGGGTTCGATTCCGGCGGCCGCGATCGCGCCGCGGATCGCGGCGGCGCCTAGTTGCGGTGCGGTGACGGATGCGAGCGCTCCCTGGAAGGCGCCCATGGGCGTGCGCGTCGCGGACAGGATCAGGATCGGATCGGCTGGCATCGGCGGCGATTCCTCGTTAAGTCCCAAATTCGGGTCGCACAGTATACCCGGGGTGGGGGCCCGGGGCCTCGCGCTCATCAGGCGAGCGGTTCGCCGACGGCCGCAGCGATGAGGGCGCGGCTGCGATCGCGTGCCGCCTCGCCGCGCAGCACGGCCAGCACCTCGACCTCGATCGGGCGGCGCCGCATCAACGCGCTGCCCGGGGGTAGAACGTCGCGCGTGCCGTGGATCGCGATCGCGACGACCGGCATTCCGGCGCGCGTCGCGGTCGCGAACGCGCCGCGCAGGAACCGGCCGATCTGGCGTACCTCGGTGAACGTGCCTTCGGGGAAGAACACGAGGGATTGGCCGGCGGCCGCGCGCCGGACGACGCGGCGCGCATCGGCGGCGCTCTGCCTGCGGTCGAAGCGCTCGACGAACTCTGAGCCCAACCGGCGCAGCAGCAGCCCAGCGAGCGGCACCCGAACCATCTCGCGCTTGATGACGAACGCGAAGTCCGGCGGCAGCGCCGCGATCGCGACGATACCGTCCAAGTAGCTCGCGTGGTTGGCGACGACGATGCAGGGCTCGCCGGGCAGGCGCTCGGCGCCATACACCGCGAACGGAATGCCGGCCGTGCGCAGAAAGGCGCGCGCGCCGATCCCAGCGATGCGCCGGCGCGCGCGCACGCCGGGAACCACGAGATTCACCGCCAGGGTTGCCGCGCCGAATACGGCGAGGACGACGATGCAGTAGAGCGAGTAGACGCCGCGCTGCACCGCAAACGGGAACCGTGCGCCGAGGACTGTGATCGGGTTCTCCTTATGTTAATACTTACATCGACTGTGATTCTGGTCACGCCGACTGCGGGCTGCCCAACCCATACTGCCCCGCATAACGCGACGATCGGGTTTGCGGCCTTGGAATTGCAATCGGCATTGGAACTCGGGACATCATGGCGACGGCTCTGAAGCGCTCGGTTTATACACGCAGTTCGGGTTCCGCGGTACTGGCGGAACGGGACGCGGCGGACCCGGCGTTGCAGCGCTTCCTGGACGCAGTGTGGAGCGAACGGGGCCTGTCGGCGAACACGCTTGCCGCCTACCGCGCCGACTTGAACTCGCTCGGCCGCTGGCTCGAGGCGCACGACAGCGCGCTGCTCAAGGCCAGCCGCATAGACCTGCTCGGCTTCATTGCCGCGCGCGTCGAGGGTGGATCGCGCCCCCGATCGACAGCGCGGCAGCTGTCGAGTTTCCGCCGGTTCTATCGATTCATGGTCCGCGAAGGGCTCGTCGAGTCCGATCCGACGGCGCAGATCGCGATGCCGAAGATCGGCCGCTCACTGCCGAAATCCCTGACCGAGGCGGAAGTCGAGGCGCTGCTCGAGGCCCCGACGGTCACCGATCCGCTCGGCCACCGCGACCGGGCCATGCTCGAAGTGTTGTACGCGACCGGCCTGCGGGTATCCGAACTGGTCAGCCTGCGCCACAGCCAGGTCAATCTGCACCAGGGCGTGATGCGCATCGTCGGCAAGGGCAACCGCGAACGGCTGATTCCGCTCGGCGATGAGGCGGTCGGTTGGGTGCAACGGTTCATGCAGGGGCCGCGCACGGAGATCTTGCTCGAGCGGCAGACCGATTACCTGTTTCCGACGCGCCGTGGCGACCGCATGACGCGGCAGGCGTTCTGGCACATCATCAAGCGCTATTCGAAGAAGGCGGGCGTCGAGAAGGAGCTTTCGCCGCACACGCTGCGCCATGCGTTCGCGACCCACCTGTTGAACCACGGCGCCGACCTGCGCGTCGTGCAGATGCTGCTCGGCCACAGTGATCTTTCGACGACGCAGATCTATACTCATGTCGCGCGCGAACGCCTGAAGGAGCTGCATTCGCAGCATCATCCGCGCGGCTGACGCGCCTTTGGCCGGCGGCGGCCGGGCGGGAACGCCGCCGGCGCACCGCGGTCGAAATGTCGAAGGTGCAAACCGGAGCTGCGCCGATGGTCAACAGAGTCGTCAAGCTGCTCGCCGCCACCGCCGTGATCGGGGCCGCGAGCCTCATGTGGGCGCCGGCGGGCCGCGCTCGGCCTGCGGATCGCGCCGTGGCGCGCGATCCGCGGATCGCGCTGCTGAAGCTCCTGCCGCGGGGTTCGAAACTCGGCGACCTGCAGCCCTCGCCGATCCCGGGGATCTATCAGTTCATGCAGGGCACCGAGATCAGCTACCTGACGGCCGACGGCAGGTACTTCATCGACGGCAACATCTACGACATGCATACGCGGCAGAATTTGACCGCATCGCGGCGCGCGCGTGCGCGGGTCGCGCTGATCGACTCGGTGCCGCAGTCGCAGATGCTGATCTTCGCCGGCCGGCGGCCGCGCTACACGATCACGGTGTTCACCGACGTCGATTGCGCGTACTGCCGCGAATTGCACAGCCACATCGCCGAGCTCAACGCGCTCGGGGTGAACGTCCGGTACCTGTTCTATCCGCGCACCGGGCCGGGAACGCTCAGCTGGCGCAAGGCCGAGGCCGTGTGGTGCTCGCCGGACCGCAAGGGCGCTTTTACGCGTGCCGAGGCCGGGCAGAATCCGGACCTGGCGAGGATCTGCAGCCCCAACCCGGTGGCCCGGGAGTACGCGATCGGCCGGCAAATCGGCGTACGCGGCACGCCGGCGATCATCACGGCGTCGGGCGCCTACATCGACGGCTATCTGCCGCCACGGCAGCTCGTCGAGGATCTACAGGTGCTGCAAAGGGCGCAGAGCTGAACGATGCCCCGCCCGCCGGGCGCGCCGGCCTGGTCGATCGGGCACCCGTCGTCAGCGCTCCAGCAGCGGCAACTTGCCGGGCACGCCTTCCCATTGCTTGGCGTCGGCCGGCGCGGCGTGCTTCTCGCTGAGCACCGGCCATTTCTTCGCCAGGTCCGCGTTCAATTGCTTGAAGCTCTCCTGACCGGCCGGGATGTCCTCCTCGGAGAAGATGGCCTCGACCGGGCATTCCGGCTCGCACAGCGTGCAGTCGATGCACTCGTCGGGGTCGATCACGAGGAAATTCGGCCCCTCGTGGAAACAGTCCACCGGGCACACCTCCACGCAATCCGTGTACTTGCACTTGATACAATTTTCGGTGACCACAAAGGCCATGGCGAACCCTTCTGCTGGTTGACGGTCCTGGACGGCCGACTATTCTGCCACATAGGCGCGGCGCGGGCGTCGCCGGCTCACGCGCGCAAGGCCCCCGTGAGTTCGGTGAAGTGGTGGTCCTCGCGGCCGGCCGCGCGGTCGGCGAAATACCGCCGCAGCGTGAATTCGCCGCTCGGAAATGCGAGCTCACGCCAGGGAATCTCCCCTTCCTCGAACAGCCCGACCTCCAGGCTCTCGGGTCCCGGGCCGAAGCCCGGGTGCAGGAGCCTCGCGCGGAACATCACGTGGACCTGGCCGGCGTGCGTGACGTTGACCGCGGCGAGGAGTGAGCCGATCCGGACCTCGGCCTGCGCCTCCTCGAAGCACTCGCGCCGGGCCGCATCTTGCATGGTCTCGCCGATCTCCATGAATCCGGCCGGAACCGTCCAGAAGCCGCGGCGTGGCTCGATGGCGCGCCGGCACAGCAGGATCTTGCCCTGCCACTCGGGCACGCAGCCGAGTACCAGCAGTGGGTTCTTGTAGTGCACCACGCCGCAGCTCTCGCAGACGAAGCGCGCAAGGTGGTCCCCGTCGGGGATCTTGGTGACGACGGCGGCGCCGCAGTTGCTGCAGAACTTCAAGGATGATCCGTAGTTCGAGGACTGGTGCCCGGAGAGGGAATCGAACCCACACGATGTCACCATCACCGGATTTTGAGTCCGGCGCGTCTACCAGTTCCGCCATCCGGGCAGATCGGGCGCACAGTATATGCGAACGGCCGTCTTGTTAGTATTGCCGCCCTGATGCGTCGCGAGGACTTCCACTACGATCTGCCCCGGGAGCGGATTGCCCAAGCGCCCGCGCAGGCGCGGTCGGCGAGCCGCCTGCTCGCGCTCGACGGCGAGACGGGCGCGCGCCGCGACCTGTCGTTCGGCGATCTTCCCGGCCTGCTCGATGCGGCCGACCTGCTGGTGTTCAACGATACGCGGGTGATTCCGGCGCGCGCGTTCGGCTGCAAGCCGAGCGGCGGGCGCGTCGAACTGCTGCTCGAGCGCGTCGAGGGCGCGACGCGGGCGCTCCTCCACGCTCGATCCAGCAAGCGATTGCGGCCGCAAGGAGTGGTGCAACTCGCGGCAGGCTGCAGCGCCCGCGTCCTCGGCCGGGAGGGCGAGCTGTACCGCCTGGAATTCTCCTGCGACGTGCTGCAGTTCTTCGAACAACATGGCGCGATGCCGCTGCCGCCGTACATCGCACGGCCCGCGCAGGCGCCCGACCGCGATCGCTATCAGACGGTGTACGCGCGCGTGCCCGGCGCCGTGGCGGCGCCGACCGCCGGGCTGCACTTCGACCACGCGCTGTTCGCCGCGCTTGCAGAGCGCGGGGTGCGCCGGGAGTTCCTGACGCTGCACGTCGGCGCCGGCACGTTCGCGCCGGTACGCAGCGCCGAGGTCGAGCAACACGTCATGCACGCGGAGCGCGTCGAGGTGCCGGCGGGTGTCTGCACGGCGATCGAGCGCACCCGCGCCGCCGGCGGCCGGGTGGTCGCGGTCGGCACGACCGTCGTGCGCGCGCTCGAGGCGGCGGCGAACGGCGGTAGTTTGCGGCCATTGCGCGGCGAGACGCGGATATTCATCAAGCCCGGGCACCGGTTTCGTGCGGTTGATGCGATCCTGACGAATTTTCACCTCCCCGAGTCGACGCTGCTGATGCTGTGCGCCGCGTTCGTCGGCCGCGAGACGCTGCTCGACGCCTACGCGCACGCGGTCCGCGAGCACTACCGATTCTTCAGCTACGGCGACGCGACGTTTCTCAGCCCCCGCCGCGCCGCGCTGGAGCGGCCGTGACGGCGCCGCGGATGAGCTTTTCGCTGCTCGCGACCGATGGCGCCGCCCGGCGCGGCCGGCTGAGCTTCGCCCGCGGCGACGTCGAATCGCCGGCCTTCATGCCGGTCGGCACCTACGGCAGCGTGAAGGCGATGACGCCGGAGGAACTCGAGTCGGTCGGCGCCGAAATCGTGCTCGGCAACACCTTCCACTTGTTCCTGCGTCCGGGGCTCGAGGTGATCGGCGCACACGGCGGCCTGCATCGCTTCATGCACTGGCGGCGGCCGATTCTGACCGATTCCGGCGGTTTCCAGGTCTGGAGTCTCGCGACGATGCGCAAGATCAGCGAGGCGGGCGCGCATTTCCGTTCGCCGGTGGACGGCGCGGCGGTGTTTCTCTCGCCGGAGGAATCGATGCGCATCCAGCGCATCCTGGGCTCCGACGTCGCGATGAGCTTCGACGAGTGCACGGCATATCCCGCCGACGAACCGCAGGCGCGCGAGTCGATGGAGCGCTCGATGCGCTGGGCATTGCGCGGATTCCGCGAGTACCACCGTCAGGATCCGCTGGGCACGTTGTTCGGGATCGTCCAAGGGGGGGTACATGCGACGCTGCGCCTCGCCTCGCTCGAGGCGCTCGAACGGATCGGCTTCGGCGGCCTCGCCATCGGCGGTCTGGCCGTCGGCGAGACCGAGGGCGAACGCGCGTCGGTTCTCGAAACACTGTGTCCGCGGATGCCGCGCAACAAGCCCCGGTACCTGATGGGCGTCGGGCGGCCCGAGGACATCCTCGAGGCGGTGCGCCGCGGCGTCGACCTGTTCGACTGCGTGATGCCGACGCGGCATGCGCGCAACGGGCATCTGTTCACCCGCGGCGGCGTCGTCAATATCCGCAATGCCGCCCACCGCGCCGACACCGGGCCGATCGAGGCAGGATGCGCTTGCTACACCTGCCGCAACTACAGCCGCGCCTACCTGCGCCACCTGGACCGGTGCAACGAGATCCTCGGTTCGCGGCTCAACACGATCCACAACCTATACTTCTACCAGCGCCTGATGCGGGAGATCCGCGAGGCGATCGAGGCCGGCCGGCTCGAGCCCTACGCCGCGGCGTTCTACGCGGCGCGGGACGCGGCGGGGGGCGCGCCGGGGCCCGCGGGCAAGCCGCCGCGGCAAGGTTGCGCGACGCCGTGAGGTTTTGCCGCGCCGTTTGGGTATAATCCCCCGCTTTCCGCCGCGGCCTGGGCCGCGCAACAATGGGTGCAACGCCATGAATTTCTTCATCAAATCCGCATTTGCACAGACGGCCGGTGCGAGCGGCGGACAGAGCATCTTCGGCGCCTTGCTGCTGCCGGTCGTGCTCCTGGTCGTGTTCTACTTCCTGCTGATCCGGCCGCAGAACAAGCGCGCCAAGGAACAGAAGGAGATGCTGTCGAAGATTGCCGCCGGCGACGAAGTGGCGACCAACGGCGGCATCCTCGGCAAGGTGCTCGAGGTCGGCGAGCAGTTCCTGACGCTGGAGATCGCCGCAGGCGTCAGCGTGAAACTGCAGAAATTTCAGGTCTCGCAGATCCTACCCAAGGGCACGGTCAAGAACGCATGACTGCCTACCCTCGATGGAAGATCGTGTTCGTCGCGATCGTGCTGCTGATCGGAATATTGCTCGCCTCGCCGAATCTGTTCGGTCAGCAGAGCGCGCTGCAGCTCGCCAAGGATCAATCCGCGGTCACCGAGTCCGACCGGCTCGCGATCGAGAAGCTGCTCGCGAACAAGGGCATACCGCTCGCCGGATCCTTCGTCGAGCAAGGGCGCTTGACGCTGCGTTTCCCCACCGCAGCAGTGCAAAAGAGTGCGCACGCGGCGATCTCGGCGGCGATGCCGAACAAATACACGATCGCGCTGGCGACGGCGTCCCGGGTGCCGGACTGGATGCGCCGATTCGGCTTGACGCCGATCAAGCTCGGCCTCGACCTGCGCGGTGGTGTGTACCTCGTCTACCAGGTCGACATCCAGGCGGCGGTCAAGCAGGAGCTCGATCGATTCAACCAGGATTTCCGTGCCTCGCTGCGCAACGCGCACGTGCCGTACGAGGACGTGCGCGTCGACTATCCGGACAATCGCGTCGTGGTGCTGTTCCGCGACGCCGCGAGCTTCGCCAAGGGTCGCGATGCGATCGAGAGCGACAATCGCAGCGTGAACTTCGTCGAGACGACCATCGGCGGCGCGCCGGCGCTGCAATTGACGCTCACGCCGCAGCAGATCAAGCAACGCGAGGATTACGCGGTGCAGCAGAACATCGTGATCCTGCGAAACCGCCTCAACAGCCCCGAACTCGCGGTGTCCGAGCCGCAGGTCGCGCGCCAGGGTGCCGATCAGATCGCGATCCAACTGCCCGGGCTGCAGAACTCGGCCGAGGTGAAGACGATCCTCGGCAAGACGGCAACCCTCGAATTTCACATGGTCGACGAGACCGACAATCCGCTCGACGCGGCGCGCACGGGGCAGATTCCGCTCGGCACGAAGCTCTACTACACGCGGCACAAGCGGCCGGTGCTGCTGAAGCGCGACATCGTCGTCACCGGCGACCAGCTCACCGACGCCTCGTTCCAGCCGAACACCCAGGACGGTCCGGCCGTGTCGGTCTCGCTCGACAGCCGCGGCGCCGAGAAGATGCTGCGCAACACCGAGGAGAACATCGGTCACATGATGGCCGTCGTGTTCATCGACCGTTCGAGCTCGAAGAACGCGGCCGGGGCCGAGGTCGTGCACACCAAGGAAGAGGTGATCAACGAGGCGACGATCCGCGGAGTGTTCAGCAATAACTTCCAGATCACCGGGATCAATCCGATCGAGGGGCGCGAGCTCGCATTGCTGCTGCGGGCGGGCGGCCTCGCAGCGCCGCTGTCGGAGATCGAGGAGCGGGCGATCGGCCCGAGCCTCGGCCAGGACAACATCAACAAGGGCATCCACGCGATGGTGTTCGGCACGCTCGCCGCGTTCGTCTTCATGGCGATCTACTACAAGTGGTTCGGCGTCATCGCCGACGTCGTGCTCGGCGCGAACGTGATCCTGCTGACGGCGATGCTGTCACTGGTCGGCGCGGCGCTCACGCTGCCGGGGATCGCCGCCGTCGTGCTCACCGTCGGCATGGCCGTCGATGCCAACATCCTGATCTACGAACGCATCCGCGAGGAGGTCCGCATGGGCATCTCGCCGCGGGCCGCGATCGCCGCCGGATTCGAGCGCGCGTTCTCGGCGATCGCCGACTCGAACATGACGGCGATGATCGCCGGCATCGTTCTGTGGCTGTTCGGCTCGGGTGCGGTCCGGGGCTTCGCGGTGGTGCTCGTGCTCGGCATCGCGACCTCGATGTTCACGTCGCTGATGGGCAGCCGCGCCCTGGTCCAGGTCGTCTTCGGCGGCCGGCGCAAGATCGAACGGCTGCCGATCTAGGGCGGCGGGACGAGGGAGTTCGCAGATGGAGTTCTTTCACAAGGTAACGCGCTTCCCGTTCATGCACACCCGCAAGGTGTGGTATGGACTGTCGGCGGTGCTGATCGCGGGTTCGCTGCTCCTCGTCGTGGTGCGCGGCCTGAACCTCGGCATCGATTTCACCGGCGGCGTCGTGGTAGAGACGCGCTTCCCGGATGCGCCGAACGTCGACCGCCTGCGCGCGGCCCTCGCGCGCGGGCACGTCGCCGGCGCCCAGGTCCAGCAGTTCGGCAGCCCGCGCGACATCCTCGTGCGCCTGCCGCCCGATCCGAACTTCAAGGGCGACAAGATCGGTGCGCGCATCACCGGGCTGTTCCACTCCATCGATGCGGGTGTGACGCTGCAGTCGACCGAGGTCGTCGGCCCGCAGGTCGGCGAGGAGCTGTTCATCAGGGGTGCGTGGGCGCTCACCGCGACCTTGTTGTTGATCATGGTCTATGTGCTGATCCGCTTCACGCCGAAACTCGCGCTCGGGGCGATCTTCGCGGTGCTGCACGACCCGATCTGCGTGCTCGGCTTCTTCGCGGTGACGCAGATGACGTTCGACCTCACGGCCATATCGGCGATCCTCGCCGTGATCGGCTATTCGCTGAACGACACGGTGATCGTCTTCGATCGCGTGCGCGAGCGGGCCCGCAACGCGCGCAAAATCGGCATCGCACAGGTCATCGACGAATCGATCAACCAGACGCTGTCGCGGACCCTGATGACCAAGCTGGTGACGCTGCTGGTGGTCGTCGCCCTGCTGCTGTTCGGCGGTCAGACCCTGCACAGCTTCTCGGCGGCGCTCGTCATCGGCATCGTCGCCGGCACCTACTCGTCGATCTACATATCCTCGGCGATCGCGCTCGATCTCGGCCTACGCACCGACGATCTGCTCGAGCGCAAGATGAGCAAACCCGAAGAAATCGACGGGCTGCCCTGAGCGAGCGCCGCTTGGGGGGTGGCCCGAACCCGGGAAACTGTTGGCTGCGCGGCGCGAAAGCCGCTACAGTCGGCCACAGCCAAGCGGCGCAGGGATCGTGGCGGCGCCGCGCCCTTCGAAGGCCACATCGGGTGCACAAGATGAAATTGAACGGTCTGTTCGCAACCAAACCGATTTCCGACTACCACGCCGAAGCGGCGGGCAAGAACCTGGTGCGCGCTCTCGGCACCCCGTCGCTGATCGCATTCGGCATCGGCGGCATCATCGGCACGGGCATCTTCGTCCTCACCGGACTCGCCGCGGCCCAGCACGCGGGACCCGCGATCGTCATATCATTCGTGATCGCGGGCATCGGCTGCATGTTCGCCGGCCTCTGTTACTCGGAATTCGCGACGATGGTGCCGGTGGCGGGCAGCGCCTACGCCTACAGTTATGCGACCCTCGGGGAGTTCATCGCCTGGTTCGTCGGCTGGAACCTGGTGCTCGAATACATGATGGCTTGTGCGACCGTCGCAGTCGGCTGGAGCCGCTACTTCGTCAAGCTGCTGGATTTCTACGGCATCAACGGAGTGCCGGCGGCGTTCACCTCGGCGCCGTTCGCGGCCGGGGCGACCGGCTTCCAGGTCCATCAGACGAGTTCGTATTTGAATCTGCCGGCGATCGGCATCATCGCGGCGGCGACCGCGCTTTGCTACAAGGGCATCCAGGAATCGACGCTCGTCAACACGATCATCGTCGCCATCAAGGTCACGATCGTCGTCGCGGTGATCGTGTTCGGCGCGTACTACGTCAACCCGGCGCACTGGGTGCCGTTCATTCCGAAGAACACGGGCAAGTTCGGCCAGTTCGGCTGGAGCGGTGTCATCCAGGCGGCCGGCATCATCTTCTTCGCCTACATCGGCTTCGACGGGGTCTCGACGGTCGCCCAGGAATCGAAAAATCCGAGCCGCGGCATGCCGATCGGCATCCTCGGGAGCCTCGCGATCTGCACGGTGTTGTACATCCTGATGTCGGGCGTCATGACCGGCATGGTGCCGTATCCGCTCTTGAACGACGCCGCCCCGGTGGCCGTCGCGATCGAGGCGCACCGTCAGCTTCACTGGCTCACGAGCTGGGTGCTCGTCGGCGCGCTGCTCGGCCTCACCTCGGTGATCATCACGATGATCATCCCGCAGGCGAGAATCTGGCTGACGATGGCGCACGACGGACTGCTACCGAAGATGTTCGGCGCCGTGCACCCGAAGTACCGCACACCGCACATCTCGACCATGATCACCGGCGTCTGCGCGGCGACTTTCGCGGGGCTCCTGCCGATCGGCATCCTCGGCGAGCTCGTGTCGATCGGCACGCTGATCGCCTTCATCGTCGTGTGCGCCGGCGTGCTCGTGCTGCGCTACACCCGGCCCGACCTGCCGCGGCCGTTCCGGGTCCCGGCGGTGTGGTTCGTGTCCATCATGGGCATCATCTTCTGCGCGGGCATGGCGGCCTTCCTGCCCGAGGCCACCTGGCTGCGGCTCGCGCTGTGGAGCGCGATCGGCATCGTTCTGTACTTCGCCTACGGCTACCAGCACAGCCGCCTGCGGCGCAAGGAAGCCGCGGGCCCGCACGCGGGCTGACATGCGTCGGCGGCAGGGATCGCGAGGCGCTAGTCCCGCAGCGCGCGCGGGGTCAGGGGTCCGATCAATGCGATCAGCCCCTCGTAGACCTTTGGATTGCCGGCGACGACGTTCGGTCCGAGCGCGTATTCGGCGCCCGCGGGGGTGCCGATCCGGCCGCCGGCTTCCTGGATGAGGAGCGCGCCGGCTGCGGTGTCCCATGCCTTCAGGCCGTATTCCCAAAATCCGTCGAGGCGCCCGGCGGCGACGTAGGCGAGGTCGAGGGCGGCGGCCCCCGGCCGGCGAACGCCGGCGGCCACCGACATCACGGCCTTCAGGGTCGCGAGGTAATCGTCGACGTCGGTCGCGTCGGCGCGGAACGGAAAGCCGGTGCCGATCAGCGAGCCCTCCAGGCCGCGCTGCGTGCTGACGCGAATCCGCTTGCCGTCTAGCTGGGCGCCGTCGCCGCGCGAGGCGGTGAAGAATTCCTGGCGCATCGGATCGTAGATCACCGCGTGTTGGATGCGCTTGCGGTGCTCGAGCGCGATCGACACCGCAAAGGCCGGAAAGCCGTGCAGGAAGTTCGTCGTCCCGTCGAGCGGATCGATGATCCAGACGAACTCGCCCTCGCCGCTGCGGCCGGTCTCCTCGCCGAGGAAGGCGTGATCCGGATAGCTGCGGCGTACGGTCGCGATGATGTCCGCCTCGGCCTTGCGGTCGACGTCGGTGACGAAATCGTTGCGGCCCTTGGTGTCGATCTTCAGCGAATCGAGCCGCGTGATGCTGCGCGCGATCGAGTCGCCAGCGCGCCTGGCGGCGCGCATGCCTATGTTCAGCAGCGGGTGCATATCGTGGCGCTAGAATAGCAGAGCATGACCGACCTCGTTCGCATCGTCCTCGTGGAGCCCAGCCATCCGGGAAACGTCGGCTCGGTCGCGCGCGCGATGAAGAACATGGCGCTCGCCGATCTCGTTCTGGTGCGGCCGCGGTCGATGCCACATCCCGAGGCGATCGCGCTTGCCGCCGGCGCCGACGACGTGCTCGCCTCGGCGAAGGTCGTCGACACGGTCGCCGCCGCCATCGCCGACTGCGCGTTCGTCGCCGGCACGACCTCACGGCCGCGCAACCTCTCCTGGGAGTTCGCGACGCCGCGCGAGGCGGCGGCTCGCATCAACGCGCTCGCCGCGGGCTCGCGCGCGGCCCTGCTGTTCGGGTCGGAGCGCTACGGTCTCGCGAACGAGGACCTGAACCACTGTGCATTGCTCGTGCGGATACCGGCCAATGACGCCTATTGTTCGCTGAACCTCGCGATGTCGGTTTTGCTGCTGAGCTACGAAGTGTTCCTTGCCCGCGAGCAGCCGGCGGGGCGGACGCAGCTCGAGGCGCCGCTCGCCGAGGGCGCGGACCTGGAGCATTTCTACGCGCACCTCGAGCGGGTCCTCGGCGAGATCGAGTTTGGCGATCGCACCGGCTACCTGATGGATCGCCTGCGGCGCCTGTTCAACCGCACCGGACTCGACCGAAACGAGCTGAACATCCTGCGCGGCATCCTGAGCGCGGTGTCCGGCCGGCGCCGGCGCGCCGCCCGCACGGGCGGCGAATGAGCCGCCCCGCGTATTTCGACCATGCGTCGACGACGCCGGTCGATTTGCGCGTCGCCGCCCAGATGGGCGCGTGCCTGACCGCCGACGGCAGCTTCGGCAACCCGGGCTCGATCGGGCACGCCTATGGCGAGCAGGCACGCGAGCGTGTCGAGTCGGCGCGCGCGCAGGTCGCGGCCGCCGTCGGCGCGGAGCCCGCCGACGTGATCTGGACGTCGGGCGCGACCGAGGCGGACAATCTCGCGATCTTCGGCCTCGGCGCGCACGCGCAGGGCCGCGGACGGCACGTCGTCACGGCCCGCACCGAACACAAGGCGGTGCTCGACCCATGCCGCGAGCTCGAGCGGCGTGGCTGGGAGGTGAGCTATTTGCAGCCGGATCGGCGCGGCGTCATCGATCCGGATCGGCTCGCCGCCGCGCTGCGCGCGGACACCGTGCTGGTCTCGCTGATGCACGTCAACAACGAGATCGGCGTGATCCAGGACATCGCCGGCTTTGCCGCAGTTTGCGAGCGCCACGGCGGTGTGCGGCTGCACGTCGATGCGGCGCAGAGCGTCGGCAAGTGTGCGGTCGACTTCCGCGCCTGCGGCGCCGACCTGATGTCGCTGTCGGCGCACAAGGCGTACGGCCCGAAGGGCGTCGGCGCGCTGCTGGTGTCGCGGCGGCGCCGGGTACAGATAGAGGCCCGGCAGTTCGGTGGCGGCCAGGAGCGCGGCCTGCGCTCGGGCACACTCGCGACGCACCAGGTCGTCGGCATGGGGGCGGCATTCGCGATCGCCGCGGCCGAACGAGAGAGCGAGGGGTGGCGCATCGAGGCGCTGCGCGAGCGCCTTTGGCGCGGGCTCGCGAGGCAGGGCGGCGCTTTGCGCAACGGTGCGCCGGCCGACGTCGTACCGCAGATCCTCAACGTCTCGTTCGAGGACGTCGAAGGCGAGAGCCTGCTCGCCGCCGTCGCGCCGGAGATCGCCGTTTCGACCGGTTCGGCCTGCGCGTCCGCGACCGGCGAGTCCTCGTACGTGCTGCGAGCGCTCGGCCGCGGCGAGCGCCTGGCCGAGAGCAGTCTGCGCTTCAGCCTCGGTCGGCAGACGACCGAGGAGGACGTGGATCGGGCCGTTAGCGCGGTGGGCGGCGCACTCGCTCGTCTGCGGCGCATCGGGGGCGCATGCGCTACAACGAAATGACGCTGCGCTATTTCGAATCGGCGCCCGCGGCCGGCACGCTCGACGGACCGCAGGTCGCGACCGGGACTGCGGGCGAGCGGCAGCAGGGCGCCTGGGTGCAGTTTCAGATCCGCCTCGAGACGCCGGCCGACGGGGGCACCCGGATCGCCGCGGCGCAATTTCTCGCATTCGGCTGCCCGCACACCATCGCGACCGCGGCCTGGGTCGCCGAACAGGCGCCGGGGGGGCCCGTGTCGGCCGAACTGCCCCTGCCGGTCGAGGCGCTCCGGCGTCTGTTCGGCGTGCCGGTCGAGAAACTTGGACGACTGCTGGTGGTCGAAGATGCCTGGCGCGCGGTCATCGCCACGGCGAGTGCTCGAGTTGAGACCTAGCCGTCGTGCGTCGGGCGGCCCAGCGTGTTATGTAGTGTCGTAGTTCAGGCGGATGCATGCGACGCGGAGGTGAATATATGGCGATCGTGCTGACCGAGGCGGCGGTGGAGCGGGTTCGGGCGCATTTGCACAAGCGTGGTAGCGGCGTCGGGCTGCGCCTCGGCATCAAGAAGACGGGCTGTTCGGGCTTTGCCTACGTCGTCAACTATGCCGACGAGATCGGCGCCGACGATGCGGTCTTCGACGCGCGCGGGGTCAAGGTCATCGTCGACCGGGTGAGCCTGCCGCTGATCGACGGGACCGTCGTCGATTTCGTCAAACAGGGGCTGAACGAGGCCTTCAAATTCCAAAATCCCAAGGCCAAGAGCGAATGCGGCTGCGGGGAGAGCTTCAACGTCTGACGAGGCGCCCGCCCGCTTGCTCGCTCGACCTGCCGCTCCCACGCCGGATTATTCAATCAATACAGGCACTTCGGTGCCGCAGTCGATTGCTTGGCGGGGCCGTGTCGGCTAAACTGCGCAGTCCTTGTCGGTCCCCTCGCGGGATCGCGAGCACCGCCCAGCATCCTCACCGAGGTCGTTCATGCCCATCGAGCGCACTCTCTCCATCGTCAAACCGGACGGTGTCGGCCGCAACCTGATCGGCGACGTCTATCGCCGGTTCGAGGCCGCGGGGCTCGCAATCGTTGCGGCGCGCATGTTGCACCTGTCGCAAGCCGAGGCCGAGGCGTTCTACGGCGTGCACCGGGAACGGCCGTTTTTCAAGGATCTGGTGCGCTTCATGACCTCGGGGCCGGTCTTGGTCCAGGTGCTCGAAGGAGAGGATGCGGTGGCGAAGAACCGCGAGGTGATGGGTGCGACCGACCCGAAGAAGGCCGCGCCGGGCACCATCAGGGCGGACCTCGCCAACTCGATCGACGAGAATGTCGTGCACGGCTCCGACGCGCCGGAGACGGCGGTGCGGGAAATCGCCTTCTTCTTTCGCGCAACAGAGATCTGCCCGCGGACGCGCTAGCGTCGTTCGTGCGGAGGACGGCTTCGAAATGCACCAGGTGGCCGGCGATCGCGTGAACCTGCTCGGCTTGCCGCGGGCAGAACTCGAGGCGTTCGTCGCGGCACGTTTCGGCGCAAAGCCATTTCGCGCGCGGCAGTTGATGCAATGGATCTACCGCCGGGGCGCCGGAGAATTCGCCGAGATGACCGATCTTGCGCAGCCGTTGCGCGCCGCGCTCGAGGAGGCCGCGACGGTCGCGGTACCGCAGATCGTCACGCAGCAGATCTCGCGCGACGGCACGCGCAAGTGGATGCTGCGTATGGACGCGGCGCAGGGGATCGAGACGGTGTTCATTCCCGAGCCCGAGCGGGGCACGTTGTGCATCTCGAGCCAGGTAGGCTGCGCCATGGATTGCGGCTTCTGCGCGACGGCGCAGCAGGGGTTCAACCGCAATCTGAGCGTCGCGGAAATCGTCGGCCAGGTCTGGCTCGCGCGGCGCGAGCTCGCGCGGGATGCGGCAGGCGGCGGCGAACCGCGCAGCATCACCAACGTCGTGTTCATGGGCATGGGCGAGCCGCTCGCGAACTATCGCAACGTCGTGCAGGCCGTGCGCATCTTCCTCGACGACCTGGGCTACGACCTGTCGCGCCGGCGCGTGACGCTCAGCACCTCCGGGCTCGTGCCGCAAATGTACCGGCTCGCCGAGGAATGCAACGTCGCGCTCGCCGTCAGCCTGCACGCGCCGAACGACGAACTGCGCAACGAGCTGGTGCCGATCAACCGCAAGCACCCGATCGATGAGCTGCTCGCCGCGTGCTGGCACTACATCGAGCGGCAGAACGGGCGCAGCGTCACCTTCGAATACGTCATGCTGGACGGCGTGAACGACCGGCCGCAGCAGGCGCGCGAGCTGGCGCGCCTGCTGCGCGGCCGACCGGCGAAGTTGAATCTCATTCCATTCAACCCGTTTCCCGGCACGTGCTACCGGCGTTCGCCGCAGGTCGCGATCCAGCGTTTTCGGGACATATTGAACGAAATGGGCGTGATCGCGACGATCCGACGCACGCGCGGCGACGACATCGGCGCGGCCTGCGGCCAACTCGCCGGCCGCGTCGATGATCGGCTGCTGGTGCGTCTCGGTTTGAAACTGCCGAATCGCGCGCCGCGAGCCCAGGTGGCGCCGTGAGGGGGCGCACGCTGCGGCTGGCGGCCACCGGGTTGTCGATGTCGCTCGTGCTCGGCGCGTGTGCGTCGCAGAACGGTCTCGTCCCCGGCGAGAACCCGGAGCAGGCGGCGATGGTGAACGTGCAGCTCGCACTCGCCTACATGCGGCTCGACAAACTGGCGATTGCCCGCCATTTCGTCGCGCGCGCATTGCGCGAGGATGCGCACGACGCGACCGTCCAGGCGACCGCCGGACTGGTGTACGAACGGCTCGGCGAGGCGTCGAATGCGCGGCGCGCCTACGACGAGGCCGCGCGGCTCGGCAAGGGCGATCCGGACATCATGAACACCTACGCCGGGTATCTGTGCCGCAGCCATCGCAACGCCGAAGGCGTGAAGGTGTTTCGCGAAGTCATGGCGAGTCCGCTCTATCTGACGCCCGAAGTGGCCATGGTCAATGCCGGCGTGTGCCTCGAGGGCGCCGGCGACGACGCGGCGGCGGAGCGCTATTTCAAGCGGGCTCTGGCCGTGCGTCCGAACATGCCGGCGGCGATGCTGGAGTCGGGCGCGCTCGCGCTGCGGCGCAAGGACCCGGCGAAGGCGGCGGTGCTCGTCGAGCGCTATCTCGCGGTCAATCCGCCGAGCCCGGGGATTCTCTGGCTCGGGCTGCGCGCAGAGCGCGCGCTCGGCCACGCGGATGGCGCGGCGAACTACGCACAACAGCTGGAGAAGGACTTCCCGGCCTCCAGCGAAGCGCGCATGCTGCAAGCCGGCATTCCCCAATGATTGCGGCGGTGGAACTCGGTTCGCGCATGCGGACCGAGCGGCAGCGCCGGGGAATCAGCGTGCAGCAGGCGGCTGATGAACTGCGGCTCGACGCCCGGGTCATCGAGTCCTTCGAGGAGGGCAATTTCGAGCGCGCCGGCGCGCCGGTCTACGCCAAGGGTCATCTGAAGAAATACGCCGCCCTGCTCGGCATACCGGGCGAGGATCTGGTTGCGACCGTCGACACCTTGAACGAGCCGCTCGCCGCGCCGAAGCTGCCGGAGACGATGACGCCGATCATGGCGCGCCCGCGATTCGGCGGCAAGCGGGTCGCATGGCGACCACTCGTGACTCTCGTGGTGCTCGGCGTCGTGATCGTCGGCGTACTGTGGTGGAAACCCTGGCGTCTGCGGATCGCAAGCCACGAGGCGGGCCGCAGCGCGACGAGCGCACCGTCCGGCGACCCGGCCGCGGCACCGCAGACCGGTGCGCCGCGAGCGCGGGAAACGGTGCCGGGGGCGCGGCTGCCGGCAGCCGCGGCGCCAACCCGGGGAGCTGCGCAGGCCGGGACGGCGGCACCCACTGCGGGCACGGCGGCGCCTGCGGGTCATGCGCCAGTTCGAGCGGCGGGAAGGCCGGCGCAGCTGCGGCTCGCGTTTACGGCGCCCTGCTGGGTCGATGTGCGCGACGCCGCCGGCACACGCCTGTCCGGCGGCATCGCCCGCGCGAGCACCGTACGCGAGATCGCCGGCCGGGCGCCCCTCACGGTGATCCTCGGCTACGCCACCGGTGTCAAGGTGCGGGTCAACGGCCGCGCAGTGGCGCTCGGCGCGCGCTACGTGAGGGACAACGTCGGCCGATTCGGCATCGCCGCCGACGGCGAGTTACAGCCGTACGCGCCGCCGACGCGCCCACGACATTGACGGGGCGATCTTGAGCACGATCATCGAGCCGCTGCGCGGCGTTCACGATATCCTGCCGTCGCAGATCGGCGCATGGCAGTTCATGGAACGTACGACGCGGGAAATCTTCGCCGCCTATGGCTACGAGGAGTTCCGTGCGCCGATCATCGAACAGACCCAGCTGTTCAAGCGCTCGATCGGCGATTTCACCGACATCGTCGAGAAGGAGATGTTCAGCTTCGTCGATCGAGGCGAGGATCACATCACGCTGCGGCCCGAGGCGACCGCCGGCATCGCGCGGGCGGCGATCTCCAACGGTTTGCTGCGCGCCGGGCGGCTGCGCCTCTGGTGCATGGGTCCGATGTTCCGCCGCGAGCGGCCGCAGGCGGGCCGCTACCGCCAGTTCCACCAGATCGACGCGGAGGCCTTCGGTTTCGACGGGCCCGACGTCGACGCCGAGATGATTTTGTTGTCGGCGCGGCTGCTGCGCCGCCTCGGGCTCGGCGGCCTGAAGCTGCACCTGAATTCGCTCGGTACGCCCGAGTCGCGCGCCGGCTATCGCGAACGCCTGATCGCTTACTTCACGGCGTACGAGTCACAGCTCGATGAGGACAGCCGGCGGCGCCTGCACGCGAACCCGCTGCGGATTCTCGACTCGAAGCACCCGCAGACGCAACGCATCGTCGCCGGCGCACCGCATCTCGGCGAATCCCTGGACCCGCAGTCCCGGGAGCATTTCGCGGCGCTATGCGACCACCTGCGTGCCGCCGGTATCGAGTATCATGTCGACCAGCGGCTGGTTCGCGGGCTCGATTACTACACGCGCACCGTCTTCGAGTGGATCACCGATTCGCTTGGCGCACAAAGCACCGTGTGCGCCGGCGGGCGTTATGACGGCCTGGTCGAGCAGCTCGGCGGCGCCGCGACCCCGGGCATTGGCTGGGCGATGGGCCAGGAGCGCATCGTCATGCTGCTCGAGAAGCTGGGCCGGGCCGCCGACGTCGCTGCGCCGGACGTCTATTTGATCATGAGCGGGGAACGCGCGGAGCGGATCGGGTTCCAACTGGCCGAGCGGCTCCGTGATGAGCGGCCGGAGCTGAAGTTGCTGTTCAATCTCGGCGGCGGCAATTTCAAAGCGCAATTCAAGCGGGCGGACAAGAGCGGCGCGCGCTACGCGCTCGTGCTGGGCGAAGACGAGGCCGCCCGCGGCTCGGTGGGGCTGAAGGATTTACGGGACGGGCGGGCGCAGGAGGATTGTGCGGTCGATCGGCTCGGCGAACGACTGGATGTGCTGCTGGGGCCGGGCGCGGCGAACATGGGGAAGTCATGGTAGAAGACTATTTGACCGACGATGAACGACTCGAGGCCGTCAAGAACTGGCTGACGGAGAATGGTCCCTGGCTGCTCGGCGGCGCGCTGCTCGGCGCGGCTCTGCTGTTCGGCTATCGGTACTACGAGAGCCACCGCAACAGCCGCGCGCTGCAGGCCGCGGCATTGTTCGACGGGATGACGTCGGCGCTCGACAAACACGATCCGGCCGGCGCGCAACGGATCGCCGGCGAGATCACCGGCAAATTCGCGGGTAGTCCCTACGCGGATCAGGCCGAGCTCACACTCGCCCGCCTGGCGGTCGATGACGGGCGGCTGCCCGCGGCGGCCGTGGAGCTGGCGCATGTGGTTGCGAGCTCGAACGACGGCGAACTGCAGAAGATCGCCCGGCTGCGCCTGGCGCGCGTGCAGATCGCCGAGGGCAAGCCCGATGAGGCGCTCGAGACGCTCGCCGGTGCGGACCCCGGAGCGCCGTTCGCAGCGCTGTTCGACGAGGCGCGCGGCGACGCGCTGTACGCGAAGCACGATCGTGCCGGTGCGATCGCCGAGTATCAGCGTGCGCTCGCGGTCGGCGACCCGCGCTACGGCGACAACCCGCTGCTTGCGCTGAAGATCGCCAACCTTGGCGCCGCACCCGCAATGCCCGGCACGACGCCGGCGCCAGGCGGAGGGCCGCGCTGATGCGCCACCACATCGCCGCGCCACTCGCCGCGCTGCTCGCGCTCGCCGGCTGCAGCAAGGATAAAGACGTCGATCAGCCGGCCAAGCTCGTGCAGATCACGACGAAACTGGCGGTCCACAAGGTCTGGAGCGTCGACGTCGGCGGCGGCAAGCACCAGATGTTGTTGCGCCTTGGGCTCGGTCCGGCGCTCGAAGGCGGCGTCGTGTACGCGGCCTCGCACAAGGGCGTGGTGGAGGCGCTGCGGGTCGCGAACGGCCGCCGGATCTGGCGCGCGCGTCTGCGCCTGCCCTTGTCCGCCGGCCCCGGAGCGGGCGACGGACTCGTCGTCGTCGGCTCGAGCAACGGCGACATAGTCGCGCTCGACGCGGTGACCGGGCGGATTCGGTGGCACTTACACGTCGACGCCGAATTGCTGTCGGCGCCGGCGATCGGCGATTCGACTGTCGTGATGCGCTCCGTCGACGGGCGCCTGCAGGCCTTCGACGAGACCACCGGCGCGAAGCGATGGTCGATCGAGCAAGACGTGCCGCGGCTCAGCTTGCGCGGCATCGCGACACCGGTCATCGTCAAGAACGAGGTCGTCAGCGGCTTCGACAACGGCAAGATCGTCGCCGTGAACATCGATAACGGCGACACGCTGTGGAGCACGACGCTCAACGCGCCGCACGGCCGCACCGAGCTCGAACGCCTGGTCGACGTGGATTGCGCCGTCGCCGTCGTCGGCGACAATCTGTACGCGACCGGCTATCACGGGCGTACCGCGCAGCTCGCGCTCGACTCGGGCCAGATCTGGTGGGCGCACAAGATGTCGAGTGACCATGGGCTCGCGGCGGACGCAAAGAACGTCTACGTGTCGGAGGCCAACGGCACGGTCGTCGCGCTGCGTGCACAGGACGGCGCCGAGATCTGGCACAACGACACTCTGAAGTGGCGCGACCTGAGCGCGCCGGCTCTGACGCAGGCCGCGGTCGTCGTCGGCGATTTTCAGGGCTACCTGCACTGGCTGGACAAGAGGACCGGCGTGATCATCGCGCGCACGCGGGACTCGAAATTCCGGATCTCCAGCCCGCCGATCGCGATCGGCAACACCGTCGTCGTGATGAGCGACGGCGGCGAAATCACCGCGTTCCAGTCGGCGCCGCGGCCGAACGGGTAACATCGACCTTGCTGCCGGTAGTCGCGTTGATCGGTCGGCCGAACGTCGGCAAGTCGACCCTGTTCAACGCGCTGACCGGTACACGGGACGCGCTGGTCGCCGACCTGCCGGGCTTGACGCGTGATCGCCAGTACGGTTTCGCGCGCCGCGGCGACATTCCGTGCATCGTCATCGACACCGGCGGGATCGTCGAGCAGGCCGACGAGATCGAAAGCCTGATGCTCGTGCAGACCGAGCGCGCGATCGAACAGGCGGACCGGCTGGTCGTCGTAGTCGACGGCCGGGCGGGACCGACGCCGCAGGATCACTTCGTCGCCGGGCTCGCGCGGCGCAGCGGCAAACCGACCGTCCTCGGGGTCAACAAGACCGAAGGGCACGACGCCTCGGCCGCGGTCGCCGATTTCCACGAACTCGCCCTCGGTGAACCGCAGCCCATCGCCGCCGCGCACGATCAGGGGGTGGTTTCGCTGCTCGATGCGGCGCTCGCCGGGCTCGCCGCGGACGCACAGGATGTGCCCGAGGCCACCGGCATCAAGGTCGCGGTGATCGGCCGGCCGAACGTCGGCAAGAGCACCTTGATCAACCGCATGCTCGGCGAGAACCGCCTGGTCACCTTCGATCGTCCCGGCACCACGCGTGACGCGGTGCTCGTGCCGTTCGAGCGCGACGGCGAGCGCTATACGCTGATAGACACCGCCGGCGTACGGCGGCGGGCCCGCATCGAGGAGGCGGTTGAGAAGTTCAGCGTGATCAAGACGCTGCAGGCAATCGAGTCCGCGCACGTGGTCATCGTCGTGGTCGATGCGCAGGACATGGTCGCGGACCAGGATGCGAGCCTCCTCGGCACCGTCGTCGAGGAGGGCCGCGCGCTGCTCATCGCCGCGAACAAGTGGGACAACATTCCGGCCGAGCAACGCCAGGCGATCCGCGAGCAGATCGTGCAGCGAATGAGCTTCGCCGACTTTGCGCCCCTGCATTTCATATCCGCCCGCCACGGCAGCGGCGTCGGCGAGTTGTTCGAGTCGGTGCGCCGGGTATACGCGGCGGCGATGCGGGAATTGACGACGCCCGAGCTGACGCGGGTGCTCGAGGGGGCGATCCAGAGCCACCCGCCGCCGATCGCGCACGGCCGACGGATCAAGCTGCGCTACGCGCATCAGGGCGGCCGTAATCCGCCGATCGTCGTGATCCACGGCAACCAGACGGATCAGGTGCCGGACGCGTACCGGCGCTACCTCGTCAACGTCTACCGCAAGGCATTCCACCTGGCCGGAACCCCGATCCGCGTCGTCTTTCGCGGCGACGAAAACCCATTCGCCGGCAAGCGCAACCCTCTGACGCCCCGCCAGGTCCGCAAGCGAAAACGCCTCATACAGCGCAATAAGCGATAGAATCAGCGGACCAAACGGGGCGCAAGCCCCCGGAAAACGGCCCTCGGGATAAGTGGTGCGACCACTCTACAAATTCCGATCGTTGCGCATTCTCGCGGTCCTGGCGGTCGTGATCGCAGGATACGCGAGCGCCGGGTTTTGGCTCGCGCCGAAGCTGTTGCGCACGGCGATCGTCGATCAGAGCCGCAAACTGCTCGGCGTCGATGCGACCGTCGGCGAGATTCGCTTCAATCCGTTCCTGTTCCGGTTGCGTGTCGCCGACCTCGCGCTGTCCGGTCCCGCCGGCACGAAGCTCGTCGGCTTTACCGGGCTCGACGTCGATTTCGCTGCCGCCGCGTCCATCTGGCGCCGTGAATACACCTTTCGCGAGATCGATCTGGCCGGCCCATACGCCGACGCGGTCGTCGAGCCTGACGGCTCATTGAACTTGGCGCGGCTCGTGCCCAAGTCCCCGGCGCAGCCAACGTCGCCGCAAGCCGCGACGGCGCCTCTGCCGCGGATCCGAGTCGCGGTGTTGCACGTCACGAACGCGCAGTTGCGCTATGAAGACCGCTCCCATCCGGGCGATTTCACGCTGCAGTTCGCGCCGACCGAGCTCGACCTGCGGGACTTCACGACCGGAGCCCGGGGGGGCGGCTTCTCGCTCGCGGCGCGGACCCCGCTCGGCGAACGCATCGCCTGGCACGGACGCCTGTCGCTGCAGCCAATCGCCTCGCAGGGCGAGATCCGGATCAGCGACCTGCGTGCGGCGACCGTCGCGGCCTTCCTGCACGCGCGCTTGACGAATCCACCGGCTTTCGCGTTGACCGGCGGCCGGCTCGCCCTCGACGCTCCGTATCGCTTCGAGCTGCAACCGAAGCTGCAGCTGCGCGTGGACGGCGCCAGCGCCGACGTCACGGACCTCGGCATCGCTGCGGCCGGCTCGGCGAGCGACTGGATCCGGCTGCCGCGGCTCGCAATCGGCGGCGTCTCGCTCGACCTGGCCGCACGGCGAGTGCAGGTCGAACGTGTCGCGCTGCACGGCCTCGACGTCGACGCCTGGCTAGGCACCAACCGGCGTTTGAACCTGATGCGCCTCTTGGGCCCGGCATCGCCGACAGCACCGGCGCCGCCCGCGGCGCCGCGCTGGCAGGTCGATCTGGCCAAGATCTCGATCCGGGACGCACGCCTGTCGGCCGAGGATCGAGGGACGCGGCCGGCGGCGAAGATTGTGCTCGAGCCGCTGTCGCTCGACATCGTCGGCGCGAGCCTGGATCCGGCGCGGCCCGTGCAGATCGTGCTCGCGACCGGGGTCGATCAGGGAGGGCGCTTCACGGCGCGCGGTGAGGTCGTGCCCTCGCCGATGTCGGCGAAGCTGCGGCTCACGGCGAGCCGCATCGACCTGAGGGCCCTGCAACCCTATGTCGCGCAGCGCACGTCCCTGACGCTCGAGCACGGGCTGCTCGGCGCCAAGCTCGCCTTGCGCATGCAGCGCGGGCGTCCGACGGTCGCGCTCGCCGGCGACTTGAGCATCGACGGTCTGCACACCATCGACGATGCGCTGCGTGAGGACCTGGTCGACTGGCGGCGGCTCGCGGTGCGCGGCCTGAGATTGCAACTCGCACCGGCGCGGCTGCAGATCGCACGCATCGACGCGATCGGACCGTATGCGCGGGTGATCGTCGAGCCCGATCACAGGATGAACGTGAAGCGCATTCTCGCGGCGCCGCCGAACCGCGCCGGTGCCCCGAAGATGGTCGCGGCGACGAAGCGCGGGGGCGTAAAGGTCGCGGCGGCGGCCTGGGGCCGCCGGCCCATGCGCATCACGATCGGCCGGGTGATCGTGCGCGATGGCCACGCGAATTTCTCCGACCTGTCGATCAAGCCGAACTTCTCCACCGGCATTCAGAAGCTGGCCGGCGATGTCCGCGGCCTCGACTCCAGGCCCGGTACCCGCGCCAGAGTCGATCTGCACGGCGAGATCGGTCCGTATGCGCCGGTGTCGATCACCGGCCGCGTGAACCTGCTCGGACCGGCGCTCTATACGGACCTGACGATGAACTTCCGCAACATGGATCTGACGATCTTCAATCCCTATTCCGGCAAGTTCGCCGGCTACGACATCACCAAGGGCAAGCTGACGACCGAATTGCACTATTTGATCCATGGCGGCAAGCTCGCCGCGACCCATCACGTGATCATCGATCAGCTCGAATTCGGCCCCAAGACCCACAGCAAGGACGCGGTGTCGTTGCCGATCAAGCTGGCGGTCGCGTTGCTGAAGGATCGCCAGGGCGTCATCGACCTGAACATCCCCGTCACAGGATCACTCCACGACCCGAAGTTTCGCCTCGGCCCGCTGATTTGGAAGGTGATCGTGAACGTGCTGCAGAAGGCGGTCACGGCACCCTTCCGGTTGCTGGGCGCGCTGTTCGGCGCGGGCCCGCAAATCCAGTTCGCGGACTTCCGGCCCGGCGACGCGGCGCTCGATGCGACCGACCTCGCGCACCTGCGCATCGTGGCGAAGGCGCTGAATGCACGGCCGCAATTGAAGGTCGACGTGCCGATCGCGCCGCTCGCCACGCTCGACGGGCCGGCGCTCGCCGAGGCGCGTTTCGCGGCCGAGGTGGCCGAACAGATGTTGGGCCGCCGCGAGGCGCCGGCGCACCCGGCGCCGGTCGCAGCGCCGCCGGCCGGCGGGGTCGCGGCGCCGGCGTCGGGCGCGCTCCTGCGCTCCCTCGACCCGAAATCGCAGCTTGGCGTATTGACGGCGCTCTATCGCGCGCAGTTCCACGCGCGGCCCGAGTATGTGCGCGCCGCGCCGCCGCCGAAGGCGGCGCAGGCCGATGCGGCGAAGATCGCCTTTCTCGAGGCACGTCTGCAGGGCCGTATCCACGTCGGCGCTGCGGACCTGAAGGCGCTCGCCGAGCGGCGCGCGGTCGCGATCGAGAAGGTCCTGTTGAGCGGCACCGGCATCGATCCGGGCCGCGTGTTCCTGGTCATCAACGACAAGGTCGCCGCGCAGCACGGGGCGGTGCGCCTGCAGTTGTCCCTGCGCTGAGCGCGACGCGTGCCGGCGGGAACGATTCGCGCGGCGCGACGTCCAAACCGGCATGATCGGCCAAGGTTCCGGAGGCGAGCGATGAACATCATCAGGGCCTGTTCCGCGGCCGTACTCGCGGGCCTGTGCGCGGCGGCGGCGGTTGCTGCGCCGTCCGCCGGTCGCAAATCGGCGCCTGCCGCGGCGGCGCCCGAGGCGCAGATCCCGTTCGCGAACCATCACGGCATCTACGACTGGGATGTCATCAACGATCGCACTCTTCTGATCCAGAGCGAGGGAGGCACCTGGTACAAGGCGACCTTGATGAGCCCCTGCTTCGACCTGCCGTTCGCCGAACGGCTCGGCTTCAAGACGAACCCGGATGGCAGCTTCGACCGCTTCAGCGCGATCTTGGTGCGCCATCAACGCTGTCCGCTGACCTCGCTGGTGGTGACGACGGCGCCGCGCGGCAAGTCGCCGCACCACGAGGTTCCGGTAAAGCCGGCGCGGGCGAAGAAGCCCTGACGCGGAGGCATCCTGCGCGTCAGGCCGGCGGGTCGTCGACCGTCGCGCGAATCCGGCCGCGGGCGAGGCGCGCCTCGATCCGGGTTCCGGGAGGAGCATCGGCCGCGTCGCGCAGGATCCGGCCGTCGCCGGTTGCGACGATCGCATAGCCCCGCTCCAGCGTCGCGAGCGGACTGACCGCCTGCAGCGTGCGCACCAGCGGCAGCAGCCGTTCGCGAGCATGCCGCAGCTGCTGCAGTTCGGCGGCGCGCAGGCGCGCAAGCAGGTCGTTCTGCCGGCCCGCGGTCTCGCGCAGGCGCACCGCCGGACTCAGGCTCCACAATCGGCTGCGGCTCTCGGCGACAGCCGAGCGCAGCTCGGCGAGCCGCTGGCGCACACCCCGTGGCAGGCGCTGCTCCAATTCGTCGAGACGCTGCATCTGCTCGGCGAGGCGGGCCGAGGGACCGGCGTGTGCGGTGCGCCCGGCGAGCCAGCCGAGGCGGTCGCGGGCGTCACGCAGCCAACGGGACATGCTCTGACGCAGACGCGACGCGAACGCGCGAAACGTCTTCGACCATTCCTCGGCGTCCGGGACGACGATCTCGGCCGCCGCCGAGGGGGTCGGCGCGCGCAGGTCGGCGGCGAAGTCGGCGATCGTGAAATCCACCTCATGCCCGACTCCGCTGACGACGGGGATCGGTGAGGCGACGATCGCGCGTGCGACCGCCTCGTCGTTGAAGGCCCACAGATCCTCGAGCGAGCCGCCGCCTCGCGCGAGGATCAGTACGTCGCACTCCGCGCGGCGGCCGGCCAAGCGCAATGCCTCGACGATCTCGGCCGGGGCTTGGGCGCCCTGCACCGGCACGGGGTAGATGAGCACGGCGGCGGCCGGGAAGCGGCGTCCCAGGACCTGCAAAATGTCGCGCACCGCCGCGCCGGTCGGCGAGGTGATGACACCGATGCGCCGCGGCAGCCGCGGCAGCGGGCGCTTGCGTGCGGTCTCGAACAGGCCTTCCGCGGACAGCCGGGCCGCGAGCTCCTCGAACTGCCGCTTCAGCGCGCCGATGCCGGCATCCTCGAGGTGCTCGATCAGCAGTTGGTACTCGCCGCGCGGCTCGTACAGACCGACGCGGGCCCGCACGAGCACCTTTTGTCCGTCCCGGGGCGTGAAGCGCAGCTGCGAATTACGCGTGCGGAACATCGCGCAGCGGACCTGTGCGGCGGCGTCCTTCAGCGAGAAATACCAGTGCCCGGAACCCGGCCGCGCGAAGTTGGAGATCTCGCCCTCGAGCCACAGGCCGCCGAAGCCGCGCTCGAGCAGAGCGCGCGCTTCGCGGTTCAGCCGCGACACCGTATAGACGTCGCGATCGCGACGCGGGTCGGGGATCTCGCGGGCCGGATCCTGCATCGTCCCATCATAGGTTTACCGGCGAGAGGGCGCTAGGGTAGAATGCGGCGCCTCTCAAGCTATTCCAAGTGAACGCGGTCCCTATGCGTATTCTCGAAGAGGCACTGACTTTCGACGACGTCCTGCTCGTGCCGGCTTACTCCGAAGTGCTGCCACGCGAAGTCTCCCTGTCGAGCCAGCTCACCCGGCAAATTCGCCTCAACCTGCCGATCGTCTCGGCGGCGATGGACACGGTCACCGAGGCGCGCCTCGCGATCACCATCGCGCAAGAGGGCGGGATTGGCATCATCCACAAGAACATGCCGCTCGCGGAACAGGCGCGCCAGGTCGACCGCGTGAAGAAATTCGAAAGCGGCGTGATCAGCGATCCGATCAGCGTCAGTCCCGACATGACGATCCGCGACGTGCTCGCGTTGACGCGCTCGAAGAACATCTCTGGAGTACCCGTGGTGCTCGGCAAGAAGGTCGTCGGCATCGTCACCCACCGGGACCTGCGCTTCGAGACCAAGCTGGACGCGGCGGTCTCGTCGGTGATGACCCCGCAGTCCCGCCTCGTCACGGTGCGGGAGAACGCGCCCAAGGAAGAGGTGCTGTCGCTCCTGCACAAGCACCGCATCGAGAAAGTGCTGGTCGTCGACAACGATCACGAGCTCAAGGGGATGATCACGGTCAAGGACTTCCAGAAGGCCACGGAATTTCCGAGCGCCTGCAAGGATGCGACCGGGCGCCTGCGCGTCGGCGCCGCAGTCGGCACCGCGCCCGACACGCTCGACCGGGTGGCGGCGCTGCAGGACGCCGGCGTCGACGTGATCGTCGTCGACACCTCGCACGGCCATTCGCGCGGCGTGCTCGACATGGTCGAACGCATCAAGGCGAAATACGCGGAACTGCAGATCATCGGCGGCAACATCGTCACCGCCGAGGCGGCGCTCGATTTGGTGAAGCGCGGCGCGGACGCGGTCAAGGTCGGCATCGGGCCCGGTTCGATCTGCACGACGCGCATCGTCGCCGGCGTCGGCGTGCCGCAGATCAGCGCGATTTGCCGCGTCGCCGCGGCGCTCGAGGGAAGCGGTGTGCCGGTGATCGGCGACGGCGGGATCCGCTATTCGGGCGACGTCGCCAAGGCGATCGCGGCCGGCGCCCACACGGTGATGATCGGCGGTCTGTTTGCCGGCACCGAAGAGTCGCCGGGCGAAGTCGAGTTGTACCAGGGCGCGTCCTACAAATCCTATCGCGGTATGGGCTCGATCGGCGCCATGGCGCAGTCGCATGGATCGAGCGACCGGTACTTCCAGGACACGACCTCCGAACTCGAGAAACTCGTGCCGGAGGGCATCGAGGGCCGCGTCGCCTATCGCGGGAGCCTGGTCGCGATCCTGCACCAACTCGCCGGCGGACTGCGCGCCGCGATGGGCTACACGGGCAGCAGCAGCGTCGAGGAGATGCGCAGCAGACCGCAGTTCGTGCGCATCACCAACGCGGGGGTGCGGGAGAGCCACGTGCACGACGTCACGATCACCAAAGAAGCGCCAAACTACCGGATCGGTTGATGACCGACATTCACGGCGACCGGATCCTGATCCTCGATTTCGGCTCGCAGTACACCCAGTTGATCGCGCGGCGCGTGCGCGAGATCGGCGTGTATTGCGAGATCCACGCCTGGGATGCGGATCCGGCGCACATACGCCGGTTCGCGGCCAAGGGAGTCATCCTGTCGGGAGGGCCGGAATCGGTCTACGACGCGCGAGGGCCGGCAGCGCCCGCCGAGGTATTTTCGCTCGGCGTGCCGGTGCTCGGGATCTGCTATGGGATGCAGACGATGGCCGCGCAACTCGGCGGCGAGGTTGCATCATCGAGCCATCGTGAGTTCGGTTACGCCCAGGTACGCCCCGCGGCGGGCTCGCGCTTGTTCGACGGTCTCGAGGATGCGCGTGACGCGAACGGCGCACGGCTGCTCGACGTCTGGATGAGCCATGGCGACCGGGTCGTCGCCGCGCCGCCGGGCTTTCGCACGATCGCGGCAAGTGACAACGCGCCGCTCGCCGCAATGGCGGACGAATCGCGCGGCCTGTACGCGCTGCAATTCCATCCCGAAGTCACCCACACCCCTCAGGGTGGCGAGATCCTCCGACGCTTCGTGCGCGAGATCGCGGCTTGCGAGGCCAGGTGGTCGACGCCCTCGATCCTCGAGGATGCCATCGCGCGCGTGCGCGCTCAGGTCGGCACCGACGGCGTGTTGCTCGGCCTGTCTGGCGGGGTCGACTCGTCGGTGCTCGCGGCGCTGCTGCAGCGGGCGATCGGCGACCAGCTCACCGCGGTGTTCGTCGATCACGGCCTGCTGCGGCTCGGCGAGGGCGACCAGGTCATGGCGACGTTCGCCGCGCACATGGGCATTCGCGTGGTGCGCGTCGACGCCGAGGAACGCTTCCTCACCGCGCTCGCCGGCGAGGCCGATCCGGAGGCCAAGCGCAAGATCATCGGCCGCGTCTTCGTCGAGGTGTTCGAGGAGGAGGCGGCGAAGCTCAAAGGCGTCAAGTGGCTCGCACAAGGGACGATCTATCCGGACGTGATCGAATCGGCAGGCGCCAATACCGGCAAGGCCCACGTGATCAAATCGCACCACAACGTCGGCGGTCTGCCCGAGCGGATGAAGCTGCAATTGCTCGAACCGCTGCGCGAATTGTTCAAAGACGAGGTGCGCCGGCTCGGCGAGGAGCTCGATCTGCCGGCGGAGATGGTCCACCGCCACCCATTTCCGGGTCCCGGGCTCGGCGTGCGCATCCTCGGCGAGATCCGCAAATCCCATGCGGACCTGCTGCGCCGTGCGGACGCGATCTTCATCGAGGAGTTGCGCCGCCACGACTTGTACGACCAGGTAAGCCAGGCGTTCGCGGTGTTCCTGCCGGTACGCTCGGTCGGGGTGATGGGCGACGGACGGCGCTACGACTACGTGATCGCGCTGCGCGCGGTCGAGACGATCGACTTCATGACCGCGCGCTGGGCGCGGTTGCCGTACGACTTCCTCGACCGCGTGACCCACCGGATCGTCAACGAGGTCAGCGGCATTTCGCGCGTCGTCTACGATATATCCGGCAAGCCGCCGGCGACGATCGAGTGGGAGTGACCAGGGCGCTTCCCTAGTTTGGCACGGTCAGCCGCGGCAGTGAACCCCGAGATTGGGGGCAAAAGTGGCAGAAACTTGCCTCCCGGCGCGCTGTGGCGGAATGCCAGTGTCCCCAGTTCCTTGGCCCTCATTTGCAATCCCAATACAGAATTCTGTATGATGGACCCATGAAGACAACGCTCGACATCAACGACCAGTTGCTTGCCGATGCCAAGGCGCTGGCCGCGCAGCAGCGCACCAGCCTGACCCGTGTGATCGAGGAGGGGCTCCAGCTCCGACTTCGAAGCCATGCGGCGCCCCAACGCGGCAAGCTGCGCCTTCCCGTATTTAAGGGACGCGGCGGATTGGCGGCTGGCGTCGATCCGCTGAGTAACAAGGCAATGTTGGCAGCATTGGGCGATGACGCCTGACGTCAATGTCCTCGTTGCCGCTTCGCGCAGCGACCATCCGCACCATCGTATCGCTCGCAGCTGGCTTGAAGACGCCGCCTCAGCTGCCGCTTCGGGCGGCACGCTAATTCTTATGCCAATGGTGCTGGCCAGCTTCCTGCGGCTAGTAAGCAGTCCCAAGATTTTCCAGGACCCAACGCCGGTCGACGACGCCCTTGCGTTTGTCGATGCGCTGCTTGCCGCTCAAGGTGTCCACCTTGCGTCGCTGGGCCCTGAGTGGCCGCGCCTGCGGCAACTTTGCATCGAGAAGCAGCTCAAAGGAAATGCCGTGCCGGATGCATGGCTTGCCGCTGCGACGATCCACCTCGGTGAGCACTTGGTCAGTTTTGATCGTGACTTCAGGAAGTTGATTGGAAGGTCGCAGTTTACGTTGCTCGAAGCGGATGCCGATTGATTGCGCTCGTGCGCAGCGATGACGGTCACCGATGCGCCTCAGCGAATCAATCATTTGGCGCACTGGGCAAGGAACGAAGGCCGCAATCGCACTTGTTGGATTGCTGTGCGGCGGGGCGGCCGTGTATTTGGGTGCTACGGTGTACAAGTCGTTCCCGGACTCGATCGTTGTGGTGATTGCGCAGCTGGGTGGCGCACTGGTTTGGCTCGGAGCCATGTTCTTTGCATGCAGATCGATTGGCTGCCCTGGCTGCAGGACTCGCTGGATCTGGGACTCGATGTCTAAAGAACTGGCAAGCCGTTGGATGTTCTCATTGCTGGATTCCAAGACCTGCCCTAAATGCGGCCACCCGGACGATGTCGCGGCAAGTGGAAGCCCAACTCCGCCGAGAGGTTCGTGATGCCTGGTTGGCGCGTCGCTGCACGCAAATTCTTGGCGCCACACAGGCGACCAATCTCGGCGATCGTCCTCCTGGCCATTCTGGCGTTCGTGGCGAATGAGATCTTTGAGTGGGGTCTCCTGGGCCTCTATGGGCGAAAATCCAAGGCGGTGGCGCTGCTGATCGGGCTATTGGCTTATGTCTTCGTCTTGCCAACCTATGATGAAATCAGAGGAATTCAGGACAAGGATCCTTCTGGCAGCGATCGTCCTAGATAAACGCCCGCGAGGGTTTCGGCATCTATCGCCGTCTATCGTCCCCAAGCGGAATCATTTGGCGGTAGATCTGACGGTAAGTTCATTGTACTCTTGGAAAAAGAATAACAATGTCAGGCGCTTATAAGTGCTGGAGACAATTGAGTGGGAGTGACCAAGCCTAACAAAGACCTTGAATAATGAGCGGATGTCGCTCATTATGCGAGGCATGATTAACCGGCCACAGCTCTTGGCCAGACTGCGTGCCGGCCTAAGAACCAGTCCCGCGGTGGCGCTGCTCGGCCCGCGGCAGTGCGGCAAGACTACGCTCGCACGGCAGCTCGCTGATACCTCGAAAAGCACTTACTTCGATCTGGAAAATCCTGTCGACCTAGCCCGCTTGTCGGAACCCCTGACGGCGCTAGAGCACCTACATGGGCTGATCGTCATTGACGAGGTGCAGCGTCATCCCGACCTCTTCCCGATTCTAAGGGTATTGTTGGACCGCAAGCCGACTCGAGCGCGTTTTCTCATTCTAGGAAGCGCTTCGCCGGACTTACTGCGCCAAAGTTCCGAAACTCTGGCAGGCCGGATAGCTATTGTCGAGATGGCTGGATTCACGCTTGAAGAGCTCAACCGCCCGGATACCAATCGATTGTGGCTGCGAGGCGGATTTCCGCGATCGTTCCTGGCGCGCACCGAAGCTGCGAGCTCGGCTTGGCGCGAGGATTTCATCCGCACGTTCCTTGAGCGCGATATGGCTCAACTCGGAGTGCGTGTGCCCTCGGGCACGATGCGCAGGTTCTGGACGATGACCGCTCACTATTCAGGTGGAATCTGGAACAGCTCGGAGATTGGACGATCCCTCGGAGAGGCTCATACAACCGTCAAACGCCATCTCGACGCGTTATCCGGCGCGCTTGTTGTACGCGTCCTGGAGCCTTGGTTCGAGAACGTCGGTAAGCGGTTGGTAAAATCCCCGAAGGTTTACATTCGCGATTCAGGACTCCTGCACACGCTGCTCGGAATCGGCGATCGCCGGCAGCTCGATGGACATCCCGTCGTCGGAGGATCATGGGAAGGGTTCATCATCGAGCAAATTCTGGGTGCTGTGCCAAATGCCAAAGCCTATTACTGGCGAACGCAGGCTGGCGCAGAGCTCGATCTGCTACTGTTTTTGAAGGGGCAGCGTTTCGGAATTGAGATCAAGCGAGCTGATGCGCCAAAGATGACGCCGTCGATGGGTTCCGCCCTCGAAGATCTCGAACTACATCGGCTGCTGGTAGTTTACCCGGGCTCCGTTCGCTATTCGCTCCATCCTAAGGTTGACGTGATGTCGCTGTCGCAATGCGTGGCCGAACTGGCTTGACGGCGGCACGCACTTGACTCGATGGTGGAATAAATCAGCAATCAAATGGACCGACGTTCTTGGTAGCCGCTGATCGACCGATCGCGGCTTGCATCGCATAGCTGCCAAAGCGCTTCGACCCTTTCGGTATCTATCGCCTTCTATCGCCCTCAAGCGGAAGTTTTTGGCGGTAGCTCTGACGGTAAGTGCGGAGTACGGTCAGGAGAAGTCTCGTTCTTTCAGGTGCTTATAGGTGCCGGAGACAATCGAGTGGGAGTGAGGGGCTGCCTACAGAGTTTGCCACGGGTCGCATTCACTTCGTAACCCCAGAAACCAGGGTGAAACTGGCAAAAACCCGATTCGCTCCTACGCCAGCGGTCGTCAGCCGCCGGTACGGATGTTGAGCCGACGTCCTATAAGGCGAACGGTAGGGGTGGAGGCGCTACAGCCGTTGGTGGCCAAAAACCTGCGACAACGAGTTGATTCACCGGCCAGCTGGAAATCTGGCAATATTCGGACCGAGAAAGCCGCGACGAGTGCTGACCATTAGTTTCACCGACAGGCATCCTGATGCCCAAGCTTCGCGTCCACAACTTCTCTCTATCGATCGATGGCTACGGTGCAGGCCCCTACCAGGATCTCGCCAACCCACTTGGTGTCGGTGGCCTCGCACTGCACGAATGGTTCTTCGCGACACAAACCTTTCGAAAGTTGCATGGCCACGCGGCCGGAACAATCGACACTGACGATGCAATCGCGGCACGCGGCTTCGATAACATTGGGGCACGGATCATCGGCCGAAATATGTTCGGACCGATTCGAGGTTCTTGGCCAGACGAAAATTGGAAGGGGTGGTGGGGCGACAATCCGCCTTTCCATACCCCCGTCTTTGTGCTCACGAATCACCCGCGCGATTCGATCACCATGGACGGCGGAACGATCTTCCATTTTGTAACTGAGGGAATTCACGCTGCGCTTGCACGGGCTCGAGACGCAGCCGGAGATCAAGACGTTCAGCTTGGCGGCGGGGTCGCGACAATTCGTCAATACCTTCGCGCGAAACTGATTGACGAAATACATTTGGCCATCGCACCGATCCTGCTTGGTTCCGGCGAAAATCTTCTTGGCGGAATTGACGCGCTGTCGCTAGGGTATCAATGCACGGAACACGTCCCCACGCGAAATGCCACACATGTGGTTCTCGCAAGGCAAGAGTTGTCTGCCGGATCGTTTCCCGGGTAGTGGTGTAAGAGTCATGGATCTTGGCCGGAAAGCTTACGCAGCTATTCTGTTGCGCGCTCGACCCCGCGGAACGAGCAAATCTGCTGAGATGTGAAAGCGCTCGCGGAGCCGGCGCACCATTGTCATGCTCAAGTCCCGCTTTCCGCTCAGGACTTCGCTCACGCGGCTGGCTGTACCAAGTAACGGCACCAGATCAGCGCGCGAAAGGCCATGCTGATCCATTATGTAGGCGAGAAGCACCGGAATTGTCGGCGCCGTACGTGGCCACTCAGAGCGCTCGTAAGCCTCGACCAAGCGTGCCTGGGCTACCATCCGTGCACGGTCGTTCGGATCGCTAGACCCTATCAGCTTCTCGATAAGCTTCTTGGCGTCAGCGTGGTCCGCTTCATCTTGAATCACGATCAAGGTCGTCTTCATCAAACCGTCTCCGCGTCAATGTCGTCATATTCCTCATGCGATCCGAAAAATCGGATCATCAAAACGCCACCCACGTACTCAACCAACGCAATCAACCGATAGTCGTTGGCTTTGATATTAAAAACCACACGACCGCCCTTCAAGACACTCGCCTTCGGATGTGCCTTTGTTACTTCTTCCGGCGTCTTCCAATTCGCTGCTCCTGCGATCGCCAGCCAGGCGTCATATTGAGATCGCGCAGCCTTGATTCCCCTATGGCCGGCCCGTGACTTGAAATAAGCTTCTACGATATCTGTGCCAATAACGATCATGCAGACAAAGCATAACTCGGAGTTCCCAAAAATGGAACTACGGATTCCATTTTATGGAATATAGATCGGCTGGTTTCCCGCGCTATCCGCTGAGAACCGTCGACTCGACACCATTGCATTCGGCATCTATCGCCGTCTATCGCCCCCAAGCGGAATTGTTTGACGGTAGATGTGACGGTAAATTTGGCGTACGCGGACAATAAGTCCGGTATTTTCAGTTGCTTATAAGTGCCAGAGACGATTGAGTGGAAGTGACCGGGGCGCTTCCCCAGTTTGGCACGGTCGGCCGAGGCAGTGACCCTTGAGTTTCGGGGCGATACTGGCAAAAACCTCTCGTCACTTAGCCTTCTTGACGATGCGCACGTGAGCGACCGTCTTTGATGGGATGTACTCGACTACCTCGTAGCTATCTGAGAGCCCATCCAATCCCTCAAAGATCCTTTCGCCGCTGCCCAGCAACATCGGCACCAGCACGAAATGCAGCTCACCCACCAGGCCCAGCCTTTAGATACTGGCTGACCGTGGAAGGGCCTCCTCCGATGCGAACATCCTTGCCCTTGACCGCCGCAAAGGCCTGCTTTAGAGCGGACTCGATGCCATCGTTGACAAAACTGAAGCGGGTGCCTCCTTCCATCTCGAAGTTCGAGTGCTGGTGATGGCTGAGCACGAAGACAGGGTGGTGATAGGGCGGATTCGGACCCCACCAGCCTTTCCAATCCTCGTTGGGCCAGGGGCCGCGCTGCGGGCCGACCATGTTGCGGCCCATGATGGTGGCGCCGATGTTGTCGTCAGAATGGACGAGGAAATCATTGTCGAGGCCTTGGGCACCACCCTCTTGACCGGTCATCTTGGCGAAGTACTTGGTGGCAAAGGCCCACTCCATCAGGCGCAGTCCGTCCTTACCAAAGGGCGCATCGAGCGCTTGGCCCTTGGCGGCAGAGAATCCGTCTAACGAGATGGCGATACAACGGGCGACGAGCTTAGGCATGGTGGCTCCTTGATTGCGAGATCGCTAGCTCCGACGGACACGACTCACAATCGACAGACCCTGGACGCCGCGCATACTCTTGACACATACCGACCGGTTGGTTAGGTTGGTTACCGATGGCCGTTGTCGCGCAATCCGCATCCACGAAGCCGCGTCGCGGCAGTGCGCGCCTGGCCCTGCTCAACGCAGCAATTGGGCTGGTCCGCAAGCAGGGCTGGTCGGCAACTAGTGTCGATCAACTCGGCGCCGCGGCGGGCGTGACCAAGGGCGCGTTCTGTCATCACTTGGCCTCGAAGGACGAACTCGGCGTCGCAACCGCTCAGCACTGGAGCGACGTGACCGGTCCGCTATTCGCCAAGGCCGATTATCACCAGCACGTTGATCCACTCGATCGCATTTTCGGCTACATCGATTTTCGCGCCGCGATCGCCGAAGGCCCGCTCGAGGCGTTCACCTGTTTCGCTGGCACGACGATGCAGGAAGCATTCGCGACGTCGGATCCGATGCGCGTGGCCTGCGGCGCTTCGATCGAAGGACACGCGGACAAGCTGCCGGAAGATATCCGATTGGCGATTGCCTTGCACCCGCCGCGCTTGCCTGTGACTGCCAAGAGTCTCGCGATCTACACCCAAACGGTGCTGCAGGGCGGCTTCGTGCTGTCGAAGGCGCGCGGCGATCGCGCGCCACTACGCGAGGCCCTCGCCCACTTGAAGAACTATCTCACACTGTCATTCAACAAGGAGACTTTGCAATGAGCGCCACCGGCAGTTTCATCTGGTACGAACTGATGACGAGCGACGCCACCGCAGCGGCGAGGTTCTACGGTGCGGTGGTCGGCTGGAAGATCGCCGATCGTTCCGATCCGCCGGGCGGCGACATGGATTACCGCATGATCGGCCGCAGCGATGGCGGCTACAACGGTGGCGTCCTCTCGCTGACGCCCGACATGGTGCAGCACGGCGCGCGCCCTGCCTGGCTGGGTTATCTGCGTGTCGCCGACGTTGATGCGGCGGTGAAGGCCATCGAGGCCGATGGCGGCAGACTGCTTATGCCGCGCAAGGATCTGCCCGTCGGCGCCATTGCCATGGTCGCCGACCCGATGGGCACGCCCTTCTACGTAATAGCGCCGATTCCGCCGCCGGGAAAACCCGGCGCGAAGAGCGACGTGTTTGATGTCTCCACCGCGCAGCGCGTGCGCTGGAACGAACTCGCGAGTGCTGACCAGCCGCGCGCAAAGCAGTTCTACGCAAAGCACTTCGGCTTCGAATTCAAGGACAGCATGCCGATGGGCGCGATGGGCAGCTATGACTTCATTGATCACGCCGGCCTGCGCCTCGGCGCCATCATGCAGAAACCCCCGCAGAGCCCGAACGCCGCATGGCTGTTCTACTTCGGTGTCCAGTCGATCACCGCGGCGAAGGCAGCCATCGAAATGGGCGGCGGCAGCGTCGTGAATGGCCCGCATCAGGTGCCGGGCGGCGACTGGGTCGTCATCGCCGTCGATCCGCAGGGCGCGGCTTTTGGTGTAGTGGGCCCGCAAGGAGCACAAGCATGAGTGCGCAAGTCCCCAAAACGACAGTGTGCCTATGGTTCGATCGCGATGCCGAGGACGCGGCGAACTTCTACGCCCAGACATTTCCGGGAAGTTCGGTGAGCGCAGTGCGACGCGCCCCTGGTGACTACCCGAACGGCAAGGAGGGTGATGCGCTGGTGGTCGAGTTCACAGTGCTCGGCGTGCCCTGCGTCGGGCTCAACGGCGGGCCGGCGTTCGAGCATTCCGAAGCTTTCAGCTTTCAGGTCGAGACCGGAAGCCAGGAAGAAACCGACCGCTACTGGAACGCGATAGTCGGCAATGGAGGGCAGGAGAGCCAGTGCGGCTGGTGCAAGGACAAGTGGGGCCTCTCGTGGCAGATCACCCCCAAGACGATGACCGAAGCCATTGCCAAGGGCGGCGAAGCCGCCAAGCGGGCTTTCGCAGCGATGATGACCATGACGAAGATCGACGTTGCCGCGATCGAAGCGGCGGTGCACGCCGATGCGTAACATTATCGCCGGTGTCTTCCTATCGCTCGATGGTGTGATGCAGGGCCCGGGCGGACCTACTGAGGACGTTACCGGCGGCTTCGACGAAGGCGGCTGGGTATTCAAGCTCTGGGACGAAGCCGTGGGCGACGTGATCGGCCCGCTATTCGCAGGTGAGTACGACTTGTTGCTCGGTCGCCGGACCTACGACATCTTCGCGGCCTATTGGCCCTATGTGGAAGGCGAAGGCGCGGCGATGGGTGAGGCGTTCACCCGCGCGAACAAGTACGTGCTGACACGCGGCGACCAGCCTCTCGAATGGGCGAACAGCCATCGATTGAAGTGCATCGACGATGTCGCTGCGCTTAAGCAGGACGACGGCCCCGATCTCATCATCCAGGGATCGAGCACAATCTATCCGGGGCTGCTCGCCGCCGGGCTGATCGACCGGCTGATGCTGATGACCTTCCCGGTGACGCTGCGCAAGGGCAAGCGGCTGTTCGGCGACGGCACACCTACCACGATGCTAAAGATGGTCGATCACAAGGTCACGGCCAAGGGCACTGTGATCGCGACTTATGAGCCCGGCGGCACGCTTCCCGCCTTCCCGCCGTTTGGGCCGCAACCCAGCACAAGCTCGCGCGAGGCGGAACGCCAGCGCCGGATGGCAGAGGGAAGCTGGTGATCCATTGCCGTCTATCGCCTCCCAGCGAGATTGTTTGTCGGCAAATCTGACGATAAGTGGTGGCAGACAGAAATCTTCCATCAGCAAAAACCACCGCTTAGGGGTCTCGGAGACGATCGAGTGGGAGTGAGCGGGCGTTAGGTATTGAAATATCAGTTTTACAAACCGAGATTTCAAGGTAATATCCGGGGGTGATCGAGCGCCTCTTCCATCTCCGAACCGTCACGCGGATGCTCGACCGATTTCCGGTCGTCGGCTTGCTGGGTGCGCGGCAGGTCGGTAAGACGACGCTCGCTGCCGCCA
>DATLSG010000017.1:0-17940 GCA_035534275.1 Steroidobacteraceae bacterium
ATGTGAAAGTAGGTCACTGCCAGGCTCTTGATTTGAGTGAGAAAGGAATCCCCCCGCCGGACGACCGGCGGGGGTTTTTTTATCGTCTCACCCGGGTTTCCTTGCGGGGCACTGATGGCCAACGAGCATCCACAAGGCCCGTCCAGCGAGGGGCACCTCGGCCGAACACACTCCTCCCGCGACGCGAGCGATCATCGCGCCGGCGGCCCACGCAGGCCGCACTCGCCTGCCGCGGGAACCGGGTCGTCGGGATGGTGGGCGGCCGCGGCCTGCCTGATCCTGGCGATCGCGGCGTGGATCCGCCCGCTGCATGCCCCGCCCCGGCCGCGAGTTGCGCCTGCCGAAGCCCCGGCGATCGCACGGCGCGCCTTGCTCGCCGAAGCCGGTACCATTGAACTCGCGCTCGATCCGACGAAGGATCCCGCGGCCGGCGCCTTGCACGGCGACGTGGTCTGGGACCCCGTCGCCCAGCGCGGGTTCATCCGCGTGGCCGGGCTGCCGCGAAACGACCCGAAGTCGCGGCAGTACCAGATCTGGATCTTCGACGCGACGCGTGATCCGCGCTATCCGGTCGACGGCGGGGTCTTCGACAGCCTCTCCCCGGCGCGCGAGCTCATCGTGCCGATCCAGGCGGCCGTGCCGGTCCGCCGGGCGAAGGCGTTCGCCATCACGCTCGAAAAGGCCGGCGGGGTCGTCGTCTCGGCGCAGCGGCACGTCCTCGCGCTCGCCGAGGCCGGCTAGCTTGCGAGCAGCGCGCGCCGGCGATCCTGCAGCGATGGCGGCGTCCACTGGTATAGCCAGGTCTCGGTCAACGGCCAGCCGCGAATCCGCAGGTACAGGCGCAGGTCGATCGGATCGGTCCGCTCGTCGGGCTTGACGTCGAACAAGGCGCGGTAGCCCTTGAATTCCGGCACGAAGTGCGCGGTCTTGTTCAGGATCTCGCCGCGCGAGGTCGTCGCCACCGCCTCGACGGGCGATCCGGCCGGCAGCGCGCCGAGCTCGCCGCCGGCGAAGTCGACGGCAAAATGCCACGAGAAGAAGCGGCGTTGCTGGCCGATCACGCCGCCGAGCCCGGTCCGGGTGGCGACCGTCGTGCCACGCGGTGAACCGAAGGGCATGTGCGTGCCCCAGTACAGCCGGTAGCCGTACAGCAGCTCCTCGCCCGGCGCCGGCACCACCGCCGGATTCCAGAAGGCGACGATGTTGTCGAAGGTTTCGTCGACCGTCGGAATCTCGACCAGTTGCACCGCGCCTCGGCCCCAGCCGCCGTCCGGACCGGAGACCGGCTCGACCCAGAGGCTCGGCCGGCGGTTGTAGAACACGCCGTCATCCTGGTAGTCGTTGAAATTGCGGTCCCGTTGCAGCAGGCCGAAGCCGCGGGGCTGGTCGTCGAAATAGGAATTCAAATGCACCTGCGCGGGGTTCACGAGCGGGCGCCATATCCACTCACCGGTGCCGGTCCACAGGCAAAGACCGTCCGAATCGTGGATCTGCGGCCGCCAGTCGTATGCCTCCCGCCGGTCGTTCTCGCCGTAGAAGAACATGCTGGTGAGCGGCGCAATGCCTAGTTGGGCGATCCGCTTGCGCGGATAGAACGCGGTGTCGACGTCCATGACCTGGGTTGCGCCGGGCGTCAAGGTCATTCTCACCGCGCCGGTGACACTCGGTGAATCGAGCAGAGCATGCAAGGTGAGTGTGCCTGCGCCTTCGGTCGGGCGCTCGAACCAGAACGCGGTGAAACGCGGGAACTCCTCCACCTTCCCGGCCGCGACGGTGTCGATCGCCAGTGCGCGTGCCGACAGCCCGTACTGCCGGGTGTCGCCACCCACCGCCCGAAAATAGCTCGCGCCGAGGAACGCGGCCACGTCGTCCTGCCAGTCGGTGACGAATTGCACGCGGAACCCCGCGAATCCGGGCTCGCCGAGCATCCTTGCCGGCGAAATCCCGCTGTCGCCGAAATCGAACATCCGCGGATCGTATTCGATGGCGCTTGCCGCGCCGTTCTCGACCTCGTAGAGCTGCACCGGCTGCATGAAGCCGCGGCCGACGTGGAAGAACTGCAGGCGGAAATTCAGGCCGGTGTCGCCCCAGAGGGCGTGATCGGCGCGAAAGCGAATTGCCTGATATTGATCATAGCTCAGCTGCGCGAGCGCGGGCGGCAACTGCACCTGCGGCGCGACATACGCGCGGTTCGCGGCCGCCCGGGCTCGGCCCTTCAACCAGGCGAAGTCGAAGGCGTTGGTCGGCGCAGCGCTCTGCGGGGACTGCGTGGCAGAGGCGAGCGTCGCGCCGGCCCAGGGACCTGCCGCGACCGCCAGGGCCGTCTTCAATACATCGCGTCGGCGGATCATCGCATGCTCCAGGCAATCAATTGGGGAACCAGACCCGCGGCACATCCGGCAGGAGCGCCATTTGCGCGAGCATGCGTGCGTCGCCCGCGACCTCCACGCGTTCGAGCGGCGTCAACCAGCCGAGCCCCTCCTGCAAGGAGTGAGCGTCTTGCAGCTTGCGCTCGGCCGTCAGGGCGAGCGCGTTCGGTTCGCCGCGCGCATCCGCCTGGCGCGGCAGATTGCCGTGAATGTGCGCCCAGCGCGCTTCGCGATTGTGCGCCAGGAACTCGAGGCCGTCGGCCGGCAGCTCCGCTGCCGTCGCATGCAGCTGCGCGCGGCGCACGACGAGCGGCGGCGCTTGCCGCTCCTCCGGTGTGCGCAAAAGCGCGATGCGGGCGAGGCCGCGCCCCGCCGCGACGCTGCCACTGAAGCGCGACAGCGGCACCGACAGGAAAAGGCCCAGCAGTGCCGGGGAAACCCAGGCGAGCAGCGGCGGCGACAGCAGCCAAACGATCGCTGCGGTGACGCAGCTGACGATGAAATGCGTCTTGTGGAAGTTCCATGCCTCGCGCCAGCTGTTGCTGCCGCCGTCGCGCCGCTGCGCCGTCCACCCCGAATCGCGACCCAGCACGATCTCGAACACATGGTGGCACTGCACCAGCATGAGCACCGGGGCGTACAGCGCGGACAGCAGGATCTCCAGGAACACGCTCGCGGTGACGCCGATGACGCCGCCGGCGCCGCGCCGTATTCGTCTGCTCGACAGTGCCCGCAGGAACCCGATCAGCTTCGGCACGAGCAGCACCACCATGCTGAACCAGAACAAACTCGTCATCAGCTCGGTGTCGAATCGCGGCCAGGTCGGGAACAGCTGGAAATCGCGCGTGAAGTACTCGGGGCGTATCAGGTGGGACTGCAAAGCGAGCGCGAAGCCGATCGTCAGCAGGATCAGCCAGAGGGGCGAGGACAGGTAGCTCATGATGCCGATGCCGAGGTGCAGCCGGTTGGTGAAGCGCAGCCCATGGGCGCCGATCACCTTCATGTGCTGCAGATTGCCCTGCGCCCAGCGCCGATCGCGCAGCGCCAGATCGATCAGCGAGGGTGGCGATTCCTCCCAGGAACCGCCGAGCTCGGTCGTCATGCGCACCGACCAGCCGCGCCTGCGGATCAAGGCTGCCTCGACGAAGTCGTGCGACAGGACATGGCCGCCGAACGGCTTGCGGCCCGGCAGCCGCGGCAACCCGCAGCTCTCGGCAAATGCCGCGACGCGAATGATCGCATTGTGGCCCCAGTAATTGCCGCTGTCGCCGGACCAGGCCGCGAGTCCCCGGGTGATGACCGGGCCGTAAACGCACGCGGCGAATTGCTGCAGGCGCCCGAACAGCGTTTGCGCGCCGATCAGCTGCGGCGCGGTCTGCAGAATGCCGAGGCGCGGATCGGCCTGCATGGCCTGTGTCATGCCGACGAGAGTGCGCGCCTCGATCAGACTGTCGGCGTCGAGCACGATCATGTAGTCGTAGCGACCGCCCCACCGCTTGACGAAATCCTCGATGTTGCCGGCCTTGCGCGCGACGTTCCGCGAGCGATGCCGGTACCAAACCGGAAGGATGCCGGCGAGCGCGGCGCGCAGGCGGTTGATGGCGAGCGACTCGCGAATCCAGGCATCCGCATCGGTCGAATCGGACAGCACGACGATCTCGTAGCCGCCCTGTGCGCCCATCGCGGCCAGCGCCTCGGCCATCGCCTGCAGGGCGCTCGCCGTGCGCCGCGGATCCTCGTTGTAGATCGGCATCACGAGGGCGGTCGACGGCGGCGGCGCGTCGCCGGCCGGCCGCACGCTGCGCTCCCGGCGCTTCGAGGCGCCCGCGAGCACCGAGCCTGCCGCGAATGCAATCCACGCGAGCGAGATCGCGAAGAAGCAGATCATCAGACCCTGCAGCAGCGTCATGCTCGCGAAGCGCACGACCTGCAGCATCTGATAGACGCCGTAGCTGCCGATCGCGAGCGTCGCGCTGACGAGGATGATCCTCGCAAATAGCACCGCCTGGCCGATCCGCGGGCCGCCCTGCCGCCGCGGCCGGCGTTCGAGGTCCTGTTCCGGCATGGCGAGCGGCGCTTCGCCCGGCATTCCGCCGATCGCTGCGTGCGGATCGGGCGGCGCAGCGATCGGATTCAACGCGCGGTCCATCGGTACAGCCATGTTTCCGTGGCGGGTCGGTCCGCGCGGCTGATCTGCAGGCGCAGTTCGACGAGATCGGCGCCGCGCGGGTCGAGGGCGAAGCTCGCGCGAAATCCGTGGACGAACGGGTTCGGCGACAGTTGCACCGGCGATGTCCTGCCGGCCGAGGCCGAGAGGTGGGCCGCAAGATCCGCGACCTTCTCGCCGGCGCCGGCGAAATCGATCTGGAAGACCCGCTGTTTGCCGTCCAGGCTCGCGCCCGAGAGCGTATCGACGACCTTGCCGAGTCCGCGGGGCAGCAGGGGTTGCGCAAGCCAGGTCAGGCGGTAGGCGAAGTGCGCCGCATGCCCCGGCTGCAACGGGCGGGTCGGCCGGAAAAACGCCACGATGTTGTCATTGGTCTCGCGGCGCGACGGAATCTCCACCAACTCGACCGCGCCGGCGCCAAAGCCCCGCTGCGGCTCGATCCAGGCGCTCGGCCGGCGCTCGTAATGCGCGCCGAGGTCCTCGAAGTCGTCGAATCGCCGCGAGCGCTGGACGAGCCCGAAGCCGCGCGGGGCTTCGGTCGTGAACGCGGAGACCTGCAATTTCGCAGGGTTTGCGAGCGGGCGCCACAGGTGCTCGCCGGTGTTCGTCGTGACCTGCAGGCCGTCGCTGTCGTGCACCTGCGGACGGTAGTCGTCCATGAGGCCCCGATCGGTCGCGCCGAACAGGAACATCGACGTCAAGGGTGCGACCCCATAGCTGTGCACCAGCCGGCGGGCAAACAGCGTCGCATCGACGTTCATGACCGTTTGCGCGCCCGGTTTGACGATGAACCGGTAGGCGCCGGTCGCGGACCGACTCTGGAGCAGCGCGTCGACGACGACCGTTGAGGCGCCTCGCGGCGGCCGTTCGATCCAGAAGTGCGTGAACGCCGGAAACTCCTCGCCGGACGGCGCTGCGGTGTCGATCGCCAGGCCGCGCGCCGACAGGCCGTACACCTCGTCGCGGCCGATCGCGCGAAAGTAACTCGCCCCTTGGAAGACCAGGAATTCGTCCCAGTGCCGGGGAGAATTGATCCGGCTGCGCAGCCGGAAGCCGGACAGGGGCAGTGCGGCGTTCGACGGCGCCCGCGGCACCGATTCGGCGAACCTGAACATCGACGGCGTCGCCGCGATGTCGCGGACCTTGCCGTCCTCGACGAGGGAAACCTCGACGTCGGTTCGAAAGTTAAATCCCACGGGCAGCAATTCCAGCCGAAACGGCGTCGCTTCGCGGCGCCAGATATCGGCATTCGGCTCAAACTCGATGCCACGGTATTGGTCCGCGCCGAGCCCCGCGAGCCACGCCGGGACCTCCTCGCGCGGCGGCGAGTACGCGGTCGCGGCGCGCAGCCGTGCGAGCGCGACGACGGCAGCGAACGAGAACCGGCCTGCGGCCGGCCGGGGCCTCGGCGGCACCCGCGGCCGCGCCCGCGGCGGCACCCGCGGCGGCAGCCGCGCCGCCATCGGCGCGTGTGCCGCGAGCACCAGCATGGCGAGCGCCGCACACGACTTGGCGAGGGAGGTTCGCATGAGCCCGTTTCACGTCCGTGGGTCCGAGGATTTGCCGTTGCCGGTCCGGGCCGCCGTGCCGGCGGCGGCATTCCCTTAAGATCGTCAATGCCGCGCGTGAAGTCAACGGGCCGTAGGCCGGGCACGGCGGCTGTGTTAGCGTTCGGCGCATGGCCATTCGCGAACCGCAGTGCGCAGGCGCGGTCCTGATGGTGCGGCCGGCTCGATTCGGCTTCAATCCGCAGACCGCGGCCAGCAACGCGTTCCAGCGGGCGCCCGTGCCCGTGCCCGCGCTCGCGAGCATGGCGCGGCGCGAATTCGACGGCGTCGCGCAGGCACTGCGCGCTGCCGGCGTCGAGGTGTTCGTCGCCGAGGACACGCCGGAGCCGGAGAAGCCCGATGCGATTTTTCCGAACAATTGGCTCAGCCTGCATCGCGACGCAAGCCTCGTGCTGTACCCGATGTGCGCACCGAACCGCCGCGCCGAGCGCCGCGAGGAGTTGGTCGCCGGCATCGTCCGCGACGGCGGCTTTCGCATCGCCCGCACCGTCGATTTGAGCTACCGCGAATCGCAGGGCAAATTCCTCGAGGGCACCGGCAGCCTCGTGCTCGACAGGGCGGCGCGGATCGCCTATGCGGGTCTCTCGCCGCGCACCGACCTCGACGTCCTCGGGGAGTTCGCCCAGCGCCTCGACTACGACCTCGTCGCGTTCGACGCGAGCGACGAGACGGGCCGCCCGATCTACCACACGAACGTGCTCTTGACCGTGGGCGAGCGCTTCGCGATCGTCTGCGCCGAGGCGATCGATGAGCCGCAGCGACGAGCCGACGTGCTCGCCCGCTTGTCCTCGACGGGACACGAGATCGTCGCCATCACGCGCGCGCAAGTGCGCGCGTTCGCCGGCAACTGCCTGCAACTCGCCACGCGCGACGGCAGGGTGATCGCGATCTCGCAGACCGCGTGGGACGCCCTCGAGCCCGAGCAGCGCGCCGCGCTCGAGCGGCACGGCGCGATTCTTCGCGTCCACATCCCGACGATCGAGCGCGCGGGCGGCGGCGGCGTGCGCTGCATGCTCGCGGAAATCCACCTGCCGCGGCGCGCCTAGGCGGCACGCGGCGTCCCGCGGCGGCGAACTGGTGTCATAATCGGCGCATGCTGGAACTCGGCCTGAAGGCATTGGCGGCGTATCTGCTCGGCGCGATGGTCGGCAGCCTCGTCATCGGGCTCTTGCGGGGCATCGACATACGCGCGATGGGCAGCGGCAACGCCGGCGCGACCAATGCCCTGCGCACGCAAGGCAAGGCGTTCGGCGCCGCCGTCCTCGGGATCGACATCGCCAAGGGCGTGATCGCCGTTGCCTGGTTGCCGGCCCTCGTCATTCCCGGAATCGGCGCCGATCCCGGCGTCTCGCGCAGCTGGATGACGCTTGCCTGCGGCCTGGCGGTGGTGCTCGGCCACGTCTTTCCGGTCTGGTTCGGCTTCCGTGGCGGCAAAGGCGCGGCGACGATCGCGGGCGTGGTGGGCGCGATCGACGTGCGGCTGCTCGTGCCGATGTTGCTCGGGTGGTTCGTCGTCGTCGCGCTGAGCGGCTATGTCGGGCTGGCGACGATGCTCGCGGGCCTCGCGGTGACCGCCACCGTCGCCTTCCTCGACCCCGGCGACTGGCGGCTGCTCGGCTTCTGCACCCTGCTCACCGCGTTCCTCGTCTACACGCATCGAGGCAACATCGCGAGAATGCGCGCCGGCAATGAGAACCGCGTCCGTCGCTTATGGCTGTTTCGACCGCGGGCGGCGTGATCGATCGCGCGCTCGTCGCGCTGCTCGCGGACGGCCGGGTGCATTCCGGCGAACGTCTCGCAGGCGCTCTCGGCGTTTCGCGCGCCGCGGTGTGGAAGGGGGTCGGACGCCTGCGCCGCGACGGCATCGAGATCGACGCGCAAGCGCGCCGCGGCTACCGGCTACCGACGGCCTTGGAGCTCTTCGAGCGGCAGAGCATCGAGGCGCAGCTCGCGCGGCAGCGCCGCGGCTTGTTGCGCAATCTGGAGGTGCGGTTCGCGGTGGATTCGACGAACACGCTCCTTTTGCAGCGCGATCCGCCGCCGTTCGGCCATGCCGATGCGTGCCTTTGTGAACTGCAGCGCGAGGGCCGCGGGCGTCGCGGGCGGCGCTGGATCGCGCCTTTTGGACAAGGGATCGCCCTGTCGCTTGCCTGGCAGTTTCGCGGCATGCCGCGCGATCTGCCGGCCATGAGCCTCGCGAGCGGGATCGCGGTCGTACGCGCGCTCGGCAGACTGGGCGCGCGCGGCGTCGGCCTGAAATGGCCGAACGACATCTGGCTGAACGATGCGAAGCTTGGCGGCATCCTGATCGATCTGCGCGCCGAGGCCGAGGGTCCGGTGTACGCCGTGATCGGCATCGGCTTGAACCTGCAGCTCGCGCCGGCGGCCCGCGCCGAGATCGCGGCGACCGGCGTCAAGGTGGCGGCCGTCGCGGACGCGTGTGTCTCGACGCCGTCGCGCAACGCCGCGGCCGGTGCGCTGCTCGATGAATTGCTCGGTGTGCTCGTCGACTACGAACGCACCGGCTTTGCGCCTTACCGCGACGAGTGGTCGGCGCTCGATGCGCTCGCCGGTCGCCGCGCGGTCGTGTTCACGGGAGCGGAGCGTATCCCCGGAACCGCCCGCGGCATCGACAGCGACGGCGCGCTGCTACTCGACGTCGGCGGCCACGTGCGCCGGTTCCTGTCGGGCGATGTCAGCCTGCGGCCGGAAGGTGGCGCGACTTGAGGATCTTGAAGGGCATCGTGTTCGCGCTGGTGCTCGCCAACGTCGCGTACTACCTCTGGGCCCGGGGTATCGCGCCGCCGCTCGCGCCGCCGGGTGCGGCGTCGGTGCCGCGCCTCGCCCTCGCGTCCGAGGTCGCTGCGCCCGGTGCAATCCCCGCGGCGGCATCGGCACCGCCCGCCTCAGCCGCCAGTGCGGCGAGTGCGCCGTCGTCCGCCGCCGCAACGGCGGCCGTGGCGAGCACGCCGGCCGGCGCCGCCGCCGCCCCGGCGTCGATGGCCGCGGAGTCGCCGGCCGGTGCGACGCGTTGCATCAGCGTCGGCCCGTTCCTCGACGTTGCCGAGGCCGCCCGCGCCGCCGCGACCTTGCGCCGCGGCGGTTATCAGCCGCGCCAGCGCGTCGCCGAGGGCACCGTCTGGGCGGGTGTCTGGGTGTATCTCGAACGGCCGTCGTCCGCGGCGGGGATCGCGCGCGTGCGCACGCGGCTGCGCCGCGCCGGCATCGACAATGCGCCCGAGATGCCGGGACCGCATGGCGCGTCCGTGATCTCGCTCGGTCTGTTCAGCGAGCCGCGACGTGCCGCCGCGCGGATCAAGCTCGCGCGCTCGATCGGCTTCGCGCCGCAGGTCGCCAAACGGCAGCGACCCGGCGACGTCTATTGGGTCGACGTCGACTTGAAGCCCACGGATCCGGATTTGAGCCCCGCCGCCGTCGAAGGCGGCAGCCGCATCGTCAGACTGCAGGTCGTGCCATGTTCAGGAGCTTGAGCGCCAGAATCCTCGGATTCGCCGGCTTCGTGCTCGCCTACGGCGCGCTCGCGGCCGTCATCGGCGTGCTCGCCTATCAGGGGTATCGCTGGCTGCACGATGGCGGGTGGAGCCCGATCGGTGTCGGCGACGGGCTGCGAGCGTTGCTCGCGGCGGGCGGCATCAAGGACGGCGACGCCGGACGATTGGCGATGCTCTTGCGCTGGCTCGAGGCGCCGAAGGACTGGCTGGGATGGCACAAGGTCCTCGAAGTGATTCCCGCATCGGTCGGGTTGTTCACCTTGAGCGTGCTCGGCAATTTCCTGTACATCTACGCCGGCGATCTGCTGCGGCGAGGCAAAGAGGGCGCGTGAGCGAGATCGATGATCCGCGGCCGCCGGGCCTCAGGTCGACGGGGTCGGCGCAGCCGGCGCAGCCGGTGCGGTCGGCGTGACCGGTCCGGCCGACGGGCCGAGCGCGCGTATCAACTCCTTCGAGACGCGCTCGTCGATCTCCGCAGCCTGCGGCAGGTGCACGGGATAACGGACCAGCGCCTCGACGGCCGTCGGACCGAAATGCAGCTGCACGCGCGGCTCGGCGCTGTCCGCGGATTTCGACGCGGTCGCCTGCTGGATCTCGGCCGCTTGCCGCTCGATCTCGCCGCGGTAATCGGCGAGCGCGTCGTTCACCGCCTCCAGCAGGCGCGCCTTGCTCGCGACCGGATCGGCGCCGTCGGGCAGCGTCAACTTGATTTCGTGCCAGCTCATGTCGACGCCATGTATTTGCTTGAACAGGCCGCCCGCGACCTGGAAGACGATCGAATTGGCGAACGCGACGACCCGACCGGTGGGACCGAGGCGCCCCTGGCTGCCGATTTCCAGCAATTGCAGCCGTACCAAGCCGAGATGGATCACTTCGCCGGTGACCTCGCCGATCTGCACGCGGTCGCCGACGCGGATGCCGTACTTGCCGATCAAAAAGAAGTAGCCGACGATCGAGACGAGCACGCTCTGCATCGCGACGGCGACGCCCGCGGTGATCAAGCCGGCGAACGTCGCGACGGACCCGAGCTCGCTTGCGAAGGAGATGCCGATGATCACCACGACCAGGCACCACAAGACGATATCGCGCACGAGCAGCAATTGATGCCGGCGCCGATGGTCGTGTGAATAGCGAAATACCGCCCGCTTCCAGAACTCTGCGCCGACGAACACGGCACCGAGGACGAGGGCGAGGATGCCGAGGTGCACGCCGAGCGCGGTGAGCGCCCCGTCGTATTCACGGTCGACCGCATCGTGCCAGCTGTGCAGATTGGCGCGGTATTGCAGGAACAGCACGTTGACCTTGCCGAACGGGATCAGCAGTCCCGCCAACTGCCGGAACTGGGAGGCAAGCCCGTCGAGCTGCGGGCGCATGCTGCCGAGCGTTGCGGCATCGGCGCTGTCGGCGAACGCGGCCAGTGCATCGCCACGGGCGGCGAGGGCCTTGACGCGCGAGAACAGCGGCGTGCGGGCCTTCGCAAAGTCATGCTGAACGGCCACCGTGGCGCCGGCCATCGCCTCGATCTGGTCCTCCTTCGCGCCGACCTGCCACACCTCGTGCGCGAGTTCCCACAGGCCGCCGGCGCTCGAGGCGCGCCGTGCAGCGGCTGCCGCCCGCGCCGCGGCCGCCGGGACCCCCTGCGCCGCCTGCGGCAGCGCCAGAGCCATCGCGTCGATCTGGGTTTTCAGCGAGTGCGCACTGCTGCCGAACGCGTCGCTCGTGCCGATGAAATCGACCATGGTCGCGATGATGTTCATGCGCGCATCGGTCAGATCGCGTTCGCCCTGCAGTTCGGATATCTTTGCCCGCAGATCGGCCCGTTGCTTGCCCCGCGCCCGCGGGAGGGCGCTGCGCGCCGCCGCGAGCTCGGCCTTGAGCGAGACCTGATCGGCGATGAGTCTCGTCTTGAGCGCGTACAAACCCGCGGCGGGAGTGCCGGCCGCGGCGCCGGCCGCCGGCGTGGCGCCCGCGCCGATCATCTGTGCGTCGGTGCGCGCGATGGCGAATGTGAGCGTTACGATCTGGCGCGCGATCCGTGAGTTCTCCGACAGGATCAACCAGTCGCTCGGCCGCGATGCGCTGTCACGGCCGGCGCGTTGCGTGCGGTACCACTGGATGGTCCGATCGAGGAGCGAGATCACCTGTCGGGCATTCATCGGCGCGCCGCCGCCGCTCGCCGCGGCGGCGAGCGCCGTTGCGGTGGCCCGCGATGGGCTCGATGCGGTCGATGCCGCCGAAGCCGTCGATCGAGTCGATGGGCCGCAGAACGCCATCGGCGCGAGGAGGAGCGCCAGCGAGGCGAGGGCGAGGGCGGCGACGACGGGTGGTGGTTTTTTCGTGGATCTGTGCATCGGTGGCAAAAAGGGGCGATTCGGTGCCGGCGATCGGCCGGCGACGACCGCAGGCGATCGCGGCGGCGCACCTTGAATCGATCGGGCGGAAAATCGACTCGGTGGTGCTTGCTTCCTATTTCCCGAGGTGTAGATTACCGGCATAGCTTCATGGACGGGGCAGTAATTATGTCACATGGGACCGGACGCCGGCCATGTCTGAAGCCGGGATACCGCAAGTTGACTCGCCTTGATGGGAGGTCATTCCTATGATCATTCGCAATCGTCATCGTCGCTCGCTCCTCGCCGTTGCCGTGGCGGCGGCGCCTCTCGGCGCTCGCGCCGCGGCGATCATGGGCGTGCCGACATTCGCCTGCAACAGCCAAGGCGATGTCAAGTCGATCAGCTGGCTTCCTGGTGAATCTCTCGACGGCACCGGTGCCGGCATCGCGGTCAAAACGGTCTCGCTCAAGACAGTTGCGACGGAACTGAAAAGCGCGCCAGTGCCATTTTCCTGTTCTTTTAACGCCGACAAAACGGCGTACAAGGCCGAGACCGGGATCGTTAACGGCAGCAGCTTCTCAATCGATTTCGGTGCGTTGAAGATCTCCAACAAGCTCAAGAACGACCTCAAGTTCGTGCCGGTGTTCACTTCCTATGACTACACACGCACCCTGAGCGAAGGATCGTCCTACTACAAGCTCAAAACCCAGACGGTCACCGACTTCAATCTGTATTTGGATGCCTACAACAAATACGATTCAAGCGTCGTGCTCTTCAAAGACTTCGTTGGAGTCCAGGTCGTATCCGCCGCGGGGGACGCGCTGGCATACAAGAACGCGTTTTCTTTCGATAGCAACAAATTGATTTTTGATCCGCCGATTCCGGGGGATGCGGCGAATATCTTGTTGCTCACAACTCCTGATCCGCATCCGGTCCCGGAGCTGCCGAGCGCCGCAATGATGGCCACGGGCTTGCTCGGGATCGGCGCGCTGATGCGTCGCCGGAAAAAACATCGCCAAGAATGAGCCGTGGGAGAGCGCCCGGCCGTCGTCATGACGGGCGGCAATGGCGGTGAGTTTGCCGGGTCGCGGGATGGGTCGGGAGCGGCCATGACGCCTTACGATGAGTTCCGCTATCCCGGAAATTTCTATCCACAGGCCTCGCCGGACCACATGGCGGTGCTTGCGGTGCTGTTTGGCCTCGATCCGGCACCGGTGCAACGCAGTCGCATTCTAGAGCTAGGCTGCGGCGAGGGCGGCCATCTGCGCCCGCTCGCCCATGCACTACCGGAGAGCCATTTTCTCGGCGTGGACTTGTCACAGGCAGCGATCGTGCGAGCGCAAGCGCTTGCCGAGCGCGCCGATCTGAAGAATGTGCAGTTCCGCGCGCAGAACCTGACGGATTTTCCCGAAGCTGCCGGCAGCTTCGATTACATCATCGCGCACGGTTTGCACTCATGGATCCCGGAGCGGGAGCAGGACGCGCTCTTGGAAATCTGCCGGCGGCATCTGGCGCCCGAGGGTGTCGCCTATATCAGCTACAACACCTATCCGGGCGCGCACGTGCGGCAAATTCTGCGCGATCTTACGGTGTTTCATACGAGCGCCATCAGCGAGTCCGGCGCCATGGTTCGCGAGGCGTACAAGGTTTCGGAATTCATTCTATCGGCGATGCCGACCGGCAGCCTGGAGCGCGAATTGCTGCGCCGGGTGATGGAGCAATACAAGGGTTCCGACGCCTTGACGCGCTTCGACTTGCTGGCGGAGGACAACGAGCCGAGCTATTTTCTCGATTTCATGGAGCAGGCGGGCGCGCACGGATTGCAGTATGTCGGGGAGTCCGATATCAAGTCCATGCAGACCGCGTCATTGCCGGAGCACACGCGCGAGTGGCTCGATGCGATACCCAACCGGCTGGTGCGTGAGCAATACTTGGATTTCATCCATTGCCGCGGCTTTCGCCAAACGATTTTGTGCCGGGACGGGCACAAACTTGACTTCGACGCCACTCCTAAGAGGATGGAGCGGCTATTGGTGAGCGGATCCTTGCGGCCGGCACAGCCGCTCGAGGATCTCGATAGTGGGCAAAAGGTGGAATTTCGCAACGCTCGCGGGCTCGTGGTGCATTGCACCGAAGCGCTGCACAAGGCTGCGTACGACGAGCTGGGAGCCGTGTATCCGCGGGCGGTGCGTTACGAAGAGTTGCGCTCGCGCCTGTGCCGTCGCCTGGGGTGCGAGGCGCCGCTCGACGGCGCGACGGAAGCGAAATTGATCCACATGCTGATGTCCTCGCAAGCCAATACCGTCGTCGAGTTCCATACCTACCAGGCGCCATTTGCGACCGAGGTCAGCGAGCGACCCATCGCGAGCAAAACCGCACGCATTCAGATCGAGAGCGGGGAAGCGGTTTCATCGCTGCGTTTTGCGAATTTGGCGATCGATGATTCCGTCATGCGCCTGATATTGCCGCTGTTGGACGGCTCACGGGACCTGCGGCAATTGCAGATCGACCTGCAAAATCCCAATGCGCTGGGTGGTGCTCATTTCGTCGAAACGGCGCTGATCGACAAGGCCCTGAAGAATCTGGCAAACCTCGGCTTGCTCATCGGATAGTGTCGTCGCCGGCCGAGTCGAGGCCGTCGAGCGTGTCTGCGCCGCGCAAGGGAGTCTACCGCGCGCGCGCTGGCAGGTCGCGCCCCCTCGCACCGTCGATAAAATTTACACTCGCTGGCGTTGTGGACGACCCTCGGAATCACTTGTTCCACAGAATCAACGGGTAAGCATTCGTGGCATCGGATATGCATGGCACCCTGCATGCCGAGCTGGGCGGCTCGGGCGTGTATTAAGTCAAAACGTCCTTGGGCGTCGCGGGATCCGGATGGACCATCAGCAAGGGATGAATTTCAGGAAGGGAGACCTCAATGCAAAGCCACATCCGCGTCCGTGAAACGGGCACTGTCCGCTGGCTGCTCGCGGCGATGGTCGCGCTCATGCCGATCGCGCCGGTGTTCGCGCAAACCTTATACCTGCCTCTGGACAACCGGCGTGTCCGGCAACTGGTCGACACGGTCGGAATGGACCGGCTGCTCGACCAACTACCCGAATAACGGCACGCCCGCCGGCGACACCTACTCGGCGACGATCGGCGCAAGCGGTACCTACACCGTCACCCTGACCGGCGCGATTGCGCTAGACGGGCTGACGATGAATGCGAGCGGTGCGACGCTCGATCTCGCCAGTAACACGCTGACGACGAACGTGACCGGCGGTGTCGCCCTGCAGTCGGGGACCCTGTCGAACGGCACGATCCAGGCGGGCGTCGGCACGACGGCCGTTTCCCTCACGGGTGCGAACTCCTCGGGCACGCTCGATGCGGTGACGCTGAACGGATCGCTCGACATCACGGGCGGCAACGCTACGGCGCTCATCGCGAGCGGCATCACGCTCAACGGCACTTCGGGCACGGGTGCGGGCACGATCAACCTCGGCACGAACGGCAGCTATAGCAATTCCCTCGAAATTGCGCCGACGACGACGACGCTCAGCAACGTCAACATCAACATCGGCGAGGCCGGGAACTCCGCTTACAACAATCAGATCGTCGTCGCCTACGGTGGCTCCGGGACGCTGACCCTCGCGAGCTCAGTCAACATCCAGGACACGGGCACCGGCGCCTACGACTACATCAGGGATTCTTCGACCGGGACGCTCGTCAACGACGGCACGATCGGGGTGAGCGGGACACGCACGCTCTACATCCAACCGACGACGTTCACGAACGGCTCGACCGGCACGCTCACGGCGAACGCGGGGACGACGCTGAGTGTTCAGCCGACGACGTTCACGAACGATAGCGGCGGCAAGGTGACGGGCCTCGACGGCTCGACGGTGAATCTGCAGGGTGCGATCACGAACGCGGGCACCATCGACATCGGCACGGCCACCTCGACGGCTGCGACGACGAAGTTGCAGCTCGGGACTGCCAACACGAGCAGCGCCTCTTCGGCGACGGCCTGGTCGAACACCGGCACGGTCAACGTCGAGAATGCCTCGCTGTATCTCGGCGGCAGTTTCACGGCGGCCGATGTCGGCACGGTCAATTACCTCGGCACGAACGCGCTGTATCTGAACGGTTATCTGGACAACAGCGGCTCGACGAGCATAAATCCGCTGAATCTTGCGAGCGGAGCACTCGCGGGTCTCGTGATGGCGGGCGGGACGATTCACGGCGGTGTGATCGTGGGCAGCGCGGGGAACCTGTTCACGGGCGCGAACTCCTACGGCACGCTCGACGGGGTCACGTTGAACGGCTCGCTCGACATCACGGGCGGCAACAGAGCGACCATCGCGAACGGCATTACGCTGAACGGCACGGGGGGTACGGGTGCGGGCACGATCAACCTGGGCACAGACGGCACCAACAGCAATAACCTCTATATTGCGCCGACGACGACGACGCTTGGCAACGTCAACATCAACATCGGCAAGGCCGGGAGTTCCGGCTACGCTAATTACCTCTACGTCGGCTACGGTGGCGCCGGGACACTGACCCTCGCGAGCACGGTCAACATCCAGGACACGGGCACGGGCGGCTACGATTACATCACGGATTCATCGCCTGGAACGCTCGTCAACGACGGCACGATCGGGGTCAGCGGGACGCGCACCCTCTACATCAACCCGACGACGTTCACGAACGGCGCGACCGGCACGCTGACGGCGAACGCAGGGGCCACGCTTCTTATCGACCCGACGACCTTTACGAACCTCGCCGGCGGCACGCTCACCGGCGGCACGTATCAAGCGAACGGGAACGGTACGGTCATTATCTATGGCGTTCCGGTCGTCACCCTCGCGGCGAACGTGACCCTGAACGGCGCCGGCTCGACGCTCGAGTCGTACAACACGTCGAACGGCAGGTACACGACGCTCGACTCGTCGCTGACGACGATCGGGCCGTCGGGAACCCTGGCGGTGCTCGGCAACCGCAACTACACGACGGCGAACGCGATCACGAATCAGGGCACTCTGCAGCTCGGCGGCGGCACGTTCGATGCGGCGAGCCTCGCGAACGGCGGCACCCTCACGGGCTTCGGCACCGTGACGCCGGCGATCGCGAACACCGGCTCGGTGGTTGCGAACGGCGGCACGCTCACCGCGACCGCCGGCATCCAGGGCGCGACCGGCACGGCGACCAGCAACGCGGGCGCGACGCTCGCGCTCGGCGCGACGAGTTCGGCGGGAACGCTCGTCAACAACGGCTCGCTCGTACTCGGCACCAACAACGTCACCGTGTCGAGCGACTACCAGAACGCCGGATTCGGTACGGGCAACAGCTTCAACAACCACGCGAACGTGACGGGCACGGGCGAGATCCTCGCGGCCGGCAACGCCGCTCTGAGCGTGACCGGCACCGGCGGCACGGTGTTCACGGGGAGCGGCGACAGCCTCGGGCTCGCCGTCAATGTCCACGTCGGCCCGTCCGGCGCGGGGACGGCGAACTTCAACATCGGCAACACGGGATCGACCGGCCCGGTGCTGCGCGGTGCAGTGCTTACGAGCGCTGGCGTCACGGCGAGCGCGCCGGGCTTCGGGCCGATCGCGCTTGGCGGCAGCGTCGGCGATTCGGTGACGATTTCGCAGGCGAGCGCCGGCGCGCTCGCGGGCCAGAGCTTCCGGGTCGTCAGCAACTTCGACAACGTCGCGCCGGTCATCGTCACCGTGAGCGGTGCGGCCTACAACCTGGCTTCGGGCAGCACGGCGGACGTGGTGCTTGGGGCGCAGCGCGTGGGCGGGACGGGCACGGGGGCGCTGGTGGTATCGAACACGGCGCCGAGCGGGACGTACACGGAGGTGCTGAACGCGACGACGGGGGCGACGACCGGGGCGGTGAATGCGGCGAGCGGCTCGATCAGCGGCGGCCTGGGTGCGGGCGGTGTTGCGGGCGGCTCGAGCAACGGCACGGCGATGACGGTGGGGCTCGACACGACGA
>DATLSG010000018.1:0-61454 GCA_035534275.1 Steroidobacteraceae bacterium
CCGGTTCACAGTCGAGGGGATCAAATCGGTGCCGTACCCCGGGTGCGGACCTCAAAGCGAAGTTGGTCACTCAATGGTCACTCAACTCGGTATTGGAGCGGGGAAAAATCCATAACCCTTTGATTTATTGGCGCGCCCGGAGAGATTCGAACTCCCGACCACCTGGTTCGAAGCCAGGTGCTCTATCCAGCTGAGCTACGGGCGCGCGTGGGAGCGGGCATTCTGCCAGCCGAACTGCGGGCTCACAACCGACGGCGGCCAGCGATGATTCACGCGGCGTGGCGCGTCCTGCAAAGGGGTGTCGCCATCATCGCCGCAGGCGATCGGCGTTCTCGGATCGGCGCCAAAATCAAACCGCGTAGAGTCGCGTAAACCGCAGCCGAGGCGCCACGGGGCCGAAAACACGCCCAAGATAATCAATGGGTTACGAATTGTATCCGGAACGCTGGCTGTCCAGCCCTAGAAGGCCGTAAGATCCCGAACTCTTAGACTATAAATATGAGGAATTTCGATGAAGGCCTGGATCCCCCTTTCGCTCTCATTCTTTATTGGCGTTGCGGCTCACGCAGGCACGGCTTGCGTTTATCCGCACGCACCTGCGTCGACACCGGACGGCAACACGGCTACGCGGGCACAAATGATCACGGCGAAGCATTCATATGACCGCTACAACACCGAGATGAATTCCTATCTCGACTGTTTGAAGCTCAAGAGTGACGCGTTGACTCCGAAGGATCCGTCGAAACTGTCGTCGGATCAGAAGAAGAAGGTCGCCGCCGAGCAGAGCATGTATGTGCAGAAGAACAACGCCGCCGTCGACGAACTGCAGTCGAATGTCGGACGCTTCAATGACCAACTCAAGATCTTTTTGGCAAAAAACAAGAAGTAGCGACGCTGCCGCGCGGCGGACCCTCTCCGCCGCGCTCCTTTGGCCATGGCGACGACTGGTTTGATCACGCCGCGGCTTGCCGAGGAGGCCATCCACTCGCGGCTGACGTGCATGCCGATCGAGTCGCTGCCGCTGATGCAATGCGTCGGCGGCACGCTGCGGGAAAACATCTACGCGGAACGTGATCATCCGCCGTTCGATCGCGTGACGATGGACGGCGTGGCCGGCGACAGCGAGGCCTGGCGTCACGGCCTGCGGCGATTGAAGATCCAGGCGACGCAAGGCGCGGGGGCACCGCCGCTCACGCTCGCGCAGAGGGACCACGTGATCGAGGTTATGACCGGCGCGATGCTGCCAATCGGCTGCGACTGCGTCGTACCGATCGAGCAGGTCGATGTGGCCGCCGGATATGCGACGCTGCAGCCCACGGCCGTCACGACCGCTTATCACAACGTTCACCGACGCGGCGCCGACGGTCCGCAAGGTTCCCTGCTGCTGGCGTCCGGCACGGCGCTGCGCGCGCCGGAGATCGCGATCGCGGCTTCGGCAGGCATGGCGCGCGTTCGGGTCAGCAGTCAGCCGGCGATCATGGTCGTCTCGACCGGTGATGAATTGATCGAACCCGGTGAACCGATCGCGGACTACCAAGTGCGTCGCTCGAACGCCTACGCGGTCGCTGCGACCCTGCGCCAGCGTGGTTTCGTCAGGATCGGCGACGATCACGTCATCGACGACGAGATGAACTTGCGCGAGCGACTCGCATTGCATCTGACGACGCACGAGGTCGTCGTCCTGAGCGGCGGCGTGTCGCTGGGCCGCTTTGACCTCGTGCCGAAGGTGTTGCATCAGCTGGGCGTCCAGGAGGTCTTTCATCGCATCGCACAACGCCCCGGCAAACCGATGTGGTTCGGCGTCGGATCGGCCGGCCAGGCCGTTTTCGGCCTCCCCGGCAATCCGGTGTCCACACTCGTCTGCCTGATCCGCTACGTGGTCCCCGCGATATTGGCCGCGATGGGCGGCAAATTGCCGCCGCTGGAGCGGCTCGCGCTCGCATCGTCGGTCACGTTCCAAGCACCGCTCGCCTATTTTCTGCCGGTCGGGATCGAACACGATGATTGGGGCCGCTCCTGGGCAAATCCGCGGCCGCCGAATGGCTCCGGTGACTTCCTGAGTCTCGCCAACACCGACGGGTTCGTCGAACTGCCGCCGGGCCCGAACACCTACCCGAAAGGCTTCGTCACCGGCGTCTACCGCTGGTAATCTGAGCGACATGGCAAGCGACGTGCATGACATCCGCGGTGCTGGCAATCCTGTCGACAGACTTGGCCGGCCGCTGCACGATCTGCGGATCTCGGTGATGGATCGCTGCAATTTTCGCTGTCCCTATTGCATGCCGAAGGAGGCCTTCCACGAGCATTACCGCTTCCTGCGCTCCCAGGAGCGCCTCTCGTTCGAGGAGCTCGTGCGCCTGTCGCGGTTGTTCGCGGATCTCGGCGTCCGCAAGCTGCGACTGACCGGCGGCGAGCCGCTGTTGCGCGCGAATCTTGCGGATCTGGTTGGCGACCTTTCGGCGATCGGCGGGATCGAAGACATCGCGCTGACGACCAACGGCGTTCTGCTCGGCCAACACGCGGTCGACTTGTATGCGAACGGATTGAAGCGGGTGACCGTGAGCCTCGACACGCTCGATGAGGAGGTGTTCAAACGCATGAGCGGCGGGTTTGGCGCGTTGCCCCAGGTTCTCGATGGCATCGATGCCGCGATCGCCGCGGGCCTCGAGCCGGTGAAGGTCAACGCCGTGATCGAGCGCGGGGTCAACGACCACACGGCACTCGATCTCGTGGAACGTTTCCGCGGTCGGCCGGTGATCGTGCGCTTCGTCGAATTCATGGACGTCGGCAATCGCAATGCCTGGCGCAGGGACTTGGTGGTGCCGTCACGTGAACTAGCCGCGCGCATTCATGCGCGCTGGCCGATGCATCCGGTCTCGGAGAACTATTTGGGCGAGGTCGCCAAGCGCTGGCGATTCGACGACGGGGCGGGCGAGATCGGCTTCATCTCATCGGTGTCTCAGCCGTTCTGCGGCGCATGCAGCCGGGCGCGCCTCTCTTCGGAGGGCAAGTTCTACACCTGCCTGTTTGCCACGGACGGGCTCGATTTGCGCACGCCGCTGCGCGGCGGCGCCGACGACGTCGAGCTGCTGCAGACGATCCGCGGCGCGTGGGCCGCCCGCCGCGACCGGTACAGCGAGCTGCGTGATGAGCTGCGCCGCGGCGAACCGCAGAGGAAGATCGAGATGCATTACATCGGCGGATGAGCGAGGCACCGATGCCGGCCGGCGTGAGTTTTTCCCACCTCGACGACGCTCGCCGTCCGACGATGGTCGATGTCTCGGGTAAGCCGACGAGCAAGCGGACCGCCGTTGCCGAATCACGAGTGATCTTCCCACCGGCGGTCGCCGATGCCTTGCGCGACAACGACCTGCACTCGGCGAAGGGCCCGGTGTTCGACACGGCCATCGTCGCGGGCGTGATGGGCGCCAAGCGCACCCATGAATTGATTCCATTCTGCCACCCTCTCGGCCTGGAGAGCTGCAAGATCGCGATCGACCTGGTCGGCGACACCGCGGTGATCCGCTGCACGGTCGACGTTCACGGCAAGACCGGCGTCGAGATGGAGGCCTTGACCGGCGTGTGCGTCGCGGCGCTGACGATCTACGACATGTGCAAAGCTCTATCCCATGACATCGTGATCGGCGAAGCGCGTTTGATCTCCAAGCAAGGCGGCAAGAGCGATCACCACATCGAGTCGCCGACATGAATGCGCAGCCCCCGGTGCACGGTTTGATTCTCGCGGGCGGCGCGAGCACGCGGATGCGCCGTGACAAGGCCGCCCTGGAATACGGCGGCGAGGGCCAGCTCGACCGGGCCTATGCAATGGCGCAACGTCACGTCCCCGACGTATTCGTCTCGGTCCGCGCGGACCAGATCGACGATCCGGTGCGCGCCCGCCACCCGCTCATCGTCGATGCGTACACCGGCGGCGGGCCGATCGTCGGCATTCGCTCGGCGCTCGCCCGCCGACCGGCGGTGGCCTGGCTCGTGCTCGCCTGCGATTTGCCGTTTCTGTCGGACGCGGTGCTCGCTCGCCTCTTGCATTCGCGCGATCCGGCTCGGTTCGCAACGGCCTATCGCAGCGCCCATGACGGCCTGCCGGAGCCCTTGTGCGCGATCTGGGAGCCCGCCGCGGCCGATGCGCTCGCCCGCTGGCAGGCCGAGGGGCACGACTGCCCGCGAAGATTCCTGGACAACCACCGCGCGATGCTCGTCGAGCCCGTCGACGGGCACGCGCTCGACAACATCAACACTCCGGAGGAATACGCCAGGGCGCGCGCAGCGTTCGATTCCTCCGCGGCGCCCGACCACATGCAGATCAAGGTCCACTATTACGCGCTGATGCGTGAACAAGCGGGACGATCGGACGAGTTGCTCGACACGGTGGCCACGACACCGGCGGAACTTTACCGCGAACTCGGTGACCGCCACCGCTTTTCGCTGCCACCCGAGCGGCTGAAGGTCGCGGTCAACGGCGAGTTCAGCGACTGGTTGCGGCCCTTGCGCTCCGGCGACGTCATCGTCTTCATTCCACCGGTGGCCGGCGGATGATGCGCTTCCGCTTTACCGCTTCGGCCATCGACACCGAGAGCGCACGCCGTGAACTGCTGGACGGCGGCGCTGGCGGCTACGTCAGCTTCGAGGGCTGGGTCCGCGACCACAATGAGGGCCTCGCCGTGCGCCGCCTGGAATATGAGGCGTTCGTCGATCTCGCGGTCAAGGAGGGCGAACGCATCCTCGCCGAGGCGATGCGCCGTTCGCCGGTCCGGCGGGCGATGTGCGTGCACCGCGTCGGGGGCCTGGCGATCGGCGATCTGGCGGTATGGGTCGGCGTCAGTGCCGTGCATCGTGGCGAGGCTTTCGACGCGTGCCGCTACATCATCGACGAAGTGAAGCATCGCGTACCGATCTGGAAGAAAGAACACTATGTCAACGGCGATTCCGGTTGGGTCAACTGTGAGCGCTGCGCGGCCGGATCGAATCACGCGCGCGCGCCGGCACGTTCTCTTGCGCACCGCGCGCATGATTGAGCCCGCCGATGCAGCCGGACTATTCGCGTCAGATCGCGCTGCCGGAAGTCGGGGCGGCGGGCCAGGCGAAACTCGCGAACAGCCGGGTGCTCGTCGTCGGCGCCGGCGGACTCGGTAGCCCGGTTCTGCAATATCTGGCCGGCGCCGGGGTCGGCTTCCTAAGCATCATCGACGAGGACTGCCTCGACCCGAGCAACCTGCACCGCCAGCCCTTGTATGCCCTCGAGGATGTGGGCCACGCGAAGGCGGGGCTCGCGGCCGCCGCCGTCGCCCGAATCAATCCCCGGGTGTGCGTCCAATCGCAGTGTGCGCGTTTCGGCGCCGGCAACGCACGCGAACTGGCCGCGGCCCATGACGTGATCATCGATTGCACCGACAATTTCCGCACCAAGTTCCTGATCAACGATGCGGCTGTGCTCGAGCACAAGGCCGCGGTGTTCGCCAGCATCTACCAGTACGAGGGCCAGATCCAGGTCTACAAACCTGAGGCGGGCCACGCCTGCCTGCGTTGCCTGTGGCCGCAGGCGACGACCGACGGACTCGTCGGCAACTGCGCAGACGCCGGCGTGCTCGGCCCCGTGCCCGGCGCGCTCGGCGCGATGCAGGCGATCCTCGCCCTCGAGATTCTGCTCGGGATAGGCGGCCAATTGCGCGGCGAGCTGCTGTTGCTCGACTTTCTGAATTTCTCGACCCTCAAGCTGCAGGCGCCGCGCAGCGGCGAATGCCGCGCACCCGATTGCCACCTGGTTCGAGGCATTGAAAGGGACGAGGCGGCGCTGGAAGTCGTACTGGGGTCCCTCGATGAGGCGCTTGCGCTCGGCTGGGAAATACTCGACGTGCGCAGCGCCGAGGAAGTCGCGGCGCGGCCGGCGCCGGGCAAGCATGTACCGATCGCCGAACTGCTCGCCGGCGGTGCGGCATTGTCGACGAAGGCCACCTATTTGATTGTCTGTGCGTCCGGCAAGCGCAGTCTCGCCGCGGCTCGCCAGCTGCACAAAGAGGGCTTCTCGGTGCGGTCCCTCGCCGGAGGTCTCGCCGGCCTCACCGCGTCCGGCTGACCGAATGCTGTTTCAGAGCAAGCTGCCCGACGTCGGCACGACCATCTTCACGGTGATGTCGCGGCGCGCGCGCGACGAGGGTGCGCTGAACGTCGGACAGGGCTTTCCCGACTATCCGATCGATCCGCGCCTCGCGGATCTCGTGCACGACGCGATCGCCGCGGGATGCAATCAATACGCGCCGATGGAGGGCGTCGTCGAATTGCGCGAGGCGATCTGCGGCAAGCTCGCCGCGAGCTACGGCGTCGAGTTCGATGCCGAGCGGGAGATTACCGTGACCTGCGGCGGGACCGAGGCGCTTTACGACGCGATACAGGCGTCGATCGGCCCGGGCGACGAGGCGATCATCTTCGATCCGGCTTACGACGCGTACGAGCCCGCGGTGCGGCTCGCCGGCGGGCGGTGCGTGCGCATCACGTTGCAGCCGCCCGCATTCACCTACGACTGGACGCAGGTCGCGCGCGCCGCCGGCGATCGCACGCGGTTGGTGATCATCAACAGCCCGCACAACCCGAGCTGCACGGCGCTCGCGGTCGCCGATCTCGACGCGCTCGCAGCGCTGGTGCGCGGGCGCCCCATCACGATACTCTCGGACGAAGTCTACGAGCATGTCCTGTTCGACGGCCGGTCGCACGCCTCGGTTCTCGCTCACGCCGAGCTTCGCGAGCGAAGTTTCGCCGTGTTCTCGTTCGGCAAGACCCTGCACGCAACCGGCTGGCGGATCGGCTATTGCGTTGCGCCGCCGGCGATGACCGCGGAGCTGCGCAAGATCCATCAGTTCAACACCTTCAGCATCGCAGCTCCGCTGCAACACGCGATCGCTCGCTACATCGTTGCGCACGCCGACGCCCTGCGCGGACTGTCGGATTTCTTCCAGGCGAAGCGCGATCTGCTCGCAGCTCTCCTGCGTGGTTCTGGGTTCCGGCCGCTGCCGGCGGCGGGCACGTACTTCCAGCTGGTCGACTACGGCGAGTTGAGCCGGGACGGCGATCTCGGTTTCGCGGATCGCCTGATTCGTGACGCCAAGGTCGCGACGATCCCGCTGTCGCCGTTCTACGCGCGGCCGCCGGCCATGACGCTGTTGCGGCTCTGCCTGGCAAAGCGCGACGAGACCCTGGAGACTGCGGCTGCACGCTTGCAGGAGTTTTCCGCCCGACTCACCCGCTGATCGGGCCAGCGCGCCTGGCTGCCGCGCCTCAGGCGCGAGTCTGGCCGCGCCCGCGCACCAGGTACTTGTAGCTCGTCAATTGCTCCACGCCGACCGGCCCGCGTGCGTGGAACTTGTCGGTGCTGATGCCGATCTCGGCACCCATGCCGAATTCGCCCCCGTCGGCGAACTGCGTCGAGACATTGTGCAGCACGATCGCGCTGTCAACTCGCGCCAGAAAGCGCTCCGCGGTCGCCGCGTTCGCCGTGACGATGCAGTCGGTGTGCCGCGAGCCGTACCGCCCGATATGGGAGATTGCCTCATCCACACCGTCGACCAGGCGGACCGCGATGATCGCATCGAGATATTCGGCGTGCCAGTCCAACTCGGTCGCGCAATTGACGCGCGCATCGACGCCGCAAGTCGCAGCATCGCCGCGCACCTCGCAGCCCGCTTCGAGCAACACCGCCACGAGCGGTTCGAGCGCCGTCGCCGCGACCGCGCGATCGATGAGCAGTGTTTCGGCCGCGCCGCAAATTCCGGTGCGCCGCATCTTCGAGTTGAGTACGATTCGCCCGGCCATCTCCAGGTCGGCGTCGCGGTCCACGTAGACGTGGCAGATCCCTTCGAGATGACCGATCACGGGCACTCGCGCCTCGTTGCGCACGCGCTCGATCAGGCTCTTGCCGCCCCGCGGCACGATCACGTCGATACTGTCGGTCATCTGCGCGAGCATGCAACCGACCGCCGCACGATCGGGCGTCGGCACGAGCTGAACGCACGCCGTCGGCAGGCCGGCGGCGACCAGGCCGGCCTCGAGACAGGCGTGGATTGCCGCGCTCGAACGGGCGCTCTCGGATCCGCCGCGTAGAATGACCGGATTGCCCGACTTCAGGCACAGACCGCCCGCGTCGGCGGTCACGTTCGGCCGACTCTCGTAGATGATGCCGACGACGCCGAGCGGCACGCGCTTGCGCTCGATGAGCATACCGTTCGGCCGGGTCCATGCGGCAAGCACGGTGCCGATCGGATCGGCGAGGGCGGCGATATCACGCAGACCCGACGCGATTGCCGCGACACGCGCACCGTCGAGCCGCAAGCGCTCGACGAGTGCTCCGGACATGCCGCATCGCTCCGCCTCGCGCCGATCGAAATCGTTCGCGGCGAGGATTGCCGCGCGGCGCGCGAGCAGCACGTCCGCCGCTGCGAGCAGGGCCAGATTCTTCTGCGCCGTCGGCGCGAACGCGAGGACCGGCTCGGCCTCGCGCGCGGCGCGGCCGAGCGCGTGCATCAGTTCGCGGATCGTCCCTTCGGCGGCATGCGCCGCGGCGGCATTCGGTTCGATCGTCATGGACTCCTCAGCAACACCAGATCATCCCGATGGATGATTTCATCACGGCCGCGGAATCCCAGCACCCGTTCGATATCGGCGGATCGGCGGCCGGCGATGCGGGTGGCGGCGTCGACGGAGTAGGTACATATCCCGCGCGCCACTTCGAGGCCGTTCGGCCCGATGATGCTCACCGTATCGCCGCGATCGAAGCGTCCGTTGACCCGGACCATGCCGGCCGGCAGCAGGCTCTTGCCGCCCTGCAGCGCACGCACCGCGCCTTCGTCGATGACGATCTGGCCGCGGGGCTTCAGCGTTCCGGCGATCCATTGCTTGCGCATCGCGACCGGCGTGGCGGTCGGCAGGAACCAGGTGCAACGGGCGCCCTCCTCGATTCGCTTCAACGGATGGCGGTGCGCCCCCTTGGCGATGCACAGGTGGCAGCCGGCACCGATCGCGATCTTCGCCGCCGCGATTTTCGTCTGCATTCCGCCCGAACCCATCGCGCTGCCGGCACCGCCGGCCATCGCCTCGATCTCGGCCGTAATCTGCGCGACGCTCGGCACGAAGGTTGCGCCGGGGCACTCGTTCGGATCCGCGGTATACAGCCCGTCGATGTCCGAGAGCAGCACGAGACAATCGGCCCCGACCATCTGGGCGACGCGTGCTGCCAGACGATCATTGTCGCCGTAACGAATCTCGGCGGTCGCGACCGTATCGTTCTCGTTGATGACCGGGATCGCCCCCCGAGCGAGCAGCGTGTTCAGGGTGCCGCGCGCATTCAGGTAGCGCCGCCGCTGTTCGGTGTCGCTCAGCGTCAGCAGGACCTGCGCGACCGTGATCGCATGAGCGTCGAGCAGTTCCTTGTACGCATGCGCGAGACGAATCTGCCCGACAGCCGCCGCCGCCTGGCTCTCTTCGAGCTTTAGCTTGCCGGCCGGCAAGCCCAGGTGGCGACGCCCCAGGGCAATCGCACCGGAGGAGACGAGGAGAACCTCCTGCCCGCGCTTGCGCAGGCGCGCGATGTCCGTGGCGAGGCTCTCGAGCCATTTACGGTTCAGCCGTCCGTTCTGGCCGCCGACGAGCAGGGTGGAGCCGATCTTGACGACGACGCGCTTCGCCTGCGCCAGCCGGCGGGCGGCTGCTTTGAGGTCCTGGGTGGCCATGGTCCCGCCAGTTTAGCGCCTCACGATGGACCGGCGTGATTCTCGGCGATTTGCTTGCCCCCAGCGGCTCACCTAAACTTTAGCAGCGGATGTTCCGCAGCATACATCACGATAAGGACGACCGCCGTGGGTAGAGAGTACGAACCGACCATCGGACAGTGGTATGAAGATCTCGAGAACGACGAGACTTTCCAGGTGACCCGGGTCGACGAGGACGGAGAGATCATCGAGATTCAGCACCTCGACGGCGACACGGAGGAACTCGACGTCGAAGAATGGGCGGAACTCGACCTCGAACTCACGGAAGAGCCGGAAGGCTGGTCCGGTTCCGCAGCCGAGGGTGACGCGGATGAGGAGGATTGGGACGAAGAAGACGACGAGGACGAGGACGATGATGATGACGATGATGACGACGACGATGACGACGATCTCGACGACAAGGAGGACCGCGAGGAGTACTGAGCCGAACCCGTCGCGGCTTGCCGCTCAGACCTTCTCGAGCCAGCCGTGGCGATCCTTGTCCTCGCCTTGTTGGATCGCGACCAGTTGCGCCCGGAGGCTCCGCGTCAGCGGCCCGACCTCGCCGGCGCCGACCCGCACGTCCTCGCCGCGATGGATCAAGGTGCCGACCCCGGCGAGAACCGCCGCAGTCCCCGACAGGGCGGCCTCTCCGGTCTTGGCCCACTCGAGCATCTCGGCGATGTCGAACGGCCGCTCGCTGATCTCGAAGCCGGCGTCGCGGGCAATCGTCAACAGCGAATCGCGGGTCACGCCATGCAGGAATGTCGTGTCGAGGCTGCGAGTCAGCACGCGCCCCGCGCGCAACAGCAAGAAGTTCGCCGCGCCGGTCTCCTGCACTTGGCCGCCCGGGCAGAACAGGACCTGATCGGCCTGGTGCTGCGAGCGCGCGGCAAGCGTCGGTCCCATCGCCGCCGCGTAATTGCCGCCCGTCTTGACCATGCCGAGATGCGCGGCGGAGCGGGTGTTGACATCGTCGATCAGAATGCGCAGCGGCTTCATCCCGCCGGTGAAATAGTCCCAGACAGGGCTCGCCAGCACGATCAGAGCCGCCTCGGCGGACGGGGTCGCGGCCCCGCCGATGTTCGCGGTGGTGCCGAACAGCAACGGCCGCAGGTACAGCGCGCCGGGCGCCTCGGGCACCGCATCGCGGCAGCGGTCGATCACCGCACGGATCATGTCCGCGAGTTGCCGGGCGTCCGGTTCTGGCAGCACCAGATGCCGGGCGCTCTGGCGCATGCGCTGGATGTGCCGGTCCATGCGAAACACCCGCACCGCGCCGTCGGCGTGCCGGAACGCCTTGAAGCCCTCGAAGCAGGTGCTCGCGTAGTGCAGCACGTGCGCCGCCGGGCTGAGCTCGATCGGCCCGACCGGCTTGACCTCGAACTCGCCCCAGGCGCCGCCCCGATAAGCGGCCACGGCCATGTGCGAGGTCAGGATGGTGCCGAATGCGGGTCTTTGCGCTGCGCTGCTCATGGGGATTGGTCCTTGGATAGGAAAATCGTCGCCGGATGCTCGAGTGTGTCCTTGAGGGCCTGAATCATCGCTGCGGCATCATATCCGTCCACGAAACGGTGATCGAACGACGACGACAAATTCATGATCCGGCGCACGACGATCGCGCCGTTGCGCACCACCGGTCGCTCGAGCGCCTTGTTCAGGCCGACGATCGCGACCTCCGGTGCGTTGATGACGGGCGTCGAGACGATCCCGCCGAGTTTGCCGAGGCTCGTGACCGTGATCGTCGAGCCGGATAGTTCTTCGCGGCTCGACTGGTTGGCACGCGCGCGTGCCGACAATTCGCGGATCTGCGCGGCGATCGTCCCCAGCGACTTCGATCCACAGTCGCGCAATACCGGCACTTTCAACCCATCCGGCGTCTGCGTCGCAATGCCGACGTGCACCGCACGGTGGCGGATCAACACGCCGCGCACCGCGTCGTGGCGCACGTTGCACTGTGGGAACGACTCGAGAACGCGCGCAAGCGCGGCGATTACGAACGGTAAATAGCTGAGCGCCGGCTGGTCCTTGAATGACGACGCGTTCAGGTGCGCGCGCAAGGCCTCGAGTTCCGTGACGTCGACTTCCTCGACGTAGGCGAAATGCGGAATGCTGCGTTTCGCTTCGCTCATCCGCTCGGCAATCAACCGGCGCAGACCGATGATCTTGATCTCCGTCACCTCGTCCGCTCGCCCCGCGTCCGCCGGGGGCGACGGTGCGGCTTTGGCCGGCAGCTGCACCAGGTCGCCGCGCAGGATGCGCCCGCCCGGTCCGGAGCCGGCAACGCCGGCCAGATCGATCCCCGCCTCGCGCGCGCGCCGCCGCGTAGCGGGCGAGGCCATCACCCGCGCGACAGGGATCGCGGCCGGCGCCGCGCGCTCGGGTGGCGCGGTCGCAGCCGGAATCACCTCGAGCGGCGATTCGACGGGCGATTGCACCGCACTCACGCCGGCTTCGGCGTCGCGCGCGAACACGACCAGCGGCGCGCCGACGGGCACCTTGTCGCCGGGCTCGCCGTTGATGCGCAGCACGCGGCCGTCGACCGGCGCGGGCACTTCGACCGTCGCCTTGTCGGTCATCAACTCGACAATGGCCTGATCCTCGCAGACGACGTCGCCGGGCTTGACGTGCCAGCGCACGATCTCCGCCTCGACGGTGCCCTCGCCGAGATCCGGCAACTTGAACACGTAGTCGCTCACGCGGGCTCCATCACGACGCGAAACGCAGCGGCAAACCCCGCCTGGCTCGGAAAGTACTCCCACTCGAAGGCATGCGGATACGGCGTATCCCAGCCGGTGACGCGCTGAATCGGCGCGAGCAGGTCCCAGAAGCACTCCTCCTGCAGGATCGAGAGGATCTCGGCGCCGAAGCCGGAGAAGCGGGTCGCCTCGTGCGCAATCACGCAACGTCCGGTCCTCCTGACCGAAGCGCAGATCGTCTCGACGTCCAGCGGCACGAGCGATCGCAGATCGATGATCTCCGCATCGATGCCGTGCGCGGCGGCCGCGGCGGCGGCCACGTGAACCATCGTCCCGTAGGCGATGATCGACAGGTCGCGGCCCTCGCGAACGACATCCGCCTTCCCGAATGGAATGCTGTAGTGCCCCTGCGGCACCTCGCCCTTCGGATGAGTACTCCACGGCACCGCGGGCTTCCCGGGATCGCCGTCGAACGGGCCGTTGTACAGGCGCTTCGGCTCGAAGAATACGACGGGGTCATCGTCCTCGATCGCGGTGATCAGCAGTCCCTTGGCATCGTGCGGGTTCGACGGCATGACCACCTTGATGCCGCAGACGTGCGTGAAGATGCCCTCGGGGCTCTGTGAATGGGTCTGGCCGCCGTGGATGCCGCCGCCGCAGGGCGTGCGGATCGTCACCGGCGCGAAGAAATCGCCGGCGCTGCGGTAGCGCAGGCGGGCCAGCTCGCTCGCGATTTGATCGAAGCCCGGGTAGATATAATCGGCGAACTGGATCTCGGCGACCGGCCGCAGTCCATTGACGGCCATGCCGATCGCCGCCCCGACGATGCCGCCCTCCGCGATTGGCGTGTCGAGCACGCGGTGCTCGCCGTATTTGCGCTGCAAGCCCTCGGTCACGCGGAACACGCCGCCGAAATAACCGATGTCCTCGCCCATCAACACGACCGACGGATCGCGGCCGAGCATCACGTCCATCGCCGAGTTCAGCGCCTGCGTCATGTTCATTTGCGCCATGGCGTACCGCTCCTCTGCGCGCGCATTGCCGCGCGCTGGCGCTCGAGATTCGGCGGCATCTCCTTGAAGACGTCCTCGAACATCAGGTCCGGGTCGAGACGCGGGCCCTCGCCGAGCGTGCCGTACGTCACCGCCTCCTTCCAGCTCGCGACGACCAGTGCCTCGAGTTCCTGGCCGAGCGCGCGATGGCGCTCCTCGGACCATCCGCCGTGCTTGATCAGGTGCTGTTTCAACCGCTCGATCGGATCGCCGAGCGGCCAGTGCGCGTAATCGTCCTTGGCCCTGTAGCGCGATGGGTCATCGCTCGTCGAGTGCGCCGCCGCGCGGTAGGTTACGAGTTCGATCAGGGTGGGCCCCCCGCCGGTGCGCGCTCGCTCGGCGGCCCACTGCGTGACGGCGTGCACCGCGAGGAAGTCGTTGCCGTCAGCGCGAATCCCGGCGATGCCGTAGCCCGGCCCCCGCGCGGCAAACGAGCGCTGTTCGCCGCCCGCATAGCCCTGAAACGTCGAGATCGCCCACTGGTTATTGACGACGTTGAGAATCACCGGCGCCTGATAGACCGCCGCGAACAGCAGCGCATGATGAAAATCCGCCTCCGCGCTGCTGCCCTCGCCGGTCCAGCCTGCCGCGAGGTGATCCTCGCCCTTGATCGCCGCCGCCATCGCCCAGCCGACCGCCTGTGGAAACTGCGTCGCAAGATTGCCGGATATCGAGAACAGCCGCTGCGCCGCCGAGTGGTACATGACCGGCAGCTGGCGGCCCTTGCACATGTCGCGCGTGTTCGACAGCAGCTGGCACATCATGTCGACGAGCGGCATGCCGCGCACGATGTGCAGGCCCTGATTGCGGTAGGACGGAAACAGCATGTCGCCGGGGCGCAGCGCCATGCACTGGGCGACCGACACGGCTTCCTCGCCGAGGCTGCGGATGTAGAACGTGATCCTGCCGGCGCGCTGCGTGCGCTGCATGCGATCATCGAAGAGCCGCGTCAAGAGCATGTGCCGCAACCCGACCTGTAGCTCCTCGGCATCCAGATGCGGATGCCACGGTCCGACCGCGTCGTGCGCTTCGTCGAGTACACGCACCAGATCGACGGACAGAAACCCCAGGTCGCGGGCACGCGCGTTGACGTCGGGCCTCGGCACCGCACCGGCTGGCGAGAGCCGCAGGTAACTGAAATCCGGCGTCTCACCGGGGCGTGCCGGTGTCGGCGGCAAGTGCAGGCGTGATGGTCGTTGCATGGATCGCCAATCTACGTCGCATTGGATCCTGATGTTGATTTTCATCATAGCTGGTCCAATAATACGAAATGTTCATTTCATATATTGAATGATAATGGAAAATAATTACCGACCCGAACTCGACGCGCTGGATCTGAAGCTGCTCGGCATCCTGCAGCAGGAGGGCGCCCTGTCGGTCGCCGAAGTGGCCGGTCGCGTCCGGCAGTCGACGACGACCTGCTGGCGCCGCATCCAACAACTCGAGCAAACCGGCGTGATCAAGGCCCGCGTCGCGCTTCTCGACCGCGGGGCGCTCGGCCTCGACGTGACGATCTTCGCCCACGTGAAACTCGCCACCACCGGCCGCGACGCGATCGCCGAGTTCGAAGAGGCGATCCGCAATCGCAGCGAAGTGCTCGAATGCTACACGCTGACCGGCGAGTGGGATTTCCTGCTGAAGATCGTCACCAAGAACATCAAGGCCTTCGAGGCCTTCTATCTCGACCACCTGTCGCGCATCGCCTGCGTGCAGTCGGTCAACTCCTCGGTGGCGGTCACCGTGATCAAGGAGTCGACCGCGCTACCGCTCGGCTGAGCGTCAGGACGGCAGCAACACGGTGGCGCCGATCGTCCGGCGTGCCGCCAATGCGGCATGCGCCTCACGGGCATCCGCCAGTGCGAAGCGCTGGCCGACGTGCGCCCGGATCTCGCCGGCGGCGACGCGCGCGAACAGGTCGGCGGCCCGGCGCTGCAATTCCTCGCGCGCCGCGATGTAGTCGAACAGCACCGGCCGGCTTGCGAACAAGGAACCGCCGGCGGCGAGATCGGCTAGCTTGAAATCCGCGATCATTCCCGAGGACTGGCCGAAGCTCACGAACATCCCGCGGCGTTTCAAGGACTTCAGCGAGCCGCGCCAGGTGTCCTTGCCGACCGAGTCGTAAACGACGTCGCAGCCCCCGCCGGCCGTGATCTCGGCGATCCGGGTGGCGAAATCCGCGGTGCGGTAGTTGATCACGTGCGCGTAGCCGTGGCTGCGCGCGATCCCGACCTTCTCCTCGCTGCCGACCGTGCCGATCGCAGTCGCGCCGAGTGCCTCGAGCCACTGGCCGAGCAGCAAGCCGACGCCGCCGGCGGCGGCGTGCACCAGGACCACGTGGCCGCGCTGCACCGGGAAGCAGGACGTCACCAGAAATTGCGCGGTCAGTCCCTTGAGCATCAAACAGGCGGCGGTTTCGAACGTCACGCCGTCGGCAATCTTGACCAGACGCTCGGCGGGCACGACGCGCCTCTGTCGATAGGCGCCGAGCGGCATCGTGTACGCGACACGGTCCCCCGGCGCGAGCCATGCGACGTCAGCGCCGACCTGTTCGACGACACCGGCCGCTTCGCTGCCCGGGATCAGCGGCGTCGCGGGCCAGGGATACAGACCGCTGCGAAAGTAGGTGTCGATGAAATTCACGCCGATCGCGTGCTGCGTGATCAGCACCTCGCCTCGTCCCGGCGTGCCCGGGTCGAGCCTCGTCCATTCGAGCACCTCGGGTCCGCCCGGTGTGCGCGCGATGATGCCCATGTCCCTCCCCGTCGTACTCATGATGACCTCGCCCCTCGATTTGCGCCGGCCGGCAGGGACCCGGCGAAGCGACGGATGCGCACGGCGGCCTCGCGCAATACGGCCTCCTCGGCCGCGAAGCACACGCGAACGAAGCCCTCGGTTTGGGTGCCGAATGCGCCGCCGTCGAGCACTGAAACGCGCTCGGCCTCGTACAGGCCGCGCATGAACTCGTAGCCGGTGAGCCCGGTGCCGCGTACGTCGAGCAACATGAACATGCCGGCATCGGGCGCACAGCAGCCGAGATGTTTGGCGCCCTGCAGCGCGCTCAGCAGAAAGTCGCGCCGGCTGCTGCAGTAATCGCGGATCCGGCCCTCGGCCGCGGGCGCGATGCCGAGAGCGGTCGTCGCCGCCTCCTGGATGAATCCGGGCAGGCCGAACAGCATGCACATCACCAAGGCCTCGATGTGCACCGCGAACTCGCGCGGGCCCACGATCCAGCCGGCGCGCCAGCCCGTCATCGCGTGCGATTTCGACAGGCTGCCGATCGTCACGACGCGGTCCGGCAGGCTCGCCGCGAGGCTCGGCACGCGGCCGCCGGGTGCGAGCCCCGCGTAGACCTCGTCGGCGACGATCCACAGCGAATGACGCCGCGCGAGTTCGCCGATTACCGCGAGTTCCGCCTCGCTCATGATCACGCCCGTCGGATTGCTCGGGGTGGCGAAGAAGATCGCGCGGGTGCGCGGCGTGATTGCGCGCGCCAGCGCCTCGAGATCGAGCCGAAAGGCCATGTTCGGCGGCGCCGGCACGCGCACCAGCCGCGCGCCGGACACCTCGATCGTCGCCGGGTAGGTCGGATACATCGGCTCGACGGCGATGACCTCGTCACCGGGACCGGCCAGGCATAGCGACGAGGCGAACAGGGCATTCTGCGCCCCGGAGAGCGCGACGATCTGGTCGGGCCGCACGCTCTGACCGCTGCGCGCCGCGTGCAGCGCGGCTACGGCCTCGCGCAGCTGCAGCCGGCCCGTGGCCGGCGTGTAGTGCGTGTCCCCCGCACGAATGCACTCGATCGCCCGCTCGCGCACGGCGTCCGGCGTGTCGAAATCCGGATCGCCGACGCTGAGCAGCAGCACGTCCTCGCCGCGTTCATGGGCGCGGCGCGCCTCGTAGTGGGTGACCCAGGCGTCGGCGCCCTCGCCGGCGATGCGTTCGACCAATGCGGAAAATCTCATCGTCTCGATCCTCTCAATCTTGCATACCCCGGAACCGGCTTGCATACTTTCGCCATCGTAACGCGCCTCCCCGCGCGCGCGCAGCTAAAGGCTCACCGATGTCGATCACCGTGGGACGGTATCTCGTCGATTCATTGGCCGCCAATGATATCGACACGGCGTTCGGAATACCCGGGGTCCATACGCTCGAGCTGTACCGGGGCCTCGCCCAGTCGAGCATTCGCCACGTTCTCGTGCGGCACGAACAGGGCGCCGCCTTCGCCGCCGACGGCTACGCGCGCGCGACCGGCCGGCCTGCGGCCGCGATCGTGATCTCCGGCCCCGGCATGACGAACACGCTGACCGCGGTTGCGCAGGCCTACGCCGACTCGGTGCCGCTGCTCGTAATCGCGAGCACCCCGCCGCGCGCCTCGCTCGGCAAGCAGTGGGGAGTGCTGCACGAATTGCGTAATCAGCACGCGCTCGCCGAGCGGGTCTTCGGCGTCGCGCGCTCCGCGCGCAGCGCGGCGGACGTGCGCGATCATCTGCGCGCCTGCCTGGCATCGCTCCGTACCGGCCGGCCGCGTCCGGCCTATTTGGAGATCCCGCTCGATCTGCTGGCCGAGAACACGGACTTGGCGCCGGAGCGTTTCGCGGAGCCGGCCACCTCGCCCGCGGGCGCGACGGAGCGGATCGACGCGGCACGGCTGCTGCTGAACGCCGCCGAGCGCCCGCTGATCGTCGCCGGCGGCGGCGCGCGCGGCGCCGCCGCCGAGCTGCGGCGGATCGCCGAGACCCTCGATGCACTCCTCGTCACGACCGCGGCCGGCAAAGGCGTGTTGCCGGATGGGCACGCGGCGCATCTCGGCGCCTCGCTGCCCTACCGCGAGACGCAGGAACTGGCCGCGTCGGCCGACGTCGTGCTCGCGGTCGGCACGGAGATCGCTGAAACCGACATTTACTGGTCGACGCGCCTGCGCCTCGGCGGCCGCATGGTGCGCATCGACGTCGATCCGGCCAAGCTCTGCGACCAGTACGCCGCCGCGCTGCCGATCCTCGGCGATGCGCGGCGCACGCTCGCGGCGCTCGAGCGCGGCCTGACCCGGCGCACCGGCTGGTGCGCGCAGATCGGCGGCGCCGCGGGCGTGCGCACCCGGCTCGAGGCGGCATGGAGCCCGGCGGCACGGTCGCTCTCGGTGGTGCTCGCGGCGATCCGCACGGCCTTGCCGGCCGACGGCGCCGTCTTCAGCGACATGACACAGATCGCGTATCAGGGAAACTACGCCTTTCCGGTCGATCTGCCGGGTTGCTGGTTCCACCCGTCCGGCTACGGTACGCTCGGGTATGCGCTGCCGGCGGCGCTCGGCGCGAAGATCGCCTCGCCCCAACGCGCGGTGCTTGCGCTCGCGGGCGACTTTGGCCTGCAATTCACGATTCAAGAATTGATGACCGCCGCGGAAGCGCAGCTCGCGCTGCCGATCGTCGTCTGGAACAACGCCGCGCTCGGCCAGATTCGCGACGACATGCTCGCGGCGCACATTCCGCCGATCGGCGTGGTCGCGCGCAATCCGGATTTCCAGGCCCTCGCCGGCGCCTGCGCAGTACGCGCGGCGCGCGTCACCGCGGCGGCGGAACTGAGCTCCGCCGTGCGCACCGCCCTGGCCGCGACCGGCCCCACCCTGATCGAAGTTGTGGAGACACAGACCCGTGATTGAACGTAAATTCCTGCACCCCGTACTTGCCGCCATATTGCTCGCGCCGCCGGCCTTCGCGGCCCGCACGCTGCATTTCGTCGAACACGCGCTGACCGACCGCACCCTTGACCTCGGCGCGAAGGGGGATTCTCGCGGCGACCTGCTCACCTTTGCCAACCCGGTATTCGATGCGGCGAACAGGGTCCAGGTGGGCGGCGACCAGGGCTTTTGCATCCGCGTCGTGACCGGCGTCAGCTGGGAATGCTTCTGGACGCTGATGCTCAAGCACGGCCAGATCACCGTCGAGGGACCCTTCCGCGACGCCGGCGATTCGATTCTGACCGTGACCGGTGGTACCGGCGCCTACGCGGGCGCCCGCGGCTCGATGAGCCTGCACGCGCGCGACGCGAAGTTGACGAGTTACGATTTCATCTACAAGCTGCTCTAGGCGGGCGGCGTGCCGTTCACCGCGAGCGATTGCGCACGTTGCCGCACGGATTTCCCCGCGCTGCGCCAGACTCACGCCGGACTGCCGCTTGCGTTCCTCGACGGCCCCGGCGGCAGCCAGGTTCCGGACGCGGTGATCCGCGCAATCGAGACCTTCTACGCGACCTGCAACGTCAACACCGGCGGCAACTATTCACCGTCGCGCGAGGTCGATCGCCGCCTTTGGCAGGCCCGCCGGTCGGTCGCAGCGTTCCTCGGCGCCGCGGGACCCGAGTCGATCTCCTTCGGCCAGAACATGACGAGCCTGTGCTACGCGCTCGCGCACGCGATCGGCCGCACACTCGAACCCGGCGACGAGATCGCGATCACCGAACTCGATCACGAAGCGAATCGCAGCCCCTGGCTGATGCTTCGCGAACGTGGCGCCGTGGTCCGCGAGCTGCGCCTGCTCGACACGGGCGAACTGGACCCTGCGGATATGGCGGCGAAAATCAATGCGCGGACCAAAGTCCTCGCGATCGGTGCCTCATCGAACGCGCTCGGCACCATCAACGACCTCGATCGCGCGCGGCGCCTGAGCGCCGAGGTCGGCGCGTTGCTGGTCGTCGACGCGGTGCATTTCGCGCCCCACCGGTCGATCGACATGCGGGCGCTCGGCGCCGATTTCCTGCTTTGCTCGGCGTACAAGTTCTATGGACCTCACGTCGGCATCCTCTGCTCGCGCCCGGGCGCACTCGAGCGTCTGCCAACGGATCGGCTGAGCGCGCAGGATTCCTCGGCGCCATATCGTATCGAGACGGGCACCCTGAACCATGCCGCGATCGAGGGTGTGCGGGCGGCGATCGATTACATCGCCGGTTTCGGCCAGGGAGCGGATTTGCGCGCGCGCATCGTCGATGCGATGTCCGGGATCGCCGAATACGAACACGGCCTCGCCGCGTACTACCACCAGCGGGTCGGCACCCTGCCTGGTGTACGCATTTACGGCCCGCCGTTCGGCGTCGGCGAGCGCGCGCCGACGGTATCGCTCACGCTGCGCGGCCACCATCCCGCAGCCGTCGCGAGCGCCCTCGGCGAGCGCGGTATCTGCGTCTGGGACGGCGCCTTCTACGCGGTCCGCACGGTCGAGGTTCTCGGACTCACGGCCGGCGGCGGACTGCTGCGAACCGGAATCTCACTGTACAACACCCGCGAGGAAGTCGACCGGCTGTTGTCGGGGATCGAGGCGATCGCGCGCTGACGGCGCCGGGACCTGCGCCGCTGACGCCGTCACCCGGCACGGATCACCGCCTCGACGACCGTTGCGTGCAGGCGCTGCATGCCCGCCAGGGTGTCCTGGTGGAGACCAGCGATGAAGAACGCGGGCACGCTGTGGATGTGGCTGCGACGCGCACCATCGATCTGTTCGCGCACCTTCTGCAGATAGATGTGATCGTCCATCTCGGCGGCATAGCGCACCATGTCCAGGCCGATCTCAGCCGCGTAGGTGTGCAGGTCCTTCGCGCCGAGATGCGCCTGGTGGCCGAACAGCAGGTCGTGCATTTGCCAGAATTTGCCCTGGGCGGCGGCGGCCTCCGCCGCTTCGGCCGCGAGCAAGGCATGCGCGTGCGCGGTTTCGCCGGGAAAATGCCTGAAAATGAAACGGATCTTGTTCGGGTGCTGATCCATGAGCAACTTCGGCATCGGCGCCGCGGCCTTGCAGGCCATGGACTCGAAATCGCCGTACTCGATCAGAGTGACGCGCGCATGCAGCGGCCCGAGCATGTGGTCGGTCGGCTGCGGCGGCACCGCCAGGAGGATCGGATGAGGTCGCATGCCTAGCTCAGGATGATCTTGGGCTTCTCCGTTAATCCGTCGACGATCAACTGGTTGACGCGGCGCACGAAGGCCGCCGGATCTTCCAGCGCGCCGCCCTCGGCGAGCAGCGCTTGATCGAATAATACCTCGGCGAGATTGGCGAACGCAGCGGAATCTTCCGTTTGCCTGAGCCGCTCGATCAGCGGATGCTGGGCGTTCACTTCGAGGATCGGCAGGCCGGCGAACGGATTCTGCTGACCGGCCTGCTTCAGGATGCGGCCCATGCGCAACGATATGCCGTACTCGCCCGCGACCAGACAGGCGGGCGAGTCAGTCAGGCGAGCCGAAACCCGGGCGCTATCGATCTTGCCCGCGAGCGCCTTGGCGAGGCGCTGCAGACTTTCCTTGAGCCGGGCTTCGCCAGCCAGCTGATCCGGGGTCTGGATCGCCGGGCTCACCTCGGCCGCAGCGCTCGCGGCGCTCGTGAGCGGCTTGCCGTCGAATTCGCGCAAGTGATTGACCAGCCACTCATCGATGCGGTCGGTGAGCAACAGCACCTCGATGCCCTTCGCGCGGAACCCTTCGAGATGCGGGCTGTTGCGCGCCGCGAGTTCGGTATCGGCGGTCAGGTAATAGATCGCCGTCTGCTCCGCCTGCATCCGCGCGACGTATTGCTCGAGCGTCACCGTGGCGGACTGCGTGGGGGCCGCCGTCGAATGAAACCGCAGCAGCTTCGCGATCCTCGGCCGTTGCGCCGGATCTTCGATGATCCCCTCCTTCAGCACCGCGCCGAAGCTGCTGCTGAATTGCGCGTAGCCGGCCGGGTCGGAGGTGGCCAGGTCTTCGAGCAGGTCGAGCGTGCGCTTGACCAGCGCGGCGCGGATCTTGTCGACGGTCCGGTTGTTCTGCAACAATTCGCGCGACACGTTGAGCGGTAGGTCCGCCGAGTCGACGAGGCCGCGCATGAAGCGCAGCCATGGCGGCAACAGCTCCGCGGCCTTGTCCATGATGAAGACGCGCTTGACGTACAGTTGCACCCCGGCGCGATGCTCGCGTTCCAACAGGTCGAACGGCGCCTTCTTCGGCAGGTACAGAAGCGAAGTGTACTCGAGCGCACCCTCGACCTTGTTGTGCGCCCAGGCGCGGGCTTCGTCGTCCTCATGGACGATGTGCTTGAAGAAGGCCTGGTAATCCGCATCCTTAAGTTCGGCCTTCGACCGCGTCCAGAACGCCTTGGCCTGGTTCAGCGTCTCGCTCTTGCCCGACGACTCGAGCACGATCGGAATTCCGAGGTAATCCGAGTACTTGCGTACGAGCTGGCGCAAGCGCAGCTCCTCCAGGAACTCCTTGTCCTCGTCGCGCAAATGCAGGATCACTTCGGTACCGCGGGCGGATTTCCCGCTCGCGCCGACCTCGTAGGATCCTTCGCCGTCGGATTCCCAGCGGACCGCCTCGGCATCCGGTCGCCGGCTGATGACGGTCACGCGATCGGCAACGATGAACGCCGAGTAGAAGCCGACGCCGAACCGGCCGATCAGCTGCGCGTCCTTCGCCGAATCCCCGCTCAAGGTCTCGAGAAAGCGCTTGGTACCCGAGCGGGCGATCGTCCCGAGATTCTCGATGGCTTCCTCGCGGCTCATGCCGATGCCGTTGTCCATGATCGTGAGCGTGCCCGCCGCCGCATCCGGGATCAAACGAATCGACAACTCGTCGCCGCCCGCAAGTTCCGGCTTCGCGATCGCCTCGAAGCGCAGCTTCTCGCAGGCATCGGAGGCGTTCGAAATCAGCTCGCGCAGGAAGATCTCCTTGTGCGAATACAGTGAATGGATGACCAGGCGCAGGACCTGCTTGGTCTCCGCCTGGAATTCCTTTTGCTCGGGCTGTGTTTCGATCGTCATGGCCTGTTTCGATTTCGTTCGCGTCGGACGGCGCCTACGGCAGTGGGGGCGGCGCAGCAGATTTCAAGGCATCGTGCCTCAGGGCCAGTTCGCGCGCGGATCGAAATCCAGCGCCTGCTGCATACGCTCGTAAGCCTCGCGCGCCGCCGCCGTGTCCGCCGCCGGGGTCACGATCTTGACGACGACGATCTGATCCCCGGGTGGATCGCCGGGCATGCCGCGGCCGCGCAGGCGCAGTCTGCGGCCCGAATCGGCGCCCCCCGGGACCCGCAGTTCGACGGTACCCCCCAGAGTCGGGATCGCGACCTTGGTGCCGAGCGCCGCCTCCCAGGGTGCGAGCGGCAATTCGAGACGGACGTCCTTGCCCTCCACGGCGAAGCGCGGATGCGGCAGCAGGCGCACGCGCAACACGGCCGCGGGCCGGTCGCCGCCGGCGCCGATCCGCAGCGCTTGTCCGTCGATGACGCCAGACGGAATGTGCACGTCGATGAGGCGCGGCCGGCCGTCCTCCTCGCGCAAGTCGACCCGGCGGCGCGTGCCGGCGAAAGCCTCCTCGAGCGTGACATCCAATTGTCCGGCATCCACCGGCGGCCGCGGGGTCCGATTCGCATGGCCGAACAGACTCGAGAAGAAGTCGCTGAAGCCGTTCAGATCCTGGAAGCCTTGACCGCTGAAACCCGAGGATTGGCGCCCCCAGTCCGGCGGCGGACGGAATTGCTGGCCTGCGCGGTAATTGCGGCCAAGTTGATCGTACGCCACCCGCTTCTGCGGATCCTTCAGCACCTCGTACGCCTCTTGGGCCTCCTTGAATTTTTCCTCCGCGTTCTTCTCTCGACTGACGTCGGGATGGTATTTGCTCGCAAGCTTGCGATATGCGCGCTTCACCTCCGGGGCGCCCGCGTCGCGCTTCAGCCCGAGAATCTGGTAATAGTCCTTGTACTGCATGCAAGCCTTTGAACCCGCGCTCGAAAACGGCCGCAATCGACCCGGGGGTGCCCCCAAGGTTACGATAGTGTGGACTCTTTTTCCGAGCGAAAGACCCATGAGACGCACATTGCTGTTCATCGTGACGAACCTCGCCGCGCTGCGCGCCGGCTGAGTCGTGCCGCGCCCACCCGACGCGGCGACGCTCGCCGACCTGCGCGCCGCGGTCGGCAACACCGGCTACCACGAGGCACCGGCCGACGTCGCGCCGTACGTCGAGGACTTTCGCCGTCTGTATCACGGCTCGACGCCGATCGTGTTGCTGCCGGCGAACGTCGCGCAGGTCGCGCGTATCCTCGCGATCTGCGATCGCGACGAGGTCGCCGTCGTGCCGCAGGGTGGCAACACCGGCTACTGCGGAGCGGCGACACCCGACGGGAGCGGCGCGCAGGTCGTCATCGCGATGCGGCGATTGAATCGCATCCGCGAGATCGACGCCGTCAACGATTCGATGATCCTCGAGGCGGGCTGCACCCTCGCCGCCGCGCAGGACGCGGCGCGTGCCGCGGTTCGGCTGTTCCCCTTGTCCCTCGGTTCCGAGGGCAGCGCGCAGATCGGCGGCAATCTGTCGACGAATGCCGGCGGCACCGCGGTGCTGCGCTATGGAATGATGCGCGATCTGACGCTCGGCCTCGAGGTGGTGCTCGCGGACGGCCGGGTGCTGTCGGCGCTGAAGAAGCTGCGCAAGGACAACACCGGCTACGACGTGAAGTCGCTGTTCATCGGCGCCGAGGGGACGCTCGGGGTGATCACGGCCGCGGCGCTGAAGCTCTTTGCGCTGCCGGCGGAATCGGCGACCGCGCTCGTCGGCGTTGCCTCTGCCTCCGCCGCGCTCGAGCTGCTCGTGCTGCTGCGGGGCGCATTCGGCGAGGAGATCTCGAGTTTCGAGCTGATGCCGCGCCGGGCGGTCGAACTGACCGTGCGCCACGTCGACGGCGTCGCCGACCCCCTGGCCGAGAACGCGCCGTGGTTCGTACTCGTCGAGATCGGCACGACGCGGGCGGGCACCGACCCGTCGGCGCGGCTTGCCGATCAGCTCGCGTCGGCTGCCGATCTGGGCCTCGTCTCGAGCGCCCTGCTCGCCGCCTCGCTCGCCCAAGGGCAGGCGATCTGGAAATTGCGCGAGTCGGTGCCGGAGGCGCAGACGCGCCACGGCGCGAGCCTCAAACACGATCTGTCGGTGCCGGTCTCGGCCGTGCCGCGCCTGATCGAGCTCGGTACCGCGCTGATCGAACGCCTCGTGCCGCAGGGCGAGACCATCGCCTACGGCCACCTGGGCGACGGCAATCTACATTTCAACGTGAGCCTGAGGCCGGGCGCAGACCGCACGGCGTTCCTCGCACGCCGGGAGAAGCTGCAGGAGGCGATGTTCGACCTCACTGAGAGCCTCGGCGGCTCCTTCAGCGCCGAGCACGGCATCGGCCGGCTGAAAGCCGGCGAACTCGCCCGTCGCGCGAATCCGGTGGAACTCGCCTTGATGCGCGACCTCAAGCGTGCGCTCGATCCCAAGGGAATCCTCAATCCCGGCAAGGTGCTCGCGTGATTGCCGCCTGCCGCGCGCGACGATGCGCGCGCTGAATCTGCCGCTGCGCAGCCCGCGCCTCGGGCTGCGGGATTTCTCGCGCGAGGACTTCGCGGGCATCCTCGCCTACTCGCGCGATCCGCGCGTGACGCGCTACCTGTTCTTCGGCCCGCGCGACGAACACAGCACCGATGAGTACCTCGATTCGCTGCTCGACTCGCAAACCGAGCGGCCCCGGAGCCGCTTCGAACTCGCGGTCGATGAGCTCGGTTCGGGGCGCTTGATCGGCGCCTGCGACCTGTCGATGATCGAGCGCGGCGTCTACGATCTCGGTTACATGCTCGGCTCGGCGCACTGGGGCAACGGCTATGCGACCGAGATCGCGCGCACCCTGGTCGAAGCGGCATTCATCGAACTGCGCGCCGATCGTGTGATCTCGACCGTGGACGTCAACAATCGCGCCTCGATCCGCGTACTGGAGAAGATCGGCATGCGCTGGGAGGCGGTTTTCCGCAAGCATCGGCGTGCAAAGAGCCGCTGGTGGGATTGCCACTTGTACGTGCTGCCGCGCGAAGTTTGGGAATCCGAAAGGGCGCATGCGGCCGGCCGCTAGGCGTCGCCGTCCCCGTCCCCGTGCTCCTTCTTCCCAGCGCGCAGCTCGCGCTCGCGTTGTTTCGCGCGGGCGATCACCTCATCGCTCGGCATCCCGGTGCGCGTACTGCCGCGCAGCATCAGCAAACCGCCGACCAGCGAGCCGACGACGAGCGCAATGATCAGGATCGCGCGCATCATCGAACGACCGGCCTCATCAGGCCCTCCTGGCAGGTGCTCGCGACGAGCCGGCCGTCGGTCGCGAAGATCTTGCCACGCGCGAAGCCGCGTGCACCGGAGGCGCTCGGACTGTCGGTCGCATACAGCAGCCAATCATCGACGCGCACCGCACGATGAAACCACATCGCGTGATCGATGCTCGCCATCACGAGACCGTCCGAGGCGAACGACAGGCCGTGCGGCATCATCGCCGTTTCCAGCAGACTGTAGTCGGAGACGTACGCCAGCAGACTGCGGTGCAGAGCCTCGTCGTCGGGCAGCCGGTCCACCGCGCGAAACCAGACGTGGCGGATCGGCGCCTGCCTGCCCGGATTCAGGATGTTCGGCGCCTCGACCGGGCGGAATTCGAACGGGCGCTTCAGTTCGAGCAGGCGGTGCAGGCGCTCGGGCAGCGCGTCGAGCGCGGCGCGATAGTACGACTCGCCGTCGGCCAGCGTCTCGGGCGGCGCGACCGCCGGCATCGGACTCTGATGGTCGAATCCCGGCTCCGGCGACTGGAACGAGGCGGACATGTTGAAGATCTGCTCGCCGTGCTGAATCGCCACCACCCGGCGGATCGCGAAGTGCTTGCCGTCGCGGGCCCGGTCGACTTCATAGACGATCGGCGCGTTGCAGTCGCCGCGCCGCAGGAAATACGCGTGCAGCGAGTGCACGCTGCGGCCGACGTCGACGGTCGCCGCCGCCGCGACCAGCGCCTGGCCGAGCACCTGCCCGCCAAACACCTGCGGACTGCCGATGTCGCGGCTCTCGCCGCGGAACAGATCGAGCTCGACCCGCTCGAGCGTCATGACTTTCAATAGGTCCTCGAGCAAACGGTTCATCGGCCGTTCACGCCGGTTCGGCGCCGTCGACGCCGAGACGCTTTTGCATGATGGGGCTGGTCGTCGTGTATTGCAGAAACTGGCGCTTCTCCGGATACAAATGGTGTTGGATCGCAAACGCGGTGAGCGCGGCCTCGTGAAAGCCGCTGAGGATCAGTTTTTTCTTGCCGGGGTAGGTGTTGATGTCGCCGACCGCGAAAATGCCGGGAACGTTCGTCTGGAATTTCTCCGTGTCGACCTTCAGCGCCTTCCTCTCCAGATCGAGACCCCATTCGGCGATCGGTCCGAGCTTCGGGTGCAGGCCGAAAAAGACCAGCAGCCGCTCCGCCGGAACCGTCACGGTACGCCCGTCGTTGGTTTGCACATCGAGCGCCTCGAGACTCGCGCCGGTGCTCCGTTGCGCGACCACGTTGCCCACGAGCAGCTGCATGCGGGCCGCCGCAACCAGTTCGCGCATCCGCGCGACCGTCGACGGCGCCGCGCGGAACTCCGCGCGCCGGTGCACGAGGGTGAGCCGGCGGGTCTTGCCGCACAGCGCCACGGTCCAGTCGAGCGCGGAATCCCCGCCGCCGCAGATCACCAGATCCGTACCGTGGAAATCCGTGGCCGCCTTGACCCGATAGTGCGCGCTCGCGCCCTCCAGGGCGTCGATTCCGGGCACCGCGAGCCGGCGCGGCTGGAACGAGCCGACACCCCCCGCGATGACGACCGTGCGCGCGAACAGGCGGGTTCCCGCCGAGGTCGACAGCAGGAAGCGCCCGTCAGCCTGCGGCGCGAGGCCATTCACCTCCTGGCCGAGGTGGAACGCCGCGTTGAACGGTTTGATCTGCTGCAAAAGCCGGTCGATCAATTCCTGAGCACCGCAAACCGGGATCGCCGGGATGTCATAGATCGGCTTCTCCGGATACAGTTCGGTGCACTGGCCGCCGACATGCGCGAGTGAATCGACGATATGCGCCTGGATGCCGAGCAGTCCGAGCTCGAAAATTTGGAACAAGCCGACCGGGCCCGCGCCGACGATCACGACGTCGGCCTCGATCGGCGTGGTCATGGACTCTTGGACGGTTGCGGTCGTCATGCGCTGGGATCCCCCGTGGCCACGGCAATTCGGCGCGAATTGTAGCCGAATGCCGCTCGTCTGCGGGCCCCGCCAAACATCCAAGGTGTGGGTAACTCCTCCAGCCCATCGGCAGCCCGGCGCGCCCCTCGCCGGCCGTCCGCGACGCCTTCAGGAGCGTGGCAGGTGCGCGAGGATTCGATCGGCGATCGCCTCGTAACGGCCGTCGAAATGGTGCCCGCCCGGCATCTCGATCGAGATCCCGGGGTGACCCGTGGCGCGCGCGCAGGTGGCGTCGCGAACGTTGCGGCCGTAGAGGCACAGATACGGCGAGCCGCGCCAGCGAGCCAGTTCCGGGGCCGTCGGCGGGCCATGGCGGCGGCTGCCCAGCCAGTCGGCGAAATGAAACTCGAAGTCCGCGCTGTCGCTGAGGCCGAGCAGCGCCGTCAAGCCGACGATCGCATGCGTCGCCGGCGGCAGCCGGTTGAACATGAAAGGAATCGCGTCCGCACCCTGCGAATAGCCGACCAGTACGACCCGGGATTTGCCCCAGACCCGCGAGTAATGCCGAAGCACCCGGTCCAAGTCGGCCGCCGCGCCGCGTGGCGTGCGCGGCGTCCAGAAGTACCTCAGCGAATCCCATCCGATCATCGGGATCCCATGGGCGGCGAGCGCGTGCGAGATGTGTCGGTCGATGCCCACCCAGCCACCGTCGCCGGAGAGGAACACGCCAAACCAAGGACTATGAGTGCCCGGCGCCGCCGGCACGATCGTCAGCGGCAGATCAGCGACGGACGGCGGCGCTGCGGCCGAATGCGCCGCGCGCTGCGCCGCGCCGCGCGGTGCGCCGTTGCCCGACGCCGCGGCCACCGCGCATCCGCAGACCAACAGGGCGGCCATCGTGCCGATCCAAGAATGCGCTATCTTCAGCATCGCCCCTCCGTTACGCGTACCGCGGCCCGGTCCGGCTCATTTGTCCGGAATCCGGCGCGCGCCGCCGCAAATCAGATTGGTCGCGTCCAGCAGCGCGCCTGCCATCGACAGGCCGCCGGGCGCCGCGAGATAACGCGGCCGCCAGACCGGCTGGAATTCTTCCTTGAATCTGCGCAGCCCCTCGACGTGCTGGAATTCCTCGCCGTAACGCCGCAGCAGGCGCGCGAGCTTGTGCCACGCGGGTTCGAGCCCGTGTTCCTCGAGTTCGGGCAGGGGTGCCATGCCGAGATTGAATCGCCGGTAACCCGCCTCCTTGCCCCATAACATGCATTCGACCAGCAGGAATTCGATCACCGACTTCGGCGCCGATTCGGCGAAGCGCATCAAGTCGACCGACAGCTCCTCGCCGTCGCCGGCGCGCCACAGGTTGGCGAAGGCGACGATGCGTCCGGCGCACTCGACGACCGCGCAATCGAACCTCTGCAGGTAGCGCGCGGCGAATTGGCCGACCGAAAAGCCCTCCTCACCGCTCTTGTCAGCGAGCCAGGCGTCCGAGACCTCGCGCAATTGCGGCAGGATGTGGGGGACGCCCGCGCGCGGCACCACGCGAAATTGCGCCCCATCGCGCCGCGCCCGCCCATGCGACTGGCGCAGTTGCGCGCGCGACGCCCCGTCGAGCGAGAACCCGGCGAGCGTGACCAGCGCGTCCTCGCCGAGCTTGCTCAAACGCAGGCCGAGATCGATGTAGATCGACAGGTTCTCCGGCGTGACCTGATAGAACACCGGCGAGGCCGCCATTTCGTCACAGCGCTCCACGAACCGCCATGCCAGCGGCTCGCGTGCCGTCGCGGGCCCGACCGGGTCGCCCATCGCGATCCAGCTGCCGCCCGAGACCTGGTACATGATGAAAGCGCTGAAGTCCTCGTTGAACAGCAGGTACTTGTCGCCGAGCATGGCGAGGTTCGCCGTCGTGTCGCCAGCGGAAAGCAGAATCCGTTCGACTCGCGCGAGATCCTGTTCGGTCGGCGTCGAGATCGGCGCCACGGCCGGGCGCAGCAGCCGCCAGAGTCCATATGCCGCCGCGAGAATCACCGCGAGCAGCAAGGCGCGCAAGCTGCGCGGCGCCTGCGCCCTGAAGGCGAACTGCCACCACAGATCGTTCGCATACGGCACGTGCCGGTACGAGAACGCCACCAGCCACGCGGTGGTACCGAGCACCAGGACCAGCGCAGCCACCCAGCGGACGGAGAGGCGCTGATCGAGCAGGGAGCCGCGGCACGCGAAACGACTGCGGACGAGCACCAGAATAGTGCCGACCGCGGCGAGCAGCAGAACTCCCTGGTAGGCGAATCCATCGAGCAGGGAGGCGAGAATGCCGGCGGCGAGCAGCCACATTGCGAGCCACCAGGCGCCGCTCAGCCGGCGGTACAGCCCGCGCGCGATGACCAGGAGCGCGACGCCGACCGCGCTGCCAAGCGGTTGCGAGAGCTCGAGTACCGGTAGCGGCACGAAGTGTTGCAGCGTCACCAGCCTCTCGCCGGATCCCGGCGTCGCGCTGCAGAACAACAATGCCGCTCCTGCGCCGAACACCGCGAGCGCCGCCGCCTTGGGCGCGACCGCGATCAACCAGGTGCGGCCGAGGCGCAGCATGCGCGCCATCGGCCCGCGGTGAACCCAGACTTCGTGCATGCCGAGCATCGCAAGCGCGACGGTGAACGGCACGAGATAGTAGATCGCCCGGTACGCGAGCAGCGAGCCGAGCAGGCGATCCGGCGGTACGTCGGGCAGCAAAAGGAACAGGACGGACTCGAACACGCCGACTCCGCCGGGTACGCAGCTGACGACGCCGGCGGTGATCGCGATCAGGTAAAGGCCGGCAAACGCCGTGAAGCCGATCGCCGCGCCATGCGGCAGCAGCACGTAGAGCGCGGCGGCGGTGCACAGCAGGTCCGCGCAGGCGACGCCGATCTGTGCGAACGCGACGTGCGGCTGAAGCACCGGTACGATGAACGGCCCGATGCGCAAGGACTCGCGCCGCATGAATGCGAGCACGAAGTAGGCGAGAACGATCCCGAGCAGCAGGCCGCCGCCGGTGGTCACGAGATTCGGGTTCAGGTGCAGCAGGGATCCGGACACCTCGCCGTTCGCGAGCAGCGACAGGCCGAGCAGGAACGCCGCGCCGAGTCCGAAGGTGATCGAGCCGAAGGCGACGACGGTCGCGATCTGCTTCGGCCTCAAGCCCTGGCCCGAATAGGCGCGGAAGCGGATCGCGCCGCCGCTCACGGCGTTCAGCCCGACGTTGTGGCCGACGGCGTAGGCCATGAACGAGATCAATGCGATCTTGAAATATGGCATCCTGACGCCCGCGAACCGCACGCCGAGCAGTTCGTACAGGGTCAAACACGCGTAGCCGGCCACCGCCAGCACCGCCGCCAAGGCGAGCTCGGTGCTGCGAATCGCCCGCAGCCGCACCAGGATGTCCTGCCAGCGGTACTGGCCGAGCACGTGATGCAGCCACCAGAGCGCCAGCGCGAACAGCACGATGCCGAGCATCGTGGTCCAGGCCGGAACGTGATGCGCGGATGGCGGTGATTTCGAGGACCCGTTGTGCAAACCGGAAGGACCCACCAAAATGCCGTAAGATCCGTCTATCGTATCAGCGCCGACGCCGCCGTGCCGCCACCGGGTCGATCGCATCGCGGTTTTCTCCATTGCTTACCAGAGGAAAGGTGCAAGTCATGAGTTCCGCCGCCCCGGGCCGACAGATCGACATGGACTCCACGCAGATGTACCGCGAGGAGCTGTTCACCGACCGCAAGCTTGGCACCATCCGCAAGCTCGTCCCGGTGCGTGCGGACGGGGCCGACGATGCATCGCGCCCGGTGCTGTACAGCGGCCAGGCTCAGGTCATGACGCCGATGGGCGCCTTGCCTATCAGCTTCGAGCTCGACGCCGCGAACCTCGAGGCCGCGGTCGCCCAATTCGGCGCCGCGGCGGAGACCGCCGTCCAGCAGACGATGCGCGAACTGCAGGAATTGCGCCGCGAGCAAGCCTCCTCCCTCGTGATCCCCGACGCCGGCGGATCCGCGCTCGCCGGTCCCGGCGACCTGCTCGGTCGCGGCCGGACCCGCCGCTAGGGCGGGCGCTCGCGAGCGCGTGGTCGAGCTTCGCGGCGGGTAGAATGCCCGCGCCCGAGCGAGCAGAACCGGGCGGCCGCTGAGCTCCGATGAGTCGACAGGCAGCATCCAAGCGAAGATCGTCCGGCCCGGGCCGCGCCGTCACGTGAGCGGGCTGGAGCGCTTCGGTTATCGCGAACAGCTGCGCCGCGCGCTGTCGACCCGCGATCTGCTCGTCTACGGCATGATCTTCATGGTGCCGATCGCGCCGTACGGCGTATTCGGCTTCGTCTGGCGCGATGCCAAGGGCATGGTGCCGCTCGCCTACCTGCTCGGCCTCGCCGGCATGTTCTCCACGGCGATGAGCTACGCGACAATGTCGCGCGAATTCCCGGTGGCGGGTTCGGTGTATTCCTATGCGAGCCACGGCCTGAACGCGATCGCCGGATTCTTCGCCGGCTGGCTGATATTGCTCGACTACATCCTCGTCCCGGCGCTGCTCTACCTGATCAGTGCGGCCGCGCTGCAGCCTTTGTTGCCGGCGGTTCCCGGTTGGATCTGGCTGCTCGGATTCGTCGCATTCAACGCGGTCGTGAATCTGCTCGGCATGCAACTCACGGCCCGTATCAACCGCCACATGCTGATCCTCGAACTCGCCTCGCTCGCGCTGTTCATCGGCGCCGGCCTCGCGGCGCTCTACGACCATCGCGTCGGCGGCGGCTTGACGCTGAGACCGATCTACGACCCCGCGATGTTCTCGCTGTCGACGGTCGCCGGCGCGACCTCGATCGCGGTCCTGTCGTTTCTCGGCTTCGATGGAATCTCGACGCTCGCCGAGGAGAGCCGCGGCGGGGTCGATTCGGTCGGGCGCGCAACGCTGCTGGCACTGCTGTTGGTCGGCACGCTGTTCATCATCCAGACCTGGATCGCGAGCGACCTCGCCCGCGGCATGCACTTCTCCTCGCCGGCCACGGCGTTCTACCAAGTCGCCGCGCGCGCAGGCGGCCCCTGGTTGCGCCTGGCGACGATTCTCGCCTCGGTGCTCGCCTCGGGGATCGCCAACGCGATGGCCGCACAGGCAGCCGTGTCGCGGATCCTGTTCGCAATGGCCCGCGACGGCAAATTGCCCCGCGTACTCGCCAGGGTGCATCCGAAATATCGAACTCCGTACGTGAGCACGATCGCGGTTGCGCTCGTTTCGTTGGTCGTCGGACTGTCGTTCGCCAGACGAATCGACGACTTGAGCCGGGTCGTGAATTTTGGCGCATTGAGCGGATTCATGCTACTGCACCTGTCGGTGATCAATCATTGCTTCCGGCGCAAACACAGCGGCGACTGGCTGCGCCACCTGCTGCTGCCGCTTGCGGGCCTGCTCGTGATCGGTTACGTGCTGTACGAGATGAAGGCGTCGGCGAAGCTGCTCGGCGCCTGCTGGATCGCGATCGGCGCGGTCTATTACCTCGCGCTGACCTGGCTGCTGCGCAAACCGGCGGCTCTCGACGTTTGACGCCTGCGCTGCCGGATGCCCCGGTGAGCGCATTTCTCCGCCGGTAGATCGCCCGGCGCCCCGTCGCCGATCAGCGCCCATGCTGGTGCGCAAAAAGTGCGAATGCTTCGCACTACGCCAGCCGGCAAACGTGCTACGGTAAAGTCGTTGGGAGACGCTGCAGCTCTGCGACATAGCGAGTCGCAAATGCGGCGCACGTTCGCGGATGCGGCGATCGGCATTGCGCTCTGCGCGCTCGATGACCGAATCCTCGAGTGCAATGCGGCGTTCGCGCGAATGCTCGGCTATTCGCGAACGACCGTGTCGCCGACGCTCGATTTCTGGGTCGAGCGCATTCACCCCGAGGACGAACGGCGCGTCGTCGACGCGCTCACCAGGGCGATCGAGTCGGACGCGACCAGCTGGTCGGGCGAATATCGATTCCGCCGCAGCGACGGGCGCCATGTATGGATATTCGACCGCAGTTACATCATGCGCGACGCGGCCGGCAAGGCGTTGCGGGTCGTTGGCGGCATGAACGATCTGACCGAACGACGCATCGCCGAGGCGAAGCTGGCCGAACCGGCCGCGTTGCTCGACAAGGCGCAGGACGCGATCATCGTCCGCGACCTCGAACACCGGATCACCTGCTGGAACAAAAGCGCCGAGAACCTCTACGGCTGGACGGCCGCCGAGGCGACCGGCCGCACGGCGCGCGAGCTGCTGTATGCCGATCCGCAGGCCTTCGATGCGGCGATGCGCCTGCTGCTCGCCGACGGCGAGTGGATCGGCGAGTTCGTGCAACAGCGCCGCAGCGGTACGACCCTGATCGTCGAGGGACGCTGGACGCTGGTCGGCGACGCCCGGGGACTGCCGCGCTCGGTCCTCGCAATCAACCCCGATGTCAGCGAACGCAAGAAGCTCGAGAACCAGCTGCGTCAATCGCAAAAGATGGAGACCATCGGCCGGTTCGCGGGCGGCGTCGCCCACGACTTCAACAATCTGCTCACGGTCATCATCGGTTGCAGTGAGCAATTGAACGCGCGACCCGACGCCGGCGGCGGCGCGCGTGAATCGCTCAAGGCGATTCGCGAGGCGAGCGACCGCGCGGTCGATCTGACGCGAAAGCTGCTGAGCTTCAGCCGGCAGTCGATCCTGCAACCCAAGGTCCTCGACCTGAATGCCGTCGTCACCGAAACCGCCGCGCTGCTGCGGCGGATGATCGGCGAGGACATTCTGTTCGCGACCGTTCTCGATCCGAACATCGGTCGGATCAAGGTGGATCCGGTCCAGCTCGACCAGATATTGATGAATCTCGCGGCGAATGCCCGCGACGCGATGCCCGGCGGCGGCAAGCTTACGGTCGAGACCAAAGCGACGGTGCTGGACGACGAGTACGCGGCGTCCCACCCGGACTGCAGGCCGGGCCGGCACGTGCTGCTGGCGATCACGGATACGGGCGCCGGCATGCCCGCGGAGGTGCTCGCGCACGCCTTCGAGCCGTTCCACACGACCAAGGGAGTCGGCAACGGAACGGGCCTCGGCCTCGCGACGGTCTACGGGATCGTCCAGCAAAGTGGCGGCAGCATTCACGTCTACAGCGAACCCGCGCACGGCACGAGCTTCAAGGTCTATTTGCCCGTCGTCGACGAACTACCGAGCGTTCGCTGCGCGCAGAACGTGCAACCGGACCTGCATGGCAGCGAGACGATCCTGCTCGTCGAGGACGACGAACAGGTGCGCACCCTCGCGGCGACGAGCCTTCGATCGAGGGGTTATGCCGTGTTGGCCGCGACGGACGGCGGCGATCGAACATGGCGGGTACCGGCCTCCATTGTGCACCGAGACCCAATTGGGTCCGCGATGCGGGCGGACTCCCGCCCCGGCTGCCATTTGAATATTGAATGATCGAATGAAAAAGCCGATTATTTGGCGAATTCGTATCCAATTATTTGATTGATTATGAGCCACCCACGAATTTCATTGGAGCAATGGCGCTCCTTGCTGGCGGTCGTCGATGCGGGGGGCTACGCCCAAGCCGCCGAACTGCTGCACAAGAGCCAGTCCGCGGTGACGTATGCCGTGCAGAAGATGGAGGCGCTGCTCGGCGTGCGCCTGTTCGAAATCCTCGGCCGCAAAGCGCATCTGACGCCGACCGGCGAAGTGCTGTATCGGCGCGCGAAGGCGCTGCTCGACGAGGCAGGCGCCCTCGAAGATGCCGCCGCAGGTCTCGCCGCCGGTTGGGAGCCGGAACTGCGGCTCGCGGTGGAGATCGTCTTTCCGACATGGTTACTGCTGCAATGCTTCGCAAGCTTCGCCGAGGAGCGGCCGCACACGCGCATCGAACTGTATGAAAGTGTGCTCGGCGGCACGGAGGAGGCGCTGCAACAGCGCACAGTCGATCTCGCGATCTGCTCACAGGTGCCACCGGGCTTCGCCGGCGATCCGCTGATGCGCCTGCGCTTCATCGCCGCGGCGCACCCGCAGCATCCCCTCCATCGACTGGGACGCGAGTTGACGCTGCAGGACCTGCGCGAGCATCGCCACCTCGTGATCCGCGATACCGGCAGCCAGCGCCGCCGCGGCGGCTGGCTGGGCGCCGAGCAGAGCTGGACGGTGAGCCACAAGGCCACCTCGATCCATGCAGCCACGATGGGCCTCGGTTTCGCGTGGTTTCCCGAGGAGACGGTGCGCGACGAATTGGCGCGCGGCGCGCTCGAGCCGCTGCCGTTGCGCGAGGGCGGCGAACGCTGGGGCAACCTCTACCTGGTATTCGCCGACCGCGACTATGCCGGCGCCGGCACCCTGCGCTTGGCGCAGATCATCAGGGCACGCGTGGCGGAGGAATGCCGCAATGAGTGAGTCCGCACAACCGGCATCGCGAGCGGCACAACCTCACCGAACCGGGCTCGCATCCGCAGCGCACCTCAAGGCTGAAGGCTTACAAGGAGGGTGGCCGCCGGTATCATGTCCGCGGCGGCCGCGTGCGCCATCCTCGGCCTCGTTCTCCCCTGCGCATACTTCAGGAGATCCCCACCGATGGTTCGACGAGGCGCACCACAGCTGATGCGCTCGCCGGATATGCCCACCACTCGGACTCTGGCCGCGAAGCTGTTGTTGCCGGACGGTGCCGCCCCGCAGGCCCGGTGGCTGCTCCTTGGCCGCGCAATGCGCGCTCTGGTCGACGGCTACGTCGCGATCCTGTTGCCGGTGTATCTGCTGGCGCTGGGCGCCGATGCCTGGCAAGTCGGCCTGCTCAGCACGGCGACCTTGCTCGGCTCGGCGCTGACGACGCTCGCGGTTGGCACCTGGGGTCACCGTGTCGATTCGCGCCGATTGCTGCTCGCGGCCGGGCTGCTGATGGCGGCAACGGGTGTCGGCTTCGCCGGACTTTCCGCTTACTGGCCGCTGTTGCTGATCGCGTTCGTCGGCACCCTCAATCCGGGTTCGGGCGACGTCAGCGTGTTTTTACCGTTGGAGCAGGCGCGCCTGGCGCACGCGGCGCAGGGCGAGGCGCGCACGGTATTGTTTGCCCGCTATAGCATCGCCGGCGCGATGTTCGCGGCGCTCGGCGCCCTCGCCGCGGGGTTACCCGACTGGCTCAGGCAACACGCCGGTGTCGGCGAGCTGGCAGCGCTGCGCGGCATGTTCCTGCTGTACGCCGCGGTCGGGTTCGGCGTGTGGCTGCTCTACCGGCATCTACCCCATGCGCATGAGATTGAGCAATCCCCGGCAGCACCGCTCGGCCCATCGCGACCTACCGTGATCAAGCTCGCCGCGCTGTTCTCGATCGACGCCTTCGCCGGCGGGCTCGTGATCAACGCCTTGCTGGCGCTGTGGCTGTTCCAGCGCTTTCATCTGCCACCGGCCACGGTGGGCCTGTTCTTTTTCTGCGCCGGCCTGCTCGCCACCGCCTCGCTGCTCGTCGCACCGCGGGTGGCGCGGCGCATCGGCCTGCTGAACACCATGGTGTTCACGCACATTCCCTCCAGCATCTTCCTGATGCTGGCGGCGTGCGCACCCACGGCGCATCTGGCGCTTGGCTTGCTGCTCGGGCGCGCCGCGCTGTCGCAAATGGATGTTCCCACTCGCAACGCCTATGTCATGGCAGTGGTGACGCCGCCGGAACGCACGGCAGCCGCAAGCTTCACCGCGGTGCCGCGCAGCCTCGCCGCTGCGCTCGGTCCGACCCTGGCCGGCGTCCTGCTTGGCACGGGCTGGCCGGCATTGCCGCTGCTCGCCTGCGGCGCGCTCAAGATCGCCTATGACTTGGGCCTGCTGGCAACGTTTCGCCGCGTTCGCCTGCCGCAGTGACGCCACCCTGAGCCTCCCCATGCCGCGTGCGGCCCGCGCGGTCACGGCTCCTTTTGGGCGGAGCGACCGGACCCCACGATGGATGGTCCCTGACCCGGCCAGAGCCTGCGGCAATACAGCAATTATCCTGACCCGTCGTATATACTAACGCGAATCATTCTCAATGGCGTACATGATGAACGGCACCGTCAAGCGTCGAGTCTTGCTGCCCGCGCAGCGCTGGAAGATCTTCTTCGCCGTGCTCGGACCGGGTCTCGTCGTCATGCTGGCCGATACCGACGTCGGCAGCATCATCACCGCCGCGCAGAGCGGCGCGCAATGGCATTACCAGCTGCTGCTGTTGCAATTGCTGCTCGTGCCGATTCTGTACGTGGTGCAGGAACTGACCGTGCGCCTCGGGATCTTCACCGGCAAGGGCCATGGAGAGCTGATTCGCGAGCGGTTCGGTCAGGGCTGGGCGTGGCTGTCGGCGGCAGGGCTCGCGGTGGCGACCATCGGCGCCCTGGTCACGGAGTTCAGCGGGGTGGCGGGCGTCGGCGAGTTGTTCGGCGTGTCGCGGCTCTACTGTCTCGGAGCCGCCGTGCTGCTGCTGCTGACGATCGTATGGACCGGCACTTATCGCCGGGTGGAACGCCTGGCGATCGTCCTCGGCCTGTTCGAGTTCGCGTTCTTTTGGGTCGCCTACCGTGCCCATCCGCACGCCGGCGCACTGATCGGCGGTCTGTTGCACGTGCCGCTCAATCGGCCCGCCTATCTGTACCTGGTCGCGGCCAATATCGGCGCGGTGATCATGCCGTGGATGATCTTCTACCAACAGTCGGCGGTCGCGGACAAAGGGTTGAAGCCCGAGCACTACCGCGACGCGCGGTGGGACACGGCGATCGGCGCAATGGCGACCCAGTTGGTGATGGCCGCGGTGCTGATCGCCTGCGCCGCAACGCTCGGCCGCAACCACATCGATGCGCCGCTCGACAACGTCGCCGACATCTCGCTCGCGCTCACCCGTTCGCTCGGTGCGGGACTCGGCCGGATCCTATTCGGGCTGGGGATCCTCGGCGCCGCGCTCGTCGCCGCCATCGTCGTGTCGCTCTCGGCCGCCTGGGGCTTCGGCGAAGTCACCGGCTACAAGCACTCGCTCGAACACCATCCGCTCGAAGCGCCCTGGTTCTATCTCGTGTACAGCCTTGGCGTGGTCGGCGGGGCGATCGTCGTTGCGATCGTGCCGAATCTGGTCGCGCTGTCGGTCGGCGTGGAGGTCATGAACGCGCTGATGCTGCCCCTCGTGCTCGGATTTCTCATCGCGCTCGCGGTCAAAGCCTTGCCGCCGGAGCACCGCCTGCGTGGTCCGTACTACTTCGTGGTACTGCTCGTGTGCACGCTGACGGCGGCGCTCGGCGTGTATGGTGCGGTGAGCGGCATCGGCTGGTTTTAAAGGCGGACCACGCCGCTCCACGTCCCCAGCGCCGACCGTGTCGTTGCATCACCAGGAGCTGCAGCGCGCCGGCCGCTGATCATCGCGCGGCTCGCGGTGCCGATTCCGATCCAGGTGTATGCCAACTCAGGGCTGCGGTTCTGCCGAACCGCGCGAGCGGCGCGCCATCAGGGCGAGCGCCGCACGATCCGGTAAGATCTTGAAGAGCGTCTTGATCGCGCGGTTGACACGGCCGTTGACGTGGACGATTTCGCCGCGCTCAACTGCATCGAGGCCTTGCACGGCGACGGTGTCGGCCCGCATCCACATCCATGCCGGCATCGTCGAAACCTGCGCGCGGGCGCCGGTGACGTCGTGGAACTCGGAATAAGTGAAGCCAGGGCAGAGCGCGGTCACGTGCACGCCATGACGGCGGCTTTCCCGCGCGAGCGACTGCGAGAAGCGGATCAAATAGGCCTTGGCGGCCGCATACAGGGTGTGGCCCGGTGTGCCGGGCAGATGCCCCGCCAGCGAGGCGACGTTGATGATCCGGCCGTATCCGCGTGCCTGCATGGCGGGCAGCAGGCGGTGGGTCAGCTCGGTCGGCGCGGTGATCAGCACCTGGATGAAGTCGGCGTGACGCGGCCATGGGTTCGCCGCGAAGGCGCCGGGCACGCCATAGCCGGCGTTGTTGATCAGCAGGTCCACGGCGAGATCGTCGCGTTCGAGTGCAGCGACCAGACGCCGCGGCGCGGCCGGATCGGCCAGATCCTCCGGGTACACATCGACCGCGACGCCGTGCGCGGCGCGCAGCTGCGCGGCGAGTGCGTCGAGACGGTCGCGGCGGCGCGCAGTCAGCACGAGTGCCAGGCCGCGCTGCGCGAGTGCCCGGGCAAAAGCAGCGCCGATGCCGGCGGAGGCGCCGGTGACCAGGGCGCGGCGGATGCGGGGAGTATCCATGGCTTGCCTCGTTCGATGTCGATTGCCCCACCGCTACGGAGCGGAAATTACCGAGCGGAGTCGAAGAGCAACCCAGTGCATCAAGGGCTCGCGGCACCGGACTGCGTTCGACGCGCCGATGAACGCGCCTCCTTGCCGGTAACACGGCGCGCGAGGCGCTACGGTCCGGGTCGCGCCGACTGCCGCGGCCAGATACGCGCGAACAGGCCATCGCCGCGCGCAGCGTGCCGGATGGCGGCAAACACGTGCACGAGGATCAGCACCGCGAGCACGTAGCCGGTCACCACGTGAGTGGTGTTGAATACCGCGTAAATTCGCCGGTCGTTGATACCCCAGGGCGGCAGCGTAACGGTGTTGAACAGCTTCACGCCGTACTTGCTGAAATTCGAGGCGATGTAGCCCGAAGCAGGCATCGCGACCATCGCCAAATACAGAGCCCGCTGGTTCCAACGGGCGGCGGTCCGTTCCCAGGCCGGCATGAACGACGGCAACTGCGGTGCGGCATGGGTGAGCCGCCAGAGGATGCGCGCAAGAATGAGGACCGCAATGCTCAGGCCCGTCGACTTGTGCAGATTGACGGCGTACCCCCGCAGCGGGGTCCCGAAGGGGATGGTGCGCAGAAACCAGCCGAACCCGATCTGGCCGATCAGCAGCACGGCGACGAGCCAATGCAGCGCGATCGCGACCCGCGTGTAGCGGCTCGCCGCGTCGGCCGCGGACCCGCGGGGTTCGTCATGCACAGTGTCGCTCGTTTTCTCGTCCATTCAAATGTTCCGGCGCATTCAGGCCGCCCTCAATCTCGCCTTCACGGCTTGGCGGGAGGCACGCTGCGCGCAAAGTCGCCGATGATCAGGGTGAGAGCGAACGGCGTGCGGCACATGGCGAGACTCCCGATGATCGGTGCGATCCGCGCCAACGCGCGACGATCGCGCAGGCCCAAAACGCGCGTGGCTAGGATAAACGAGATCAGAGCAAAGTGCTCGCGCCAGTGGAGCCCGAGACGCGCTACCCTGCGGGTACGGGCGGGAGCTCGGCGTGGGTGCGCTCCATCGCGCGCATCTGGCCGTCTACTTGGAGCGCTGTCTGGTCGACGCCGATCAGCGCCAATGGGGACTGCTTGGCATCAACCTGCTCCTGCGCGACGCCGGGTTCGCCAGGGCGATTCAGGCTCAGGACAATCTCTACAGCGTGACCGAGCTTGCCCCGGATGGCGGGCGAGTCACGCGCGTCATCGGCGCGATGGCCGAATATGTCTATGCGCCGGACGATCCCACGATCCGAATCGTCTCGCTCACCATCACCGAGGGCGGTTACCTGCTCAACGGCGCTCACCAGATGCTTTCCTAGCCCGCATGGCTGGCCGGCTACCGGCAGGTTGACGTGGCCATGGCCGATCCGCTGTTGCGGGAGTATGGATCGACTCGCTGCCGGGCGATGCACCGGATCCGGCCGATGATCGACAGCGGCTCGGGACGATTTCCTTCGAGCAGCTCACCCGGTTGATTTCGCCGGATGGGATATGCGAGGCATTCATGGCTCCATTGCTCGCGGGTAACGGCCGCCTGCCCTCTGCCGGATTTGCGCGTATACAGTATTTGCGTCTCTTGCCTACTGGATGGACGGGATGAAATCAATCCGGCACTATCGGCGCAGCAGGAGGAGACCCGCATGCCCACGACGCAGACGATTACCCTTTTCCATTCGCCGCATACACGATCGTCGGGTGCGTTGGCACTGTTGGAAGAACTCAAGGCACCGTACAAGCTGCACGTGCTGAACATGAAAGCGGGAGAGCAACGCCAGAGCGCCTATCTCGCCGTCAATCCGATGGGGAAAGTTCCCGCAATAATGCACGGCGATGCGGTCGTCACGGAGCAGGTGGCCATCGGCATCTATCTCGCCGATCTGTTTCCGGAAGCGGGCATCACACCAGCGATTGGCGAGGCGTTGCGTGGGCCATATTTGCGCTGGTACGTCTTTTACGCTGCATGCTTCGAGCCGGCGCTCGTCGACAAAGCGATGAAGCGCGAGCCAGGTTCGATCGCCATGCTGCCATACGGTGACCTGGCTACGACGCTGAATACCCTGACCGCGCAGCTCAGCAAGGGACCGTGGCTGCTCGGCGATAGGTTCACGTCGGCGGATGTACTGTGGGGTACTGCGCTCACCTGGATGACGGGCTTCGGTTTGGTGGAAGCCGTCGCACCCATCAGGGCTTACGTCGATCGTTGGAACTCGCGGCCATCAACTAAGAAGGTGGCGCAGATTGACGCCGACTTGGTGAAGGCTCGGGACAGCGCATAGATCGGCGGAAGGATTTGGAAGGCCGGCACGGCCTTGCGTCGCGAGTGGCTCGACGGTCAAGCAGGTGCGGGGCGGCGGCGCCACTCGCGCACGATCAGCAAGACGACGCCGGTGTCGAGCAATGTGAGCACTTCGAATCCCCACCCGGGCGACTGCCAGATCCTGCAGACCTGATAGACGATGAATGCCAACATCAGAATCACCGCAACCGGGTAAGCCCAACGCTCACCGCGCACCAAGCCCGTCGCCAGGATGATTTTTAGGAAGCCCTGTGCGAGCAGATAAGCGCCCGCGAACTCGCGCGTGCCGAGCGATAGATGCCGCGCGAATTGCAGGAGGTGATTGGCGACGAAATCCCCCGGATCTTCGATCAACTCGCCTCGCGTCAACACGGTCACCGCATGCAGGATCGCCGGCCGCGTCGTCAGCAGCAGCGCACCGCCAGCGACCAGCTCAACCACCCCGTCCACCCCCTTGAGCACGATGCCGACGATGAACGCGCGATGCCAGAGGAGTGTCCAGTTAGCCCGCATGCGGCACCGACTTCCCCGGCGCGGTCGTCGGCACCGCGCCCTCGTCGATCACCGGGAAACGCATGCTCACGGAGGTGCCGCCGCCGCGCACGCTTGCGACCCGCACCGTGCCGCCATGCAGAGCCACGATCGACTTGACGATCGCCAGGCCGAGCCCGGTGCCCTGACCGGCGCCGCGACGGCGCGCCGCGTCGACCTGGTAGAAGCGATCGAACAGCAGCGGCAGGTGTTGCGCTTCGATCCCTTCGCCGTCATCGTGCACGCCGATCTCGACATCATTGACGCTCGGATCCAGTACGATTCTCACCTCGCCACCTGCGTGGGAATGACGGATGGCGTTGCTCAGTAGATTCGCGATCGCCTGGCGCAGCAACAGCCGGTCCGCGGTCAAATCGGCATGGCCGACCAGCCGAATCCGGATACCACGCGCGGCGGCTTCGGGCGCCATTTGCGCCGCGACCCAGGCGCAAGCCTCCATGGCGTCGAACGGCTCACGCTGCAATGCCTGCTCGGCGTGTTCGGCACGCGCGACGAACAGCAAATTCTCGATCAGCACGTTGAGCCGCCGGCACTCTTCCAGACACGACTCGATCGTCTCGCGATAATTGCGCGCATCGCGCGGGCGCATCAGGCAAACCTCGAGCTCGCCGCTCAGATTGCCGAGCGGGGTACGCAGCTCGTGCGCGAGATCCGCCGAAAAACGCGACAGTCGGCTAAACGCCGCCTCGATTCGGTCGAGCATCGCGTTGAACACCCCGACCAATTCGCGCAACTCATCCGGCCACGGCGGCGTGAGCGGCAGTCGGGTGGAAAGATCGGCCGGCGTGATCGCGCGAGCAGCGCCGCCGATGCGCGCGAGCGGCGCCAGACCCTGCCCGGCGATCCAGCGTCCGGCGAGGGCGAGCAGTGGCACCAGCAGTACGAAGGCCCCCGCGAGCACGCGCCGCAGATCGGTTTGCAGAGCGGCATCGCGCGTCACGTCGAGTGCCATCTGCACGAGCGGCGATCTGCCATGATCCGCGCCGCGCAGTCGCACCGTGGTCAGTTCGTACTCGAAGGGGCCGCGACGATACACTCGGGGTGGCGTGGACGGCCAGGCGACGGGCAGCGGCGCAAACAAGGTGGCCGGCAGCTCAGCGTGCATCCCCGGGGTCTCGCCGAGCGTACGGCCGGAGACCAGCACGCGGGCGAGGTATTGACGAAGGCGCGAACCGGCGGTTTCGCGGATTATTTCGGCGACCAGCGCCTGTGGATTTCCCTTGCCATCGTCGAGATCCGTCTGCAATTCGGCGGTCTTGGCCTGCAGGAAATGCCGGTGTTCGGTTCGGAAATTGACCGCTACGCGCCAGTCGCAGATGCCCGCGAACAGCGCCACCGCGCCGAGCGCCACCAGGGTATAGAGCAGGGTCAGGCGCCCCTCGATCGAGCGTCGACGCCACGGCAGCTCAAGCATCGGCGCTTTCGAGCATGTAGCCGACGCCGCGCACGGTGTGCAGCATCGGCGCGGGAAAAGGACGGTCGAGCTTGCCGCGCAGGCGCCGGATCACCACATCGACGACATTGCTCTCTCCCTCGAAGCACACGCCCCACACCCCTTCGGCGATCAGCGTGCGCGATAGCACTCGGCCGCGGTGACGCGCGAGCAGCAACAACAATGCGTACTCCTTCGGCGTCAGTTGCAACGGCCGACCGCCGCGCGATACCCGATGGCGCAGCGAGTCGATGATCAGGTCACCGACCTGCACAACGGCCGTCTCCGCCGTCGGCTCGAGCCCTCGCGCCAGATTGCGCAGGCGCGCCAACAGCTCGGCGAACGCAAACGGCTTGACCAGATAGTCGTTGCCGCCGAGATCGAAACCGCGAACGCGATCCTCGACGTGGTCACGCGCCGTCAGGAACAGCACCGGTGTACGGATGGCCTCGGCCCGCATCGTTTGCAGGACCGACCAACCGTCGCGGCCCGGCAGCATGACGTCGAGCACCACGACATCGAAGACGTGCTCGCGCAGAAACGTCAATGCCTGATTGCCATCCTCGGCGAGCGTCACGGAATAGCCCTGTTCACCCAGCCCCTTCGCCAGATATCGGCGGGCTTTGGCTTCATCTTCGGCAACCAGTATTCGCATGCATGACTCGCCGCAAAAATTCACCCGCAAAAATGACAATTCTATCATTCACCCGATCGGCTTATGTCGGCGTCGCTGCACTAGACTGAACACTTCGATGCAAACGCGCAATGCAGCCTCGGAGGGTCGCGTGGGAACCGTCCGTCTTCGGTCCCTGGCGCTCGCCAGTCTTTTCGCGCCGCTGCTCGCGGCGGCGGCGCCGGTCACGCTGCCGGCGCGCGCCGTGGCCTACCGACCCGTCGCCTACGCGTGGGCGCGTGTCGAGCCGATCGCCCCGCTGATGCTGCGCACACTGCTCGGCGCACGGGTCATCGCGATGCGCGTCGCTCCGGGCCAAGCGGTACGCGCCGGTGATATCGTGGCGGTCCTCGGCGGCCCGCGCCTCGGCGCCGCCTTGACCTCTGCGCGTGCGCAATTGCGTGCGGCTCGACGCGAACTCGCGGCGGCCCGACGCAGCGAAGCGTCGGTCGCGCGCACCTATCCGGCCATCGCGAATCGCCAGACGCTCGCGGCGGCGCAGTCCGCGCTCGCCGCCGCCGAGAGTCGATTCGCGACGGCGCGCGCGACGGCGACGAGCCTGCGCGCGCAGACCTACCTCGCGAGTCCCGTGGCGGCCGTGGTCAACCGCATCGACGCCGCGCCGGGCGCCGACCTGCCCGCGGGCGCGGCCGTGCTGTCCTTGTTGCCGCAGGGACACTTGTGGCTCAGAGCGCAGTGGTTCAGCGCCGCGGCGGGCCCGCCCGCAGGAGCGGCGCGGTTCCTGCCCGCCGACGGCGGCGCGGCGATGCCGGTGCGGCTCGCGGCCGTGCTGCCGGCACGCGCGGCGGATGGTGCGCGCGTGCTGAATTTCGCGCCCGTCGGCGTTGCCTCCTGGCAGGCGGGCGAAAGCGGAACCGTGATGCTGAACGGGGCGCCGCGGTCCGCGGTCGCCGTACCCGCGGGCGCGCTCGTGCTGCAAGCGAGTCGGTGGTTCGTGCTGACCGATGCCAACGGCAAGCTTACCGCACAAGCGGTCACGCCCGGACCTGCGCGCGGCACCGACGTGTTGATCGTGAAGGGACTCGCGGCCGGCGTGCCGGTGGTCGTGCGGCGGGCCTATTTGCTCTATCACCGCAACTTCGCGGCTCGGTACACGCCACCCGACTGATGCGCGTGCCCGCCCTACTGCGCCGACCTCTGCTATGGGTCATGATCGTTGTCGGCCTGTTGGCCTACGGGGCTTACGCCCTCTGGAGCATTCCGGCCGAAGTCCTGCCGCGCTTCGATTTTCCACAGATCAGCCTCATCGTGCACGCGCCGGGCTATGCGACGCGCGAGATGGAATCGTTGATCGCGCGGCCGCTGGAAGGCCAGCTGATGGGCCTCGCCGGGCTATCGACGCTGCGCGCGACCCTCGCGCAGGGAACCGGTGAATTCACGGCGCAATTCCTCGAGGGCACCGATCCCGAGCTCGCCCTGCAAGCCGTCTACGGCGCGATCGATCGCGCCCGGGCGAGCCTCCCGCCCGGCGTCAAGCCCTATGCCGAGATCATGGGCAACGCCGTCAACGAAGTGGCCGATTATGGCGTGAAACTGCCGCCCGCCGTGCCCGCGTGGCAGGCCGAGGATGCGATCCGCACGCGCATACTGCCCGCCTTGCGCGCGCTGCCCGGCGTGCAACGCGTGGAGCTGTTCGGTGCCGGAGCGCCGACGCTCTGGATCCAGCCGAACACGGCGGAATTGATCCAGCATCACGTCGGCGTCGAAGCCTTGGCACAGGCGATCGGCGGCGATGCTGTGATTGCGCCGGTCGGGCGCCTCGTCCAGGGCCACCAGGATACGCTGCTCGAGCTGCGCCATCTGCCGCTCGCTGCGCGCGACGTGCTCGCGATTCCGGTGCCGGCGCCGGGCGGACCGGTGCCGCTCGGCGCCCTGGCGCGCGTCGTGAATACGCCTCCGCCGGTGCACTACGCCTTGTCGCTCGATGGCGCACCGGGCTTGGGCCTCATCGTCTTCAAGCAGCCGGATGCATCGACGGTGCCGGTCGATACCGCCGTCGCACACACACTGCAACGGCTGCAAGATCAACTGCCGGCGGGGGCTCACTGGATCGCAATTTATCGCCAGGCGCACCTGGTGTCCTTGATCGGACACGACCTCACGCGCAACCTCGCCGTGGGCGGACTGCTCGCGATCCTCGCACTCGTTTGGCTGCTCGGACGGCATCAGGGCGTCGGCGTGCTGGCCGTGACCATCCCGATGTCGTTGCTGTTCGCGATCGGCGGACTGTATGCGCTCGGCCAGAGCCTCAACCTGATCACCCTCGGCGCGCTCACCCTCGCCGTCGGCTTGCTCGTGGACGATGGCATCATCGTGCTCGAAGCTATCCAGTTTCGTTGGGACGCCGGCACGGCCGGCTGGGACGGCGTGCGCGCGGGCGTCGCCGACATCGCCGTCGCCGACATCACCGGCACACTGACGACGGTCGCGGCCTACCTACCGTTGCTCGCCGTCGCCGGCCTCGCGGGACTGTTCATGCGGCCCTTCGCGCTCGCGATGAGCCTCGCGCTGCTCGCCTCGCTGCTCGTCTCCCTCACGCTCATCCCATTGATGCAGGGGCGACGCACGCACGTCGGCGGCGCGACGGCGAGCGGCCGGCGCTTTCTCGCGGCCCTCGCACATGCCAATGAGAAACTGCTCGACGTCACCTTGCGCCGCCCCGGAGCGAGCCTGCTCGTGGCCGCGGCCGCGTTCGTGATCGCCGTGGCCGCCCTTGCCGTGGTGCCGGTGAACTTCCTGCCGCTGCCGAACGAAGGCGTACTGCTCGACAGCTTCACGCTCGCGCCCGGCACCGCGCTCGACGAAGTCATCGCCACGACCGATCGGATGGCGGCGGCGCTGCGCGCGGATCCGGCCGTCGCGCACGTCTTTGCGCGCGTCGGATCGGCGAGTGATACCGCCTACACGGAGCGCAGCTTCGCAGGCGAGATGCAGATCGTGCTGCGCCCCAGTGCCAGTACGAACCAGCTCGACCGCCTGGCCGCGCATCTGCAAAAACGCGCCGCGCAGCCCGGCGTCCAGCAGAGCATCGACACGCCGACGATCGAGCGAGTCGGCGAAAGCCTGTCCGGACTGCCGCAGCCGTTCGAGGTGACGATCTTCGGTAGTCGTCTCGACACCTTGCGAACCCTGTCGCAAACCGTCACGACGCGGCTCAAGACCGTCCCGGCACTCGCGGACATCTTCAACGACGATGCCTATCCCGTCACCGAGGTCGATATCAGCCCTCGGGACAGCGCCTTGCGCAGTGTTGCGCTCACGCCTTCGCATCTGGCCGATCAGCTCGCCCTGCTGCTGCGCGGCCGCGTCCTCGCCCAGATGCCCGATGGAGTCAGCCATCTGGATCTGTACCTACGCACGGCCGATGCACCGTATCTCGATCTTCAGTCGCTCGGGCGTGAACCGATACTGACGCCGCGCGGCTGGGTGCCGCTCGCGCACCTCGCATCGCTGCGGCTGCAGACCCAACCGAACCAGATCGAGCATGAGAACGGCGAGCGGGCGTTGAACATCCTCGCCACGCCGCGAGGAGCGTTGGGCAGCACGATCGCCGCCGCCAAGAAGGCGCTCGCCGGATTGCACCTGCCGGCAGGCTACCGCATCGCCTTTGGCGGGATGTACGCGCAATTGCTGCACACGGCGGAGGCCATGGGCATCGCCATGGTCGTGGCCTTGTTGCTGACCTTCTGCATCCTCGCCCTGCAATTCGGCGGCTGGCGCGTGCCGTTGATCCTGTTGCTGCAGGCGCCGCTCGCGTTCACCGGCGCGGCGCTCGCGCTCGCGGTGTCCGGCGTGGGACTCAATGCGACCGGATTGATCGGGCTGCTGACGCTGGTCGGCGTGAGCCTGAACCATGGCATCGTCCTTCTCTCCTATGTGCGCGCGCACGAACGCGCGGGACTCGCGACGCAAGCGGCGGTGCGGCGCGCGGTGCACGAGCGGTTCCGGCCGATCTTGCTCACGACGCTCACGGCCTCGCTCGGCATGCTGCCCACCGCACTCGGCTTCGGCACCGGCGCCGCTCCCGAACAGGGTCTTGCGATCGTGGTTCTCGGCGGTGTGCTGTGGAGTTCCGTCCTGTCGACGAATCTGCTGCCGGCACTGTACCTGCGCTGGGGCAAACCACGATGAAGCGCTGCATCGTGTGGCTCGGACTGCTGTTGCAAAGCGCCTGCGCGGTGTACCACCCATTACCGCTCGCCCGTATTGCGCGGGCGCCCGACGAGGTTGCCGACATCACGATCGACGCGCGGGCGATGGCATTTGCGCCACACGATCACGTGTTCGACCCCAGCCACGGCCTCGACATGACCGACGTCGCCATGCTCGCGGTGACGAACGATCCGCAGCTGCAACTCGCGCGCGATGCCCGCGGCATCGGTGTGGCACAGGCGTTCGCCGCCGGACTGCTGCCCGATCCGATACTGGATGCGTCGCGGGCATTTCCCATCAGCGGCCCCGCCGCGGTGTCCGCTTACGGCCTGGGCCTTGCCTACGATATCAGCGCCCTGCTCACCCACTCGCTCGCCAAGCGCGCGGCCGCCGCCTCGGCGCACGCAGTGAACTTGAACCTCTTGTGGATGGAGTGGCAGGTCGTGAGCGCCTCACGCGAGCTGTTCATCGGCGACTGGTACGATGAACGGATGCTGGTACTGTCGCGCGAGCGAGTGCGCCAGCTGGCAGGGCAGCAGGCGACGCTGATGCAAGAGTACCGGCGCGGCGACGCTTCCTTGGCTGCGGTCGATGCCGACCTCGCGCGCCTGCAGGCCGCGCGGACCCGGCGCGACGGGATCGCGCGCCGGCTCTTGATCGCGCGTCAGGGATTGGACGCGCTGCTCGGGCTGTCGCCGCGCGCCAAACTCCAATTGCAGATCCCGGCACTACTTCGCGAACCGAGCGGCGCCGAGGTCGATCGCGACCTCGATGCCCTGCCCCGACGGCGCCCCGACTTGCTCGCACTGCAAGCCGGCTACCGCAGCGAGGATGCACGCTATCGGCAAGCCATCTGGCAGCAATTCCCGGCGATCACCGTCGGCCTGACGCGCGCGCGGGGCACCGAGAACGTGAGCACGCAGGGCTTCGGCGTCGCGCTGACGCTGCCGATCTTCAACCGCAACCGCGGTCACATTGCGATCGAACGGGCCACGCGCCGGGAGCTGCACGATGCGTACACGGTGCGACTCGTCGACGCGCGCTCCGGCGCAGAACGGATTCTGCAGGACGAGCGCTTGCTGGAACGCCGGCGCAAGGACCTCGCGCGAGGCGTGCGGATCGCCGCCCGCACCTTGCCCGCGCTGCGCACCGGTGTCGCACAGGGCGATGTATCGCGGGCGGACGAACTGCCGGCCGCGTCGACGCTTTGCGCCCTGCGTCTGGAACTGCTCGGCGTCGAACGAACGATGCAGGAACAGCAGGTCGCGCTGCGGACTCTGCTCGGCGACCGGAGACGCTGAAAGGTTTCCGGCTCCCCTGACGACCACCGCGCTCGTCGCTCGCCGGCTGGGGCGACGCCCGCAGAACGTGCCGGCAGTCGGTCGCCTCCGCGTGCCAACGGTCGCTGAATATCGGCGGAGGCGCAACTGTCGAGATCGCGTCCAAACGCCCGTCGCCGCCTGATTGGTGAGTCGCCTGCCACGGGCGCGGGACGGCGCCCGACCGGCGCGCTCATGGTTTCTTGGGCGGCGAATTCAAGTCATCGGCTTCGAGAGTGATGCTGACCCGCACCGCGTCGGAGACCATGGGCACGTAGGCACCCACGCCAAAGGCGCTGCGCTGGATTTCGGCGCCGGCGCTGAGACCGATCGCCGGCACGTGCAGCATCGGCTGCTCGCCGATTTTGTTGAGGTGCGCGTGCAGCGTCACCGGTTGGGTCACGCCGTGGGCCGTGAGCAGGCCCTCGATGGTCAAGTCGCCGGGCTTGGCTCCGGGGATGACCTTGGTGCTCTTGTAGGTGATGTCCGGAAATTTGGCGGCATTGAAGAAATCGGCTTGCTGCAGATGCGTGTTCAGCGCCGGCACATGCGTGTCCAGGCCAGACAGTGGCATGATCGCCTGCACCGAGGACGTGGCAGGATCTTGAGCGTCATAGACCAGCGTGCCCTCGATCGTGTTCATGTTGGCGCAGGGCATGGAGAAACCAAGGTGGTTCCAGCAGAAGCGCACCTGGGTATGGCCCTGGTTCAAGGTGTAGGTCACCGGCGCGGCAAAAGCCGGCAACGCCGGCAACGCCAGCGCGACCGCAAGGAACAGACGAGGGAAACGCATGTCAACGGCCCCATAGTGAGTGAAAAAACCGGCCCAACCGCATCAGGCGATCCGATTCGCCCGGAACCTCAGCCCGCCGTCGATGACGATCGACGTCTGCGGGCCGGGAGGTGGCCTCATCCACCGACGAGTGCGCCGTCATGGCGAACAGCCTCGCCCAGTTCCAGCACGGTCTGTCGATGGTCGAGATTATGCAGCGCTACGGCAACGAAACCAAGGCCGTGCCGTGCAAAAATCGGCTTCTTTGATGGATTCGACAGCGCAAGCGCAGCCTGCTGGCCGTGGCGACATACTTCGCTCATGAGTCGCTGCTGAAGCTCGACATTCCGGTGTCCCCGCGCATGGTCTGGAAATACTACCCCGTCGTCCGCCAGATCGTCCGCGGGGCGCATGGTCCCCCAGAGCCGCCCGGATGGACCTGCGCGCCACGTTTCCGCGACTGTCGGCCAATCCCGATCTGGCCTGAAGTTCCCCCGCGATTTTTAGCGGCCGAGTAGTCGGCCAATCCCTATTTTTCTGCGTTTGAGGTGAGATTGGCTCGATTACATGGCTACAAGGAGTCAGCACCAAAACACCGCAAATCCGTGCATGTATCTGTCACACTGGGCCCGGTGACGGTACCAATGCACGCGCCACCGTTGTTCGTCGCGCATTCGGCGCACGATCCCTTGCTCGGCTTCGCGGGCTGCGCTCTCATCGAGGACTGGCAGAAGGCCCGGGCGAGATTCGAGAGGAATCCTTCGCGGTCAGGGTCAATTCGGTTCTCGGCGGGCCGCTCACGAATACTTTCTCGCGCCGGTCTGTGCGTGGCTCGGTTTTTTTCAGGATCGCAGGTCTTGAGGACCGGCGTATGTCGGAGTGATCTCGAGGGCTACTAGACGGCAGGCACAGAACATGTCCTCTATCGGCAGAATGTGTGATCGCCTCGAGAGGGCGTTCGTCGGCTCGATCGGGCCGCTGGCGCTGATCTGCACGCTGCAACCCGCACGGGCCGCGCCTGCGCTCCAGGAGCGGGCCGCCTGCCGCGCCTTGGCCTCGATGGTGATTGCTCGTACGCAAATCACATATGCCTCTTGGGTTGCCGCCGGAACGCCGATCGATGTGGGCTTCATGCGCCAACGCATCGCCGATCAGCCCGCGCATTGTCTGGTGCGAGGCGAAGTTGATCGTCACGTCGGCAAGCATGGTCAGCCGTATGCAGATCGATTCGAGCTGCGCCTGCCGAGCAATTGGAACGGCCGCTTTTTGTTTCAGGGCGGAGGAGGCCTGGACGGCGTTCTCATGCCGGCGATCGGCCTCGTCTCGGACGCCGCGGGCTCGAAGATGCCGAGTGCGCTTGCCCGCGGTTTCGCAGTGGCCTCGAGCGACGGCGGCCACGAGCAATCCTCGTTGCGATCGCCAGGGGATTTCGGCGCGAATCCCCAGGCGCTTGCGGACTACGAGTACAATTCGACGCGAGTCGTTACTCGGGTGGCGCTCGAGTTGACCAAGGAATACTACCGCCGTAGCGCGAGTCGCAGGTATTTCATGGGATGTTCCAACGGTGGCCGCGAGGGCATGATCGCGGCACAGCGCTACCCCGAACTCTTCGACGGGGTCATTGCCGGATCGCCGGCCTTCGATCTGACACGTGCGATGGTCGCCGAGGCGTGGAACACGGATTCTTTTGCGCAGATCGCGCCGAGAAACGGCGCCGGCCGGCCCGGCCTGGCCAAGGCACTGTCCGATTCTGATCTGCGGCTCCTTGCGCATGCCGTTCTCGCGCGCTGCGATGCCCTCGATGGTGTGCGTGACGGAATGATCGGCGATCCCGCCGCCTGTCGCTTCGATCCCAGCGTGCTGACCTGTCGGCGCGGCAGCCACCGGGGCTGCCTGAGCGGCGCAAAGGTCGCCGCGATCCGCAAGGTATTCAACGGTCCGGTGGATTCGCAGGGACACCGCCTTTATTCGAGTTGGCCGTATGACACCGGCATCGCGGCACCGGCTTGGCGGCAGTGGATGTTGGGCACCGAAAAAATGCCCGCGATCAATCTCCTGATCGCGCCGGCGGCGATTAACGGCATGGCGCTCGGGCTGCGGCCGCCGCCAATCGACATTTGGAAATTCAATTTCGACCGGGATCCAGAGCGAATCGCGCAGGCTGCGGCGGGACTCGATGCAGTATCGACGGACTATTCGCGGATGCGCAAACGGCATGGGAAGCTCTTGATCTACGGGGGCCTCTCCGATCCGGTCTTCTCCGCGAACGATCTCGTGGCCTATTATCGTCGAGTGATCGCCGCGAACGGCGGCGTCGCCGCGACGCAACGATTCGCGCGATTGTTTCTCGTTCCCGGTATGAACCATTGCGGAGGCGGCCCTTCTCTGGATCAGTTCGACACGCTCACCGCAATGCAGGCTTGGGTCGAGCGAGGCAAGGCGCCGCAACGCTTGATCGCCCGCGGCACGGCGTTTCCCGGACGAACCCGCGCACTGTGTGCTTATCCCGCGACGGCGCACTACAAGGGTTCCGGCAACATCGAATCGGCGGCGAGCTTCGCCTGCCGTTGAGCCGGGCGCGATCGCGCGCGGCCGCAACATCGGATTCGTCGTCAGCGCGACGGCGATTATCGGCCTCGCGTTCGCTCCGGTCTTGACGACTCAAATCGCCGCTCACTTCGGCTGGCGAGCCGCGTTCTTCGTTGCCGGCGCACCTGGACTGGTGCTCGCGGCACTCGTCGCCATGTTCATCGACGAGACGCCATCGCGGAGCGCGCAGGACCGGACGCATACGCCCGTGCACGCCGATCTGTCGGCACTGCTGCGAAATCGCAATCTCTGGGCGAGCGCGATCGGCACCGCGGGCGTCATGAGCTGGCTGTTTCTCGTCAACGCGTTCGGACCGCTCTACATCACCAAGATAGAGCATCAGGCGGCGACGACTGCAGGCTTCCTGATGGGAGCCGCCGGTCTCGGTAGCTTTTTCATCGGTCTCATCGGACCGACCTTGTCCGATCGATTCGGACGACGACCAATTCTTGCGCTGCAGGCCTTGCTCAGCGTTTTGTTGCCACTCGCGCTGTTGACGCAAGGATTGTACGGCGCGTCGTGGTTGCTGGCCGGCATATTGTTTCTGACCCAGGGTTGTGATCCGCAAATACTGAATGCGCCGATCGACGCGGCTATCGGAAACTCGATTGGCCAGCACTGTGGCATCATTGAACCATGCCCGCGGCCAGCGAAATCACGGTCCAGTTCATCGGCTGGACCCCGGACTCGTGGCGACTCGCGTTTCGTTCGAGACCACATTGTGGTTTGCGTCCTTTCGCTCCCTACCGTGGCCGGCAAGTGAAGACCGTGCAGCTGCGGGTTAAGTCGTGACGCTCTCCTCACCCAGCAGGTCGTTGACGGCCCGAAACGCCTGGTTGATCGCTTGATCGGTGTATGCCGCGGCCGCGGCGTCAGAATTGGCAATGGCAATCCGACCGAAACGCTTGCGGGCGATTTCGCAAGGCGCCTGCCCCGCAGGCCAGCCGGGATCCCAGAGCGGCGTGTATTCATAGGCATAACCGTGCGACCACCGGTTGACCGTGATACCGGCGATGTCTCGCGCAGGATCGAAACCACCGGCCTCGAGCACACGCGCCAGTTGCTCGCGGATGCTTCGCTCGAACGTCTCAAAGGGTGTCCGGAACAATTCGTATCGGCCCATCTCCTGCTGGTCGCGCGCGGACAAACCCGGGTGACACGGGGTCCGCAGCATATGCAGCAACATCGGCTCGTCCGGCGATTTGGGGCTGGTGTAGTCGCCTATGTCCACGACCGAATTCAGGCTGATATTATTGTGGTACATACCGGGACAGTAGACGCCCTGAATGCCCAGCTTTTGAAAGGCGGTCCAGTTCCTGAGGGCCACTGTCGTATAAACCAGAGGCACCTTGGTGGCGTAGAGCAAAGCCCGCTTTTGCTTCGTGGGAAGTTGGGGGCAAAGAAATGGGATCATGGTGTTGTAACAAGCCATGACGACCATTTTCCCGCGCACCGAATGTATCCTGCCTTGGCCGTCGCTCTGCGAGTATGCGACTTCCACGTCCTTCGCCGACCCCGGCTCATCGCCCAGGTTCCGAGCTCGCACAACCGGGCAATTCAATCGGATTCGCACCTGGTTGCCCGGCTGATCGAGGCGTGAATAATCGAACTTGGCCGTCACGATGTCTTCGGCCGTGTGCCCTGAGGCCGAGCCCGGGACCAGCGATCGCACGAGCAAGCGAGCAATGGAAGCATTGCCGTCAGGATAATGGAAAGAGTAAGGCTTCTCGTTCTGGACTCCGCCCGCGGCCGTAAAACTGAGCAGGAATCCGTCTTCCGGTATCCGCTTCAGACCGAGTCCCTGGAAACCTGGCCATCCTTCCGACCAAAGATCGAGCGCCGATACCGCGTCGATGCCGACGCCATAAAGCCCCCAGGTGCGCGTTTGGTAATGTGGAATCACGCCTGGATGGGCCTTCACGACATCGAGCAGGTAGGCCTTGTAGCTCATATGGCAGAGCCGCTTCTTCTTTTCCAACTCCGCCATCCCCGTCATGTAATCGGTATTGCCTGTCTGGATGCGCACGATGTCTCTCTGCACCCCGGGAGATAGGGGGCTCCTTTGCAGAAAGTCCCTCCATTCCTCCGCGGTGCCCTGGTATCGGCCATACATGCCGCCCGGCAGGCCGGCTACGAGGCGATCGACGCCAAATGACTCTTTGTTGAAAAAGACGGCGGATTTGAGACCCATCGAATCATAGAAGGCCGGCTTGGCGCATTTCGCCTGAAGCGCGGGCGGGTCGATGCCCAGATCGCTGAGCAATCCCGCTGCCTCCAGACTGTAGTTGAATGGCGACTCGATGCCCATCGTGCCCCCGTTCATCAGGAGCATCCGACCGTCGATATGAAATTCATTGCGCTTGGCGTGGCCACCGAAATCGTCGTGGTTGTCCAGGATCAGAATCCGCGCCGACGGGCCGGTGTTCGCGCGGAAGAAATGCGCCGCAGCCAAGCCGCTGATGCCGCCACCCACGACCACCAAATCATAGTTTTCGCCGGTCGGCACGGGTTTGCCCGCTCCATTCCAAAATTCGGCGTCACGCACCGAGTGGGGAACTTCAAACGATCCCGGGTGATTCCCGCGCATCTGGGACAGGATGGGAGGGTAATAGCGAGGATCGGCGGGCGTAATCCCTCGCGACAGCAAGACTTCTTGTGCGGAAACATCGGCGCCATTGCCGCCTCCGGGAACCGATGGGACAGTCAAACCCTCTGGACTCTCACCTGTAGATGCTATGGCCGCCTTGCTTCCCAACATACCGCCGGCAGCCGTCGCCGCGACGCCATTCAGAAAATCACGGCGACTGATCGAATTGCCCATGCCCAAATCACGAATTTCGCTATTTTGTTTGTGGTGGGCGAAAGGGCACTTCATGCCGGAACTGCGGTCGTCGTTATCATTGCTACCATTGTTTTCCGGGCTCATGGCGATTTCCTCGTTGCTGCGCACAGCTTACTTGCAAATTTCCCAGAAAGTCGACACGGCCCACCGGGTGGTTGCGCCGCTTGCCAGCGGTACCAACTCCATCTCGAGACTCAATCACGCCGCAACAGTACCCGCTGCCGACGCTTCAAGTCGTGCGAGTTCTGGTGCATCCGGGGATTTTCGGCTGGGGAAGGCTCGCTGGCGGGCAGACGACCGACAAACCGAGCGGCACGAACGCCTTATATCAAAACGATTCCGGTCACGGTGGAAAGGCTGCTGGGGCAAGTCTGCGGCCAAACGCGGACTGTCGGGCGCAAATGCACCAGAACCAGAATTCGGTCGCTCCGCGAATTTCTGGGCGAAATCTCGACTCGCAAACCGTGAGGGCACCGCTGACTAGCGCGGCGCGCTAGGCTAGGATGAACGCTGTCTTTGCCGCATCCTCGATTGCCGATACGTCAGGTTTTGCCCCGAGCCGCAACTTGCGTTTGCTTGCCCACACTGAGCCTTCGCGTCGCGACCGTATCCAGCGCGGCGGTCGCGGGATTGCACCATCATGAAAACGCCTCCTGACGAGGTCGCTGCAGAGAGAAGTCGTACTGCGAACCACGCTTTGAACAATCCGGGGGGCAGACTTTGAAAAGCACACTCAAAGCCGAGAAGAACAAAACGCCGGTTTGGCGACGGCTGAGCGCCGGGTTGATCTCCGGAGCCGCCGATGACGATCCCAGCGGCATCGCCACGTACTCGCAGGTGGGCGCGGCCTATGGTTATGCCACTTTGTGGACCGTGCTGCTTGCGCTGCCACTGATGATTGCGATTCAGGCGATCAGCGCGCGCATCGGGCGCGTGACCGGGGCGGGGATTGGTGCCAATATTCGCAAGCATTACGCATCTTGGTTGGCATACAGCCTGGTATCAGCGCTGCTGATCGCCAACGTAATCAATCTGGCGGCCGATATCGGCGCCATGGGAAGTGCACTCCGATTGCTGATCGGGGGTCCGGCGCTCGCCTATACCGCCGCGTTTGCGTTGCTCTCGCTGGCGCTGCAGGTGTTTGTACCGTTTTCCTACTATTCGCCCATCCTCAAGGGGCTGACGCTCAGCCTATTCGCCTACGTAGCAACCGTTTTCGCGATCAAGGTGCCATGGAGCGAGGTCACAAGAGGGGTTTTCCTTCCGCACATCGTGTTCAATGCCAAGTATGCGGTCGCCATCGTGGCGGTCTTTGGCACCACCATCAGTCCTTATCTCTTCTTCTGGCAAGCGGCGCAGGAGGTGGAGGAAGTGCGCGATCCGAGCAACGCGCGCAAACCGCTCAAGCGCAAACCGGAGCAAGGCCCTGACGCCCTGCAGCGCATCGGCATCGATACGGTCTCGGGAATGCTCTTCTCGCAGATCGTGGCGTTTTTCATCATCCTCACGGCTGCCGTGGTCCTACACGTACACGGCGTCACCGACATCACCTCTTCCGCGCAAGCGGCCACTGCGCTGCGCCCGCTGGCTGGCCCGTTCGCCTTCGCGGTTTTCGCCGCCGGAATCATCGGCACCGGCCTGCTCGCGGTGCCGGTACTCGCCGGGTCCGCGGCATACGGTGTCGCCGATGCGCTCGGCAAACCGACTGGACTGGAACGAAAGCCGCATCGGGCCAAGTTGTTCTACACGGTGTTGATCGTCGCCAGCATGATCGGAATGGCCCTCAATTTCACCTCGATCGATCCGATCAAGGCGCTCTACTGGAGCGCGGTGGTCAACGGGGTCGCGGCGGTACCGATCATGGTGGTGATCATGATGCTAAGCATGAACGCGCGCGTCATGGGCAGGTTCGCGCTTCCACCCTGGCTAAAGATCCTGGGCTGGATCGCAACGCTCGTCATGGCGGCGGCCGCCATTGTCATGTTCGCGACATGGGGGAAGTAGCTGCTTGCACTGCGGCAAGGCCGCCCAATGTCGATGGCTGCCGGCGAGTACGTTCGACATCGAGCGTGAGCGCGCGGAACTGGAAGCGGATGACAAGGGCGAACACAAGGAGTTGACGGCGATCTACGTGGGTCGCGGCCTTGATCACGCGCTCCCGAAGCCGGTCACCGACCAGCTTATGGCCCGTGACGCCTTGGGCGCGCAGAGGATGCGGCGTGCCTCATGGCGTTCATAACGCGTCGATATTGCGCTCCCTGATCTTGCGACGTTCTCGCCACGTCTCCGCGGTTTGCGGCTTGACGAACAGAGCGATGATTTCGGCGTGTGCTCCCCGGGCCGCGTTCTCGATGCGGCCGATGCAGGCCTCGACCTCGGGGACGGTCAATGCATCCTCGAATTCAGCGCTCAGGGCGGCGACCACCTGGTTGGGGCCCATCTGCATGGTCAGCACATCGTTGGCTCTACGCACGCCCGCATCCCCCTGCGCAATGGCGAGAATGGACTCGCGTACCTTCGGGTGCGCCGGTTCGCCCATCAGCAGTCCCTTGCTTTCCCGCGCCAGTAGCGTGGCCGAGATGGCGAGAATCACCGCAATGCCGATCGAGGCGGTGCCGTCCAACCGCGGCGCGTCGAATACTTGCGCACCGAGAATGCCGGCGAAGGCAATCAGCAATCCGATCAGTGCGGCGCTGTCTTCGAGCAGCACGGTAAATGTGCTCGGGTCCTTGCTTTGCCGAAACGCCTCGAAATACCCCAGGCGGCCCTTGCGCACACGAAACTCGCGCAGCGCCATCCACCATGAGCCGCCCTCGAACACGACCGATATTCCCAGCACGACGTAGCTGATCCAAGGATCCGCGATGGGCGTCACCGCGCGCAGATGCATCACGCCTTCGAACAGTGACACGCCCGCACCGACCGCCAGCACCAGCAACGCGACAATGAAACTCCAGAAGTAAAGCTCGCGTCCGTACCCGAACGGGTGCGTCTGATCCGGGGGCGCCTTCGCGCGATGGATGCCATACAGCAGGAGCAGTTCATTGACGCTGTCGACCAGCGAATGTACGCCTTCGCTCCACATCGCCGAACTACCGGTATAGGCGGCCGCGACGAACTTGCTCGTCGCGATCAGCAAGTTGCCCGCAAGAGCTACATGGACCACAATCCTCGAGCCCAATTTGTCAGCCATCGCGCTGGCCGAAAGCCAATGCAAACCGCGAACGAGTCATCGACACCATTCGCGGCGAGCGCCTGGAATGGTTGATTCCGCTGACCGGGTCGTATCTGAGGTCCATCATGCGAATGTGGATCACCGACTACAACACTGCCCGGCCGCACATGTCGCTAGGCCCCGATGTTCCCGATCCTCCGCCCGGTTATCGTGGCCACCAACAGCCGACGTCGCGCCATCGCCGTGAGCAATCATATACGGTGCGAGGCAAATCCTTCCTCGGTGGGCTGCATCACGAATATTTCCTCGCGTTCGCATGTGCTTGATTGGGGTTTTGCGGCGGACCGAGCGGCGGTGTACCCCGGGCGGTAGCGCGTCCATAGGGGAAATTCTGCCGGCAACTTGCGCACCTATGCGCGGGAAATGGCCCTGCGCACATCGGCCGATCGAATCGGAAGGTGCCGTAGCCGCACATTTACCGCCGCGAAGATGGCGTTGCCGATCGCCGGACCCACCACCGTCGTCGCCGGCTCCCCGAGGCCGACGGGAGGCTGCGCACTGTCGACGAGTTCGATCTCCATCTCCGGCACATCGCCGATGCGCAGCGGCGTGTACGTATCGAGGTTCGTATCCCGGACCTCGCCTTTGACGAACTCCGTGCCTTCGTGCAATGCGAGACTCAAACCCCACAGGGCCGCGCCTTGCACTTGCGCGCGCGCGCCTTCGGGATCGACGATCGTGCCAGCATCGACCACGAGCGTGAGTTTCTCGACGGTGACCACGCCGGTGCGGCGGTCGACCCGCACCAGTGCGACGCAGGCGTTCCAGGTCGGCATGTCCCGCTCCTGGCCAAAGGTCGTGGCAATCCCGCGACCGCTGTCCTGC
>DATLSG010000019.1:0-346697 GCA_035534275.1 Steroidobacteraceae bacterium
ATGAACGAGGCGGTGACCGCGATCGGTATCGTCAGAATCGGAATCAATGCCGATCGCACGTGCCAGAGAAACACGATGATGATCAGGCTCACGACGATCGCCTCTTCGATCAGATCGCGCCTCAAGGTATGGATGGATGCCCGGATCAGGCCCGAGCGGTCGTAGCCGGAACGGATCTCGATACCCGGCGGCAGCGAGCGAGCGATCGCGGCAATCTTCGCCTTCACCGCATCGATCACCCGCAGCGCGTTCATCCCGTAGCGCATGACGACGATCCCGCCGACCGTCTCGCCCTCGCCCTGCCAGTCGGCAACCCCGTTACGGATGTCGGGTCCGAAGCTGACCGTGCCGAGATCACGCACGAGCACCGGAGTGCCGTTCTTCACGGCGACGGGAACGTTGGCGAGGTCCTCGAGCGAATGCAGGTAGCCCAGGCCGCGGATCATGTATTGCGCCCCGCCCATCTCGAGCAGGCGTCCGCCGACTTCATTCGTGCTAGTGCGGACCCGGTCGATCACCGTGGAGAGCGGGATGTTGTACGCGCGCAGCTTGTTCGGGTCGAGCTGGACCTGGTACTGGCGGACGAAGCCGCCAATCGATGCGATCTCGGCGACTCCGGGCACCGTTTCCAGCTGGTAGCGCAAGTACCAATCCTGCAGGCTGCGCAGGTCCGCGAGGCTGTAATTGTGGGTGTGATCGACCAGCGCGTATTCATAGACCCAGCCGGCCCCGGTGGCATCGGGACCGATCACCGGGTGCACGGTGGTCGGTAGACGGCCGCGAATCTGCTGCAGATATTCGAGCACGCGCGAACGCGCCCAGTACAGATCCGTGCCGTCCTTGAAGACGACGAACACATACGAGTCGCCGAACATCGTCTGTGCCCGTACCGCCTTCACGTCCGGCGCGGCGAGCAACGCGGTCACGATCGGATAGGTGACCTGGTCTTCGATGATGTTCGGCGGCTCGCCGACCCATGGGGTGTGGATGATGACTTCCACGTCCGAGATGTCCGGCAGCGCATCGAGCGAGACGTGTCGCATCGACCACACTCCCGCAGCGACCAGCAGGAACGTCGCCGCCAAGACCAGGAAGCGATTACGCGTGCACCAATGGATCAGTTTCGCGAGCATTTACCCGCCTCCGGCCGCGCCGAGGGAGACCTGCCCGCCGGCGATCCCGTGACCGTCTTTGGTGGCCGCGATCGTGACCTGCCAGATCCCACCGCTGCCGAGCTCGGCCGACCCTTCGTAGTTCCCGCCGCCTCGATCGCTCAGGGTGACGGGAACTCGCATGCCGGTCATACCCATCGCGGGCATCGCGGGCATGAGGAAAATCACGGTGACCTGTGCGCCTCCGATCGGACTACCCGCCGCGTTCGTGAGTTGCACGCGAACCCGGTTGCTGCCTTTGCGCGGCGGATCCGGATCGGTCGTGAGATGGACGGTCGCGCGCGGCGCGTTGTATCCCGCGGCGCCGTTCGCCATCGGCGACGACGGCGCGAATGCGCCGAGCGCGGCCTGCAGTTCGCTTTCCGAATCGATCAGGAAGTTGGCCGACGTGACGATTTTCTCGCCCGCCCGAAGCCCGTGCAAGACGATGTATTGGTCGCCGACACGCGCGCCGAGTTGCACGGTTCGCGGTATCAGGGTTCCGTCCCCCCGGTCGACGAACGCGACCGCCCGGGTGCCGGTTTGCAGTACGCCCGCGGCCGGAATTACCAGCTGCCTCCCCATTGGTACATGAATATCCGCGTTGACGAACATGCCCGGCGTGAGCTTCAAAGCGGGGTTGCCAAAGGCCAGCCGCACCCGCGCGGTGCGCGTCGCCATGTCCACATCCGGGTAAATGAAATCGATACGGCCCGTCAACGACCAGCCCGGGTAGGAATCGACGGTCAGCGTCGCGGAATCACCGACTCGCAGCCGCCCGAGGTCGCTCTGGAACGCTTGGGCGAACACCCAGATCCTGGACAGATCCGCGATCGTGTACAGCCGGGTGCCCGGTTGCACGAACAGGTTGGGCAGTGCCTCGCGGGCGGTGACGTAGCCGGCAGCGGGAGAATCGATTTCGAGGTTCTGGCGTACCTTGCCCGTCGATTCGAGCCGAGCGATCTCCCGCGCGGGGATGCCCCATTGCCGCAAACGCGCGGCCGCGGCCTGCTCGAGAGAGGCGGCGTCGACGATCACGTCGTGATCGGTGCTGCGGGCGAGCCGCCGTCGGCTCTGTCGCGCCAGCAGATATTCCCGCTCGGCGGCCACGAGCTCGGGGCTGTAGATCGTGAACAGGGGCTCGCCTTTGTGCACGTATTGGTAGGTGGCATCGACGAAGACCTTTTGCAGATAGCCAGAAAAGCGCACCTGCACATAGACGAGCCGGGTCTCGTCCACGGCGACATTGCCGGTGGTGCGAATCTCGTCAGCGACGCTCTTGCGCTCGACCTCCCCGATCTTCACGCCGATGCTCTGCAAACGTTGCGCGGTGATGTGCATCGGCGCGAGCGGCGTTTCGACTTCGCCGGCGACCGCGGATGCAGCGGTTGCCGCCGAGGCGGGCGTCGCTGCTCCGACGACCGGCCGCTCGGCCGCCGACGTCGGCGCCGCGGGCCTTGAATGCCACCACAGACCGGCGACAGCCGCGATGAGAACGACATTGACCGCGAGCGCCGCCCAGAATCCGCTTCGATAATCTTTCATGATTTTTCGCCTGCCTCTCGCGACGATCGATTGAGACGTAGGGACACGTGCTTACTCACGCGGGGCTTGGTCGGCGTCGAATGCGCGCCCCGTGCGTGGAATTTCGACCGGAAGGGACGTCCCGGCGAGCCGACCGAGCTGCGCCTGACGTTTGAAGAGCATCGCCTCGGTGCGCGCCAGCCCCAGCTGAGCATCGAGGTCGCGCCGCTCGGCCTCGATCACATCGAGAAAATCGCTCCGACCCGCCGAGTACTCCGAGCGCGCCACCGCGAGCGTCGAGTCCGCAAGCGGGTCCAGCTGGTCGCGATAGAGCGCGAGCGACGCCTGTACCTGCTCGACCGCCGTGTAGGCCGCGGTGAGATCGCCGCCGAGGCGGGCGTCCACATCGGCCAACGACGCCTGAACTCGGCGTGCGCCGGCGCGGGCCGCGTCGATCTCGGAACGGCGCTTGCCCTGGTCGAGCGGCACGTTGATTGATACGCCGATCATCGGACGCATCGAGGCGTTGTCCCACATGCTGTCGTAGCCCGCATTCACGGCGAAGCTGGGAAAGCGCGCCTTCTGCGCCAACGCGATCTGCGCCTCGGCAGCGCGCTCCTGAAACTGCAGTGCACGCACCTGCGGATGCTGCGCGAGAGCGTATGCCAGCAAGGCCGCGAGCGGCTGCAACGTTGGCAGCCGCGGCAGCGCGCCCGGAAGCGGCACCGAGGTATCGCCCGGACGGTCGAGCAGTGCGTCGATGCCGGCCTGGATCGCCGACCGTTGCTGCGCGAGTTCGAGCGCCTGTTGGCGCAGCATGGTGCGCTCGACGTCGGCCTGCAGCACGTCCTGCTCCGGAGCGAGCCCCGCGGCAAAACGGGCCTTGGCGGACTCGCGCAATTCGCCATAGAGCAGCAGATGCCGCCGGTTGATCGCAATCGCCCGATGAACGTACCACCAATCCGCGAAAGCGCTCTGCGCGAGAGCCCGCACGCGCAGCGCCAGCGACTGCACGTCCTCCTGGGCGGCATCGGCCGATGAACGAGCCGCCGCCGCACGCGCATCGAGCGTGCCCCACCACGGCAGCGCCTGACTCACCTCGACGTCCTCGCGAAACCCTGTCGCATTGCCGAGGGTGCCGGGCGCCACCGCCATGCTCAGCATTGGATCATCTAGTGATCCGGCGGTCTTGATCCGCGCCGCGGCCTCGGCCATCGCGGCGCGCTGCGCTTCGAGACTCGGGTTGCGCCGCAGAACCGCCGTTACAAGTGCCTCGGCGGTCAAGGATCCGTGATCCGCAGGCATCGAGGCGTCCTGCGCAAACGCGCTGCTTAGCGCGGCAATCCCCAGCAGCGCCCAGACCCCGGGCACGGTTCGGCGCCTGCGCTTTGGTTGCGATTCGTTCGACGCGGGCGCACGCCGCATCGCTGGATGGGTGATCTGCATCATATGATCTCCACGATGACGGCACGCTGGCCGGCCGAAGTGATCTCGCGAAATCTCTGCCTGTGCCGCTGCGCATCGACGCAACGCGGCCGGCTCGGACGCGCCGGCATCCGGGTATCGCACCCGCGAAGGTGCGATACGGCTGGATGCCCGGCGCAGCCGGGGGAAGAACGATCAGCGAGCTTGAGGGGGGCGCCAGAGCGGCGCAGGAGTACGCGTGGACACTCGTCCTGAAGGATCGGCAGGAACCGCGGATATGGCACGTTCGCTGACCATTACCGCGACGGGATCGGTGGAGATGAGGAGTTGCGGCGCAGTGCAGCCATGGCAGAGCGGGCACCCGCCGCTCCTCCCGGGCAGGCCGTGATCGACGCGGGTCGGGCAGCAATGGCTTCCCATCACCATCTGGCGCGATCCGCCTTGCCGCACGTGGCAACCGGACATGGGGGCGGATCCTGTCATTCCAGGCAGGATCCACAACGTGACGAGCAGCGTTATCAGTGGATGTCCACGCACGGGTCTTACCAGCAGGCGTCGAGCAGGATAGAAACGTCCAGGGTGCCTGAAAGGCGCCAATCGATGCTACCGCGGGCGCTCGCGTTACCGCAAGCGCAAGCATACCGCCGCAACCGAGTCCGGCAATGAGTGCCGGCCTGTCGCGCCGCGAAGCGCTGAAGAATATCTCGAGACCCGGCCTCGATCCACGATGCGCTGAAGATATTGCCCTGGTTTCTGTCGGCGATCGCCGACAGTGCGCGCGCATTGACCGGTGCGGGTCAACCGAATGCTCGACCGCCCGTTCCTGTCCCCATCGATGCCGTCCGTGCGCGGCGCACTGCGCGGCATTTCGTCGAACGTACTCACTCAGGGAGCACCGGCCATGATTTCGAACTCAGTCAAAGCGAGCCTCGTCGCGATCGGCGTGGCGCTGATCAGCGCCTGCGGCGGCGGTACGAGCGGCAGTGCGCCGCCACCGCCCCCGATGGCCCAAAGCGCCAATCTCGCCGTCCTGTTGAGTGATGCCTCGAGTGAGGATTGGGCGACGATCGGCGTAAAGGTCCTGTCGATCGCGCTGGTGCCGCAGACCGGCGGCGCGAACGTCACGGTCTATACCGCCCCGACGCCTCCCCCGGTGATCAACCTCGCCGAGCTCGACCAGCTCGGTGAATTGCTCGGCAATGCGAGCATCCCGGCGGGCACATACGTCGGTGCGGTGCTCACGCTCAGCGCGAATCCCGGTGACGTCGTGCTCACCGTCGCCGCCGATCCCAAGGCCGGTTTCGCCGGCACGCCGGGCGCGACGATTGCACCGGCCCAGATCCAGATCCAGCACACCCAGGGGTCGACGTCGAGCCTGACGGTCCCGGCGGCTATCGCGTTCGACTCGCCGCTCGTGGTCAACGCCAACCAGAACAATCAGCTGGATCTGGAGTTCGATCTCGGCAACCCCGCGTTCATCGTCGCGCACGTGCCCGCGGGCGGCGGCACGACGCTCTGGGCGGTCAATTTCGACGGCCCGGTGCGTCTGCATCCGCTGCATCACGTCGACCGTCTGGTGTTGCGCGACATGTACGGCGAAGTCACCGGCATCGCAAGCGGCTACACTTCGATCACGATCGACAAGGAATACCCGGCGCGACCGATTCAGAACCCGGAGACCGCCGTGCCGAGCGCACAGGCGCTGACGATTCTGGCCGACGCGACCAACGGCACGATCTTCTACGACGTCGACGCCAAGACTCGAACCGTGATCAAGGACTTCTCGACCGAGACCTCGCTCGACGGCAAGTCGGTGCGGATCACAGCGCGCTATCAGCCGGACGGCACACTCGTCGCCGTTCGCATCTGGGCGAGCAGCCAGTTCAACTCGGTTTGGCTGAGCCCTGAAGGGCATGTCTTGCACGTCGACACGGGCACCGACGTCGTGACCATCCAGAACTCTTCCGGTCAAGGGGTGCCGCTCGTGGTCGACGCCAATACGCAGTTCTTCTTCCGGCAGCCGGCGAATCCTGCGGCGGATGCGACGCCGATCGCGACCGGCACGGTGTTCCTCGCGACCCACGACCTGGTGCGCGGCTTCAAAGTCCATGCGAGCGTCGTCGATCCGCTCGCCTCGCCGCTGATCGCACAAACGATCGACATCGAGACCGCGGCCTACGGCGGCACCATCTCGGCGCCGACCACGACCGACTTCACCTACGACCGCAGCTTTCGTACCGCCTCGGACGACTATACGTTCACGCTCGATTACATCGCCGCGTCGACCCAGAACGGCAGCGACGCGAGCGGCAATGCGATCGCGGGATTCAAGTGGTGGAACTTCGCCTATCCGGAAAACGCGGACAGCGGCGCGAACGCGATCGGCGACTTCGCGGCGGCGGCCGGCGGCAGCGTCGACTTCGGCGGCACGGTCGGCGCCGTGACGGCGCGTGGTCTGAGCGACGCCGTCTGGAACGACCCTGCGAACCCGAACGGCTGGTCGGCGCCGGCCACGGTCCTTCTGCCCTCGCGCCTGCCGCTCGGCAGTGTCGCGAACGGTCTCGCGAACGGCAGCTTCACCATGACCGTTACGGGCGGTGCGGCCGCCGCGACGATCGACGTCGGCACGACTGCCGGCTCGGCGACGCTGGTCTATCAGGTTGACCGGACCGATGGCGTCGTCTCGATCAGTCCGGTGGACGTCACCACCAGTGCGGGCCTCGCAACCTTGACGAACGCCTTGACCGCGGGCACTGCGGTGCGCGTGTTCGGCATTGCGCAGGCCGACGGCACATTGAAGGCCTATGTCCTGATCTACTTCAGCGGCACGCAACCTTCGGCCTGAACGAGGACACGCGGGCTGAAGGCTTTGATCACAGAGCCTCTCAGCCCGCGGGCGCGGCCGGCGGTGACGGCGATGCCGGCAGCGATGCCGGCATTCGCGTTGACTCTGACGCGTTCCGCGAAACGCCGATGCCGAATCGATAAACGTTCACGTCACCGCGGTAACCCGTCACGGCCATCGCCGCGCTCGCCAGTAGGAGCATCGTCAACAGCGCCCAGCTCGGCCGCGCGTCGTGTGCATTGCCTGCGCCGCGCCAGACGGCGAGCAGCAGCAGCGTCGTCGAGGTCAAGATCGCCCATTTGACGTGCACCAGGATCGCCTGATGCGCGGCGAGACCGACGTGCAGATCGATCAGCGCCGCGAGACCGGTGCCGATCGCGGCCAGCGCCGCGACGGCGCCCGCGAATAGGTTCCACGTACCGACCGTCGCGAGGGTCGCGGCGAGGCGGTCGCCGCGGGCGAGACGGGACGCCGCCAACGCGAGAGTGCCGGTGATGCACAAGGCGAACGGGAAATGCACCACCAAGGGATGCCAACCGGGAATCAGCACGGCCATTCCTTGCGCCACCAGCAGATCGCATCGAGCACCGCGTCCTCGAGGCCGAAGCGCGGCGACCAGCCGACCTCGCCGCGCAGGCGCGCGGCGTCCGCGACCAGCACCGGCACCTCTTGCACAGGCGCCGGCAACGCGCCGCGCCGGATGAGATCCGGCCGGCCGATCCGCGCGGCGATCATATCGACCAAACCCGCGATCGTGATGCTGCGGTCGGATCCGACGTTGACCGGTCCCTCGACTTGGCTCGCGAGCAAGGCGGCGAACGCCGCGCCGACATCCGCGACGTGCAGGAAGCCGCGCACCTGCCGGCCGTGCGTGCACGCCGCCTCCTGACCGGCGAGCAGATGGCGGATCACCGACGAGACGAGACGCGCGGGATGCTCGCCCGGTCCCAACTGCAGGAATATCCGGCCCCAGGCCGTGCTCGCACCCGCGCGCCGCCCGGCCGCCTGCAGGTCGCGTTGCAGGGCGAGCTTGCAGGCGGCGTACGGGCTCGGCGTGCCGCCGCCCTCGTCGGCGAGCGCGGTCCGGCGCTCGATGCACGGGCCTGCTCCGGTCGGCGCGTATTCGGCGCAACTGCCCGCGATCACCGCCCGCTCGCCACCGCCGTCGAGGAACTCCCGCAGCAGCGCGCGACTCGCCTCGAGCCAGAGCCGGTTGGCCGGGCTGCCCGCGTAGATCCCCGGCGTCGCGATCCATGCGAAATGCAGCAAGTGACTCGGCCGCACGGAACGCACCAGCCCCGCCGCGCCGCCCGGCCCGAGCAGATCGGTACGATGCAATCTCGCGCCGGCGAGTTCCACGGGAGTCTCCCGCGAGGTCTCCGGTGAGCGCAGAGCGTGCACCTCGAAGCCCAATTCGAGCAATCGCGGCACGCTCCAGCGACCGATGAAGCCGCCGGCGCCGGTGACCAGGACGCGTCGAGTCCCCATCCGCTAGCCATCCGCGAGCGACGGCAGCCGCGCGTCGCGGTCGCCAATGACAGCCGGGGCGAACGGCCAGTCGATGCCGACCGCCGGGTCATCCCATTTGAAGCCGCGGCTGAAGTGCGCCGCATGCGGCACGGATATCATGTAGAGGACCTCGGCCCCGTCGGTGAGGCTGAGAAAGCCGTGGGCGAAGCCGCGCGGCACGAACAAGGCACGGCGGTTTGCGGCGCTCAGCTCCGTCCCGGACCAGCGGCGCAGGGTCGGCGAGCCCGCACGCAGGTCGACGATGACGTCGAAGACCGCGCCGGCCGTGCAGCGCACGAGCTTGTCCTCGGCGTGCGGCTGCGCCTGGAAGTGCATGCCGCGCAAGGTGCCGCGGCGCTCGTTGAATGAGACGCTGCACTGGCGGAACGGCGCATCAATGCCGTGCGCGCGGAATTCCTCGTCGCAGTAGGTGCGCGCGAACAGCCCGCGCTCGTCGCGCCGCGGATCGACGTCGATCGCGAAAGCGCCGGACAATTCGAGCGGCGTGAAGATCATCGGCCGGCCCGTCCGCCGTCTTGCCTCAGCGGTCCCAGGATTTCCACGGTGCGCCACCCGCATCCCACAAGGCGTTCAGCGTCAGTTTGTCGCGCAGCGTGTCCATCGGCTGCCAGAAACCGCGGTGGACCCAGGGCCCGAGCCGGCCGGCGGCGGCGAGGCGCTCCATCGGCCCGCTCTCCCAGACGGTCGCATCGCCGTCGATCAGATCGAGCACGCGCGGCTCGAGCACGAAGAAGCCGCCGTTGATCAAGCCACCGTCGGACTGCGGCTTCTCCTCGAACGAGACGACCTTGGAACCGCGCGTGACGATGCGCCCGAAGCGCGCCGGCGGCCGCACGCAGGCGACCGTTGCATCCAGTCCCTCGCGCCGGTGGAAGGCGATCTCGGCGCCGATGTCGATATCCGCGAGCCCGTCGCCATAGGTCATGCAGAACGACTCGTCGGGGTCGAGGAACTTGCGCACCCGCAACAACCGGCCGCCGGTCATCGTCTCCTCGCCGGTGTCGACGAGCGTGACCTTCCAGGGCTCGCTGCGGCAGTCATGATACTCGGCGAGGTTCGCCGACATGTCGAACGTCACGTCGGCCTGGTGCAGGAAATAGTTGGCGAAATATTCCTTCACCATGTAGCCCTTGTAACCGAGACAAACGACGAATTCGCGCACGTCGAATGCCGCGTAGAGTTTCATGATGTGCCAGAGGATCGGCTGGCCGCCGATCTCGACCATCGGTTTCGGCCGAATGTTCGACTCCTCGGCGATTCGCGACCCCTTGCCGCCCGCCAATATCACACATTTCATCGCATCACCCCGCGATTCCCCCGCCCAATTCCCCGTACCGACGGATCTGTTGCCGCGACACGCGCGCCATGTCCTCGCCCGCGCGCATCGCTCGATGCCACTCGGCGGTCCAGGAGAGCGCCGCATCGAAGTCGAGCCGCGGCCGCCAGGCGAGCGAGCGAGCGGCGAGCGCCGAGGACAGGCGCAACGCCACAGCCTCCGGCGGCTGTGGGCTAGGATCGCGCACCCATCCTGGTTTGCCGCCGAAGCACGCGCTGAACGCATCGACGAGCCCGGCGACCGTGGGCAACGCCGCCGTATCCGGGCCGAAATTGACGGTCCGCGGCATTGCGCCCGGGCGGCACGCAAGCGCTTCGGCGAACCGCAAATAACCGGCGAGCGGATCGAGCACGTGCTGCCAGGGGCGCACGGCCTGCGGATACCGCAGGCTCACCGGATCGCCGGCATCGAGCGCGCGCAGGCAGTCCGGAATCAGCCGCTCCGGCGACCAATCGCCGCCGCCGATCACGTTGCCCGCGCGCGCCGTCGCGATCGGCGGGCCGCCGCGAAAGAAGCTGTCGCGATAGCTCGCCGTCACCAATTCGGTGCAGGCCTTGCTGCTGCTGTACGGATCGTGGCCGCCGAGGCGGTCGGTCTCCTCGAATGCCCGACCGGCGCCGTCGTTCTCGTAGACCTTGTCGCTCGTGACGACGAGTACCGCGCGCAAGTCCTCGACGCCGCGGCACGCCTCGAGCAAGTTCGCGGTGCCGAGAACGTTCGTCCCGTAGGTGTCGAGCGGATCGCGGTAGGATTCGCGCACCAGTGCCTGCGCGGCGAGATGGAACACGATCTGCGGCCGGCACTGCTCGACCGTCGCGCGCACCAGCCGCGGGTCGCGGATGTCGCCGACCGTCGAGCGGATGTTCGCGCCGGCGAGCGTCCAGAGACAGGGTTCGGTCTTCGGTGCGAGCGCCAGCCCCTCGACTTCGGCGCCGAGTCGATCGAGCCACAAGCCGAGCCATGCGCCCTTGAAGCCCGTGTGGCCGGTGACCAGCACCCGCCGTCCGCGCCAGAATTCGCCGTTCATGCGCCGTCCGTCCAGTGCCCGGCGAGCGCGCGCAGAAACGGCCGCACACGCGCGAGGCCGACCCGGTCGCCCAGCCTGACCTGCAGGTTCACCAGCTTGCGCAAACCGCTCACCATGCGGAACAGCTCCCGGTACTGTTCGCGGCCCTGCGCCACATAAGCGATCTTCAACGCGTCGCAGACGATCGCGACGGGCAGTTTGTAGATGCGCGAGCCGGCGGCGAACGGATCGCGCGCGAGCGCGACGAACCCGTTGCCGCAGCTCAAGATCCAGGTGGCGATCCGCTCCATGACGAAGATCTTCATCTGTACGTCGCGTCGGCCGCGGTACGGCACGGGAATCCGCAGGCGCTCACCGAGAGGATCCGCCGGATCCTCGGCGATCGCGTACAGCGCCTCGTTGACCTCCAGCCACGCACGCCAGAAGCGGGGCTTGGCGACGAAGAAGTTGGAGCTGACGGTGTTGCGCGAATCGCTCACGAGCCGGTCGAGGTCGTCCGGCAGGCCGATGCGCGCGAACAGCTCGGCGGCGACCGCCTTGAGGCCGGGATGCTCGGCCTCGCCGTGATCGAAGACGTTCCAGTAATGCGCGGTATTCTGGATGCTCGGGCTGAACAGCACCACGTCGACGTCGTCGGCCGCCTCCGCCAGGGTCCGGTGCACCGCGCCCGCGTCGAGATTCGTCTTGATCTTGAACTTCGGCGACAGGAAGCCGTAGAACGCCGATTCGTCGAGCGGTTCGCGCAGCAGAAAGCCGCGGATCGGCCAGTACTCGTACCAATCAGGGCGTTCGTTCGAGCGGTTGTCGAGGACGAGAAACCCCGGATCCAGGGCTTGCGGCGACGTGTAATGATTCAGGATCTGGTGGACGAACGCGCGCCGCATCCGCGAAGCATACCCAAATCGCCTCAGCCGTGCAGCGGCGCGGTGGTGCCGGCGGCGCCCGCGAGACGCGTCAAGACCTCGAGATAGCGACTGCGGTAGGCGCTCATCGCGTAATGCCGCTCGACGTGGGCGCGCCCGGCCGCACCGAGACGGGCGCGCAATCCAGCCGATTCGATCAAGGCCTGAAGCCGCTCCTCCCATTGTCGCTCGTCGGCGGCGTGATAGCCGGTGACACCGTCGATAACCGCCTCGGTGTTCGCGCCGATCGGCGAGGCGACGCAGGGCAGTGCCGCCGCCATGTACTGCAGCAGCTTGAATGCGCACTTGCCGCGCGTCCAGGCATCGTCGGTGAGCGGCATGATGCCGACGTGCGCGCCGGCGAGCGCCGCCGCCTCCTCCGCTTCGCTCCAGCCGACGCGCTCGATCGGCACCTCCGGCCATTCCGGGAACGCCGAGCAGATCACGCGCAGCCGCAATCCCGGATTGCGCGCCGCAAGACGCGCGAGCGCCGGGCGGATCATCTGCAGATAGAGCAGGTTCTCGGGACTGCCGATCCAGGCGACGATCACGCTCGCGCCGGGCGCAGCGCTCGTCGGCGCGTATCGTGCCACGTCGATCGAGGTCGGCAGGATCGTCACCGCCCGCGCCGCGGCGCGCGCCGCGTGGGCGAGTACCGCGTTGCCGGCGACGGTCTCGTCGGCAAACCGGCAAGTCGCCGCGAATTTGTGCCTGCGCCAGCGCGACTCGTCGGCCGCTTCGCCGAGACGGCGCGGCTTGCGGACGTAGATCGCGTCGTCGAAGTCGAAGATGCAGCGCCGGCTGAACGCTGCGAACAGGCGCGCCTCAACCGAACTCAGCTTGATCTGGTGCAGGACGACCACGTCGGCCCAGCGCAGCAATGCGCGGCGCTCCCAGGTACGCAGTCCGTAGCGCCCGCCCGGAAGGCGCTCGGTGTGCACCGCCCAGCCGCTCGCGGTCAGCGCCGGCACGAGCGTCTGCATGCGGTGCCTGAACGATGGCTGGTTCAGGTCGTAGCCCAGCAACAAGACTTTGGCCAATTGACTCACCTCCCGGCCGCGCGCGGGCGGCTCCGTTCCAGCAGACTGCCGAGCGCCTCGACCGCAACCGCGATTCCGTCGGCGAGCGGCAACGCCGCGGCGCGGCGCGCGAGCGCGGCCCGCGCCGGCTCGTCGCCCAGCAATTCGCGTGCCGTGCGCTCGATCGCCGCCGCATCGAGCGGCGCGCGAACGACGACGCCGGCGCCCACCGCGCGACCGATGCGCGCGTCCTGGTCGCCCGCGATCGGCACCGCCACGCAAGGCGCGGCGCAGGCGATCGCCTGCACCATCGTCGAACCGCCGTTGGCGACCACGAGTCGCGCGATACGCATCAACTCCGCAAGATCCGCCTGAGGGAGCGATGCGCGACGCCGCAGATGGTGCGGCGCTGCCGCGTCCACGGCGCCCCCGGGCCCGACGTAGACGGTCGGCGCGCCATCCACCGCGAGCGCCGCAGCGGCCGCAAGGAAACACCGCGCGGCATCCGCCGCGCCGGGGTGGCCGGTGCCGCCGCCGGGGACCACGAGCACCGGCGCGGCGGCGGCGAGATCCAGGTCCGCGAGCAGCGCGGCACAGCGCGCCGCGTCCGCGGCCGGCAGTACGACGTCCAAATACCGCGGCGCCGGCCGGCGCAACAGGCGCCGTTTCAGCGCCTCGATCGGGCCCGTCGCGACGCATAAAAATCGCGGGTACGCAATCCAATGCTCGTCGATCAGCCGCAGCCAGCGCAGACGACCGGCCTTGCGCCGTTGCCGCGCGCGCGCGCTGATGTAGACGACGGCGGCCCCCGCCGCGCGCGCGGCGCGCAACTGGGCCGTGCGCCCGGCATTGTCGAAAATCGCGATATCCGGCCGAAAATCCGCGATCGCCGCGATGACTTCCCGCGTATGGAAGGTCGCGGAGCGCGGCAGCAGGATCGCCTCGAACGGCGTCCCGGCCGCATACGGCGCCTCACGGCTCAACATGAAACGGATCGCCGCATCCGGCCATCGATGCCGCGCGGCGCGGGCGATCGCGAGCGATCGGGCATACTCGCCCATGCCGTAAGGTCCGGTGACCGGTACGAATAAGAATCGCGGTGCGAATCGCGGCGCGGACATCACGTCAGTCGAACGCGCTGAACCAGCGGTCGAGGACCAGCAGGTGCCAGGCCCTGCGAAACTCGCTGGTCACGGGGCGGCGCAGCACGCCGCGGGCGATCAGGCGCTCGACGGCTTCCCGCAGCAATCGCGGGTGCGATTTGATCCATTGGCGCACGGGCAGTCCAAAGCCCGATTTCCCGCGCTCCAAGTGCCCGGACGGTAAGCGCGGCTCCAGCAACTTGCGAACGAGCAGCTTGCCGCGACGCCGGTGCACATCGACGAGCAGCGCCGGATCGACGCTCAACATGAACTCGACGAGCCGATGGTCCAGCAACGGTGGCCGTACCTCGAGCGAGTTCGCCATGCTCGTTCGATCCACCTTCGTCAGCAGCCCCTCCGCCAGGTCGGTGTGCAGATCGAGCCAGCGTAGCCGCGCAAGCGGTGGCAATTCCGGCCGCCAGAACTGCCGGTAGAACCACAAGTAATCGTAATCGGCCTCGCGCCATTCCGGGCTCAGTAGCGCTTCGACCTGGACCGGATTCAGGCCGCCGAGCGCGGCGGCAAACCCCGGCAGATCCGTGTAGGCGCGGCGCTGCATCGACTGGCCGACCCGCGACAGCGGCGGCAGTGTGCGCGCGAGCGTCCGATTCAACCAGCCCGAGCGCTCGCCGATGCGCGACCAGTAACGCGGGTAGCCGCAGAAGATCTCATCCCCGCCCTCGCCGCTCAACGCGACGGTGACCTCGCGGTGCGCGAACTGCGCCACCAGATGGTTCGACCAAGCGGCGCTGTCGCCGAACGGCTCGTCGAACATCGCCGGCATCGCCTCGAGCGCCGCGGCGAAATCCGCGGCCTGCGCGGTCATCTCGCTATGCCGGGTGTCGAGGTGCCGGGCGACCCGGCGCGCCGCATCCGCCTCGGAACGGCCGCGCCGCTCGAAGCCGAGAGTGAAGGTGTGCGGGCGGTCGAGGTACCACGTGGTCAGCGCCGAATCGATGCCGCCGCTCAGGAACACGCCCACAGGCACGTCGGACAGCGTGTGCTCCGGCACGATCTCGCGCAGCAATCCGTCCAGCAGGCTGAGGGTCTCCTCCTCGTCACGCGGTTCGAGCGCCGACGCGGGATGCCACCATCGCTCGATGCTCATCCTGCCGGCCTGCCAGACGAGTCGATGTCCGGCGGGGAGCTTGGCGATGCCGCGATAGATCGTCTTCGGCGCGGGCACGTAGCCGTGCAGCAGAAAGTCCCGGACTGCGCTGCGATCGATGTCCGGCCTGCCGAGGACGAGCAGCGCCTTTAATTCGGACGCGAAGGCGATTCCGTCGGCCAGGAGCCGGTAGTACAGGGGCTTGATTCCGAGCCGGTCACGCGCTAGCAACAGCCGGCGCCGCTCCCCGTCCCAGAGCCCAAAGGCGAACATGCCGACGAGCCGCTCGAGCGCCGCATCGCCGTCGCGAGACATCAGATGCAACAGCACTTCCGTGTCTCCGGTCGAGCGCCATGGCCCGGGCAGCCCGGCGCGCAGCGCGGCATAATTGTACAGTTCGCCGTTGTACGTGATCACGTGGCGCCCGTGGACCATCGGCTGGCGCCCGCTCTCGGATAGATCGAGGATCGCCAAGCGGCGATGCGCGAGCGCGACCCCGGGCTCCTGATAGACGCCCTCACCGTCCGGCCCGCGGTGGCGCAGCCGCAGGGCCATCTGCACAGCCGTCGCTTCGCTCGCCGCCGGGCCGATGATGCCGACGATTCCACACATGGCGCGCAGTCTAGCGCGGCGGCGCCGCCGGCAGGGATTCGTTCGCGCCGCGCGGCCTCTGGCGCGGCGGCGACGCTTCGTTTAGGGTGCGCACTGGAGTTCCAGAATCATGCAAACGCCCGCGGATCAACGCCTGCACGAGCTGTTGGAAAAATGGCTGGGCAGCCTCGATTTGCACCTGAAATACGCGTCGCTGGACGACGACAGCTACCGCAAGGTACAGCCCTGGGTCGAGCACCAGCGACCGACCCGCTGGATCGTCGAACTCGCCAAGCAGAAGGTGCTTGCGCTGCAGGCGCAGCTCGCCGAACGCGTTGCGGCGGGCGATGAACATTTCTCGGACGTGATCGAGCTGACGATCTTCCTCGCGAACCTCGTCGGCTCGCAGCACATCGAGCGCTTCATTCCGCTCGCCGAGGCGGCCAACGAGCGCGGATCGTCGTCGTCCGTGGGGCCGGTCGCCGCGGCCGGAGGGGCCGCCGCACCGCCGGCCGTCGACTCCTCGACGGTAACCCGGGAGATGCCGAAATACCTCGCGTCGCCGCCGCGCGCAGCGCAGCCGGCCGAGGAGGCGGCGGTCGCGAGGGTCGAGCGCAAGGCCGCGACCCCGGCGAAGCCGCGGCAGAAAGCGCACCCGGCGCCGCAGCGCGACGCCGATCCCGGCGCAGACGCCGCCGCGCGCCTGCAGGTTCTGGCCGACGCGCAACGGCTGATCCAATGGGGGCGCAAATGGTACGAACTGCCGGAATTGATCTCCCGAATGGCCGATCGGCCGCCGCTGCCCGAGGTTCGGCGCATCCTGAAGGACAACAAAGCGCTCGTCGACCGCAAGATCCGCGGCGGATGAACCGCCGCAGCGTGCGAGGGTCCGCCGTTTGAGGAGCGGTGAAAGCGCGGGATTCGGCCGCCGGATCGCGGCACTGGTCTACGACGGCATCGTAATCCTCGCGCCTCTGATCTTCTATACCTGGGCGGCGGTGTTGCTCGCGGACGGCAAAGCCATGCTGCGCGGCTCCATCGGCCCTTGGGCGGACTTGTATCACGTCGGCTTGTTGGCGATCGTCGCCGGCTACTTCGTGCTCAACTGGGTCCACAGCGGGCAGACCGTGGGCATGCGGGCCTGGCGGCTACATGCGATCGGCGCGAACGGCAAACGGCCCACCCTGAGGGCGGCGGCATCGCGCTTCTTCTGGTCGCTGCTCGCGTGGGCGCCGGCCGGGCTCGGGGTCCTGTGGCTCTACTTCGATCCGCAACGGCTCGCACTGCAAGATCGTCTGTCCAACACGCGCATCGTTCACCTACCGGGTGCGTGAGATCGCGACGATGGTACCGAGACCGACGACCGCGGTTGGCAACCAGCCGATGATCAGCGGATCGAGGCCGTACAACTGCCCGCCCTTCTCGATGGTGCCGTTGATCAGGAAGAACACCACGCCGAGCAGCGCTCCGACAACCGTGCGCGCGCCGGCTCCGGTCGTGCGCAGCGGGCCGAAGACGAAGGGCAACGCGAGCAGGGTCACGATGACGACCGAGAAGATCCGTGCAATCCGCGACCAGAAGCCGATTTCGTAGACGGCCGCCTGCAGGTGGTTGTGCCGCAGGTGCGCGATGTAACCGGCGAGCCCGCGCAGGGTCAGCAGGTCCGGATCGGTCGCCGCGAGCCCGAGGAAATCCGGATTGATCGTCGAGCGGATCGTCACGCGTCGGGCGCTGGCGCTGGCGACTCGGTCCTGGCCGAACGTGGTCGTGCGCACGTTCTGCAGCATCCACCGGCCGGGATCGGCGACCGATATCCTCTCGGCGGTCTGAATCGAGCTCAGGCGCCCGGGCCCGTCGAACTCGAACAGCGCCGCACCGCCGAACGCCTGGCCGACCTCGCCCGTGCGCAGGCGTAGGATCAGATTTCCCTCCTTGATCCACGCGCTCGACCGGCCGGCGAAGCTCACGTCCGCCAAGCGGCTGCTCGTCTTCTCGGTATGGGCGAATTGCGCGAGGGGCGGCGCCGCGTACTCGCCGATCGCGTACATCGCAAGCGCGAGCGTCGCACCGGCGAGGCCGACCGGCCATGCGACCCGCCAGATGGACACGCCCGATGCGCGCGAGACGACCAGCTCGCTGCCGGATGCGAGATTGCCGAGACCCATCAAGGCGCCGATCATCGCGCCGATCGGCAGTAGTTCGAACGACTGTTGCGGCAGGTTGAGCAAGGTGTAAGCGAACGCATCGAGCGCGGTGTAGCTGCCGACGCCGATGTCGCCTTGCTCGCCGATGAACAGGAACAGCGCGGCGAGCGCTAGCAATACGCTCATCGCCATGCAGGTGTACCAGATGATCGTGCGGTAGAGGTAGCGGTCGAGCGTGTTCATGCCGGCTCCGGGCCCGTGTGCCGGCGCCGCAGGAATCTCGGCGGCGAGTCCTGCCACAATAGGTGCAGCCCGACGCCGAACGCGAGCGCGTGAATCCACCAGACCCCGATCCAGGGGCTGAGTTCGCCCTTCTCCAGCCAGATCTTGGCGAACGCCAGCAGGTTCGAATAGACGAAAAAGACGACGATTGCGAGGCCGACGCGCATGTAGCGACCCTGGCGCGGGCGCAGCCGCGACAGCGGCAACGCGATCAAGGTCAGCATCAGCACCATGATCGGCGCGGAACTGCGGAACTGCAGCTGGGCGATGTTGATCGGATCGAGCGATCCGAGCAGTTCGAGGGTCGGTTTGGTGTCCGGATCGTCGGTGCCGGCGATCGCCGGCGGCGCGGCGATCGGAATGCCGTGCTCCTTGAAGCGGATGACGCGAAAATCACTGCGCCCCGGCACACCCTCGTAGCGGTGTCCGTCGTACAGCGTCACGCGGTGCATCCCGTCCGCACCGATCCGCGTGTAGGTGGCCGTGGCGGCGACCGCGACTTCGAGCCGCCCACTTGAGGACTCGCGCTGCAAAAAGACGTCGTGCAGCACGCCGTTCGCGTCGATCCGCTCGGCATAGAAAACCGCATCGCCTCCGGCAAACGAGCGGAAGCGGCCGGCGTCGAGCTGGCCGAACCGCGCCTCCTTCAGTGCCGCCTGGCGCAAGAGCTGCGACTGCCGATCGGCGCGCGGCACCTGCACGAACGTGAGCCAGCCGAGACCGATCGCGATCACGGCCGAGAATGCCAACAAGGGCGGCAGCAAGCGCGCCGGACTGAAGCCGCAGGCCTGCAGCGCGGACATTTCACTGTCGTGATACAGCCGGCCGAGCGCGAGCACGATGGACAGCAACAGGCCGACCGGCACGACGACCGACAGATTCATGATGGCGCCGAGCGCGATCAAATCGAGGACCACGTGAGGGCCGAAATGGTTGTCCGCCGCCTGACCGAGAACCCGCGAGAGCTGGTTGGCGAGCAGGATCGCGACCAGCACGCCGGTGACCGCCAGCCAGGTCTGCACGACCTCGCGCAACACGTACCGCTGCACGGTGCATTTCATGGGCCGAAGCTTAGCAAATCGCCGCAACCGTCGACGGAGCGTTACAACCCGCGCGATTAATCGGGTAAACTATTTGACGAATTTTTGCCACGAACAGATCTTGCCACGAAGACCAAAAAAACGGCCGGCCACGCGCATCGGGCCGCATCGCGAGCCAAACGAGGGACGTCAATGGAATTCAAAGCAATAGTCGACCCGCGCGGCCAGGATCGCGCGGCTTGCGCAGTCATCGGCGTTCACGACGACGGTGCGCTCGGCGAGACGGCCCGGCGGGTGGATGCGCGGATGGGCGGTCTCGCCGCCAAGCTGCATGCCTCGCGGGATTTTGCCGGCAAGGTGGGCGACACGATGCTGCTAACGCGCCCTCAGGGGTCGAAGGCGGCGCGGGTGCTGCTCGTCGGGCTGGGCTCGAAGGGCAAGTTCGGCCGCAAGCCGTACCGCAGGGCCGTTCAGGCCGCCGCGCAAGCTGTGCTGAAAACCGGGGCGACGGACGCGGTCGTGTACCTCGCCGCCGACGCCGATGCCGGAATCGATGCCTATACGCGCGCGCGCATCGTCGCCGAGACGTTCTGCGCGCAGAATTACCGCATCCCGGACCTGAAGACCGGGCCGAAGCCGAAGCCGGCCCGGCTGCGCAGCGTGCGCGTCGCCGTCCCGGACACACGCAGCGTTCAGCGCACGCGGCAGGGACTCACCGACGGCGTTGCGCTCGGCGAAGGCGTCGCGTACTCGCGCGACCTCGCCAATCTGCCGCCGAACGTCTGCACGCCGACCTACCTCGGCAACCGGGCGCTGGCGCTCGGCAGGGAATTGCGCAACATCAAGGTGCGCGTACTCGGCGAACGCCGGATCAAGGCGCTGAAGATGGGGGCATTTCTCGCCGTCGCACGCGGCTCCGCCGAGCCGCCGCGGCTGATCGTCTGCGAATATCGCGGTGCGGCACGGACCACGGCGCCGATTTGCCTGATCGGCAAGGGCATCACCTTCGATTCGGGCGGCATCTCGCTGAAGGATCCGCCGGCGATGGACGAGATGAAGTTCGACATGAGCGGCGCGGCGAGCGTGCTCGGCGCGCTGCGCGCGGTCGCCCGCATGCGGCTGCCCGTCAACCTCGTGGTGATCGTCGCGACCTGCGAGAACATGCCGGCCGGCAACGCCGTGAAGCCGTCGGACGTCGTCAGGTCGATGTCCGGGCAGACGGTGGAGGTGCTGAACACCGACGCCGAAGGCCGGCTGATCCTCTGCGACGCGATCCATTACAGCCGGCGCTTCAAGCCGGCCGCCGTGATCGACGTGGCCACCTTGACCGGCGCGTGCATCATTGCGCTCGGCAATCACTTCAGCGGCCTGATGAGCAACGACGACTCGCTCGCCGGCAAGATCGCGGCGGCTGGGCTGCGGGCCGACGACCGCGCGTGGCGCCTGCCGATCGGCGAGGAGTACGTGGAGCAGCTCAAGAGCAACTTCGCCGACCTCGCCAACATCGGTGGCCGCGAGGGCGGTGCATCCACGGCCGCGGCGTTCCTGTCGAAGTTCGCCGCCGGCCTCCACTGGGCGCATCTCGACGTCGCTGGCACCGCCTGGCTCGGCGGAGCGCAAAAAGGCAGCACGGGGCGCCCGGTGCCGCTGCTCGTCGATTTCCTGATCGATCGCGCGCGGGAAAAATGACCGGGCGGGTCGATTTCTACCTGCTGCGAGGCGCGGATCCGCGGCAACGCTGGACGTTTGCCTGCCGGCTCGCCGAGAAGATCTATCTGCGCGATCTGCGCGCGGTCATTCTCGCCAACTCGATGGACGACGCCCGGGCGCTCGACATCCTGCTCTGGACCTTCGATGAACGGTCCTTCGTGCCGCATGCCTTGTGCGACGGGGACGCCGCCGCAGAGTCCGGTACGCCGGTGCATTTGACCGCCGACCCGGCGCACGCACCGGCGGCCGACGTACTGGTCAATCTGAGCGACCGCTTGCCCGACGGACCGCAACGCTTCGCACGAATCGCCGAGATTGTCGATGGCGATGCTGCGCGGCGCGCGCTCGCACGCGAGCGCTACAAGGTCTATCGGGAGATACGCGTGCAGGTCACGACGCACCCGCGCGACGATCCCGGCGACGGCTGATCGGCGTGATGACCGGGGACGGCGACGACACGGGCGAAATCCCGATACTGACCGACGCGGTGGACGAGGCAGGCGCGCAGGCGCCGCCGGCGGCGATCGCGAACACGCGCGCCGCCCAATCGGCGGTTGTCGCGGCAGTGCTGAAACTCGCCGATTCTCTGTTGCATAGTGCTGCCAGGGACATCGAAGCGATCCTGTTCGAAAACGTCCTCGACCGCTTGCGTGCCGAACTGCCGGAAATCGTCGAGCGCGTCCTGCGCGAGCAGACTCCGGACGGCGTGGAACACCCCGACGGCGACGATTGATCGCCCCGTCCCGCTATAATCCGCGGATGGACAAAGCCTATTCGCCCGCCGCGATCGAGTCGCGGATCTACGCTCGCTGGGAATCGCTCGGCGCCTTCAAGCCCGCAGGCGTGGGACCCGCGTATTCGATCGTGATTCCGCCGCCGAACGTGACCGGCACGCTGCACATGGGACATGCGTTCCAGAACACGATCATGGATGCGCTGATACGCCACCGGCGCATGCAGGGCTTCGATACCTTGTGGCAGCCGGGCACCGACCATGCCGGGATCGCGACGCAGATGGTCGTAGAGCGGCAGTTGAACGCGCAGGGCAGCAGCCGCGTCGAGCTCGGCCGCGACGCCTTCGTCGAGCGCGTCTGGCAATGGAAACGCCAATCGGGAGACACGATATCGAATCAGATGCGCCGTCTCGGCGCGTCCGTGGACTGGAGCCGCGAGCGCTTCACGATGGACCCGGAACTGTCGCGCACGGTCACGGAGGTGTTCGTACGCCTGTACCGGGAAGGCCTGATCTACCGGGGCAAGCGGCTCGTGAACTGGGACCCGGTGCTGAAGACCGCACTGTCGGATCTCGAGGTCGTCGCCGAAGCCGAGAATGGCAGCCTCTGGCACCTGCGCTACCCGTTCGCCGACGGGCCGGGCCACGTCGTCGTCGCCACGACCCGCCCCGAGACGATGTTCGGTGATGCCGCGGTCGCCGTGCACCCGGACGACGAGCGCTACCGCGCGTTGATCGGCCGGCGGCTGCGCCTGCCGCTCACGGGACGCGACATTGCGCTCATCGCCGACACCTTCGTGGACCCCACGTTCGGCAGCGGCTGCGTCAAGATCACGCCCGCGCATGACTTCAACGATTACGAGATCGGCGTTCGCCATGGCCTGCCGCTGCTCAACGTGATGACCACGGACGCACGGCTCACCGACGAGGTGCCCGCGCCGTATCGGGGCCTGGACCGGTTCGATGCGCGCGCGAGGATCGTCGCCGACCTCGAGGCGCAGGGCTTGGTCGAGCGGATCGAGCCGCACCAGCCGATGGTGCCGCGCGGCGACCGGAGCCACGCGATACTCGAACCCCTCCTGACCGACCAGTGGTTCGTGAGGATCGCACCGCTCGCGCAACCCGCTGTGCGGGCCGTCGAGGACGGACGGATCCGCTTCGTCCCGGAGCACTGGAGCGGCGTCTACTTCGAGTGGATGCGCAACATCAAGGACTGGTGCATCAGCCGGCAACTATGGTGGGGCCACCGCATCCCCGCGTGGTACGACCCGCACGGAGGCGTCCACGTCGGCCGTGACGAGGACGAGGCGCGCGCCTCTGGAGGGATCGATCCCGGCGTCGCGCTGCGCCGGGACGAGGACGTGCTGGACACCTGGTTCTCTTCGGCCCTATGGCCGTTCTCCACGCAGGGCTGGCCGGAGCCGACGCGCGAGATGGCGGTCTACTACCCGACGTCGGCGCTGATCACCGGCTTCGACATCATCTTCTTCTGGGTCGCGCGCATGATCATGATGGGCCTCAAGTTCACCGGCGCCGTGCCGTTCCGCGAGGTCTACGTGCACGGCCTGATCCGCGACCATGACGGCCAGAAGATGTCGAAGTCGAAGGGCAACGTGATCGATCCGCTCGACATCGTCGACGGCATCGGACTCGACGCGCTACTGGCGAAGCGCACCACCGGCCTGATGCAACCGCAAATGCGGCCGGCGATCGAGCGCGCGACCCGCACGCAGTTCCCGCAGGGCATCGCGGCATTCGGCGCCGATGCGCTGCGCCTCTCGTTCGCCTCGCTCGCGACCATGAGCCGCGACCTGCGCTTCGAATTGGCGCGTGTCGAAGGCTGCCGGAATTTCTGCAACAAGCTCTGGAACGCGGCGCGGTACGTGCTGCTCAACGCCGAGGGGGACGGCGGCGCCGACCATGGCGCCGAACTCGAATTCAGCGTCGCCGACCGCTGGATCCGCTCGCGGCTCGCCGCGACGCTCGCGCGCGTCGAGGCCGGCTTCGCCGACTACCGGCTGGACGCCGTCGCGGCGGCGCTCTACGAATTCACCTGGCACGAGTTCTGCGACTGGTACGTCGAATCGACGAAGACGGTGCTGCAGGCGCAGGATGCGCGCGAGGCGCAGAAGCGGGGCACGCGGTACACCCTCGTCGACACCCTCGAGACGCTGCTGCGCGCACTGCATCCGCTCGCGCCGTTCATCAGCGAGGAAATCTGGCAGCGCGCCCGCGAGAGCGCCGGCGTCGCCGGCGAGACGATCATGCTCGCAGTCTATCCGCGGGCGACGGACTTGCCGAGCGATCCGCAGGCCGAACTCGAGATGGCCTGGGTACGGCAGTTCGTGCTCGGCATCCGCCAGATCCGCGGCGAGATGGACATCGCGCCGAGCCGCAGGATCGACGTGGTGCTGCAGAACGCGGCGGCGACGGACATTGCGTTGCTCGACAGGAACCTGAAATACCTGCAACGTCTCGCCGGCATCGAGGTCCCGCGCGTGCTCGCGCCGGGCGAGCCTGCGCCGATCGCCGCGGTGGCGCTGCTCGGCGCGCTCGAGATCCTCGTGCCGATGGCGGGCCTGATCGACCCGTCCGCCGAGCGGGAACGGCTCGCCAAGAGACAGCGCAAGGCGCAGGCGGACCTGCAAAAGCTGCAAGCGAAGGCGCAGAACGCCGAGTTCGTGCGCAATGCGCCCGCGGACGTCGTCGCCAAGGACGCCGCGCGGATCGCCGAACTGCAGACCGAAATCGGCCAGTTGCAGCGCCAGGCCGCGCGCGTGCACGCGCTGCTCGCCGGATGAGCGCGCCGGCCGCCGCGCTCGAGGCCGTGCTCGCGCAACTCGGCCGGGTGATCCTCGGCAAGGACGCGCAGATCCGCCTGTGCCTCGCCTGTGTGCTCGCGCGCGGCCATCTGCTGATCGAGGACGTGCCCGGCGTCGGCAAGACGACGCTCGCCCATGCGCTCGCGACGAGCCTGGGCCTGTCGTTCCAGCGGGTGCAGTTTACGAGCGACCTGCTGCCGGCGGACGTGCTCGGGGTGTCGATCTACGACCGCGAATCCGGCGGATTTCGCTTTCAGCCCGGACCGATCTTCGCGCAGATCGTCCTCGCGGACGAGATCAATCGTGCATCGCCCAAGGCGCAGAGTGCCCTGCTCGAGGCGATGGAGGAACATCAGGTTACGGTGGACGGCCGGTCGATGCCGCTGCCCGAGCCGTTCTTCGTGATTGCAACGCAAAACCCCCAGGATCACGCCGGCACTTTCGATCTGCCCGAATCGCAGCTCGACCGCTTCTTGATGCGCATCGCGCTGGGCTACCCCGCGGCGGCCGAGGAACGCACCTTGCTCGCCGGCGGCGATCGCCGCACACTGCTAGCCAGCTTCACCGCGGCGATCGACGGCGAACACCTCGGCGAACTGCAGCGCCGGGTGGAACGCGTTCACGCGGCGCCACCCCTGCTCGACTACGTGCAGGCGCTGGTCGCTCACAGCCGTGAACACATGGGCCTGCGGCACGGGCTCTCGCCACGGGCCGCGATCGGTCTGCTGCGCGCCGCGCGTGCCTGGGCAATGCTCGAGGGTCGGGACGCGGTGATCCCGGAACACGTCCAGGCGGTTCTACCCGCGGTCATCGGCCACCGTCTGCGGGACACGGCGGGCCTCGAAGTACCCGCCTCGCGGCTCATGGAAGCCGTCGCGGTCCCTTGAGCGCGTGGCGGCACGCGGCCGCCGCACGCTTGCGGGCATGGGCCGCGCGACGGCACGGCCGCGACGCATTGCCGGCGGTCGTCGACCGCCGCCGCATCTACATTCTGCCGACGGGCCGCGGACTGGCGCTCGCCGCGCTGGTCGGCGCGATGACCATCGCCGGGCTGAATTACGCGAGCAATCTCGGGCTCGCGTTCGCCTTCCTGATTGCGAGCACGGGCCTCGTCGGCATGCACCGTTGCCACCGCAACCTGCTCGGCCTGGGCATCGATGCTCTGCCGGAAACGGATGCGTTCGCCGGCGACCGGCCGCGCTTTCACTTCACGCTGACGAACCCCTCCGGGCTCGACCGCCACGATCTCGAGATCCGCTGCGGCACCGGCGCGGCGAACTGCGACGTGCCGGCCGGCACGGTCCGTTCGCTCGAACTGCCTCTGGCTGCCGCCCCGCGCGGGGTCCTGCGGTTCGGCCACTTCGAACTGCGTACGCGGTTTCCGTTCGGCTGGTTCCGCGCCTGGACTTACGTGCAAGCGCCGCTGACCGCGTACGTCGCGCCCCGTCCGGCGGGCGCACGCCGCGCGCAGGACGACACCGGTGCGACCGGGGCGCCCGCGCCGGCGCGTGACGACGCAACGGGCGATGCGGATTTCGCCGGTCTTCGCCCGTACGCGCCCGGCGTGCCGCTGAAGCACATGGCGTGGAAGGCACTCGCGCACGGTGGCGAACCGGCCGTGAGGCATTACGCGGGCGCCAAAGGACAGGCGCTGTGGATCGATTGGAACGCACTGGAGGGCCTGCCGACCGAGGCACGGCTCGCGCAGCTGTGCCGGTGGATCCTCGAGAGCGGGCGGGCCGGTCGGCGCTTCGGCCTGCGCCTGCCGGACCGCCGCCTCGAACCGGCGACCGGCCCCGCACAGCGCAGGCGCGCTCTGCGTGCTTTGGCTGCATTCGGCACCGGTGACGCGTGAGGCGCGGCCGGCACTCGCGCGACGGCGGCCCAGCCGCGGCCGGCGCCTCGGCGCTGCCGTTCGGACCGCTCGCCTGGACGAGCGCCTGCCTCGGGCTCGTCTGGCTGCCGCTCGCCCGCGACCTGCCGCCGTGGGTCTCGGCGGCGGTCGGGGCGGCGATCGGCGCACGCCTCGTGCTGGCAACGCGCGGCGGCGACGCGCCCCCGGCCGCAATCCGCTGGCCGTTGGCGCTGCTCGCGATCGCGCTGTTGTTCGTCGAATTTCGCACCTTCAACGGGCTCGCCGCCGGCACCGCGCTGCTCGGCCTCACCGCCGGACTCAAGATCCTCGAAGCGCGCTCCGCCCGCGACCTGTACGTGGTCGTGCTGATCGTGTACTTCCTCGGCGTCGCTGCACTGCTCGCGGGCGGTGGGTTCTGGATGCTCGGCTATCTCCTCGCGGTCTGCTGGCTGACGGCGGCGGCGCTGCTGCGAATCGACGGCTCGGTTCGCGGGCTCGGCGCGCGGACGGCTCTCGCGTATTCGGCGCGAGTGCTGCTGCACGCGCTGCCGCTCGCGCTCGCCATGTGGCTGTTCTTTCCGCGTCTCGCCGCGCCGCTGTGGCGCATCGGCGGCGAAGGCCGCGGCGCGGTCTCCGGACTCGGCGACACCCTGAGCCCCGGCGACCTCGACGATCTCGCGCTCTCCGACGACATCGCATTTCGCGCGCACTTCATCGGCCCGACGCCCTCGCGCGGCGCGCTATACTGGCGCGGGCCGGTGCTCGACGAGTTCGACGGACGCGCGTGGAGGCGTCACGATCGAGGATTTTCCCGGACCGTGCCGGGGCGCTCCGCCTACCATTATCGACTCGAACTCGAACCCTACCGGCACGACTGGATCTACGCGCTCGACCGGCCGGTGTCGGCCGCGTTGCCCGGCGCAGTTCTGAGCGGCGACGGTGTTCTGGTGCGACCGGGACGCGACAGCGCGCCGGCGACGCTCCTCGCGAGTTCGACGACGGCGCCGGCCGGCGCATCCCCGCTCGATCGGCGCGTGCGGCGCCTCGACACCCGCCTGCCGGCGGGTTCGAACCCGCGCAGCCGCGCGCTCGCGCGGCTGTTGCACCGAGAATATCCGGCCGACGTGCAATTCATCGCCGCCATCCTGGCCCGCTTCCACCGCGATCCTTACTACTATACCTTGACGCCACCGCCGCTGCTCGGCCGCAACCCGGTGGACGAGTTCCTGTTCGACACGAAGCGCGGCTTTTGCGGTCACTACGCATCGGCATTCGCGGTCCTGGCGCGCGCGGCCGGGATCCCGGCCCGCGTCGTCACCGGCTATTTCGGCGGCACTTTCAACCCCTTCGATGGCGACTGGGTGGTGCGCCAGAGCGATGCGCACGCCTGGGACGAAGTCTGGATCGCGGGCCGTGGCTGGCTGCGCGTCGATCCCACGGCGGCGATCGCGCCGCAGCGGGTCGACCCGTCGCTGCGCGACGGGTCGCGCACACCCGGACCGTTCGCAGTCGCCATCGGCCGCGACGCCCCCTGGCTCGCGGCATTCGCCCTGCGCCTCGATGCGCTGCGCACCCTCTGGCGCGAGCGAATCCTCGCCTACGGGCCACGCGCGCAAGGCGCCCTGCTCACGCGCCTGCACGTGCCGGGCCCGGACGCGGCCGGGCTCGCCGCGATGCTGGCCGCCGCACTCGGTCTGAGTTTCGTCTGGCTCGCCTGGATCGCGCGCCGGCAGTTGCGCACGAGATCGCGCGATGAGCTGCAACGGGCGTTCGGGAAGCTCACCGCGAAAGTCGCCCGAGCGGGGGTCGTGCGGTTCCCTTACGAGGGCCCCGAGGACTATGCTCGCCGGGTCGCCGCGCTCTGCCCGGATCTCGGCCCGACCGTCGAAAAGCTGTGCCGGGAATACGCCTCGCTGCGCTACGGTGCCCCCACCGCCGACGACCGCGTGCGCGCATTCGGCGCCGCGGTGCGCGCCTTCAGACCGCGAGGTTCTCGCGCGTCCGCAGGAATTCGACGCCGCCCCAGCGCTCCTCGGTCAACTCGAGATTGATGCGTGTCGGCGCGAGGTAGACCAGTTCGCCGGCATGATCGAGCGCGAGGTGGTCGCGCCCTTTGTCCCGCAAATCGGCGAGCCGCTCGTGGTCCGTGCTGCGCACCCAGCGGGCGAGTGCGACGTTCACCGGCTCGAACACGCACTGCACGCCGTACTCGTCCTGCAGGCGGAACGCGACGACCTCGAATTGCAGCTGGCCGATCGCGCCGAGCACCAGTTCGTTGTTGCGCAGCGGTTTGAACAACTGGGTCGCGCCCTCCTCGCAGAGCTGGGAGAGGCCCTTCTGCAGCGCCTTCATCCGCAGCGGATCCTTCAACACCGCGCGACGGAAGATCTCCGGTGCAAAATTCGGCACGCCGGTGAACGTGAGCACCTCGCCCTCGCTGAACGTGTCGCCGATGTTGATCGTCCCGTGGTTGTGCAGACCGATGATGTCACCGGCATAGGCCTCGTCCGCCCGGCTGCGATCGGCCGCGAGGAACGTCAAGGCATCCGCCACGCGCACGTCCTTGGCCAGGCGGACGTGGCGCAGGCGCATGCCCCTGGCGTAGCGTCCGGAACAAAGCCGCATGAACGCGATGCGATCGCGATGACCGGGGTCCATGTTCGCCTGGATCTTGAAGACGAACCCGGTCAGCTTCGCCTCGTTCGACGCGACGACGCGCTGCACCGCCGCGCGCGGCTGCGGGCCGGGTGCGTGCGCGGTGAACGCGACGAGCAGTTCGCGAACGCCGAAACTGTTGACCGCCGAGCCGAAAAACACCGGCGTTTGGCTCGCGGCGCGGTAGCGCCGCAGGTCGAAGGGCGGGCTCGCGCCGCGCACCAGTTCGATCTCGTCGACGAACGCCTGGTAACCCGCGCCGAGATATTCTCGGGCCGCCGCGCTCGCGAGACCGTGAATCGTCTCGTGGCTGCCCACCCTGCCCTTCGCCGCGGCGACATAGACGTAGATGCGGTCCTCGAGGAGATGGTATACGCCGAGCAGATCGCGGCCCATGCCGATCGGCCAGGTGATCGGCGCGCACTCGATCTTGAGCACGCGTTCGATCTCGTCGAGCAGCTCGATCGGCGGGCGGCCGTCGCGGTCCAGCTTGTTGACGAAGGTCATGATGGGCGTGTCACGGAGCCGGCACACGTCCATCAACTTGATCGTGCGCTCCTCGACGCCCTTCGCGCAGTCGATGACCATCAAGGCCGAGTCGACCGCAGTCAGCGTCCGGTAGGTGTCCTCGGAGAAGTCCTCGTGGCCCGGCGTATCCAGTAAATTGACGACGCAGTCGTCGAACGGGAACTGCATCACGGACGAGGTCACGGAGATGCCGCGTTGTTGCTCGAGCCGCATCCAGTCGGAGGTTGCGTGCCGGGTTGCCTTGCGCCCCTTGACGGCGCCGGCCATCTGGATCGCACCGCCGAACAGCAGCAGCTTCTCGGTCAGGGTCGTCTTGCCGGCGTCCGGGTGCGAGATGATCGCAAAGGTGCGCCGGCGTGAGATTTCACGCTCGATGTCCATCATCGTGGAGGTCAATTCGGTCCCGAATCCAGCAAAAGCCGCAGCACCGCCGCGTCTTCGCGGCCCTGAACCGCCTGGTAGTAGCCGCGGCGCATCCCCACCCGTTCGAAACCGAGCGTCGCGTACAAATGGGCGGCAATCATATTCGATGGCCGCACCTCGAGAAAGGCCTCGCGCATCCCGGCCGCGCGGGCGCGCTGCAGAAGGTGCAGCATCAAGCCGCGGGCGAGCCCACGGCGGCGGTAGTCCTCGCGCATGCATACGTTCAGGATGTGCGCCTCGCCGGCGCCCGTCGCCATGATGCCGTAGCCCGCCATCGCGCCGTCGACGTCGACGACGCGGCAGACGTAGCCGACGCGCAGACAATCGCGGAATATCCCCTCGCTCCAAGGGAACTCGTAGCCGGCACGCTCGATCGCCATCACGACCGGCACATCGAATTCGTGCATCGCCCGGATTGGGGCCTCGAGCGGCAGCTCCTCGCGCTTCGCGCTAGCCACGCGCGGCCACCGCGCGGGCGAATTGCAGATCCTGCCAAGCCTTGCGTTTGTCCGCCGGCGTGCGCAGCAGGTAGGAGGGATGATAGGTCACGACGATCGGCGGACCTGCGCCGCCGGCATGGTGGACGCGACCGCGCAGGCTCGCCAGCGGCACATCGGTAGCGAGCAGATTCTGCGCGGCAATGCGCCCGACCACGAGCAGGATCCGCGGACGCACCAGGGCGATCTGGCGCGCTAGGTACGGCAGGCACTCGGCGGCCTCGCCGGCGAGTGGAGCGCGGTTGCCGGGCGGCCGGCACTTCAGCACATTGGCGATGAAGACCTGCTCGCGCCGCAGGCCAATCGCGCGCAGCATCGCATTCAGCATCTGCCCTGCGCGGCCGACGAACGGTTCGCCCTGCCGGTCCTCGTCCGCACCGGGAGCCTCGCCGACGACGACCCATGCGGCATGGCGGTCGCCGATGCCGAACACGGTCCGGTTGCGGCTCTCGCACAGCACGCAGCGGCGGCAGGAAGCGACCATCCGTTCCAGTTCCGCCCAGTCCGCGGTCGCCACGCCGGTCGTGCCCGTCGATGCGGCACGCGGCGCCCAGGCCTCGATCTGCATGGCCTGCAGGTACGCCTTGCGCAAGGCCGGGTTCATGCGTGGGTCGCGGACCCGCGCGAGCGGCGCCGCAGCTTGCGCACGAGCCATACGGTCGGCGCCGACAGTGCGTAGCCGCCGAAGATGAGCAGCAGCGTGACCGGCGGCCATATCGCGATCAGCACGAACACCAGCGGCACGAAGAGGATATGGGTGAAGCGCACACGCGCGCCGACATCCACATTTTTGAAGCTGTGAAAGGAAAATCGACTGATCATCAGGGCACCGGCGCAGGCCGTGACGATGAATGCGAGCAGCAGGCCCGGCAATCCCATGTCGATTCGATCGCTCGCGAGCCAAACGAGGGCGGCGACGATCGCCGCCGCAGACGGGCTCGGCAAGCCCTCGAAGTGGTTCTTACCCGCGGTCGCGATCCGCGAGTTGAAGCGGGCCAGGCGCAAAGCGGCGGCCGCGGCGTAGAAGAAACACACCAGCCACCCCAGACGCCGCCAAACCGGACCGTACTCGGCGATACGTGCGACACCCCACTGATAAGTCACGATCGCCGGCGCGAGGCCGAAGGAGACCATGTCCGAAAGGCTGTCGTACTCCTTGCCGAACGCGCTCTCGGTATGGGTCCAGCGCGCCACCCGGCCGTCCAGGCCGTCGAAAATCATGGCGACGAAGACCGCAACGCCGGATTTCTCGAAATGCAGGTCGATCGCCGCGACGATCGCGTAGAAGCCGGCGAACAGGGCACCGGTCGTCAGCAGGTTCGGCAGCCAATACACGCCGCGCGGTCGCGACCGTTGCCCGTCCCCGCCGTCATCGGCCTCATCGGCGTCATCGGCGTCCGCGTTCATGGGCTCCTCGTCCATGCGGGTCATGATACCAGGGGCCCTCATGTAAGATAGGCGGCCATGCGCCTATCCCGATACCCGATACCCACGCTCAAGGAAGTACCCGCCGACGCCGAGGTGATCAGCCACCGATTGATGCTGCGCACCGGCATGATCCGCCGCCTCGCGGCGGGTCTGTACACGTGGATGCCGATCGGCCTGCGCACCTTGCGCAAGGTCGAGCGGATCATCCGCGAGGAGATGGACCGCGCCGGCGCGCTCGAGCTATCGATGCCGACGGTCCAGCCAGCCGAGCTGTGGCGCGAGTCCGGCCGGTGGAACGAATTCGGACCCGAATTGTTGCGCTTCAAGGACCGGCACGACCGGGAGTTCGCGTATGGGCCGACGCACGAGGAAGTCATCACGGACATCGCGCGCCGCGAGCTGCGTAGCTACCGGCAGCTGCCGGTGAATTTCTACCAGATCCAGACGAAATTCCGCGACGAAATCCGTCCCCGCTTCGGTGTGATGCGCGCCCGCGAATTCCTGATGAAGGATGCCTATTCATTCCACGCCGATGAGGCGAGCCTCGCCGAGGGCTACCGGCTGATGTTCGACGCATACGGCCGCATCTTCACCCGCCTCGGTCTGAAGTTTCGCGCGGTCCATGCCGACAGCGGCAGCATCGGTGGCAACGCGTCGCAGGAATTTCACGTGCTCGCCGAATCCGGCGAGGACGCCATCGCCTATTCGGACGGCGACGATTACGCGGCGAATATCGAGCTCGCCGAAGCCCTCGCTCCGGCGACGCCGCCCGGCGCCCCGACCCGGCCGTTGGCGAAGGTCGCAACGCCCGGCGCACGCACCATCGCCGATCTGTGCCAGTTTCTCGGCGTGGCGCCGGCGCAGTGCGTCAAGACCCTGATCGTCGACGGCACGGACGGGGGCGTGGTCGCGTTGATCCTGCGCGGCGACCACGAGTTGAACGCGGTCAAGGCGCAGAAGCTGCCCGGCGTCGCCAAGCCGCTGCGCATGGCGAGCGCCGAGCGCGTGCGCGCGGTAGCCGGCGCGGAGCCCGGATATCTCGGTCCGGTGGGTTTTGCGGGCCGGATCTACGTCGACCGTGCGGCGGCTGCTCTCGCCGATTTCGTCTGCGGTGCCAACGAGAAGGACACACATTTCACCGGTGTCAACTGGGGCCGCGACCTGGCCGCGCCCGACCCCCGGGACATCCGCAACGCCGTTGCCGGGGATCCGAGCCCGGGCGGCCGCGGAACGCTGCAGATCGCCCGCGGCATCGAGGTCGGCCACATATTCCAGCTAGGCCGCAAGTACAGCGACGCGATGGGCGCAGCGGTACTCGACGAGCAAGGCAAGAGCGTGACGATGTACATGGGCTGCTACGGGATCGGCGTGACCCGCATCGTCGCGGCCGCCATCGAACAGAACCACGATGCCGACGGCATCGTCTGGCCGGAGGCGATCGCGCCGTTCCAGGTCTGCCTCGTGCCGCTCGCCTATCAGAAATCGGACCACCTGCGGCAGACGAGCGATGCGCTGTATCGCGAGTTCACCGCCGCCGGTTTCGACGTCCTGTTCGACGACCGCGACGCCCGGGCCGGCGTGAAGTTCGCCGACTCGGAACTGCTGGGAATTCCCCACCGGATCGTGCTCGGCGAACGCGGCCTCGCCACCGGCAACGTCGAGTATCGCCATCGCCGGGACGCTGCGGCGGCCGAGATTCCGCTCGCCGATGCCGTGCGCCACGTACGCGGCAGGTCCGCGGCCTGAGCGCATGCGGCGCTACGGCCGGTACGGCGCGCTCGCGGCCCCGGCCGTTGCCTGCGCCATGCTTGCGGCGCCCGCGGTGGGCCCGCCGCGCGCGGACCCGCGGCCCGAGCCGCCGCTGCAGACCCTCCTGCGCAAGATCATCGACAGTCCGCAATGTTATTCTGACAAATTCACCGCCGAGGTCTGGCACAAGAGCATGGAACCGCGTCTGCGGCCCTACGTGCACTCCTACGCGAAGCGGATCGAGATCCTGGACGACGTGTATTGCGAGGCGCGGCGCGATCCGCGCCTGCGGCTGCCGCCGGATCTGATCCTGGCGATGATCGCGGTCGAGAGCCGCTTCAACCAGTTCGCGGTCTCGCGCGTCGGCGCGGTCGGCCTGATGCAGGTCATGCCGTTCTGGCCGAAGCAGCTCGGCGTCGCGAATCGGCTGGTACGGATCGGCGCGAACATCCGCATCGGCTGCGAGATCCTGCGCTACTACCTGCGCGAGGAGCACCACGACTGGATCCTCGCACTCGAACGCTACAACGGCAGCGACGGGCACATCGGCTACCCGGAACTCGTGATGTCGCGCTGGCAGCGCGCGTGGCGCTTCTAAGATGCGCCCTGCGGCCGAACGCCCATCATGGTGGCGCTTGCGAGGGATGCTCGGAATTCGACAAGGCAATCGCGGCGCGCCGCTTCGCCTCGAGGGCGGCATCACGGGCACGGACGTATTCCTGAGCCTGCAGATGGCGTTCGGCGCTCGCAATCTCCGCTTGCGCCGCCTCGAGGTCGGCCGGAGCGCGCTGCGCCGCGCCGGCCACGCGCGCCGCCTCGATCGCCTGTCGGGCGTCGCTCATTTCCTGGACGGGCGCGCCTTGACAGCCGGCGAGACAGATCAAACCGATGAGGAGTGCGATCGAGCGCGGCATGGTCGAGGGCCGACACTAGCAACAGCGGCCGGGGCCGTCAAACCCGTGCCGGCGATGGAATGCCGGCGCAGCCGTTGCGGCGGCGCCGCAGATCGGCCGCGATGGCAACGGGAATCCTGAGGGACAACGATGAACGAAATTCTGGTTTTGTATTATTCGCGCCAAGGCAGCACGGCGGCGCTCGCGCGGCACGTCTGCCACGGAATCGATGGCGTGCGCGGCATGCGGGCGAAACTGCGCACGGTCCCCGCGGTCACCGTGACCGTCGATCGACCTGAACCCTCGGTGCCGGATGCCGGTCCGCCCTATGCCAGCCACGAGGACTTGGAACGCTGCGCGGGTCTCGTGCTGGGCAGTCCCACGCGCTTCGGCAACATGGCGGCGCCGCTCAAGTACTTCCTCGAAGGTACGAGCGGCCTGTGGCTCTCGGGTGCGCTCGCCGGCAAGCCCGCCGGCGTGTTCACCTCGACGCAAACGCTGCACGGCGGTCAGGAATCGACGCTGCTGTCGATGATGCTGCCGCTGCTGCACCATGGGATGTATCTCGTCGGCCTGCCGTTTACTGAGGGCGCGCTCGGCACGACCCGGGCCGGCGGCACACCATATGGCGCGAGCCACGTTGCCGGCGTCAGCGGCACGGGAGAGCTCGCCGACCCGGAACGCGAGCTCGCGCGCGCGCTCGGGGCGCGCGTCGCTGCCCTCGCCGAGCGCCTGAATCGCCATGGCTGAGTGTACCGGCCCCGCCGCGCCGGCCGACGCTGCCAGGTCGGCGCGGCGCGTGACGATCGGTTTGTGGGCCGCCGTCGCCGCGAGCCTGCTGATCTGGACCGCCGCCGGCTATCCCTGGGCGCTGTGCGCGGCAGCGGCCCTGCCGCTGCTCGCGCCGCTGCACGGGCTGATGGTCGGCCGCCGGCACACCTATGCCTGGGCCACGTTGTTTGCGATTCCCTACCTGGTGTTCGCGCTGACCGAACTGCTCGCCAACCCGGCGGCACGCTGGGTTGCCGGCGCGAGCCTCCTTTGCGTGTTCGCGTGGTTCTGCTCTATGGTCGGGTATCTGCGGGCTTCTCGAGTGCCGCGCGTATGAACGGCACCGTCAGACGTCGCTGCGCCGCGAGGGAGGCATCGTCCAGGGCGTCGAGCACGCCGAGCAGAGAGCGCAGATCGCGCGCGGTCCGCTTCATCAAATACTCGACCGTCTCGATCGGCATTTCCAGTCCGCGGCCGACCGCGCGCCGGCGCAGCGCCTCGACACGACCGGCCTCATCGATCTCGCGCACCTGGTAGACGACGCAGGCGCAGGCGCGCGAACCCCAGTCCTCGATAATCCAGGGCAGCGCACGCGGCGCGACCCGGGAGGCGAAGATCAAGCGCGTACGCAGATCGACGCAGGCGTTGAACAAGCCGAACAGCGCCCTCTCCCAAGCCGGATTGCCGGCCGTGACATCCGCGTCGTCGAGACAGAGCAACCCGGAGGACTCGAAGCCCGCGAGCGCTTCCGGCGGCAGGTTCGCGGTTCGCCCGAGCGGCAGATAAGCCGCAGGTCCCCCGCCCGCGGCGCACGCCGCCTGCAGCAAATGCGTCTTGCCGGAGCCCGCGGCGCCCCACAGCCAGATGCACGGTGCGTCGCCGGCGGCGAGCGCAGCGACGAGTTCAAGGTTGCCGCCGGTCACGAAGTTGCCGAAGGTCGCCTCGTCACGCAGTTTCACGCCGAGTGGCAGCTGCCTCACGCCCCCGCCTCGCGTTGCTCGAATCCTCGCGCGCGCCTCGCGTAGGTGAGCACATAATCGATGCCGCTCACGCCGATCGTGACCAAGGTCGCGGCGCCGAGCACGATCTCGACCCAGGCCGGAGGCAGCGCGATTTCACGGCGCACGACCACGCAGAGCAGGAACAGGAGCTGGCACAGCGTATTGATCTTGCTGACGAGTGTGGGACGCATGCGCAACGGACCGATCCGCACCCGATACGCGAGCGCGCCGGTCGCAATCAGGAGATCACGTGCCACCGCCGCCGCCGCGAGCCACAGAGGCACGCTACCCTGCACGGCGAGGGTCACGAAGACGGTGGCGATCAACAGCTTGTCGGCGGCGGGATCGAGCATGGCGCCGAGACTCGTCTGCCACCCGAAGCGCTTCGCGAGCAGGCCGTCGGCCCCGTCGGACAGGGCGGCTATGACGAACAGGGCGATCGCGACCGGCCAATCCCGGTGCAGCAGCGCGAGCGCGATCGGTGCCACCAAGACCAGTCGCGCCGCGCTGATCAGATTCGGCAGTTGGCGCAGCCACACGCTCACGCGGCCACCGATCGCGCTAGCGGCGCAGCTGCAGGTGCAGTTCGCCCGCAGCGCCCGTCGCCTGTTCGAGCTGCAGTGCGCCGTTCAGCGCGAGCGTGCGCTCGAGCGGCGCCGCGCCGCCGCGCGCGTCGAGGCGAAAACTTACCGAATCCCCGTCGAGCGCCAGCACCGTGACCTGCGACACGGGCGTCAGCGACTCGAACAGGCGCAGTATCCGGGCGTAGGCGCGCAGATCCTTGATGCCGTCGACCTCGACGTCGACCGGCGAGTACGCACCGCTGACCGCGTAGATTGCAGCGTAGTCGTCTGCGGCCAGGTTCACGCCCTCGACCGTGCCGGCCGCCTGGCCGCTCTGCGTCTGGAACTCGAACAACCACTGCACACCCGCCGTCGCGCCAAGATCGGTGGCGTGCCCGATCAACACGCCGTCGGCACCCTGGCGCTTGGCGATCGCCTGCAGCCCAGTCGGATGGGCGCCGCTGACGGTCGAATAGTCGAGCCCGTCGTTGGTCAATTCCTGTGCGCTCGGCCACAGCAAACCGATCCCCCGCAGGGCCGCCTGGGCGTCGATCGCCGCCTTCAGGTCGGAGCTGTCGTCACGGGTGACGATGGCGCCCGATTGGCCGTTCGGTGCGGTCAGCAGCACGAGGGTCACCGGGCGCGTGCGTCCCCACACCGGCGCGGCGTTCTGGGTCAGCCAGCGCTCGATCGCCCCGCCGTCGAATCCGACGACGAGCCGCCCATCGGGTGCGTAGCGGTATTGCTGGACGTACCGGTCGGCGGCGGCGACCAAGGCCGCATATGCTGGATTGGCGCCGGCCGAGAGCGTGCCGGTCACCCGAACCAGCACGACCTGCATCGCCGCCTGGAAGCCGGCCTCGCGGCTGCCGTCGGAGCGGTCGGTCACGGGGACCGCCGCCTGGTAAAGTTTGGCGTGTTCCTCGGCCTGCGCCGGGAGCATGCACAACACGCCGCCCGCGAGGCAGACGGCAGCCCACACCAGCCGTAGGCAGATGGCAGACGACACTGGTCGGTTCCGGATCATGGTTCGATGGCACGGCACTGGCTTGACCCTGGTGTAAAATACCACAGCCGGCCGGCCGGCCGCGTCGGCCCTATTCTCGTGTTCGGAAGGAACCCACATGACCGAACCTGCGCCCGTGACCTATCGCGACGCCGGCGTCGACATCGATGCGGGCGACGAGCTCGTCGAACGCATCAAGCCGCACGTCCGCCGGACGATGCGCCGCGAGGTGCTGGGCGGCATCGGCGGTTTCGGCGCACTCGTCGAAGTGCCGCTCGACCGGTACCGCCGGCCGGTGCTGGTGTCCGGGACGGATGGCGTCGGCACGAAGCTGCGCCTGGCCATCGACTGCGGGCGGCCGGATACGGTGGGCATCGACCTCGTGGCGATGTGCGCGAACGACGTCGTCGTGCAGGGCGCCGAGCCGCTGTTCTTTCTCGACTATTACGCGAGCGGCAAGCTCGACGTGGACACCGGCGAGCGTTTGATCGCCGGCATCGCCGAAGGTTGCGTGCAGGCAGGCTGCGCCCTGGTGGGTGGCGAGACCGCCGAGATGCCGGGCATGTATCACGGCCGGGATTACGATCTGGCCGGCTTCTGCGTCGGCATCGTCGAGAAGGATGCGATCGTCGACGGCGGTGCGACCCGCGCCGGCGACGCCGTTATCGGCCTCGCCTCATCCGGCGCGCATTCGAACGGCTTCTCGTTGATCCGCCGGATCCTCGAACGCAGCGGTGCGGACCTACAGAGCCGCGTCGCCGGCGTTGCATTGATCGACCGGCTGCTCGCACCGACGCGGATCTACGTCAAGCCGCTGCTCGAGTTGCTGCACCGGCTGCCGGTGCATGGGCTCGCGCACGTGACGGGCGGCGGGCTGCTGGAGAACCTGCCACGGGTGATTCCCGACGGCCTGGAGGTCGTCCTGGAACGGGCGGCCTGGCCGCGGGATCCGCTGTTCGACTGGCTGCAGGCGCAAGGCAGGGTCGACGAATCGGAGATGCTGCGCGTCTTCAACTGCGGCATCGGCATGACCGTGCAGCTTGCCGCCGCCGACGCCGATCGCGCGCTCGCGGCGCTGCGTGCCGCGGGCGAAACCGCGACCGTGATCGGCGAGGTACGCGGCGGCGGGCGCGGTGTCGTGATCGCGTGAGCGGGGCCGCGGCGTTGCAGCCCGTCGTGATCCTGATCTCGGGACGGGGATCGAACATGCGCTGCCTGATCGATCGCAGCCGCGACGCGGACGCTTGCTACCGGATCGGCGCGGTGCTCTCCGACAGGCCGGACGCGCCCGGGCTCGCGACTGCCCGCGGCCTCGGCATCGAGACCGAGGCGATCGCGCCGCCGCCCGACGGCGACCGCGCCGCCTACGACCGCGAACTCGCGGCCGCGGTCGCACGCCGCGCGCCCTTTCTGGTCGCGCTCGCCGGATTCATGCGCGTCCTCTCGCCGGCGTTCATCGACGCGTTCGCCGGACGCATCCTGAACGTCCACCCGTCGCTGCTGCCGAAATACCCCGGCCTGCACACGCATCGGCGCGTCCTCGCCGCCGGCGACGGTGCGCACGGCGCGACCGTGCATTTCGTGACCGCGCAACTCGACGCCGGCCCGGCGGTGATCCAGGGGCAAATCGCGGTCGGCCCCGGCGAGGATGAACCGTGCCTGGCCGGGCGCGTTCTGGCGCTCGAGCACCGGATCTATCCGCTCGCTGTGCGCTGGTTCTGCGAGGGGCGGCTCGCGTGCCGCGACGGCAGGGCGTGGCTCGACGGCGCCGCGCTCGCCGGCCCCGTGCAATTGCCGCAGATCGATCGCCCGCGAGGCGGCCCATGATGCGACGGATCCTGCCGGCCACGGCGCTCGTGCTCGCGCTCGGCACCGTGCACGCGGCGCCGGCCGGAGCTGGCGCACCGCGGCCGTTCTCGGCGCACTACCTCGCGCAGTGGAAGGACATCAGCGTCGGCGTCAGCGATCTCGTGCTCGTGCGCGGCACGGATCCAGGCCGGTACGTGTACACCTGGCGGATCAGCGCGCGCGGGATATTCCGTTTGTTCTATCGGCACGACGTCGTGCAGAAGAGCTGGCTGCGTGTCGAGGGCGCCGCGGTCCGACCCGAGATCTACGAAGCCGAGGACGGCTCGTCGCGGATCCACATGGACTTCGACTGGGCGCGGCGAAGTGTGCGCGGCACGCTTTCCGGCAAGCCGCTCGACCTCGCGCTCAAGGCGGGCACCCAGGACCTCATGTCCATCCAGATCCAGGTGATGCAGGACCTGAGGCAAGGGCGGCTGCCGGCGAAGTTCTGGATCATCGATAAGGACCAGATCAAGGATTTCGACTACCACCGCGCCGGCGAGGCGAGAATCCAGACCGAACTCGGCGACCTCGACACCATCGTCGTCACCAGCCGGCGCCCGGGCGGGAACCGTGTGCTGACGATGTGGTTCGCGCCGTCGCTCGGGTTCGTGCCGGTGCAGGCAACGAGAACCCGCGGCGGCAAGCTGGAATTTGCGATGCGCATCGAGAAGCTGTCGCACTGAGCGTGCGAGGCTACCGCGATGGCGCGGCTAAGTCTTCGGCAGCGTGACGCCGCGCTGGCCCTGGTATTTGCCGCCGCGGTCGCGATAGGATGTCTCGCAGGTCTCATCGGACTCGAAGAAGAGCATCTGCGCGACGCCCTCGTTGGCATAGATCTTCGCCGGCAACGGCGTCGTGTTGGAGAATTCGAGCGTCACGTGGCCTTCCCATTCCGGCTCGAGCGGTGTGACGTTGACGATGATGCCGCAACGCGCGTAGGTCGACTTGCCGAGGCACACGGTCAGCACGCTGCGCGGGATCCGCAAATACTCGACGGTGCTCGCCAAGGCGAACGAATTCGGCGGGATGATGCAGACCGGCCCCTTGAAATCGACGAAGGACTTCTCGTCGAAACTCTTCGGGTCGACGATCGTCGAGTTGATGTTCGTGAATATCTTGAATTCGTCCGCGCAGCGCACGTCGTAGCCGTAGCTCGAGGTGCCGTAGGAGATGATCTTCTGCCCCGACGAAACGCGCACCTGTTCGGGGCAAAACGGCTCGATCATGCCCCTCTCGGCCGCCGTGCGGCGTATCCAGCGGTCGCTCTTGATGCTCATCAGCTTGCTTCGACGCTGATCTTCGGGAACGCGTGGCTGTAGTCCTTGTTGAGCACCGACAGGCGCGCCGCCGCCCGGCGGGCCATCGTGAGGTAGGCCTCGGCCCGTGCGCTGCCGGGTTCGGCGATCACGGTCGGCGTGCCGCCATCGGCATCCTCGCGGATCCGCACGTCGAGCGGCAGCTCGCCGAGCAGCGCGACGCCGTAGTCGGCCGCCATCCGTGCGCCGCCGCCGCTGCCGAACAGGTGTTCCACGTGACCGCACGCGGAGCACACATGGACGCTCATGTTCTCGACCACGCCAAGCACCGGAACGGCCACTTTCTCGAACAGCTTCAGTCCCTTCCGCGCGTCCAAGAGCGCGATGTCCTGGGGCGTCGTGACGACGATGGCGCCGCTGAGCGGCACCCGCTGGCTGAGGGTGAGCTGAATGTCGCCGGTGCCGGGCGGCATGTCGATGACCAGGTAATCGAGATCGCTCCAGTCGGTGTCGCCGAGGAGCTGGGTCAGCGCCTGCGTCGCCATCGGTCCGCGCCAGGCCATCGGCTGTTCCACGTCGACCATGAAGCCGATCGACATGACCTCGACGCCGTGCGCGATGAGCGGCGTCAGGCGCTTGCCGTCGTGGCTCGTCGGCCGGCGCCCCGCAAGGCCCATCATTTGCGGCTGGCTGGGTCCATAGATGTCGGCATCCAGCAGGCCGACCTTCGCCCCCTGGACCGCCCAGGCGAGGGCCAAATTGGCCGCGGTCGTCGATTTGCCGACGCCGCCCTTGCCAGACGCCACCGCCACGATATTCTTGATCCGCTGCAGCGGCTTCAGGGTCTTCTGGACCGCGTGCGGGGTGATTTCGGCGCGCAGCGTCAATATGAGCCGGGCGCCCTCAAGGACCGGTGCGAGGTGGCCAAGGAGCGCGGGCAGCAATTCACGCTGGTAATCAGCGCATGGAAACCCGTATTTCAACTCGACGCGCACGCCTTCACCGTCGACGGCCACCGCGCCGATCGCCTTGGCATCCCCTAGGCTGCGGCCAAGGTAGGCATCGACGAAGCTTGCGAGCCGGTTGCGAACGGCGTCTTGCGCGACGGAGGCACTATTCATGGTGGCCGGCGATTGTATCGCACGGCGCGGCCGGGCGCTGCGGGTATGGCATAATATTTCATTGGAACCACGAATCCACGCATGAGTTTATTCGCCAATTATCGTGCTGATCGTCTGATTGCCGAGGTGCGGTCGAGCGGCAATCCGACGAGCCCGGCGGCGCAGAAGGCCATCGCCAAGCTGGTCTCGCTCGGTGCGAATGCGATCGATCCGCTGGTCGAAGCGATGGCGAACGCGGACAAGCGCGAGACTGTCGCCTATGTCGAGGCGCTTTCGCAGCTGCTCGACGCCAAGACCGTGCCGCTGGTGCTCAAAGCGATGGTGGAGGCCAACAACCGCGCGGTCGCGGGCATCGCCTGGGCCCTGTCCTCGAGCCGCGGCTACCCGGCGAACGCGCTGCTCGATGCGCTGGCGAAGCCGAACATGCCGAGACAGACGATCCTCGACGTCATCGCAGCGCAAAAGAGCCGCTACACCGTGCGCGATCTGCTGAATGCGGCGTATGCGCTCGAATCGAGCGAGCGGACCGGCGTGTTCAAGATCATCGGCGAGGTCGCCGACGCGACGTCGGTCGACGAGCTGCTCGCGCGGGTCGAGGGCAAGGACCCCGTCGTGCGCATGAACATCATCAACCTGCTCGCGAACTTCAACCTGCCCAAGGTCCAGGACGCGCTGCAACGCCAGCTCAAGGACCCCAGCAAATTCATTCGTTCGGCGGCGCTGGCCGCACTCTCGCGGATGGACGGCCCGTTCGACATGCCGACGATCTGCGGCATGCTGCGCGATCCGGAAATCGACGTGCAGAACAAGGCGGTCGACCTCGTCGTGCGCACGAACCACCCCGACACCATCAAGTACCTCGTCGACATCCTGAAGGACGAGAACGAGTACGCCCGCCGCGCGGCGGTCGAAGTCCTCAACGTGGTCGGCACTTCGAAGTCCGTCAAGTACCTGCTCGAGGTGATCGCCGACAGCGACTGGTGGGTGCGCACGCGCGCCGCCGACGCGCTCGGCAAGATCGGCGGACCGCGCGTCGTCGAGGCCGTGCTGGAACTGGTCAAGGACGACAATCAGGACATCCGCCGGGCCGCGATCGAGATCCTGAACCAGACCAAGGACGAGCGCGCGGTCGCGCAGCTCATCGAAGCGACCAGGGACCGCGACTGGTGGGTGAGCGAGCGCGCGGTCGACGCGCTCGCCGAGATCGGCAGCACCAAGGCCGTACCGCGCCTCGTCGAGATGCTCGGCGCGGGCGAGGTGAAGAGCCTGCCGACCGTGATCCGGGCACTCGGCAAGCTCGGGGATCAGAAGAACATCGAGCATCTGCTGCCCATGCTGCAGCGCTCCGAGCCGCAGATCAAGGTCGAGGCCATTGCGGCGCTCGCGAAGCTCGCCGACGAGCGACGCGCCAACACCATCCGGATGCGCCTGCATGCCGCCGCGAACTCCGGCGAATCCTCGATCACCAACGCCGCGGAGCGCGCGCTGCAGGAGCTCGAAAACCGCTTCTCGACGCAGCAAATCGCGGCGAACCAACGCGCCGCGAAGATGCAGGAACAGACCCGCACGCTGCTGATCGAGAACCAGGAGATCTCCAGCATCGTCAAGGAACAGGAAATGATGGCCGCGCGGCTGGACATCGCGACCTTGACTCCGGGCGACGTCATCGAGGGCCGCTACAGGTACATCGAGAAGATCGGCAAGGGCGCCTTCGGCACCGTGTTGCTGATGGAGGACACCGTCGTCGAGGAACGGTTGATTCTCAAGTTTCTCAATCCGAACGTCTCGACGGACGAGGAGATGATGAAGCGGTTCGTGCACGAGTTGCGCTACAGCCGCAAGATCACGCACAAAAACGTCATCCGCATCTATGATTTCCTGTACATCCGCGGCAATTACGCGATCTCGATGGAGTACTTCCCCTCGCACACGCTCGGCGCCGAGATCGTCAACGACAAGCCGCTCGCCTTGAAGCGCGCGGTGAAGTTCGGCATCGACATCGCGACCGGCATGGCGGTCGCCCACCAGGTCGGCATCGTGCACCGCGATCTGAAACCGGCCAACGTGCTGATCGACGACGAGGCCCTGTTGAAGATCGTCGACTTCGGCGTCGCCGCCGCACAGAGTCAGGGTGACACGCAGTTGACCAAGACGGGCTACGTGATCGGCTCGCCGAAGTACATGGCGCCCGAGCAGATCCTCGGCAAGAAGGTCGACGCGCGTGCCGACATCTACAGCCTCGGCGTGATCCTCTATGAAATGCTCTCGGGCGTCCCGCCGTACAGTCGCGGCGATCACATGTCGGTGATGTACCAGCACGTCCAGGGCAAGGCGCGGCCACCGATCGAATTGAACAAGGAACTGCCCCGCGAATTGAACGATCTGGTGCTCAAGTGCATGTCCCTCGACAAAAGCAAGCGGATACAGTCGATGGACGAGCTGCGCATCGCGCTGGAGCAGTCTCTCTGACGGACTGCCCATTTGGCGCAGTTCTTCCGGCCCAACACTCGAAAAACCGGGCGCTTGCGGGTAGCCTACCGTCCTTATGGCAAGAATCGACGCCTTCCTGAAGCTCGGCCTCGCCCAGGGCTGCTCCGATCTCCACCTGGCGGTCGGCGTGCCGCCGATGCTGCGGATGCACGGCGACTTGATGCCGATCAAATTCCGCGATCTCGGCCAGGCCGAACTCGAAGGGTACGTCGGCGAGGTGCTGACGCAGACTCAGCAGTCGCAACTGCAAAGCGGCCACGACCTCGATTTCTCCTATGTCTCGTCGGACGGTGGCCGCTTTCGCGTCAACGTCTATCGCAAGGAAACCGGGATCGGCGCCGCCTTTCGCTCGATTCCAATGAACATGCCGAGCATCGACCAGCTCGCCCTGCCGCCGATCGTGCGCAAGCTGTGCGACTACCACCAGGGCATGATCCTCGTGACCGGTTCGACCGGCACCGGCAAATCGACGACGCTCGCCGCGATGATCGACCACCTGAATTCGACCCGCGCCCTGAACATCATCAGCCTCGAGGATCCGATCGAGTTCGTCCACCGCAGCAAGTCGAGCCAGGTGATCCAACGGGAGCTCGGCACCCATCTGCCGTCCTTCGCCGAGGGCGTGCGGGCGGCGATGCGCGAGGATCCGGACGTGATCCTGGTCGGCGAATTGCGCGACGCGGAGACGATCTCGATGGCGATGACCGCCGCCGAGACCGGCCACCTCGTGCTCGGCACCTTGCACACGACGAGCGCGACGAAGACGATCGACCGTGTCATCGACGCGCTGCCGACCGAGGAGCGCGAGCAGACCAAGAGCTTCCTCTCGCAGAGCCTGATCGCGGTGATCACGCAGGTGCTCGTGAAGAGCCCGGACCAGCGCGCCCGCCGCGCGGTCTGCGAGGTCATGGTCGTCACCAAGGCGATCGCCAAGCTGATCATGACCGAACAGAGCCACCAGATTCCCAGCCAGCTGCAGATGGGCAAGGACTACGGCATGCAGCTGATGGATCAGGCGCTGCTCGGCGCGATCAACGCGAAGCAGGTCGACCCGGACGACGCGTACGGCTACGCACTCGACAAGCGCCAGTTCCAGCGCTTTGCGACCGACCTGTCGAGCGTTGCCAAACCCGAGCCGGCCGCCGGGACCTGAGGCTCACGTGGCCGCGATCGACAGCTATCTGACCCGGGTTCTGCAGCAGAACGCCTCCGACCTGCATTTCATCGCCGGCGACCCGGCCCGCATCCGCCTGTACGGGGAACTGCAGGCGCTCGATCCGCAGCCGCTCGATGCGGAGGCCGTCAAGCGCGCCATTTACGAGATCATGCCGAAGATCGCCGCCCAGCGATTCGAGGCGAAGGACGGCACGGACTTCGCGTACAGCATTCCCGGCGTCGCACGGTTCCGCGTGAACGCGATGCGCCAGCTGAACGGAATGGGCGCGGTGTTTCGCGCGATTCCGTCGACCGCACGCACGATGGACGAACTGGATCTGCCGACGGCGGTGCGCACGCTGACGCACGCGAACAATGGACTGATCCTGGTGACCGGCAAGACCGGCTCGGGCAAATCGACGACGCTCGCAGCGATGATCGACGACGTCAACACGCGCACCAAGGGACACATCCTGACGGTCGAGGATCCGATCGAGTTCGTGCACGTCCGCAAGAACTGCCTGATCAGCCAGCGCGAAATCGGCGTGCACGCGCCATCATTCGCCGCGGCGCTGCACTCGGCCCTGCGCGAGGATCCCGACGTGATCCTCGTCGGCGAGCTGCGCGACCTGGAAACGATGAGCATCGCCGTGACCGCGGCCGAGATGGGCATTCTGGTGATGGGCACCTTGCACACCAACGGCGCCGCGGCGACCGTCGACCGCATGGTCAACGTCTTTCCATCCGACAAGCAATCCCACGTGCGCACGATGCTCTCGACCAGCCTGCGCGGTGTCGTGTCCCAGCAGCTCATTCCGCGCGCCGAAAAACAGGGGCGGGTCGCCGCACTGGAGATTCTGATCAACACCCCTGCAGTCGCCAATCTGATCCGCCAGGGCAAAATGGACCAGCTGGAGAACGCGATGCAGAGCGGCGCCTCTTTCGGCATGCGTACCATGGACTCGGCGATCCAACAGCTGCTCGAGCAGCGGGTGATCAGCGGCCGGGACGCATTCAAGAAGGCGATCAACAAGGGGAAATTCGAGCAATACCGGGACGCTTCCTGATCGGTGTGCCGCGAGCGGCTTGCGCCGCCAGCCGCGGCCCGCCGTCGGCCGCGGTCGCATGGCATAATCGGCGGCCATGACCGCAAAACGCCGAATACTCGTCACCAGCGCCCTGCCGTACGCCAACGGCCCGATCCACTTGGGCTACCTGCTGGAGGCGGTGCAGACCGACATCTGGGTGCGATTCCAACGGCTGCGTGGCCATGAATGCCACTACGTCTGCGCCGACGACACCCACGGCACGCCGATCATGCTGAAGGCGCAAGCCGAGGGGATCGAGCCGCAGACCCTGATCGCCAGCGTCCACGCCGAGCACTCGCGGGACCTGGCCGACATGCTGATCGGCCTCGACAACTTCGATTCGACCCACTCGGCCGAGACCGAGACGATCTGCCGCCGGATGTACCTCGCGCTGCGCTCGGCCGGCTACATCGACAAACGCGTGATCCGCCAGGCCTACGATGCCCACGCGAACATGTTCCTGCCCGACCGTTACGTGAAAGGCACCTGTCCGAATTGCGGTGCCGCCGACCAGTACGGCGACAGCTGCGAGGTTTGCGGCGCCACGTACTCGCCGGCCGACCTGAAGAATCCGCTTTCGGTGGTGAGCGGCACGCCGCCCGTCGAGCGCGATTCGGAGCACCATTTCTTCCGGCTCAGCGCATTCGAGGACCGCCTGAGGGAATGGATGAGCGGCGGCGCGGTTCAGCGCAGCGTCGCGCACAAGCTCGAGGAGTGGTTCGCGCAGGGCCTGAAAGACTGGGACATCTCGCGCGACGCGCCCTACTTCGGCTTCGAGATTCCGGACGCGCCGGGCAAGTTCTTCTACGTCTGGTTCGACGCGCCGATCGGTTATCTCGGCAGCTTCACCCGGCTCTGCGCACGCACGGGACTGCGCTTCGACGATTTCTTCGCGCCCGGCTCCGCCGCCGAACTGCATCACTTCATCGGCAAGGACATTCTGTATTTTCACGCGCTGTTCTGGCCCGCGGTGCTCCAGGGGGCCGGTATGCGGCGTCCCACGGCCGTGTACGCGCACGGCTTCGTGACGATCAACGGCCAGAAGATGTCCAAATCGCGCGGCACGTTCATCACCGCGCGCCGCTACCTCGAGAGCTTCCCGCCGGAGTACCTGCGTTACTTCTTCGCCGCGAAGCTCGGCCCGGGAATCGACGATCTGGACATGAACCTGGAGGAATTCGCCTCGCGCGTGAACTCCGATATCGTCGGCAAGCTCGTGAACATCGCCAGTCGCTGCGCCGGATTCATCGGCAGGAGCGACGGCGGGCGCCTGGCCGAGTCGCTGCCCGAGCCGGCACTGTTCGACGAGTTCGCCGCTGCCGCCGAGCCGATCGCGGCGGCGTACGAGGCGCGCGACTATGCGGCGGCGATGCGCGACATCATGAACCTCGCGGATCGCGCGAACCGGTACATCGACCAGCGCAAACCGTGGTCGCTTGCGAAACGTGCGGACAACGCCGCCGAGGTGCGGGGCATCTGCACCCAGGGGCTGAACCTGTTCCGCACCTTGATGATCTATCTGCTGCCGGTGCTGCCCGCGATGGCGGAGAAGTCCGCGCGCTTTCTGCGCGAGGCGCCCTGGAGCTGGGACGACGCCGCGAGGCCCCTGCTCGACCAGACGATCAACGCCTACGAACCGCTCGCATTGCGCGTCGATCCGGTCGCGGCCCGGCGGCTCGTCGCGATGCCGGCGCCGGAGCGCGCCGCCGCGCGGGCGGCCGCCGGCGCCGGTGCCTTGGGCGCCACCGCCGCGAGCGCCGCTACCGTCGGCGCCACGGCCGCGAGCGCCGCTGCGGTCACAATCGAGGATTTCAGCCGCGTCGATCTGCGCGTCGCGAAGATCCTCGCCGCCGAGTACGTCGAGGGCGCGGACAAGCTGTTGAAGTTGCATGTCGACCTCGGGGATCTCGGCGAGCGCCAGATCTTCGCCGGGATCCGCGCAGCATATGCCCCGGCGGCGCTCGCCGGACGCCTGACCGTGGTCGTCGCGAATCTCGCGTCGCGCAAGATGCGCTTCGGCGTATCCGAAGGCATGGTCCTCGCCGCGGGGCCGGGTGGCACGGACCTCTTTCTGCTGTCGCCTGACGCCGGCGCCGCGCCGGGCATGCGCATCAAATGAGATGAGCTGCGGGTCCGCAGACGAGCTCGCCGCGGCGATCGACGCGCTGCTGCCGCAGACGCAATGCACTCGCTGCGGCTACGCCGGCTGCGCCCCATATGCCGCCGCGATCGCGGCCGGCGCGGCGGACATCGACCGCTGCCCGCCGGGCGGGGCGGAGACGATCGCGGCGCTCGCCGGCCTGCTGCGGCGGCAGACGAAGCCGCTGAATGCGGCCTGCGGCGCCGAAGGCCCGCCGCGCGTCGCATTCATCGACGAGAGCCGCTGCGTCGGCTGCGCAAAGTGCCTGCCGCCATGTCCGGTCGATGCGATCGTCGGCGCCGCGCGGCATCTGCACACGGTGATCGCGGCACGCTGCACCGGCTGCGAGCTGTGCATCGCGCCGTGCCCGGTCGACTGCATCGAGATGCGCCCTGCGCCGCCGGGGCTGCGCAACGACCCCGCACTCAATCGCGCGCGCTTCACCGCCCACGAAGCGCGGCAGCGCGGGCGCGAGGCGCAGCGGGCGCGCGAGATCGCGGCGCAGAAGGCCCTGGTGCGGCGCCTGCCGGCGGACGCGCCGTGACCGGGATGCGGGCGTGAACCGGGCAAGAAGCCGGGCGATCTTCGCGAGATTGCGCGCCGCGAATCCGGCACCGCGAACCGAGCTCGAGTACCGCACGCCGTTCCAATTGCTGATCGCCGTCATCCTGTCGGCGCAGGCGACCGACAAGAGCGTCAACCGGGCCACGGCGTGCCTGTTTACCGACGCCGGCACGCCGCAGGCGATGCTCGCGCTCGGCGTAGGCGGCCTGTCGCGCTACATCCGGACGATCGGCTTGTACAATGGCAAGGCGAAGCACATCATCGAAACCTGCCGCATGCTGATCGAACGGCATGCCGGCGCCGTACCGCGCAGCCGCGAGGCGCTCGAGGCGCTGCCGGGCGTCGGCCGCAAGACCGCCAATGTCGTGTTGAACACCGCGTTCGGCGAACCGACGATTGCGGTCGACACCCACATCTTGCGCCTGGCGAACCGCACCGGCCTCGCGCCCGGCAAGACGCCGCGCGCGGTAGAGGACAAGCTGCTGAAGGTCGTGCCCGAGCAGTACCGCAGCGACGCCCACCACTGGCTGATCCTGCATGGTCGCTATGTGTGCAAGGCGCGCAAGCCCGGCTGTCCGGCCTGCGTCATCCGCGACCTGTGCGCGTACCGGCACAAGACACCGGCGGAGGAGGCGTGACGGCCGGCGGCGATTATTCCCGCGACCGGCTGCGCAGAGCCTACACCGAGGCCTGGTCCAAGGCCCGAACGAACTCGCCGCTGACGCCGCTCGAGTCGATGATCGCCGACGTGATCGCGCTGCACCCGGAGTATCACGCCGCGGTCCGCGACGTCGACGCCGCGCTCGCGCTCGACGCCGACGTCGGCGGCCGGGAGAATCCGTTCCTGCACATGGGCCTGCACATCGCGGTTCGCGAGCAGCTCTCGATCGACCGGCCGCCGGGCGTGCGCGAAATCCACCGGCGGGCCATGGCGCTCGTCGGCGACGTGCACGCGGCCGAACATCTGCTGATGGAGGCGCTCGGCCGGACGCTGTGGGAGGCGCGGCGGCGTGGCGGCGTGCCGGACGAGCTGCAGTACCTCGCCGATGCGCGCGCAGCGCTGATGCGTCGCGGCCGTCAGCGCTTCGGCGAGTAGAGATCGGTGAGGGTGCCCTCGAAGGCCTCGGCCGACATCGCCACCGTCTCGGAGAGCGTGGGGTGGGCATGGACGGTCAGCCCGATGTCGGCCGCATCCGCCCCCATCTCGATGGCCAGGCCGATCTCGGCGATCAGTTCGCCGGCGTTCGTGCCGACGATGCCGCCGCCGATCACCTGCCGTGTTGTCTGGTCGAACAGGATCTTCGTCAAACCCTCGTCGCGGCCGAGCGCGAGCGAGCGACCGCTCGCGGCCCACGGGAATATGCCTTTGCCGTAGGCAAGACCGCGCGCTTTGGCATCGGTCTCCGTCACGCCGACCCAGGCGATCTCCGGATCGGTGTAGGCGACCGACGGAATGCAGCGGACGTCGAATGCCGCCTTGTGCCCGGCCGCGACCTCGGCGGCGACCTTTGCCTCGTGCGTCGCCTTGTGCGCGAGCATCGGCGCGCCGGCGACGTCGCCGATCGCGAAGATATGCGCAACGTTGGTGCGCATCTGCTTGTCGACCGCGATGACCCCGCGCACGTCCACGCTCACCCCCGCCGCGGCCGCACCGATCGCATTGCCGTTGGCGCTGCGCCCCACGGCGACGAGCACCTGATCGAATTCCTGCGGTTCGGGCGACGCCGGACCGTCGAAGCTCACGCGCAGGGCGCCCGGCCGCGCCTCCAGTGCCTTGACCTTCGTGCCGAGCAAGATGCGCTGATAGCGCCTTTCGATCCGCTTCTGCAGCGGCCGCACCAGGTCCGGATCCGCGCCCGGCATCAGGCCGTTCGACAATTCGACGACGCTGACGCGCACGCCAAGCGCGTCGTACACGCAGGCCATTTCCAGGCCGATGATGCCGCCGCCGACGACGAGCAGCCGCCGGCAGTCGGACGGCAGTTCCAGCGCCCCGGTGGAGTCGATCACGCGCGGATCCTGCGGCAATCCCGGCAGACGCACCGACTCGGAGCCGACCGCAATGATGCACTGCTTGAAATCGAGCCGTCGAACGCCGCTCTCAGTCGCGATCTCCAGCGTGTAGGGGCCGACGAACTTCGCCGTGCCGCGCACGACGTTTACCTTGCGCTGCTTCGCGAGCGAGGCGAGCCCGCCGGTCAGCTTGCCGACGACGCGGTTCTTCCACGCGCGCAGGCGGTCACGGTCGATCTGCGGTGCGCCGAACGTGATGCCGCAGTCGGCCATCGATTCGGCCTCCTCGACGACCTTCGCCGCGTGCAGGAGCGCCTTGGACGGAATGCAGCCGACGTTCAGGCAGACGCCGCCGAGAATCGGCCAGCGTTCGACGAGCGTGACCGACATGCCGAGATCGGCCGCACGAAACGCCGCCGTGTAGCCCCCGGGGCCGGCCCCGAGCACCACGAGTTCCAGCGCGCCCGCCGGCGGCTGCACCTGTCCCTGTGATTTCGCCCCGTCTTGCGCAGACGCCGCCATCGGCACGGCCTCGGGACCGGCGGTTGCAACGGCCGGTCCCGAGGACCGGCCAGAGCCCGGCTGGCCCCCAGGATCGGCGACGGGGCCGGTCTCGGCGGGGGCCGCGACCTCGAAAAGACCGATCAGGGTGCCGGCCACGACGCGATCGCCCTTCTTGATCTTGATCTCGCGCACGACGCCGGCGATCGGCGAGGGCACGTCCATCGACGCCTTCTCCGACTCCAGGGTCACCAGCGGATCGTCGACGCCGATCTCGACGCCGGGAGCGACGAGAACCTCGACGACACCGACATCCTTGACGTCGCCGAGATCGGGAATCCGGACCTCGATGAGGCTCATTGCAGCGCCTGCGCGTCGCCGAGAGCCTTCGCGAGAAAAACGACGAAACGCGCGCCTGCGGCGCCGTCGATCACGCGATGATCGTACGACAGAGACAGCGGCAGCATCAGCCGCGGCACGAACGCGCCGTTCGCGAATACCGGCCGGTGCACCGAGCGGGAAACCCCGAGGATCGCGACCTCGGGCGCGTTGATGATCGGCGTGAACGCCATGCCGCCGATGCCGCCGAGGCTCGAAATCGTGAAGCCGCCGCCCTGCATCTCGGCGGCGGTGAGCTTGCCGGCACGCGCCTTCGCCGACAGCGTCGCCAGCGCGCGAGCCACGTCGAACAGTCCGAGACGGTCGGCATCGCGGATGACCGGCACCACCAGTCCGTTCGGCGTATCGGCTGCGAAGCCGATGTGGACGTACTGCTTGAGAACGAGATTATCGCCGGACGCATCGAGCGAGGCGTTGAAGCGCGGAAACTCCCTGAGAGCGAGCACGCACGCCCGCACGATGTACGCGAGCAGCGTGAGCTTGACGCCTGCCTCGGCGGCCTTGCCCTGCATCTGCCCGCGCACGATCTCCAGGTCGGTGATGTCCGCCTCCTCGTGCTGTGTGACGTGCGGCAGATTGATCCAGCTCGCTTGCAGTCGGGCACCGGAAATCTTCTGGATCCGCGAGAGTGGCGTGATTTGCACGGGTCCGAATTTGGCGAAGTCGACCTGCGGCACTTTCGGCAGCGCCGCTGCCCCCGCCGCGGCCCCGGTCAGCAAGCGCTTGACGTGCGCTTTGACATCGTCGCTCATGATCCGGCCCTTCGGACCGGATCCCGCGACACGCGACAGATCGACACCGAGCTCGCGCGCCAACTTGCGCACCGACGGACTCGCATGCGCTCTCGAGAACCCCGCCTCGTCGATCGCGAACACGATCGGAGCGGCTGCCGCCGGCGGCGGCTCTTTTGCCGATCCTTGCGACGAAGCGCCCCCCGGCACTGTGTCGGTTCCCGCGGTTGCAATTGCCGGACCCGGCTCAGTGCCGGGGGGCGGCGCAGCCACAGGTCCAGGCGCGGCGGCCTCCGCCGACACTTCGAGCAGCAGTATCAGCGAGCCCTGGGACACCTTGTCGCCCGCCTTTAGCTTCATCTGCGCAATTCTTCCGGCCGCCGGCGAGGGCACGTCCATCGCCGCCTTTTCCGTCTCCAGCGTGATGAGCGGCGTCTCCTTGTCGATCCGCTGGCCGTCGCCGACCAACACGTCGATGACGCCGACGTCGCTGAATCCGCCGATGTCGGGCACGCGAACTTCGATGTTCTTGGTCACGATCTTGCGCCTACACCGTCAGCGGATTCGGCTTCTCCGGATCGATGCGGAACTGCTGCATCGCTTGGAGCACCGTCTTGCCGTCGATCTTGCCGTCGTCCGCCAGCGCCTTCAGTGCGGCGAGCACCACGTAGTGCCGATCGACCTCGAAGAAACGCCGTAGCTCGGCGCGCGAATCGCTGCGCCCGTAGCCGTCCGTGCCGAGCACCGAGTACCGGCCGGGCATCCACTGGCGAATCTGGTCGGATACGGTTTTCATGTAGTCGGTCGCGGCGATGAAGGGGCCATCGCGCTCGCCGAGCGCCTGCGCGATGTACGTCTGCCGCGGCGGCTGATCCGGGTGCAGCAGGTTCCATCGCTCGATCGCCAGCGCGTCGCGGCGCAATTCGCTGAAACTCGTGACCGAATACACGTCCGCCGGCACGGCGAAGTCGCGCTCGAGGATCTCGGCGGCAGCGAGCACTTCGCGCAGGATCGTGCCCGAACCGAACAGCGTCGCCCGTACCTTGCCGCGGCCGCCGATGTGCAGCAGGTACATGCCGCTGAGAATGCCCTGTTCGACGCCCGTCGGCATTGCCGGATGCGCGTAGTTCTCGTTCATGCAGGTGATGTAGTAGAAGATCCGCTCGCGTTCCTGGTACATGCGCCGCATGCCGTCGTGAACGATCACGGCGAGTTCATAGGCATATGTCGGATCGTAGGCGACGCAGTTCGGCACCGTCGTCGCGACCAGCTGGCTGTGGCCATCCTGGTGCTGGAGCCCCTCCCCCGCGAGCGTCGTGCGCCCGGCGGTGGCGCCGATCAGGAAGCCGCGCGCCTGGCTGTCACCCGCCGCCCAGATGAAATCCCCGACCCGCTGGAAACCGAACATCGAGTAGAAGATGTAGAAAGGCACCATGTTGATGCCGTGATTGGAGTACGCGGTCGCAGCGGCGAGCCAGGAGCAGAGCGCTCCGGCCTCGTTGATGCCCTCCTCGATGATCTGGCCCTGCGTGTCCTCGCGGTAGTACATCAGCTGATCGGCGTCCTGTGGCGTGTACAGCTGTCCCACCGTCGAATAGATGCCGATCTGGCGGAACATGCCCTCCATGCCGAACGTTCGCGCTTCGTCCGGCACGATCGGCACGACGTGCTTGCCGATGTTCTTGTCTTTGACGAGCGCGGTCAGCATCCGCACGAGCGCCATCGTCGTCGAGATCTCGCGCCCGCCGGTGCCCTCGAGCAGTGCCTTGAACGCCTCGAGCGGCGGCACCGCGAGCACCGGGGCGTCGTCGGTGCGCGCCGGGAGAAAGCCGCCGAGCGATTCGCGGCGCGCCTGCAAATAGCGGATCTCCTCGCTGTCCGGCCCCGGCTTGCGAAACGTCAGGCCCTCGATCTCGACATCGGTGATCGGAATGTTGAAGCGGTCGCGGAAATCCTTCAGCGAATCGTCGTTTAGTTTCTTCTGTTGATGTGCGGCGTTGATGCCTTCAGCGCCCTTGCCGAGCCCGAAGCCCTTGACGGTCTTGGCGAGGATCACGGTCGGTCCGTCCCGGTGGGCGACCGCGGCAGCGTATGCGGCGTAGACCTTCTGCGGATCGTGACCGCCGCGATTCAGGCGCCAGATCTCCTCGTCCGACATGTTCGCGACCATTTCGCGAAGCTCCGGATACTTGCCGAAGAAGTGTTCGCGGGTGTAGGCGCCGCCCTTCGATTTGAAGTTCTGGTACTCGCCGTCGACGCACTCCTCCATCAGCCGCTTGAGCAATCCCTTGTGGTCCCTCTCGAGCAGCGGGTCCCAGCGCGAGCCCCACAGCACCTTGATCACGTTCCAACCGGCGCCGAGGAAGGCGGCCTCGAGTTCCTGGATGATCTTGCCGTTGCCGCGCACCGGTCCGTCGAGGCGCTGCAGGTTGCAATTGATGACGAAGATGAGGTTGTCGAGTTTCTCGCGGACCGGCATCGTCAAGGCGCCCATCGACTCCGGTTCATCCATCTCGCCGTCGCCGAGGAACGCCCAAACCTTGCGATCCGATTGCGGCATCAGGCCGCGATTCTCGAGATAGCGGATGAAGCGCGCCTGGAAGATCGCGAGCATCGGCCCGAGGCCCATCGACACGGTCGGGAACTGCCAGAAGTCCGGCATCAGCCAGGGGTGCGGATACGAGGAGAGCCCGCCGCCGGCGACCTCGCGGCGGAAACGCAGCAACTGTGCCTCGGTCAAACGCCCCTCCAGGTACGCGCGCGCGTAGATTCCCGGGCTCGAGTGACCCTGAATGAAGATCAGATCGCCGGCGTGCGCGGCGCAGCGGGCGCGCCAGAAATGATTGAAGCCGACCTCATAGAGCGTCGCGGCGGAGGCGTAGGTGGCGATGTGACCGCCGTATTCGGCATTCTCGCGATTCGCCTGCACGACCATCGCCATCGCGTTCCAGCGCATGTAGGCTTCGTTGCGCCGCTCGAGCGAACGGTCTCCCGGATACTCCGGCTCGCGCGTCCTGGAAATGGTGTTCAGGTAGGCGGTGTTCGGCTTGAACGGCAGGTAGGTGCCGGACCTACGGCTGAAGTCGACCAGCTTCTCAAGCAGGAAATGCGCACGCTGCGGTCCAGCCGCGCGAATCACCGAGTCGATCGACTCGAGCCACTCCTGCGTCTCCACCGGATCAATGTCTTCGAACGGCGATCGTTGCGTCATACGAAACCCTGGGCGTGGAGCGCGCTCATGCAGAGGGCCGCGCGTCCTGTTAACATGAGGGCCGCGTCAAGGCGCCGTCGCACGAGCCGCCACCACGGTTTGATGAAGACGCTATCTTCGGGGTTTGGATTTTGATGGTCAAGCGAGGAACGGGCTTGCGCGTTGAGGATATGCCGGCTCGTTTGCCACTGGATCGGCTGGCCGTCCCCGTGCGCATGGTTTCCACGCCACCGCGCGTACCCGCGCTGTCCCGCCGGCGGTCGGCGCCGCTGCTGCCCGCCCATCCGGCGCCGATTGACCTGGAATCGCTCGAGCGGGACTTGCCCACCGCCGCGCGACGCGCATGACGCGCCTCACGATCACGCGGCCCGACGACTGGCACGTGCACCTGCGCGACGGCGCGGCGCTCGCCGCGGTCGCGCACTTCACGGCCCGCAGGTTCGGCCGGGCGATCGTGATGCCGAACTTGAAAACGCCGGTGACGACGACGGATCTGGCGCGCGCCTATCGCGAGCGGATCCTCGCCACACTGCCTGCGGGCGGCACGTTCGAGCCGCTGATGACGCTGTACTTGACCGAGCGCACCGACCCGCGCGAAATCGACCGCGCGAAGGATTCGGCAATCGTTTACGGCGCCAAGCTCTATCCGGCGGGTGCGACCACCCACTCCGATGCCGGCGTCGGCGACGTGCGGCGCATCTTTCCGGTGCTCGCACGCATGGAGGAACGCGCGCTGCCGCTGCTGATCCACGGCGAATCGCCCGGCGCGGACATCGACCCGTTCGATCGCGAGACGCATTTCATCGACACTGTGCTCGCACCGCTCGCCGAGCGCTTCACCGCGCTGAAAATCGTCCTGGAGCACATCACGACCCGCCATGCAGCCGAGTTCGTCCGGTCGGCCCGCGCCGGCATCGCGGCGACGCTCACGCCGCAACATTTGCTGCACAATCGCGGCGCCATCTTCGCCGGCGGTTTGCGCCCGCATTTTTATTGCCTGCCGATCCTCAAGTGCGAAGCGGATCGTGAGGCGTTGGTCGCGGCGGCGACGAGCGGCGATCCGCGATTCTTCCTCGGCACGGACAGCGCGCCGCACGAGCGCGGCGCAAAGGAAGGCGCCTGCGGTTGCGCCGGCATGTTCACCGCGCATGCCGGCATCGAGCTGTACGCCGAGATCTTCGAGAACGCCGGTCGCCTCGAAAGGCTCGACGCGTTCGCCGGCCGATTCGGTGCTGATTTCTACGGCCTGCCGGCGCACACAGAGACACTCACGCTGGTCGCGGAGCCCTGGACGGTGCCGGCAAGCTACGGCTTCGGCGACGGCGCGCTCGTTCCCTATCGGGCCGGCGCGCCGGTCCGCTGGCGGCTCGCCGCCGAGCCCACGGCGTGACGCAGCTCGCCCCGATCACCATGGCCACCCGCTTTCGCGGGTTCCTGCCGGTCGCGGTCGATGTCGAGACCGGCGGCTTCAATTCCAAGACCGATGCTCTGCTGGAAATCGCGGCCGTCCTGATCGAGATGCGCGGCGACGGCAGCCTCGCGCGCGGCGAGACGTTCCGCTACCACGTCGCGCCCTTCGACGGCGCCAATCTGGAGCCCGCATCGCTCGCGGTCAACGGCATCGATCCCTACCATCCGCTGCGGCCGGCGATCCCCGAGCTCGACGCGCTGCAACGTGTATTCCTGGCGGTCCGCGGCGCGATTCGCGCGGCCGACTGCACACGTGCGGTGCTGGTCGGCCACAATGCGTTCTTCGATCTGAATTTCCTCAACGCCGCGGTCGCTCGCACCCAGATCAAGCGCAATCCGTTCCATCCGTTCTCGAGCTTCGACACGGCGACACTCGGCGGCGTCGCCTTCGGCCAGACCGTGCTGATGCGGGCAACTCTCGCGGCGGGCTTCGACTGGGATTCCGCCGCGGCGCACTCGGCCGGCTACGACGCCGAGCGCACCGCAGATCTGTTCTGCACCATCTGTAATCAGTTCCAGGGCGTGTTCGATGCGAGCCGGCGCCGACTCGCCGCGATGGGGCCGCTGCAAACCGAGAACGACGAACCGGCCGGCGGCTGACGGCCGTGCCGATCGGCCGTCGCCATCGGGCGCGCGGATCCGCCGGCGCCCCGCCGCCGGCTCAGGCGGCGACGGCGCCCGCCTCGGCGAGCAACTGCTTGAGCTCGCCGGAGCGGTACATCTCGAGCGTGATGTCGCATCCGCCGACCAGTTCGCCGTTCACGTACAGCTGCGGGAACGTCGGCCAATTCGAGTAACTCTTCAGCGCTTCGCGGACCTCGGGGTCCTCGAAGATGTTGATGTGTGCGAAAGCCGCGTTGCAGGCCCGCAGCGCACCGACCGTCTGCGCGGAAAATCCGCACTGCGGAAAATCGGGCGTGCCTTTCATGTAGAGCACCACCGGCGCCGACGCCAACTGCTCCTTGATGCGTTCGATTGGATTCATGTGCAATCTCCGGGTTGTTCGCTCAATAATGCGCCGCGCGAACCGCGGCCCGCCGCCGCAGCGCGGCGATCAGCCGCCGCTGCTGGTCCGGCGTCAACCGCGACCAAGAGGCGATTTCCTGAAGTGTACGATAGCAGCCCTTGCAATAGCCGTGTTCGTCCAGGGAACAAATATTGACACAGGGCGAGAGCGGCGGGGTGGACATCGTCGTTGAATTATCGGGGTCGATCGCCTATTCTGCCAGAGCGCCGCTCGGCCGGATCCGCGCAGTGGCGGCGGCTTTGCCGGCCGGAGGTTCGCCGGGATCCTCCCCGGAGACGCCGCCGATGACCTCCCCGAACCCGGATTCCGCGATCGCCGTGAGCGACGCCGCGCTCGCTGCCGCCGCGCCGGCGCGAATGCCGCCGGCTCCGGCGGATCTGCCGCAGCAGGTCGAGCGGGCGCTGCGCGAAGACATCGGCGGCGGCGATTTGACGGCCGCGCTGATTCCCGCCGACCGCAGCGGCCGCGCCCGCGTCATCTCGCGCGAAGCCGCCGTGATCTGCGGACGGCCGTACGTCGATGCGTGCTTCGCGGCGATCGATCCGGCGGTGCGCCTCGACTGGCGCATCGCCGAGGGCGAGGTGGTGCGGCCGGGGCAACTGCTGTTCGAGGTCGGCGGACCGGCGCGGGCGCTGCTGACCGGCGAACGGACCGCCCTCAATTTCTTGCAACTGCTGTCGGCGACCGCGACGGCCGCGCGAACCTACGCGGCGCTCGTCGCCGGAACCGCCTGCCGCGTGCTCGATACGCGCAAGACAATTCCGGGGCTGCGCACCGCGCAAAAGTACGCAGTGCGCGTCGGCGGTGCGCTCAACCACCGGATCGGCCTCTTCGACGCGATCCTGATCAAGGAAAACCACATCATCGCCGCCGGGGGCATCGGTGCCGCGGTTGCACGCGCGCGCGCGCTGGATCCGAGGGTGCCGGTCGAAGTGGAGGTCGAGACGCTCGGTGAGCTGCGCGCGGCGATCGCCGCCGGCGCCGATTGCGTGCTGCTCGATGATTTCAGCCTGGCGCACATGCGCGAAGCGGTCGCGCTCAATCGCGCCGCGGCCCGTCCGCTGCAACTCGAGGTCTCGGGCGGCGTGGGCCCGCAGAGCGTGCGGGCAATCGCCGAGACCGGCGTCGATTTCGTCTCCGTCGGCGCGATCACCAAGCACGTGCGCGCGGTCGATCTGTCGATGCGTTTCGCCCGGGCGCAGCCTCAGGAATCCTGACCGGCGGCGGCCTTGACGATGCGTTGCGGCTGCGACACGCCGTAGCCCTGTGCATAGTCGACGCCGAGCGTGCGCAGCATGTTGATGATCTCCGTGTTCTCGGCGAACTCGGCGATCGTCTTCTTTTTCGTCAAATGGCCGATCTCATTGATCGAGCGCACCATTTCCCGGTCGATCGGGTCGTGCAGGATCTCCTTGACGAACGAGCCGTCGATCTTGAGGAAATCGACCGGGAAGTGCTTGAGGTAGCCGAACGAGGAAAGCCCCGACCCGAAATCGTCGAGGGCGAACTTGCATCCCTGTTCCTTCAGCGCCTGGATGAAGCGGTTCGCCTGCGAGAAACTGGCGATGGCGGCGGTTTCGGTGATCTCGAAGCAGATCTTGCTCGCGTCGAGCCCGCTGCGCGCGAGCTGCTCGATCACGAACGGCAGGAACTTGTCGTCGCCGAGGGACAAACCCGAAAGGTTGATCGAGCACATCGCGAGCTTCTCGCGCTCGTCCGCGTCCGACACCAGCCAGCGGAACGCATTCTCGACGACCCAGCGGTCGATGTTCGGCGTGATGCCGTAGTGCTCCGCGGCGGTCATGAAGTTGTCGGGCGTGACGATCTTGCCGTTCTCGTCGCGCATGCGCAGCAACAGCTCGTAGTGGGCGCCGCTCTCCTGCTCGCGCAGCGGCAGGATCGACTGGCGGAACAGCTCGAACCGGTTCTCCTCCAGCGCGGTGTTGATGCGCGCCGCCCACTGCATCTCGCGGCGCCGACGCATCAGATCGATGTCGTTCTCCTCGAAGCTGTGGACACGGTTGCGTCCGGCCTGCTTCGCCGCCTGGCAGGCGCTGTCGGCGGCGCTCAGCACCGACGCCACGTCGGCGTTGTCGACCGAGATGGGCACGACGCCGATGCTCGCACCCAGGCGGAAGGTCCGTTCCTCCCAGGTGAACTTGAAATTGCGCACCGCCTCACGCAGCGTTTCGGCCATGCGCATCGCCTCGTCGAGCGTGCAGCTTTCGAGAAGGATCGCGAATTCGTCGCCGCCGAGGCGCGCGAGCGTGTCGCGCCAGCGGACTTTGGACTTGAGCAGTCCGCCGACCTGCCCGAGCAGCGCGTCGCCGGCGCTGTGGCCGCAGGTGTCGTTGACGATCTTGAACTGGTCGAGATCCAGGTAGCAGAGCGCGTACGAGGTTTCGCGCGCCTTGGCGCTCTTCAGCGCGCGTTCCATGCGGTGCTCGAATTCACGGCGGTTCACGAGGCCGGTGAGCACGTCGTGGCTCGCGTGATACGACAGGCGGCGGTTGAGCTCGCGCGCTTCGCTGACGTCGTGAAACACCAGGACGCCGCCCGACACCGCGCCGCTGCCGTCGCGGATCGGCGAGGCCGTGCTCTCGACGTAGATCTCATTGCCGTCGCGCCGTATCAGCAGCATCGGCCGCACCGACTTGATCGAGCGGGTGCGGCGGATCGCCACGGCGAGCGGATTCTCCAGCGGTTCGCAGGTTTCCTCGTGGAAGGCCCGGAACACCTCCTCGATCGCACGGCCCTGGCTGTCCTCCAGGCGCCACCCGGTCAGTTGCTCGGCGACCGGGTTGATGTAGTCGATCACGCCGCGGGCGTCGGTCGTGACGACGCCGTCGCCGATGCTCTGCAGCGTGATCTGCGCGCTCTCCTTCTCGCGAAACAGCGCCTCCTCGTACAGCTTGCGCTCGGTGATGTCGAGTTCCACGCCGACGAGGCGCAGCAGCCGTCCCTTGTCGTCGACGAGCGCCTTCGCGCGGCTGATCACCCAGCGCCATTCGCCGGTCGCGTGACGCATCCGATGCATGCTCTCGAACAGCGGGGTCTTGCCGGCGACATGATCGCGGATTGCCGCCTGGACGCGCGACATATCCTCGGTGTGCACGAGCGTGCGCCAGTCGGGCGCCCGGCCGACCTGGGCCTCGTCATAGCCGAGCATCGCCTTCCAGCGCGGCGACAAATAGACACGATTGTTCAGGGTGTCGAAATCCCACAGGCCGTCGTTCACGCTGTGCATCGCCAGGTCGTTTCGCTCGACGATGTCGTTCAGGCGGGCCTGGATCGCGAGGCGCTCGAGCCCGCAGGCGAGGCTCGAGCCGACGAGCTTCAGCAACAGGTGCAGCTGGACGTCCCACTGCTCGCGCGGCCGGGCGCCCGCGATGCCGAGCACGCCGGCCGGCCGGTTTTCGATGAAATATGCGATCGTGAGCACCGAGCCCATGCCGAGCCCGCACCAGACCGCCGCATCGACGGCCTGGTCGCCGCGGGCCTTGGCGGTGTCGCGCAATTCCGTGATCCGTAGCGGCGCGAATCGCGAGCGCAGCCATGGCATCGCGTCGAGCGACTGCCCGCGCAGCTGTTCCGGATTGCCGGTCGCGAGCACACTGCACGCGGCGGCAACGTCCGTGAACGTACCGCTTTCGGAATCCACGCGGATGTGAAACGCCGCATCGGTGCGCGTCGCCTCGCGCAGCAGGTTTAGGTTCGCGACCAACCGCTCGCCGACGGTTGCCGCCGTCATCGCCTGGAAATCCACCGCGATCTTGATGCAGACGACGTCGAGGCCGACCGCCGGGTCACCCCCGCGACGCGGCCAAACGTGCGGCGACAGAAGGTCCGACGCGGTGAAGTCGGGCAGCCGAGGTTCGTTCGGGACTATCGCCATGCGCCGAGCAGTGCCTTAGTGAGTTCTATCCCTTACGGCCCAAGAGTTTGCCACTCCCTGCGAGCCAAATACCGAACTCGTCACACAGTTCAAGACATCCACGAATTCGGCATCTACGATGCAATTCTCGCATAACTTCTCACGAATACAAGCTAAGCGTTTGTATTTATAAGATATCAATGATTCAATCCCCGAGTTCAGCTTCGCCGGGCAAGTTTGCGGTTGCCACTTGCAACACACCGTTTGCCACGGTCCCCGACAAATCCACCGTCGCCCCGGTGGTGGCGGCCGAGAAGAACTGCGCACTGGTGATGGGCGATTCGCCGGCTCCGGCGAACTGGGTGGCCGCGCCGGTGAGCGCATCGATGCCGAGCACGGTCAGCGACGGCGCGGCGATCGCGCTTGGCACTGCGCGCAGCTCGACCTCGCCACTCGTCGCCTCGCGCGTGAGCACGCTAGCGACGACGACATTGCCCGATATCAAGCGGCCGTGGATCTCGACGTAGTCCCCGACCGCGAGCGCCGAGAAGTTGAACGGCGACACGGGATTGGTCGATTGATCCTCGTAGCGCGTCTCGGCGTCGGTCGTGATCTGAATGCCGAGCATGGTCAAGGTGCCGGCGACCGGATCGACCGCGTCGACCGGCGCCTTCACCCGGACGGGATTGGCGTGGCTGAACTGCACGGCCGACGCTTGCAGCGTTCCCGAACCATTGAAGCTGCCCTGCACGCTCACCTGGACGCCCACCGCAAGCTGCGCCGCGCCACCGTTCTGGAACTGTGTCTGCGCACCCGTCGCCACGTGGGTAGCGTCGACGTCGAAATCTGCGGGTGAGGTGAATTGCGCGATCGCGCCGTCGATTTCGCCCTCGGCACCCGCGGCGCCCGCGACGGCCGCGAGCAGCGTGATCTGGGACGCGCCGAACGTGCCGGCAACCGGCGTCGGCGGACTCTCGACCTGGATCTGCTCGCCAGCCTGCAGCGTCGCGCCGGCCGCAAATCCGGCGAACGCCGCACCGCTGAAGTCGATCGTCGCGCCGTTCAGCGCGAGCTGCAGTGTGGTCGGATCGATCGAACTCACGACACCGGTGACCAAGTACGAGGCGACCTGAGTGCGCAGTTCGACGCGGGTCGCCGCGATCTCGCCGTTCGCGCTCGCGAAACCGCTGACCTCGACCAACGCGCCCGGTACGAGCGCCGCGAATGCGGGCGTGCCGCCGGCATCCGCGGCAAGCGAGGTCTGGGGGCCGACGAGCACCGTCTGACCGAGCACCGTGAAACTCGAGGCCGCCGCATCCACCGTGTCGATCGGACCCTGGACGTTGGTGTCGTAGTCGACTTCGGTCGCGATGCCGCTCGTGCCGTTGGCATCGATGGAGCCATGCACCACAACCACGTCGCCGACGCTCAGCGCGCTCACCGCCGCTGTCTGGCCGTTGATCTGCGCGCCGGCGCCGGTCGTACCGTACTCGACTCCGTTGACGAAAATGCTGCCGAAACGGCTGATGGGACCGGAGGAGACCGCGGCGACTTGGGTGCCCGTACCTTCGATGCCCGCGACGACCCCGGAACCGGAACCGCAACCCGACAGCGCCGCCGCACACACCGCCGTCGCGACGCCCGCGATCCAAGCGCGCCACCGGGGTGATCGCCTCATCGCGGCACCTTCGCGGCGGCTTCCTCGATCAGATACGCGCCCGCACCCAGCCGAACCGTCGCCGGCGCCGCGGCTGGCGCAAACTCCTCGCCGGCGAGATCGGCCGTCGCTCCGTGCCGCGCGAGCCAGGCATCGACCCGTTCCAGGAACTGCTGGCCCTCGCGCTCGACGAATTCGTGGAACGCCGGCACGGCCGCGCGACGCACGTTCGGATGGATCGCGCGCCGTTCGAAGCGCGGCGGCGCCGTTGCCGGCCGTGCGACGTTGTGGGCGAGCGTGGAAGCCATGTCGTGCAAGATGCTTCCCCAGAGGCGGATCTGCGTCGGATCGAAGGATTTCGGGATGTAGCTGCGCATCAACACCCGTAAATGGCCGTCATCGCCCAGTTCGACGGCGCCGGCCGACGACAGCTCCTTGAACAGGGCGATGTATGGCAGATCCGGGGCGTGTTGCCGGGCGAGCGACTGAAAGCTCGGCGCCCCGCCCTCCAGCGGGAGCCGCAGCGGGATCCCGCCGGCATCCAGATACGCCGCGTCGAGATGCCAGCCCGAGAGAATCCGCGAACCGTGGCTCATGAACACCGCGTCGAGCATCGCCAGGGGCTCGGCGCTGCGGATGCGAGCGACGTCGCGGCGGTTCAATCCCGTCAGGATCGCGGTTCTCGAGACGTTGGTCGGCCGCCCGCGAATACCGAAATCGTTGGTCGCAATCTCGACATAGGTGAACTTCGCCAGCTCGGCGAACTCGCGAAACGGCACTCCGCCGCGCAGCAGCACACGCACGATCGGCCGCAACAGCAGTCGGGCGGATGCGAGCAGTACGGAGCGCAGGTCCTGAGCCATTTGTGTATTTCTCTCACACATATGGCAAATCCGCAATGACATCGGTGCTTTGCCCGGCGGTGAACGGCGCCGTCGCACCTCCGTCGGACCGCTGATCCGCCGCCGATCAAACGAGCATCGACCGGGCGGTCGCGTACAGGCTCTGGAGCCGCTCCCGCATATCGCGCTGCATCTGTTCGAGGCCGGCCGCATCCAACACCTTCGGCACCCAGACGGGTTCGCCGATCGCGATCGCAATGCGCGCAAAGGGCTTCGGGATCACGAACCGATCCCAGTGGAACATCCATGCGCGGGAGGCCGCGTAGCTGATCGGGACGATCGGCCGCCGCGAGATCTGCGCGAGCAATATCGCGCCCGGCTTGAACTGCCATGGCGGACCACGCGGACCGTCCGGCGTGATCGACGGCGAAACGCCGTCGCGCACCAGCGCGTGATAATAGTCCCGCAGTGCGCGGGCGCCGGTGTACGAGGAGGAACCGCGAATCGCGACGGCGCGCAAACGCGCGACCAGCATCGCGCCGATCTCCCCGTCGACCGACGGGCTGATCAGGAAGCCGAGACGGACGCCCTGGTCGCGCCGATCGAGCAGCGTCTTCACGCCGAACAACTGGTGCTGGTGCCAATAGACCGGGATGAACGACGGCGACCCGTGCAGCGCCTGCGCAACGTGTTCGGCACCATCGACGCGCACGATCCGGCACCAGGACCAGACGAGGCGCACCAGATGGAAGGCGAACGGCACCACCAGCGAGCGGTAGAGCGCCGATCGTACGCGCGTCAGGCGCCGCGCGGATCGCGTCTGGCGCCGATAGATTGTATTGCGTAGACCGCCGTCGTCCGGATTCGTGGGCACGGCCGGCATTGTCTGGAAGCGGCGGCCGCGGCGCAATAGCGCGCAGGGGGCCGCGGCACGGCGCGCGGGGCTCAATCGGCGGACCCGTACGTTACAATGCCCCGATGTATCGGCAAGCAACCCCACCCGGACCGGCGGCGGGCTTCGACCTCGGCGGCACGGGCGAGTCCCTCGCGCGCCTGCGCGCTTGGTTCGCGGCGCACGGCGACGTTTATCGTGTGTTCTCACCGAGCCGCGGCGCGTATTTCTACGTGATCAACCACCCCGACGACGTCCAACACGTACTGTTGGCGAATCATCGCAACTACACAAAGGGCGAAGGTATGGACCGCGTCCGCCTGTTGCTCGGCAACGGCATCATGACGAGCGAAGGCGAGTTCTGGCGCCGGCAGCGCCGCATGATCCAGCCGGCGTTCCACCGCCGGGTGCTCGCGCTCCTCGATACACTGATCGGCGAGGTCAACGACAAGTACGCCGCGCGCTGGTCGGCGCAGGCCGCGCGCCGCGAGCCGCTCGACGTCGCCGCCGAGACGAGCGCCATGACCCTCGAGATCGTGCTGCGCTCGATATTCAGCTGCGACCTGGAACGCCTCAAGCGCCGGCTGGGCGAGAACCCGTTCGACGTGGTCGCGACCGAGACGATCCGCGATCTGCGGTTCGCCTACCGCTTCCGCTCGCTCGCCCGGCTCATCGGCGAACTCGCCGCGCAGCGTCGGACGGAGCCCCGCGGGGAGGTCGATTTCCTGGCGATGTTGATGTCGGCGCGGTCACACGACACCGGCGAGCACATGAGCGAGACCGAACTGGTCGACGAAGTCATGACCTTGATCGTCGCGGGCCACGAGACCACCGCCGCCGCGCTCGCCTGGACCTGGCACCTGCTCGGCCGGCATCCGGATGCCGCCGAGCGCCTGCACGCGGAAGCGGATCGCGCGGCGAACGAGCGCACGGATGCCGCTGGTCCGGTGCGGCTCGAGGAGGCCGAGGCCCTGCCATTCACGCGGCAGGTGATCCAGGAGGCGCTGCGACTGTATCCGCCGGGATGGCTGTTCACCCGCCGCAGCATCGAGGCCGACCGGCTCGGCGGCTACGCGATCGGCCCGCGCACCGACGTTTTCATCAGTCCCTACATGCTGCACCGGCACCCGGCCTTCTGGGACGCGCCGGAGCAGTTCCGCCCGGAGCGCTTCGACGGCCCGGACGCCGAGGAGCGGCACCGGTTCGCCTACATTCCCTTCTCGGTCGGACCGCGCCACTGCGTCGGCGAGAACCTGGCGATGTTTGAGATGTTGGTGCATGTCAGCGCGTTCAGCCGCCGCTTCCGGCTCGCGCCGGTGAACGATGATCCCGTGGAGCTCGAGGCACAGATCAACCTTCGCCCCCGCGCCAAGCTCATGATGACGGTAGAGGAACGATGACCCACGACACCCTGGTCGACATTCTCGAGACGAATCGCAGCGTCGACCGCGCGGTCTGCTACGTCGACGGCGAGGCCTCCGAACGCCGCGTCGGCTACCGCGAACTGCACGAGCGGGCCCTCGGAATCCTGCATCACCTGCAGGCGCTCGGCGCCGCGAGCGGCGACAGGATGATCCTGTTCCTGAGCGATAACGAGCAATTCGTCGACGGTTTCTGGGCGGCGGTCTGCGGCGGCATCCAGCCGGTACCGCTCGCGGTGGGCATAAGCGACGAGCACCGCCACAAGCTGCTGCGGGTCGCCCGCAAGCTCGGCAAGCCGTGGTTGTACACCGATGCGCGAAATCTCGAACGTCTGCAGTCGCTTGCGGCCGAGGTCGGCGAGTCGGCGCTGTTCGCCGAGATCAAGGCGCGCAGCTTTCTCGTCGAATCGATCACCGACGTGTCCCGTCGCGGCAAGATCCATCGGCCTTCGCCCGACGATCCGGCGTTCATCCAGTTCTCGTCGGGCTCGACCAGCGAGCCCAAGGGAGTCGTGCTGACGCACGGCAATCTGCTCGCCAACACGCGCAGCACGACCCTCGTCGATCGGTTCAACGACGCGGACGTGTCCCTGAGCTGGATGCCGCTTACGCACGACATGGGCCTGATCGGCTTCTTTCTGATGCAGTTCGCCAATCGCGTGCACATCAACCTGATGCAGACGGAATTGTTCGTCCGGCGACCGTTGCTGTGGCTGCAGGTGGCGTCCAGGAAGCGTGTGACGATCACCTGCTCGCCGAATTTCGGCTACCGCCACCTCCTCAAGGTGCTCGGCACGCGACGGCCGGAAGGCCTCGACCTGGCCTCGATCCGCCTGATCTACAACGGTGCCGAACCGATCTCGGTCGGTCTGTGCAACGAATTCATGGACACCCTCGCCTACACGGGATTGCGCCGCCAGGCGATGTACCCGGTCTACGGACTCGCCGAGGCCTCGCTCGCAGTCAGCATGCCCGCGCTGGATACCGAATACCGCTGGATCCGCGTGCACCGCCGCCAGCTCAGCCCCGGGGCACGAATCTCGCTGAATCCCGCGGACGCCCGCGACAGTTTGGAGCTGATGTGCGTCGGCCAGCCGATCCCGAATACCGAGGTGCGCATCGCCGACGACGCGCGCGCGCCCCTGCCCGAGGATCATGTCGGGCGCATCCTGATCCGCGGACCGAACGTGACCCGCGGCTATTTCGGCGACCCGGCGGCGACCGCGGCCGCGATTGACGCCGAGGGCTGGCTCGACACCGGCGATCTGGGGGTTTGCCACGAAGGCTCGCTGTACATCACCGGGCGGGCGAAGGAGATCATCTTCGTCAACGGCCAGAATTACTATCCGCATGACCTCGAGAACATCGCGCAGCGCGCTCCGGGCCTCGAACTCGGCAAGGTCGTCGCGGCCGCGGTGAGCCGGCCGGGCTCTCTCGGCGAAAGCCTCGTGGTGTTCGTGCTGCACCGATCCGGCATCGAAGAGTTCCTGCCGACGGCGACCGCGGTTGCGCGCCTGATCAACGAACACGCCGGACTCGAGGTGGCCGAAGTGGTGCCGGTAAAACGCATCCCGAAGACAACGAGCGGCAAGGTCCAGCGCCATCTGCTCGAGGCGGCGCTGATCGACGGTGAGTTCGACGCCGATCTCGCGGCCCTCGCCGTGCTGCGCACCGCCAAGGCGGGCGCCGCGCACATCCAAGGCAGCGCCCTGGAGGACCGGCTACGGGCGATCTGCGAAGCGGCGTTGCCCGGCAAGCGGATCGAGACCGACGACAACCTGTTCGAGATCGGCGCGAGCTCGCTGAAACTGATCGAGATTCACGAGACGATCGAGCGGGACTTCCCGGGTTTGATCGATTTGACGGAGCTGTTCGACCATCCCACGGTGCGCGAACTGGCTGCGCACCTGCAGAACAAGCTCGCGGCCGCGTAGCGTACGGGCGCCGGTCATCTCAGGTCGCATCATAGAGCGTTCGCTTGATCCGCCAGCGGCGGTAGGACCAAAGCCAATCCGCGGGACTCGCGAGCACGTCCTGCTCGCAGGCGCGCGCGTAGCGTTCGGTGAGTGCGCCCGGCTCGATCGACTCGCGGCCGTCCCAGAGCGTGCGCAGCTCGACGTCATACCAGCCGCGGCGCACGCGGCGCATCACGACGTAGATCACCGGCAGCCGGGTGCCGCGCGAGATTTGCTCGGCCCCCATGTAAAACGCCGTTTCCTGGCCGAGGAACCGCGTCCAATGACGCCGATCGGTCGACACCGGTGCCTGATCGGCGTTCATCGCCAGCGCGCGCACGACTTCTTTGCGGCGCAGGTAGTCCAGCAATAGGTCCTTTGCCGGCACCAGCCGCGCGCCGAATCGCGAGCGGATCTCGAGCATGAGGCGCTCCGCCCAGGCGTCGTGCAGCGGTTTGTAGGCCGCATCGAGCGGATAGCCGAGCTCGAGCGCGAAGCCGTGCAGCAGCCATTCCCAGTTGCAAAGATGCGAGGTCACCAGCAGCACGGATCGGCCGCCGGCGAGGAAGTCGCGCGCGACCTGCGGATTGCCGATGTGCACGCGCGCGCGCATTTCCCCGGCCGAGATCGACGCCGACTTGAGGATCTCGACGGCCACGTCGCAGAAGTTGCGCATGAACCGCCGGTGGATGCGCCGGCGTTCCTGGTCGCTCGCTTCGGGAAAGACCAGGGCGATTTGTTCGGCGATCACGTGACGCCGGTGGCGCACGATGTAATACGCGAGGAAGAACAAAATCCCCGACAGCGCATACAGCGCGCGCATCGGCAGGCGCGACAGCAACTTCACCATGAGCCGGGGGGCGCCGCTATTGACTTGGGCGGTCTGCGAACATCGCCCGCATGGTACGCAATCGACCGGTAAAACTGAACCGGGGGATTCGCCGTGGCTCGGCCATCGGCCATCCGGCATCGCGGCCGCACCCCGGGGGCAATTGGTGCCGCAAGAGGGAGTCGAACCCCCGACCCACCCATTACGAAAAATATGCCGGAAGCGTTCCGCGAAACTTCCGCAAGTGCGCCAGCAGATCGCGGGCGTCGGGAGCCTGCGCCACATCGAATATCCACTTGGCCGCCATTGGATTTTCTGCCAGTCAAAACATATCCAACCGAATTTCCAGGGCAACGGTGCGATCCGGGCATGTACGGTGACGTCCAGCCGCCCGCGCAGTGCGCCAACGAGACACGCCACCCAATCCCCTCGATTGCATATTGTTCGTCGATTCACAGCGTGGCAATAGGCGGGAGCTCGCGGCGAGGAATGACTGGGATCACGGCTCGGGGATTTGACCACCCGGGAAGCCGCTCTTTACCGTGCGCACGATCAGGGCCGCCAGCGTCAGTTCCGTGTTGCCCCGCCAATGTTCCATCGCTCGAATGAGGCGCAACTGCAGCGTCATCGTCAAATTTCCGAAGTCGGATGTTTCCTCCTCGGGGGCCAACCGGAAATCCTCGACAAGAGGAACGTCTTCCTTGCTCTCGAGCTTCCGTTTCAGGCTCTCCGAGGCAACGCGCTCGAAGTCCTCCTTCGTCCTGACGTCTCTGAACTCCCGTGTGAAAGCCGCCTCTGCCTCGCGTGGATCGATGACCGTGACTTCCCGATCCAGGGTCTTCATCAGCTCGTCTGGTTGGTCTTCCTCGGCTGCGAACAGGCGATTCACGAGCCGGCATCTCATGAGCACGCTTTCGGGTCCGAGGTGTGGTGCAAAGAACCGCGCCGCGCCGATCGCTCGCTGAATAGAATTGGTCTGCAAGGTCATGCTGCCAGCCATTGGAAAACGAAGGCGGCCCAGGATAATCGGCCGCCTCTCCATTGGGACGTCATCGTAGCTGCCGGTGAATCGAAGCGGCGCAGCCTCAGCCTCAAACAGCCAGTGCCAGCATTGCTCCTCAGGCGCGTTCACCGTGCACTCGAGGCGGCGCAGGCTCTTGATCGCGGACGCGCGGTCCGGAATCGAATAGTAGAGCCGCACCGGCTGGAACGGCTCGTTCGTCAGGGTCACCAGCAGGCGTCTATCTTTTGGAGCGGTAGAGAGCACGGGAAGTCCCCATTATCGTAAGCCGCGTGACTGCTGGAAATCGAGGCTCAAAATTGGTCGGGCGCTAATTCCCCCTCCACTCTGTCCACAAAAGCGTTCAGACCACTGAACCTCACTTCCAACGAACCATAGTGCTTGTTGTAGGCCCTATCCACGTCTTGGCAAATCACGATACGTTGCGCCTTAGGATAACGGCTGGCAAAGGCCTTGAGCGATTTCGCGTCGAATTCTTTGGCGCTCCACTTGCATTCAATCGCGATGGGTGGCTTGCCACGTCGAGCCAGTACAAAATCCACCTCGTGCCCTTGTTTATCGCGCCAATAGTGGATGCGTCGGGTCTGCAGGCGCGCATGGAGTTCGTTGAGGACGTAGTGCTCCCATAGTAGGCCCATGTCGTCGCGGCGCGGCTCATGCCAACCACGGAAGTAACAAACGAAGCCGGTATCGAAGCCGTACACCTTTGGCGCAGCTACAATTTCCGCGATCTTGCCGGTCGAATATGGACGAACCACGTGCGCGACAAAGGTTATCTCCAGAACCGACAGATAATTGGCGATCGTAGTGCGGCTGGCTTCGGTCGGGCGAGCAAAACGAGTAGCCTCGAAAATCCCGCCACTCGACGTCAACAGCAATTCGACGAATGTCAAAAATGATCGTCGTCTATCGAGGCGGAATAGCTCTTGGATGTCCTTGGCCCAATACGAATCCATCCACTCTTGGAAATCGCTTTCCGTCGGTTGATCCGCGAGCAAAAACGGCGGTAGCCCTCCTCGATAAAGACGGTGTTCCAGCTTTTTAACGTGCAGTGATTCCAGATCACGGCTCATCGCCGGTGTCAGCCACAATTCTGCTTTGCGGCCCGTTAAGGAGTCCCGAAATTTTCTCGTGGCTCCCAGAGTCGAAGAGCCGGTCGCAATGACTCGGACGGTTGGATAATGATCTGCCGCAATCTTCAAGAGTTCAGACGGGTTGCGGAGGCGATGTACTTCATCGAGCACGACTCGTTTGCCCTCGAGGTTTTTCAGGAAGCCCTCCGGGTCATCCATTTCCCGGCGATGCCGCGGCAACTCGCAGTCAAAGTATTCGACATCCTTCAAAGCCCGGCAAATCGTTGTTTTTCCCGCCCGTCGCACACCGGGGAACCAAATTACGGAGCGGCTCTTCCACAGACGCTCCAACCGCTCCGACCAAAAGGGGCGTAACCACATGCAAGCATGGTTGCATATAGTATGACCATACGCAAAGATATTTGCGTATGGTAAGTCGTCACCGCACGCGCCATAACCGGCCTGGCGTCAGTTCGACCTTGATCGGTGACCGGACCCAATACCGCCGCGACGCGAATCTGAGAGGCCTCGGCTTCAAGCTCCCGCCTGAGCACACCGGCACAGTCAACCAAAGGAGTGTCCGCTTCGATACGTAATGCAATGGCGCGCCCGACGGCTTTCCAACCGCCGACCACGAAATTAGCAGGGAACTGCTAGCGCGCCTAAGGCGCCGTGGCGGATCGGTGAGGTCCTTTGCAACTCTTGCACTTACGATGCACTTACGGTAAACATACCATCAAGCATGCAGCGCGCAAGGCATTGATTTAATGGTGCCGCAAAGAGGATTCGAACCCCTGACCCACGCATTACGAATGCGTTGCTCTACCAGCTGAGCTATTGCGGCAGTATGCGCGACCCCGGGAAGGGGCCGGCATTCTAACTCGCCGAATCGGCCGATGAAAGGCTGCCGCGGTGCTTGGCGACATCGCGCAGGCTCTTCGGCAGGGCGAATACGACGTGCTCCGGCCGGCCGACGACCTCCTCGGCCACCTCGCCGCCCCACTCCCGCAAGCGGCCGATCACGCCTTGCACGAGGACCTCGGGCGCCGAGGCGCCCGCGGTTACGCCGACCGAGCGGACGCCATCGAACCACTCGCGCCGCAGGTCCCCCGGACCGTCGACGAGATAGCCCGGTTTGCGGGCCTTGTCGGCGAGTTCCCGCAGGCGGTTCGAGTTCGAACTCGACGAGGAGCCGACGACGACCAGCGCGTCGCAGCGGTCGATCAGCCTCTTGACCGCGTCCTGCCGGTTCTGCGTCGCGTAGCAGATGTCCTCCTTGCGCGGCGCGTGCAGATCGGGAAATCGTCGCCGCAAGACCTCGACAATCGAGGCCGTGTCGTCCATCGACAGCGTCGTCTGCGTGACGAACGCCATGTGCTGCGGGTTGCGCACATTCAGCGCGGCGACATCGTCGACCGTCTCGACCAGGTACATGTGCCCGCCGTAGGATTCGTCGAACCGCCCCATCGTGCCTTCGACCTCGGGATGTCCGTGATGGCCGATCAGCAGCACCTCGCGCGCCTCGCGCGCGTAGCGCGCGACCTCGATGTGCACCTTCGCGACCAGCGGGCAGGTCGCGTCGAACACCGTCAGGTTGCGCCGCTTCGCCTCGGCCTCGACTGCGCGGGCGACGCCGTGGGCGCTGAAGACGACGGTCGCGCCGTCCGGCACTTCGTCGAGCTCCTCGACGAACACCGCGCCGACCTCACGCAGCCGGTCGACGACGTAGTGGTTGTGGACGATCTCGTGGCGAACATAGATCGGCGCGCCGAATACGTCGATCGCGCGTTCGACAATGTCGATCGCGCGATCGACTCCGGCACAGAAGCCGCGCGGATTGGCCAGCAGGATTTGCATCAGTGTTTTCGCCTTGCGTCGCGGAACGCGTCCAGAAGAAGCAGGCCCGCGCCGATGGTAATCGCCGTATCAGCCAGGTTGAATGCGGGAAAATACGCCTGATTCCAGTGAAAGTGTATGAAATCGATCACCGAGCCCCGGCAGATGCGGTCGATCCCGTTGCCAACCGCGCCGCCGAGGACGAGCGCAAGGCCCGCGGCGAGCAGCTTTCCGGCGCCGCAGCGCAACCGCACGAGCCAGACGACGATCGCCAGGCTGACACCGAGCGCAAGCGCGATGAAGAACCAGCGCTGCCAGCCGGACGCCGAGGCGAGCAGGCTGAACGCCGCGCCGACGTTCTGCATCCGCGTGATGTCGAGAACGGGCAGCACGCGGGTGAACTCGAACTCGCCGTAGTGGCGGGCGATGTACGCCTTGCTGAGCTGATCGCCGATCACGACGAATGCGGACAACAACAGCCAGCGCCAGCCGCCGGCGCGCTTTTCGATTGGTTTCATGCGAATCGACGCTCCTCTCCGGGTCCTTCGACGTTGACGACGCAGCGGGCGCACAGTTGCGGATGCCGCGCATCGGCGCCGACGTCGGCGCGCCGATGCCAACAGCGAACGCACTTCGGCTGGTGCGCCGGGTGCACCTGGATCCAGACGTTCTCGATGCTCGCGGGCACCGCATCGGCCGGAGGCACATCCCGGGCGACGACGCGGGCCTGGCTCGTGATCAACAGGAATCGTAGTTCGTCGCACAGCGCGTCGAGGCGCGGGACCCGGGCAGGCGAGGCATACACGGTCACTTCGGCCTCGAGGGGCGCGCCGATCCGCCCGCTCGCACGCAGCCGTTCGAGCTCGCGAGAGACGTCGCCTTTCAAGGTGATGAACACCGGCCAGTCGATCGGCGAAGCCCGCTCAACGCCCGCCGGAAAGCTGTGCCATGCCGAGAGGAGCACGGACTCGCCGGTCGCGCCCGCGAGGAAACTCCAGACCTCATCGGCCGTGAAGCTCAAGATCGGTGCGATCCAGCGCACCAGCGCGTGGGCGAGATGGTAGAGCGCCGTCTGCGCCGAGCGCCGCGGCGCACTCGTTGCACCGGTCGTATACAGGCGGTCCTTGATGATGTCCAGATAGAACCCGCCGAGTTCGACCACGCAGAAGTTGTGCACCCTCTGGTAGATCTCGTGGAATTCGTAGTTGCGATATGCCGTCAGCAACTCGTTTTGCAGGGCAAACGCCTGCGACATGACCCACTGGTCGATCGCGGCCATCCGCTCCCAGGCGACCGCATCGCGGCCCGGGTCGAAGCCATGGAGGTTGCCGAGCAGGAAGCGCAGGGTGTTGCGGATCCGCCGGTACGAATCGGCGATGCGCTGCAGAATCTCCGGCGAGACGCTCATCTCGTTCGAATAATCGGTCGCGGCGACCCACAGGCGCACGACGTCCGCTCCGAGCGTGCCGGTCAGCTTCTGCGGCGCGAGGATGTTGCCGAGCGACTTCGACATCTTCCGGCCGGCTTCGTCGACCGTAAAGCCGTGCGTCAGGACTGCCCGGTACGGTGCACGGCCGTGCATCGCGACCGAGGTCAACAGCGAGCTGTGAAACCAGCCCCGGTGCTGGTCGGAGCCCTCGAGGTACAAATCCGCGGGCGCCGCAATCTCCGGGCGCATCACGGCGAGGCCGTGATGCACGACGCCGGAATCGAACCAGACGTCCATCACGTCGCTCGCCTTGTCGTAGTCGCCGGCCTCGGCGCCGAGCAACTGCGCCGGATCCAGGTCGAACCAGGCGTCGATACCTGCCACCTCGACCCGCTCGGCGACCGCCTCGATCAACTCCTGCGTGCGCGGATGCAGTTCGCCGCTGGTCTTGTGCACGAACAACGGAATCGGCACACCCCAGGTGCGCTGGCGCGAGACGCACCAGTCGGGGCGGCCGGCGATCATGGTCGCGATCCGCTGCTCGCCCCATTCGGGCATCCAATCGACGTGGGCGATCGCCTCGAGCGCGCCGTGGCGCAGGCCGGCCTGGTCCATGCTGATGAACCATTGCGGTGTCGCACGGAAGATCACCGGCGTCCTGTGCCGCCAGCAGTGAGGATAAGCATGCCGGTACGGTTCGGCCTTGAGCAGTCGGCGATGCTCCGTCAGGACGTCGATGACATGCGCGTTCGCCTCGAACACCTGTTCGCCGGCGAACAGCGGCGTGTCGGGGAGAAATCGGCCGTCGCCGCCGACCGGGTTGTCGGCCGGCAGATCGTAGCGCCGGCCGACGAGGTAGTCGTCGAGACCGTGGGCGGGCGCCGTGTGCACCGCGCCGGTGCCGACTTCGAGGGTCACGTGCTCGCCGAGGATCACCGGCACCTGCCGCTCGTAGAATGGATGGCGTAGCAGTGCGCCTTCCAGGGCCGTGCCACGCACGGTCGCGACGGTCTCCCAGGGCTCGTCGCCGAACTGCGGCAACACCGACGCTAGGCGTTCGGCGGCGAGCACCAGGCGTTCGCGGGCCGCGCCGGCGCCGCGCTCGATCAAGGCATATTCGAGCTCCGGATGCAGCGCAACCGCGCGGTTCGCCGGCAATGTCCACGGCGTCGTCGTCCAGATCGCAACCGACACCGGCATGCCGCCGTCACCGGTCTCGACGTGGAAGCGCTGGGCGATGTCCGCCGGATCGACGGCGGCGAAGCGCACGTAGATGCTCGGCGAGGTCTCGTCCTGGTACTCGACCTCGGCCTCGGCGAGAGCGGAACGGCAGTTCAGGCACCAGTGAACCGGTTTGTAGCCCTTGTAGATGTGGCCATTCGCGATGATCTTGGCGAACGCGCGCAGCTGTTCTGCCTCGAAGCGCGGCATCATCGTCAAGTATGGCCGCTCCCAGTCGCCAAGCACCCCGAGACGCTTGAAATCGTCGCGCTGCGAATCGATCTGCTCGCCGGCGTATTTGCGGCACGCCGCCCGAAACGCCTTTGCATCGAGTTTCGCGCCGACGCGGCCGTGGGATTTCTCGATCTGCATCTCGATCGGCAGCCCGTGGCAATCCCAGCCGGGGATGTAGGGTGCATCGTAGCCATCTAGCGTGCGCGCCTTGACAATGATGTCCTTCAGGATCTTGTTGACCGCGTGGCCGAGATGGATCGCACCGTTCGCATACGGTGGACCGTCGACCAGCGTGAAGCGCGGCCGGCCGACGCTCGCCGCCCGGATTCGCCGATAAAGACCGGTCCGCTCCCACTCCGCAAGCATCTTCGGCTCGCGATTGGCGAGGTCCGCCTTCATCGCGAAGCCGGTGCTCGGCAAATTGATCGTCTGCTTGTAATCGTTCACGATCCACCTTGGGCCAATACCTGCCGAGCCGCGCCCGCGTCCCGACGCATCTGCGCGATCATCTCGTCGAGCGAGGCAAACTTCTCCTCGTCCCGCAGCTTCGCGAAGAACTCCACCTCCAGCCTGCGCCCGTACAGGTCCCCATCGAAATCGAACAGATGCACCTCGAGCAGCGGCTCGACGCCGCCGACCGTCGGTCGAGTCCCGAGGCTCGCCACTCCCGGCATCGGCGTTGCGCCGATGCCGTGCACCCGGACCGCGAGCACGCCCCGAAACGGCGGCTTGCGCCGACCGAGGCGCAGGTTCGCGGTCGGAAACCCCAGGTCGCGGCCCAGTTCATCACCGTGCACGACGCGGCCCTGGATTCGGTAGGGCCTGCCTAGCAGCCGCGCCGCGCCGACAAAATCGCCGTGCTCGAGCCGCTCCCGCACCGCCGTGCTGCTGACGCGCACCGCGTCGAACACGAACGGCGGCATCTGCTCGACCGTGAAGCCGTGCTCGCGCCCGGCTGCGATCAAGGTATCGATCGTGCCCGCGGCTCGGCAGCCGTAGCGAAAATCGTCGCCGACGAGCATGTGGCGAGTACCGAGGGCGCCGACGATCAGGTCGCCGACGAAATCCTCCGGGCTCATCGCGCGGATGTGTTCGTCGAACTTCATTGTCACCAGGCGGTCGACCCCGCAGGCGGCGAGCGCCACACATTTCTCGCGCCAGCGCGTCAGCCGCGGCGGCGCCCCCTGCGGATCGATGAACTCCTTCGAACTCGGCTCGAAGACCAGCACGGTCGCCGCGAGCCCCGCCTCGCGCGCGCGGCTGCACAGGGTACGCAGCATCTGCTGATGACCGAGATGCACGCCGTCGTAATTGCCGACGGTCAATGCGCAGCCCCGATGGCGCGCCGACAGATTTTTCAGGCCGCGAACGAGTTCCATGGCAAAGGTTGGAATTATACGGCACTTCGCGGGCGATATTCGCGCCCGCCTCAGGGACGTAGATGCCGCGGCCGCACCCCGAGCGCGAGCAGTGCGGCGAAATACACCGTCGCGCCGGCGACGACGCAGACCGCCAGATGCTCGATGCGCTGCCAGGCCGACATCGCCAGCCAGCGCGAGGTCGGTCCGCCGAGACTGTGCAGCAGGACCGCCATCGCGGCACCGGCGCCGGCGACGCGCAGGATCAGGGGCCCCCAGTGCTCGCCGGGCCTGAGCACACCGCTCTTGCGCAGGCCACGATACAGCAGCAGGGCGTTCGTGCAGCCGGCGAGGCTGGTCGATGCCGCGAGAAAGACGTGCGGCACCGGCAATTTGCCGAAATAGACGAGCGGCGCGATCAGGAACAGGTTCACGCCGATGTTCACCCCGAGCGAAATCAGGCTGATGCGCACCGGCGTGCGGGTGTCCTGGCGCGCAAAGTAACCGGGCGCCAGCACCTTGACGAAGCTGAAGCCGAGAAGGCCGAAGGAGAACGCCATCAGTGCATCGGAACTCATCCGCACATCGTGCGCGTCAAAGCGGCCGTGGCCGAAGATGGTCGCGTTCAAAGGGCCGGCCAGCACGAACAATGCGACCGCCGCCGGCAGCACCAGGAGCAGGACGAGCTTCAACGCCCATTCGAGGGTCGCCGACAGCCGCTCCGGCGCCGCGGCCGCGTGGTGCGCCGACAGGCTCGGCAGGATCACGGTGCCGAGTGCGACGCTGAACACACCCATCGGAAATTCCATCAGCCGGGACGCGAAGTACAGCCAGGAGACGCTGCCGATCGCGAGAAACGAGGCGATCTGCGTGTCGAGCAGCAGGCTGACCTGCGCGACCGACGACCCCAATATCCCCGGCCCCATCAGCCGCGCCACCCGCCGGACCCCACTGTGGTCCCAGCGCCACCGTGGCCAGCCAAGCAACCGCAGGCGCAGCACGAACGGAATCTGGTAGGCCACCTGCAGCAGCCCGCCGGCAAAGACCGCGGCGGCGAGCACCAGGCCCGGCTGTGCGAAGTGCGGCGCGATCCACACCGCCGCGACGATCATCACGAGGTTCGACAGCACCTGCGTGAAGGCCGGCGGCCCGAAGCGTCCGTAGCTGTTGAGGACGCCGCTCGCCAGCGCCGTCAGCGACACGAACAGGATGTATGGAAACGTGATCCGCAGCATTTCGACCGTGATCGCGTAACGGTCGCCGCTTGCTTTGAAGCCCGGTGCGAACGCCCAGACGAGCAGCGGCGCCGCAATGACCGCGACCACCGACACCGCGAACAGCGCGACTCCGAGCGTGCCCGCGGCGCCGCTGACCAGTTCGCGGACCTGCGCCTCGCTGCGGCGCTGCTTGTACTCGGAGATCACTGGCACGAAGGACTGCGAGAACGCGCCCTCCGCGAACAGGCGGCGCAGGAAGTTCGGGATCTTGTAGGCGACCAGGAACGCATCGGCGAGCGGGCCGCCGCCAAACAGGTGCGCCTGGGCGACGTCGCGCACGAGTCCGGTGATGCGCGACAGCAGGGTCATCAGCCCGAGGGTCGTCGTCGATTTGAAGATGGCGCGGCTCATCGGGAAACACCACTATAGCCACTATGGCCGGCACGCTGCCGGTGCCGGCGCCCCCGGATTGACAAGGATCCGGCGCAAACGCAGAATACGCGGCTCTTTGTAAGGAGTTTGCGCTTGGCCAACACCAAATCCGCGGAAAAAGCGGCCCGCCAGTCGACGAAGCACCGCGCCCGCAATGACGCCCTGACGTCGCAGTTGCGCACCGCGATCCGCAAGGCGGCCCTCGCCGTCAAGTCCGGCAAGCAGGACGAGGCACTCGCGGCGCTCGCCGAGGCGACCCCGGTGATCGACGGCATGGTCAACAAGGGAATCATTCACCGCAACAAGGCCGCGCGGCACAAGAGCCGGTTGACGAAGCAGGTGCGCGCGCTCGCCGAGTGACCGCGGCGGCGCGCGCTCAGAGCGCGGCGCCCCGCGCATCGACCGCATCGCCGCGCCCCGCGCGCGGGTGTTCCTCCAGATAGCGCATCACGTCCTGGACCAGGGGCGTCGTTCCGGCGCCGGTCGCGGCGGAAATGCGCAGCACCTTGCCCTTGAACCGCAGGCGCCGGACGATTTCCTTCGCCCGCCGCTCGCCCTCTGCAGGCGTCATCAGATCGATCTTGTTGAGCACCAGCCAGCGCTCCTTGGTCGCGAGGTCGCCGGAGAATTTCTTCAGTTCGGCGGCGATCGACCGCGCATCCCGCACCGGATCGGCCTGCGGGTCGATCGGCGCGATGTCGACCAGGTGCAGCAGCACGCGCGTGCGCTGCAAATGCTTCAGGAAGCGGATGCCGAGGCCGGCCCCCTGCGCGGCACCCTCGATGAGGCCCGGAATGTCGGCCATCACGAAGCTGCGCCCGGGGCCCGCAGTCACAACGCCCAGATTGGGCGTCAGCGTCGTGAACGGATAATCCGCGACCTTGGGTCGGGCGGCCGAAACCGCGCGGATCAGCGTCGACTTGCCGGCGTTGGGCAATCCGAGCAAACCGACGTCGGCGATCAGCTTCAGTTCGAGCATCAGTTCGCGTTTCTCGCCAGGCAATCCCAGGCCCACCCGGCGCGGCGCGCGATTCGTGCTCGACTTGAAGCGCGTGTTGCCCCAGCCACCCTTGCCGCCCTTCGCGACGAGCAAGGTCTGATCCAGTGCAACCAGATCGCCCAATGTTTCGCCGGTGTCCATCTCGGTGACGACCGTACCGACCGGAACGGCGATGTTCAGATCCGCGCCGCCGTGGCCGGTGCAATCGTTGCCGCTGCCGCTCTCGCCGTTCTTTGCCTTGAAGGTGCGCGCGATGCGAAAGTCGGCGAGCGTGTTCATGCCCTCAACCGCCCGAAGGTAGACGCTGCCGCCCAAACCGCCGTCGCCGCCGTCGGGCCCGCCGAAGGGAACGAATTTCTCGCGGCGGAAGCTCACGCAGCCGCGCCCGCCGTTGCCGGCATGCACTTTCAGCTTCGCTTCGTCGACGAATTTCATGACGCGGGCTCCCCGCACATCCTGGGAAAATCAAAAGGGGACAGACGCGCGCCTGTCCCCTTTGGTGGTCGATCCTCGAAGCCTCAGGCACGGCGGCCCGCTGGCCGCCGCCTACTTCGCGACGACGTTGACGAAGGTCCGCTGTTCTGGACCCTTGACGCGAAATTCGACGACGCCGTGCGCGGTCGCGAACAGCGTGTGATCGGTGCCGATGCCGACGTTGACGCCCGGACGATACGCGGTGCCGCGCTGCCGGATGAGGATGTTGCCAGCCGCGACCTGTTCGCCGCCGAACTTCTTCACGCCGAGACGCTTCGCGTGGGAGTCGCGGCCATTGCGCGTGCTGCCGCCTGCCTTCTTATGTGCCATGTGAGTCCAGTCTCCTGAGCAATCCGTTAAGCGACGATCTGCGTGATCTTCACGTCGGTGTAGGGCTGGCGATGCGTGCCTTCGCGCTTGTAGTGCTTGCGGCGGCGAAATTTCACGATTCGTACCTTGTCGCCCTTGCCGTGGCCTTCGACGGTGGCGACCACCTTCGCGCTGTCGAGGTACGGCGCACCGACCTTGACGTCCGCGCCGGCGCCGACGAGCAGCACTTGGCTGAACTCGACGCTCGTGCCCTGCGCCGCCGCGAGCTTCTCGATACGCACAACAGCGCCTTCCTGAACGCGGTATTGTTTACCGCCCGTGGCAATCACGGCATACATCGTGGCAACTCCAGTGTAAGTGGCCTCGGTGGGCCAGCAAAAGAGCCGCGAAGTATACGTTTTGACCCGCGGCGGGTCAATGATCCGCGCGGGGGTCCCGCGATCAAGCCCGTCAACTGCGCCGGGATCTGCCGCTCGCCGGCGGGCCAGTCCTCGTCAAGGACATCGGTGTGTACGTCGGCCGATCGGCATACAGGCATGCAGGCATGCAGCTCGTCGGCAAGCAAGGCGAGGGCCACCTCGTGTTGCGGATCGCCGCGGACTTGGAACGCGCCACGGGCGGCACGCAGCGGCATCCGCCACGCCGGGCGGGCGGGCGGGCGGGCGGGCGCGAGCGAACTTAGGGTAAGATGCGCCCGAGATTTTCATGACACTAGAAAAAATTCGTGGCTTGGTCACCGCGGACCTGGTGGCCGTCGATCGAGCGGTCAAGGAACGCCTCAGCAGCCCGGTGGCACTGGTCGACCAAGTCGCCTCCTACATCATCCATTCCGGCGGCAAGCGACTACGGCCGTTGCTCGTGCTGCTCGCGGCAAAGGCCTGCGGGCACGGGGGCGTGCGCCACATAGAAGCGGCCGCCATCATTGAATTCATTCACACCGCGACGCTGCTGCATGACGACGTCGTCGACGATTCCTCGATGCGCCGCGGACACGAGACGGCGAACGAGGTGTTCGGCAATGCGACCAGCGTGCTGGTCGGCGACTTTCTCTATTCGCGCGCGTTTCAGATGATGGTCACGCTCGACCGCATGTCCGTGATGAACATTCTCGCCGATGCCACCAATGCGATCGCCGAGGGCGAGGTACTGCAATTGATGACGGCACGCGATCCGTCGACGACCGAGGAGCGGTACTTCGACGTGATCCACCGCAAGACCGCGCGTTTGTTCGAGGCCGGCGCCCAGATCGGCGCGGTGCTGAGCGACGCCGCACCGCCGATCGAGCGGGCGCTCGCGAGCTATGGCCGGCACATCGGCACCGCCTTCCAGCTCGTCGACGATGCGCTCGATTATCAAGCCGACGAAACCTGGCTCGGCAAGCACCTCGGCGACGACCTCGCCGAGGGCAAGCCGACGCTGCCGCTGATTCATGCGTTGCAGCACGGCGACGTGGAACAACGGGCGATGATCCGGCACGCGATCGAACACGGCGGACTCGAGCGACTCGATGAAATCACCCATGCCGTTGCAAGCCTCGGGAGCCTTGCGTACACTGCGCGCCGAGCCCAATGCGAGGCCGATCAGGCGCTTGCCGCGCTGTCACCCCTTCCCGAGAGCGAGTTCAAAGAAGGTTTGAGCGAACTGACCAGGTTCGCGGTCGCGCGCAAGAATTGAGGGTTGCCGTCGATTTCGGGGTGTAGCTCAGCCTGGTAGAGCACTACGTTCGGGACGTAGGAGTCGCAGGTTCAAATCCTGTCACCCCGACCAATAATTACAATAAGTTACGACGCGCCTGGCGGATGCTAACTGCCATTGTCAGTAAGTTGGGTCACACCTGGGTCGCAATTAACCGCAAACGCCGACGACCGAACCGGCGCCGACTCTTGCCCACATATCGATGGGTTTGGATTCACTCATCAAGCTTACATCTAGTGTCGGCATTACCTAGAAAACCCACCCGACATAATCACTATCAAGATGTTTACCTAAGGCATGTGAAGATGCTCACCTAAAGGGTATCAAAATGCTCACCAAAGTGGTCAGGACGCCGGTCTCCCATGCGCGGCCATGGCTATAGATTGACGGCTCGCATCCCCTGTTCATGGTAGCGCGCACCGACGGTCACGCCCATCGGAAAAGTCGCGTCCAGCCGGCCAAGCTGTTCGGGCATCAGCGATACCGTCAAGGCGCCGACATTTCCTTCGAGAAAACGCGTGTGCTTGGTGCCGGGGATGGGGACCACATTGCCGCCTCGGGCGAGCACCCACGCCAAAGCCGCTTGCGCCGAGGTGCAGCCGATCTGCGCCGCGAGCTGCTTTACCGCTTCAGCGAGATGCAGATTGCGCCCGATGTTCTTCCCCCTCGAAGCGAGGGTGGCGCCGCCGCCAATCGTCCTGTGGAATGCCCTCGGCCGTTTTGAAGCGCCCGGTCAAAAAGCCCCGCCCCAAAGGGCTGTAGGCAACAAAACCGATGCCCAATTGTCGGCAGGTCTCCAAGATCTCACCCTCCGGATCGCGCGACCAGAACGAATACTCGGTCTGGAGCGCGGCGATAGGATGAACCTCGACGGCTCGGCGAATGGTTACCGACGCAGCTTCCGACAAACCGAGAAACCTCGCCTTGCCTTGCTGTACCAGCGCGGCCATTGCGCCGACCGTGTGTTCGATGGGGGTGTTGGATCACCGCGGTGCTGATAGTACAGGTCGATATGCGCTACCCCAAGGCGCTTGAGGCTGGCCGCACATGCCTGTTTCCCGTACTCAGGCCGCCCGCTCACGCCCAGGAATTCGCCGTTCGGCCCGCGGACATTGCCGAATTTCGTCGCGAGGATAACTTTGGTCGCGTCGCTGTCGAATAGCGCGCTCTCGCCGCTGTCGAGCGTCATCTCGGCCGTGCGGCGCCAGATGCCAAACCGCTGAATCGACAGTAGCACGGGGACAACTACGAGCGCTGGTAGTAGCGCAGGCCGGCCACCTAGACTCGCCCGAGGGATGTCTTCACCGCATGATCGCGCGACGCGCCGGGCGACAGTCAGCATGCCTATGATGAGAATGACCGGGATCGGCTGGATCGCCGGCGGGTTGTTCGCGACACTCGCGATCGGTGCGTCCGCGGCCGACGCAAGAACGCGCGACGCACCGTCGCTCGACGTCATCGTGGTGACGGCAACCCGCATCCCGGAGAGGGTCGGCCGGGTGCCGGCGTCGATCTCCGTGGTCTCCGGTCGAGAACTCGTCGTGCGTGACGCGACCGACATGGCGAGCGCCATGAGTCTGGTACCCGGCGTCGAGGCGCCCCCTGGCGGGGACGCGGGACCGTCGAGCGCCGTGCCCTCGTTCTGGGGCTTGCATGAGTTCGATGCCTTCCTGTTGGTCGTGGATGGTGTTCCCTGGGGCGGGGCGTTCAATCCCGGGATCACGACGCTCGATTTCAACGACGTGCAGCGGGTCGAGATCCTCAAGGGATCGGCGCCGGTGCTGTACGGGGCGACCTCGTTCGTCGGCGTCGTGCAGGCGATTCACTATCCGGCCGGGCAGGCGGCGAAGCAGGCGGATCTCGCGTTCGGCAGCCATGGTTCGATCCGCGGAGCCGCATCGTTCGTGCTGCCACAGGTCGGCACCTTGCGCCAGTCGCTCGCGATCGACGGTGCAAGCCTGGGCTTTTCGGATCCGCGGGAATCGGTCGCGAGCAAGCACATCCTCTATCGCGGCGCCGCAGACGTCGGCGCAGGTACGCTGCGGATCGATGCGAACATCACCGCGGTGAGGGACGTTCCGCCGAGTCCCGTCCTGCGTGTCGGCACCGGATTGACCGCCGCCACGCCGATCGACGCGAATTTCAACCCGGCCGATGCGCGAGTCGACGAGAACAAGTACCAGCTCGCCATCGGCTATGTCTTGCCGACCGCCTGGGGCAGGTGGTCGACCTTGGCATCCTTCGCGTACTCCGACATCACGGACATCCGCGCCTTCCTGCATCCGGATCTGAGCGGGACAGCCGACACCCAAAACCAGCGGCGCCACATCGACGACGACTATTTCGACACCCATCTCGCGCACCGACTGGCGCGCGACGCGACGCTGATCGTCGGCGCCGACCTGCTCTACGGGCATGGGTGGCAAACGACGCTGAACGGCAACAGCGCCTACACGGTGCCGCTCGACGGGTCGGTGTTGCCGCCGGCCACCTCGCCGGCGGCGGTCAATGAGATCGGCACCGTGAATGACCGCCGGTGGTTCTCCGGCGCGTATGCCCAATTCGATTGGAAGCCGAACGACCGTTGGGACTTGAGCGGCGGTGTCCGGCTCAACGATGCCTACGAGCACAAGGATTCGAGCGACCGGCTGCTCGCGCCGCCGGATTTCTCCGCCGTGAGCGTCGGCAAGACGATGATCCGGCCGACGGAGACTTTCGGCGCGAGCTATCGGGCGTGGAGGCGGCGCAACGACGAGTTCATCGTCTACGCCGATTACCGCAATGCCTTCAAGCCGTCGGCGCTCGACTTCGGTCCCGATTACACGCCCAATCTTTTGAGCCCGGAGACCGCGCAAAGCTACGAAGCCGGAGTCAAAGGGGCCGCGGCCGACGGGCAGCTGAGTTACCAGGCGGATCTGTTCTTGCTGAACTTCCACAATCTCGTGGTCGCAACCAGCTCCGGGGCGCTGGCGAACGCCGCGGGAGAACGGCTCGAGGGAATCGAGTTGCAGGGCCGGTATGGGTTCGCCGCGAACTGGACGTTCGTCGCGAACGCCGCGTATCACGACGCCCGATTCACGCATTATCTTTATTTCGACGGGGTCGCGAACGTCGACGTCGGCGGCCGGCAGTTGACGCTCGCGCCCCACTTGCTCGCATCGGCCGGACTGCTGTACACGCCAAAACGCGGCTTGACCGCGACCGTGGTCGGCCGGTACGTAGGGCGCCGCTATCTCGATGAACAAAACATCGCCCCGGTCGGCGGCTACATGCAACTCGACGCCGACGTCGGCTACGGCTTCGGCCGCGCGCAGCTGTGGCACGTATGGCTCGAAGGCAGCAATCTGACGAACCAGAGGCCGCCGGTGACCTCGAGCGAGTTCGGCAGTCAGTCGTTTTATCTGCTGCCCGCGCGGACGCTGTGGGTACGTCTCACGTACGCCTGGCAGTGATCCCGCAGGCGGGATTCACAAAGCGACCAACACCTCGATCAGGCGATGTACGAGCGCGTAGGAGGGCACGGCGGCGAGCGGGGTCAGCGCTGCGCAGACGACCAGGCTCGAGAATATGAGCTTGCGCGGTGCGGCGGGAGACGGGGACAGGAGCCGCCGCACGCGAGCGTCGACATGATCGCGCGCCACGGACAGACTGAGGACCGCCCCCGGGCCTAGCACGTCGTTCGATAGGCGCGCGACCTTGATTAGCGCCGACGCGAGCGCCACGCGCCGGTGGGGGTCGGCGCCGGCCGAGCGCTCGTCCGCTGCAAACTCCGCCGCGGCGCGCCAGCGGGTCGACAGGGCGGCGCCGCTCGGCAACCAGGCGAGCACGTCCGGACTCGAGACGAGCATGAGGAGTTTCAGATTATCGGCGCTCGCCACATGCGCCGCTTCATGGCTGATGACTTGGCGAAATTCCTCGTCGCTGCAGGCATTCAGCACTTGCCGGGCGGCGACGATGCGCGGCCGCCAGCCGCCGACCGCGGCGACGATCGGTTCCGTGACGTCGACGATGTCGACTTCGGCTCCGTCCGCGAGCGCGCATCGACGCGGCGGCCCGCAGCGGCGGATCAGCAGCCGGGCGGCCGCGCAGGCGCGCCAGCCGCGTGCGATGCCGGCACCGGCGATGGTGAGTGCCAGCAGGGCGCAGGTCACGAGAGCCGGTCCGAGCGGTTCGATCTCGTGGGTCGGCTCGTAGAGGATGAAGGAGGGCAAAACCACGCTCAGGGTCAAGAGTGCTGCGCCACACGGCGGCGCCACGCGCAGAGCCAGCAGATCCACCGCGTTGGAACGCCGTCGTTGCAAGTCGAGGCGCCAGGCGACGGCGACGGCGGCCGACAGCAACAGGCAGGCGAGTCCATAGGCCGCGGCGAGCACGAGGCACAGCTTGAGCCCGTAACTCATCGGCTCTCCTCCTTGTCCTTGAGTCGGCGGCGCTCGGTTTGCACGAGGGCTTCCAACTCGTCGAGCAGGGCCGCGTCCCGGCGTCCAACCGCATTGACCAAGCCGGACAAGATCGCGGTGCGAGCGCCGCAGGCGGCCAAGAGGTCGGCGACCTGCAGCGACACTTGTTCGCCGAGCAATGCGTCCTGCGAGTACCGCGGCTGGTACTCAAAGGCGCGTCCGCAGCGGCGTCGCACCAGCACGCCTTTGCGGTACAAGCGATCAAGAGTCGTCATCAAGGTCGTGTAGGCCAGGGTGGGGAAGGCGCGACTGACATCGCGCACGGTCACTGCGAGGTCTTGACGCCAGAGCAGTTCGAGCACTTGCGTCTCGAGCGGACCGAGCAGTCGCCCGCCGGTGAAGCGCGCCGCCTCGACGATCGGCCGGCGGTGCGTCCGGCGCGTACTCATCGCCAGTGGTCGGCTATTGCGAAGTGTTTGGCGCGCATCAAGATGCATTGCCTCGGCGACAGGACAGGATGTCCATTCTGACCAAGCCAAGGCCGTGTGGCTATAGCCGAACTCAATGCGAGCCGATCGCCCCCACCCCTCTCACCCGGCGCCTGAGTCGGCTTCCAGACTTCCGCACCGCCGGGTCTCACTCGGACTGTGACATTCAGCGGCTCCATGCACGGGTGCGCCAGGTATGGCGCCTCGTACGCGGCTTCGATGCTTTCGCTCACCTCACCGCGCTCACCGATCTAGTAATGGTGGAGTTTGTAGTGTAGCTCGACGTAGATCTGGAACGGATCGTTCCAGTGCACGGCGCCGAAGGTCAGGCTGTTGTCGGTGAGCGGGTGCTCGTAGGTGACCTTGAGGCCCGTGATCGAGCCGAAGCATTCGGCCGTCTGGTTCGAGTAGGCGAGGTGGACCTGCGAGGTGCGAATTGGCAAATCGTAGCGTGCGGCGCCAAGACCGAGCAGTCTTGCGCGGCATGGCATCCCTGCTAGCCTACCTCGACGATGCGTGACTTGCTTCTTCTCGCGGTGCAATTGGGCGTCACCCTGGCCATGCTCACGTGCGCCGGGTGCTCTCGGAACACTACCGCCCAGATCATCCTGACCGCCCGGGTCGCTCCTGGCTCACTATGCGTGGGAACAGCATTGCAATGGACTTATCGAAACTCCCATTGCCGCTTGATTGATAATTCGACTCGCACAAGCCGTGCTGCACGGGTCCCGTTCGAGACGCACGCAGCGTTCCCACCTCATTCCACGGAATATCCTGTCGGCGCGACGCGCGTGTCGCCGCCGGCGCGCGCACGCCGCAGCGTCGCCGTCCAGCGGGATAGATACAGGTAGACCACCGGTGTCGTGAACAGCGTCAGCGACTGGCTTACGAGCAGTCCGCCGACCATGGTATAACCGAGCGGCTGACGCAACTCCGAGCCGGTGCCGTGGCTCAGCATCAATGGAACCGCACCGAGCAGAGCCGCCATCGTCGTCATCATAATCGGGCGGAAGCGCAGCAGGCAGGCCTGGCGAATCGCGGCCTCTGGGGACAAGTGCTGTTCGCGCTCGGCGGTGATTGCGAAATCCACCATCATGATGCCGTTCTTCTTGACCAGGCCGATCAGCAAGATGATGCCGATCAGTGCGATCACCGATAGGTCGAAATGAAACAGCATCAGCACAAGCAGCGCGCCCGTGCCGGCGGATGGCAGGGTCGAGAGTATCGTGAGCGGATGGACATAGCTCTCGTACAGCATACCGAGAACGATGTAGACTGCCGCTATCGCCGCAAGAATGAGATAGATCTCGCTATTGAGCGAGGATTGAAACACCTGCGCGGTACCCTGGAAGCCGCCCGAAATACTTGCGGGCATATGTAGCCGCGCGACCGCCCGCTCGATCGCGGTAAGGGCATTGCCGAGCGCCACGCCCGATGCCAGGTTGAACGAGAGCGTCACGGCGGGAAACTCGCCCTGGTGGGCAACCGACAGGTAGGTTGCGTGCTGGGTGTCGTATCTCACGAGCGTCGACAGCGGCACCATCTGGCCCGTGAGGGGCGAGCGCAGATACAGCGAATCGAGCGTCCGCGGGCTGCGTTGCAGCGACGGCGTTACCTCGAGGATGATGGGATAGGTATCGGTCTGCGTGAAGTACTGCCCCACCTGTGCCTGTCCGAACGCATCCTCGAGCGTGTCGTCGATCTGGGCCGGCTGAATGCCGAATCTGGCCGCCTGATCGCGGTTGATCCTCATCGACAACATGCCGCTGCCTGTTTGCTGGTCGCTGGCCACGTCGCTCAGCTCGGGCAGCGCGCGCATCGCACCCTCAGCCCGTGGCGCCCAGGCGTTGAGCTCGTCGAGATTGGTATCGGTCAGCGTATATTGGTATTGAGCCGCTGCGGTGCGGCCGCCGACATTGATGTCCTGCTGGGACTGCATGTGCACCTTGATGCCTTGCAGTCGATTGATCTTGCCCTCCAGGCGGCGGATGATCTGATCAGCGTTGGACTTGCGCTGATCGCGCGGCTTGAGGCTGATGATCAGAAAGGCGCTATTCAGCGGCCGCCCGCCGAGGCCCATCGCCGTCGCGTAGTGCGCCACGGCCGGGTCGCGTGCGACGATGTTCGTGACCGAGTGTTCGAGCTTCACCATTTGGTCGAAGGACACGTCCTGCGCGGCTTGCGGCACGGCCAAGATCACGCCGGTGTCCTCCTGCGGGAAGAAGCCTTTGGGTATGAGGATGTAGAGCGCCACGCTCGCCACGGCGGTGGCCGCGAAGACGGCCATCGTGGCGGCCGGGTGGCGCAGCACGGCATCCAGTCCACGCCGGTAGCCGTTCAACAGCCGGTCGAATCCGGTCTCGAACATCAGGTACAGCCGGCCGTGTCTGACGTTCTTCTCACTGTGCACGAAACGCGAGCACATCATCGGCGAGAGCGTCAGCGCGATGAAGGCGGACATCGCGATGGTCATGACCACCGTGAGGGCGAACTCGCGGAATAGCCGGCCGATGACCCCGCTCATGAGCAGCAGCGGAATGAACACCGCCATCAGCGAGAGGCTCATCGACAGGATCGTGAAGCCAATTTCGCGAGCGCCTTGGAGCGTCGCCTGCATCGGCGACAGTCCCTCCTCGATGTGGCGATAGATGTTCTCGAGCATCACGATGGCATCATCGACCACGAACGTCACCGCGATGGTCAACGCCATGAGCGAGAGGTTGTCCAGGCTGAAGCCGAACAGGTACATCAGAGCCGCGGTGCCGCCCAGTGAGAGCGGCACCGTTACGGCGGGAATGAGCGTCGTGCGAACGCTGCGCAGGAACATGAAGATCACCAGGATGACCAGCGTGATCGTCAGCGTCAGCGTAATTTCGACATCGTCCACCGAGGCCTTGATGGTCGCGGTGCGATCGTGGACGAGCGTGAGCGAGAGCGACGGCGGCACGGACACCAATATTTTTGGCAATGACGCATCGATCCGGTCGACCGTTTGAATGACGTTGGCGCCCGGTTGCTTGTAGATCAGCAGGAAAATGCCGGGTTTGCCGTCCTGCCAGGCCGCGGACCGCGTGTTCTGCGGCCCATTGACCGCCCGGCCGATGTCGCGAATGCGCACGGGCGCGCCGCTCTTGTAGGCTACGATGACGTTGTTCCAGGGAGCCGCGCTGTCGAGCTGGTCGTTGTCGTAGATCGCAAAGCTGTGCTGCGTGCCGTTGACGGCGCCCTTGGGCGAGTTCACCGAGGCGACGCTGACGACATTGGCGATGTCCGGGAGCTGCAGACCGAGCGCGGCAAGCTTGATCGGATCGACCTGAATGCGCACCGCTTGTTTCTGTTGTCCGCCGATGTTGACCTGGGAGACTCCGTCGATCTGCGAGATCTGCTGCGCGACCACATCCTCGGCATAGTAATCGACCGTGGTCAGCGGCAGCACGGCGGAGTGCAGCGCCAGCACGAGGATAGGCGCATCCGCCGGATTGATCTTGGCGTAGCTCGGCGGTGCCGGCATGTTCCGCGGCAGCTGTCCCGCGGCCGCCGAGATAGCAGCCTGCACGTCCTGCGCGGCAGCGTCGATGTTGCGGTTGAGTTCGAACTGCAGCGTGATGGTCGTCGACCCGAGCGTACTCGACGAGGTCATCTGCGTGAGGCCGGCGATCTGGGCGAATTGATGCTCGAGCGGCGTTGCTACCGATGCGGCCATCGTCGGGGGACTCGCCCCGGGCAATTGCGCACTGACTTCGATCGTCGGAAAGTCCACCTGCGGGAGCGGCGCGACCGGCAACCGCGGCCAGGCTACTATGCCGACGAGCAGAATGCCGGCCATCAGCAGCGACGTCGCGATCGGGCGCCGGACGAAGGGCTCGGAGAGGTTCATGACGGGTGCTTGGTCGCCGTCTGCGAGGCTTAGATCGCGGAGTGCGCGGCACGCCGGATTACGAGCACGCGCGCGCCGGGCCTGAGCCGTAACTGATTACTCGTGACGACACGCTCGCCGCTTTGCAGCCCGGCATCGACCACGCTTACCCCGTCCGCTCCATTGGCTTCCCGATCGATCTTGAGCGCGCGCACCTGTACGACCGAATCCGGCATGATCACGTAGGTAAACAGGCCGTCGGGTCCGCGCTGCAGAGCACTAGATGGAATCGTCACGACGTCATGCTCGGTCCGCAAGTGCATCCGTATCGCGACGAACTGCCCCGGCCATAGCGTACTGTGCAGGTTCGGAAAGCTTGCCTTCAGGCGCATCGTGCCGGTCGTTTGGTCGATCTGGTTGTCGATCAACGTCACCGTGCCCTGATCGAGTTGCTCACGCTCGCCATCGCGTGCTATCGCGGTGACATGAATCGGGCCGCCGCCCAGCGCCAGCCTGACCTCGGCCAAATCCTGCTCCGGCAGAGTAAATACCACCGAGATGGGCTGGACCTGCGTGACCACGACAATGGGATTGGTGCCGGCGGCGTGCACGATGTTGCCGGGATCGATCGTGCGTATGCCGGTGCGGCCCGAGATCGGCGAGGTAATACGCGTATAGGCGAGCTGAGTACGCGCGGTGTCGATTGCGGCTTGGTCCACCTGAATCTGCGCTTGAAGCTGCTGCACGAGGGCGCGCTGCGAATCGAGCGACTGTTTGCTGGTCAAGTTCGCAGGTGCCAGCTCCTCGTACTGGTTCAGTACATCCTGCGCACCGGCAAGCTGAGCCCTGTCCTTCGCCTTGACCGCAATCGCTCCTGCGAGCGCCGCCTGGCTCGGTCGCGGATCGATTTGCGCGAGCAGCTCACCCTTCTTGACCATCTGTCCTTCGACGAAGTCGGTGCTCAGCAGCTCGCCGTCGATCTGCGCAGTGATATTGGCCGTGTAGAACGCCTGCACGGTGCCGAGCCCGTCGAGGTAGATCGGAACATCCATGCGTCGCGCTTGGGCGGCATAGACCGCTACGGCGGACGGGCCCCGGCGCTCCTGCGCGGCGGACCGCGCGCGCGTGACGCGTAACCAAACCAGCGTCGCCACGACGATGGCGACGGCGACGGCGAGTCCCAGCTGCACGCGCTTGGAGCGCAAGCTATGCGCATTCATGACCGCTTTCCAGGCGCCGGGAAGGCGCCGGGCGCCGAACGCGACCAGCCGCCGCCAAGGGCCTGGTACAGGTCAACCAGGGCCTGCAAATGCGCGTATTTGATCTGCACCAGCGTATCCTGCGCCGTGAACAAGGCGGTCTCGGTATTCAGCACGGTCAGCACGTTGGCGACGCCGGCGCGCATCTGCAGCTGGGCGAAGGCGAACGCACGGCGTGCCGTATCGACTGCCACCTGCTCACGCCGCTGTTGCTCCGCGGTCTGTCTCAGGCTGACGAGAGCATCTTCGACATTGGAAAACGCCGTCAGCACGGTCTTGCGATAATCGGCCAACAACTCGCCATACCGCGCCTTGTTGTACTCGTACGCGCCAAGCAGCTTTCCTCCCTCGAACACGTCTTGCGCGAGCGCCGCCGTCAGCCCGTACACGCGGCTCGCCGGCGACAACACGGTCGCGACGACTCCGCTCGCAAAGCCGCCGTCCGCCGTCAAGGTGACGCTCGGGAAGATCGCGGCGCGCGCGACCGCAATATTCGCATTGGCTGCGCGCAGCTGCTCCTCGGCCTGGGCGACGTCCGGCCGGCGCACGAGCAGCGCCGAAGGCAGCCCCGGATAGACCACAGGCTCGGCGATGTCGGCCAGCGAGCCGCCGGCTACCGTTACGGATTCCGGCGCGCGGCCGATCAGGATCGCGAGCGCATCGCTAGCCACGCGCAATTGCTGCCGCAGCGGCGGTATCGCGGCATTCAGAACACCCACGGTCGCGGCCTGCTGCGCCACATCGAGCGCTGTCGCGGTGCCGACCCGCGCCTCGAACTGCAGGCCGTCCAGAACATGCTGTGCATTCGACAGATTATTCCGTGCCACCTGCAGCCGGTCGTGCAGCTCCAGTGTCTCGAAATAGGTCAGCGCGACGCTGCTCACCACGGTCAGTGCGACGGTGTCGCGGGCATAGCGGCTCGCCCGCGCGGCCGCCAGTGCCGCCGCGCGCGTCGCGCGATTCTCGCCCCAGAAGTCCAGCTCGTAGCTCGCCGTCAGCGTCGGCGTGTATTCATCGTGCAGCGTCCCGGACGAGCCGGAGAACGGCGAGAACGACTTCTGCCGATTCGCACTCGCCTGCAACGCGAGCGACGGCAGCAAGGGTGCGCCGGCGATACGCGCCTCTGCATCGGCCTCGCGCACTTGCGCGATCGCCACCGAAATATCGTTATTGTTTGCTTGTGCATCGGCGATGTAGGTATCGAGCTGCGCCGACCCGAAGCCGCGCCACCAGGCTGCCCTCGGCCAGTTGGCAACCGGCTTCGCCGATGCGGACTCGCCGGGACCGGCTCGCGCGACGGGCGTCACCCAGACCGTGGGCGCCGGATTCACGGGCTGCCGGTAGGCAGGTCCAAGGCTGCAGGCCGCGAGAACACCGCCGCCCAAAATGCACACTTCAAGCCGCAGGCCGCCGTGCAACGCTTGAACCAATCCTTTTCCCATCATCTGTGCATGCTGTGTGTCGGGAATGAGTGGAATGCACGTATCTTACAGCTGTCATCGGCAATAAATCGATCGGCCATCGATTCGGCCATCCGGATTTCATCGGTGAGCAGTGTGGCATGATCGATCAATGCGGTCGGCGTTCGGGGTTCCGATATCGGCGATCGGCAACCTGCGTCGCTCGCTAGGGTTGTCGTTTCGCTCGACGAAGTCGATCGAGGCCGAAAATCTTTGCTTAATGTCGCCAAAGCACGTGCAATGCGCGCCCATGCTCCACGCAAAGACCAGGGCCGCCGGCACCGATACTATCACGCCAATGTCCATTCAGCCTCGCGATCCCCAAGTTGAGTACAGCCCCAGGTAAGCGACCGCGCGTTGCTCACCGGCGACGCTTCGGCCGGCCGAAAACAGCGGACTGTTGTCGCCGCGGTCGAGCGCTCCGTCACCAATCAGTTTGAGCGGGCGTGCCGTGAGGACTTATCGCCGCGTGGTCAGGATACCGCGGCGGTCGAACTTCAACCGCAAAGTTCGGGCGATTTGATCCCGCTGGGAGCCGAGCACGCCCGCTGCCGTGGCATAACGCGGCCATTCTTTAACGGTGTCCGTCACTTCCGCGAGGATCGCTTCAGTTCGCCCACGCTTCAGACCCGCCACTTGCGCGACCGCCAGGAAATCCTGCAGGGTGAAGTCATCAGCTTTGCCGTTGATCGTCATTTGGTTGCGGCTCGTCCACAGGCCCGTCGGGTTATAGGCGTAGGTCACATCGAACGCGGGCGACAATGCCCAGGCGCCTGCCTTGTCCATCAGGAAGGCGATATTCTTCACATGATCGTCCTGGTTGCGGGCGACGACGTTGAAGAGCATGCGGCGAAACTGTTGTTCGCGGGCACGCATGGCGAGCCCCAGGCGTTTGATGACGGCGAAGGCCTGCTCGTATGAGTACGCGCCGGCTGAGTTTAAATCGTAGTGAGCGAGCGCAGCCAGGGACTGCATGTGCAGCTTGCCGCCGTCACTCAGCCGATCGAACCGTCGCGTCATGAAATGGCGCCGGCCGCTCTCTTCCAGCAGACGACATTCGGACATCTCGATGTGGGCATCAGCGGCCATGAGCGCGTAGGCATACTCGATGACGGTATAACCTTTTGGGTCGTCGAGCTCTTTGTCCTTGTTTGCGCTCACCCCGTCGAACTTGAGCAGCCAGTACTCGAAGCCGGCCGGGGCCTTCACTTGCCCCGAGCGCACCTCGTTCGTTTCTCGGTTCCAAGCGACGATGGCTTTCGCCCGCGCACCTCCGGCCGAGGTACCCACCCGCAGCAGCTCCTGCAGCCCATCGTGCCGGCGTCCAGGGGCAAATGACACTTGGAGTGAGGCGCGGTGCGTGAGCACCTGCGAAGCCAGTTTGACCAACTCATCCACCTGCACCTTGGCCGATCTCCCAAGGGGCGGACCCTTCGCGGGCGCGTATTCGAGAGCACCCATTCCGCGAATTCCGGTGTGACAGAGCCGCTCGATGGCGTTGAAGCTCTCGGGCCGACGGCCCTGAGTGGCGAGCCACGCATCGATCAGCGCATTGCCGAAGTTATCCGGCAGCGAATCGGCGAGCAGACCCGGCAGGCCGTGAAAGGACACCTGCGGTAGGGAAGGAAACTGATACACTTGTGGCGACAGGGGCATGGTGATCGGCGAGAGTTCGATGCCGCTGGCGAGAAAGGCCCGGTCATATTGGAATGAGGCAACGCGCGCGCCCTCCTCCAGGGAAACCGCTCCGATCCGGCGGCCCCACAGCCGCACTTCGGCTACGGTCGCCACACGCTACTCCCGCCACTTCCAGGGCGAGGCTGGCTTGGGCACCACCGTGACGTCCGGCGGCCGGCGCGAATGCCCAACGCGCTTGCGCGCGCGACCTCGACCGTCGAGAATCACGAGGGGGCTCTGCGGCAGATCGGATACCAGCTGATCCAGCGCCTCCAGGAGTTTCAGCACCCGCAGAACACGCAGTAGCATGCCAAAGTCAATGCTGTGCCCCGCCGCGATTCGTTCTACCGTGCGCTTCGAGATGCCGGCTTCCTCGGCCAGCTGTGCTTGCGTCAATCCCGCATCGATTCGACGACGCTCCAGTCGGTCGCCGAACTCCCGCAGAACCGCCCGGTCTGTCAACTCGGATGTGATCTTCATGACTCGCCTCCATGAGCGATTTTTTGGGTTGGGGCAATCTAATTCGTCTCATTAGGCGAATACTATCATTTCACAAGTCATATTATAAGTCGCCGATTGTGGCGATTAATAGTAAAAAACTGCCATTACTCGCCCCATAGGGCGGTTTACAACACTTCTCGCTATATCCGTTTGCGCGCAATGAGACGAGACGGGGTTCGGGTTGCAACGCCGAGCGCTTCGGCAAATTGTTGCTGCGAGAGTCCGCTGCGCTTGCGCGCTTCGGTGATCGCGCAGACTCGAACGCAATGTACGTGTTCGCCGCCCCTGCAGTAGCTCGGCCAGCGTGTCGATCGAACGCGTGCAGTCGCGCGCGACGCGCAGCCAGTGCGAGCCGGCGACCGCCGCGATCTTGACCCGGATCCGGTAGAGGCTCGAACCCATGACCTGTGCGTTCACCTCACGCGCGCCGATCCGCAGATCGATCACCGAGCGTTGTGCAGGTCGGTTCTGCCCCGCGGCGGACGGTGTAAGCTGTCGCCCATGACCAGCGCGCTGCCGCCGTTGCTGTTGCAGTTCACCGCCACGGTGGTGATGGCATTCGTCCTCGGCCTCGAGTTGCACAGCTACCGTCGCGCGCAGGACGAAGGCATCGGCTTCGGCACCACGCGCACACTCACGCTGATCGGCACCACGGGTTTCGTGCTCTGGTTGCTCGACGGCTCCGCGCCGCGCGGGCTATATCTCGCCGGCCTTGCGACGCTCGCGCTGTGGCTCGCCGTGCAATTGTGGCAGCGCGCGGCACCCGCGGTCGAGCAAACGGCCGCGGCGAACGGCGGCGGCGCACTGCTACCGTCGCTCATCGCCTTGCTGGCCTATCTGCTCGGGCCCATGGTCCTGACCCAGCCCGCTTGGTTCGACGCCGCGGTCATGGTGGTCGGCATATTGATGCTGGGCGAGAAGCCGCTGATCCGGCGCTTGTCGGACACCTTCCCAAGTGCCGAGGGCGTGACGCTCGCCAAGTTTCTCATCATTGCGGGCCTGGTGCTGCCGCTGATGCCGAACTCCGCGTTGCCGGCGTTGCCGTCGCTGAGCTATCAACGAGTATGGCTCGCGGTGGTGGCGATTTCGGGCCTCTCCTACGCGGGCTATGTGGCGCATCGCTACGTCTGGCCCAAGGCGGGTACGCTGATCACGGGGCTGATCGGCGGACTGTATTCCAGCACCGCCGTCACGATCGTCCTCGGACGTGAATCGCGCAAGGATCCGAGCATCGCGGCGCAGGCGCCGGCCGCGATCGTGCTCGCGATCATCGTCATGTATCTGCGCTTGCTCGCCCTGATCGCGCTGCTCGGTCACGTGGCCGCCGCGAAGGCCTTGCTGCTGCCGTACGGCGCGATGATCCTCGGCTCGGGCGTGGTGGCCGCGATCCTCTGGCGCGTGAATCGATGCGACGCAGCGCCCGCGCCGGTACCCGTGCAACTGCGCCCGCACAACCCGCTCGATTTACCCATCGCCTTGCTGTTTGGCGCGCTGTTCATCGCATTCGCCGCCCTCACCCAGTTCATCACGAGCCACTTCGGCGCCGGTGCGCTCAGATTGTTGAGCCTGTTCGTCGGGCTCACCGACATCAATCCGTTCATTCTGTCGCTGGCGTCGCAACGAAGCTCGATCGATCCGCAGTTGATGGTCCAGGCGATCCTGATCGCATCGGTCAGCAACAACGTCGTCAACGCCTGTTACGCGCTGATACTCGGTCGCCAGCGCCGGATGGTTCCCGTGGTCGGCTGGTTCGCGGTGTGCCTCGTCGCGGCTCTCTTCTGGACCGGCTGGCTGTGACGAGCGTCTCCACCCAGACGGCCGATCTGCCGCCCTCCGACCGCGAGCAGGGACTGAGCAGCGCCGAAGCCGCGGCACGCCTTGCGCGCTTTGGCGCCAACACGATCGAGGACCGGACGGTGCCGGCCTGGCGCCGCTTCGCCGCCAAGTTCTGGGCCCCGGTGCCGTGGATGCTGGAAGCGGTGATCGTGCTGCAGGTGTTGCTGGGTCGCGCCACCGAGGCGCTGGTGATCGCCGCGCTGCTCATCTTCAACGCGAGCGTCGCCTTCGCGCAGGAACAACGCGCCAAGGACGCCCTCGCCCTGCTGCGCAAACAGCTGCATGTCAACGCACGCGTGCTGCGCAACGGCGCCTGGCGCACCATCCCCGCCGAGCAGCTGGTGCCGGGCGATATGGTGCACCTGCGCGCCGGCGACTTGGTGCCGGCCGACCTGCAACTGTTCGAGGGCGCCGTGGCGCTCGACCAGGCGGCATTGACCGGCGAGTCGCTGCCGGTCGACGCCGGCGCCGGTAAACCCGCCTACACAGGCGCGATCGTGCGCCAGGGCGAAGCGAGCGGCGCCGTCACCGGCACCGGCGCCCACACCTTCTTCGGCCGTACCGCCGAACTGGTGCGCAGCTCCAACCCTCCGAGCCACATGCAACGCGCGATCTTCGGCATCGTCGAGCGGCTGGTGATCTTCGACGCGCTGCTGGTCGTGCTGGTCGTCGTCTACGCCCTGCTGCACCACATGCCCATGCTCGACACCGCCGTGTTCGCGCTGATGTTGCTGGTGGCGTCGGTCCCGGTCGCGCTGCCCGCAACCTACACCCTGGCCACGGCGGTCAGCAGCATGCAACTCGCGCACCAAGGCGTGCTGGTCACGCGCCTGCCAGCGGTGGAAGAGGCCGCGGCGATGGACACGCTGGTGTCGGACAAGACCGGCACACTGACCCAAAACACGCTCACACTGGCCGGCGTGACCCCCTTGGCCACGGGCGTCGACGCCGACCGGGTCCTGCGCGCCGCCGCGCTGGCGAGCGACGACGCCACGCAGGACCCGCTGGATCTGGCGGTCCTCGAGCCGGCGCGTGCCAAGGGCCTGCTCCAAGATGCGCCGCCGCGCGAAGCCTTTCACCCATTCGACCCGAGCACGCGGCGCAGCGAAGGCGTGTACACAGTCGATGGCAAGCCTTGGCATGCGCTCAAAGGTGCGGCCACGGTCATCGGCGCGTCGTGCAAGCTGGACGCCGCGCAGCAGGACGCGCTCGACGCCGCGGAAAAACTGCTCGCCGCAGGCGGCGCGCGCGTGCTGGCGATCGCGGCAGGCGCCGCGGATACGCTGCAAATCCTCGGCGTCGTCGGACTCTCCGACCCGCCCCGGCCCGACGCCGCCGAGCTGATCGCGAAGCTCGGGCAACTCGGCGTGAGCGTGCGCATGGCGACCGGCGACGCGCTGGAGACCGCGCGCGCGATCGGCGCGAAGCTCGGCCTCGGTACGCGGGCGTGCGAGGCCAGCGCCGACGCGTTGCGCGACCCCGACAACTGCGACCTGTTCGCCCGCGTGCTGCCCGAGGACAAGCACGCCATCGTGCAGGCCTTGCAGCGCACCGGCCACGTCACCGGCATGACCGGCGACGGCGTGAACGACGCGCCGGCGTTGCGTCAGGCCGAGCTCGGCGTGGCCGTCGCGAGCGCCACGGATGTGGCCAAGGCCGCGGCCGGTGTCGTGCTGACGGATCCGGGACTCGGCGGCGTACTCACCGTGGTGCGCACCGGACGCGAGGTGCACCGGCGCATGCTCACCTACACGCTCAACAAGACGCTCAAAACCTTCGAGATCGTCATCTTTCTCACGCTCGGCTTGTGGCTCACCGGCCGTTTCGTGATCTCAGCCACGTTGATCGTGCTGCTGCTGTTCACCAACGACTTCGTCACAATGACCATCGCCACCGACCGCGTGCAGTCAGCGCCGCGGCCGCAGCGCTGGCGCGTACGTCGGCTGGTCGGCGCCGCACTGGCGTTCGCGGTGCCGGCCCTGGGATTTTCGTTTTCCGTGTACTGGTGGGTGCGCGCGACCCTCGGACTTACCCCGGAGCAGTTGCAAACCGTGGTCTTCCTCATCCTCATGTTTACCAACCAGGCGAACATCTACGTGCTTCGGACCGACGGCCGCCTGTGGTCGTTCGCCCCCGGGCGCTGGATGGCGTTGGCGAGCGCCACCGATCTGGCCGCCGTCGGCGTGATGGCGGGCGTCGGTCTGCTGATGGCCGCGCTACCCTGGACGCTGATCGGCGCACTGATCGCTGCCGTCGTCGTCTTCGCGTTGCTGCTCGATCAGGCCAAGCGCCTGGTATTCGAGCTCTTCGCGATCGTCTGAAGACCGCGCTGCCCCGTGCAAGGCTACGGATCATCCCCGCCAGGATCGACCGCGGGTTCGTGCACCTGCGCGCCCCGTGCGGCCGCATCGCCGTCCGTGATCTCCTCGGCGCACAGGCGGTAGCCGATCCCGGTCTCGGTGAGCAGGTGGCGCGGTCGGCGCGGGTCCGCTTCGAGTTTCGTGCGCAGCGAACTGATGAACACGCGCAGGCCCCGTGCGTCCTCGACCCGATCCGGCCCCCAGACCTCGCGCAGCAACCGCCGCTGCTGCACGACCATTCCGCCCTGGCGCGCGAGACATTCGAGGAGTCGATACTCGAGCGGCGTCAGGTGAATCGCGCCGTCGGGGCCCTGCGCCTGGCGCGCCCCGAGATCGACGCTGATGGCGCCGAACCGCAGCCGGGGGCTGCGCCGCGGGTCGCGGGCATTGCGCCGCAATCCGGCGCGCACTCGCGCGACCAGTTCCGGCGCCGAAAACGGCTTGGTGACGTAGTCGTCTGCACCCGCATCGAGGGCCGCGATCTTCTGCTCCTCCATCGTCCGCGCCGACAGCACGATGACCGGCACCGACGACCATGCGCGCGTACGGCGAATCACCTCGAGTCCCTCGGCATCGGGCAATCCGAGGTCGACCAGCAGCAGATCCGGCTTGTGAGCGCGTGCCTCGATCTGCGCGCGGGCCGCCGTCGCGGCCTCGATGACCTTGTAGCCCTCGCTTTCGAACAACACGCGCAGCACGCGGCGAATCGCCGGCTCGTCCTCGACCAGGAGGATCTGGTGCGTCGCGCGGGTCATGCTTGGGGCTCCCGCGTGCCGAGCGTGAACTCGAACCGCGCCCCACCGCCGGCGCGCCGCCGCGCTTCGATCCGGCCGCCGTGGGCGAGGACGATCGCCTTGCAGATCGCGAGCCCGAGACCGGCGCCGACGATCGTACCCTCCCCCGAGCCGCGCTGGAATTTGTCGAACAGGCGTGCCGGATCCCCCGGCGGCAAACCCGGCCCGTCGTCTTCCACGGCGATCCGTACGAACGGAGCGTCCGCCGTCGCCGACACGCGGACCGCGGTGCCCGCCGGCGTGTACTTCGCGACGTTGTCGAGGAGATTCGCAAGGACCTGCACGACCAGGGTCGCGTCGACGTATACCGGCGGCAGGTCCACCGCCAGGCTCAGCTCGAGCGGATGGTCCGCGAGTTTCGCCTCCACGCGTCGTAACGCGGCGCCGACGAGATCATCGACGGTTTGCCAGTCGCGACGCAGAACGACCTGGCCGGATTCGAAGCGCGTGAGGTCGAGCACGTTCGAAACCAGATCGGCCATGTCGCGCGCCTTGGATTCTATGGAACGCGCGAGCGAAGTGCGTGTCGCAGCGTCGATGTCGGCGTCGCGTTCGGCGAGCGTCGCGGCGGCGCTGCCGATCACCGCGAGCGGCGTGCGCAGATCGTGGGAAATCGACGCGAGCAAGGTATTGCGCAGGCTCTCCCGTTCCGCGGCGAGATGCGTCGCCTCCGCCGCCTCCGCGAGGCGCGCCCGCCCGACCGCGAGGCCGATCTGCGCGGCGAAGGTCTCGAGCAGATGCCGCTGTTCCGGCAACAGCACCCGCCGTCGATTGGCCGGCAGCACGGCGAGCACGCCGAGCCGTTCGTGCTCGTCGCCGAGCGGAACGTACAGGCCTGCCGACGCCGGCAAGGTGTCGGTGCCGAGGCCGGCCTGGCGCCCGCGGTCGAGAACCCATTGTCCGACCGCGAGATCGGCGGCGCGAAAAGACTGTTCGAGCGGCTGATCCTGCGGATGGCGCAGCTTGCCGTGCACATCCGGCAACAGCACGACCGCGGCGCATTGGAACACCTCCGCCAGGTGGCGCACGGCGACACGTGCCATGCCGGGGATGCCGCGCGTTACGGCGAGCTCGCGGCTCATCGCGTAGAGCAGCGCCGAACGACGCTCGCGCGCGCCGGCGACGCGCGTCTGCTGACGCACGCTCGCCGTCAAGTTCGTGATGACCAGCGCGACGATCAGCATCACCGCGAAGGTCATGAGATATTGCACGTCGGAAATCGCCATCGTGAACCGCGGCGGCACGAAGAAGAAATCGAACGCCGCGACGTTCAGCAGCGAGGTCAGGACGGACGGACCGCGCCCGAAACGCAGGCCGGCGACGGTCACGCCGAGCAGGTACACCATCACGAGATTCGACAGCTCGAACCGCGGGTAAAGCGCGAACGCAAACGCCGTGCACACGAGCGAGGTGGCCACCGCCCAGCCGTACCGCCGCCAGTTGAGCGGCCGCGGGTCTTCATTCGCCGCCGCTGCTGCCGCCGCCAGCGCCCGCCCGGCGGGCGAGCGCTCGTCCGCCGCAATGGTGATCAGGTCGAACCCGGCCGCCTGCCGCGCGAGCTGCATGCTGGTGGAGGCGCGCAGCCAGGCGCGCCAGCCGCGGCGCTTGGCCGAACCGACGACGACCCGCGTCGCATTGCGCGTACGCGCGTATTCGAGAATCGCCGCCGCCGCGGTCGGGCCATCCAGCGTCACCGTCTCGGCGCCGAGCGACTCGGCCAGGCGCAGTACGTCGATGCGCCGGTTCCGCTTCGCATCGGAGAGGCGCAGCAGGGCCGGCGTCTCGACGTAGACGACGGTCCAGCCGGCGTCGAATGCCGCGGCGATCCGCTTGCCGGCTCGCACCAGTTGCTCCGCCTGGTCGTCCGGGCCGACCGCGACCAGGATCCGCTCGCCCGCGAATCGCACGCGCGACCGCTCCGCCGGCAACGCGCGCGCGGCCGCCTCGACGCGCGCCGCGACGCGCCGCAGAGCGAGCTCGCGCAAGGCCATCAGATTGGACAGGCGGAAGAACCGTTCGACCGCGGTCGCCGCCTCGTCGGCGATGTACACCTTGCCCGCGCGCAGGCGCGCGAGCAGGTCGTCGGGCGGCAGATCGATCAATTCGATCTCGGCGGCCTCGTCGAAAATCCGGTCCGGCAGAGTCTCCCGCTGTCGCACCCCCGTGACCTGCGCGACGAGATCGTTCAGGCTCTCGAGGTGCTGAACGTTGACCGTCGTCCAGACGCTGATACCCTGATCGAGCAGTTCCTCGACGTCCTGCCAGCGCTTCGGGTGCCGGGGCGCGGGCTCGCCGCCGACGAGGTTCGAATGGGCGAGCTCGTCGACGAGCAGGATCGCCGGGCGCCTCGCGACCGCGCCATCGAGATCGAACTCGCGGCGGACGATCCCGCGATAGTGGATTGCGATCGTCGGCAGGCGCGGCAGCCCCTCGAGGAGCCGCTCGGTCTCGACGCGGCCGTGCGGCTCGACGTAGCCGACGAGCACGTCGGTGCCGGCCGCATGCACACCGCGCGCGGCCTCGAGCATCGCATAAGTCTTGCCGACGCCGGCGGACGCCCCGAAGAAGATGCGCAGCCGGCCCCGCTTCGCGCGGGCTTCCTCCGCCACGACCTCGGTGAGCAGCCGGTCTGGATCCGGTCGGATTTCATTCATGCGTCGGCAGGGCCGCTCAGGGCGTGCTTCGATGCAAGGCGTCGAGGGCGATGTTCAGCTCGAGCACGTTCACTCGCGGCTCGCCGAACAGGCCGAGCCACCGGCCTTTGGCTCGTGCCGTGATGAGCGCGCGCACGGCCGCCGGATTCAGTCGGCGAACCCGCGCGACGCGTGCCGCTTGGTAGTCGGCGGCGGCCACGCTGATCTGCGGATCGAGGCCGCTCGCCGACGCGGTGACGAGATCGACCGGAACCGGCGCCGTATTGTCCGGGTCCGCCGCGCGCAGCGCGGCGATCCGCGCCTTGACGGCATCGGTCAGAGCAGGATTCAACGGTCCGAGGTTCGAGCCGCCGGACGCCAGCCCGTTGTACGCTTGCGGCGTCGTCGCCGACGGACGGCTCCAAAAGTATTTCGGGTCCGTGAAACTCTGGCCGATCAGCCTGGAACCAACCGCCTTGCCGTTCTCGAGGATCAGGCTCCCGGCGGCCTGGCGGGGGAACAGCCATTGCGCGATCCCGGTGACGGCGAGCGGATACGCGATCCCGGTCACGGCCGTCATGATCAGCAGCAGTACGAGCGCGGGCCGGATCATTGTGTTCATGCGCAGCCGCTCCCTCAAACCAGATGCGTGGCGACGAGGCACAGATCGATCAGCTTGATGCCGATGAACGGGACCACGATCCCGCCGAGCCCGTATATTAGCAAGTTGCGCCGCAGCAGCACGGCGGCGCCGAGCGGCCGGTACTTGACCCCTTTCAGCGCGAGCGGAATCAGCACGACGATGATCAGCGCATTGAAGATCACCGCCGACAGGATCGCCGAGAGCGGGGTCGCGAGGCGCATCAGGTTGAGCGCATCGAGCTGCGGATAGGTGGTCGCGAATGCGGCCGGTATGATCGCGAAGTACTTCGCCACGTCGTTCGCGATGCTGAACGTCGTCAGCGAGCCGCGGGTCATCAGCATCTGCTTGCCGGTCTCGACGACCTCGATGAGCTTGGTCGGATTCGAATCGAGGTCCACCATGTTGCCGGCTTCCTTCGCGGCCTGGGTGCCGGTGTTCATCGCGACCGCGACGTCGGCTTGTGCGAGCGCCGGCGCGTCGTTCGTGCCGTCGCCGGTCATCGCGACCAGGCGTCCTTGCGCCTGGTGCTCGCGGATCAGCCGCAGCTTCGCCTCCGGAGTCGCCTCGGCGAGAAAGGCATCGACGCCGGCCTCCGCCGCGATCGCCGCCGCTGTCAGGGGATTGTCGCCGGTGATCATCACGGTCTTTATGCCCATCCGCCGCAATTCGCCGAACCGCTCCTTGATGCCTCCCTTGACGACGTCCTTCAGTTCGATGAGTCCCAGCACGCGCCCACCGTCGCTCACCAGCAGCGGCGTGCTGCCGCGGCGCGCGACCGCGTCGACGATCTGGAGAATCGCCTGCGGAAACGCGTGGCCGAGCGTCTCGATGTGCCCACGGATCGCCTGCGGCGCGCCCTTGCGGATGCGTCGGTCGCCCAGATCCACGCCGCTCATCCGCGTGTGCGCGGAGAATGCGACGAACGACGGGGACAGTGCCCCGAGATCGCGCTCACGCAGCTCGAAGCGCTGCTTGGCGAGCACGACGATGCTGCGGCCCTCCGGCGTCTCGTCGGCGAGCGAGGCGAGCTGCGCCGCATCCGCCAGTTCCTCCTCACTGACGCCGTCCGCGGCGACGAACGCCGCCGCCTGCCGGTTGCCGAGGGTTATGGTGCCCGTCTTGTCGAGCAACAGCACGTCGACGTCGCCGGCGGCCTCGACCGCGCGGCCGGAGGTCGCGATCACGTTCGCCTGCATCATGCGGCTCATCCCGGCGACGCCGATGGCCGACAGCAGACCGCCGATGGTCGTGGGGATCAGGCAGACGAGCAGAGCGACCAGCGCGGTGATCGTGATCGGCATTCCGGCCTTCGACGCCGCGACGCTGAATATGGAGTACGGCAGCAGGGTCGCGGTCGCGAATAGAAACACGAGCGTCAATGCCACCAGCAGAATCGTCAGTGCAATCTCGTTCGGCGTCTTCTGCCGCTTCGCGCTCTCCACCATCGCGATCATGCGATCGATGAAGGTCTCGCCGGGATTCGCAGTGACGCGCACCACGACCCAGTCAGAAAGCACGCGCGTACCGCCGGTCACCGCGGAGAAATCGCCGCCCGATTCGCGGATCACCGGCGCCGACTCGCCCGTGATCGCGCTTTCGTCGACCGAGGCCGCGCCCTCGATCACCTCGCCGTCGGCCGGCACATAGTCGCCGGCCTCGACCAGGACGATCTCACCCTTGCACAACTGATCGGCCCGGACGCTCGTGCACCGCCCGCGCTCGCGTGGATCCGGCAATTTCTTCGCAACCACGGTCTGTTTCAAGCCGCGCAGCGACGCCGCCTGCGCCTTGCCGCGCCCCTCGGCGAGCGCCTCGGCGAAATTCGCGAACAGCACGGTGAACCAGAGCCATGTCGCGACATTGCCGATGAACCATTGCGGCGCCTCGCCGCGCCCCGCGAGCGACTGGATCCACAGCAGCGTCGTCAGGATCGCGCCGACGTAGACGACGAACATCACCGGATTGCGCCATTGCACGCGCGGATCGAGCTTGCGCAAGGTATCGGCGAGCGCCGGACCGAGCAAGGTCCGGTCGAACATGGACAGTCTGTGCCTCGCCACCACGGCCGGCGGCCGCGCGCCCGCACCCGGATCGAGCGTCGATTGAATCATGTCAGACGCCCCATAAAGTGAGGTGCTCGGCGATCGGTCCGAGCGCGATTGCGGGTACGAATGTGAGTGCGCCGACCAGCAGGACGGTGCCGATCAGCAGAACCACGAAGATCGGTCCGTGCGTCGGCAACGTGCCCGCCGTGACCGGAATGCGCTTCTTGGCCGCGAGCGAGCCGGCAATGGCGAGCACCGCGACGATCGGCCAGTAGCGCCCGAGCCACATCACGAGCCCGAGCGCGACGTTGTAGAACGGGGTGTCGGCGGAGATGCCTGCAAATGCGCTGCCGTTGTTGTTGCCGGCCGAAGTGAACGCATACAGGATCTCGGAGAAACCGTGCGCGCCCGGATTGGCGGCGCCGGCGCGACCCGCGGCGAGGCTGACCGCGATCGCGGTGCCGACCAATACGATGATCGGCATCACCAGGATCGCGATCGCGCTCATCTTCATCTCGAACGCCTCGATCTTCTTGCCGAGGTATTCCGGGGTGCGCCCGATCATGAGCCCGGCGATGAACACGCCGATGATTGCGAATATCAGCATCGAGTACAGGCCCGTGCCGACGCCGCCGAACACCACCTCGCCGAGCATCATGTTGAACAGGGGCACCGCGCCGCCGAGCGGGGTGAACGAATCGTGTTGCGAATTCACCGCGCCGCAGGAGGTCCCGGTCGTCGCGGTGGCAAACAGGGCCGACGCCGCGATTCCGAAGCGCGTCTCCTTGCCTTCCATGTTGCCGCCGGACTGCTCCGGGGTCGCCGACTGGTCGACGCCGAGCGCCGCGAGCCGCGGATTGCCACGCTGTTCGTTGACCGTCGCAACGACGACCAGGCCCACGAACAGGATCGTCATCGCCGCGAGCAACGCCCATCCCTGGCGCGTGTCGCCGACGGCGTGGCCGAAGGCGTAAGTCAGCGCGGCCGGGATCAGCAGCATGAGGAACATCTCGGCGAAATTGGACAGCGTGGTCGGATTCTCGAACGGATGCGCGGAGTTCGCGTTGAGAAAGCCGCCGCCGTTCGTGCCGAGTTCCTTGATCGCCTCCTGCGAGGCCATCGGTCCCATCGGCAGCGTCTGCCGTCGCATGCTCACCTTCTGCATCACGGGACCGCCTGTCGGGCCCGTGAGCATACGGCCGGATGCGTCGGTCGTCGGCTGCTGGTACGTGACCGCCTCGATCGTGGTTACGGACTTGTCGGCGCTGAAGTTCTGCACGACGCCCTGGGACGCGAGCACCAGGGCGAACAGCAGCGCGAGCGGCAACAGCAGGTAGAGCGTCGCTCGCGTGATGTCCACCCAGAAGTTGCCGATCGCGTCCGTCTCGTGGCGCGCGAGGCCGCGGATCAGCGCGATCGCGACGACGAGGCCGGTGGCGGCCGAGAGAAAGTTCTGCACGGCGAGGCCTGCCATCTGCGTCAGATAGCTCATCGTCGTCTCGCCGCTGTATCCCTGCCAGTTGGTGTTGGTCACGAAACTGATCGCGGTGTTGAACGCCGAGTCGGGCGGCACATTGGCGAACTTCTGCGGATTCAACGGCAACCAGAACTGCGCCCGCTGCAGCGCATAGACCAGCAGCGCGCCGCACGCATTGAAGAGGAGGAGCGCGATCGCGTATTGCTTCCAGCCCATCTGCGCCGCCGGATCGACGCCGCACAGGCGGTAGATCCAATTCTCCGCCGGCGCGCCGAGACGCGTCAGCAGATGCCGCCGGCCTTGCATCGTGTCATCGACGTACCGGCCCAGCGGCTTGACGCAAGCGAGCACCGACGCGAGATAGACGACGAGCAGTGCCAGCGCCTGGGGCGTCATCAGAAATTCTCCGGCTTGAACATCGCGTACAGCAGGTAAGCGAACAGCCCGACCGCGAGCAAGCCGCTCAGCAGGTAGAACCCGTTCACTCGATGTTCCCGAGACGATCGACCGCATGAACGACCCAGTGGGTCACCGCATACAGACCGACGATGATCAAGATGTAGATCGCGTCCATACCGCCCTCCCTCCGACTTCGACGGACCGCGCGAGTGATGGTTCGCGCTTGCAGCGTGCAGGATAGGTTCCCAGCCGTTAAACCGTCGTTAAGAAAACGCGCCACCGCGCCCGACCGCGACGCGGCCATCCGGGCGGCATCGACAGATGGCGGCCCCGGTCCGGGTCACCGCGCCGGATTGTGAACTGACGCACGGCAACGCCACGGGCCGTGCCTATGCTTCGAAGTCGGGGATATTCGCCCGAGGCTTCGGGAGCCAAATGTCCGTGGTCAATCGAACCTCGCCCGCGAGGATGACGCTGGACGCTGCATCGGCTGCGGCGGGCGCGGTCGTGCCGGCGACCATGCAGCCCGCGGTGGAATTGACCGTCATCACGCAATCCGACGACTTGTTGTTGCAACTCGGACCGGCGCTCGGCGGCCAGGCCGCGGTGCGCCCGGTCGAGTCGCTCGACGAGGCGTTCGCGCCACGAACCGGACGGCGGCGCGCGCGACTGATCGCGCTCGATGCGCGCGATCCCGAGGCGGCGCGGCAAGCGATGAGCGCTGCGGCCAGCCGCGCGGCAGACGCGGTTTTGCTCGTCTTCGCCCCGGAAAGCGGGCTCTCGCAATTCTCAGCGGCACTGCGCGACACACCCGTGTTTGCGCTGCTATCGACACCGCTCGATGAGCCAACGGTGCACGCGACCTTCGAGCGCGCCGTCGCCGCCGCCGTGGCAAAAGCCGCGCAATACCAAGCAGGCACCCTAGAGAAGACCGCCGCGCCGCGGACGACGCCCGCAACCGGTGACTCCCGAGCCCAGGTCACAGCCGCCGCCGGCCGTCGCCGTTGGGGCCGCGCGGCGGGCGCGATCCTGATCGCAATTCTTGCCGCTGGAGCGTACCGGTATTTCGCCGGATCCGGCGCACGCGTGGCAGGCCTCGTGCCGCCGGTGCCGACGCGGCCGCCGGCCGAATCTGCACCCTCGATCGACCTGACGGTCGTGCAGGGACGGCTCGAGGATTTACTCGAGAAGGCGCGCACGGCGATGCGCGTGCGGCGCTACACGGATCCGCCGCAAGACAACGCGCTCCTCTTCTACCGTTCGGCGCTCGCCGCCGATCCGTCGAGCGCCGAGGCGCGGGACGGCCTGCGGCGCGTCGCGGGCGTGCTCAGTGAGCGCTTCGAGACGGCCATCGGCGCGGGCCACCTCAGCGGCGCGACGGTCGCGCTCGCGGAATTCGCGGCGGCGGCGCCTGAGGCCACGCGGCTTGCAAACGACCGCGCACGGCTCGCGGCGGCCGAAGCCGCGCGCCAGCGCGTGCAATTCGTGCGCCGGCAGGCCGAGGCGGATGCGCAGCGCCTGGCGGATCTCGCCGCCGCGCAAGGCGCCGCGCTGGCGCGCGAACGCGCGGCGACTCTCGCGAAATCCGCGGCGGCAGCAGCCACGGCGGCCCGGTCGGCACAGCTAGCGCGTGCGCACCTGGCCGCCCGAGCGCTGGCCCGTACGCCGGTCAAGGCGCCGGTGTCTGCGGCCGCCGCCGCACAGCCAGTCGCGCTTGCGTCGCGCCTGAAGCTCGTGCGTAATTTCCAGCCCCGGTATCCGGCCGCGGCGCTCGATGAGGGCGTCGGCGGCAGCATCGTCGTGCGGTTCACCGTCGATCCACGCGGCCGCACGCGCGGCATCCGGGTCGTCAAATCGACGCCGCCCGGGGTGTTCGACCGGTCGGCGGTCGACGCCGTCGAGCGCTGGCGCTACGCGCCGGTGCTGATCGGCGGCAAGGCCGTGGCGGTCCCCACCGACATTCTGATCCGTTTCGATCCGCCGCAATAACCGGGAGACTCGCGCATGATCGCCGCAGGGAAATTGGGCCGCCGCTATGCGGCAACGATCGCGATCGGCACGGCCCTCGCCGTGTCGATGGGTGCGGTGCTGCTGATGGGATTCCGGCTGGCGACCCGGCTGCACCGCGACATCGCCTCGCTGCAGACCGCGAGCGCGCTTCAGGCCTACCCCGGAGAACTCGTCCGCGAGATCGACACCCTGCGTGAGCGGCTCGAAGTGCGGGCCTACTCCGGCCGAGCCCTCGCCGAACTCCGCGATTCGGTGGAGCACGTCGATGTGCAATTGAAGCGCCTAGAAGCTGGGGACCGCGCCGACAAGGCGCTTCTCGACCGCAGCCGCGAACAATGGCGGCGCTACCACGCGGCCATCGATCCGGTGCTCGCGTTTCACGGCGAACCCTACCGCGACTCCGACATCGCCGGCACCACCCTCTCCCGGGCGGGTCGCGTCCAGTTCGTCAGGGTCAAGCGCGCCGCCCTGTTCGCCTCTGCACACACGCAAGTCTTGCGCGGCGCGATCGCCGCGGTTGCGAACCGCCTGCAGGCCTCCGCGTCCGCGGCCGCGATGCGGCTGCGCAGTCTGCTGCTCGGTGGCGTGCTCGCCGCATTGGTCCTCGCAGCAACCTGCGCACGCTTGCTGATCACGCGCACGCGCCATGAACGGGCCGCACGCGAGGCCCGGGAGCGGACCCGCGACATCCTGCGGACCGTGCGCGAGGGCCTATTTCTGCTCGATGCCGGCCATCGAATCGGCCCGGTCTGGTCCGACGCCATGCGTCGCATGTTCAACCGCGAGGATTTTGCGGGGCTGACCTTCCAGGACCTGCTGCAGAACCTGGTGCCGCCCGGCACGCTCGCCACCGCCACCAAGTACATCAACCTCCTGTGGGGCGAGCGCGCGCACGAGAACCTGATGAAGAGCATCAATCCGCTCTCGCAGGTTGAGGTAACGACCGAGATCGACCGCGGCGGCAAGGAGACGCGCTACCTGCAGTTCGACTTCCACCGGGTCAGCGGCCCGGAGGGGCTGAAGCACGTGCTTTGTACGGTGGCCGACATCACCGCGAGCGTGTTGCTGTCGCGTGAACTGCAGGAATCGCAGCTCAACGCAAACGCACAGCTCGACATGTTGATCGCCATGATGCGCACCGATCCCGTGCAGCTCATCTCCTTCCTCGACACGGCCGACGCCGGCCTGCGGCTCGTCAATGCGATCATGAAGGAGCCGGCGCGCAGCGACGCGGAGTTCCGCAAGAAGCTCGACGGCCTGCTGCGGGAGACACATTCCTTGAAGGGCGAGGCCGCCGCGCTCGAACTGCACGGCATTGCCGAGCGCTTGCACGCGCTCGAGGATCTGGTCCGCGGCTGCGACGCCAAGCGGGAACTGACCGGGGCCGACTTCCTGCCGGTCGTTCTCAAGCTCGACGAACTCATTGCGCACCTGCGGGGAGTGCGTGAGATCGCCTCGCGTCTCGCCGTGACGAAGGAACCAGCGGCGCCGGCCGCAGGCGCCACGTCCGGGGCGAGGCCCCGGGCCACGCTCGGGGCGACGCTCGGGGCGACGCTCGGGGCGACGCCCGGGGCGAAGCTCGGGGCAGCGCTCGGGGCGAAGCCCGGGCCGACGCTCGGGGCGAAGCCCGGGCCGACGCTCGGGGCGACCCTCGGCGCGATGGCCGCGCAGCTCGCGCGCGACCATGACAAGCGCTGGACGTTCGCTGCAAGCGGCCTTGCGGACGTGCCGCCGCGCTATGCGAGAGCCGTCAAGGACTGCCTGATCCAATTGCTGCGCAACGCCGCCGTTCACGGCATCGAGCCGCCGGACCGCAGGCGCGCGCTCGCCAAGAGCGAGAGCGGCAGCGTCAGCGCGAGCTTTCGCAAGGCGAACGGGGCCTACGAACTGGTGTTCGAGGATGACGGGGCGGGCATCGCGCCGGAGACGATCAAGCAGGCGGCGCTACGCAAGAAGCTGATCACGCAAGACGAGGCGGCGGCCATGGACTCGCGCGCGGCGATGGCCCTGATCTTTCGCCCGGGGCTGTCGACCGCGACCCGGATCTCGATGGACGCCGGCCGCGGCGTCGGCATGGACGTGGTCGCGCGCAGCATCCACGCGGCCGGCGGCAAGATCGGTGTCAGCACCCGTCCCGGGCGGTTCACCCGCTTCCGCATCACGCTGCCCGCGCCGGGCGCGGCCGACAGCGCAGTGGCCTGACCATGTCCGCCGCGACAGCCCATCTTGCGGCCCGGTCCGCCTTGAAGCTGCTGATCGTCGACGACTCGAACATCGTGTGCCGGCGCATCGAACGGTCGCAGGAATTCGACGAATTGCGCGTCGTCGGCACCGCCGGCAACGGCCTCGAGGCGCTCGAGATGTTCGCGCGCACCGATCCGGACGTGGTGACGATGGACCTGACGATGCCGAAAATGGACGGCGTCGAGTGCATCGGCCGCATGGTCGCGATGAAACCGGCCGTGCGGATCCTCGTGATCTCGGCGCTCGCGGACAAGGCGACCGCGGTCGAGGCGATGGAGCGGGGTGCGAACGGATTCCTCAACAAACCCTTCACTGATCGGCAGCTCAACGAAGCAATCGCCGAGTTGCTGCGCTGACGGCTTCGCGGGAGACAGGACGCGCCATGCTGCAGGAACGGGAACTGAAGACCTTCGTCGAAGGGACGACGAATTTCTTCGAGGTCGCGGCGCAACAGCCGGCCTCGGTCGGCTCGCCCTACCTGCTGGAGGGGTCGCTGCCGCTGCATGAATATTCGGGGCTGATCGAGGTATCCGGCAAGCGGCAGGGCGTGGTGTGCTTCACGGCGCCGAAGGCGATGCTCGCGGTGCTGCTGATGAAGATGCAGGAGACCGATTTCAGCCACGAAACCATGCGCGATCTGGTCGGCGAGGTGGCGAACACCATTTCCGGCAACGCGCGCCGCGATTTCGGCGGCGATTTTGTGATTTCGCCGCCGAACGTGCTGTCGGGCGAGCAACCCTCGATCGCGCCGCGGCCGGGCAGCCGCTCGTTCATCATCCCGATCAATTGGCGCAGCCACAGTGCGAAGCTGGTCGTCTCCTTGAGCTGAACGCCGGCACCGGTGCCGCCCCCGCCGATTCATCTGCCATCACAGATTCTTGACGATTGCTGCGGCCGGCTGTAGCTTGCTGTGGCTTGCTCGGGCCCGCAGGGGTCATAGCTCCATCGACAGGAACCACGCCATGACCGCACCCATGTCCTCGACCGAGAAAGCGGAGCTTCGCCGGCTGGATGTGGCGCACCACCTGCCGGCGCAAAGCGACTATCGGCTCCAGGAGCAGCTCGGCGGCAGCCGGATCATCGTCCGCGCGCAAGGCTGCACGATCGAGGATGCGGACGGCACGCGGCTGCTCGACGGCATGGCCGGACTGTGGTGCGTCAACGTCGGCTATGGACGCAAGGAGCTCGCGCAGGTCGCCTACGAGCAGATGCTCGAACTGCCCTTCTACAACACCTTCTTCAAGACCGCCAATGAGCCGGCGATCCGGCTTGCCGCGCAGATATCGGCGCGACTCGGCCACGACCTCACGCACGTGTTCTTCAACAGTTCCGGCTCGGAATCGAACGACACCGCGTTCCGCCTGGCGCGGCATTATTGGTCGCTGCGCGGCGAGCCGCGGCGCCAGATCTTCATCAGCCGCTGGAACGCCTATCACGGCTCCACCGTCGCCGGTGCGAGCCTCGGCGGCATGAAGGCGATGCACGCCCAGGGGAATCTCCCGATCCCGGGAGTCGAGCACGTGCTGCAGCCCTACGCGTTCGGCGAGGGCTTCGGCGAGGAGCCGCAGGCCTTCGGGGCGCGCGCCGCGGCGGCGATCGAGGCGCGCATCCTCGAGGTCGGCCCGCAGAACGTCGCCGCGTTCATCGGTGAGCCGGTGCAGGGCGCCGGCGGCGTGATCATTCCGCCGCCGGGCTACTGGCTCAAGGTCGAGGCGATATGCCGCAAATACGGCATCTTGCTGATCGCCGACGAGGTCATCTGCGGTTTCGGCCGCCTCGGCAGCTGGTTCGGCTTCCAACATTTCGGCGTCAAGCCGGACATCGTCTCCATGGCCAAGGGCCTCTCCTCGGGCTATCTGCCGATCTCGGCGACGGCGGTCGCGGCGCCGATCGTCAAGCTGCTGAAGGACAAGGGCGGCGAGTTCATCCACGGCTACACCTACTCAGGACATCCCGTCGCGGCGGCGGTCGCGCTGCGCAATCTCGACATCATCGCGCGCGAACGGCTCGTCGAGCGGGTCGCCGAGGACACGGGGCCGTATCTCGCGAAGGCGCTGTCGCAGCTCGCCCTGGGGCCGCTCGTCGGCGAGGCGCGCTCGCTCGGCCTGATCGGCGCGGTCGAGATCGTCGCGCACAAGGGCAGCAACCGGCGATTCGGCGGCAAGGAGGGCCACGCAGGTCCCGTGGTGCGCGATGCCTGCATCCGCAACGGGCTGATGGTGCGTGCGGTCCGCGACACGATCGTGATGTGCCCGCCGCTGATCATCACGCACGCCGAAATCGACCGCCTCGTCGACACGATCGACCGCTCGTTGCGCGAGGCCGAACCGGAATTGCGTGGCCTCGACGCGGCGGCCTGAGACCGGCGCGCGGCCCGCGCCGGATGCTGCGGCGCCCCTGCACAGCAACGTGCACGCCGAGCTGTCGCGCCGCTTCATCACCGGCCGCGTCGTGCCGGGCGGCCTGCTGTCGACGCGCGGCCTCGCCGAGGAACTCGGCGTCAGCCAGACACCGGTACGCGAAGCGCTGAGCCGGCTCGCCGCCGAGGGCGCCGTGCAGATTCGCTCGAAGCGGCGCATCGTCGTGCCGACGATGACGGAGCTGCGCTTCCGTGAACTGTTGCGATGCCGCGAGCTGTTGGAACCCGAGGCAGCGGTGCGCGCGCTGCCGCACATCGACGGCAAGCGCCTGCGCAGAATCAGGCGGGTCGATGAGGCGATCGGCGCGGCGATCCGCGACGGCGATCTGCACGCCTACATGCAGGGCAATTTCGACTTTCATTTTCTGATCTACGACGCGCAGCCGCGGGGAATCCTCAACCGCCTGATCGAGATCCTGTGGTTGCAGTTCGGCCCCTACATGCGCGTCGTCTACGGCCGCGTCGGTACCGCCAACCTGACCGATCAGCACGAGATGGCAATTCGCGCGATCGGCGCGCACGACGCCGCGGCGCTCCGCCGTGCGATTCTTGCCGACATCCGCGACGGCATGGGTTTGATCGGTAAAAGCGGATTCGTGTATGCTCGGGACACGGATCTGTGATCACAAATGCCACCCAGCAACTGCCCGCAGGCGCTCGCGCCGAGCTCGATCCACGCGCCCTCGTACTACGCGGCGACCGCGAACGAGACGCTAGAGGCGCACGCGCTCACGGCCGACCGATCGGTTCCGGTTTGCATCGTCGGCGGCGGGTTTGCCGGCATCTCGGCGGCGCTGCATCTCGCCAAGCGGGGCGTGGAGGTCGTTCTGCTCGAGCAATCCCGGCTTGCCTGGGGAGCATCGGGCCGCAACGGCGGGCAGATTCACGTCGGCCTGCGCCGCGACCAAGCGTGGCTCGAGAAGCACGTTGGCGAGGCGGATGCGCGCCGCCTGTGGGAGCTCGCTCTCGACGCCCGTGCGCTCCTCGATACGCTGATCGAGACCTATGGGATCCGCTGCGACTTGCGCCCCGGCCTGCTGCACGCCGATCACAAGAGTTCTCGTAGCGCGGCCACGCGCCGCCACGTCGAACATCTGCGCGAGCGCTACGGCTACGGGCAGATACGTTTCGTCGGGCGCGACGAGGTGCGGGCGATGGTTGCGACCGAGGATTATCACAGCGGCTCCCTCGACGCGCGCGGCGGACATCTGCACCCGCTGAACTACGCCCTCGGGCTCGCCCGCGCGGCGCAGTCCCACGGTGCGCGCCTGCACGAGGACTCGCAGGCGATCGGCGTCGAACGCTCGGGCACGGACTGGCTGGTGCGCACGCCGCGGGCAAAAATACGCGCCTCGCAGGTGATCCTCGCGTGCAACGGCTACCTGCGCGGAATTTCACCGCTCGTCGAACGGCACGTGATGCCGATCAACAACTTCGTCGCCGCGACCGAACCGCTCGGTGAGGAGCGGGCGCGCGCCCTGATCCGCGACGGCATCGCCGTGGCGGATTCCCGGTTCGTGGTCAATTACTACCGGATCACCGCGGATCACCGCCTGTTGTTCGGCGGCGGCGAGACCTACGGCTACCGCTTTCCCCGCGACATCGCCGGCTTCGTCCGCCGGCATGCGTTGCGGGTCTTTGCGCAGCTCGCCGCGACGCGTTTCGAGTTCGGCTGGGGCGGGACGCTCGCGATCACACCAACGCGAATGCCGTTCGTTCGCGAGATCGCCCCAGGCATGTACAACGCCAGCGGCTTTTCCGGCCTCGGCGTGCTGCTCGCGCCCTACTGCGGCAAGCTTCTCGCCGACGCGATCGCCGGCGAACGCGCGAATTTCGAGATCTTCGCGCGCGTGCCGGTGCCGGCCTTCCCCGGCGGACCGGCCTTGCGCTGGCCGACGCTGGTCGCGGCGATGTCCTGGTACGCGCTGCGCGACCGGCTATGAGCGGGGAGCCTGAACCGACCTTGAAAGGAGTGCCGATCATGCAACGAACGATAGGCGGCGCCGCAACAGCGAACGATTGGACCGGGTTCCTGCGCGCCAATCCGCAGGTGGCGGCATTGGACGCGTTCGTCATCGACGTCAACGGCAACACCCTCGGCAAACGGCTGCCGATTGCCGAGGGCGCCAGAGTTTTCACCGACGGCGTGCAGTTCTCCGCCTCGGCGCTGATCGCCGACAGCCGCGGCCTCGGCCATAACGTGCAGGGTCTGGGCAGCTCCGACGGCGATCCCGACGGCACCGCGCTGCCGGTCCCCGGCGCGCTGTGCCTCGCCCCGTGGACGCGCACGCCGACGGCGCAGGTCCTGTGCGAAATGCGCCACGTCGAATCGCGCGAGCCCTACTGGTACGATCCGCGCGAGATTCTCGCCGGCGTCGTGCGCCGCTGCCGCGACGCCGGCCTGTATCCGGTCGTCGCCTGTGAACTGGAGTTCTACCTGATCGATCCGCGGCGCGGCGCCGACGGTGGCCTGCGCCTCGCCGGCACGGCGCAGGCCGATCCGCCGCGCCGTGCGGCGAACCTGTCGCTGGAGGCGGTCGAGGTGAACGCCGCATTCATCGACCGGGTCGAGGCGGCGGCGGCAACCCAGGGAGTGCCCGTCTGCGGCGCGGTCGCCGAATACGGCATCGGTCAGTTCGAGGTGAACCTGCGGCACGTCGCCGACCCGCTGCTCGCGGCGGACCACGCGGTGCTGTTGAAACGCATCGTCCGGGGAGTCGCCCGCTCGATGGACATCCAGGCCACCTTCATGGCGAAGCCGTTCATCGACCAGCCCGGCAGCGGACTGCATGTGCACGTCAGCCTCGCCGACGCGAACGGCGGCAACCGCTTCGCCGGCCCGGGCGGCGAAGCCTCCCTGCAGCATGCCATCGCCGGCATGCAGGCCATGATGTACGATTCTTTCGGCCTGTGCGCGCCAAACCTGAACTCGTACCGCCGCCACCTCGGTCCCTTCGTGCCGCGCAGCCGCGACTGGGGATACAACAACCGCAGCGTCGCATTTCGCGTCCCCGCGGCCCGGGGCGAGGGCAGGCGCGTCGAGCATCGGGTCGCCGGCGCCGACGCGAGCCCGCATTTGGTCGTCGCGGCGATCCTCGCGGCCATCCTGCACGGGATTCAGCACGAATTGCCGGCAACCTTGCCGGCGCAGGGCCGGGTCGAGAGCGCGCCCGACGGCGAGTTTCCCGACGGACTCCTCGCCGCGCTCGACCGGATGCGCAATTCGCCGTTGCTCGCGCAGTACCTCGCGCCGCGCTTTCTCGATGCGTTTCGCGAGCTGAAGCGCCGCGAGCATGCGGCGCTCATGCACGATATCGTCCCGCGGGAATACGATTTCTATCTTTGAGGACTTGGATGTGCCCGCGCACCCGCGGCCGGGCGCCACAGGGGCGTGCATGAGCAACACACTGAAGGCCAATTCCCTCTCGTTCTTCGAGTCGATCATCATGGGCGTCGCCGGCAGCGCGCCGGGCTTCTCGATCGCGGTCGCCATTTCCAGCCTGCTGATGACGGCCGGCCACGCCTCGCCCAATGCGATTCTGATCTTCGCCCTGCCGATGCTCGGCATCGCGATCGCCTACAAGGGCCTCAACCGCAAGATTGCCAACGCGGGTGCCGCCTACGAATGGACCAAGATCGGTTTCGGCAGGCTGTTCGGCTACTTCTCCGGCTGGGCGCTGTTGATCGCTTCGATGGTGTTCATGGTCACGGGCAGCGTGCCCCTGGGCACCGCGACGATCGACCTGTTCGACCCATCGCTCGCCGGCCACGTACTGCTCACCACCAGTATCGGCGCGGTATGGTTCGTCGTGATCGGGCTGGTGCTCATCGCCGGAATCGAGATCACGAGCAAGGTTCAGGTCGTGATGAGCTCGATCGAGCTGCTGATATTGTTCGGCATTTCGGTCGCGGCATTCCTGCGCACCGGGCTCGGCCACGCGGTCACGCCGTTCTCCTGGGCCTGGTTCGGCTTCCACTACGCGCGCGGCAATTTCGCGCCTTCGGCCCTGATCGTCGTCTTCCTCTACTGGGGCTGGGACGTCACCGCCAACCTCTCCGAGGAGACCCGCAACGACCGGCCGAACGCGGCCGGCAATGGCGGTTTCCTCAGTGTATTCGTGACCATCGCCTCGTTCATCGCCTTCACGGTCGCGACGTTGATGATGTTCACGCTGCATGCGGCGTCGGGTTTCTCCGACAATTTGATCTATCACGTGGCGATCGCGGCAGGCCTCGGCACGGCCGGCGGATACGCCGCGGCGCTCGCCCTGATCCTCTCGAGCATCGCAACGCTGGAGACGACGATGCTGCAGTTCTCGCGAACGCTGTTCGCGATGGGCCGCGACCGGGCGCTGCCGGGCTATTTCGGCGAGGTGCACGAGCGCACCGTCACGCCGGTGCGGGCGATGTACCTGCTGCTCGCCATCGGCCTCGTGGTGATCTTCGCCTCGAGTTTCATGCCCTCGATCGCGACGATCCTCGCCGATTCGGTGAACGCGATCGCGGTGCAGGTCGCGTATTACTACGGGCTCGCGGGCCTGGTCTGCGCGTGGCTGTACCGCAGCAGCTACGAGGATTCGCCGGCCACGTTCCTGCAGTACGCCGTGGTACCCGCGCTGAGCGCCGTCGCGCTGATCACGCTCGGGATTTACGCGATCGCGACATTCAACACGACCACCAGGCTGGTCGGCATCGGCGGCCTGATCGCCGGGATCGTCTTCTATCGCTCCGGCGGCTACCGCCGCAGCACCGTGGCGCTCGCCGAACCGCGAGGACCGTAGAAGACGTTCAGTGTATGGGCACGACGTAGCTCAGCATCACGCCCCGACGGGTCGGCAACACCTTCCAGTGCGCCGATCCGCCGGAGCGGTATTCGCGGTTGAGCGCGAAATGCGCGCTGGCGATGCCGAGGGCGGCGCCGGCGACCACGTCGGAGAGCCAGTGCGCATTGTGTCTCAGCCGCACGTAGCCAGTCGCCGCTGCGAGGCCATAGCCGAGGAACCGCCGGAGCCAGCGATACCGGTCGTTTCCCGACTCGGCGAGCACGGTGCCGATCGCGAACGCCGCGGTCGCGTGCAGGGAGGGGAACGACGCGCCGTGCTGCCGCCATTCATTCGGATTCGCGGTCTGATTCGGCCGCTCGCGTCCCGCCAGATATTTCAACGCGAAACCGGTCGTCGAGGCGAGCGCCCCGGCCTCGAGCATCGACCAGGTTTCATCGCGTCCGGCGTTCGAGCCGATCAGCGTCGCGTAGATCCCGGTCACGACCACCGCCGCCGCCGCCGGGATCGCGTCCTGCAGACTGTGCGGGTCCTTGCCGTCGAGCGCCGTCGGCGAGCCGGCGGTGAAGTCCGTTCGCACCCGGCCGTCGAATTGGTGCGCCGCCCCGATCGCGACGATCGCGCCGCCCAGGTATAGCCAGTCCGCGCGGTCCCAGCGCAGCGGCGCCGTGAAATATTCGCCGGTCTCGCGTAGTGCCCGCCTCGGACCGAACGAGACGTCGACGGCCGAACCATCGCCGTCGCCCCGTGCCCGCGCTGTGGGCACGGTCGCGCCGGAAGCGATCAGCAACAGGCACAGGAAGGCGCCCAGGCGGCGTTTGGCGCCCGAGCATGGCGCGCTTGCACCGGACGCGCGCCCGGTCCACTTGGTCTCGATGATTCGATCTCCCTCGTCGGTCGTTGTCCGTTTTGCGTGGCCGACCGGGACCCGGGAGCGGCCGTGGGGCACTTTACAGGATCGGCCCGCGAAGCGAAAATCCGCGGCCCCGAGCGATTCGAGGGACCCGGGCCGGTGCGCCGCTGACTGTCACACGACTGTAACAGTGCGCAACGATCATGCTTCGCCGGCGCGGACCCAAGGATCGACCTGCCGATCCGGTCGGCGGTCTCGATCACGACGATTCATAACACGAGGGAGACTGAATGCAACGCAATAAGTCGCTGGTGGTCACCGCTGCAGTCGCAGGCCTGATCGGCGCCGCCTCGCCCGCCAGTGCTCAAGGCGCGTCGAACGCCGGCTCGACGGCGCAGATGCAACGGCAACTGCAGCTGCTGCGCGAACAGATCGATGAGCTCCAGCACCGCCTCGACGCGCAGGCCGCGCGACAGCGGCAAACGCAGGCCGTGGCGAAGGCCGCGGCCCGGCAGGCCGCCGCCGCACAGGCGGACGCCGCGGCACTGCCGGCGCACCTCGCGGGCGAGCTGCAGACGGCGAAAACCGCACCCGGCGTGATCAAGTACAAGGGACTGCGCATCACGCTCGGCGGCTTCCTCGCGGCCGAGGCGATCTACCGCTCGCACAACCAGTCGGCCGACATTGGGTCTAACTTCGGCGCGATTCCGTTCAACAACAACGCGGTCGGGCACACGAGCGAGCTGCGCTTCACGGCCCGTCAGACACGCATCGCGGGTCTCGTCCAGGGCGATGTGAATCCTGCGACGCATCTGGGCTTCTACGGCGAATTCGACTTCAACGGCGCCGCCCAGACCGCCAATTCGAACGAGAGCAACTCGTTCAACCTGCGGATCCGCAACCTCTACGGCACGGTCGACTGGGACGATCTCGGATTGCACCTGCTGGCCGGCCAGAACTGGTCGCTGGTGACGATGAACACCCACGGGATCACGCCGCGCAACGAGCTGACGCCGCCGCAGATCGACGCGCAGTACGTGCCGGGCTTCGTCTGGGCGCGGCAGCCCCAGTTCCGGGTAACCAAGGACTTCGACCAGAAGCTGTGGCTCGCCCTGTCGCTCGAGAATCCGCAGACGACGTTCTACACCGGCGCGAACGCCCTGCCCTCCAGCGTGCATCTGGTGTACAACTCGCCGGCCGGTTCCGGATTCAACTCGGTGAACACGCTGTCGCTGAACCACGTTCCCGACGTCGTCGCGAAGATCGCGTACGAAGCGCCGATCGACGGCCGCGACGTGCACCTCGAAGCATTCGGCCTGTACCGTTCGTTCTATTCGCGCCTCAACTACGCGAACCAGAACACCGACGGCGGCGGTTTCGGCGTCGGCATCGTCGCGCCGCTCGTGCCGAACCTGCTCGACTTCCAGTTCTCGGCGCTCGCCGGCAAGGGGCTCGGCCGCTACGGCAGCGCGCAGCTGCCGGATGCGACCTTCGACCCGTCCGGCAAGCTCGTGCCGATCAATGCAGTCGACGCACTCGTCGGCGTGACGCTGCACGCGACGCCGATGCTCGACGTGTACTTGTTCGCCGGCGAGGAAAAGGAGAGTGCCGCCGCGTTCAACCTGAGCACGGGCACCGGCACCGTGGTCGGCTACGGCTACGGCAACCCGATGTACTCGAATGCGGGTTGCGCCGGCGAGACCGCGGTCGGTGCCTGCGTCGGCAACACGCGCCTGGTCGAACAGGGGACGCTCGGCTTCTGGAACCGGATCTACGTCGGAGCGTACGGCAAGTTCCAGTGGGGCCTGCAGTATTCCTATACCCAGCGCAATGCCTTCAGCGGCGTCGGCGGCACGCCGATCGCCAACGAAAGCATGGTGTTCGCGAGCATCCGCTACTTTCCGTTCTAGCCCGACCCATTCATGATCGAGCAATCCATGCGCGCATGAAGGCCGGAATGGAAGGGGATTTTCCGGACCGCTGTCAAAACAGCGACGCGTCCGCGTCGGCGACGCTCGCCGAGCCCTCGGCGACGATCGCCGCGAGCGCCGCCGATCGCGGCAGGATCTGGTCGCGGTAGAAGCACGCCTGCTGACACTTGCCGGCGTAGAAGGCGGGATCCGCGGCGAGGCTGCGCGCGGCGAGCGCGTGCGCGCCCGCCATTTTCCACGCGCCGAGCACGGTGCCGCACAGGTTCAGATAGGGCACCGCGACCGCCAAGGCGCGCTCGGCGCCCTGGCTCGCGACCCGCAGGAGCGTCGCGGTTGCCTCGCGCAGGGTGCCGATCGCCGCCCCCGCCGCGACCCGGCTGCGCAGCGCCTGCGGATCGGCCGTTTGCAGCGACGCGATCTCGGCGGCGGCGTGATCGAGGAAGGCGAACATCGCGGCGCCGGCGTCGCGCCCGATCTTGCGGCCGACGAGATCGGCCGCCTGCACGCCGCTCGTCCCCTCGTAGATCGTCGTGATCCGCACATCGCGCAGGTACTGGGCCGCGCCGGTCTCCTCGATGAATCCCATCCCGCCGTGCACCTGGATCCCGAGCGATGCCGAGCGAATGCCGCCCTCGGTCGACCAGGCCTTGATGATCGGGATCAACAGGTCGGCGCGCGCGCCCGCCGTGCGCCGTTCGCCCGCGTCCCGGGCATGCGCGGCCAGGTCGAGCTGCAGCGCACCGTCCAGCGCGATCGCACGCGCGGCGTCCGTTTCGGCCTTGATCGTCATCAACATGCGCTTGACGTCCGCATGCTCGACGATCGTTGCCGGCGTGCCCTCGCCGGTCGGCGCCGTGCCGGCCGGCCGGCCCTGGACGCGCTGGCGCGCCCAGTCGAGCGCCTGCTGGTAGGCTCGTTCGCCGATCGCGTAGCCCTCGAGGCCGACCGCGAGGCGCGCGGTGTTCATCATGATGAACATGTACTCGAGGCCGCGGTTCGGTTCGCCGACGAGGTAGCCGGTCGCGCCGTCGGCCTCGCCGTAGGACAGCACGCAGGTCGGGCTCGCGCGGATGCCGAGCTTGTGCTCGATCGACAGGCAGCGCAGGTCGTTGCGCGCCCCGAGGCTGCCATCATCGCCGATGAGCACCTTTGGAACGATGAAGAGCGAGATGCCCTTGGTGCCCAATGGGGCGCCGTCGATGCGCGCGAGCACCAGGTGGATGATGTTCGGCGTGTAGTCGTGGTCGCCGTAGGTGATGAAGATCTTCTGGCCGAAGATTCGGTACGCAGCGCCGTGCGGCACTGCGCGCGTGCGGATCGCGCCGAGATCGGTGCCGGCCTGCGGTTCGGTGAGATTCATCGTACCGGTCCACTCGCCGCTGATCATCCGCGCCACGAACCGGCTCCTCTGCTCCGCGGACCCGCAGCGCTCGATCGCCTCGGCCGCGGCGCGCGTGAGCATCGGGCAGAGATTGAACGCGAGGTTCGCCGAGGACCAGAATTCCTCGACCGCGGTGCATAGCACCGTCGGTGCGCCGAGCCCGCCGTGCGCGACGGAGCCGCCGAGCCGCGTCCAGCCCGCGTCGGCGAACTGCCGGTAGGCCTCCTTAAAAGCCGCCGGCATCACGACGCCGCCCGGCGTCCACTGCGCACCGGCGCGGTCGCCGGCGACGTTGATCGGCGCCAGCACCTGCTCGGCGAAATGGGCGGATTGTTCGAGGACCTCGTCGGCGAATTCGGCCGAATATTCGGCAAGGCCCGGCAGGCCATGCAGGCGGTCGTCGCGCGTCAACTCGTGCAGCGCGAACCGCACCTCTCTCAGCGGTGCGCGGTACATGGGCGTTCGCATCTCCGAGCCGGACGGGGCCGCATTCTAACATTGCAGCGGCCGTGCCATCGCTGTGGCCCTGCGCCGCGGCGCTCAGTCCCGCGTCCGGCGCCACCACCAGACGCCGTCCGCGGCACGATCGCGGCGCGCGCACCCGGACCAGAGAAGATGATTGAGATGCGCGACCGCCTCGCCGGTCGCCATGCCGAGCACCTCCGGACCGATCGGGCGCGCGAACAGGGCGCCGAATACGTCGACCGCGCGCCGGGGCGCGGCGAGCAGTTCCTGCAGACGCGCGAGCGCCGCGCGATGCTGAGCGGACAATTGGTCGAGCCGCGCGTGCAGTCCGGTGAACGGGCTGTTGTGCGCCGGCAGCACCAACACGTCGTCCGGGATCCGCAACGCGAGCGACACCAGGGAATTCTGCCAATCGCCGAGCGGATCGGCGTCCGGCTCCGTCGGGTAGACCGAGACGTTCGACGAGATCCGGGGCAGCACCTGATCCCCCGAGATCAGCAGCTTCAACGCCGGGCAGTACAGGCAGGCGTGCTCCGGCGAATGGCCGTTGCCGACGACGACGATCCATTCGCGCCCGCCGATCGACAAGCACTCGCCGTCGGTGATGCGTCGGTAGGAGGCCGGCAAGGGATGGATCATCCGGCCGAACGCGCCGAACTTCTCCGCATAGCGTGCGAGTGCCGCCGCATCCCAGCCGGTGCCCACATAGAATGCGATCGCGTCCGGCGGCGGCGTGCGGCCCGTGTCGGCGGCCAGCAACCGGCAGCTCAGATACTCCAGCCGCGTCATCCACAAGTGCGTCGCGAAGCGCTCCGTCAACCATCCCGCGAGACCGCAATGATCCGGATGCATGTGGGTCACCAGCACCCGCGTCACCGGACGCCCGTCGAGCGCGCCCGCGATCGCGGTTCCCCACGCAGCGGTCGCCGCCGCGGTATTCAAGCCGGTGTCGACGATCGTCCAGCCCGCCCCGTCGGCGAGCGCCCAGACGTTGATCCAAGGCAGGGCCGCGAACAAGGGCATGCGCAACCACAGCACGCCGGGCGCGACGCTCACGGCCGAGCCGTCGCCGGTCCCCGGCTCGGTCGCGAACGGATAGCGCAGCGCGGCGTCGCGCGAGGTTTGCACCGATCGGTCGGTCGAGTCCACGGCACATCCTCGCAAGCTTCGCGCCAATGGGTACGATCGTAGCAGAAGAGACCGTGCGACGCGCCCGTGCGCGGCGCGCGGCGGCGGCGCGGCGCTCAGGTGCCGCAGAAGGTGTGCAAAACTCGTTCCTCGGGCAGCGGCGGTCGCGCGTACGCGGCGCGCGGCTCGCCTCCGTCATAGGGCCTCGCGAGCACGATCGACAGCGCGGTGAAGACGGACAAGTCGTCGCACGACACGGCCGCCTCGATCGCGCGCTCGATCTGGTGGTTGCGCGGTATGACGGCCGGATTCACCCGCCGCATCGCCGCGGCACGCGCCTGCGCCGGCAGAGGATCGCGCGCGAGGCGCGCTCGCCAGACCGATGCCCAGCGATCGCAGTCCCCAGGCTCGGCGAACAACCGGCGCAGCTGCGCATCGGCGCCGGCGTCGCCATCGCCGTGCGCGCCCGCGGCGGCCGCGGCGTCTGCCAGTGCGCGAAACGCGAGCGTGTAGTCGACGCGATTGCGGTGCAGCGCCTCGAGCCACGCGCGAACGAGATCCTCATCGCCTTCCTCGTCGGTCGCGAGACCGAGCTTGCGGCGCATCCCATCGAGCCAGTACGCGCCGAATCGGCGCGAAAATGCCCCGAGAGCCGCGTTCGCGAGTTCGGCCGCGCGCGCCTCGAGCGGATCGATCAGCGGCAGGAGCGTCGCGGCGAATCGCGCAAGGTTCCAATGAGCGGCATGCGGCTGGTTAGAATAGGCGTACCGCCCGTGCTGATCGATCGAACTGAACACCGTCGCCGGATCGTAGACATCGAGGAATGCGCACGGACCGTAATCGATCGTCTCGCCGGAAACGCTCATGTTGTCCGTGTTCATGACGCCGTGCACGAAACCGACGTGCATCCAGCGCGCCACCAGCAGCGCCTGCCGGTCGATCAACGCTTCCAACAAGGCGAGCGGCGGCCGCGGCGCGTCGCTCGCCTCGGGGTAGTGGCGGGCGATCACGTGATCCGTGAGCACCGCGAGCGCCGCGAGATCGCCGCGCGCGGCGAAGAATTCGAAGGTGCCGACGCGAACATGGCTCGCGGCGACGCGCGTCAGGATGGCGCCCGGGAGGGCCCGGTCACGGACCACCATCTGGCCGCTCGCAACCGCGGCGAGGGCGCGCGTCGTCGGAATCCCCAGCGCGTGCATCGCCTCGCTCACCAGATATTCGCGCAACACCGGCCCGAGCGCCGCGCGACCGTCGCCGCCGCGCGAGAACGGTGTCGGGCCGCTGCCCTTCAACTGGATCTCGCGCAGCGCTCCGGCGCGATCGCGCACCTCGCCGAGCAGAATCGCCCGGCCATCGCCGAGCTGCGGCACGAATTGGCCGAACTGGTGTCCGGCGTACGCCGCCGCGATCGCTTCGCTCCCCCGCGGCAGTGCATTGCCGCCGAACAACGCGGCGAGCTCCTCCTCGTCGGCGCCATCGAGGCCGAGTCCGAGATCCGCCGCGAGCGCGCCGTTGAACGCGAGCAGCCGCGGACTCGCAACCGGTTCCGGGGCGGTGCGCGTAAAGAAGCGTTCCGGCAGCCGCGCATAGCCGCTGCCGAGCACGAGGCGGGCCTCGCCCTCCCGGTTCTCGTCGGTGCCTGCGGTCATGGCCGTCTCATCGCCAGGATGCTACGGGCGGGCGGACCCCGCCGCAAGCGCCGGCGCCGCGGGCCAGTGCACACTTGCGTAATGGTTCAACGGTGACTACCTTCGGCTGTAGGGGTCGACGGAAGCGCATGTCACGATGGCCGAGCGACATGCGCCGTTCCGCGCCCCCAGGAAAAGCGCGCGCGGCGCGTGACGCATCGCACACACGGCGCCGGCTGTGTGGTTCGAACTCGATGCCGAGCGGCATGCGCGCGCACGACCTGCCGACACGAGCAACATTGCCTGAGGGAGCCGTTCATGCATCCATATCCCCATCGTTACGAGGTTGGCGCGCAGGGTACGGCCGCCGGCCTGGTCGCTGTGACCGCCGCCGGGCTGCCGGCGCTCGACACCGCGGCACCCCCGGAGTTCGACGGCCCCGGCGGGGTTTGGTCCCCCGAGTGCCTGCTGGTCGCCGCGATCGCCGATTGCTTCATCTTGACGTTCCGCTCGATCGCCCGCGCCGGGCACTTCGAATGGACGCGGCTGCATTGCGAGGTGCAGGGCGTGCTCGAGCGCGTGTCGGGAGTTGCGCAGTTCACGCGATTCACGTCGCGCGCGCGCCTGGCCGCACCGCCCGGCGTCGACCGCGACAAGGCACGCGAACTGCTCGAGCGGGCCGAGAAGTTGTGCCTGGTCAGCAACTCGCTGCGCGGCGAGCGACTGCTCGAAATCGAGATCGTAGAGGATTAGGGCGGCGCGATGCGGATCGGCGCGCCGCTCGCACAGTACGCTCGGTATAGCACCTTGAGGATCGCGAGGGCGGGTCCGGGCACGAGCGCGTAGTAGACGGTCTGCGCCTGGCGCTCGGTCGTGACGACGCCGGCCGCGCGCAGCACGCCGAGATGTTGCGACAGCGCCGACTGGCTGAGGGGCACGCTCGCGTTGATGCCGCCGACCGAACGCGGACCGCCGAGCAGCGCACACAGCACCTGCAGGCGCTGGTCATTGCCGAGCGCCTTGAGCAGTCGCGCGGCTTCGCCGGCGTGCCGGCGCACGCCGGCGAGCGCGGGGGGATGGTTGCTGGTTCGTTTCATCGGCAATTGCTACTTTAGTACTTCGTGATATACAATGCCACGAGCGTTCACCCGCGGCGATGGCGCCGCATCAGGAGAATTACGATGAACATCGACCGTCTGGTATTGCGATTCGCCGGCCTTTTCGTGCTGGCAAGCCTGGTCCTGGCGCACTACGTCAATCTCAACTGGCTCTGGCTCACCGCGTTCGTCGGCGCGAACCTGCTGCAGTCCTCGTTCACGGGGTTCTGCCCGCTCGCCATTTTGCTGAAGAAGTTCGGCACGCGCCCCGGCAATGCGTTCATCTGAAGCGCGGCAGCGCCCATGCGTCTACTTCGTCCGGCTTTCGTCGCCGCCGTCCTGTCGGCGCCCGCTCTGACTCTCGCCGGCTGCGGCGGCAAGCACTCCGCGCCGCAGCGCCCCGCGGGTCCCCCGCTCGCCGCCGTGCTGGTCGGCCCGCGGCGCATCCCGCTCGAGCGCTTCGTCGACGGCACCGTCGAGGCGGTGAATCAGGCGACCCTGTCCGCACAGACCGGCGGCCGGGTGGTCGCAATCTACTACCACGTCGGCGACGTCGTTGCAGCCGGTGCAGTCATCATGCGACTGCAAGGCACCGAACAGCGTGCGGGGCTAGACGCGGCGCGGGCCGCACTGAGCGAAGCGCGCGCGCGCGACGCCGAGGCCGCGGCGAACTACCGCCGGATCGCCGACATGTTCCGCCGGCGGGTCGTCTCCAAGGCGCAATTCGACCGGGCGACGGCCGATCGCGCCGCCGCCGCCGGGCACCTGCAGGCCGCGCTCGCCGGGGTCGCCGCGGCGCGCGAAGGCGTCGGCTACACCGAGATACGGGCGCCGTACGCCGGAGTGATCGGCAAGCGGCTGGTGGATGTCGGGGAGACCGTGCAGCCCGGCACGCCGCTAATGACCGGCCTGTCGTTGCAACAGCTGCGGGTCGACACGCATGTGCCGCAGAGCGTCGTCATGCAGGTCAGCCGCCTGAAGCAGGCGGCGGTCTACGCACAAGGCCGGCGAATCGCGGCCGACAAGATCACGATCTTTCCGGAGGCCGCGACTCCGTCGAGCACGTTCCGCGCACGCCTCTACCTGCCGGCCGGCGCGCTCGATCTCGCGCCGGGCATGTACGTCAAGGTGGGCCTGGTGATCGGAACCGCGCAGCGCCTGCTCGTTCCGGCCGGCGCGCTGGTCGTGCACAGCGAGGTCACCGCGCTGTACGTGCTCGACTCGAGGGGCTGGCCGTCGCTGCGCTACGTGCGGCCCGGGCGCCGTCTCGGCGATGAGATCGAGATTCTCGCCGGGCTCGTGCCGGGCGAACGAGTCGCGCTCGACCCGATCGCCGCGGCGGCGCGCGTCGCCGACGCGGGAACCCGGCCGTGAGCCGACCGCTCGGCTTCAGCGGCCGGATCGCCAGGTTCTTTCTCGAGAATCAATTGACGCCGTTGCTCGCGCTGACGGCACTGCTGATGGGCGCCTTCGCGCTGTTGATCACGCCGCGCGAGGAAGATCCGCAGATCGACGTGACCTTCGCCAACATCTTCATTCCGTTTCCCGGAGCGAGCGCGCGGCAGGTCGAAAATCTGGTCGCGACACCGATGGAAAAGGTGCTCGGCGAGATCTCCGGCGTCAAGCACATCTATTCCGTGTCGCGCCCCGGCCTCGCGGTGCTCACGGTCCAGTACAAAGTCGGCGTGCACCGCAATGACGCGATCGTGCGGCTGTACAACGCCGTCTACTCGAACCAGGACTGGCGCCCGCCGGGCACCGGCATCCTGCAGCCGCTGATCAAGCCGAAAGGCATCGACGACGTGCCGATACTCACGCTGACCCTGTGGAGCCGCGATCCGCACCTCGGCGGTTTCGTGCTCGGCAAGGTCGCCCGCGCGATGATCAGCGACATCAAGCGCGTGCCGAATACGCGCAATGTCTACACGATCGGCGACAGCAAACCGGTGATCCACGTCGACCTCGACCCGGCGCGCCTCGCCGCTGCCGGGCTCACGGCCGCCGACATTGCCGCGTCGCTGCAGGCGGCGGACCTGGTGCGCCAGGCCGGCGACGTGATCCACAACGGCCACTCCGTGCCGGTGCAAGCCGGCTCGTTCCTGGCGAACCGCACCGACGTCGGCGGCTTGATCGTGTCGGCACGCGACGGCAAGCCGATCTATCTCGAGGACGTCGCGAAGGTCACCGCGGCGCCGCAGACGCCGTCGCAGTACGCCTGGTTCGGCACCGGCCCGGCCGGCATCAAGGCCGGGATGCCCCGCGTCGCGCAGGCGCCGGCCGTCACGATCGCGGTCGCGAAGCAGCCGGGCAGCAATGCGATCGACGTCGCGACGGCGGTGATCCGGCGCGTCGATCAGCTCAAAGGACTGACGATCCCGCGGGGCGTCGAGGTCACCGTGACGCGCAACTACGGCGTGACGGCGGACCAGAAGGCGCAGAAGCTGATGGAGAAGCTGCTGTTCGCGACCACCTCGGTCGTGCTGCTCGTGCTGCTGACGATGGGCCGGCGCGAGGCCGTGGTGGTCGGCGCCGCGGTCGTCGTCACGCTGGCGGCGACGCTGTTCGCGTCCTGGGCCTGGGGTTTCACGATCAACCGCGTGTCGCTGTTCGCGCTGATCTTCGCGATCGGCATCCTGGTCGACGATGCGATCGTGATCGTCGAGAACGTCCACCGGCACAGATCCTTCGACGCGGCGCCGCTCGCCGAAGTGATCCCGCGCGCGGTCGACGAGGTCGGGGGTCCGACGATCCTCGCGACCTTCACGGTGATCGCCGCCCTGCTGCCGATGGCGTTCGTCTCCGGCTTGATGGGGCCGTACATGAGCCCGATTCCGATCAACGCCAGCATGGGCATGCTGATATCCCTCGCGGTCGCGCTCGCATTCACGCCGTGGATGTGCCGCAGGCTCCTCGGCGGCGCCGCGCGCGGCGATGCGCCGCCGGCCGACGCACATGCCGCGCGCGACACCGACGAGATTCCGCTGGAGCACCGGATCCACCGCCTGTTCGCGCGGTTGATGAACCCCTTTCTCGACGGCGAACACGCACGGCGCAACCGGCACCGGCTGTATCTCGGCACGCTCGGTGCGATCGTGGTGGCGGTACTGCTCGTGGTGCTGCAACTCGTGGTACTGAAGATGCTGCCGTTCGACAACAAGTCCGAATTCCAGGTCATCGTCAACATGCCGGACGGCACGCCGGTCGAGGGCACCGCCCGCGTCCTCACGGGACTCGCGGGGATCATCCGGCGCGTGCCGGAGGTCACCGATTACCAGGCCTACGCCGGCACCGCCGCGCCGATCGACTTCAACGGCCTGGTGCGCCAGTACTACCTGCGCCGAACCGGCAACCTCGGCGATCTGCAGGTCGATCTCGTCGACAAGAGCGAGCGCAGCCGCAAGAGTCACGACATCGCGATGGCGGTGCGGCCGGCACTCGCCGCGCTCGGCAAGCGCCTCGGCGCCGCCTCGATCCAGGTCGTCGAGGTTCCGCCGGGGCCGCCGGTGCAGGCGCCGATCGTCGCCGAGGTCTACGGCCCGAACTACCCGGCGCAGGAGCGCGTCGGCCGCGCGCTGCGCAAGATCTTCGATTCGACGCCCGACATCGTCGACACCGACGACACGCTGCCTTCCGGTCCGCCCCGCTACGAGATCGAGCTGGACCGCCCGAAGGCGGCGCTGCTCGGCGTACCTCAAGCCGAGGTCACCGATACATTGGCCACCGCGCTCTCCGGCGACGTTGCCGGCTACGTACACTCGGGCGCCGAGCGCGACCCGATCGCGGTGCGCTTCGAACTGCGGCCGGCGGACAAGGATGGCCTCGGCCAGGCACTCGCGATGCCGGTTCGCACCGCGAGCGGCGCCCTGGTGCCGCTGTCGGAGGTCGTCAAGGTCGTCGAACGGCCGTGGGCGGCGACGATCTACCACAAGGACCTGCTGCCGGTCGTGTTCGTCACCGGCGACATGGCGGGTCCGATCGACAGTCCCCTGTACGGCATGTTCCGCCTGGTCTCGCGGGTTGACGCGACCAAGCTCGCCGGCCGGGTCGTCGCGCAGCGCTTCATCAGCCAGCCGAATCGCCGCAGTCATTTCAGCATCAAGTGGGACGGCGAATGGCAGATCACCTACGAAACCTTCCGCGACATGGGCCTCGCCTACGCGGTCGGGCTGATCTTCATCTATCTGTTGCTGGTCGCGCAGTTCGGATCGTACGCAGTGCCGCTGATCGTCATGGCGCCGATTCCGCTGACGATCATCGGCGTGATGCCGGGCCACGCGCTGCTGCACGCGCAATTCACGGCGACTTCGATGATCGGGATGATTGCGCTCGCCGGCATCATCGTCCGCAATTCGATCCTGCTGGTCGATTTCATCAATCGGGAGATCGACGCCGGCCAGCCCATCGGTCAGGCGGTCGTGCGGGCGGCGGCGATTCGCGCCCGGCCGATCGTGCTCACCGGGCTCGCGGCGATGATCGGCGCCCTGTTCATCGTCGACGATCCGATTTTTCAGGGTCTGGCGATCTCGCTGATCTTCGGCATCCTGGCGTCCACGATGTTGACGCTGTTGATCATTCCGTTGCTCTACTACGGCTACCTCGCGCGGCGGCGGGCGCGGACGGCCCACTGAAAAACTGGGGAAGGTTCCATGGCACAAGTCATCGTGATCGGCGAGCGTCAGCACTGCGAATATACGCCCGCGAATCCGTGGATCGCGGTGGGCGGGCCCACCGCGGAGCAGACCCGCGTCGTCCTGCAGAGTCCGCTCGAACGCAAGGGCGTAGAGAAGTACTTCCTGCGCAAGGTGCGCACGGGCTCGCTGATGCCGGTGTACGAGACCTACGTGCTGAAGGCGCTCGGCGTCATGTCCCTCAAGGGCAGCGGCCGGTGACGGTTCGTGCAATCGGGGTCGCGCCCCGCGGTCGGGCGCTCGCGGCGACCCTCGGCGCCCTGCTCGCCGCGGCGACCGCGGCGCCGCGGCCGGCGGCTGCCGAGACGCTCAAGGATGCCTGGCGGATGGCCTTGCACGAGAACGGCGCCGTCGCCGCCTCGCGCAACGACCGTGCGGCCGCCGACGCCGAGCGCAGCGCGGCCGAGCGGCAACGCTGGCCGGCACTGGACGTCGGCGGGGGCTACACCCAGCTGAACCAATCGCCGATCCTCGACATCGAGACGCCGACCGGGCGGTTCCAATCGCCGAAGATCTGGAAGCACGACGGGTACGTCAATGCGGCAGCCGATCTGTCGGTACCCTTGTGGACCTCCGGCCGAATCCGCGGAGCGATTGCGGCGGCACGCGCCGGTGCGCGCGGCGCCGCTGCGGAGCAAGCGATGACGACGGCTGACGTCAAGCTCGCAGTCGCCGAAGCCTACGTGGGCGTGCTGCGCGCCCGCAGTGCGCTCGCCGTGGCGGACGCCGATCTGGCCAGCCTGCAGGCGCACGCATCCGACGTGCGGGTCATGTACGACAAGCAGGCCGTCGCCAAGGCCGACCTGCTCGCCGCGCAGGTCGCGCTCGCCAATGCGGCCGAAGCGCGCCTGCGGGCGGCGAATGCGCTGGCGATCGCCACGGCGGCGTACAATCGCTGGGTCGGCGAACCGCTCGACCGCCGACCGGACCTCGGCGAACCGCCGCCCGCGGCGGCGAGCGCGCAGTCGATGGATGCGTTGGTCGCACAGGCGATCGCGCTTCGCCCAGAAGTCGCCGCACTCGAGGCGCGGCGCGACAGTCTCGAGGAGTCGGCGCGCGCCGAGCGCGCGCAGGACCTGCCGCAGATCGCCCTGCACGCCGGCTACGATCACTTCGACAACCAGATCCTGGACCGGGAGAATTTCGCCTCGGTCGGGGTGTCGTTCAAGTGGCGGCTGTTTGACAGCGGCCGGATCCGCGAGCGCAGCGCGGCGCTCACGAGCCGCGCCTGGGCGGCGCTGCGCCGGCTCGAGGACCTGCGCTCGAAGATCGCACTCGAGGTGCGCATGAGCGTGTTGAACCGGGAAAATGCGGCCGCGCGCCTGCGGGCCGCCGGCGTCACCGTCGCGCAGGCCGACGAGAACCTTCGCGTCGCCGACGAGCTCTACCGCAGCGGCCTCGGCACGAACACCCAGGTGCTCGAGGCGCAGGCGCTGCGCGCAACCGCGATGACCAACCGGGACGAGGCGAAGTACGATCTCGTGATCGCCGGCTACCGGCTTGAACGCGCGATCGGCGATTTGTAGGCGCGCGGGATGCCGGGCGGCCCATCCGCGCCGCGGCCTAGCTCACCGGCGGGGAGCCGCCGGCGGCGCTGCGGCGGTCGACGAATGCGTCGATCGCCTCGACGACGGCCGGATCGCGCGCCGGCGGCGTGTAGCGGCGCAGCGTCTCGCGCCAGATCCCGCTCGCCCGCTCGGTCGCGCTCCTCGCCCCGTCCTGCTCCCAGGTGCCGTAGTTGCGCCAGTCCGACACGAGCGGCGAGTAAAAAGCGCTGCGGTAGCGCTGCATCGTGTGCGCGCAGCCGAAGAAGTGCCCGCCCGCCCCGACCTCGGCAACCGCCTCGACCGCCAGATCCGCCGCGCTCGCCCCGACCGGCTGGAACACCTCGGCGAACATCTGCAGCATCTCGATGTCCAGGATGAACTTCTCGTAGCTCGTCGTCAGACCCCCCTCGAGCCAGCCGGCCGCATGCAGGATGAAATTGCAGCCCCCGAGCAGCGCGCCCCACAGGCTCATCTGCGACTCGTACACCGACTGCGCGTCCGGACTGTTCGAGGCCGTCGCGCTCGAGGAGCGCCACGGCAGCCCGAGGTGGCGCGCCATCTGGCCCGCGCCAAACGCCGCCTTGACGTACTCCGGCGTGCCAAACGCCGGCGAGCCGGACTTCATGTCGACGTTCGAGGTGAAGCTGCCGTAGACCACCGGGGCGCCCGGGCGCACGATCTGGGCGAGCGCAAGTCCGGCGAGCGCCTCGGCGTGCGCCAGGGTCAGCGCCCCGGCGATCGTCACCGGCGCCATCGCCCCGGCGAGCGTGAACGGCGTGATGATCAGCACCTGCCCCGCCGCCGCAAAATCAATGATGCCGTCGGCCATCGGAATGTCGAGCTGCAGCGGCGAATTGGTGTTGATCACCGTGTAGGCGTAGGGGCGCGAGCGAAATTGCTCGGCCGTGATGCCGTGCGCCAGGCGGATCAGCTCGAAACCATCGGCAACCTGGCCGTGACCGCGCGCATACAGGTGCGGCACCTTGTCGCTCAAGAGCAGCTGCGCGCGCATGTACTCCAGGTGCCGCACCTGCACCGGGATGTCCTGCGGCTCGGTCGCCCCGCCGAGCACGTGAATCACCTCGAAGCTCTGGCACAGCTTGATCAGATTGCGAAAATCCTCGAGCGTACCGGCCCGCCGCCCGCCCGCCGTGTCCATGATGTTCGGCGGCCCCGCGGTCGGCGCAAAGGCGACGTGGCCGTCGCCGAGCGGCACGTGCCGCTGCGCATCGAGCGCGTGCAGCGTGATCTCGCGCGGCGCCTTCTCCAGACACGCGCCCACCAGCGCCCGGTCGAGCCGCACGATCAGACTCGCCTCATCCACCTGCGCACCGGCCTTGCGGTAGATCTCGCGCGCATCGCCCGACAGCACCTTCATGCCCTGCCTCTCGAGCATGCCGAGCGCCGCATCGTGCATCGCCGCCACCTGGTCCTGCGAAAACACCTTCAGCGGCGTAAAGGGGTTGCGCAGGTGCCGGTAGGACGGCGTCCGGTCAAACACCGCGTGCGCTTCCTCGGCACCGGCTGGACGCCGCCGGCCGCGCCGCCCGGCGGCATTCGTCTCGCGTTCGCTCATGGCATGGGCACTCCTCTGCCCGCAGCGTGAACCAAGCCCGAGACGCCGGCCAATGCCTTTTTCAGATCCGCCGATGCCGGCGCACGCGATCGGCGGACTTCATTACAAACCGTTAATTCTGGAACTCGACGGCATCCTGTCGGTCATTGGCGACTATCGACGAATCAATGCTTGTCGCCGCAGCGATTGCCCGGGGGACGCAACGAGATGATCAAGCTGAGCAACCTGACCCGCCGCTATGGCAACCTCCTCGCGGTCGACGACGTGAGCTTCACGATCAAACGCGGCGAAGTGGTCGGCCTTCTCGGCCACAACGGCGCGGGTAAGACGACGATCATGAAGATGTTGACGGGCTTTCTCGAGCCCACGGCCGGCAGCATCGAGGTCGATGACCTGGCGATCGGCCGCGACACCGCGGCGATCCAGCGGCGCATCGGCTACCTGCCGGAGAACTGCCCGGTCTGGCCGGAGATGGCGGTGAGCGAGTTTCTCGAGTACCAGGCGGCCCTGCACGACGTGCCCGCCGCGGGGCGCGGACGCGCGATCGCCGAGGCGATCCGGCGCACCGACCTGCAGGACAAGGCGACGCAATCGATCCAGACACTCTCGCGCGGCTACCGCCAGCGGGTCGGCGTCGCGCAGGCAATTTTGCACCGCCCCGACATCGTGATCCTCGACGAACCGACCAACGGGCTCGATCCGACCCAGATCCTGCACATGCGCTCGCTGATCGTCGAACTCGCGAAATCGGCGACGGTGATCATCTCCACCCACATCCTGCAGGAGGTCCAGGCGGTTTGCGAGCGCGTGCTGATCCTGCGCGGCGGCCGCAAGATCATCGACTCGCGCCTGGATGACCTGCAGCGCGACGCGCGCCTCCTCGTCACCATCGACCGTGGCGAGGAGGCGGCGCGACCGGTGCTGGCGGCGGTGGCGGGCGTGCGCTCGGTGGCGCTGCTCGATTCGACGGGCGGCCGCTACCGCTACGCGCTCGACGCCGGCGCAGAATGCGCACCCGCGGTGGCCGCGGCGGCGCAGGCCGCGAGCTTCGGACTGCACGAGCTCGTCCGCCGGCAACGCACGCTCGAGGCGGTGTTCGCCGAAGTCAACAGCGCGCCGCATACGGAGGTCCGCGATGCTGCGTAAGACCCTCACCATCGCCGCCCGGGAGCTGCGCGGATTCTTCGCCTCGCTCGCGGCCCTGCTGTTCCTCGGCGTCTTTCTGGCGGTGACCTTGTTCGTGTTCTTCTGGATCGCGACGTTCTTCGCCCGCAACATCGCCGATGTCCGGCCACTGTTCGACTGGATGCCGATCCTGCTGATCTTCCTGGTCGCCGCGCTGACGATGCGCGCTTGGGCGGAGGAACGGCGGGCCGGGACGATCGAATTGCTGTTGACCTCGCCTACCGGCCTGACCGAGCACGTGCTCGGCAAGTTCCTCGGCATCATGGGGTTGGTGCTGATCGCACTCGCCTTGACGCTGCCGTTGCCGATCACCGTTTCCTTCATGGGCTCGCTCGACTGGGGACCGGTCGTCGGCGGCTACGTCGCCGCGATCATGCTCGCGGCGGCTTACGTCGCCATCGGCTTGTGGGTTTCCGCGCGCACCGACAACCAGGTCGTCAGTCTGATCGTCACGGCGGCGATCGCCGGCGCATTCTATTTGATCGGCTCGAGCGCGCTCACCTCGCTCGTCGGCTACGACGCCGGGGAATGGCTGCGTCTGCTCGGTGCCGGTTCGCGCTTCGCCTCCATCACCCGCGGGGTCCTCGACCTGCGCGATCTGTATTACTACCTGTCGATCACGGCCGTGTTCCTCGCCTTGAACCGCTTGAGCCTCGAGAAGCTGCGCTGGGCCAACAATGCGCCGCTCGCCGGCCACCGCCGCTGGTACTGGGTGACGCTGCTGCTCACGGCGAACGCGCTGGCGGCGAACCTCTGGCTGCAGCAGATCCCCTGGGCGCGCATCGACCTGACCCACGATCATCTGTACACCCTGTCGCCGGCGACGAAGAACACCCTGGCGCAGCTGCGCGAGCCGCTGCTGATCCGCGGCTACTTCAGCGCCGAGACCCACCCGCTGCTCGCGCCGCTCGTGCCGCAGCTGCACGACCTTCTCGAGGAGTACGCGGCCGCCGGCGGCGGCAAGGTTCACGTCGAGTTCGTCGATCCACAGCATCATCCCAAGCTCGCGGCCGCGGCCGGCAACCGCTACGGCATCCGGCCCACGCCGTTCCAGGTGTCGAGCAAGTACCGCACTTCGGTCGTCAATTCTTACTTCGATGTGCTAGTCGCCTACGGCGATCAGTACAAGGTGCTGAATTTCCGTGACTTGATCGACGTCAAGCAGCGCTCGGAGTCGAACATCCGCGTCGAGCTGAAGAACCCGGAGTACGAGATCACCAGCGCGATACGCAAGGACCTCGTGAGCTATCAGGCGGGCGGTGGATTGTTCGACACGCTGCGCCGCCCGGTCACGTTCAACGGCTATTTCTCCGCCGACGATGCTTTACCGGGCGCATTGCAGAAGGCCCGCACGGCGCTCCGCCAGGCACTCGAGGCGGTGCAGAAGGAATCGGCGGGCAAGTTCCGGGTCACGATCCAGGATCCGGACGGCAACCCGGCGCTCGCGGCGCAGCTCACCCACAAATACGGCTTCCGGCCGATGGTGGTCAGCCTGCTCGATGAGAAGCCGTTCTGGTTCTACATGACCCTCGGCGACGGCAGGCGAAGCGAGCCGGTGCCGTTGCCGGCCGCGCTCAACGAGGCGAGCCTCAAGGGCGCGATCGAGGCGGCCGTGAAGCGCTTCTCGCCCGGCTTCCTGAAGACGGTCGCGGTACTGTCGCCGAACAAGGGCCAGGACTACGCGATGTTGCGCCGGATGCTCGACACCTCGGTTCGCTGGCAGGACACCGATCTGAAGAACGGACGGGCCCCGAGCGACGCCGACATGCTGCTGGTGATCGATCCGCAGGGCCTCGACGGTACGCAGGTGTTCGCGATCGACCAGTTCCTGATGGAGGGCGGCACCGTGATGGTCGCGAGCTCACCGCAGGACGTCGCCATCAAGCGCAGCATCCTCGGCACACCGACCCATAGCGGCCTCGCGAACTGGTTGAAGACGTACGGGTTGACGCTCAGCAAGGGCCTGGTCCTCGACACCGCCAGCGGCTCGTTGCCGATACCGGAAGAGCGCAACCTCGGCGGCATCGTTCTCAACGAGATCCGGCTCGTCAAGTATCCGTACATCGTCGACCTGCGCGGTTCGGACCTGAACCCGCATTCGCCGATCACGCGCGGCCTCGGCGAGATCTATGCTCCGTGGAGCGGGGCGGTGAACGTCGACGCCAAGCTCAATGCAGGGCGTACGGTGACCGATCTGCTGCACTCCTCGCGCACGAGCTGGCTCGCCGATTCGCCGACGCTGATGCCGGACTACGACCAATATCCGAAGCTCGGCTTCGCCGGAGGCGCCAAGACCGGGCCCCACATCCTCGCCGTGATGCTGCAGGGCCGGTTCGTCTCGGCGTTCAAGGGCAAACCCTCGCCGCTCGACGCCGCGCCGCCGCCGCCGGCAAGCGCCAAGGCGCCGGCCGTACCGCCGCCGCCGGCGACGATAACGAACGTGATCGATCACTCGCCGGCGTCGGCGCGGCTGATCCTCATCGCCTCGAATACCATGTTCGACGACGCGGTCGGCAACCTGATCAGCCAGACACTCGGCACACGCTACCTGAAGGGACAGCAATTCGTGCAGAACCTCGTCGACTGGTCGCTCGAGGATCAGGGCTTGCTCAGCATCCGCGGCCGCGATCGATTCGCGAGGACCCTCGCACCGATGTCGCGCACGACCGAGGAATTCTGGGAGTACCTCAACTACGCTCTCGCGCTGGGCGGGCTGTTGATGATCTGGCTGATCTCCCGGCGCCGGCGCCGACGCATGGTCGCCAAACATCTGCAACTCTTGGGCGAGGGCTGAGCCATGCAGCGTTGGATTCCGATTTTGGCGGCCGTCCTGTGCGCGCAACTGCTGATCGCCGGAGCGCTCGCGCTGCGCAAGGACGCGCTCGCGACCAGGCCGCCCAGCGCGCCGTTCGTGACCGCGCCGATCGGCACCGCCGACCAGATCGCGATCGAGGGACCGGCGAAGGCGGCCGCCGCCGCGCCGCGCGTCGTGCTGCAGAAACGCGGCACCAACTGGGTCGTGCACAGCGACTACGACGTGCCGGTCGGCAAATCGAAAGTCGCGGATTTGCTGCGACGTTTCACCGCGCTGCGCCGGGGCCTGGCGATTGCCGATACGCCGCAGGCTCTGCGGCGCTTCAAGGTGGATGGGCACCGGTTCGCCCGCCGCCTCACGTTCAGCCGTGGCGGCAAGATGCTCGCGACAGTCTACCTCGGCGAGTCCACCGGCCTGCACCAGTCCGACGCACGCACGAACGGCGAGCGCGCCGTCTACACGGTCGGCGTCGCGACCTATGACGTGCCGGCGACCGGCACCGGCTGGATCGATGCGCAGATGCTGCAGATCCCGTCCGACGACATCGTGGCGCTTGACGTCGGCGGCACGAGCGGTGCGCCGCTGCGATTGACGCGCAAGCTTGTCGCCAACGGCACGCCTGGCCCGTGGACGGCCGCGGCTCTGCCACGCGGACGCAGCCTCGATGCGACCAAGATTGCCGCGCTGACGCGCGCGATCGACGAAATGCGCGTCGACAAGGTGCTCGGCGAGCGGGCCAATCCGGACTGGCAGGCCGGACATCCGCAACTGACGTTGACGATCGAGAGCGCGGCCACCAAGGCGACCGCGACCGCCAAGGCGACGATATGGACCCTGTCGAAGCCGAAGAGCGGCGACTTCGTCGTGCTGAAGAGCTCGGCACAGCCATGGTATTTCTCGCTGAACTCGGGCGAGGCGCAGCCCCTGCTCGATGCGGCTGAGCCGGGCGGGCTGTTCGCAACACCGCCAGGCAAAACCCATGCCAAGAAGGTCGCTGGGCGCAAAATACCCCCTACCGGAGCTCCGGTAGGCGTCAAATAGCGTGGATCACCGGTGAATCCGGGCGGGACTGCCGGCAGGCCGTCGGCGTGGTGCAACTCGCTCGCCCATTGCGCGTGAAAACCACCTTACAATGACGCCGTTGCAGCGCCGGCGGCGACCCGGGACCCGCAAAACAACGAACTGCGAGCGGGCGCAGCATCGCCACTGGCCGCGTCGACTGGGAGATCCCGATGCGCAGAATTCTCGCAAGATTGGCCGCCGTCACGGCAGTCCTCGCGTTGGCGGCGTGCGGGGGCAGCAGCACGCCCTCATCCGCCCATGATCCGTCGACGAGCCGCGGTACGCTCGTCGAGAACCCGCCGCTCAGGATCGCCTCGCTCGACGCGCCGACACTGCAGGCGGATCTGTCGGCGAGCGCTTCGGGCGCGCAGTTGCTCCAGCTCACGGGCGCGCCGACCTGCGGCGTGGATTTCTATTACCTGAACTTCTGGACGGTTGGCGGCGCCGATGAACCGACCGAGTCGTCGGGCGCACTGATGGTGCCGACGGGGAGCGCGGCGGCCTGTACCGGTCCGCGGCCGATCGTGCTCTACGCGCATGGCACGCAGACGGACAAGGCGGCCAACATCGCCGACATCACCGATCCGAACAACACGGAAGGGGCGCTGATCGCCGCGACGTTCGCCGCGCAAGGCTACATCGTCGTCGCGCCGAACTACGCGGGCTACGACATCTCGACGCTCGGCTACCATCCGTACCTGGACGCGACGCAGCAGTCGGACGAGATGATCGACATCCTCGCCGCCGCGCGTTCGGCATTGCCGGACACGCTCTCGAGTGCGACCAGCGACAACGGCAAGCTGTTCGTGACCGGCTACTCCGAAGGCGGCTACGTCGCGATGGCGACGCAGCGGGCGTTGATCGCCGCGGGCGCCAAGGTCACCGCGGCGGCACCGATGTCGGGGCCGTACGCGCTGGAGGCCTTCGGCGACGCAATCTTCTTCGGCAGCGTGGACCTCGGCGCGACGGTGTTCGCTCCGCTCCTCACGACGGGCTATCAACACGCTTACGGCGACATCTATACCGCGACGACCGACGTGTACTCGCCGACCTACGCGAGCGGCATCGACACGCTGCTGCCGTCGACGACGCCGCTCGCGACGATCTTCGCCAGCAACTTGCTGCCGCAGACGGCGCTGTTCGACAGCACGACGCCGACCGTGACGATTCCGGGCAACGCGCAGCTGTCGGCACAGCTCACCGCCGCGCTGGCCGTGCCCTCCAACCCGAATAATCCGGACACGCCGCTTTTCGACCTGGGGTTCGGCAGTTCTTACCTGATCACCAACGCCTATCGCGTGAGCTACGCGCTGGATGCGGCGGCCGATCCGGACGGCGCGGTGCCGACACCGACTGCCGGCGTGCCGCTGGCGGCGGTCGTGCCGACGCAGACCTTGCGCAAGGCGTTCTACCTGAACGATCTGCGCAACGGCGCCTGGGCGCCGAATTCGCCGACTTTGCTTTGCGGCGGCGATCAGGATCCGACCGTGTTTTTCAGCATCAACACCGGCACGATGCAGGCATTCTGGAGCGCGACGCCCGCGGCGCCGCTGATCAGCGTGCTCGACGTCAATGCGCCGCCCGCCGGGCCGTTCGCGGCGGTGCAAGCGGCGTTCCAGCAAAGCCAGGCGGCCGAACTCGCTTTCTACGAATCGCCGGCCGGCGGCGGCAACTCCGCGGCGGCGGCCGGGCAGCTGCTGGTCGAGGGCTATCATGCCGCCGTCGCGCCATTCTGCAGCCTCGCCGCCCGCTCGTTCTTCAGCCAGTTCTGACTAGGATCGGCCATGAACAAATCTCAGATCCGTACTGCTGCCGCCGGCCTCGCCCTGCTGCTCGCTGCCGCCGGCGCGGTCACCCCCGCCGCCGCCGATCCGACCAACGCCAACGAGCTGCGTCTCGGGGCGTACTTCGTCTTCTATCACGCAACTGCCAATGACCTGTCGGGCCCGTACGTGCCCCCCGGCGTCAACCTGCACGTGCGCGACGTGCAGACCCTGTACGCGGCGTACGTGCGGCGTCTGTCCTCGCGCTTCAACCTCGAACTCGCACTGGGCTTGCCGCCGGTCACGAAAACTCTCGGCAAGGGACCCGCGACCCTGGGCTCGGTGCCCTACAACGGCGTCGTGGTCTCCACGGCGCGCTGGATCTCGCCGACGCTGCTTCTGAACTACGAATTCCTCGGCGAGAACTCGTGGTTGCGGCCGTACGTCGGCGTGGGCGTCAACTACACGACGTTCTACGACCGCAATTCCACGGCCGCCGGCGACGCGGCGAGCGGCGGCCCGACGCGACTGTCGCTCAGCGCATCGGTCGGCCCGGCGGCGACCGTCGGTCTCGCGGTTCGCATCGCGCCGCGCTGGCACGCCTATGCCTCGTACTCGTACTCGCAGATCAAGTCGACGCTGCGGGCGGACACCGCCGGCGAGATCCGCACGACGCGCATCGACTTTCGGCCGCAGGCACTCGTGATCTCGGTCGGCTATTCGTTCTGAGGCGATGGAATCGCGGTCCGATCAGCCGGGCACGGTCCGCGCGGTCCTCGTCACCTACCATCCGGACGCCGGGTTGCCGCGGCGGCTTGCGGCGATCGCGGCCCAGGTGGCCGGCATCGTGATCGTCGATAACGGCTCGAACGAAACGCAGCTCGCCATGTTGCGCGGGCTCGCCGCCGGCGATCCGGCGGTCGCGCTGCTCGAAAACGGCGCGAATCTCGGCGTCGCACGCGCACTGAACCTCGGCATTGAGCGCGCTGCGCAGCGCGACTGCCGCTGGCTGCTGCTGCTCGACCAGGACAGCACGGCCGAGCCGGATCTGGTACGCGCGCTGCTCGCCGTCCATGGGGCTTACCCGCGACCGGAACGCCTGGCGATCGTCGGCGCCGCGTTCCTCGATCCTGCGGCGCACGCGCCACCGCCGGCGGCGGCACGGGCGCCGCCGCGAGGCGCCGACTCGGCCGGTGGCGAACCCTGGCGGGCGGTCGAGACGGCGATCACGTCCGGATCGCTGCTCGCACTCGCCGCCTATCGCGCGATCGGCCCGTTCCGCGACGAGTTCTTCATCGACTACGTCGACAGCGACTTCTGCCGCCGCGCGCACGCCCATGGCTTCGCCGTGGTGATCACGCGGCGGCCGCTGATGGCGCATACGATCGGCGCGCCGACCCGGCATCGCCTGTTGTGGATGTGCAGGTGGACGAGCAACCATTCGGCGGACCGGCGCTATTACATCGCGCGTAACGACACCGTCATGTTGCGCGAGGGGGGCCGCCACCCGCACGGCCGCTGGGCGCTGAAGAGCCTCGCGCGGCGCCTGCGCACCTGCAAGCGCGTGCTGCTCTACGAGGAGGCGAAGGCCGCCAAGATCGCCGCGGTGCTGCAGGGTTGGTGGCACGGAATCCGCGGCCGCATGGGCCCCCGGCCGCGCGATTCCAGGGCGCGGTAGACGGGATATTCCCGGATTCTGTGACGCCCTGAACAGCGCCCACCCCGGCTGCCCCGCAGAATCCGGCTGTGACGCCCGCTGTGGCATGGAGCCGCCGCGCCGCGTTGCACCCCCGTGTGGGGGCATGCCGCAGGAGTCAGGCTACGCTCACCGAGATGGACACTCTCGTCGACGCGCTGAAATGCGCGCACCTCATCGTGCATGCGCCGCGCTCGTTCGCCGCGCGGATCCGGCCGGATCCGCCGGCGGCGCAGGCCGGCGCGATCGACACGCTCGTGCTGCATTTTCTGGAGCCCCTGCTGCGCGACGGCGGCCCGGGACGGATCCTCAATCGAGTGCGCTTGAAGCGCGACGGGCCGCTCGTTCCATACCGCATCGTGGTCGCACCGCTGCGCCCGGCGGAACCGGCGGCCGGCCTGGTCGCCGCTCTACGACCGCAGACGCACGAGGGCTTCCTCGACCACGATCTGGCGGCATTGACGGCGGCCGCGGACGGGCTGTGGCGCCGGCTGGGGGCGCGCATCGACGCGGCCACCGGGCTGTTACGCTGGGAGGCGTTCGAGGCCGAGATGTCGCTGCGCCGCGCGCCGGGCAATGCGAGCATGGTGTACGCCAACCTCGATATGATGCACGCGGTCAACGACATGAGCGGATTCGAGGCGGGCGACGAGATCATCCGCAGCGTCGGCCAAACCTGGCGCGCGCAGCTGCTCACTGTCGACGCCGTCGCGACCCACCTGTCGGGCGACCGCTACGCCGCGGTGCTGTTCGATCACACCTTGAATCAGGCGCGCAACTGGGCGGATCAGGCGCGGGAGGCGATCGCCGCGCTATCCTTCGACGGCCGGCACCGGGGCGTCACGGCGAGCTTCGGCGTGGTGTCGATCGGCGTCGATGGCCCCTACCAGCACGCGCTCGCCGCCGCCGAGACCGCATGTCGGGTCGCCAAGGATCGCGGCCGTAATCGGGTCGAGCTCTACGACGACGGCGATCACACGATGATCCGCCGCCACAAGGCGGTGCGCGAATCGAACGCGCTCGCCGCCGCGCTGGAAAACGACCGCCTGATCCTGTACGCGCAGCCGATCGTCGCGCTCGCCCCGCAGGCCCAGCCCTATCACTACGAGATCCTGGTGCGGGTGCAGGACTCGGACGGCGAGACCCTCTCGTTGAGCGGTTTCCTCGACGCCGCCGAGCGCTATCAGCTGCTCGAGCGCCTCGACCGCTGGGTCGTCGCGCGCGCGGTCGGCATGCTGGCGCCGGTCGCGGCGAGGCTGCGCGAGCTCGGCGCGCGCTTCGCACTCAACCTGACCGGGCAGTCGCTGAGCCAGCCGGAATTCGCCGACTTCCTGCGTACCGAGATCAAGCGTCACGACATCCCGCGGGGGATGCTGGATTTCGAGCTCACGGAGATCGCCGCGGCGCGCAACGTCAAGGCGACGCAGCGCTTCATCGCACGTATGGCCGAGATCGGCTGCCGGATCGCGCTCGATGACTTCGGCACCGGCGCCTCATCGCTCGTGCACCTGAAGGACCTCGACGTTTTCCAAATCAAGATCGACGGCAAATTCGTCCGCGACATCCTGCACAATGCCCGCTCGCGCGCGCTGCTGCGCGCGCTCGTACAGATCGCCGACGAGCTGGGCCTCGAGACGGTCGCCGAGTTCGTCGAGGACGCGGCAATTGCCGCGGGCGTGCGCGATCTCGGCGTGCACTACGCACAAGGGTTCTTCTACGGCCGGGCACAAGACCTCGGCGACACCCTCGCCGAACTGTGCGCGCCGGCCGCGCCGGCCGCCCCGGCCGCGCCGCCCCTGGAGGCCGCGGCCTCAGCCGCAGCCGCAAGCGCCTGAGCGTTCGCCGCCGCCCCACGCAGCGGACGCCGGCCGGGCGTTTCGGTAAGATGCTGCTCCGAACAACGGACTTCGGGGGAGCATGATCATGAAGCGGATCCTCGCGGGCGGCATCGTTCTCGGCGTAGCGCTCGTCTGCGGCTGCAGTCACGGCCGCTCCGGCCACACGCTACGGATCCTGACCTGGGCGGGTTACGCGCCGCGCGCAGTCGTCGAGCAATTCGAGCACCAGACGGGCATTCACGTCGAAGTGACGGTGTCGAACAACGAGGAGATGATCTCCAAGCTGCGGGCGACCGGCGGCGCGGGGTACGATCTTGCACAACCCTCTCAGGACCGCATATTGGGTCCGCAGGAGGAGTTCGGCATCTACAAGCCGCTCGACCTCAGCCGCGTGCACCTCGGCGAGTTCCGCCCGTCCCTGCTCGCGGTCACGCGCAAGACCACGACGATCGGCGGCAAGGTCTATGCGCTGCCCTACCTGTTCGGCACTGACGGCCTGGTCGTCAACACGAAGGTCGCGCCGCAGGTGAAGGATTACACGGACCTGTGCCTGCCCGCCCTGAAGGGCAAGACGGCGGTGCGCTTGAAACGACCGACCTTGATCGCGTTCGCATTCGCCGAGGGCCAGGATCCGTTTGCGCTCTACGGCGATCCGCAAGCCTACACCGCGCTGATGAACCGGGTCGGTGCGGCTTTGATCGCCTGCAAGCCGAATTTTCGCTTCTTCTACGACAACAAGGATCAATTATTGGATGCGTTCCGCAGCGGCGAGGTGGACGCAGCAATGATGTGGGACACGGGCGGCTGGACGCTGAACCGGGAGAACCCGATCATCCAGTACCTCGTGCCGAAATCCGGCGCGCTCGGCTGGCTCGACACGTTCGCCCTGCCGGCGCACGGACGCAACGACGCCGCCGCCTACGCCTGGATCAACTTCACGATGCAACCACGGATCGCCGCGCAGATCGTCGACTCGGTCGGCAGCTTCTCGGCCGCGAAGGGCGCCGAGCCCTACATCGATCCGCGCCTTAAGGCGCAATATGCGGCGGCATTTCCCACCGAGGCGTCGCTCGCGCAAATCCACTGGTATCCGGCGATACCGGCAGGGCTCGAGTTGATCGAGGGCCGCATCCTCGACCGGATCAAGGCTGCGGATTGACCGCTTCGGGCTGCGCGCTGGCGCCGCTCGCGCGCGAGTTCCACAACCAGCGCGCGATCGGTGGACCCAAGGAGGGCAGCAGCGAGGCGAGGGGCGCGAGGCGCAGCAGCAGCCGCAACAGGCGGCGCGGTCGGCGAAACAGCAGCAACGCCGCAACCGCCGACGCGAGCAGCCGCTTCCACGGCGAACCGGCGAGCGCGGCCAGCCGGTCCGCGAATTGCAGATGCCGCGACACGACCGCGCCATCGCGCCGCAGGTCGCCGCGCAAGGTCGCGCTGCGGGCGAGCAGCCGCTCGCGCCTTGCCGCGAGGTGGCGCGCGCGTACGCTCATGGCGCATTGCCATGGAGCGCCGCCGCGTCGCGCCTCAGCTCCTCGGTCGTCGCCGAGAGCAGCCGTGGGCGCTCCCGCAGCCGGCGGCGCACCTCGAGCACCGCGACCAACGCGGCGATCGCGAATGCGCCGGTCACCAAGCAGGCGGCGAGCAGTCGATGCGTGTCCCAGAATGCGATCACGACCGTGATCGCGAGCAGCAGCAAGGCAAGCGAGCCGAAGTACATCGCCGCCGCGCCCCACAGCACGAGATGTGCCGCGTATTCGATCTGTTCCTCGATCTCGACCGAGACGAGTTCGAGCCGCGTTCGCGCAAGTTCGATCAGCGTCGCGACGACGCGGCGCAGCGACGCGATCAGGCCGGTCGTTTCTGGCGGGGCATCGGCCATGAGCCTAGCGGCGCCCGAGCAGCACGCCGACGACGACGCCGATCGCGGCGGCGATGCCGATGGATTGCCACGGATTGTCGTGGACGTAACGGGTCGCGTCATCCTTCACGGCCATGGCGCGCTTTTGCAGATCCGCCTCCAGATCGGCGAGGCGCGCGCGGGCGGTCTCCACGGAGTCGGTCGCACTCTGGCGTGCGCTCTGCGCGCGGTCGCTCAAGTCGCCGGCGGTCACCGCGACCAGCGCCTCGGCGTCCGCGACCAGGGCCCGCAGATCGTCGATCAGTGTCCGGGTGCCGACATCGCTCATGACCGCTTCCCTCCCGATGGCGGCGATGTTGCGCCTATGTTGGCGTCGCGGGCAAGCGGGGTATCCACGATGCCACGTGCCGAACGCCCGGACCGAGGCCGGCCACGGCCTGGTCCGGCGCTACGTCGCGCGGCCGACCGCGCCGGGGGTCGACCCGGACGGGGCGTTCGCGATACCCTCGGATGCGTTCTGGATGGAAGGGTACGACTGGTGCGCACGCTGCTCGAGGCATCGAGGTCCTGATGAGCCAACCCGACCTGGCCGCCGAGGCGGTGGTCAAGCGCTTCGGCGATCACGTCGCGGTCGATTCGATCTCCTTCGCGGTCGAACGCGGCAGCTTCTTTTCCATCCTTGGACCCTCGGGCTGCGGCAAGACGACGCTGTTGCGGATGATTGCCGGATTCCTGGCGCCCGACGGCGGCGACATCGTGATCGGCGGCAAGAGCATGCGCGGCGTCGCGCCGAATCGCCGGCCGGTCAACATGGTGTTCCAGCAGCTCGCGCTGTTTCCGATGATGTCGGTCGGCGAGAACGTCGAGTTCGGCCTGGCCCGGCGCGGGATTGGGCGCGCCGAGCGGCGCAACAAGGCCGGGGGGATGCTCGAGCGCGTCGGCCTCGCCGGCGCCGCCGGCAAGCGCGTCGACGAGCTCTCCGGCGGCCAACGCCAACGCGTCGCCATCGCGCGCAGCCTGGTGCTCGAGCCGACCTTGCTGCTGCTCGACGAGCCGCTCGGCGCCCTGGACCTGAAATTGCGCGAGCACATGAAGATCGAACTGAAGCAGCTGCAGGCCGAGTTCGGCACGACGTTCGTCTACATCACGCACGATCAATCCGAGGCCTTGGTCCTCTCCGACCGGGTGGGCGTGATGAACCGCGGACGCTTCGAGCAGCTCGGCACGCCGCAGGATCTTTACTACCGGCCCGCGACCGCGTTCGTTGCCGGCTTCGTCGGCGACAGCAACCGCGTTGCGGGCCGCGCCGCCGGCATCGACGCCGACACGGTGCTGGTCGAGACCGGCGACGGCTGGTCGGTCCACGCCCGGCGCCATGGCCCGGTCGCAGTCGGCGATCCGGTGGAGGCATTCATCCGCCCGGAGGCGGCGACGATCGGCCGGCAGCCGGACCAGTTGCCGCAGGACCAGCCGGCACACGAGGGCCTCGTCGAGAGCCTGCTGTTCGATGGCGCGAAATCCGCGGTGCTGTTGCGCGAAACGCGCTCACGCCGCGAATTCCGGGTCGCGCTGCCGCAGACGGGACAGTTTGCCGACCTGCGCCCCGGCGAGCGGATTCTCTTCAGCTTCGATCCGACCCGCGCCGCCTGCTTCGCGACCGCGAGCGGCGAACATGCGTGAGCCGGACGCGCCGGCGCAGGCGCGCACCTCGCCGCGCCTCGCCCTGCTGATGACACCGGCGTTCGCCTGGCTCGGGCTGCTGATCGTGCTGCCGCACGTCGAACTCGCGGTGCTGTCGTTTCGCGCCCAGGTCGGACCGCGGCACTACGTGCCGAGTCTGCTGCAATACCGGACCTTCTTCGACCAACCGGAATACTGGCGCACCTTCTTGCGCACCGCGTGGATGTCCGTGGTCGCGACGTTCGCGACGCTCTGCCTCGCCTTGCCGATCGCCTGGGTGATCGCCAAGATCGCCCGCGGACGCGCGAGCGCATGGCTGTTGCTCGCCTGCTTGATCCCTTTCTGGATCAGCGAGACGGTGCGCACGCTCGGCTGGATGATCCTGCTGCGCCAGTCCGGCGTGCTGCCGGCGCTGCTCGTCGATCTCGGCATCACTGCGCATCCGGTGGAGCTGCTGTACCGGGATTCGACGATCATGGTCGGCCTCGTCTACAACTCGATGTTGTTCATGATCGTACCGCTGATCTCGAGCCTCGAGAGCCTGGACAACTCCCTGATCGAGGCGGCCTACGACCTCGGCGCCGGCGGTTTGACGGTGCTGCGCAAGATCGTGATCCCGCACGCCGCGCCGGGCATCACGGCCGGCTGCATCATTGTATTCATGCTGACGCTCGGCGACTACATCACCCCGACGCTGCTCGGCGGCAAGGACTCGGGGTGGTTCACCGAGCAGATTTACACGCAGTTCATCACCCGCTTCAACTGGGCACAGGGCGCGGCGTTCGGCTTCCTGCTGCTCGGACTGTCCACCGCGATCGTCGTGCTCGGCTTGAAGATCACCGGTCAGCGCTTCGGCGACGTGATGGGGCGCAGGTGATTCCCTCCCTGCCCCGTCCGGCCTGGTTGCGGGTCGGCACCGCGCTCTACGTCGCGACGTTCCTCGCCGTTTTGTTCCTGCCGCTCGTCGTCATCTCGGTGTTCGCGTTCAACGATGCGCCGTATCCGGCGCCGCCGTGGCACGGATTCACCCTCGATTGGTTCTTTGCCGACACCCGCACCGGGCGGCTCGGCATGTTCCACGACGGCGAGCTGATGGCGAGCATCTGGACGAGCTGCAAGGTCGGCCTCTGGGTGACCTTGCTGTCGGTGCTCGTCGGCCTCGCCAATGCCTTCCTCGTCGAGCATCACGACTTTCGCGGCAAGCAGTTGCTGTCGATCATGATGCTCGTGCCGCTCGTGATCCCGGGCGTGATCCTCGGGGTGTCGATCCTCGCGTTCGCCAGCCGGATCGCGCAATTCGCGAGCGGCCACTTCGACCTGTACCTGCGGTTCCTGCGGCCGGGCCTGCCGCTGGTCGTGCTCGGCCAGTTCTCCTACATCGCGACGATCGCGACGCTGACCCTGCGCGCACGCCTCAGCCGCTTCGACCGCACGCTGGAGGATGCCGCGCTGAATCTCGGTGCATCGCGCGCCGCCGTGTTCCGCACGGTCCTGCTGCCCTACCTTCGTCCGGCGCTGGTCGGCGCGGCGATGATCTGCTTCCTGCTGTCGTTCGCCGATTTCAATACGACCTTGATGCTCGTCGGCGGCAGCCCGCCGCTCACCGTGTTGATGTACGGCCGAATGCACGAGGGGGCGACACCGGTGCTGAACGCGGTGAGCCTGTTCCTGATGGTCGCCTCCGCCTTGCTCGCGCTCGCGCTGATCCGTCGCGCGCCGCGCCCCTGATCGCGGCGAACCGGGCGCCGGCACGCCTCAGCGGCGCGACGGCTTCGCCTGGCGCAATTGCATGCCGATCGCGTAGGAGCGCTGGAAGCCCTTCCACACCGTGATGCCGCCGGTGCCCGGGCTGTACGCGTCGTACGCGGCGTGGTCCGCGGCGGGCCACACGCCCCGATCCGAATCGACCACGGGTACGTTCAGGTAGGCCGCGCGGCTCTTCTTCCCCTTCACGTACAGATCGAAGAATGCCGTGATGAAATGCGCGTTGATTGCGTTCACCCGTTCCGTGCTCCAGACCGGATCCTGGAACCACCCCTCGTTCCACAGCGAGCCGCGCATCTGTGACGGCGCCGGATCCAATCCGATGTCGTGCCCGGCCTCCATGAGTGTGAGCAGATAGCGGTGCGCGTTGACCGCCTCCTCGAAGACGGCTCGCCCCGCGCGCCGGTAGCCCACCGTCCGGTCCCGGTTGCCGTTGATGATGAAGAGCGGCGCCGAGATGCCGGCGAGTCCGTGGCGACCCCAGGCGTCGAACGGCGGACCCCCGGCCGGCGAAATCGCGACGACCGCGCGCAGATGCTTCACCTTGACCGCGTTCTGCAGCGCGCCGCCGCGCACGTACGGCGCGAGCAGACCGCCGGGAACGGCCTTCGCCATCGGGCCCGTCGGATCGAGCACCGCACCCGCCGCGGTGAGCACCCCGTAGCTGCCCATCGAGTAGCCGAGCAGCGCGGTGCGCCGCGGATTGATCCAGTGCTTCGCGGCGAGCGTGCGCTGCAGGGTCGCCGTGACGAAGGCGATGTCGAGCGGCCGGCGCAGGACCGGACCGATGAATTTCGACTTGTCGGTGATCGGCGGATCCTCGTGGTGAATCGCGGCGACCACGTAGCCCTTCGACGCCAGATTCTCGGTGATCCAGGACATCGCCGCCGGTTCATTGCTGTAGCCGTGCGAGACGACGACGAGGGGATGATCCGCGCCGGCGAACGGCGCACCGCGCACGGCGATGCCGCGGATCGTGAAGTGCGCAGGCGGCGCCGGCGGCTCGGCCGGAAACGCCGCCGAGTAGACGACACGCGACGCCTGCGGCTCAGCGACCGCGGGATACCAGATGTCGACGACCAGGCGGCGATCCCGCTTCGGAGCCGTGCCGGTCGCCGGATCGTATGCCAGAACGTCCACCTGGCCGTGCTGAACCAGCGTGATCGTCTCGAAGCCCACCGCATGCGGTCCGAGGTGCGCGAGTTGCGGCGCGTCCACGCCGAACACGCTCGGCGGCCGTTCGGCGAGCGCCGGCGTCGTGAGCGATGCGGCGAGGGCGACCACGCCGCCGAGGCGCAGTGCGCGTCGCGCCCGCGGCGTGCGCGCGCGATTGCGCGGCGCCATCTAGTGATGCCTCCCGGCGAGGCATTTGCGCGGATCGAATTCGCCGGGTTGCTCGGCGGCGTGGTCGAGCAGCTGGCGCAGCGATACGAGTGCCATGGAAATCCTCCTGGTGCGATAGGGATCTGCCGGTGATGGAACCGGGCGATTATGCACCAGAGCGCCGGGTTATGAGCCGCCGGTTAATTGCCCAGGACCCGGGGCGCGCGCTGCTGCGGCGGCCGCTCGAGGCGACGACGGATCGCCGGGCCGGGCACATCGGCGCTCACAGCTTGTACGTCGATAACAGCAAACTCGTTTCGGTACGGGCGATGCTCTGCAGCGAACGGATGCGGTTGATGACCTCGTCGAGCGCCTCGAGGCTGTCGGCGCGCAGCTCCGCGACCAGGTCCCAGCGGCCATTGGTCGAATGCAGTGCCGCGACCGCCGGATCGCCGCGCAGCGTGCGCACGACCTTGTCGAGGTGATTGCCCTCGACGGCGATCGTCATCATGCCGCTGATCCGCTGCAGGTCGGTCTGCGGCTTCAAGCGCACGGTGTAGCCGGCGATCGTGCCTTCGGCTTCGAGCTTACCGATGCGGTTTTGCACGGTGCCCCGGGCGACGCCGAGGCTCTTCGCGAGTGCCGCGATGGTCGCGCGGGCATCGGCCCGTAGCAGCCCGATCAGCCGCCGGTCGAGGTCATCCATGGGGCACAGGCGGATAGAGCATTTCGCCATATTTCATTGTCATATTGATCAATATATCTTATTTTCTGATCACTTTCATGCTTTCCTGCTGGCCAGGAAACGCGGAATCATCACTGCTCGTAGGCAGCAGGAGTACCCCGGCCATGGTCGACTACATTGGCGTCGCCGACGTCGTGCGTTTGATTGAATCGGTGGGTCCGGGGGAGTTCATCGAGCGGCTCGCCGCGCAAATCCTCGCCGACTATCGTCGCTGGGGCGAATTCGAGAAATCCGCGCGGCTCGCGAGCCACTCGCCGGTCGGCGTGATCGAACTGATGCCGACCAGCGACGGCAAGCTGTACACATTCAAGTATGTGAACGGCCACCCCAAGAATACCGCCGCCGGCTTGCTGACCGTGACCGCCTTCGGTGTGCTCGCCGAGGTGGCGACCGGCTATCCCCTGCTGCTGTCGGAACTGACCGTGACGACGGCGCTGCGCACGGCGGCGATGTCGGCGCTCGCGGCGCGCTTCCTTGCGCGCCCCGACAGCCGCGCGATGGCGCTGATCGGCAACGGCGCGCAGAGCGAGTTCCAGGCGATCGCGTTTCACCGCATGCTCGGCATCCGCGATTTGCGCCTGCACGATATCGACCGGCGGGCGACCGCGAAGCTCGAGCAAAACCTGCGCGCGATCGACGAGCTGCGCGACCTGCGCATCACGCGCTGCGCGAGCACCGCCGAGGCGTGCCGCGGCGCCGATATCGTCACCACCGTGACCGCCGACAAGCGCAACGCCGTGATCCTCACGCCGCCCATGGTGCGGCCGGGCATGCATCTGAACGCGGTCGGCGGCGATTGTCCCGGCAAGACCGAACTGCACCCCGACGTGCTGCGAATGCCGGGGGCTCGCGTCGTCGTCGAGTACGAAGCGCAATCGCGCATCGAGGGCGAGATCCAGCAGATGGACCCGTCCTATCCGGTGATCGAGTTCGCGCAGGTCGCCTCCGGAGCCGTGCCTGGCCGCACCAGCGGGCGCGATCTGTCGATCTTCGACTCGGTCGGCTTCGCGCTCGAGGACTATTCGGCGCTGCGCTTCCTGCACAGCCTGCTCCAGGAGGAGAGGATCGAGCGGCGGCGGATCGATCTCGTGCCGGCGCTCGACGATCCGAAGGACCTGTTCGGCGGCACGATCGGCCGGAGCAAGCTGCGCCGGCGCCTGTGCGCAAGCGCGTGACGACCGGGTCCACGCCGATGTCCGCGCACTCCTCACCGCCGCGGGTCACGCTCATCGGCGCGCCGACCGACATTGGCGCGGGCACGCGCGGCGCGTCCATGGGGCCGGAGGCGCTGCGGGTCGCGGGGATGCGATCGATGCTCGAAGCGCAAGGCGCCGAGGTCACCGACCGCGGCGATCTCGCCGGACCCACGAACCCCGGCCGACCCGCGGCAGCCGGCTACCGGCATCTGGCAGAGGTGCGGCACTGGAACCAGAGCGTGCACGACGCGGTTTTCGCCGAATTGCAGCTGCAGCGACTGCCGATCCTGCTCGGCGGCGACCACAGCCTGAGCATCGGCTCGATCAGCGCGGTCGCGCGCCACTGCCGCGCCCTGGGGCGCCCGCTGCGCGTGCTGTGGCTCGACGCGCATGCGGATTTCAACACCAGCGCACTGACGCCGAGCGGCAATGTGCACGGCATGCCGGTCGCCTGTCTGTGCGGCTATGGCCCCGAGGACCTCATCGGCTTGGCCGGCCGGCGACCCGCGCTCGATCCGGGCGAGATCCGCCAGATCGGTATCCGCAGCGTCGATCAGGGCGAGAAGCGCTTCGTCCACGAAGTCGGCCTCGAGGTGTTCGACATGCGCTACGTCGATGAGGTCGGTATGCGGCGCACGCTGGAAGTGGCGCTCGAAGGCCTCACGCCGGACACCCACGTGCACGTGAGCTTCGACGTCGATTTTCTCGATCCGGACATCGCGCCGGGCGTCGGCACGACGGTGCCGGGCGGCCCCTCCTACCGTGAGGCGCAGCTGTGCATGGAAATGATCGCCGACACGGGGCGCATGGGCTCACTCGACGTCATGGAACTGAATCCCGCGCTCGACCTGCGCAATCGCACCGCCGAGGTCGCGGTCGACCTCACGGCCTCGCTCTTCGGCAAGAGCACGCTGATGCGCCGCTAAAATCCGCAGCGGTCGGCGGTCCGCCGCCTCACGGGGCTGCGCGCTCCTCGTCCAGACCCGGCGCGACCGTCGCGATCTGCTCGTTCGCCTCCGCCTGTTCGACCGCCTCGTCCCGTGGCAACCAAGAGGTCAGATCCGCCCGCTGCGCCAGCGCGAACGCGGGCAGAAGCGTCGAGGTTCCCGCGTAGACCAGCAAACCGCCGTAGAGCGTGTCGGCAATGTGGAACCGCTCCCGCAGGATCGCCGCCAGCACCAGGGTGAAGATCAGCGTCGGCGTCAATGCGATCGCGACCTTGAAGCTGCCGACCGCGGTCTCGCCCTTGATGAAGCGCCGTTGCAGCCAGACGATCGCGATGCGCAGCGGCAGCGCCACGCCCGTGAACACCAGGCCGAGCTCCAGGGCATTCCAGTTCAGCGCGGTGGCCGGTACGTCCATGCCGGCGGCAAAGAAATAGAACGGGATGAAGAACGAGGCGAACAGCTGGATCGCGCGCAGGTTTTCGCCGGATGCGAGCTTTGGCAGGCGACTGCGCAGCCGTCGCGCGATGAAGCCGGCGAGGAATGCGCCGAACAGGTAATTGACGCCGAGTCGTTCGGTCAGATAGGCCGCGACCAGGCCCACCATGAGGAGCAGCGAGAACTCCGCGCCGGGTGCATACGGCACGACGAGACGCACCAGCCAGCGCAACAGCAACGGGATGCCGAACACCATGAACACGATCACCAGCGACGACACCGCCAATGTCGTCGTGGAACCCGCCTGCAGGACGACGAATGCGATCACCAGCGCAAGGATCTCGCCGCCGACCGCCTTGACCGCGATCCAGAAGCGCTCGTCCGCATCGACGCCTAGTGCCGGCAAGGCCTCGAGGATGAAACCGGTCGACGGCGTGAGCAATGCGAGCCCGATCAGGGTCGCGGTATTCCACGGCAGGCCGAAGTAGCGCATACCGAGCCAGACGGAGCCCGCAAGCAGCAGTGATTGCACCAGCAGATGGCTCAGCAGCGGTCGAAAACCGCGCCTGAGGTCCTGCACGTCGACGTCGAGGCCGGCGAAAAGGAACAGCGCGGAGATGCCGAGGGCCGAGAGCAGGGCCAGCGTCGGATCGTGAATCGCACCGCCGAGGAGCCAGGCCGCCAGCATGCCGAGACCGAAGCTCGACAGCGGCGCCGGCAGTCGAAAGCGCTGCAGCGCGCGTGGAATCACGATCAAGGCGAAGATCAAGCCTAGATACGCGAGGTTGCTCGTCAGTGCAGGTAGACCAGCCATCGCCGCACGGTAGCACACGAGGCGCAAGCACGATCGGCATCGTCGGTAGGCACATCGGCGAGGGTCACGGTTATCGGCCGACGCCGATTCCGCTCGCACAGCTGCCCGGGGTGAGCATCACGCCGGGCCTGCGCGCGATCTACGGCACGATCGACGTCAGGTTCCGAGCGTTGGCGGCCGGGGGTGCCGGCACCGGAGAACTGGGCGGGGACGCGCCTTGACCGCGCGGGAAGTTTCCGGCCTTGACGAGCATTCCCGGAACCGGTTTGCCGATCTGCCGCTCGAGCCAGAGCGCCGTCTCGATCAAGTCCGCGATCGACACACCGGTGCGGATTCCCATGCGGTTCAACATGTACAACACGTCCTCGGTCGGTACGTTGCCGGTCGCGGCCGGTGCGAACGGACAGCCGCCGATGCCGCCGACGCTCGCATCGATTGCGCGCACGCCCGCGCCGATCGCGGCGTACACGTTCGCGAGGCCGGTGTTGCGGGTGTTGTGGAAATGGGCGCGCAGCGGCATCCCCGGCAGGCGCTCGCGCAGCGCGCCGAACAGATCGGCAACCTGCGAGGGCACCGCGACGCCGATCGTGTCGGCGAGCGCGATCTCGACGGGCTGCGCCTCGGCGCAGCGCAGCGCCACCTCGAGCACGCGCGCCGGATCCATCTCGCCTTCGAACGGACAGCCGAACGCGGTCGAGATCGTCACATTGGGCTGAATGCCCGCGGCGCGCGCGGCGACGGCGATGTCGCGCCATGCGGCGATCGATTCGTCGGTGCCGACGCCCTGGTTGCGCCGGTTGAAGGTCTCGCTCGCGACGACCGCCATGCCGACCGCATCGCAGGCCGCGGCGCGCGCACGGTCGAAGCCCTTGCGGTTCAGGACCAGCCCGATGTAGGAGACGCCGTTGCCCCTCGGCAGGCCGGCGAGCACCGCCTCGGCGTCGGCCATTTGCGGCACCCGCCGCGGATTGACGAAGCTCGTGACCTCGATCCGGCGCAAGCCGGCGCCGATCAGGCGCTCGATCAGCGCGATCTTCGCCACGGTGGGCAAGATCACGCCCTCGCTCTGTAGTCCGTCGCGCGGGCCGACTTCCACCAGCTCGATGTTCATGTGCCTGTCGCGTCCTCCGCTCGGTTGCCGCGCCGATCCATCATTTCATTCCATCCGCTCTTTGTACACTGCGGTGCTCGGCCGAGCGGATCGCGCAACTCGAGCGCCACGGCGTGATCTGCGCCGCCGAACTGTGGCGGCGCCGCTCAACGCGTCGGGGTCAGCGTGGCGCGCAGCTTGGCCTCGGCGAAATCGATGAAAGCAGTCACCCCCGGCGGCACCTGGTGGCGGCTCGGCACGACGACCTGCAGGTCGGCGCCATCGCGCCAATGAGCCGGGAGCAGAGCGACCAATCGCCCCGCGTCCACGTCGCCCAGGGCGAGTATTGCCGGCAGCAGCGCGACGCCGAGCCCGGCGATCGCCGCTTGCAGGAGCACATGGACGTTGTTCGCGCCAAAGCGGCCGGCGACCGCGACCTCCTCGTGTCCCGCCGGACCCTGCAAGCGCCAGGTCGCGCGACCCGCGCGCGGCGAGGCGATCAGGCAATCGTGCACGGCGAGATCGGCAACGCGACGCGGCGCCCCTCGCGCAGCCACGTAGCGCGGACTCGCATACAGGCGAAACGGCTGCGCGACCAGAGTGCGCAGTACCGCGTAACTCGCACCCGGCGTCGCGCCGGCGCGAAATGCGACGTCGATGCCGTCGGCGATCAAGTCGTTGCGCGCATCGTCGAGTACGAAATCGACCGCGACTCGGGGGTGCCCGGCGATGAATTCGGCGATCCAGTCGAGGCGCAATAGTTCGAGAAATCCGGCGGGCGCCGCGACCCGAATGGGTCCCTGCGGCACGCCGCTGCCGTCCGCGAGTTGCTGTGCGGCCGCGAGCAGGTCATCGACCGCCGGAGCGCAACGATCGAAAAATGCCTGGCCGGACGGGGTCAACGCGAGCTTGCGGGTCGAGCGGTGCAATAGGCGCGTCTTCAGAGCCGTCTCGAGCTGCCGGATCCGGCGGCTCAGGGTATTGGTCGGCATGTGCAGCCGGCGCGCGGCGACCGCAAAGTGGCCGGCGCGGGCGACCTGCACGAACAGACGAATTTCGTTCAGATCCAAACAATTCATTCCAATTTTGGCTTAGTATATTCCGATTGTACCATCTACCGCCCTTCAGGCGCGCCAGCTATGCTGAGTTGCACGTGTTGGGCCGATGCTCGGCCCCGCGGTTCTTGACCCCGCAAGGCTCATTGGAGACCTCGATGGCGAAAGTGCTGGTCCTGTATTACTCCTCCTACGGCCATATCGAGGCGATGGCGCAGGCGATCGCCGATGGCGCACGCGCCGCCGGCGCGCAAGTCGAAGTGAAGCGGGTGCCCGAGACCGCCCCCCTCGAGGTGGCCAAGGCCGCCCACTTCAAGCTCGACCAGAGCGCGCCGATCGCGAAGATCGAGGAACTGACGGACTACGACGCGATCGTGGTCGGCACGCCCACGCGGTTCGGTCGGTTGTCCTCGCAGATGGCGAGTTTTCTCGACCAAGCCGGGGGCCTGTGGATGCGCGGCGCACTGCACGGCAAGGTCGGCGGCGCCTTCACCTCGACCGCGACCCAGCACGGCGGCCAGGAGATGACGCTGTTCTCCCTGATCACGAATCTGCTGCATTTCGGCATGATCGTCGTCGGCCTGCCGTACAGCCACCAGGGCCAGATGCGCATCGACGAGGTCGTCGGCGGCAGTCCCTACGGCGCGACGACCATCGCCGGCGGCGGCGGCGAACGCCAGCCGAGCGTGACCGAGCTCGAGGGCGCGCGCCACCAGGGACGGCTGATCGCCGAGACCGCGGCCAAGCTCGCCGGCCGGTAAAGCCCGCGGATCACCGAGCCGGCCGCGGACGCTGCGGGTAGAGCCGCAGCTTCGAGGTGTCGTAGTCAAGCGAAGCGACGATGCCGCGCAGGCGCAGGTACTCGCCGACGGCGATCGACGGCTTGCGCGCCAGGATCCACACAAAGTCGCGTGCGTCGCGGGCAATGATCGCCTCGCCGTAGTCCACGCTCACATAGGCGATCAGGTACTGCGCCTTGATTGGCCAGACGAACTGCATGCCCCAGCGGGCATTGCTCACCTTGTCGAGAACCCGGGCGCGCGGCCGCCAGACCTTCAGCGGCCCATCGAAGCCGCCCGCGTGGAAGCGGTAGCGCACGTCGATCGTGCCGTCGGCGCGCAGGGCGTAAGACTCGACCGCGCCATAGGCATTCTTGTCGATGAAGGTCGGGATCGCGGCGATCACGTACCAATCGCCCATGAAGCGGCCAAGGTCCACGTGCGCGACCGTGCGGATCGGCGGCAGGCGCTGCGCCGAGCAGGCGGTGAGAAGCAGCGCCGCCACCGCGAGCGGCGCCGCGCGCAGCCGCCGCCGATGTGCCGCGATCATCGCGCGGGCGGCACGCTCATTGGATCGGGCCGAGAAAATCGCTCTTGCCGATCTCGACGCCGCCCTCGCGCAGCAGCGCATAGCTCATCGTCACGTGGAAATACACGTTCGGCAGCACGAACAGATTGACATACGCGAGGCCGGTGAACTGCAGCGTTCTCGTCGGGAATTTCAGCACCACCTCGCGGCTCTCGGCACCGGCGAACTGCTCGCGCTTGACCGATTTGAGGAAATCGATGGTCTTGGCGATCCGCGCCTGCAGTTCCGGGATCGTCTTCTCGTTGTCTTCGTGCACCGGCACCTCGATGCCCGCGAGGCGCGCGGCGGCACCCTTGGCGCCGTCGCAGGCGATCTGCACCTGGCGCGACAGCGGCAGCATGTCCGGGAACAGTCGGGCCTGAACGAAGACCGCCGGGTCGATCTTCTTCGCCGCGGCATGCGCGGCGGCCTTGTCGAGCAGGCTCGACAGATTCGACAGCGCGTGCGTCATGACCGGAACGGAAACGTCGAAAAGGGAAACGCTCATCCTCGGATCTCCTGGTGGGGGGAATACAACCGCATGCCCCGGTGCGGCCGGTCCGAACCGGGGCGCAAACGGGCGCGGGCCCGGCACGCCGCGCCGATTGGAGAAACCGCCTCGCGCGGGACCGGACAATGATACCGTGTCCACACCCACTCTGGAGCATTGTCCCATGGAAGATAAAACCCCGTCGCCGACATCGGCGTTCGCGCGCCCGTCGATCGACGAAACGTCAATGGACTTTCGAGCCCGCATGCTGAGCCGGCAGGCCGAGACCGCCGCACGCCGCCAACTCGGCCTCGCCGAGCAATGCTCGGTGCGCAACAGCGCCGAGGAGCGCATCCGGATCTGGGAGCGACTGCACGCGATCACGCTGCCGCGCGAGGCGGACCATCGGCTGATCGAGGTCATCGCCGGCGACACCGGCCTCACCGGCGTCGAGGTGCGCGACGAGCAGCTGCGGCGGGCGCAGACGAAGAAGCCGGCGTGAGGTCCGCGCACCGGCGGACGGCGGCGAATGACGACCGGCGTTGCCGGCACCCGGGCCCGGCTCGCGCTCAGCGCCGAAAAAAATACGGTACGGCGCTCACCACGACGCCGATCGCGACCAGGCCGTAGGGATTCGAGACGGCGAACGAATAGAGGATCAGCACGAGCCCGCAGATGAGCGGCACCGGCGCGCCCTGCTTCTTGCCGTAGATGAAATAGCCGGTGCCGATCGAACCGAACAACAGGCCCCAGAGCAGCTGCGCCGAGCTCACGGCCTAGACCCTCCCGCCACGCCTCATTCGAGGAAGCGCGCCGGCGTCTTGGCGCGCACTTCGGCCGCCGACACCCCCGGCGCGAGTTCGACGAGCCGGAACGGCGCGCGCCGCGATTCACGCGTGAATACTGCGATCTCGGTGATCAGCATGTCGACCACGTTGGTACCGGTGAGCGGCAGCTCGCAGCTGGCCTTGAACTTCGGCGCACCGTCCTTCGCCGTGTGTTCCATGACGACCACCACGCGCTTGACGCCGGCGACCAGGTCCATCGCGCCGCCCATGCCCTTGACCATCTTGCCGGGCACCATCCAGTTCGCCAGATCCCCGCCCTCGGACACCTCCATCGCGCCGAGCACGGACAAGTCGATGTGCCCGCCGCGGATCATCGCGAAGCTGTCGGCCGAGGAGAAATACGAGGTCATCGGCAGAGCGGTCACGGTCTGCTTGCCGGCGTTGATCAGATCCGCGTCCTCCTCGCCCTCGTACGGGAACGGGCCCATGCCGAGCATGCCGTTCTCCGACTGCAGCACGACCTTCTTGTCCGGCGCGATGAAGTTCGCCACCAGCGTCGGTATCCCGATGCCGAGATTCACGTAGAACCCGTCCCGCAGCTCCCGCGCGGCGCGGGCCGCCATCTCGTCACGCGACCACGGCATCGGCGCCTCCGGAACGCTTGCGCGTCGTACGTTGCTCGATCAGCCGGGAGTAATTGCGGCCGGCGATGATCCGCTGGACGTAGATCCCGGGCGTGTGGATCTGGTCCGGATCGAGCTCGCCGGGTTCGACCAGGTGCTCGACCTCGGCCACCGTCAGGCGTCCGGCGGTCGCCATCGGTGGATTGAAGTTGCGGGCGGTCCTGCGGTACACGAGATTGCCCTCGGTGTCGGCCTTCCACGCGCGCACGAGCGAGATGTCCGCAGTGAGCCCGGTCTCGAGGATGTAGCTCTCGCCGTCGACCACGCGTTGCTCCTTGCCTTGCGCAACCAGGGTGCCGGCGCCGGTGCGGGTGTAGAACGCCCAGATGCCGGCGCCGCCGGCGCGGATGCGCTCGGCGAGCGTTCCCTGCGGGTTGAACTCGAGTTCCAGCTCCCCGCACAGGTATTGCCGCTCGAACTCCTTGTTCTCGCCGACGTACGAGGAGATCATCTTGCGGATCTGGCGCGTGTTCAGCAGGATCCCGAGGCCGAAGCCGTCGAGCCCGGCATTGTTCGAGACCACGGTCAGATCGCGCGCGCCGAGCTGTTTGACCGCGTCGATCAGGTTCTCCGGGACGCCGCAGGCGCCGAAGCCGCCGGCCATCAATGTCATGCCGTCCCGCAGCACGTCGCGCAGCGCAGTCAGCGCGTCCGGATAGACCTTGTTGCTCGCACTCTGGTTCATCGGCGCCTATCCCTTCGCGGCCGCCTCAGCCGCGTCCACCGTGTTCGACAAAAGCATCGCGATCGTCATTGGTCCGATGCCGCCCGGCACCGGCGTGATCGCGCCGGCCCGGGGCAGCGCCGTCTCGTAGTCAACGTCGCCGACGAGCTTGCCGGATTCGGTGCGGTTGATGCCGACGTCGAATACCGCGGCGCCCGGACGGATCCATTCGCCGCGGACCATGCCCGGTCGACCAACCGCCGCGACCACGAGCTCGGCGCGCTCGACCTCGGCGGCGAGGTCGCGGGTGCCGGTGTGGCAGACGGTCACGGTGCAGCCGGCGAGCAGAAGTTCGAGCGCCATGGGCCGGCCGACGATGTTCGAGGCGCCGACGACGGTCGCGCGCAGGCCACGCAGCTTCATGCCGTATTCGGCCGCGAGGCGGATCACGCCGTAGGGCGTGCATGGCCGCAGGCGCGGCCGCTTCTGCGCAAGCAGTCCCGTGTTCTGCGGATGAAAGCCGTCGACGTCCTTGCTTGGTTCGACCGCATCCATGATCTCGGTGGCGTCGAGTCCCGCGGGCAGCGGCAGCTGGATGAGAATGCCGTCGACCGCCGCGTCGCGGTTCAGCCGCTCGACCAGCCGCAGCATCTCCTCGCGCCCGACGCCCGCGGGCAAGTCGTACGCGAAGGAGCGGATGCCGGTCTCTTCGCAGGCCTTGCGCTTGTTGCGCACATAAACGCTCGACGCCGGATCCGCACCGATCTGCACGACCGAGAGCCCCGGCGCCCGGCCGTGCCGCGCGGCGAAGGCCGCCGCGCGCGTCTTGACCTGCGCTCTCACCTTGGCCGCGACGGCCTTGCCGTCGAGCAACCTCGCCGTCTGTGCCATCGCGCTCAGTACCGGTACTGGTCGGTTTTAAAGGGGCCCTGCTTGCCGACGCCGATGTAACGCGCCTGGGCGTCGGAGAGTTCCGTCAGCTGCGCGCCGAGCTTGGAGAGTTGCAGGCGGGCGACCTTCTCGTCGAGATGCTTCGGCAGGACGTACACGCCAATGGGATATTTCTTGGTGTTCGTGTAAAGCTCGATTTGCGCGAGCACCTGGTTCGCGAACGAGGAGCTCATCACGTAGGAGGGATGGCCCGTGCCGCAACCGAGGTTCACGAGACGCCCCTCGGCGAGCAGGATGATCCGCTTGCCGTCCGGGAAGATCACGTGGTCGACCTGCGGCTTGATGTTCTCCCAAGCGTACCGGCGCAGCGACGCCACCTCGATCTCGTTGTCGAAGTGGCCGATGTTGCAGACGATCGCCTGATCCTTCATCCGCCGCATGTGATCGTGCGTGATCACGTGCAGATTGCCGGTCGCGGTGACGAAGATGTCGGCCTTGTCGGCCGCGTAGTCCATCGTCACGACGCGATAACCCTCCATCGCGGCCTGCAACGCGCAGATCGGGTCGATCTCGGTGATCCAGACCTGCGCCGAGAGCGCGCGCAGCGCCTGCGCCGAGCCCTTGCCGACGTCGCCGTAGCCGGCGACGAGCGCGACCTTGCCGGCGATCATCACGTCGGTCGCACGCTTGATGCCGTCGACCAGCGACTCGCGGCAGCCGTACAGGTTGTCGAACTTCGACTTGGTCACGGAGTCGTTGACGTTGATCGCCGGAAACGCGAGTTCGCCGTCCCGCGCCATCTGGTACAGGCGCTTGACGCCGGTCGTCGTCTCCTCGGACACGCCCTTGATCTTGCCGAGCCGCGTCGAATACCACTTGGGCTCAGTCTTGAGCTTTGCCGCGATCGCCGCGAACAGATGTTCCTCCTCCTCGCTCGAGGGCTGCGCGAGGAGCGATGCGTCCGTCTCGGCCCGTGCGCCGAGGTGCAGCAGCAGCGTCGCGTCGCCGCCGTCGTCGAGGATCATGTTCGAGTGGCCGCCGTCCGGCCATTCGAAGATGCGGTGCGTGTAGTCCCAGTATTCGGCGAGCGACTCGCCCTTGACGGCGAACACGGCAGTGCCGCCCGCGGCGATCGCCGCGGCGGCGTGGTCCTGGGTCGAGTAGATGTTGCACGAGGCCCAGCGAACCTGCGCGCCGAGCGCGTTCAAAGTCTCGATCAGCACCGCGGTCTGGATCGTCATGTGCAAGGATCCGGAGATCCGCGCACCGCGCAGCGCCCGGTTCGCGGCGAACTCCGCGCGAATCGCCATCAATCCCGGCATCTCCGTCTCGGCGATCTTGATCTCCTTGCGGCCCCAGTCCGCGAGCGCGGGATCCTTGATCACGAAGTCGGTTGTCGGCTTGGCTACAGCGTTCATCGATCGTTGCTCCTCGGCGGGCGCGCGCTCAGGCCGCGCGCGTTGATTTGATTTCGGCGGCGAGCGCCGCGGCCTTGTCGGTGCGTTCCCAGGTGAATTCCGGCTCCTCGCGGCCGAAATGGCCGTAGGAGGCGGTCTTCTGGTAGATCGGCCGGGTGAGGTCCAGCATCTCGCGCAGGCCGAAGGGCGTCAGGTCGAAATGCGCGCGCACCAACTGGGTGAGCTTCGCGTCCGGGAGTTTGCCGGTGCCGAAGGTCTCGAGCATGATCGAGGTCGGCTCAGCGACGCCGATCGCGTAGGACAGCTGGACCTCGCAGCGCTCGGCGAGGCCGGCGGCGACGATGTTTTTCGCGACGTAACGCGCCGCGTAGGCCGCGGAGCGGTCGACCTTCGAGGGGTCCTTGCCGGAGAAGGCGCCGCCGCCATGGCGCGCGAAGCCGCCGTAGGTGTCGACGATGATCTTGCGTCCGGTGAGGCCGCAGTCGCCGACCGGTCCGCCGATCACGAAGCGCCCCGTCGGATTGATGTGGAACTTGGTGCGCTTGTCGAGCCACTTGCGCGGCAGCACCGGCTGCAGGATCTCCTCGGTCACCGCCTCGCGCAGCCGCTTGGTCGACACCTCGTCGCTATGCTGGGTCGAGAGCACGACGGCCTCGAGGCCCACCGGCCGGTCGTTCTCGTAGCGCAGCGTAACCTGGCTCTTCGCGTCGGGGCGCAGCCAGGGCAGCTTGCCGCTCTTGCGCACCTGCGCCTGGCGCTTCACGAGCCGATGCGCGAGCGTGATCGCCGCTGGCATCAGCACGTCGGTCTCGTTGCTCGCGTAGCCGAACATCAGGCCCTGATCGCCGGCGCCCTGTTTGCGCTCGTCCTTGCGATCGACGCCCTGCGCAATGTCCGGCGACTGCTTGCCGATGATGTTGAGCACGCCGCAACTCGCGCCGTCGAAGCCCATGTCCGAGGTGTCGTAGCCGATCGCGAGCACCGTCTTGCGCACGATCGCCTCGACGTCGACCCAGGCGCTGGTGGTGATTTCGCCGGCGACGATCACGACCCCGGTCTTCACCAGCGTCTCGCAGGCGACGCGGCCGCGCGGGTCGGCGCTGAGGATCGCATCCAGGATCGCATCGGAGATCTGGTCGGCAACCTTGTCCGGATGCCCTTCGGAGACCGATTCGGAGGTGAAGGAGAACTGTTTGCTCATGAGTGAATTCCAGGGGCCGGTTGTGCAAAACTCTGCTCGTAACGCCGCTCGAACTCCGCCGGCGTGAAGCGGTGGTTCTGCGGGCCGCGCGACTCGACTTTCAGCGCGCCCATCAACGAAGCGACGCGGCCGGTGGTCTCCCACGGCAGGCCGTGCAGCAGGCCGTGAATTAGACCAGCCCGATAGGCATCGCCGCAACCCGTTGGGTCGACGATCGCCCGCGCTGCAGCGCAAGGAATCTCGTGGCAGCGCTCCCGCGTGTGGATCCGCGAGCCCTGCGCACCCTCGGTGACGATCAGCGCATCGACCTGGGCGACGACGTCGGCGGCGGTCCAGCCCGTCTTCTGCTGCATCATGCCCCACTCGTAGTCGTTGACCGCAACCCAGCGGGCCCCGGCGACGAACGCGGCGAGTTCCTCGCGGCCGAACATCGGCAGGCCCTGGCCCGGGTCGAACAGGAACGGAATGCCGGCGGCGGCGAACTGGGCAGCATGCTCGATCATCGCCTGGCGCCCGTCCGGGGCGACGACGCCGAGCGCGATGTCGGCGCCGGCGGCCGCGACCTGGTTGAGCTGCGCATACTGCATCGCACCCGGATGGAACGCGGTGATCTGATTGTCATCGAGGTCGGTCGTGATGTAGGCCTGGGCGGTGAAGGCCTCGGGCACCTCGAGCACGTGCCCGAGGTCGATGTCGAGCGCGCGCAAGCGCTGCGCATACGGCCCGAAGTCGTGTCCGACCGTCGCCATCGGCACGCCGTGGTCGCCGAGCAGCTTCAGCCCGTAGGCGATGTTCGCGGCACAACCGCCGAATTCGCGACGCATCTCGGGCACCAAGAATGCGACGTTCAGGACGTGCAGCTTCTCCGGCAGGATGTGCGCCTTGAATCGGTCCGGGAATATTAAGATCGTGTCATAGGCGATCGACCCGCAAATCAGCACGCGCAGATTTCGCCCCGGTACCAGCGTCATCCATCCATCCTTCGTCGGACAAACGGCTATTCTACAACCAAATTCCCGCCGCCGGTCCTCAACACCCCTCCTATCGCGATGACGACCAAACCGCCCGGCATGTCAAGGCTTCTGGTGCTGCTCGGCATGGTCTCCCTGCTCGGCATCATCAGCGGGATGGGGCCCATCCTCGCACCGCAGATCGGCAGCCTGTTGCTGTGGGTCGCGAACTGGCGCTGCCTGTTCTGGCTGTTGACAGCGCTCGCGCTCGGCTCGCTCGCGGCGGCGGCGGCGATGCTCGATGAGTCACGGCCGCAGGACCGGCCGCCCGCACTCGGTCCGAGCCTCTGGTTGCGCGTGATCAGGGACCGGCGCTTCCTGCGCTACGCGCTGCCGGCGAACTTCGTCTCGGCGAGCGTGTTCGCCTACATCTCCGGCGCGCCGTTCGTCTTCATCGACCAGCTGCACCTCACGCCGCAGCGCTTTGCGTGGCTGTTCGGCGTGAACGCGCTCGCGCTCGCGCCGTTCGGCGCCGTCGCCGGCACCGCGTCGGCGATCTACGGCACGCTGCAGTTCTCGTTCGCCGGACTCGCGGGCATTGCGGTCAGCGCGTTCTACGACGGCAGTGCCCGCTCGATGGCGGGCGTCATGAGCGCGCTGACGCTCGCGGCGGTCGCGCTGTACCGCTGGCTGCCGATCGACCCCGCGGTCTGACTGCGCCGCAGCGGCGCGGCCCTGCGCGCGACCGTCGATTCGGCGTAGTATGCCGCACATGGCTCGACGGCTTCGCATCGACCGGGCCGCCCTTCTGAGCGGCGGGACACGGCTCTGATTTTCGGCCGCGCAGGCTGCGGCAACTGGCGCGACGCCAGCGGCCACGAATGGCTCGTGACGAACGGCCTCGGCGGGTATGCGTCCGGCACCGTCGCCCTCGCCAACACCCGCCGCTATCACGGCCTGCTGGTCGCGAGCCTCGCACCCCCGGCGGGGCGCACCCTGCTGGTCGCGAAGTTCGACGCGAGCGTCGAGTACGACGGCGGCCGCTACGAGCTCTGCGCCAACGAGTTCGCGGGCGGCACGATCGCGCCGCAGGGCTTCGTCCACATCGAGTCGTTCGCGCTGCGCGGCACAATACCGACCTGGCGCTACGCGTTCGCCGACGCGCTGCTCGAACTGCGCATCTTCATGGCGCCGTTCACGCAGACCAGCTACGTCGGCTTCGCGCTGCTGCGCGGAACATCGCGCGCCAATCTGCAGATCAAACCGTACATCACCTACCGCGGCCATCACGCCCAGGTGCGCGGTGCACCCGCGTACCGCGTCGAGGCGGCAAATCGGGAATGCCACGTCCTCGCGTTCGACGGTGCGCGCCCGTACCGCCTCTCGCTCGATGCCGGCCGCTTCGAAGGCGCCGGCGACTGCTATTGGAGTTTCCAGCACCGCGAGGAAGCCGCGCGCGGCCTCGACGCGCTCGAGGACCTGTGGATGCCGGGAGTATTCCACGCCGATCTCGGTGCCGGCGAACGCGTGTTCCTGATCGCGACCGCGGAGGATCGCCCGCCCGCGGACGGCGCCGCGGTCGAACGCTCGGTCGAACACGACGGCGAACGGCTCGTCGAGGCTTTACCGCCCGGCGCGCCGCCGTGGATCCGGCAGCTCGCGCGCGCCTCGGCCCAGTTCATCGTCCGCCGCGGCGCGGGTGGTGCGGCCGGCACGGGCGTGATCGCGGGGTATCCCTGGTTCGGCGAATGGAGCCGCGACGCCATGATCGCGCTGCCGGGCCTCGCGACCATACTCGACCGGCACGACGTCGCCGCCGGCGTACTGCGCACCTACGCGCGCCAAATCGATGGCGGCATGCTGCCGAACCGGCTGCCCGCCGACGGCGCGGCGCCGGAGTACAACAGCGCCGATGCGACATTGTGGCTGTTCCACGCGCTCGACGAACACCTCGTCGCGCGGCCCGACGCCGATCTCGAGCGCGAGCTGTTGCCGCTGCTGCTGCAAATCGTCAAGGCACACGTCAAGGGCACACGCCACGGGATCGGCGTCGACCCGGCCGACGGGCTGCTGCGCGCCGGCGAACCGGGAACGCAGTTGACCTGGATGGACGCGAAGCAGGGTGACCGCGCTTTCACGCCGCGCGTCGGCAAACCGGTCGAGATCAACGCGCTTTGGCTCAATGCGCTCGACGTCACGCTGCGGCTCGCGGTGCGCCATAGGCACCGGGCCGCGGCGCAAGCCTGCCGGCGCTTGCGCGACGCCGCCGGCGCGGGCTTCGCGCGCTTCTGGAATGGCGGGCGCGGCTGCCTATACGACGTTCTCGACGTCGACGGCGGCGGCACCGCCGACGCGAGCGTGCGGCCGAACCAGCTGCTCGCCGCGAGCCTGCCCTACTCGGTGCTCGCCGCCGCCCAACGGCGCGCGATCGTCGCGGTCTGCGCCCGCGAACTGCTGACGAGCCACGGGCTGCGGTCCCTGAGCCCGCGCGATGCCAGCTACGTCGGCACCTATAGGGGGGATGTCTGGCGGCGTGACGCCGCATACCATCAGGGCACGGCCTGGAGCTGGCTTCTCGGGCCGTTCGCCTGGGCACACTACCTCGCCCACGGCGATGCGCGCGCGGCCCAGCGCTACCTCGAGCCGGTCGCGCGGTTCATCGACGAGGCCTGCGTGGGTTCGGTCGCGGAGATCGCCGACGGCGATGCGCCGCATGCGCCGCGCGGCTGCCTCGCGCAGGCCTGGAGCGTCGCCGAGATCCTGCGCGCCTGGATTCGACTCGAGCGGATCGCCGCCAAGAGCTGATGCCGACACCCGGCATGGATGGACCACCCATGAGGAATCGCCGATGAACGAACCGAAGATGAACGAGCCGAAGGATCCGCCGCTCGCACGCAGCGACGAGGAATGGCGGCGGGAGCTCGCGCCCGGCACTTACCAGGTGATGCGCTGCCATGACACGGAGCGGGCCGGCACGAGCCCGCTGAACGCCGAGCATCGAGACGGTCGCTACGCTTGCGCGGCCTGCGGTCAGAGCCTGTTCGAATCAGTGACCAAGTTCGACAGCGGCACCGGCTGGCCAAGCTTCTACGCACCGCTCCCCGGCGCGGTCGGCACGTCGACCGACCGCAGCCTCGGCATGCCGCGCACCGAAGTCCATTGCGCCCGCTGCGGCGGCCATCTCGGCCACGTGTTCCCGGACGGACCCGAGCCGACCGGCGAGCGGTATTGCATGAACGGCCTGGCGCTGAAGTTCGCGCCGGACGGCGGCTAAGGCGCGAACACCGCGACGCAGCCGGAGCGGCAGGCGCCGCTCGGCGCGCCGCCCTGGATCGGCACGAACACCCGGCCCGTGCGCGGATCCGCCGCAACGGAGTGGGCGTTCGGGCCGGTCGGCAGATTGCCGAGCCATCGGTCGCTGAGCGCATCGACGACGCCGAGCACGGGGCCGCCGGGAAAGCCCGATGCCGCCAGATAATAGCGGTGCGTCTTCGGCTCGTACCAGACCTCGTCCGAGCCGCCCACCGCATGGATCGTCGCGACGATCTTGCCGGTGCGCGCCGCGAGAATCAGCGACTTCGGCGCGAATCCCGCGGCGACGGCGTCGTCGCTGCAGCCGACCAGGAGGTGTCCGTTCGGCCCCACCGCGAGGCCTGCCGGCATGCACGCGTGGACCGGGAAGAGCTTCTCCAGCCGGTGCGCGCGCGGATCGATCACCGCGACCGCGCCGTTGGCCTTGACGTGATCGAGCACCGGAATCGACAGATACACGAGGCCGGTCGCCGGATCCCAGGCCGGCTGTTCGGCGCCATCGGTCGCCCGCGCGAGCACGAGCTTGCCGACCACGCGGCGTGAGCGGGTCGAGACGAAGGAAACGAACGGCGGCTCGTCGGCATTGTTGACCGCGATCACCAGGTGATCGCGGCCATCGTAGGTCATCTCGTCGACGCGCTTGCGCCCGCCGGTCGGGATCGACGCTATGATCGATCGGGACCGCAGGTCCACGACCTTGAGCGTGCTGTCGCCGTTGCCGGCCCAGAATTCGTGGCCGCCCACCGCGACGACGCCGTTGGGGCCGGCCCGGCCGAAGCCGGCGGCCCGGTCGAAGCCGGTGAAGCCGCCGACTCGACCGATGAACCGGTCGCTCGCCGCGTCGATCAGATCGAGGCTTTTGTGCGCGCGATCGGAGAATGCATAGGTGCCCCGCTGATCGACGAAGCCGATGTCGAAGCTCGACAGCGGCTGCCCCGGAATCCGGATCGTCGCGATTCGCGCGCCCGCCGCCGGAGCGGGGCGATCCGCCGCCTGCGCGTTGACGCCGAGCGCGATCACGGCCGCGAGCAGGTACTGCGAGCAACCGACCGGCAATTTTCGCATCGGCAACGTTCTCCGCGAGGATTGGCGCGATCCTATCCGGCCAATCTTAATCCAACATGAACCGCCGGCGCAGGCGACGGCGGCATCGCCGGAATCTCGAACACCACGCGCAGGCCCCGGCCGTCGCGGCCGGCCTCGGCGAAAATGCGGCCGCGATGCAGATCGATGATGCTGCGGCAGATCGCCAGGCCGAGTCCGGTGCCCTCGTAATCCGGCGCATTCGCCGGCCGCAAGTGCACGAAGCGGTCGAAGATGTGCGCGCGCTCCGCCGCCGGCACGCCCGGTCCCTCGTCCTCGACCGACACCCGCCACATCTCGCCGTCGACCGCCGAGCGCAGTTCGATCTTGCCCCCGGGCGGCGAGGCATTGACCGCGTTGCTCAGCAGGTTGAGCAGCACCCGGCGCAACCAGCGGGGCTCGCAAACCGCCATGCCGGCGCCCTGATGCGCGAACGTGAACGCGAGGCCGCGATGTTCGGCGAGCACCTCGGCGTCCGCCTGGAACGAGGCCAGCACTTGCGCCGGGTCGTGCGGCGCGAGCTGCATCGTGATGCTGCGCGCCTCGGCGCGCGACAGGAACAGCAGTTCGTCGATCGTGCCATTCAGGCGCGTCAGGTCCTCGAGCAGGGTCAGGATCTCCTCCTCGTTCTCCGGGCTGAGCGTGCCGGTGGCGACGAGCTTTTCGGCGTGCAAGCGCGCGAGCGACAGCGGCGTCTTGAGTTCGTGCGAGGCGTCGGCGGCGAAGCGGCGCACGTTGCGGAACGAGTCCTCCAGGCGCTCGAACATCGCGTTGAGCAGCTGCGCGAGATCGGCGATCTCGTCCTTGACGGCCGGTACCGGTATGCGCTCACCGAGATTGTCCGAGCCGATGCGGCTCGCGGTCTCGCGGATCAGGCGCACCGGCCGCAGCGCGACGCGCGACAGGCCGAAGCCGATCGCGATGCTCATGGCGAGCATCAGCGCGAGCAACGCAACGCACACCTCCGCATAGCCCTCCATGACCCCGTCGACCTGGGTCTCCGGCGTCGCCAGGATCACGTCGTACGGCGGCAGACGGAATTCGCCGATCCGCACTAGGCCGATGTCCGGCAGCCGGATCAGGTAGTGGCGCTCGCCCTCGCGATCCGGAATCGCGCGGCCCTTCAGGTTGCTCGAGTAGAAGATCGTGCCGTGGCCGGGGTTGTGGATGTCGATGTAGAAGAGCACCGAGGCGAAATTCGTCGTCTCGCGGATGCGCTGATTGATCACGGCCGCACTGAGAGTGCGATAGTCGGGCCCGAGATGTGCGCGGATCTGCGCGAACTCCGACTGATTCAATAAGTCCAGTCCGTGGATCAGATAGCCCTCGAGCAGGTAATAGCCGGCGACGAACAGACAGGCGAGCGTCGCGGTCGCCGCCGATGCATACCAGAGCGCGAGCCTGGCGCCGATCGATTTCATTGCAGCTTGTAGCCGACGCCGCGCACGGTCTTGAACATCGGCTTGTCGTCCTTGCTGTCGAATTTCGCGCGCAGCTTGCTCATGTAGACGTCGAGCAGGTTGGCGTCGACCTCGTAGGGCGAAGACCACACCTTCTCGTAGATCAAGGAGCGCGTGAGGATGCGGCCGGGATTCTGCATGAAGATCTCGAGCAGCGCGAATTCCCGGCTGGTCAGGTCGAGGGTCGCGCCCTGATAGTGGGTCATGCGGCCCACCAGGTCCATGCGAATGCCGCGGTGCTCGAGCACGGTGTCCTTGACGTTCGCCTGGCGACGCAACAGCGAGCGCAGGCGCGCCAGCAATTCCGGCAAGCTGAACGGTTTCGGCAGGTAATCGTCGGCGCCGACGTCGAGGCCCTTGATGCGATCCTCGACCGCGTCGCGCGCGCTCAAGATGATGACCGGCTCGTTGAAACCGCTCCTGCGCCATTGCTGCAGCAGATCCAGGCCGTCGCCGTCCGGCAGGCCGAGATCGAGCACGATCGCATCGTAGCTCGTCTCGCACAGCGCATCGCGCGCGCCACTACAGCTCGCCGCGTGCTTGACCGCGTAGCCGGCCTCCGTGAGGCCCTGCTTCAGCAGCAACCCGAGCCGGCGTTGATCCTCGACGACCAGAATTTTCATGAACCCTCGGCAGCGCCTGGCGCATCATCGCGCGACGGCCGGTCGGCGGCAACGACGGGAGTCACGGTCAAGGTCACGGTCAAGGTCACCGCCTCAGTCGACGCCGATCCGCAGGCGTGCGCTCCAGTACCATCGCTGCCGCGCCGATCCGAGCGAGGCGCGCGCGATCGCGGCGAATTCCTCGACGCCGAGCTCGGGTACCGAGCGGCCGGCCTTCAACGGATCCATCACGCTGCCCTGGCTGCGCAGCAGACCGCCGTAGCGCTCGGCATCGCCTTCGTCCCAGGGCTGCAGTTCGAACTCGCGCGTTGCGAGCCCGGCTTTTCGCGGGCGCAGTCGACCTTACCCGGTTAAACTGAACGGTACCTTAACACGCCGATCCCGACGCTATGACCTGGTCCGCCGCGCAGTACCGTCTCTTCGAGGATGAGCGCAATCGCCCGCTGCGCGATCTGCTCGCGGCGCTGCCCGAGATCGATGCGCGCAGCGCCGTCGATCTCGGCTGCGGACCCGGGAACTCGACGGAACTGCTCGCGACGCGCTTGCCGCAGGCGGTGCTGCTCGGCATCGACGCCTCGCAGGACATGATTGCGGCCGCGCGGCGGCGCCTGCCACACACGCTCTTTGAGCTGCGCGACATCGGCGCCTGGAACGACGCCGGTCCATTCGACGTGATCCTCGCCAATGCCTCGCTGCACTGGCTGCCGGACCACGAACGGCTGCTGCCGGCGCTCGCCGGCCGGCTCGGCGCCGGCGGCTGCCTCGCGGTGCAGATGCCGGACAATCTCGACGAACCGACACACCGGCTGATGCGCGAAATCGCCGCGCAGATCGATCCCGGTCGCGCCGTTGCGGCCGCGGCGGCGCGCACCGCGCCCGCACCGCCCGCGAGCTACTATCGCTGGTTGCGCGCGGTCTGCCGCAAGGTCGACATCTGGCGCACGACCTACCACCATCCGCTCGCCGACGGAGTCCGCGGCATCGTCGAGTGGTTCAAGGGCAGCGCACTCGGCCCCTTCCTCGAACCGCTCGGCCCAAATACGCGGGCCGAGTTCATACACCGCTACACGGCCGCCCTCGAGCCCGTATATTCGCCGCTGCCGGACGGCACGGTGCTGCTGCCGTTCCCGCGCCTGTTCATCGTCGCGCGCCGCTGATCGTCCAGAGTACGACCGCGTCGAACAGGGCCTTGCCCGCGGCGGTCATATCGCCGTAGCTCGGATTGTCGAGCGGCAGCAGCGCGCGCCTCGCCGGCGCGACGAAGCCGTCGGCCATCGTCGCGCCCGCGACGTAGCCGAAGATCGAGCGCTGCGCGGGCGATCCCGGCAGGGTCGCCACCACGATCGCGTCCGGGGTCGGACGCGCCCACTTGAGCACTCCGGGGCTGTGCGTAAAGGCGACCGGGCCAATCGCGAGTCCCGCGGCCATCGAGCTCGCCGGGTCAACGATGTCGACATAGCGCGTCGGCGGGTCTACGCTCTCCTTCTCCTCGCCATGTTCGCCGTAGTCGCGGTAGCGCTTGCGCCCGGCCAAGTGCAGAGTATCCGCCAGCAGTCCCTCGAGCGTGATCAGCGGCACCTTGATGTCGACATACTTGTTCGCCAACTTGTACTTCGAGCAGGTCGAGGAAATCATCACCAGATCCATGCCCGCCGCCCGGCTCTCGGGATCCATCTGATCGGCGATGACGACGTCGAAGCCGAGCCGGCGCAAGTGCGCGACGATCTGCCGGTCGGCCTCGCGGCCCTCGCCGGCATCGATTCGCTCGACGAACAGAATCTTCTTGCCGTGCGCGACCGCCGAGATGCGCGCATCGAGCGCGGCCGGATCATAGCGCGGCGGCGGCGGCGGTGCGGCAAGCGCCCAGCGCAGCGAGGCATCGAACAGCCGAAGCCCTAGATACCAGTCGCGCAGCTGCGGATCGCGCGCCGCCGGTCCATGCACGGCGGTCAACAAGTGGAAATTCGCATCCGACAGATAGAACGCCACCCGGCGGGCGGGCGCCGGTGCGCCGCCGGCGAGCATCGCGCCACGCTCGTACGTGAAGACGCCCGCCTTACGCGCCGTGCCGCTGAAATCGACGATGACGCGGCCGCCGGGGCCCGGGCGGCCCCAGCCGACGGTGGCAGGCTCGAGGTACAGCGTGCCGAACAGCTGCGCCTTCAGTCCGGCCGCCCGGCTCAAGGCCGAGGTCGTGTTCGCGCCATAGCCGTACAGCATCGAGAAGCTCTCGGCGAAGTGCTGGGTCGGCCCGACGACATCGTAGTCGCGGTGCAAGCGCGGCCCCGTGAGCCCGAGGTTCGGATAGTCAGCGGTATCCCAGGTGAACACCGGCACGTGCACGTCGGCGTATTTGCCGCCGAGCCGGTTCGAATCCGCCGTCGAAGAGATTACGATCAAACTCGCACCGGCGGCGGCGGCGCTCGGTGCCGCATCCGTGACACGGTCGACGCGCAAACCCAGGGCCCGTAGATGCGCGCGAACGCGCGCATCGTCGTTTGGCACGGCCGTGGCGGCGCCGCTCACGAACACCACTCGACGTCCCGCGAACGCGCTCCAGGGCGGCAACTTGGAACGGGCCCCCGTTGCGTACGCGGGAGCGAGGATCGCGACGACACACCATGGCAGCAAGCGGCGGGCGAGGCTCACGGGCGCACCCCCGTCGCTGGCGCCGGCGCGCGCGCCGGCGCCGCGGCGCCAAGGATCAACAGCGACCCAGTCGCGCCGCTGCCATCGGCCGGCACCGTCGCGAGCCACAGTCGGTGGCGCCGCGGATCGAACGCCATCGCTGCACCGCCCCGCGGCAGCAGCAGCCGGCCACCGCCGGCATAGCGAATGAAGGCGAACATCCGCACCGCGTGCAGCACCCCTCGCCTGGTCGCGAAGAACGCGGCGCCCTTCCATCCGTCCACACCGGTCGGTGAGCGCACGAACACGCCGCGCGAGGCGCCCGGCGGCCCCGGCAAGGACTCGAAAGTAAAACCGATGTCGGTATCGATCACCGCAACGCCGCCGGACCTGCAAGCGACGAACAGCCTGCGCCCGACCGGATCGAGCGCGAGCCCCGAGGGGCCTGCACAACGGCGCACCGGATAAGCCCCGGTCAAACGCAGCGTGCGCGTGTCGACGACGTCGACGGCGTCGCGGTCGGCGACCGCGACGAACAAGGCGCCGTAGCCGTTCGCCGCCATCTGTTGCAAGCGGCCGGCGAGGCGCAAATGCGCGCGGACGCGACCGGTCGTCGCGTCCAGCTCCGACAGCCGATGCGCCGCGGCACTCTGCACGTACAGCGACCCGGTCGTCGGGTCGAGCAGCAAGGCGGAAGGCGCGTACCGCAGGCGCCACGTGCCGAGCAGGCGCAGCGGGTCGAGCCCGAGCAACGCGATCGCATTCACATCGCGCAGCGCCGCATACGCCCGCACGCCGTCGGCGGCGATCGTCAGATCTTCGACCGTGCCCGGCAGTCGGATCGAGGCGGTCGTCGCCAAGCTCACCGCATCGTAGGCGACGATCGCGCGGCCGACGCCGAGGTACGCGTGCCCACCGTCGGGTGCGACGATGAGGCCACCGGGAATTCCGGGTCGCCCGATCGGCCATTGGTGACGGACCGAGATCGGAAAGGCCGCCGCGTGCACCGCCGCGACAGGCAGTGCGCACGTCCCGGCCACGGCACCCGTGAGCAAGGCGAGGATCGCCCGTACCGCGCGGCTCGATCGCGGTACGATGCTCGACTGCGCGACGCTCGGCCGCTCGTTCACGACGGTAGGTTCCTCCGGGCGATGACCCGTGCATGCACGGCGCCACAGTGTCGCCGCGAAACCTAAACGCAACCTTAATCGGTTCCGCGCCGAACTTCGCGAATGGCGCGCGACCTGGGGCAAACCGTGGCGACTTGCGACAAATTTAGGCTCGATTCAGGTTCCTCGACTAGGCTGGACGGGCTGCGTTCGGGGCGCGCTTGCGAGGGGGGGGGAATCATGCACCTGATGGCGAAACTCCAGGGCCCCGCCGGGCTCGCTGCGGCCGCGGCCGCCGCGTCGTTCTGCATCGCATCGGCTGCCGCGGCTGACGGCGGCACCGCGGTCGCGGCGCCCGGCGGCCCGTTGCTCGAGTGGCTCATGCCGGCGGCGGCGCATCCGGCGGCGCAAACCGCCGAGGAGAAGGCCCGCGGCATGGTCGCGGGCCGGGCGCGGCCGCGCCCGGAACTGCTGCAACCGACCCTCGATCCGCGACTTCAGCGCTACGTGCCGCGGCCGGACGCCGCAGCGCTGCGCGGCCGCTTCCGGGCTGCGGCGTCGGACGTGCTGCCGGATCTCGCACAGCGCTGGATCGCGGCGTTCGAGAAGATCTATCCGAACGTGCACATCGATCTCGCGCCACCGTACGAGGGCAGTCTCGGCGCACAGAAACTCGCGGCCGGACGGCTCGATATAGCCTTTGTCTCGCGCGAATTGCGGCCGGTCGACGTCGCGGCGTTCCGCGCGAAATTCGGTCATCCGCCGCTCAGCGTGCCGGTTTGCGGCGGCTCATGGCGGCACTTCGGTTTCCTCGACGCAGTAGGCGTGATCGTCAACCAGGCGAACCCGATTCGCCGCCTGAGCTTCGCCCAACTCGACGCCATCCTGTCGCGCACACACTTTCGTGGCGCCGCGCCGGTCACGGCCTGGGGTCAGCTCGGATTGACCGGCGCCTGGGCCAAGCGGCCGATCCACATCTACGGGGTCAAGCCTTGGAACGGCTTTGAGGAATTCGTGCGGGAACGCGTGCTCAGCACGCCCGGACATCGCGGCGCATGGCGCGCCGGCATCCGATTTTCGCCCACTGTCTTTCCGATCGCCACGCAGGTCGCCGCCGATCCCGACGGCATCGGCTACTCGGGTCTCGCCTTCCTCGACGCACCCGTGAAACTTCTGCCCCTGCAGCGGCAAGCCGGCGAGCCGTACTATGCGCCGACCTACGGCAATGTCGCGAGAGCGGCCTATCCGCTCGCGCGGCTGGTCTACGCGAACGTCGACAAGACGGCGGGCAAGGCGCTCGACCCGGCGCTCGCCGAGTTCCTGCGGTTCATCGTCAGCCGCGAGGGTCAGCGGCAGGTGCTCGAGCAGGCGATCTATTTGCCGCTGCGCGCGCAGCAGGCGCGCGCCAGCCTGCGGCTGGTCGGCCGCTGAACCGCGTGACGCGCGCGCCGCGAAGCGCGGCCGCGCAGGCGGCGCGCGGCTTGGTGTACGCGGCGCTGCTCACCGGGTTCCCGGGCGCACCGGCGGCGCGCGCGGATACGCCCCGACCGCTGCTTTGCACGGGCGCCGACACGATGCAGGGCTTGATCGCCCGCTGGGCGGAGGCGTTCGGCCGCCGACACTCAGGCCAGTCCGTCAGCGTGGATTCGCACGTCGCACTCTCCGCCGACGGCCTGACCGCGCTGCTCGCGGGCAAGGCCGGTTGCGTAACGTTCGCCCGCGAGATGTTCCCGGCCGAGGTCGCCGCCTACGAGGCACACTTCGGCGTGCCGCCGCGGCCGATCCCGATCGCGGGCGGCAGCTTCGCAACCCCGCACGCGACGCATGCGATCGCGATCTACGTGAACGACGCCAATCCGCTCGCCGGACTCACCCGGCAACAGCTGCGGCGCCTGTTCGCGGCGGGACCCGCGCCGCCGACGCGCTGGGGCGAGCTTGGACTCGGTGGGCGCTGGCGCGACGCACCCATCCACGTCTATGGCATGGCACCCTATCGCCCGAGCGGCAACCCTCCGGGCATCGTCAATTACCTGCGCATCGCGCTGCTGCACGGCCAGGCGTTTCGCGCTGATCTGCGAGTCGTCGCGAACCACGATGGTCTCGGGGTGCTGCCGGCAATCGTGCGCCGCGTCGCCGCTGACCCGGACGGCGTCGGCTACAGCGGCTTCGCATTCGCGGCCCCGGGCGCCAAGGCCCTGCCGATCGCGCGCAGGGCCGGGACGCACGCGCTCGCCGGCACCGCAGCCACGGTCGCAGCCGGCCAATATCCGCTCGCCCGCACCGTCTATGTGCTTTTCGCCCCGAACTCGGGTGTCGCCTTCGCGCGCTTCGCGCTCGGTCCTGCCGGCCAGGCGCTCGTGCCGCTCGACGCGGAACACTTCCTGCCGCTGACGCGCGGCAAGCGCGCACGCGCGCTCGCCATGCTCGCGATGCCCGTGCGCGCCGCGCCCGCCGCGCGCCTCACGCGCGACTTGCGATCCTACGTTGCGCGGCCGGTTCGCCTACCGGCCGGCGCACGCTACCTGCGGCCGGACGGCTCGGTGGCGATCGTCGGCTACAACGACATGCGCGCAGCGCTCGCCGCGATCGACATCCTATTCACCGCCGCGCACCCCGGCGTCCGTTTCGCGCTCGATCTGCAGGGCACGCGGACCGCGCCAGCCGCGCTGATGCGCGGCACGTCGCTCATCGCCCCGATGGGCGCGCCGTTCGAGGACGCAGCGCTCGCACGCTATCGGCTGGCGGTCGGTGCCCGACCGCTCGCGATCCGTGTCGCGCACGACGCACTCGATCCCCAGGCGCGCTCGAGTCCGCTCGCGGTGTTCGTCCGCCGAGACGAGCCGCTTGCGGGGCTTTCCCTCTCCCGGCTCGCGCGCATCTTCGCGCCGCCCCCGGGCACCCCGGCGCTACGGCGCTGGCGCGATCTCGGCGACCACGCGCCGCATGCGACGCGGCCCATCCATCCCCTGGGTCCGGCACCGTGGACCGCACTGGGGCATTTTCTGACGCGGCACGCGTTCGCCGGCCGGCCGTTCGCGCACGACTACCGCGGATTCGCCGAGTCCCGCGAGGTGATCGCGCAGGAACTGCGCGATCCGGACGGGATTGCGATCGCGGACTTGAATCAGCGCAACGACCAACTGAGGCTCGTTGCCCTCGCCGGCTGCGCGCTCTGCCCGCCCAGCCGCGGTTCGGCTGCCGATTTGATCGCCGATCGCTACCCGCTCGACCGGCGGCTGTTGATTTATCTGCGCCGCACGCCGGCGGGAGGCATCGATCCGCTCGCCCGCGAATATCTGCGGCTGGTGCTCTCGCGCGAGGGCCAGACGGCGATCGCCGCGGCGCCTCCGCACTATTTGCCGCTGGATGCGGCCGACGCGCAAGCCGGACTCGACGCGCTGCGCCGGAGCGGTATGCGCCGCCGGTAGCGGCGCCACGAGTCGCGCACGCGGCACAGGTCATCGACGGCTTCGGCATCCAGCGTACGCCCCGACAGGCACAACAGCGCGGCGAGTGCGAGATCTTCGGACGCGGCGGCGCGATTGGGCCGATAGGTAATCATGCTTGCGACATTGCGCGGGAACCGGGCCCCGCATGGGCGGTCCAACACCCGGACCGGCGCGGCCATCGCGTATGGGTCGCGCCCCGCGGCGATGCTGGCTATCATGCATGCCGTCGATCTCGACCGCACGGCCGTTCAGTTCCGATTAAGGCCGGGGCCTTAAACTGCTCGTCTACCCACGGGGTTGAACCGATGTCGGACACGGCCATGGCAACGATGCGATCGCCCGCGAGCGCGTCCGATCGGGAACGATTCCGGCGCGCGTGTCTGCGCCGCGCCGTCGGCGGCGGCGCCCTCGCGCTGCTCGCGCTTGCCGGCTGTGCGGTCTACCGGCCCCTGCCGCTGCCGCGGCACGACGACCTCGCACCGGCGTTACCGCCGGCTGCGCAGGGCACGACCGCGCTCGCGCCGCTCGACATGGACCAGGTCGCGACCCTCGCGGTGCTGAACAATCCCGATCTGCAGGCCGCGCGTGCGCAGCTCGGCGTCGCCGCTGCGCAGGCCTTCGCGGCGGGCATCCTGCCCAACCCGCAGATCAACCTGAGCACCGACCGGCCGATCGATCGCGTCAACGCGCCGGCCGATCCGCGCTATCCCGAGTACCGTGCCTACGGCATCGGACTATCGGTCGACCTGCGCGCGCTGCTGACGCACCACAGCCTGTACACCGCGGCGCGGGCGAAACTGCGTCAGGCGCGCGAGGATCTATTGTGGCGCGAGTGGCAGACCGTCGCCGAGGCGCGCTTGCTGTACGTCGCGCAGCAGCTCGGCGACCGGCGCCGCGCGCTGCTCGTTCCGGCGGCAAAGATCTACGCACGTGCCGCCGCGCGCTCGCGGCGGGCGCTCGCCGAGGGCAACATCTCCCGCGAACAATCCGACACCGACCAGGCGATCCTGGTCGCGATCCGCGCGCAGGCGGGGGCGGCCGAGCGCAGCGCGGCGCTGTCGGCACGCGCACTGCGGGCGCTGCTCGGTTTGCGGCCCGACGTGCGCGTGCCGTTGCGCCCGCTCACCGCACCGACCGTGCCGGATCGCGCCGCGCTCGCCGCCGCCGCGCGCGACCTGCCCGAGCGGCGCCCGGACCTGCGGGCGCTGCGAGCCGGCTATCGCAGCCAGGAGGCCGACGTGCGGGTGGCGGTGCTGTCGCAATTCCCGAACGTCGTGATCGGCGTCAACCGCGCGCGCGATTTCTCGGACGTGCACTCGCTCGGCGGCGCCGTCTCGTTCGATCTGCCGATATTCGACCGCAACCAGGGCCAGATCGCGATCCAGCGCGCAACCCGCGCCGCGCTGCGCGCCGAGTACCAGGCCCGCCTCGACCAGGCGACGGCTGATGTCTGGCAGCTGTGGTATGAGATGCACGAGTTGCGCGGCGAACTCTCCGGCATCGACCGGCGTCTGCCGCGCCTGCAGCGCACGGTCGCCGCCGCGAGGAGCGCCTATCTTGCCGGTAATTATCCGGCGGCGAGCTATCTGACGCTGGTCAGTGCGTACCTCGGCGCCGCCGGCAGCCATTTCGACCTGCTGCAGAATTTGTGGTCCGACTCCATCGCGCTCGCGACCTTGACGGGCAGCCAGATAGAACCGGTCGTCGTCAACGGCGCCAAAGCGAACGCATCATGACCCGATCGATCCTGCCCGCACTCGCCGCCGGCGCCGCCTTGCTGTGCGCCGCACTGCCCGCGACCGCCGACGACCTCAGCGTGTTCGTGCAAACGACCACCGTCGCGAGCGGGAGCCTGCCGCGCCATGTGGTCGCGTTCGGCCGCGTGCAGCCGGACCCCGCGGGACAGCTCGCATTTATGGCGCCGATTGCGGCGACGGTCGCCGACGTTTATGTGCGCCTCGGCGAGCGCGTGGCGAAGGGCGCGCCGCTCGTCGAACTCGCGCCGACGCCGACGACCGCCGCGGCCTACGCCGCCGCGGTGTCGGCCGACCGCGTGGCACGTGATGCCCTCGTGCGCACGCGGCAGCTGCGTGCGCAGCGGCTCGCGACCGAACCGCAGCTCGCCGCCGCCGAGAAGGCCGAAACCGACGCGCGCGCCGCGCGCGCGGCGCTGCAAGCGCAAGGCGCGGGGGCGCCCACGACCCTGCGCGCACCGGACGCGGCGGTCGTCACCGCGATCGCGGTGAGCGCGCAGGCGATCGTCGCCGAAGGCACGCCGCTCGTCGTGCTCGCGCGGCCGAACGCCCTCGTACTCCTCGCCGGCGTGATTCCGGCCGAAGCCCTCTCGATCAAGGCCGGTGATCCGGCACTTATCGCACCGATCGGCGGCGGTGGCAGCTTCAAGGGCCGCGTCGCGCTGCGCGGCGGCGCGGTTGATCCCGCGAACGGCCTCGTGCCGGTCGATGTCACGCTCCCCGCGGATGCGCTGCTCCCCGGGGAATCGGCGCAGGTGACGATCACGACCGGCGAGGTCCGCGGCTGGGTCGTCCCGCACCAGGCGGTGCTGGTCGATGACACCGGCTCAACCTACGTGGTCCAGGTCGAGGGCGGCGTCGCCAAGACGGTGCCGGTGCACGTGCTACTCGCGGACGGTGCGCGCGACATCGTCGCCGGCACGATCGACCACACCGCACCTCTCGTGCTCGCGGGAGCCTATCAGCTGCAGAATGGGATGAAGGTGCGCTTCGGCACCACGGCGGCGCAGGCCGCGCGATGAGTTTCGTCCGCGTTCTCGAAGGCAACCGCGTCGCCTTCCTCTGCGTCGCGTTCGCGCTCGCCGCGGCCGGGCTGTTCGCCGCGATCGGCCTGCCCGTCGGCCTCTTCCCGGTGACGAGCTTCCCGCGGATCCGCATCGAGGTCGGCGTCGGCAGCATGCCGGCGAAGCAGATGCTGATCGACGTCACTCAACCGCTCGAAGAGGCGGCGCGCGCGGTGCCGGGCGCGGTCGACGTCGTCTCCACGACCTCGCGCGGCTCGGCGGAGATCTTCGTCGACTTCCCGTGGGGCGCGGACATGAATCAGGCGCTGCTGCGGGTCGCAACCGCGTTCGCGCAGACGCTGCCCACGCTGCCGCCGGGCACGACTTACGACGCGATCCAGATGAGCCCGAACGTGATCATGCCGTTCGTCTCTTACGCTCTGATCTCGAGCCGAGTCGCGCCGGCCGAACTGCGGCGGCTGGCGACGTACCAGATCGCCCCGCTCTTGAGCGGCATTCCGGGCATACGCCGCGTGGGCGTGACCGGTGGCCAGACGCCCGAGGTCCAGGTCACGGTCAATCCGCTGAAACTCGAGGCCTATGGGCTCACCCTCGCCGGCGTCTCCCAGGCGATCGCCGCGAGCAACACGATCAGCGCGGTCGGCCGGCTCGAGGACAACGACCTGCTGTATCTGGCGATCGATGACAATGCGTTCACCTCGGTGCGCTCGGTGCGCGAGGTCGCCGTGAGTACCGCCAAGGGCGGCATCGTGCGGGTCGGCGACATCGCCGATGTGCGCATGGGATCGGTACCGCAGTGGCTGCTCGTCGACGACAACGGCAAGCCCGCGGTCACATTCGACGTCTACCAGCAGGACACCGCGGATTCGCTGAGCCTCGCCAAATCGGTGCAGGCGACGCTCGATGGGTTCATGAAGACGCAGCCCGCGGCGATTCACCTGTACAAGTGGTACGACCAGACCGAACTCGTGCGCTCCTCGATAGCCGCAGTCGAGGAAGCCATCCTCGTCGGCCTGGTGCTCGCAGCGCTCGTCGTGCTCGCGTTTCTGCGCAACTTCCGGGTCGCGCTGGTCGCGATCACGATCGTACCGCTCTCGGTGTTGATCACGGTCCTGCTGCTCTATGCGCTCGGCATGACGTTCAACATCATGACCCTGGGCGGCATAGCCGCGGCGATCGGCCTGCTGATCGACGATGCGATCGTGATGATCGAGCACATCGCGCGGCGCGCCGGCCTCCCCGATCTCGAGGACGCGAACGCGGCGGTGTTGCCGGCCGCGCGCGAGTTCCTGGCGCCGCTCTTCGGCTCGAGCCTCGCGACGATCATCATCTTCATCCCGCTCGCGTTTCTCTCCGGCATCACCGGCGCGTTCTTCAAGTTCCTGTCGCTCACGATGGCCTCGGCACTGATCATCTCCTACGGACTGACCGCCCTGGTCGTGCCGCTGCTCGCGCGCGGACTGATCGACTTCAGGACCTGGCAGGACCCAGGCCACGGCAAGGAGACCTGGATGACGCGCGCGCAAGGCAAGGCGCTCGCGGTGCTGTTCGCGCGCCCCGCGCTGATCGGCGTCGTGCTCGCGCTGCTGATCGGCGGCGGCTATCTCGCCTACCGGTACGTCGGCAGCGGCTTCCTGCCGCGGATGGACGAGGGCGGATTCGTGCTCGACTATCAGACCGCCCCCGGCACCTCGCTCGCCGAGACCAACCGCGAGATCGGCGAGGTCGAGGCGATCCTGAAGAAGAACCCCTACGTCTACACCTATTCGCGGCGCACCGGCGCGGGCCTCGGCGGCGATCTGACCGAATCCTACCAGGGCGATTTCTTCGTCCGCCTGCGCCCCGCCGCCTCCCGTCCGTCGATCTGGAAGGTCATGGACCAGGTCAACGCCGAGATCACGAACGAGGTGCCGGGCATCAATTTCGACACGCATGAGCTGCTCGACGACATGATCGGCGACATGGTCGGCCGCCGCCAGCCGGTGGTGATCCAGCTCACCGCGAAGAACCCCGACGCGCTCGACCCGGCCGCACTGAAGGTCGCCGCCGCGATCGCCAAGGTGCCCGGCGTGCAGCCCGCCTCGATCAACAACGGCGTGATCCCCGCCGGCGACGCCCTCGAGTTCCACGTCGATGCGGCGGCAGCGGCGACCCAGGGCATGACGACCGCCGAGGTGCAGGACCAGCTCTACCACTACCTGAACGGCTCGGTCGTCACGCGCTACCTCGGCCGGGTGCAGGACGTCGGCGTGCGTGTCTGGCTGGGCTCGCCGCGCGGCAAGCTCTACCGGCAGCAACTCGCCGAACTGCCGATCCGCTCGCCGAACGGACGGCTGTTTCCGCTGGGCGCCGTCGCGACGACGCGGTTCGTCAGCGGCCAGCCGCAGATCACGCGCGACAACCTCGCCCAGGTTGTCGCGGTGACCGCGCAAATCGGCGGCGGCCACGATCTCGGCTCGACGATCACCGCGGTGAAACGCGCCCTCGCCCGCCCCGGCGTGCTGCCGTCCGGCGTCTACTACACGATCGGCGGCGCCTACAAGCAGCAACAGATGGCGGTCAAGGGCATGATCAAGGTGTTTGCGGCCGCCGCGGTCGCCGAGTTCATCCTGATGCTGTTCCTCTACGGCCGCTTGATGCTGCCCCTCGTGATCCTCACGAGCGCGATGATCTCGAGCGGCGCCGTGTTCATCGGCCTGTGGCTGACCGGTACCGAATTCAACATCACCGCGATGATGGGCATGGTCATGATCGTCGGCATCGCCACCGAGATGGCGATCTTCTACGCCTCCGAGTACCAGGAGCTCGAGAAGACGCTGCCCGCGCGCGAGGCGCTGACCGGCGCCGCGCGCAACCGCCTGCGCCCCATCGTGATGTCCACGCTCGCGATGATCCTCGCGTTGATCCCCTTGGGCGCCGCGATCAGCGGCTCCGGCGACCAGATGCTGCAGCCGCTCGCGATAGCGATCATCGCCGGCATCATCGTGCAACTCCCGCTCGTGCTCATCGTGATGCCGGTCGTGATCGGTTGGACCGTGCGCCGCGATTGACCGGGGCGACACGGGGCGCGCCGCGCGCCACCCGAGTCTTTGCAGCCGCCGCGCGCAACGCCGCGTTTTTTTTCAGGCGCCGTTCAGGATCGCATGCTGAACTTCATTGCGCGCCACCCCACGCAATGAGGAATCCGCACGATGAAACTTCGGCAACTGGCGATCTGCACCGGGCTCGTGATGATGGCCTGCGCCGCCTGCGCGGCGAGGGCCTCGATCGGCTCGGCCAACGAGCCCTTGAGGCTGCTCGGGCGCACCGAGATCCCCGGCTACACGGGGGATTTCGACCACGTGGCCGCCGATATTGCCGATAATCGGCTGTTCATGGCGGCCGAGGACCACGGCACGCTCGAGGTGTTCAATCTGCGCAGCGGCGCGCATTTGCGCACGCTCACGACCTTCAACACGCCGCACGGGATATTCCTGGTTCCGGGAACGCATCGCATGATCGTGACCGACAGCGGCAAGGGCTTCAGCCGGATCCTCAGCACCCGGACGTACCGGGTGCTCGGCCGGATCAAGCTGGCCCCGGGCGCCGACTCCTCGGTCTACGATCCCTCCACCGGCCGCTTCTACATCGTGACCGGCGGCGGCGACGTCGGCATGAAGGTCAGCTATCTGAACGAGATCGATCCGCGCAGCGGGCGGCTGCTGCGCCGCTTGCGCTTCGATTCGAACCATACCGAGGCGATCCAGGCGGAACAGCACGGCGACCGTCTGTTCGTCAACATCGCCGACAAGAACTACGTCGCGGTCGTCGACAAGAAGAGCTTCAAGGTCGTGGCACGGTGGCCGATCGTGGGCGCCAGGACCAACCTGTCGATGGCACTCGACGAGCCCGACCATCGGCTTTTCGTCGTCACGCGCAATCCGACCAGGATGTTCGTGCTCGACACGAACGACGGCAAGACGGTGGCGAGCGTCGGCGTGCCGGCGATCGTCGACGGCGTCTTCTGGGACGCTGCGCGCAAGCGCATCTACGTCCCGGGAGCCGTCGGCGAGGTCGGCGTCTACCAGGAGATCGACCCGGACCATTACCGGGAACTGGCGCGCGTGCCGAGCGCGATTGGCGCCAAATCCGGTTTGTACGTGCCGCAGTTGAATCGACTATACCTGGCCGCCTCACCCGGCAAGCGCGTCGGCGGTGCGCTCCTGTGGTTTGCGGCGCAACCGCGCTGATCGGCGCCGCAAACGTCGCCGAGCACGTACGCTGGATCGGCGTCGCACCCCGGCGCAGATTCACCGGCGATTCAGGCTGGATTCAGCTACCCACGATACAAGGGTCGGCGCAATACGCCGAATCGCCGCGCAGCGGCGCCGAACGACGAACCTTTCCGGGGAGTGACTGAGCACATGAATCGCATCGTCCAGGGAATCTTCTTGCTTGCGGCCGCGCCCGCCGTCTGGGGCGCGTCCTGCGCCCGCGGCACCAACTACGGGCAGACACTGCTCGAGAACCTGGTTCACACGAATCCGGCCGTGCTGGCCGCAGCGATGCACGTGACGCCGCCGAAAGGACGGGCACCGCTGGTCGCCGCATCGACCAATTCGCGCCGGATCGGCACCCGCTCCGGCGCCGCCGAACTTGCGGTGATCGCGAACGGCAAACCGATCGAGACCGTCGATGCAGCGAAGCATCGGGTCGATGTGCTTCTGCCCCTCGAGGACGTCTCGCGCGACAAGATCGGCGCACTGCGCCTGAGCTTGCGGCTGCCTGCCGGCGCCGATCGAGCATCGATCCTGCGCGAGGCGGTCGGCATCCGTGACGCCCTGCGCCGCCGGATCGCGCTCGCGGCCAACGTCTACGACCCGGTGCCCTACGACCCGACGATGCCGTCGGCGACCGACACCTACGCGCAGAAGCTCGTCGACGGCGTGCTCGCACGCCATCCAGGCGTCCTGATCTTCGCGATCCACGCGACGCCTCCGGGCGGCGACTACAACGTGATCATCGGCTCGAACATCGGCCGCATCGGCAAGAAGGCCGATAACGACGACACGCGCGCGATCTACACCGGCAACACCAACCTCGAGGTCAACGAGGCGGGCGATCGATTCGAGGTCGAAATGCAACTACGCGACCGCGCCGGTCGGGTGATCGGTGCGGTGAGTGTCGTCTACCCGTACCGCAAGGGCGCCGATCAGAAGGCGCTCGAGGCCCGCGCCGTGAAGATCAAGGATGCCCTACAGCGCCGAATTCCCGATGCGGCGAGTCTGTTCCAGCCGGCGCATTGACGAGAAACCACATTCTGTACGAGGGCGCGGACCCCGGCCATGAGTGCCTCAATTAAGCGGGCATGCGCTCGTGCGCGGCGTGCATCCGCCGGCGAGTATCGGCCCGGCGTACAACCGGTACTCCGGGGCGGCGGGCAATAGCGGAACGATCGAGCGCTTGCGGCTCACGCTTCCCGCCCAGCCGCCGCCGAAAATCAGCGCCGGCCAGACCGCCTCCGCCACCCCCTTGTAGTGCCGACCTTCGGGGCTCCACACTGAGTGCATCAATTGCTTAGCGTCGGCTAAGCCTCGAATCTGCGAAGTTCGCCTAGAAGGAGACCGTCACGTCTCCGTACACCAAGCGGCCGATGGGCGAGTACGTGGCGATGTCCGCGTTCGTGTGCTGGTTGCCGAACGCGCGTGGGGCGAGCGGCGGCATCGTGTTGGCGATGTTGTTCACGCCGACGGCGAGGGACAGTTTTTGGCCGCCGTTCGTGCCGAACCGCCAGTCATAGGCGCCGCGCAGATCCCAGACGCTGTAGCTCGACACCGGTATACCCGGACTCGTGCCGGCGAGACCAGCGTCCTCGACGGACGAGATGTAGGTATTGGCGAGCGTCACGTCGATGCTGCGGAAGTTCCAATCGGCCGTCGAGTAGAAGCGGTACTTGGGCAAGGTGCCGGCGAACACACCGAGGTCGCTGGCGTTGCCCGCATATTGGATGGCGGCGTCGCCGGGGATGCCGTCCGAGAACTTGAACGAATCGAACACGGCCCCGTTGGTGGACAAGGTGTAGGTGCCGTACCGGGACCAAGGCAGAACATACGTCGCACCGACGGACCACGAGCGCTCCCGCAGCACGGCGAGGTTCGTAAAGCGGTCGACCAGATACAGCTGCGAGAGCTTGGCCGGATCGCCAAGGCCCGTCGTCGGGTTGGTCAAAAATGTCTTCAGCGCGCCGGGAGCGCCGAATGGGTCCGAACCGCCCAAATTGGTGAACTGGCCGACACCGAGGTTATTGAAGAACGGCGAGGCGGACCCCAGGTTGTTGACCGAATTGAATATGTTGTTGAAGCCGATACCGCCGGCGAATCCGTAGAGATTAATCGACGAGAAATCCGCGTTGACTTCGAGTCCCTCGATCCGCTTCGGCCGGAACACGAAGCCGATCGAGCGCGATACCGAGACGGCGGGTTCAAGAGCGGCATTGGCGCCGTCTTCAGCGTTGAAGCTGTTGGTGGCGAGATCCGCATAGTTCGCGCCGAGCACGCTGCCGGCAATGGAGCCGGGCGCCGTGCGCAAGTCGAACGGACCGTACGCCTGGTACAGCGGCGGCGCGACGAATGACTTCGAATAGGTCCCATGCACGACGAACTGTGCGTCGATGGGCTCCCAGCGGAAGCCGAACTTCGGCGTGGTGTTGCTACCGGCATCGCTGTAGTGCTCGAAACGTCCGGCCGCCAGCAATTCGAATTCGTGCAGTGCCGGCAGGCGCATGCGCGCCGATGCGAGCGGAATGCGCGTCTCGGCATACACGGCGCTGTCGTCCCGGCCGTGAGTGAAGGGATCGGTGTACAGACCGCCGACCCAATTTTGGTCGTTGCCGGAAACGAGGCCGGTCACCGGATCGGTGACACGACCGTTGGCGTCGGCGTGACCCGAAATCTCCTCGCGCCGCCAGTTCAGCCCGAACGCGACGCTCACCTTGCCTGCCGGCAGCCGGAACAGCGTGCCGACTGTATGCGCATCCCAGCTATAGAGCTTGCTATCGGCGTTCAGCACTTCGGTCCCGTACAAGTTGGCAAGCGCGGCGGACGGCAGACCGCCGACCGCGAAGGGATCGAGTGCCGGTTGCAAGACCAGCGCGTTGTTGATCGAGTCGCCGCCGAAGACCTTGCTGTAGGTGCCACCGGCCACAGGGTTGCCGCTGGAATCGTAGCCCCCCGCCACCGCCAGCGCTCCGTTCGGTTTGTACAAAAGATTGGTGTCCTGTTCGGTCAGCTTGCTCTCGCTGTAATCGAGGCTCGTTTGCCAGGACCACCCGCCGCCGAGTTGTCCCTTCAGACCGGCGGTCAGGCGGTACGCATCGGTCGTATCGAAGACGCCCTTCGGCAGAGCGGAATCGGCGAACGTGACGCCGGTCGCGGCGCTGGTGAGCGGATCGTAGGGCGATCCGGCCGGCACCGTCAGCGAAAGAGCGGAGAACGGCGCACCCTGCGCTTGCCAAGCGGTCGACTGCACCTTGTTGCGCGATACCATGATGTCGCCGAATAGTCTCGTGCGGCCCCCGAAGAGATCCTTCGAGTTGATCGTGGCCACGAAATTCTCATGTTTCTCGGACTGCAGGAGCATGGCGTAGCGCGAATAATCGAAGGCGTTGGACAGCGCGGTCGCACTGGTTGCGTTGTAGACGCCCGCACTCGCCAATTGCGCATAGCTCGCGGCGGTGGCGGCCGCGCCGGTCGGCACGTTCGGCGCGTTGAGCCCCGGTGCGAGCACATAGGCGCCGCCGCCGACGACGCCCGGGATCGCCACGCCCGGCGTCACGCCATACGCGGGACTCGCGAACGAGCGCTGGTATTGCCAGAGTGGCGAAGTCTGGGAGATGCTCGCCGTGGCGGTGATGTTCACCGGGCCGAAGTCGGTCCCACCGGTGACGAAGTACGATCGGTCGCTGTAGCCGCCATCGGCTGCCCCGTAGTGTCCGCCGAAGGACAGGCCATGGTAATTGCGCTTCAGAATGAAATTGACGACTCCGCCAATGGCATCCGAACCGTATAGGGAGGAAGCGCCGTCGGCGAGCACGTCGACCCGCTCGAGGGCCGCCGCCGGAATCTGGCTCACGTCGACGAAGTCCTTGCTGCCGTTCAGGCCGGCAACCGCGTCCAGGGCCACGCGTTCGCCGTCGACGAGCACCAAGGTGGGCAGGTTGCGCAGTTCGATCTGCGAGCCGCCGGCCGTGAACTGATTGTGATTCTGCGCGTTGCTCGCGCCCGCGTTGCTGCGACCGGCGAAGTCCGGAAGCGCCTTGCGCAATGTGTCGAGCATGTTGCCGGCGACGCCGATCCTCGACAGGGCGGCGGCATCGAGGGAGATCACGGGGACGGCCACGGCGTCGGGATTCGTGGGAATGAGGCTGCCCGTGACGACCACTTGCTTCAGGGATGTCTGGTCCGGCGCGGCGACGTCCGGCGGACCGGCTGCGGCGGCCGTGGCGCCGGCTGCGTATGCGCCTGTGGCGAAGGTGAGACACAGACCGGACAGCGACATCACTGCAGTGCCGGTGAACCGGCGCCTATGGTCATTCATCATGCCGCCCCCCTCATCGTTGTTGCGTCAAGCCAGCGCGCCGGACTCTATACCGTGAAACTGAACCGATTCTGAATCGATTCTGACGAAAATTTCAGGTTGGTTTGTCCGCGGCTGCCTGGTCGCGATCCGGGGCGGTACGCGCGTGCGACGCGCCAAAGCAAGCAACGAGGCACCAAAGACGGATGAGTGATCGCCCGGCTAATTGCCGGACGTCCCCGCCTCCGGCCTTACGAGCCGGTGCGGAAAACCCACACGGCGGCCGGGTGGCCCGCATAAGGCGGGGCCGCCACGCACAGCTCATCGAGCCGCGGCACGAACTGTGAGGTTCCCGAGTGGGGCGCCGTCGGTATCGTCGCGACCAGCCGATAGCGGTTGGCGTCGATCTGGCGATACGCCTGTACGAAGCCATCGAGGCTGCTCGTGTAGATCCCCCGGTCAGCGGGATCGAAATACATGTCCTCGGTCGCGTCCTTGCTGGCGAGACTCGCGATCACGCGGCCGGTATCGGCATCGAGCACGTTGAAGGTCGGCGGGCGCGGATCGCCCGGGAACGTGCGCGTCGCGACGAACAAGCGATGCCGCCCCTCATCGAGCGCCATCGACGCGGGCCGTCCGGGTACCGAAAATCGTTTCTCAATCCGCCGCGTGTCGGTATCGACCACGGCTACCTGGTCGAGCCCCGGGATCGCAACGTATAGGCGCGCACTGTCGTGCGCCATGACCAGCGCGGCCGCCCGATATCCGGTCGTGATCTTGCCGAGGAGTTCGCCGGATCCCGGATCGATCACCGCGAGCCACCCCGGCCCGCGCCTCGAGTCCGTCCCGCCCGACTCGACATAAATGACTCCGTGGCGCGCGTCGAACACGATCATGTCCGCGCCCATGGAAAGCCCCAATGTCGCGGCGACCCGATAGTTGTGTCCGTGCAGCATTCTCACGCGGCCATCCCGTCCGTTGGTGACGACCAGCCGATCGAACCGCGGAACGTATAGTTCTCCCTGGGGCCGATCGAACGCGCCCGTGATGCGGTGGATCGGGGCATGCCCCCCCAGATCCACGACATACACGATCTGCTGATCTTGCGCGGACATGAACAGACGCCGAGTCGCCGGGTCCACGGTCAGGTGATCCCAGGTTCCGGTCATTTGCGGAACGGGAATCTCGCCGATCAGCGTGAGCGCCGGATTCGCGGTTCTTCCTGCGGCAGCGGCACGCATCGGCGGTGCCGGCGCCACGCGTGGCATAGCGGCGCGCGCTGCCATGCCGGCGCAAGCCAGCACCACGAGGGCCAAACATTCAGCGACGATTCGCGGACCGGGTCCGCCGGCGCGGCGCGGCTCGACCGTCCGAGCCCGTCGCGGGAGGCGAACCGATCCCGCGCGACACTCGTCTCTCGATCGGTCGATCATTCGGCGTCCTCCATCGCTCTCACATCGACGGAGGTAATTTCTCGAGTTGCCGTCGCACGATCGTTGGCGTGAGCGGCAAGAAGGTCCCCTCGCGCAGCACCTGCCGCTGACCGTCGCTGCTGAGGATGTAGCGCAGGAATTCCACGACCGCTGGATTGGGAGGAATTCTCGGCCCGTCGTTGATGTAGAACTTGACGGCGCGCGATAGCGGGTATCTGCGGTCCGCCACGTTTGCCTTGGTCGGATCGATGTATCGGCCGTCCGGCCGCACCGCGATCGCGAGCACTTTGGCGTTCGGATTGCGGTAGCCCGCGCCCGTGAGCGCGATGCCGTCTGGGTCCTTCGCAAGCGCGTCGACCACGCGCTGATAGCCATCGACGTGCTTGCCGCCGGGTAACGGCACATCGTCGAGTTGCTGGAGTCGACAATTCCAGAGGACACTCCCGTGCATGACCGTCTGCGAGAAATAGAAGGCGGGAGCCTCGTCCGCCGGCCCGCTGTAAGGATGGATTGGGCGTTTGCTCCAGGCGCCCGTAAGCCCGAGCTGCCCCCAGGTACGGATGTTGCCGCGCTCACCGCGTAGATGCTGCGCCCCGAAAATTGCATCCAGTTGATCGAAATTGAGCCGGCTCAAGGGATTGCTCTTGTTGATGAACACCCCGAGCGCCATGATCTTGTCCGGGTCGCCGTAGCTGCCGGTCAGCACGGTGATGGGGAATGCCGGCTGGCCGGCGACTTTCCGGTATGCCGCCGCCTCCATCGGCACGATCTCCCTGGCGAGCACGCCCAGGTTGGCTCGACGCGAATACAGACCGGCCATCGCGGCAGCACTGCTCGCGAGATCGTCCTGGAACTCGACGCGCGGCTGAAACCGGTGAAATCCATGCTCCCAGTCACGCATCATCACCTTGAGAAAGCCGTGACCCCAGCTGCGGACCGTGCCGCTCACCTGCCGGCGCGGCCGATAGGGCGGTAGCGAGCGTACGTACCGCGCCCATGCCGGCACCGGGATATTCTTCGCGCCGGCAGGCGAGGCGAGAAGCGTCAGCGCAGCGAGCGCCGAGAGCCTCGAGGCAACACGCATGTTGGTTCTCCTGTTTTCAGGACTCGGGCGTGCAGGCCGACCTTCGAGTCGCGCGGCCTGCTCGCGCGCCCGCGCGATCCGCCAGGACAAGTATCCGTCCGCGGTCAATTGATCGACCGGCCCGCCTCGAGGGCATCGAGCCGGCGCATCTGCTCGGCGGCGGCCTTGGCCGTGAGCGGCAGATATTTGCCGTCGCGCTCGACCAATGCCTGGCCGTCACGGCTGAGCGCGAACCGAATGAACTCGTAGATCTTCGGATCCAGCGGCTGGCCCGGCTTTGCCTCGACCCAGAACTGCTGTTGCCCCCATAGCGGATACGATCGACGCTGTTCGGTCTCGAGCGTCAGAGGGACGTAGGGACCTCGCGAGGTCCTCGCTACCGCCAACACCTTGACGCTCGGCGGTAGATGCCCGTGGTAGCGGATGTAGCCGATCCCGCCCGGATCCTTGGCGATATGGTCGATGATCTGATCCGACTCGAGATAGGTCGTGCCGTCCGGGCGCTTGTAATTGCCGAATGCGAGGAGATTCCCGTTCCATTTGTCGCTCGACCGCAATACGTCGTCGGAAAACTCCTGTGCGGTCGAGTAACGCAGGCTGAACCCGTAGGTGTCGACCGGCCGGTCGGCCCACGCTCCGGTGAGGCCTGCTCCCCCCCAGGTCCGAATGTTCCCTGCGGGGCCGCGCGCGAAATCGGGGCGCCACTGGGTGCGCGCCCAGCCGCCGGCCCGCTGGGAACCGAACATGCCGTCGAGCTGCCGCATGGTGACCCCGGTCAGCGGGTTCTTGTTGTTGACGATGATGGCGAACGTGTTCTGCCAGCCGATCACATCATAGGCGCCGGTGACCACCGAGATGCCGCTCGCCAGATAGCCCTTGAGGCGCAAGTTCGAGAGGTCGTCATAGAAAAGCGGCTGATGGTCTATGCCGATGTCGCCGCGGTCCTCGTAAAGACACGCGATGCCGTTGGCCGCCGTCTGCAGCCGGTACACGAGCTTGATTTGCGGTTGATACTTCTTGAAAGCCGCCTTCCACCAGCCCCCCAGCGGCGAATCACCGATGTAATTGTTGCCGCATATGCGCACGGTGCCGATCGGTGTGGACTTCGGCGCGTACCTCGGCAGCCCGGCAAGATCGAACTTGTGGGTGTAGGCTCGCGAGTGTGCGGCTGCGTACATACGCGCATGTCGCTCAGCCGCAGAGCCCGCCGGAAACTTGCGAGACGCGGCGTTCGGCTGGTAGTTCTTGAGCCAGGGCTCGGCCTGCGACCGCGCCGGCAGCGGCGCCGTGAACGTCAGGGGCAATGCCAAGATGGCAATGAGTGGCGATCCGAGTTTGAACATGGATGGATCTCCTCAGTCGATCTTCTGCAGTTGTTTCGCGATGTCGGACTCCGGCAATGCGCTGTAGACGCCCTGCTTATCGATGATCTGCTGACCCTCGCGGCTCAGCACGAAACGGATGAACTCGCGCACCTTCGGATCGAGAGGCCGCCCCGGCGCCTTGTTGACGTAGATATAGGCATCGCGACTCAGTGGATAGCTGCGGTTGCGCACGTTGGCGGCGGTCAGCGAAACGGGCGGGCTCGTGGCCGTCGCACAAATCGCCAGAATCTTGATGTGCGGATAGCTCTGGCACTTCGAGCCGTCGGGGTTCACGCAAGTGCCGTCGACGTGCATCAGAGCGCCCCAGCCGACGGCGTACTTGTCACGGCTGATCGCCTCGTACATGCGCTGGCTCCAGACCTTGCTGCCGTCAGCGTCGGGCGTCGCCTCTTTTTGCTCGACGAATTCCCGGAAGTTGCCGTTCCACTTGTCGGACCAGTGCATCACCTTGCGCTCAAAATCGACGGCGAACCCTGGGGCGACGTACCCGTAGGTCTCGATCGCCTGGTGCGCCCAGCGTCCCTTGAGTCCCAGTTGACCCCATGTGCGGATGTTGCTCCTCGCGCTGCGCGCGTACTTCGCGGTGAAGAGCAGCGCGTGCTGCGGGCCACCGACCTGCCAGGCGCCGGTGCGCTGCGAGCCGAAGATGTCGTCGAGCTGCTGCATCGAAAGATGCTTGAGCGGGTTATCCTCGTTGACCATGATTGCCCACGCGAACAAGCAACCCCGCGTGTTGTAGCAGCCGGTGGCGACGGAAATCTCCGTCGGCGTGTAGCCGTAGGCATTGTAGAACGGCATCTGGTCGGTGATCTTCGCGTCATCGCCCATCGGCGCGATGTCGGACACACCCGCATACATCATGCCAAGCGCGCCCTCGCTGCTGGTCATGGAGTTCATCGACACCGAGGCGTCGGGTTGGAACTTCTCGAAGCCCTTGATCAGCAGCGGTATCGCGCCCATCAGCGGGCTGCCGGCGATCCGCAATCCGCCGACTACATGGAACTCGGGCTTGTAGCGGGGAATCTGCCGCAAATCCGCGGTCTGCGCGCCGGCGCCGGCCGTCATGGCAAGGCCGGCCAGAAGCAGGACGGCTTCGGTCAGGCGGCGGGCGATCGAGCCGCGGATCTCGCGGCATGAACACGCGATTGCGCGATCCGAATCGACATGGATGTTCATTACCGGTGGTCTCCTCGTATGACGCCATACTGGTACTTTGGTATCCTCTGCCGCGGCGCCGTCGACGATCACGGCGCGAAGGACTACGCCCGGCGCAGGCGCTCGCGGTTGGGGTCGCCCCCCTCAGGCCGGCACTCGCGCGGTTCGTCCCTTGCCTGTTCCGCCATTCTTGGCGGCGCGCCACCGCGTGTCGATAACACGATCGAGCTAGGCGGGGTCGATGGCCGGCGTTCAGACAAAATTCAGGCTGGCGTGTTCCAATCGAAGCTGGGGAACTTCCACATGCCGTTCGAGATGACCAATGACCTCGCGCCGGCCGGCCTGCCGGAGGCCACAATACTCGTCGCCGACGATCACCCGTTGGTGTGCGCGGCACTCTCGCATGCGCTTCGAGCCGCGATGCCGGGCGGCACGGTGCTCACCGCCTCGACACTCGATGCACTCGATCAGACGGTCGGACTGCATCCGGATCTCGACCTTGCGTTGCTCGACCTGAACATGCCCGGTTCGCATGGAATTTCGTCGCTTCTGTTGCTGCGCAGCCGGCGGCCGGAGTTGCCTGTGGTCGTGATTTCCGCCAACGACCATCCGCGAACGATCGAACGCGCGCGACAATTCGGCGCCGCGGGTTTTCTGCCCAAATCGACACCATTGCCGCAGCTGTTGTCGGCGATCGCCGCGGTTCTCGGGGGCGGCACGTGGTTTCCCGCGCATCGCAGGCCGGGCGCCGAGGACGATTCGCGCCTCGCGGCGCGAATCGCCCAACTGACGCCGCAGCAGATGCGTGTCCTGTTGTGCATGGCGGACGGCATGCTCAACAAACAGATCGCCGGAGAACTCAAGCTGGCGGAGAACACCGTGAAGGTCCACGTCGCCGCGGTCCTGCACAAGCTCGGCTGTCAAACCCGCACCCACGCGGCGATTCTCGTCAGTGCGATGGAAGCAAACGACGAACCAATCGTCTTGCAAGCGCGTGTCGGCGGCGGCTCCTAGAACTTAAGACTGCGCTGCCGACCGCGTCAGCGCGTGATTCATCAACGCGCGCAAGCGCGACGGACGCACCGGTTTCGCGAGAAACGTCCAGCCGCGGGCGAGAATCGACTCGCGCACCGCAGGATCGGTCTCGGCCGAGATGACGATGACGGCGACGGCTGCGCCCCAGCACCGAAAGAGAGCGGGCACCACCTCAGGGCCGGTGCCTGCCCGCAAGCGATAGTCCAGCAACAACACGTTCGGAGGCCCGGAGCGGGCGGCGAGCTCGAGAGCCCGCTCGGCGCTCTCGGCAACCGTGACCTCGCAGCCCCACTGCGACAGCAATGCCCGGATCCCCTCCAATATCTGCGGGTCATCATCGAGGCACCAGATATGTTTGCCGGCCAAGGATGCCCGATCCGCCGCCGACGTCACGATCCGTCGCACCGGTGCGCATTCCGATCCGCCGCAGGGTACCCGGACCGAGAACACGCTACCTCGTCCGACCCAGGAACGTAGCGCGATCGGATGGCCGAGCCTTCGTCCGATGCGCTCGACGATGGCCAAGCCGAGCCCGGCCCGGCGTTCCGATGTCTCGCGGTGAACATCCAGACGCTCGAATTCGCGAAAAATGCGCACCTGATGCTCCTCGGCGATGCCGGGGCCGGTGTCCCAGACCTCAATTCGGACATCGCCGGCCACACGCCGGCAGCCGAACAGAATCCGCCCGCGCGCCGTGTACTGCAGCGCGTTCGACAGGAAATTCTGTAATATTCTCCGCAGCAGGGACTCATCGGAGCGCACCACCGCACGGCACGTCACGAAGCGAAAATCGATCTGCCGAGATCGGGCCAGAATGCCGAATTCCCGTGCGAGTTGCTGCAGAAACGGCGCCAACGGCAGGTCCTGTTCGTGCACCTCGAAGCTGCCGGATTCGAGTCGCGAAATGTCGAGCAAACTGCCGAGAATCGCATCCTCCGCGTCCAACGCGCGTTCGACTCCATCGATCAATTCGATTTCGCCGGGCTCGCGCAATTGCGCCCTCGCCGCACTCGCGAACAGACGCGCGGCATTCAGCGGCTGCATCAGATCATGCACCGCCGCAGCCACGAAGCGCGTTTTCGAACGATTGGCCTGCTCCGCCTCGGCTTTCGCCAACTGCAGGTCGCGCGTACGCTCCTGCACGTAGCGCTCCAGGGACTCGGTCATGGTCCGCAGTTCCTGCTCGGTGCGCTTGTAGGCTGTGACGTCGCTGAACGAGGTCACGTATCCCACCTCGGGCACGGCATTGCCCCGTATCTCCAGGACCGTCCCATCCGGCAAGCGGCGTTCGCTGCTGTACGGCGTGTTCCGGCGCAGCTGTTCGAGGCGACGGGCGATCAAGGTCCCGGGCTCGCCGGCGCCCATGAGACCGCGGGTCGCATTGTGATCCATCAGCTCGCGCACCGACACGCCGCGACGCAATAAAGACCGAGGATAGGCGAAAATCTCCTCGTATCGACGGTTCCACGCGATGATGTTGAGGTCCCGGTCGACGACGCTGATGCCCTGCGGCAGGTGTTCCAATGTCGCACGCAACAAATTGCGATGCAGCTCGATGTCGCGGATCGAGGTCGACAAGGAGCGAACGGTGGTGTTGATATCCCGCTGCAGGGCGGCAAACGTGCCCTGATGCTCTCCGCGCATCGACACCGTGAGATCGCCGTGGGCGATCGCCCCGAGCACGACCGCGAGTTCGGCGAATTCACGATCGGCCGTCTCCATCAGGGTGTTGAGATGCCGAACCATGTCCGCGTAGACATGATGAAAGCCAGTCTCGTCACCCCGCTCCGAAAAGTCGCCGCGGGCCGCCGCCTCGGCCATGCGCCGCTGCGTGCCGAGGAAGCTGCCGAGCGTATGCCGGACACCCTGCATGGCGCGCATCAAATCGCCGATTTCATCGCTTCGCCTGGTGTCGACGACAAAATCGAATTGGCCGCGGCTGATGGCGGTGGCCGCGCGAGTCGCCTCCTCGATCGAGGCGGCGAAATGGCGCGCGACCACGGCGGAAAAAACCGTCACGAACGCACCGGTCAGGCCGAGCAGCAGCAATGCATTCCGGTTGGCCTGGTGGACCGCCGCGAGATTCTCCGCCGCATCCTGCTGCACGACCGAGATCCACCCCAGTTGCGTGTGCTGAATCTGTGCGACGCGGGCGACTCCATCCAGGATATACCGATAGGTGCCGTCGCCCCGTTGCGCGTCGAGATAGGCCGGGTGGCCGTGGTAGTTTTTGAGCCTGCGGCGCAACGACTCTCGAGCGTCGGCGATCAATGTGCCGTCCGGAGTCATCAGAAACGCATACCCGGTGCGGCCGAGATGGGCGGAGGTCACAGCGTCCGTGACCTGATCGAGCGTCGCCGCCTCGATCAACAGACCCCGTAGCCTGCCGCCCGTACCGAAGATCGGCACCGCCAGCAGGAAGGCAGGCCGGTGCGAAGTGCGGCCGATCTGCACCTCGTCCGCGTACGGCCGTCCCGCGAGAATTTGCTTGAAGTAGGCGCGATCGCGGTATGACGTACGGGGCGCTTCGTCGCTGCGCGCGACGTTCATGCCGGTCAGGTCCACCGTGTGCAGCAAATATGCCCACGGCAACTGCGGCATCAGCGCAAGAATCGCGCGCCGCTGCAAGACGGGATTCATCGAACGCATTGCGGCCTGACTTGCCGCGACCTGCATGACCGAGATGTTCAAATGGGCCCAATCGTCGATCTGCTGCGTCACCCGGTCCGAGAAGAGCTGTAGCTTTTCCCGGGCGTCGGCACGGCCGTCCTTGATCATGCGAACGCGCTCGAATTGCCAGAACACCGTCATGGGAAGCAGCGCCACCAGCAGCAGCGCAATCAACATTCTGCTGAAGATGTCGACGCGCAACCGCCTGCCTCGCCACACCGGCCAATCCATCCTCCCCTCCCTCGCGACGAGACCGTTTCGACGTCGACGGTAACACAGTCGATCGGTCGCCCAGGGCCCGACTAGAATCGCGCCGGCGCCTAGCTCGAACGGAGTATCGCGCAGCTTGCATGCATCAATGAAGATCGGCCATCGTTGATTACGATGGGGCTCGCCAATGATGGACTCCGGTCGCGCCGCGATTTGCCCCCGGCGCCCGGCCGCCGGTCCCCGCGCCACCATGCCGTGGTACGCGGCTCTCGCCGGCGCCGTCCTCGTGGCGGCGTCCGCCCGGGCCGCGAGGATCGCGCCCGGCCGGGTCGATCCGTCGCTGGCCGATTATGTGCCGCACGCCCGCGCGTCCGGCGACCTCGCGGGGATCACCGGCATGGACACCGTCGAGCACATGATGAGCGCCTGGAGCGCGGCGTTTCGCAAGTTCCAGCCCGGGGCACGCGTCACCATCGCAATGCAAGACGGCCTCGGACCGGAAGACCGGATTGCGCTCGGCGCAGACACGCGCCAGGTGTTTCACACGACCGACTTGCCGTACGAGAACGCCTATGGGTACGAGCCGTTCCGGATAAAGATCTGTGCCGCCGCCTACATTTTGAAGAGTCACGTCTCGGCGATCGGCGTGTACGTCAATCAGGGCAACCCGCTGTCGTCGATCTCCCTGAGGAAGCTCGATGCCGTATTCTCCGCGCAGCGCCGCCGGGGCTACCCCGCCGACATCACGACCTGGGGTCAGCTCGGAGTCACGGGCCCGTGGGCCGACGCGCCCATACATCTGTATGGGTTCTATTGGCGGGACGACGTCACGAGCTACTTCCGCCGGCTGGTGATGCTCGGCGCACCCTTCAAGGCGGCCTATCGGGTGCCCGGCGGCGACATGCAGCGCAGTACTCCGGCCGTCGCCACCGCGATCATGACGAAGATGGCGCACGATCCGTACGGAATCACCTTCGGCAACGGCTCCTACATGACCCGTCGCGTCAAGGCTCTCGGACTGTCCGTAAACGGCGTCCAGAGTCAATTCACGCTCGCCGACATCGCGAGCGGACGCTACCCGTTGCAGCGGTATCTGTACATCTATGTGAACAAGGCGCCCGACCGACCACTGCCGCCACTCATTGCCGAATTCCTGCGCTTCGTACTGAGCAAACAGGGTCAGAGGCTCGTGCGTGCGGATCACTACCTGCCGTTGCCGGCGTTGATCGCGGCGCGGCAAATGCAAAAGCTCGACTGAGGCCGCCGCCGGTCGCGCGGACCATCACGCCGTAGGCGCCCGCGGGCCTACGCTCGACGTCAGTTGAGCTTGCGCATCTGCCGTCGGGACACTTCGGGGGTCAGGGGCAGGTACTTTCCGTCCCGCTCCACCGCTTCCTGGCCCTCGCGACTCACGACGTAACGCAGAAATTCCTTCACTTTCGGATCGACCGATCCGTCCTTGCGGCGGTTCGCGTACATGTAGATCTGACTGAACAACGGATAACTGCGATCCCGCACGGTCTCGATCGTGTAGGGCACGTAGGGGCCCGCGGGACTGCGCGCGATGGCGAGCACCTTGAGCTGCGGCGGCAGCTTGTAGGTCGGTGCGGCGATCCACGCGATGCCATAACGATCCGTGGCGAGATCGCTCTTGAGGTTGCGCGCCAGCTTGCCGTGCCGGGTCACGTAATTGGCGTAGATCCGCAGTCGCTCGTTCCACTTGTCGCTGCCCTTCAAGATCAGATCCGACATCTCCGTCGCCTGGTGATAGCGCAGATTCAGTCCGTAAACGTTGATCGGCTGGTTCGCCCAGGCTCCGCGCAAACCCAGCTGGCCCCAGGTGCGGATGTTTTGCGCCCTGCCGCGAGCGTATTCGGGGTGCCAGCTCGTGCCCCTCCAGCCTCCGAGCCGTTCGGCGCCGAAGATGCCGTCGAGCTGCTGCATCGTCAGCTGAGTGAGGGGATTGTCCCGGCTGACCACTATTCCGTAGCCAGGCTGCCAACCGGTGACGTTGTACGACCCGGTTGCCGCCGATATCTCCAATGGGTCGCGATTCTCGTAGCGTTCGTACAATAGTTGCTCGGCGAAGGTGATCTTGCGTCCCACACCGACATCCGTCACCCCGAATACCAAGGACGGCACCGCTGCGAGCGTCGTCTTCATGTGAAATGCAATCCGGACTGCCGGTTGGTACTTGCGGAAGCCCTCCTCCCAGTAGCGCCCCAGGTTGCTGTCCTCGATGTAGTTGCTGCCCCACATCCGCAGGGTTCCGCTGACGCGCACCTTCGGCCGATAAGCCGGCAATCCGCGAAGATCCCAGCGTTTCGTGTAGAAGGCCTTCTTCGCCTTGACGACGACGAATTTTGCGCGCGCGCGCTGCAAGGCAAGACCGTGGGCCGGCAGATTCGCCTGCGCCCGCACGGTCGGCGCGGCGAAGGACAACATCGCCAGGATCAGCAGGCAGCCGGCGACGGCCGCGACACGCGGGATCGGTTCTCGAGGAAGGTGCATGACGGATTACCTCTTCACTTCAGGGGATCTTGCTTCGTTCGGCCGCTGCGAACGGTGCGAGAAGGGGCAGGTAGCCGCGACCCTGCCGCAGGACATCCTGCTGGCCCTCGCGGCTCAAGACGAAACGCAGGAATTCCTCGAGCTTCGGATCGACCGGTCGACCGGGCGCGCGATTGAGGTAAATCGTGATCATCCGCGTCAACGGATATCGATGCGCCAGCACATTGGTCTCGGTCGGCTCGACATAGGGACCGCCCGGCCGCGCGGCGAGCGCAACCGGCTTCACGTCCGGGTTGGTATAGAGGAGTCCTGCGTAGCCGATGCCGTCTGGATCTTGCGCGAGCGCATCGAGCATGCGCTGCCCGCCGTCGGTGGCGCCGCCTCTCGAGCCCTTTAGATCGGCGAATTCGCGTAGCGAGGGCCGCCAAAGACGCCTGCCGATAAACACCTCGTCCTCGAAAAAGCGGGCAAAGCCACGCGAGATCGGCAGTCCGTAGAGATGGATCGGCCGATCCCGCCATGCCCCGGAAAGCCCGAGATCGCCCCAGGAGCGCGCGACAGGACCGCAGCCACGGCATTCGGCGCCAAAAATCGCGTGCAGCTGCTCGAGCGTGAGCTTGTCGAGCGGATTGCTTTTATGCACAAAAATCACCAGCGCATAGTCGCGGTTACGGACATTGAAACTGCCCGTGGCAACGTTCACGCCGGTCGGCGGGTAACCGAACATCTCCTTGAAGGCGGCGACCTCGGGAGGCCATATTTCACGCCCCAGCAGCGCAAGGTCCGCGTTGCCCGTGTAGAGAGCCTCCGCCGCGGTCGCGGTGCCGACGAGATGATTCTCGAAGTGGACGCCGGGCTGATAGCGGCGAAATCCGCGCTCCCACGCCCGTACCAAGGAGCCGATGAAGTCGCGCGAGCGATCGTAGGCGCCATGTCCCCAGAGCCGGATCGTGCCGGACACTTGCCGACCCGGGGTATACGAGGGCGGCAGGTTCAGCGACCGGGCCGACCCGATCGAGGCGGCCAAGCAGATGCCGACGGCAATGCCCGTGCGACGAGCGTTCATTCCAGGCGTCGCAATTGCAGGCGCAGATCGCGGGCGCCCAGCGGCAGGTAGAACCCGCCGCCGGCGATGATTCGCTGCGCGTGCGGGCTGAGCAGATAGCGCAGGAACTGCGCTACTTTGGAATCGATCGCCGTACCCGGTCGTCGATCGAGCGCAACGTCGACCTTGCGCAGCATAGGATAGGCGCCCGACGTGACGCTCTGCGCGTCGAGCGCGATGCATGGAGCGCCGCGCGCGTCGGCGAGGCGCAGCGCCTTGACGCCGCGTGACCGCGGCAGCGGCGGCGCGAAAGCGATGGCGTCGGGATCGCGCGCGACCGCGGCGAGAACCGCGTTCCAGTCGCCGGCCATCTCGCGATAATGCGGATTCCATTTGCGGCTGCCGTCGAGGACGGCACTGCGCAAATATACGGCTGCGAACGTCTCGATCGGTGGGCCGTAGACGTGAATCGGTCGATTTTTCCACGCGACACTCGACGTCAGGTTCCCCCAGCGATCCGCATCGACCCCTCCTCGGCGGTGATCCGCGGCAAATGCATCGTCGGCTTGCATCAAGGTGATGCAGGAGAGAGGATTGCGCTCGTTGACCAAGAACGCGAGGTTCGCTTCCCGCCCGTCCGGTCCGCTGCTGCGCCCAAGCCCGGCGTTCGCGACGTCGATCTCGAACGGCGCATAGTGATGCTCCCATTCGAAGGCCATGGTCTCGAGGGGCACCCGCAGCTCGCGTGCCATGAACGCGATATCCGCGACCCCAAGGTTCACGGACGCGAAGGTCGACTCCGGACCGTGGAATGCGTTCGCGAAATACACCGCGCCATGGGTTCGCCGAAAACCGCTCTCGATTCGCTCGATGAGGCTGGCGTCCGCCGGACTCCCCCAGACGCGAATCGTGCCGGTCTCGGTCCGAGCGAGGCGATGGCCGTTCGCTTGCGCACTCCGCCCGATACTCCGCGGTGCGCCGCGCGCGATCAGGCACGTCGCCAGCGCGACGCTGACCAGACCAATTCGCCAGGGCTCGATCGCGTTCGGCACAGTAGCGCATGCTGCGCCGATGGCGGATCTGCGGCGATAGCACCTTCGAGCTAGGCACGAGCGGCGGCGCCCGATTTCCGTTAGGCTCGCCGCGTCACGACTCGCCAGGCGCCCAGGATCGATGAACTCCGCGTTTCGCAAGAATCTCGTCTCGTTTCATACCTGGTCCGGTCTGACGATCGGCCTGATCGTCACGTTCCTCGCGGTCACGGGGGCCGCATTCGTGCTCAAGCCGCGCCTGCAGGGCATCGTCTACGGCAATCTCTCGAGCTCACAGGCCTGCCATCGCCGACTGACCCTCGATGCGCTCGCAGCCGATGCCCGTGCGGTGCATCCGAGTGGCGTGCTGTATAGCATCGAAATCCGCGCCGGCGCGTCGTCGTCGACGGCGATCAAATTCTCGGACAAGGACCTCGTCTACCTGGATCCTTGCAACGGCCGGATCCTCGGAGTGCAGAACGAATACGGCGGCTTTTTCGGCGAGTTCGATGCCTTGCACCGCTTCCGCTTCATGAAGGACGGACGGCAATTTGCCGGCACCGCGAATGCGGTCTTTCTGACCCTGCTGCTGCTCGGCGGCTTCGTCTTGTGGTGGCCGCGCGCGGGCGGGAGCTTCAAGGAAGCCGCGAAGTTCAATCCACGTTTGCCCGGAACGGCCCGCACCATCAGCCTGCACAAGACGGTCGGACTGTATGCGTTGCTCGCACTGTCGATCGTCTCGATCACCGGAGTGCCGATCGCGTTCCAGCCGGTCAAGAACGCGATCGGCTGGGCGGTCGGCTCGCCCATGACCTTACCCCCGCCACCGCAATCGCGGGTGCCCACGCTGCAAAAACGCAAGTCCATGCAGGACTTCTGGGCGTTGGCGCAGGGAGTGTTTCCCGACGCCCAATGGATCAGTCTTCGTTATCCGGCCCGCCCGACCGATCCGATCGCGATCGAGGCGCTGGAGCGCGGTGCGCCGCATGCCGAAGCGAAGTCCTACCTGTATCTGGATGCCTACACCGGGCGCGCCCTGCGTGTATTGCCATACGCGACGGCGGTACCGCGCGGGCGCAAGATCTACCTCTTCCTGCTCGCGCTGCATTCCGGTCTCGTCGGCGGTCTGCCGTACCAACTCCTCCTGCTGGCAGCCTGTCTCGCGGTACCGGTCCTCACCTACTCCGGATTCAGTCCGTACCTGCGGCGAAAGCTTCGCAAGCCGGTGGCCAAGACGATTGCGCTCACCGTCGTTCGCAGGCAAGTCGAGGCGACCGCCGTCTGCACGTTCGAGCTCGCCCGGCCGAATGGACGGCGCCTGCCGCCATTCAGCGCCGGCTCGCACATCGACGTGCAGGTTCGACCGGGAATCGTTCGGCAATATTCACTATGCAACGCTCCGGCCGAGACCCACAGGTACCTGATCGGCGTGCTGCGCGCTCCCGTCTCGCGAGGCGGTTCGAGCGGCATGCACGATGAGATCCGTGAGGGCACGCGCCTCGTCGTCGGCGCACCGCGGAATCATTTCGTCTTGCGCGAGGATGCGTCTCGTTCCTTGCTTCTTGCCGGTGGAATCGGCGTCACTCCCATAATCAGCATGGCGGAACGCCTGAGCGCGATCGGCGCCGATTTCGAGATGCACTACTGCACGCGATCGCCCGAGCGGACCGCCTTCCTGCATCGCATACAGACGTCGCGCTTCGCACGCCGCGTGCATTTTTACTTCGACGACGGCCCCGACCGGGAGCGGCTCGACCTGCAGGCGCTGCTCACAAACTCCGGACCCGGAATCCACCTCTACGCCTGCGGCCCCAAGGGATTCATGGACACGGTCATCGAGACGGCACTGCGCAACGGCTGGCAAGACGCCAACATCCATCGCGAATACTTCAACGGCGCGGGGCAGAGCAGCGCAGCAAACCTCCCCTTCGACATCAAGATCGCGAGCACCGGGAGGATCGTCCGCGTCGAGCGGGACGAAACGGCGCTGGCGGCCTTGCGCAAGGCCGGCATTGCAGTTCAATCCTCGTGCTCGCACGGAGTGTGCGGGACCTGTATGACCCGCGTCCTCGAAGGAGTGCCGGACCACCGCGACGTTTTCCTCACGACCGAGGAGCGCGCGAAAGGCGATCGCATCCTGCCCTGCTGCTCCCGTTCGACGGGCGCCATGCTGGTTCTGGATTTGTGAACGCCGGCTCGCGGGGTTGCTGACTCGTTCGAACTCGTTGGTGCGGGCCACGCGCGTTAAGGAATCCTTAAGGTTGCTGTGCTCGAATCCCTGCACGGAACGCCGCGCCGTGATCACCGGCTTGGACCGGGTGGGAGGATGGCACCACGAAGCCCCTGGCCTCGGATCATCGAGCGCGACGGCGGCCGGCACATCGAGCCTCGCGGACTTGTGGGCCGGAAACGTCTAGCTCGAAGTGGGTAGAGAGAAACCCGCCACGCCTGCGCGAGAATGGCCGTGTAAGCGACGGAGCGTGCCGGCTCAGGGCCGCGAGTCGACGGGGGGCGAGAGAGAGGGGGGGGGTGATCCATGATCAAGCTGTGCCATGTCCTTTGCGCGGCGCTCGGCGCGCGGTGCGTCGGCGGCTGCATCGACGGGCTATCGATCTTTCCCCCTGGATCTTGCGATAACAACGTCACCGGAATATGGGTCCAAACATGAAATCACTACGCGGCAGAGTTCTCCTGCAGGGCCTTCCGGCGCTGCTGCTCCTCATGCAAGTCACCCCGCTCCATGCAAAGCAAACTGCTCAGGCAGCCGGTCAGGCTGCCGGTGCGTCGCCGCAGCTGCAGGAGATCGTGGTCTCCGGCGCCATCATCGGCACGTACCACGTGTCCAAATCGGCGATGGCGAGCAAGATACCGATGGACCCTCGGGATCTCGCCTCCTCGCTCACGATCCTGAACAATGCGGCGATCAGAGACCGCAAGGCCGTGACGCTGACCGATCTGGTCAATTACGTCACGGGAGTCACGCAGTCGCAAGACACGATCAACGGCTTCTCGTTCCGCGGCTTCCCCAATACGGGCAGTTATACCCAGAACATCGAATTCGACGGCCTGCAGGGCGCGACTCTGAAGAAGGCCTCGCTCAGCGCAGCCGATGTCCAAAGTATCGAATTTCTCAAGGGCCCCAACAGCGTACTCTATGGGCAGATGAACCCCGGGGGCTTGCTGAACATCATCACCAAGAGCCCGCTGGAAATCGCCAGATACAGCGTTCGCACCTCGATGGGAGTCTACGCAGGTGCCTACAGTTCGGGCGCTCCGATCACCCAGGACGTCGCGGTGGATGCCACCGGCCCCGTGTTCGGCAACCGCCATTTGCTGTACCGATTGGTGGTGGACGGCGCCAAGGAGCCGAGTTCCCGCATCGGCGATCATGCGCACAGCTTGTCGATCTATCCTTCGCTCACCTACCGATGGAACGACACCACCCACTTTACCGTCAAGGCCGAGATCAGCCAGGATCGGCGCCGGCAGGACGACGGCGTGCTGCCGATCTTCACCGGCTCCCCCATCCTGGTGCCGATCAAGGGCAAGAACACGCTGACCGCCGCCTACGGTCCGACGGCAACCTGGTACACCGCGCCGTTGGACACGGTCTACAACAACAGTTCGGACTCCGCCAAGGACTACGGATCCGCCTTGTCGACGTTCTTCCACACCGAAATCGATGGCTGGGTGCTGCGTTTTCGGACGCGCTCCGTCTGGCACGCCGACCAGGTCGATGAATGGACGATCAACAATGCCAACATCTATTCGCCGAAATCGGCGTATGCGGTGCCGACCTCGCTGCTGCGCCGCCAGTACAACGACGTCAGGAACGGGCATCGCTACAACTACGGCGATCTCAACGTGTACCGCCCCTTCGGCCCAGACAGCTTCCGCAATACCATCCTGATCGGTATCGGCGGCGGCAGCGAAGGTTTCTTCAACACCCGCTATGCCTTCGGACCGAATTCAACCCTGGCCCAGGCCATCACGCTCATCGACCCGGTCCTCAATCAGTACGGATATCCGCCGACCGGAACCGGCGCGACCAACAACCAGGTGTGGCAGACGGCACTCGGCGAGTACATTGCCGATCAGATCAAGATCGGCGACCTGTTCAACATTTCCATCGGCGTGCGTCACGATCTGCAGAAGACGCACGGCCTGAATACGCTGTCCCCGGCAAAGACGGCGTTCTCGAATCAGATCAGCCCATACACCAAACAGTTCGGCATCGTCTGGCACGTCATTCCGGCCGTCTCGCTGTATGCGAGCTACAGCCAGTCCATCAAGGCCCAGACCACGATCGCCTTCGATCAATACGGCAACTCGAACTTTCCGCCCGAAGGAGGCGAGCAATACGAAGGCGGCCTGAAGCTCGAGACCGCGGACAAGAATCTCAATTTCACGCTCGCAACCTACGAGATCAATCGCACCAACGTGGTCGTGCCGAGCGGCACGAACTTCACCGTGGCGACCGGCGGCGCCATCGTCGGCCAGGCCATCTCCCGAGTCGACGGCAAGCAGACCAGCAAGGGCGTCGAGGCCGAACTGCAATGGCAACCCCGGCCGAACTGGCAGATCCAAACCGGATACGCTTACGACCACGCGTACATCGCCCAGTCCCTCAGCAATCCATACACCGTGGGCAAGGACCTGGTCAACGCGCCGCGCGACTCGGGTAATTTCTGGACCCGATACAACGTCCCCCACGGCACCCTGGCGGGGCTGGGGTTCGGCCTGGGCGTCATCTACGTCGGCACGCAGTGGGCCGGCGACCCGACGACGGCTCTGTACTACCGAATGCCGGCGTGGACGCGTGTCGATGGTGGGATCTACTACAAATTCAACCGGCACTATGACCTTGCGTTGAACATCCACAATCTGTTCGACAGGCGGTACATATCCTCATCGGAGAGCGCGACTACCCTGAACGTCGGCGAACAGCGATTGCTGACCTTCTCCTTCGGCGCGAAGTTCCGGTGACGACGCACGGCCGTCTGTTCGCCCTGGCCCTCGCGGCCGGCGTACTGCTCGGACGGGCTCCGGCGGCCGCGCCGGCCAAGTTCACGATTCGGCTGGCGCCGATGCCGGGCATAGGCCACCTCGTTCCCGAGCTCGCGCTCGGGCTCGGCTACTTCCGGCAAGCCGGAATCCGTGTGAAATTGATCAACGTCATGAACTACGTGAGCGATGATTTCTATTCCACCGAACTGCTCAACAACGGCACGATCGACGCGGAGATTTGCTGGTATCAGCGCGTGGTCTTCGGCATCGGCAACGGTCAACCGGCGCGTGCCGTATTGCTCATCGACGACACTCCGCACCTGACCATCTCGGTCGCCAACCGCGTCCGGGGCCAGATCCACAGTGCGGCCGACTTCAAAGGACGAACGATCGCCGATTCGGCCGGATTCTCGACCAAGCACTACTTGACCGACTTCATCATGGCGCGCGCTGGATTGCCCCCCGGCAGCTACACACCCGCGCCGGCGGCGTTGTCGGCCAATCTGCCGCAGCTGATCGCCGCGATCAAGGCGGGCAAGGTCGACGTCGTTTCTAGTATGGAACCGATGACATCGCGCCTGCTGGCGACGAAGCTCGTCACTCCGCTCTATGACCTGCGGACCGCGGCCGGGACCCGCGCAGCCCTCGGCGACGTCTGGCCCGCCCGCAGCCTCTATCTGGCGCCGAGCTATATCGCGGCGCACCCCGCGCGCGTGCAGCGCCTGGTCGACGTCTTTGTCCGCACGATGCGCTACATCAACACGCACACCGCGCAGCAGATCGTCGCCAAGATGCCGGCCGGCTATTTCGCACCGGACGTAAGCAACGATCTGTGGGCGAGCTACAAGAAGGCCAAGACCGAGGAGATCGCGCAGGCGAAGCTCGGTCTCACCGACGGCGACTATTCGATTCCGCCGTCGGCGGCCAGACTCGCCGTCGAAGTGCTGCTACGGACCCCCTTCGATGACAGTCCCGAAGGCAAGTATCGGCGCACCGCCGTCCGCAGCGGCAAGATCCGGCCGCAGATCACTTACGACGACCGCTTCGTCGAAAAGGCGATGCGGCTATATCCGCGACACTGAACCTGCGCCGACGGCGGCGGGATCGATGTGGCATGCGGTCGCTGGAGCATGACGACACCATCCTCGTGATTGCGGACGATCGGTATCGCCGGAACGCGGGACGCTACGGGACGATTGCGGCGCTCGCCGATTGGGGCAGTGTCACGTAATCGTCGCGCCGGGTGTCGCCCCGACGCCGCCCGTCATGGCGCGTGGGAGTGAGAGTAGTCGATGCCGTTGCGACCGGGATACGGCTGGCCCGGCATCATGCCCTGCCACAGGATGTGGTCGTAGGCGAGCGCCGGGACCTTGTCCTCCTCGCGCCAATCGTAGCCCTTGGTCTTCGCGGCCCACCAGGCGGCGCCGCGGGGATCGTGCCACTTCGACGAGCGCATCGCCTGACGAGCCGGCGGCAATTGCGTCGAGGTCAGCGGCACCGGCAGCTGCGCGGCGTAGTTCCAACGAGCGTCCTCGCGGCTGAATACCTCGGTCATCGGCCGCTCATAGGCATCGTTCAGCGTCATGGGTCCGATGTCGAGCACGTCCTCGATCGTGCGCAACATGTTCACCGTGCTGTAGCGCGCGTCGATCACCGCATGCTGGCGCACATAGGGCCCGACGATGAAGGCGACGCTGCGCTGCGCATCCACGTGATCCGGGCCATCCTGGGCGTCGTCTTCGACGATGAAGATCAGCGTGTTCTTGGCGTAGCGGGATCGCGCCACCGCCTGGACGAGCCGGCCGACCGCGTAGTCGTTGTCGGCGATCTGCAGCGCCGGGGTGTTCACGCCGTCGATCGCGGTCTTGAAGTCCCCGGTGTGATCGTGCATCAGGCGGACGAACTCGATCGACGGCAACTTGCCGTTTTTGACGTATTCGCGGAACTCGCGCGCCCATTCGATCTCGCGGTAATAGTCCGGAATGGTGTTGTCGAAGCCGCGAAAATACGGGTCGGTGAACGGCGCGAGCGTCGGATTGGCCGCAAACGACACCTGCATTCGCGCGGCGAACGCGTCGGAAATTTCCGCAATTCCGCCCTGCGCCGCCGGCGTATTGTAGCGGCCGAGCTGGATCAAGAAGCCATAGTTGCGGATGGAGAGCCCCGCGCGCAGCGCCGCGTCCCAGATGTAGCCATGTTGAACCTGTCCCTGCGGGCCGTCCGGCGCCGCGACGTTGTTCTGCCCCGGCAACAGGTTCGGGTCGTTCGGATACAACGGATCCTCCGCCCGCCGTTCGGCGAGCGTCGGATCCGCCACGAGCACGTGGCGGTTGCTGCCGTGCCAATCGTACGAGAGGCCGCGACCGGCATAGAGCGGCGGCATCGCCTTGACGCCGAAGTCGGACTCGCGCGCCGAGGTGCTCCACGGCCAGCCGTTGCCGCTCACCTCACCGGTGTCGTAGAAATTGTCCAGATCGACGAAGTCCTCCGCCAGCGCGTGGGCATTCGGCGTGATCGTCCTGCCGAATTCGGCGAGCGCCGGATCGCTGTTGCCTTCGCCGAGATCCCCGAGGATCTGATCGTAGGTGCGATTCTCGCGGACGACGTAGATCACGTGCCGGATATGCCGGTGCAGGAACGCCATCACCATCCGGTCGCGGCCGCTCGGATGAAACGCGAAATTGTCGTTGCGCGCAACGATGTGCGTGAGCCGGTCCATCTCGCGTGCGTTCGGCACGGGCATCCACAGGAATCCGGCCTTCGAGAGTTGCAGCACGTAGTTGTTGGTCAACTGCATCGGCGAGCAGGCACCCTTGGCGTCGGCGGCGATCTTGAAGCCGCAGGCATTCGGACCCGGCATGCTCTTGCCGTTCACGACATAGAGCATCTTGCCGTCCGCGCTCACGCTGACGCTGTTCGGATAATAGCCGGTCGGCAGCAAGCCGATCACCTCCGGCCGGGGGTTGTCGAGCGCGATCACCGCGACCGCATTGGTGCCGCCGTTGGTCACGTACAGCCGCTTGCCGTCGGGCGAAATGGCAAGGCTGTTCGGTGCAGTGCCGTGGAAGTATTTCGGCATGCCGATCATCGCCGCCGGCGCGGTGGTCAGCACCGTGTCGATGACCTCGTTGCGCGCGGTCGATATCACCTCGACGTCGGCCTCGTTGTCGCAGGCGACGTACAGGCGCCTGCCGCGCCGGTCGAGAACCATGCGATTCGGGTTGCCCAGCACCTTGATGCGCGCTGTCAGCCGCGGTTTCGGGCTGAGTTGCACAACATCGACCTCGCGGTCGCGCTCGCTCGAGATGTACGCGGTGGCGTTGCCCTTGATCGCGACCCAATCAGGATATTCGCCGCCGGCGACGCCGTCCTGCGTCGGGTCGATCACCCCGGGGCGCAGCGCCACCGCGGTCACCGCCCGGGTCGCGAGGTCGATCACGGACGCGCTGTCGTTGTACAGATCGGCAACCACCAGGGTCTTGCCATCCGCGGTTGGCGCCAATCCGGCCGCTTCGGGCTTCACCTTCAGGCCGTTGCCGCCGAGGAACAGCGGCGGCTTGGCGAGCGCCAGATGGCCGAGCGGGATCGGCGGCCCCCGTTCCACCCAGATCCCCGCGGATCGCGCAAATACATGCACGTCGTCGTCGTCGCCGCCGGACACGTAGAAATGGCGGCCGTGCGGCCCGAAAGTGACGCCCATGAACGTGTTCGGTACCTGCAACACCTGTTTCTGCACCGGCGTGTCGTGTGCGATGTCCTCGACGAACACGTATTCATTCGATGCCGAGGGAATGTTCTTGCCGTGCGCATCCTCGACCAAGTTATAGCCGCTCGTGAGAATCAGCAGGGTCTTGCCGTCGGGGCTCACCGTCGTGGTCACCGCCTGGCCGGCCGTGTATTGGGGAAATGCCGCGAGCCCTGGATTGAGCGGCCCGAAATGCGCGCCGTGGGCCGCGGTCGGCGTGAGACGCTGCCCGCTCGAGGTGATCGTCCCATCCGCCGGTACACCGTGCCGTTCACGCGCGCAGCCGATTCGCGCGGCGGCGAGCAGGGCGGCGAACGCGACGACGATCGCTCGAAAAGTGGCCGTGAAGTGCCTGGCGTGCATGAATCGTCTCCTGGCCTGAGCGGACGAGGAGAATACACCAACCGCGCGCGTACGGATTCGACTCACGAATGATGCCTCGCCAAAGGCGGAAGGCGGGCCCGGGCCCTGCCTCGAACTTCTCCGTCGATCCTTTTCACGGGACCCTTACGGCGCGCGGCTGCGCGCCGCGGTCCGCGCTGCCGCGATACGCAGATAAAAAGTCGGTTCTTATCAGCGCAAACATCAGCACCGTCACGAACGCCGCGAGGCAAATCGCCGCCGATAACGCCTTCAGGCTGCGGCCGCGCCCATCCGCCTGCACCGGCGCATGAAGCAGGCAGAATGCCTCGCTATGAATCTTTCCGGGCGGCACGCCGGCTCGGCGCAACGACTCGATCAAGACGGTGGCAAAGGGGCCGGGGCCGCAAATCCAGAACGATTTGCCGCCCAGTTCTCCCCCGCAATGCCTGCGTACGACATCGATGTCGATGCGACCTTTTTCGCCGCTCCAGTGCTCATCGGGTTGGCTCAGTACGTGCGTGACGCGCAATTTGCCGCCGCCTCTTTTCTCGCAGTCCGTCAGTTCGTCCAGAAAGGCGATTTCCGCGGCGGAACGGTTCCCATAAAGCAGTTGCACCTTGCGGGTTTCGCCGCGATCCGTCATCCAACGGATCATGCTGCGGAACGGAGTGATGCCGATGCCGGCGGCGATGAACACGATATCGTCCATGTCTTTGTATAACCGATGCGAGAAGCGCCCAAAGGGGCCGTGCACCGTCACCTCGTCCCCGACCCGCGTACGGTCCATGGTCCGTGTAAAGTCGCCCAGTTCCTTGATTGCCAACATGAGGCCGTCCGATTCGCTCGGGCTGGAGGCGATGGTCCAAACGTGCTCTTCGCTGCTCGCTTCGGGAGCGGAGCGGTGAAAGTGAAAAAAGGCGAATTGCCCGGGTCGATACTCGAAAGATCGGCTCGCCCGCACCGACTGCAACTTGATCTCCCACACAGCCCGGCCGATTTTCCGCACCTCGCGCACCGCATACGGAAATTCCCGCAGACGGCGGGGCCGGATGATTCGGCTCCAGATGATCGACCAGAGCGCGATGAGCGCGACCGGCATCACCACCAACCGCAACGGCCATGGGGCGAATCGCCCGCTGGATAGAAGGCCGTGAGAAAAGGCCACCGCCAAAATGCCGACCGCGAGCACGCGATGCCAGGATTTCCACTTCTCGAATTTCACCCCCATGCCGGAGCGATACACGCTGACGATGATCTGCGCCGTCAAAAGCAAGATCGCGGTTCGCCCCAACTGGATTCTCAACGGTTGCCGCCACTGCGTAAGCAGGTGAATTTTCAGGATCGTCATGAGCGTGATGTGCAGCAAAATCGCGGCAAATCCCGTAAGCGCCATCCTGCGGTGAAACAGCATCACCGTATCGAGTCCGAATGGCCCGACGAGCCATTGGTAGCGCGCGGCCAGAATGAAATTGGTCGCGATGATCATCAGTCCAAAGAGGCCCAAGCCGAGCGCGATCTGTTTGACGAACGAATCGGCGTGCGCCGGCGCCTTCAATGCCGCGAGCCCGAGGGGCAGCAGCAGTACTGCAACATACAGCAAAATCCAGGGCATGGCCCGGCGGCGGGACGCGCTCATCGAATCGAAATCCGCCGCCGCGGCCGTCGCACGCGGCGCGGTCACGTCTTCCTCAGCGGCCGGCAAACGTCACCGGCCCGCATCTGCCGCGCAGGTTCACCGCGCCGGTGCCGGATCCTCTACCCCTTCTTGTGCGCGGCGTCCCACTTCTTGACCGCCGCCATCGTGTTGCCGACGTGCTTGTGCGGGTTGAGCGCAGTGTACGTGTAGATGATCTTGTCGTTCGGCGAGATCACGTACGAGGTGCGGTTCGCGTATTGCGGGTGGATCGCGAGCACCGCATCGTAGGACTTCATGATGTGCTGATCGGCGTCGGAGGCGACCGGGAACGCCTTGCGGCAGGCGAGCACCGAGAACTTGTCGAGCTTGGCGATCGGATCGTGGGAGACGCCGATCACGGTCGCGCCGAGCTTCTCGAACTTCGGCATCGCCGCCGCGAACTCATGCGCCTCGATCGTGCAGCCGGGCGTGAACGCGGCCGGATAGAAATACAGCACCACCGGTCCCTTCTTCAAGGCATCGGCGAGCGAAAACGTGAAGGGCTTGCCGGCGAGCGTCGCCTGCGCCGTGAACAGCGGCGCGGTCGCGCCGACCTTGAGGGCCGCGAACGAGGGGGCGGCGAGCCCCAGGCCGAGGAGTGCAGTGACGACTATTCGCTTCATGGCGGGATTCCTTGCGGATGAGCGGTAAGGGCCTGCGATTCTCCGCCGATTGCCGGGTGCGATCAAGGCGCATTGCGGGCCGACCGTCCGCAAGCGCGTCAGGTTCGCGCGATCTGCGCCCGCAACGCGGTCGCGACCCGTTCGACGTCGCCATCGCGCATCGCCGGAAAGAGCGGCAGCGTCACGGTCTGGCGGCCTATCCGCGCCGCGTTCGGCGTGTCCTCGGGCCGGTAGCCGAGGCCGCGATAGTACGTGAGCGCCGGAATGCAGGGGTAATGCACCCCGATGCCGATGCCGCGGTCGGCCATCGCCTGCAGGAACTCGGGGCGCGTCGTGCGGTGTTTCGCGAAGTCGATCAGCACCGTGAACATGTGCCAGCTGTGACCCTCGTCGCCGCGCGCCGGCAGCACGATCTGATCGCAGCCGTCGAGCGCCTCGAAGTACTGCGCCGCGAGCGCCCGGCGCCGCGCGTTGAACCCCTCCAGGCGGCGCAGCTGCTCGATGCCGACCTGCGCGGCGACGTCCGAGAGGTTGCTCTTCGCGCCGGCGAGCACGACGTCGATCTCGCCGTGCACGTCGCGGCGAATGCCGTGGAAGCGGTGCCGCTCGACGAGTTCGACGACGGCGGTGTCGGCGGTTGCGACCGCGCCGCCCTCGATGCTCGTCATGTTCTTGTTCGGATGAAAGCTGAACACCGCCACGTCGCCGAAGCTGCCGATCGGGCGGCCGCGCGAGCGCGTGCCGATCGCGTGCGCGGCATCCTCGACGACGCGCAGATCGTGTCGCGCGGCGATCGGCGCGAGCGCATCGAGATCGACCGGCAGGCCGGCGAAGTGCACCGGCATGATCGCGCGCGTGCGGCCGGTGACCGCCCGCTCCACGAGCGCGACGTCGAGATTGCGCGTCGCGAGCTCGACGTCGACGAACACCGGCTTCGCGCCGGCGCGGGCGACCACGTTCGCGCTCGCGGCGAAGCTCATCGCCGGCACGATGACCTCGTCGCCGGGGCCGACGCCGCAGGCGATGAGCGCGATCTCGAGGCCCTCGGTCGCCGAGGTGAGCGCGCGCAGCTGCCGGCCGCCGCCGATATAGGCGGCGAGCGCCGCCTCTAGCTCGAGCACCTTCGGGCCGCTCGCAATCTGGCCCGAACGGAACACGGCGGCGACCGCGGCAATGGTCTGCTCGTCGATGTTTGGCCGGGCAAAGGGCAGATAATCCGTCATGCAACACTCCTCGAGACGAGTACGACACCGACGCAGATCAGCGCGATGCCCAACAGTTTCTCCGGCGAGAACGCCTCGCCGAGCCACCACACGGAAGCGAAGGCGACCACGACATAACCGAGCGACAGCATCGGATAGGCGACGCTCACCGGCGCCTTGGCGAGCGCCGCGAGCCACACGCACAGGCTCGCGGCGTAGCAGCACATGCCGGCCCAGAAGGCCGGACTCTTCAGCAGCAACACGACGCTCGCGGCGAGCGTCGCGCGGTCGAACTGCGTGAACGCGCCCAAGGGACGGGTTGCCACCTTGAGCAACAGCTGCGCGGCGGCGTTCAGCCCCACCCCGCTCAGGATCAGGAACCAGGTGATCCAGCTCATCGCCGCGACACCAGTACGCGGTGCGCGTCGTGACCGAGCTCGCGCATCGGCACGCCGCGCGCGCGCAGGCGCTCATACAGACCGGCCGGCATCACCGCGCAGGCCCGCACCGATGGCCGCCAGCGTGCGACGAACCCGGCGATCGTCGGGATCTCGCGCCCGGGATCCAGGCGCAGGCCGTAGTTCAGTTCGCCGCGGTAGGAGACGAGATCGACGGTGCGGCGCCAGTAGAACGGCAGCGTCTGATCGTAGGTGGCGACGCTGTAGATCGGCACGTCGCGGTCGACCGGCGGCAGCGCGGCCGCCAGAGCCCGGCCCGAATAGAGCGGTGCGACCAGGGTCGCCGCGCGGATCAACAGCAAGACGCCAAGACACCAACCGGTGCCGAGGAACACCGCGCCGCCCGTGGGATCGCGATCCCGCCGCAGCAGGACGACGACCGCCGACAGGCCGAGCACCGCGGCGATGCGCACGACGGGTCCCGTGAGGGGCAGGAAATAGACCGCGCGCGGCGAGCCGGCGAGCATTCGCGGCAGCGCGAAGTGCGCGCCGAAAAGCGCGAACGCCGCGAGCAGCGTGACCGCCGCCGCGACCAGGAGATCGCGGCGCAGCGAGGAGGCCGGGCGCAGCGCGATCAGGATCGCGAGCGCGGGCATCACGGGCAGCAGATAGGGCACGAGCTTCGAGTCGGAGATCGAGAAGAAGACGATCGTGAACGCGATCCAGACCCACAGGAAGCGCTGTGCATCGAACGCGCCGGCAGGCTTGCGCGCGCGCCAGCCGGCGCCGAGCACCCGCAGCGCCGTCCAGGTCCACGGCAGCGTGCCGGCGAGGTACACGCCGCCGAAGAACCACCACGGCGCCTCGCGATCCGCAGTGGGCGTCAGGTACCGCAGGAAATGCTGTCGCACCACGTAATACTCGAAGAAATCCGGCAGCCGGCGCTCGGCGAGCCAGTGCCAGGGCAGCGCGATTGCGAGGAACAGCGGTACGCCGACCGCGAACGACAGCCGCCGCCAGAGCGCTAAATCGCGGGCGAGCAGCGAATAGAGCACCAGGGTGGCCGCCGGAATCGCTGCCGCCTCGAGCCCTTTGGTGAGCACGCCGAGTGCGGTCGCGATCCACGCGACCGCCATCCAGCGCCACCGCGCGGACGGCCGCGCCTGGGCGAGCAGGAACGCGGCGAGCGCCGTCGTCATGTAGAAGGTCAGGCTCATGTCGAGCGAGAGCATCTGGCCGATCACCGGGAACAGCGCGAGGCTCGCGAGCACCGCGGCCGCACGCCAGGCGGCCCGCTCGTTCCACAGCGCGCGCACCAGGAAGAACACCATCAGCAGCGTGCCGATCGCGGTCAACACCGTGTACAAGCGCGCCGAGAATGCCGACAGGCCGAACAGCCGGTAGCTCGCCGCCGTCGCCCAGTACTGCAGCGGCGGCTTCTCGATGTAGACGAGGCCGTCGAGGTGCGGGATCACCCAGTCGCCGCCCGCCAGCATCTCGCGCGGAATCTCCGCGTAACGACCCTCGTCCGGATTGAACAGCGGCCGGCTCGCGCTCGCCGCGAACCAGACGAACACGACGAGCGCCGCGAACAGCGCGAACGGCGCGCGGCCCGCGCCGTGCGCTCCCGCATCGGTGTCGATGCCGGCCGGCTCCTCACTGCCGCGCCGTTGCTCGACGCCGCGCGGCTCCTCCTCGCCCGCGGGAGCCGTCACCCGCCGCGCTCCCCGGCCTCGCCTTGTGCCGCGAGCACCCCGGAGCGTCCGGGGACCGGGCGAAACACGACCGGCAGGGTCGGCAGCGCATGCTGCGCCGCGAGCGCATGGATCTGCGCCAGCCGGCAGAGCACCGCGCCCGTGCGCCGCCACCGAGCAAGCAGGCCGGCAAAGGCGCCCTGCAGGCGCATCCCTTCGAGCTCGGCGTGCAGCGTGAACACCTGCAGGGGCGGTGCATCGGGTGCCTGCGAGCGCGCGAACACCGCTTCGCCGACATTGCCCTCATCGACGCCCGCAACACCGAGCAGTTCGTCGAAGGTCGGCAGCGTCGTCGGCAGCTGCGGGCACTCGCGCGCGCCGGGCGCGATCGGCGGCGCCGGCGCGAGTCGCGGCAGAAACGGCGAGCGGCCGCGCGTATCGCTCGCGTAATCCAGGCCGTGTTCGCGCTCGAGGGCGAGCACGGTCTCGTTGATCTGCCAGCCCGCCGCCGCGTGCGAGCGAGGACCCGCGCCGAAGATCCGCTCGAACGCGGCGATGCCGCGCTCGAACTCGACCCGCGTCCAACGGGGGTCGGCGCGCGCGACGTGGTCCTGCCAGCGGATGTGATCGTAGGTGTGCAGACCGACTTCGAAGCCGGCGTCGCGGACGCGGCGCATGACATCGCCCGCCGCACGGCCGATGTCCGGTCCCGGCAGCAGCACGCCGTAGAGCAGCGTGCGCAGGCCGTAGTGCTTGAGCACCGAGGTCCGCGCGACCTTCTGGGCGAAGCCGCGGCGAAACACCCGGCGCAGCGCGCGTCCCGTGTGGTCGGGCCCGACCGAGAAGTAGAAGGTCGCATCGACGCCCTCGCGCGCCAGCAATTCGGCGAGCCGCGGCACCCCCTCGCGCGTGCCGCGTAAGGTGTCGACGTCGACCTTGAGGCCGACGTGCGCGCCCTCGCTCATTGGGGCGACAGCAGCGCCGAGGCCGACGGCAGGCTGTGCGCGTAGGCGTCGAAGATCGCATTCAGCGCCGTGCGCATGTCGGTCTTCGGCGACCAGCCGAGCTCGGCGTGGGTATTCGCGATCGACGGCAGACGCGCCGGGATGTCGGCGTAGCCCTTGCCGTAGTACTGCATCGCCGTAACCTCGACGAGCGCCGTGTTGCGCGCGGTGGGCGCGTACTCGGCACGCGAGCGCGCGATCTCCAACATCATCTCGGCGAGCTCGCGGATCGAGTAGAGGTTTTGCGGATTGCCGATGTTGTAGATCTTGCCGTCGGCGATGCCGCCGGGATTGTCGATGATCGTCGTCAAGCACTCGACGGCATCGTCGACGTAGGTGAACGCGCGCGTCTGCCGGCCGCCGTCGACCAGCTTGATCGGTTCGCCGCGGACGATGTGACCGAGGAACTGCGTCAGCACCCGCGAGCTTCCCTCTTTCGGCGTGTCGATGCTGTCGAGTCCGGAGCCCACCCAGTTGAACGGCCGGAACAGCGTGAACTGCAGGCCTTGTTGGCCGTAGGCCCAGATGATGCGGTCGAGCAGCTGCTTCACGCAGGAGTAGATCCAGCGCTGCTCGTGGATCGGCCCGAGCACCAGCGCCGACGTCGACGGATCGAACTCCTTGTCGCGGGAAGCGCCGTAGACCTCGGAGGTCGACGGGAAAACGACGCGTTTGCCGTACTTCACGCAGTGCCGGATGATCGGCAGGTTCGCCTCGAAATCGAGCTCGAACACCCGCAGCGGCGCGCTCACGTAGATCGCTGGCGTCGCGATCGCGACGAGCGGCAGTATCACGTCGCATTTGCGCACGTGATATTCGACCCACTCGAGATTGATCGTGATGTCGCCCTCGACGAAGTGAAAGCGCGGATCGCCGAGCATCGTCGCGACGCGCTCGGACTGTAGATCCATGCCGTAGATCTGCCAGTCGGTGTGCGCGAGAATGTATTTGCTGAGGTGATGGCCGATGAAGCCGTTCACGCCCAGGATCAGCACGTTTTTCACCATGGACCCCTCGAATGGACCGGCCGGAACTTGCTTGCGCTCAAGACAGCGCCAGCGGCAGCGTTGCGAGCGCCGGCGGCGGCGCCGCGGCCGACGCCGGCCTGCCGTCGACGGCGAGTTCGAGCACCCGCAGGCGCCGCCCGTCGGTACAATCGACGTACCACGCCCCCTCGCCAGCATACAGGCACGGCGCCCGACCGGCATCGCGCGCAGGCCGTGCATCGAGACGGGTCGCCCGGAATTCGAGCCGATGGCCGGCCGCCTCGCAAAACGCGCCCGGAAACGGCGGCGCGACCGCGCGCGCTAGGTCGTGCGCCGCCTTCGCGCCGCGCCGCCAGTCGATCCGGCCGTCCTCGGGGCGACGCCTGCCGTAGTACGAGCCGCGCGCGAGGTCGAGCGCGACGCCCGGGGCCCGACCGGCAATGAGCCGCGGCAGGCTGCGCGCGAGCACCGCCTCGGCGGCCGCGGCGACCCGCAGCGATACCTCGAGCGCAGTGTCGTCCTCGCCGATCGGCACCGCCTGCTGATCGACCAGCCGGCCCGCGTCGGGCTTCTCGACCATGTAATGCAGGCTCGCGCCGGTCTCGGTCTCGCCGTTCAGGATCGCCCAGTGCACCGGCGCCCGGCCGCGGTACGCCGGCAGCAGCGAGCCGTGCATGTTGAGCGCGCCGCGCGCGGCAAGCTCGAGCCAGGGCCGGCCGAGCAGGTGGCGGTAATAGAACGAGAACAGGAAATCCGGCGCCGCCGCGCGCCCCGCGGCGAGCCATTCGGCCGCGTTCGGATCGGCCGGCGTCGCGACGCGCAGGCCTTGCGCGCGTGCGAGTTCGCCGACGCTCGCGAACCAACGGCGCTCGCCCGGATCATCGGCGTGCGTGAACACGATCGGGATCTCGATGCCCCGGGCGATGAGCAGCGCGAGGCAGCGCGCGCCGACCTCGCTGTAGGCAAAGACGACCGCGCGGGTCACGGCGCGCCGTCCTCGGCATCGCTCTCCAGCACCCCCTGGATGATGTAGCGTGGTCGCTCGCGCACCTGCGCGTAGATCCGGCCGACGTATTCGCCGAGCAGGCCGATGCCAAAGAGCGCGATGCCGACCAGGAAGAACAGGATGCCGAACAGCGTGAACACGCCCTGGACCTGGGGGCCGAAGAACAGGCGCTGCAGCGCGAGGTAGACGACCAGCAACGCCGACAGCACCGAGATCGCCATGCCGATCATCGAGAACAGCTGCAGCGGCACGACCGAGAAGCCGGTGATCAGGTCGAAGTTGAGGCGGATCAGGCTGTACATCGAGTACTTCGAGGCCCCCGCGAAGCGTTCCTCGTGCGTGATCGACACCTCGACGGGGCGCATCGCGTAGATCGACGCGAGCGCCGGGATGAAGGTGTTGACCTCGCGCGTCTGGTTGAGCGCGATGACAACCGAGCGGGCGTAGCCGCGCATCATGCAACCCTGGTCGGTGATCCGCACCGGCGTGATCCACTCGCGCAGCCGGTTGATCGCCCGCGAGAAACCGCGCCGCCACAGGCTGTCCTGGCGCTGCTCACGGATGGTGCCGACGTAATCGTAGCCCTCCTCGAGCTTGGCGACGAGCTTGGCGATCTCCTCGGGCGGATTCTGCAGGTCCGCATCCAGCGTCACGACGAAGTCGCCGCGCGCATGGGCGAGGCCCGCCATCACCGCCGAGTGTTGGCCGAAATTCGCGTGGAACAGCACGACGCGCGTCTCGCGCGGACGGCGGGAGAATTGCTCGCGCAGCAGCGCCGCCGAGCGGTCGCGGCTGCCGTCGTTGACGAACACGCATTCGTAGGCAAGCCCGAGCGCGTCGAGCGCCGGGTAGAGCCGTGCGAACAGCGTCGGCAGCACCGCCTCCTCGTTGTACACGGGGATCACGACGGAGAGTTTCGGTGCGGCGCGGGCCACGGTCGCGATCCTCAATGATCCGCGGCGACGGCGCCCTGCGCGCCGAGCAGGGCGAGCACCTCGCCGGTGCGCTCGCGCAGCAGCTCGCCCGAGCCGCGCGCTTCGACGTTCAGGCGCAGGAGCGGTTCGGTGTTCGAACTGCGCAGGTTGAAGCGCCAGTCGGCGAACTCGAACGACAGCCCGTCCGTGCGGTCGACCGCGAGCGCCGCCGGCGCATAGTGCGCCTCGACCGCGGCGATCGCGCCGCGCGCATCCGGCACCCGGTAATTGAGCTCGCCGCTCGCGGGGTAGGCGCGCACGCGCTCGCCGACCAGTTCGGACAGAGGCTTGCCGGTCTCGCACAGGCGCTGCGCGACGAGCAGCCAGGGGATCATGCCGCTGTCGCAATAGGCGAAACGGCGGAAGTAGTGGTGGGCGCTCATCTCGCCGCCATAGACCGCATCGACGCTGCGCATCTTGTCCTTGATGAACGCATGGCCCGACTTGCACAGCACCGGCACGCCGCCCGCGGCGCGCACCAGCTCGAGCGTGTTCCAGGTCAGGCGCGGGTCGTGCACGACGCGCCCGCCGGGTTCGCCGCGCAGCAGTACCGAAGCGAGGAGCCCGACGATGTAATAGCCCTCGATGAAGCCGCCGCGCTCGTCGAACAGGAAGCAGCGATCGAAATCCCCGTCCCAGGCGATGCCGAAATCGGCACCGTGGCGGCGGATCGCCGCCGCCGTCGGGCGGCGGTTCTCCTCGATCATCGGGTTCGGGATGCCGTTCGGGAAGCGCCCGTCCGGCTCGTGATGCAGCCGGATGAACTCGAACGGCAGGTGCGGCGCGAGTAGATCGACGACGAGGCCGGCGCCGCCGTTGCCCGCGTTGACGACGATCTTCAACCGCGAGAGTTTCGCCGCATCGACGTAGGACAGCAGATGCGCCACGTACGCGGCGTTCGTGTCGATCGTGCGGCGCACCCCTCTGCGCCCCGGCGCCGTGAAATCGCCGCCCTCGGCGTAGGCGCGGATCTCCTTCAATCCGTTGTCGCCGCTCACGGGCCTCGAGCGTTCGCGGACGAACTTCATGCCGTTGTAGTCGGCCGGATTGTGGCTCGCGGTGACCATGATGCCGCCGTCGTAGCCGCCGTCGAAGGTCGCGAAATAGACGCCCTCGGTGCCGCAGAGGCCGATATCGTCGACATTTACCCCGGAATCAGCGAGTCCGGCGCACAGCGCGTCGGTCAAGCCGGCGCTCGATCGCCGGATGTCGCGGCCGACGACGACGCGCCGCGGCGAGAGGAAGGCGGCGTAACCGCGGCCGACGCGGTAGGCGACGTCCTCGTTCAGCTCGTCCGGGATCCGGCCGCGCAAGTCATAGGCCTTGAAGCAGACGATCGGCTTCACGTGTCGGTTCCCTGCCGGCCGTAGTTGTCCTCGAAGCGCACGATGTCGTCCTCGCCGAGGTAGGAGCCGGATTGCACCTCGATCAGGTGCAGCGGCACCTTGCCGGGATTCTCGATGCGATGGGTCGCGCCGATCGGGATATAGGTCGACTGGTTCTCCGACAGCAGGAACGTCGTGTCATCGCGCGTGATGCGCGCGGTGCCCGAGACGACAATCCAATGCTCGGCGCGATGGTGGTGCATCTGCAGCGACAGCACGCCGCCCGGCTTGACCGTCAGGCGCTTGACCTGGAAGCGCTCGCCGGCATCGATGCTGTCGTAGCTGCCCCAGGGCCGAAACACCTCCCGATGCCAGGCGGACTCCGAACGGCCCGCCCTCTTCAGCCGCGCGACCAGCTCCTTGACGTCCTGGACCCGCTCCTTTGGCGCGACCAACACCGCATCCTTGGTCTCGACGACGATGTGGTCCTCGAGTCCGACCGTGGCGACCAGGCGGCTGGTCGAGTGCACGTAGCAATCCTGCGTGTCGTGGACCACCACGTCGCCCTGCAGCACGTTGCCGTCCTCGTCGGCCGGCAGCGCGTCGAACAAGGAGGACCAGGAGCCGACGTCGCTCCAGCCGGCCTCGAGCGGCACGACGACCGCGTCCCGGGTCTTCTCCATCACCGCATAGTCGAGCGACTCGCCGCGGCAGGCCTCGAAGGCCGCCTTGTCGACCCGCGTGAAGTCGAGGTCGATCTTCGCCGCGCGAAATGCCGCCGTCGCCGACTCGAGGATGTCCGACGCAAAGGCGCGCAACTCCTCGAGATAGCGGGCGGCGCTGAAGACGAACATGCCGCTGTTCCAGTAGTAGTCGCCGGAGGCGACGAACTGGCTGGCGACGTCGAGCGGCGGCTTCTCGATGAACTCGGCGACCGGGTACGCGGGTCCCGGTCCCTCGCCGCGGCGGATGTAGCCGTAGCCGGTCTCGGGCGAGTGCGCGATGATGCCGAAGGTGACGAGCTTGCCGGACATCGCCTGCGCGAGCGCTTCTTGGGCGACGCGCTGGAAGGCGCGCGCGTCGCGGATCACGTGGTCGGCGGGCGCGACGATCATGATCGCCTCGGCCGAGAGTTCCAGCGCCTTCAAGGCGGCGAGCGCCACCGCGGGCGCGGTGTTGCGGCCCACCGGTTCGAGCAAGATCGCGGCCGGCGCGATCCCGAGCAGGCGCAACTGCTCGGCCACGGTGAAGCGGTGCGCCTCGTTGCAGACGACGATCGGCGGCTGTGCCTGCGGGATCCCCGCGAGCCGCGCGGCCGTGTCCTGCAGCATCGTCTGCCGGCCGGCGAGCGCGAGCAGCTGTTTCGGGTACATCTCCCGCGACAGCGGCCAGAGCCGCGTGCCCGCGCCGCCCGACAGGATCACCGGTATCAATGCACTCACGGAATCTCCCTTCTGTTCAGCGCTTGCCGCGGCCGATCGCATAATAGCTGAAGCCCAATTTCTCCATGTGCGCCGGGTCGTACAGATTGCGTCCGTCGAAGATCACCGGGTTCTTCAACCGCGCCTTGATCGCGGCGAAATCCGGGCTGCGGAATTCCTGCCACTCGGTCACGATCAGCAGCGCATCGGCGTCGTCGAGCGCCTGCTCGGCGCTGGCGCACAACGCAAGTTCCGGCCGCTCGCCGTACAGGCGTTTCGCCTCCGGCATCGCGACCGGATCGTAGGCACGCACCCGCGCGCCGGACTCCCACAGCGACTCGATCAAGACGCGGCTCGCCGCCTCGCGCATGTCGTCGGTGTTCGGCTTGAACGCGAGGCCCCAGAGCGCGAACGTGCGCCCGGACAGATCGCCGAAATGGCCGCGCACCTTGTCGTGCAGGCGCCGCTTCTGGCGGGCGTTGACCGCCTCGACCGCGCCGAGGATCTCGGCCCGGTAGCCGACCTCGGCGGCCGAGTGCGCGAGCGCCTTGACGTCCTTCGGAAAGCACGAGCCGCCGTAGCCCGCGCCCGGGTAGATGAACGCATAGCCGATGCGCGGGTCCGAGCCGATTCCGAGGCGCACTTGCTCGATGTCGGCGCCGCATCGCTCGGCGAGGTTCGCCAGCTCGTTCATGAAGCTGATCTTGGTCGCGAGCATCGCGTTCGCCGCATACTTGGTCAGTTCCGCCGAGCGGATGTCCATCACGATCATGCGGTCGCGGTTGCGCGTGAACGGCTCGTAGAGCAGGCGCATCAGGTCCGCGGCGCGTGCGCTCCCGGCGCCGACGATGACCCGGTCCGGCTTCATGAAATCGGCGATCGCCGCGCCTTCCTTGAGAAATTCCGGGTTCGAGACCGTATCGAAGTCCAGGGCGACGCCGCGGCGCGCCAGGGCGCCGCCGACCGCCTCGCGCACCTTGTCCGCGGTGCCGACCGGCACCGTCGACTTCGTGATCACGACCTTGTACCCGTCCATCCGTTCGCCGATCGTGCGCGCGACCGCGAGCACGTGGCGAAGGTCCGCCGAGCCGTCCTCATCGGGCGGCGTGCCGACCGCGATCAGCTGGAATAACCCGTGCGCAACGCCTGCGGCGCCATCCAGGGTGAAGCGCAGGCGGCCCGAGGCGACGTTGCGGCGGACGATCGCCTCGAGTCCCGGTTCGTGGATCGGGATCTCGCCGGCGTCGAGCATTGCGATCCTGCGCGCATCGACGTCGACGCTGACGACCTGGTTGCCCGCGTCGGCGAGGCAGGCGCCCGTGACGAGCCCGACGTAGCCGGCGCCGAAGATCGTGATTTTCATGCGTAATGGTCTGATTTGACAAGGGAAAATAGCCGGTTATCGTAGCCCTATCGGCGCCTCGAGTAAAGCGTGGCCGGGTGGCGCGCAGCGCCCGTGCGCAGGGTGCGCGAGCCCCTGCGCTTGACATTTCTTGGCGCGGAAGGCGTGGCGAGGCGCCCGGCGATCGGTCATGATTTGCCGCTCGATACCAGCCTGCGCGCGCGCCGCCGCGCATTCGGAGACCCCATGACGGAGAGTGACGAGACGACGACGGCGCATGCCCGCAAGCCGCGCACGGTGTGGATCCTGGCTCTGATCGGCGCCGCGCTGCTGCTCATCGTCATCGTCCGCCTGATCGCGCACAAACCGGCGCATCGCGGCATGCCGCCGCAGGTGGTCACGGTCGCGCAGGCGGTTCGCGGCAACATGCCCGAAACCCTCGCCGAGCTCGGCACCGTGACGCCGGTCGCGACCGTCACCGTGCTGCCGCAGTTGAGCGGCTATCTGACACGGGTCGGCTACCGTGAAGGCGAGGATGTCAGGCGCGGCCAGTTCCTCGCGCAGATCGACCCGCGCCAGTACCAGATCGGTCTGCGCCAGGCCGAGGCGCAGCTCAGCCGCGACCAGGCGGTGCTCGGCGAAGGCCGCTCCGATCTCGCCCGCTACCTGCGGCTGCGCAAGCAGCACGCCATTGCCGAGCAGACCGTCGTCGACCAGCAGTTCAGCGTCGCCGGGCAGCAGGCGCAGGTGCGCAGCGACCAGGCGAACATCGCGCAATTTCGGCTGGATCTCGACTACACCCACATCACCGCGCCGGTCGCGGGGCGCGTCGGCCTGCGCCTCGTCGATCCCGGCAACTACGTGACGGCCGCGAGCTCGCCCGGCATCGTCGTGATCACGACCATGCGGCCGATGACCGTGGTGTTCAACGTCGCACAGGCGGATCTTGCCAAGGTGATCGCGCGGTTCCATGCCGGCGCGACGCTCCCCGTCACCGCACTCACGAGCGACAATGCCCGCACGATCGGCGTCGGCCGCCTGTACGCGATCGGCAATCAGATGAACACCGGCACCGGCACCGTACCGCTGCGCGCGAGCTTCGCCAACACCGACGAGGCCATGTTCCCCAACGAGTTCGTCAACGTCCGGGTGCGCGTCGACACCCTGCGCGGCGCGCTGCTCGTACCGACCTCCGCGGTGCTGAGCGGTGCGCCGGGCGAGTACGTCTACCTCGTCGGGCCGGATCACACCGTGGCGGTGCGCAAGGTCACGGTGGGACCGGGCAACGGCCGCGACACCGCGATCCTCGCCGGCCTCGCCGCCGGCGATACCGTCGTCATCGACGGCACCGACCGGCTCACCGACGGCGCACGGATCCAGATCGCCGGTGTGCCGAGCGGCGGCGCTCGCCGAGCGGCCGGCGCGGGCGCCCGTGGGGCGCCCCCCGCTCGCGCGAATCCGCCTGCCTCGCGTTCCCGTTGATGCGCGCCGAAGGGCGTCGGAGCCGATGAACATCTCCCGACTGTTCGTGCTGCGGCCGGTGGCGACCTCGCTGCTGATGATCGCGCTCGTGCTGCTCGGGCTCCTCGCGATCCGCTTCCTGCCGGTCTCCTCGCTGCCCGACGTCGATTATCCGACGATCCAGGTGCAGACCTTTTATCCGGGCGCGAGCCCGCAGGTCATGGCCGACACCGTGACTGCGCCGCTCGAGGTCCAGCTCGGCGAGATCCCCGGGCTCACGCAGATGACCTCGACGAGCTCCGGGGGCGCATCGCAGATCACGCTGCAGTTCAACCTCGCGTTGAACCTCGACGTCGCCGAGCAGAACGTGCAGGAAGCGATCAACTCCTCCGGCAGCTTCCTGCCCGCCGGCCTGCCGGCGCCGCCGGTTTATGCCAAGGTGAACCCCGCCGACCAGCCGATCCTCACCCTCGCGCTCACCTCCAAGTCGATGTCGCTCACGCAGCTGCAGGACGTCGCCAATAACCGCCTCGCAACGAAGATCTCCGAGGTCGCGGGCGTCGGCCTCGTGCGACCGGAGGGCGGCAACGTCCCGGCGGTGCGGGTTGCCTTCGATCCGCAGAAGCTCGCCGGCTACGGCCTGAGCATCGATGACCTGCGCAGCCTCCTCGCGAACGTCAACGTCAGCCAGCCGAAGGGCAATTTCGACGGCCCCGCGCTCGACTACACCATCAATTCCAACGATCAGATCAGCGATCCGGCGCAATACCTGAAAACGGTGGTCGCGTACCAGAACGGCGCGCCGGTGCTGCTCGGCGACGTCGCCGACGTCACCCAGGGCGCGCAGGACGTCGCGCAGGGTGCCTGGTACGATCGCGTGCCGGCGATCGTGCTCAACGTGCTGCGCCAGCCCGGCGCCAACGTGATCGCGACGGTCGATGCGGTCAAGAGCCGCCTGCCCGAGCTGCTCGCGAGCCTGCCGCAGGCGATGCGCGTGCGCGTCGTCGCCGACAGCACCAGCGTCATCCGGGCCTCCGTGGACGACGCCGCGCTCGAGCTCGCCCTGTCGGTCGCGCTGGTGGTCGCGGTGATCTTCGTCTTCCTGCGCAACGTGCCCGCAACCTTGATTCCGAGCCTGTCGGTGCCGGTGTCGTTGATCGGCACGCTCGCGGTCATGTACGAGCTCGGCTACTCGATCGACAATCTGTCGCTGATGGCGCTGATCGTCGCCACCGGCTTCGTCGTCGACGATTCGATCGTCATGATCGAGAACATCGTGCGCTTCCTCGAAGAGGGCTTAAGTCCGCTGCAGGCGGCGCTGCAGGGCGCCGGCCAGATCGGCTTCACGATCCTGTCGCTCACCGTCTCGCTGATCGCGGTGTTGATCCCGCTGCTCTTCATGGGCGGGGTGATCGGCCGGCTGTTCAGCGAATTCGCGGTCACGCTCGCGGTCACGATCATGATCTCGGCCGTGGTGTCTCTCACCTTCGTGCCGATGATGTGCGCGCGCATCCTGCGGCGCAAGGCCGAAAGGCGCCCGAGCCGCTTCGAGCGGGTGAGCGAGCGGGCGTTCGAGCGCACGCTCGGCGCCTATCGGCACGCGCTCGGCTGGGTGCTCGATCATCAAACCCTCACACTCGCGGTCGCGACGGTCACGGTGCTGTTGACCGGCCTGCTGTACGTCGCGATCCCGAAGGGGCTGTTCCCGGTGCAGGACGTCGGCGTGATCCAGGGCATCAGCGTCGCCGACAACTCGGTCTCCTACGCCGCGATGGCGCGGCGCCAGGCGGCGCTCGCCCGAGCGGTGCTCAAAGATCCCGACGTCGCCTCGCTCACCTCCTACGTCGGCATCGACGGCACCAACACGACCCTCAACCGCGGGCGCTTCCTGATCAATCTGCGTCCGCACGATCAACGCTCGCGCAGCGCCGCGCAGATCGCGCGCCGCCTGCAAAGCGAGACGGCGGACGTCCCCGGCATCAAGCTGTACCTGCAGCCGGAACAGGACCTGACCCTCGACACCGTCGTCTCCCGCAGCCAGTACCGCTTCGTGCTGCGCGGCCCCGACCAGGCGGCGTTCGACCGTTATGTGCCACCGCTGCTCGCGCGGCTGCGGCGCATCCCCTCGATCACCGACGTCGCGAGCGATCTGCACGACGACGGCCTCGGCGTCGACGTCGACCTCGACCGCCAGGCGGCGGCGCGCTACGGGATCACTCCGGCGACCGTCGACAATGCGCTGTACGACGCGCTCGGCCAGCGCATCGTCTCGACGATCTTCACCCAATCGAATCAGTACCGCGTGATCCTCGTCGCCAAGCACTCGAGCCTGCCGGACATCCAGTCGCTCGACACGCTGTACCTGCCGACCCAGACCGCGAGCGGCGGCGAGGTGCCGCTCGCCGCGATCGCCCGCATCCGGGTGACGCGGGTGCCGCTCGTGATCAGTCATCTCGCGCAGTTCCCGGCCGTGACCGTGTCGTTCAACCTCGCCTCGGGCGCCTCGCTCAGCACCGCGGTGGATGCGATCGACAGCGCCGAGCAAGCGGTACAGCTACCGCCGTCGATCAGCAGCAGCTTCCAGGGCGCCGCGCAGGCCTTCGAGCAGTCGCTCGGCAGCGAGGTATTCCTGCTGATCGCGGCCCTGGTCGCGGTTTACCTCGTGCTCGGCGTGCTCTACGAGAGCTACATCCATCCGGTGACGATCCTCTCGACGCTGCCCTCGGCCGGCATCGGCGCGCTGCTCGCGCTGATCATCGCCGGCAAGGACCTGGATGTGATCGGCATCATCGGCATCGTGCTGTTGATCGGCATCGTCAAGAAGAACGGCATCATGATCGTCGACTTCGCCCTGGAGGAGGAGCGCCGGCGGGGCAAGGCGCCGCGTGAGGCGATCTTCGAGGCCTCGATGCTGCGCTTCCGGCCGATCCTGATGACGACCTTCGCCGCGATCCTCGGCGCACTGCCGCTGCTCGTCGGCTCCGGTACCGGTTCGGAGCTGCGCCGCCCGCTCGGCCTCGCGATCATCGGCGGACTGATCCTCAGCCAGGCGCTCACGCTCTTCACGACGCCGGTCATCTACCTGTTCTTCGACCGCCAGGCGCGCCGCCTGCGCCGCCGGTGGGGCGGGGCCGGACCCGGGCCCGGTACCGCCGTCGAGGGCGCCGGGTGAACATCCCCGCTCTGTTCATCCGCCGCCCGGTCGCGACCACGCTGCTTGCGGTCGCGATCGGCCTTGCGGGTACGCTCGCGTACTTCCATCTGCCGGTCGCGCCGCTGCCGAACGTCACCATGCCGGTCGTCGTCGTCGAGGCGCGGATGGCCGGTGCGAGCCCCGCGACGATGGCCTCGACCGTCGCGGAACCCCTCGAGCGGCGCCTGGCGACGATCGCCGGGGTGAACGAGTTGACGTCGTACAACTCGGTCGGCAGCGCGGTCGTGGTGATCCAGTTCGACATCAAGCGCGACATCAACGGCGCGGCGCGCGACGTGCAGGCGGCGATCCAGGCGGCGCGCGCAGACCTGCCGACCACCTTGCGCAGCAACCCGTCCTACCACGAGTACAACCCGGCCGATTCGCCGATCATCATCCTCGCCTTGACCTCGCCGACGCTGACGCGGGCGCAGCTGTACGACACGGCGGACACCGTGATCCAGCAACAGCTGTCGCAAATCGACGGGGTCGGTCGGATCATGCTCGGCGGCAGCGCCCTGCCGTCGGTGCGCGTCGAGATCCAGCCGGACAAGCTGAGCGCATACGGCCTCGGCCTCGAGGACGTGCGCGCGGCGATCGCCTCGGCCAACGCCGACAGCGCCAAGGGCCACCTCGATCAGGGCGACCGGCGCTACGAGGTCCTCTCCAACGACAAGATGAGCAAGGCGGCGGACTTCCGCAACATCGTGATCGCCTACCGCGGCGGCGCGCCGGTGCTGCTGCACGACGTGGCCGACGTGATCAACTCGAATGAGAACATCCGCAACGCCGGGCTCTACAACAACCAGCCGACGGTCGGCGTGATCGTCTTTCCGCTGCCCGGCGCGAACATCATCGCCACGGTCGCGCAGATCAAGAAGGTGCTCCCCGCGGTCGAGGCGACCCTCCCCGCGAGCATCCACGTGCACGTCGCGCTCGACCGCTCGCAATCGGTCACCGCCGCGGTCGACGACACCGGCCGCACGCTCTTTCTCGCGGTGCTGCTGGTGATCGGCGTCGTGTTCGTCTTCCTGCAGTCGCCGCGCGCGACCCTGATCCCGGCGGTCGCGCTGCCGCTGTCGATCGTCGGCTCCTTCGGCCCGATGTACCTGCTCGGCTACAGCATCGACAACCTGTCGCTGATGGCGCTCACGGTCGCCACCGGCTTCGTCGTCGACGATGCGGTGGTCGTGCTCGAGAACGTGGTGCGCCACATCGAGGCCGGCGTGCCGGCCCACGAGGCCGCCCTGCGCGGCAGCGCCGAGGTGAGCTTCACCGTGATCTCGATGAGCCTGTCGCTGATCGCGGTATTCATCCCGATCCTCTTGATGCCGGGCGTCGTCGGCATGCTCTTCCACGAGTTCGCGGTGACGCTCTCGATCGCGATCCTGTTCTCGCTGCTGATCTCGCTCACGATCACCCCCGCCATGTGCGCCTACACGCTCGGACGCCGCGAGAACCTGCATTCCTCGGCGCGCTGGGCCGTGTGGGTCGAACGCTCGTTCGCGCGCCTGAAGATCGCCTACTCGCGCTCGCTCGAGGCGGTGCTCGACCATGCGCTGCTGGTCGGGGTGTTGTTGATCGCGATGGTCGTCGCCAACGTCTGGCTGTTCAAGCGCCTGCCGTCGACGTTCTTCCCGGAGCAGGACGACGGCATGCTGATGGGCCAGATCGTCGCCGATCAGAGCACCTCGTTTCCGGCGATGGCGGTCAAGCTCAAGCAGCTCCAGGCGATCGTCCAGGCAGATCCCGCGGTCGCCTCGGTGATCGGCTTCACCGGCATGCGCTCGACGAACACCGCCAACGTCTACGTCGCCTTGAAGCCGCTCGCGCAGCGCCACATCAGCGCCCAGCAGGTGGTGCAGCGCCTGCGGCCGAAGCTCGATCGCGTGGCGGGCGCGCGCCTCTTCCTGCAGGCGGTGCAGGACTTGCACGTCGGCGGTCGCCAGTCGGCCGCCGAATACCAGTACACCCTGACGAGCGATGACACGGCCTCGCTCTACGCCTGGGTGCCGAAGCTCGTCGCCGCGCTGAAGAAGCATCCCACGGCGCTGGTCGACGTCAACACCGACATGCAGCGCAACGGTCTCGAGACCTATGTGACCATCGACCGGCAGACTGCGCGCCGCTTCGGCTTCGAGCCGAACCAGATCGACAGTACGCTCTACGACGCGTTCGGCCAGCGCACCGTGTCGACGATCTACAATCCCTTCAACCAGTACTTCGTGGTCATGGAGGTGGCGCCCCGGTACTCGCAATTTCCGCAGATGCTCGACCGCATCTACCTGAGCACCGCGGCCGGCAACCCGAGCGGCACCGCGCAGACCCAGGCGCCCGGCGGCACGGTGCGCGGCGTGACGCCGTTCGCCGCGGTCGCGCGGCCGAGCGCCGCCGGCGGCAACGCGCTGAACGCGGACGCGGTCGCCAACGCGCGCACCAACAGCATCGCCAACGCGCGCGGCGGCGCCTCGACGGGGAGCGCCGACAGCACGGCGGCCGAGACCATGGTGCCGCTGCGCACCATGGCGCGCTATTCGAGCCGGCATACGGCGACCCAGGTCAACCATCAGAGCGGCATGGTCGCCGTGACGATCTCGTTCAATCTGCCCCCAGGCGGCACGCTGTCGAAGGCGGCGGCCGCCATCGACGCGGCGATGCGTGCGCTCGAAATGCCGGCCTCGATCCGCGGCAGCTTCGCCGGCGCTGGCAAAGTCTACGCGGAGTCGATGTCGGTGATGCCGCTGCTGCTGCTCGCCGCGCTGCTCGCCGTGTACGTCGTGCTCGGCATCCTGTACGAGAACACCGTGCACCCGGTGACGATCCTCTCGACGCTGCCGTCGGCCGGCATTGGCGCGACGCTCGCGTTGCTCGTCACCGGTACCCCGTTCTCGGTGATCGCGCTGATCGGCATCATCCTGCTGATCGGCATCGTCAAAAAGAACGCGATCATGATGATCGACGTCGCAATTCAGACGCAGCGCGAGCAGCAGCTCGAAGCGAAGAAGGCGATCCACGATGCGGCAGTCCTGCGCTTCCGGCCGATCATGATGACGACCGCAGCCGCGATGCTCGGCGCGCTGCCGCTCGCGCTCAACATCGGCCAGGGGGCCTCGCTCCGTCAGCCGCTCGGCATCACGGTGGTCGGGGGGCTGCTGGTCAGCCAGCTGTTCACGCTGTATACGACACCGGTGATCTATCTGTATCTGGATCGGCTGCGCATGAAGCTGCGCCGCTCGACCGAGAATCTGTCCTGGCGCAAAAACCTGGGTGCGAACACATGAACCGGAACGGAAGGCGGCGATGCGAATGGCTCACGCTCGGCGTGCTCGGCGCGATCGCCGGCGGCTGCGCGGTCGGCCCCAACTATCACCGGCCGGCGGTGCCGGTGCCGGCGCACTACACGGAAGCGCCCGGCTGGACCGCGGCCACACCGGCCGATCAGGCGCCGAAGGGCGATTGGTGGCGCGCATTTCACGATCCACTGCTCGATCGGCTGGAACCGCGGGTCGCGATCTCGAACCAGACCGTGCGCGAGGCGTATGCCAACTACCGGCAGGCCACCGCCGAGGTGGCGCTCGCGCGCAGCCAGCTCTGGCCGTCGATCGGCATCGGCGGCTCCGCGACGCGCGGCCGGTCGGGCGGCGGCCGTGGCAGCCCCGTGATCGATGCCGCGAGCCTCGAAGGCAGCGCCAGTTGGTCGCCCGATCTGTGGGGCGCGGTGCGCCGTTCAATCGAGCAAAGCAAAGCGCTCGCGCAGGTCGATCAGGCGCTGCTCGCGAATGCGACCTTGTCCGAGCAGACCTTGCTCGCGACCAGCGTCATCGGCCTGCGGGCGAGCGACGCGGCGATCGACCTGCAGCGGCGGACCGTCGCATCGTATCGCCGAACACTACGGATCACCGAGAACCAGGCGGCGGCCGGCGTCGCCCAGGCGCCGCCGTCCGCGGTCATCACGGCGCGCGTTGCGCTCGAAACCGCGCGAGCGAATCTCGTCGGCCTCGGCGTCGCCCGGGCGCAGTACGCGCACGCGATCGCGGTTCTCGCCGGCGAAAACCCGGAAGACCTGTCGATCCCGCACGATGGCCGGCTGCCCGACCTGCCGGCCGTGCCGATCGGCCTGCCCTCGTCACTGTTGCAGCGCCGGCCCGACGTCGCCGCCGCCGAGCGGACGATGGCGGCCGAGAATGCCGCGATCGGCATCGAGGTCGCCGCTTACTACCCGAATTTGTCGCTGTCGGCGGCGGCCGGCTTCGCGCAATCTCCTCTCAACGGGCTGTTGCACGCGGCGAGCAGCGTCTGGTCGGTCGGCGCGAGCGGCGCCGAGACGCTGTTCGACTTCGGCGGCCGGCGCGCGCGCGTGCGCGCGGCGCGCGCGGCGTACGAGGCGGCGGTCGCGAGCTATCGGGGCACGGTGCTCGACGCGTTCGAGCGCGTCGAGAACGATCTCGCGGGCCTGCGGATCCTCGGTGAACAGGCGCAGGCCCTGGACGTCGCGGTGCGCGATTCCATCCGCGGCACCGCGATCGCGCTTGCCGAGTACCGGGCTGGCACCGTCGACTACACGACCGTCGCCCAGGCACAGACGGTGCAGCTCGCCGACCAGCAGAACGCGCTCGGCGTCGCGCAGGCGCGCCTGGTCGACGCGGTCACACTGATCGGCGACCTGGGTGGCGGCTGGTCGGCCGAACGGCTCGCCGAGGCGCCGGCGCCCGCGTCGCTGCGCAGGGGTGGTCAAGCCCAGGGATTCGCGGCGAGCTTGCGTTCCCAGGAAAGAGCGCTCGAAACGATCGCTCCGAGATCATCGTACTGCGGCGTCCAGCCGAGCTCCTCGCGGACCCGCACGGCGCGCGCGACCAGGTACGGCGGATCGCCGGCGCGGCGCGGTTCCTCACGGGTCACGAGCTTCTGCCCGGCCACCTTCTCGACCATTGCGAGCAGTTCGCGCACCGACACCCCATGGCCGTAGCCGCAGTTCACGGTCAACGGGGCGCCGCCGTCGCGCAGGTAGGCAAGCGCATCCAGGTGCGCCCGGGCGAGATCGACGACGTGGATGTAATCGCGCACCCCGGTGCCATCGGGGGTGGCATAGTCGGTGCCGAAGATCGACACCGAAGGGCGCTTGCCGACGATCGCCTCACAGGCCACCTTGGTCAGAAGCGTCGCGCCCGGCGTCGACTGGCCGATCTTTCCCGACGGGTCGCAGCCGGCGACGTTGAAGTAACGCAAGGCGACGTGGCGCAGGGCTCCGGTCGCGGCGACGTCGCGCAGCAGCCACTCGCTCACGAGTTTCGAGCTGCCGTAGGCATTGATCGGCGCAGTCGGCGTGTTCTCGTCGGCGAAGCCTTCCGCCGGCGTGCCGTACACGGCCGCGGTCGAGGAAAAGACGAACTGCGCAACGCCCCGATCGACGCAGGCCTGGACGAGGTTGCGGGTGCCGCAGGTGTTGTTGCCGTAGTATTTCAGCGGATTCGCCACCGACTCAGGCACCACCGTGTGCGCGGCGAAGTGCATCACCGTGTCGATGTGGTGCTCGGCGAGGAGACGCGACACCAGCGCGTAGTCGCCGACGTCGCCGACGAGGAGCGGCACGCCCGCGGGAACCGCTTGGCGGAAGCCCCTGACGAGATTGTCGAGCACCACGACGGATTCGCCCGCGCCGAGGAGCTGCTGGACGACGTGGCTGCCGATGTACCCGGCGCCGCCGGTGACGAGAATGCTGGAACGCGGCATCTAGACCTCGCGGTGCTCGAAACCCCGCATTCTAGGCTACCTGCGCCCCGGCTTCGCGACGGTGCGCACAAAATCACGCAGGCGGTCGCGCGCGCGATGCCGACCGGAAGTCTAAGGATGGGCGGCGTCCGACGGTCCGGAGGACGCCGGGCTCGGCCGCACGCCACGGCGGGCACTCAAGGCGGTCACTTTGCGCTCATCGCCGAGCACCGCATCCCGGCGTGCCCACACGAGGTCATGAACCAGCGGTGCCGGGGCATATTCGGCGACGGCTTCCTTGAGCAGTTCGAGCGCGCGCGGAATGTCGAAGCGATTCATGGTCACGAGCAATTCATCGAGGAGCTTTTGCACCCGCTCCCACGGCAGCGCGTGCTCGGTCGCCCGCAGGATCATCGGGTGCTCGGTGCCGGCGACGTTCGAGCCGATTAAGAGCTCCTCAAACAGCTTCTCGCCCGGACGAAGGCCGGTATAGGTGATCTCGATGTCGCCTTCCGGATGCGCCTCATCGCGCACCGTGAGGCCCATCAAATGGATCATGCGGCGCGCCAGATCGCGGATGCGCACGGGCTTGCCCATGTCGAGGACGAACACGTCGCCGCCCTCACCCATCGAACCCGCCTGGATCACGAGCTGCACCGCCTCCGGAATGGTCATGAAATAGCGCACGACCTCCGGATGCGTGACCGTGACGGGGCCGCCGGATTTGATCTGTTCGCCAAACAGCGGCACGACCGAGCCGGACGAGGCGAGCACGTTGCCGAAGCGCACCATGCAAAAGCGGGTCTTCGAGCCGCGCAGATGCAGGCCCTGCAGCACGATCTCGGCGAAGCGCTTGGTCGCACCCATCACGTTGGTCGGATTGACCGCCTTGTCGGTCGACACCAGGACGAAGGTCTCGACCCCGACTTCATGCGCCGCCTCGGCGGCATGCCAGGTCGCGATTACGTTGTTGTGGATACCCTCGATCACGTTCTGCTCGACGACCGGCACGTGCTTGTATGCGGCGGCGTGATAGATGGTCTGGACGCGATAGGCCTGCAGGATCTCACGCAGCCGGAAGCGGTGATGGGCGTTACCGATCACGCCGACGAGGTCGACGGCCAACGATTCAGAGCCGATGCGGCGGCGCAATTCCCGTTCGATGTTGTAAAGCGCGAGCTCGCTCATCTCGAACAGGATCAGGCACTTCGGGTGGCGACCGATGATCTGGCGGCACAACTCGGCGCCGATCGAGCCGCCGGCGCCAGTCACCATCACAATCCGCTCGCGAATGCAGGCGTCGAACAGATCTTCCTTCGGCGGCACCGCGTCGCGGCCGAGAAGATCGGCGACGTCGACCTCGCGGATGTCGGCGACGCTCGCCTGGCCGGTCACCAGCTGCTCGAACGCCGGCACGGTTTGAATATGCACGCCGAGAGGTTCGAGTGAGGTCAGGATTTCGCGCCGACGGCGACGGGACAGCGACGGGATCGCGAGCAGGACGCGATCGACCGTTCCGCCCTCGACGAGTTCGGGCAATTTCGCCGGCGAATGGACCTTGATGCCGTTGACCAGGCGGCCCTGAAGGTGGGCGCTGTCGTCGACGAACGCGACCGGATCGAACACCCGCGTCGTCTCCAGGACGCTCGACAGGCGCGCCCCGGTTTCGCCGGCGCCGTAGATCGCCACGCGGGCGATCGTCGGGCGCACCAGGTGGGTCAGCAAATAGAATCGCACCAGGAAGCGCGACGCGGCGACGTACACGAGCGCGAGACTCGCATAGATCACGACCACGCTCACCGACAGCGAGTGCAGATGCAATACCGCACCGAGGATCCCGAGAAGCACCGCGCTCAACGCGACCCCGCCCGCGACCGCGACCAAGGCCTTGGGGCCCAGAAAACGGATCACGGCGCGGTAGAGCCCCATGCGCACGAAGATCGGCAGGGTGACGAGCACCGCCGCCGCGTAGGTGGGCCAAGTCGCCCGTGGGTAGATCGGCCGACCAGCCTTCAAGCTGATCGCCGCCCACAGCGCGAAAGCGATCATGGCCATGTCCGCAGCGAGGGTGATCAATCGCTTGGCGGGTCGCGGCAGTTCGACAACTCGCTGAGCGAATCCGCCGAGCCCTTTCGCCGCTTTGTTTCCCAATTCGTCTCTCCAGGACAGACCGCAATGATCGTCGGCCGCCTATGTCGTCAGTGTAACGAAATTTGGCAATGATTGGTCACAGAAATGCCGTTGCCGCGCCAATCCTACCGATCGCTTCCGTCGCAACGGATGGTGGCCTTCTCGGTTGACAACGACCTCGATTTTACGCCTCAATCGATCGTCGCGGTTCGACGACATGATCCTTGAACCATGCGCGGGTCTGCTCAATCCAGATCCGTAACGGGGCTCGCGGTTGCCAACCGAGCGCTCTCGGGCGCGTCACGTCGAGGAGCTTGTGCGGCGCGCGGTCCGGTTTGGTGGCGTCGAATTCCAGGCGACCGCGCAAGCCGGCGATCGAGCCGATCATTTCGGCAAATTCCCGAATCGACCCATCCTTACCCTAGCCGACGTTGACGATTGCCTCCCGGTCGTACGTTTCGAGCAGATGGATCACCGCGGCCGCGAGGTCATCGACGTGCAGGAACTCGCGCCGTGGCGTACGGGGTCCCCAGATCGAGACCGCGGCGGCATCCGCCAACTTGGCCTCATGGAACTTGCGCAGCAGCGCCGGCAGTACGTGAGAGGTCTGTAAATCGACATTGTCGCCGGGCCCACACAGATTGGGTCGCGGCATGAACCCTAAATCGCCTCCAACACGTCCGGGCCATGATAATCCGTGTGCTATCATTTAAATCGCCATATTTGCCAGTGAATCGGCCGGCAACAGGGGTATCCCGTGCTCTCCCGACGAGGACTGATCCGCGCCTTGAGCGCCACCGCCATTGCCGGATTGCCCGGTTTCGGCAGCATCACCTTCAAGCGACGGCCCGGCTGGATCGCGACGATATCCGATGGCTACACCGACCGGCAATCGTACCGACCCGGCGATCGCGTAACTTTGTTCCTCAATGCCAAATTCCCGCAATATGCGATCGTACCGCTGTATGACTACACGGGGCGGATTGTGCACACGTTCGGCGCCAATTTGTTCCCTCAGCAACCCCTCGGGCCGACACCATGGGAAACCGGCTTTGGGTACCAGCAAAGCGTCTCGTTCACGCTGCCGATCGGTTTACGCAGTGGGGTGTATCTCGCCGACGGAATGATACCGGTGATCGTCAAGGATCCAGCTCTCGCGCACGCTGATCTTGTCGTGCTCTACCCAACGAATACCATCGCCGCATACAACGGCGCCGGGGGCAAGAGTCTGTACAGCGCGCCGGAACCGTCGCCCATCGTATCCTTTGAACGACCGGTCGGGCTACCGCCCAACCTCGCGTTCTTCAGCGCATTCTTGGAGTGGTTCGCGAGCATCCGACTTCCATACTCGATCCGCTACATCGCCGACGTTGATCTCGAGGAATACGCCGCAATTGGCGGTGCGAGCCTTCTCGTCGTGATCGGCCATAGTGAGTACTGGACGCGCGGCGCGCGTGAGAACTTCGACCAATTCGTACTCGGTGGCGGACGCGCGCTGCTGCTATCCGGAAATAACATGTGGTGGCAGGCCCGGTATAGCGATGACCGCAGCCAGCTCATTTGTTACAAACGGGCTCCAGATCCGATTACCGATCCGCTGTTCAAGACGGTCAATTGGACCAACCGGCTCCTGAACTATCCGATCCTGCGCAGTGTAGGGGCCGACTTCATACACGGTGGATTCGGCGCCGCATCGAACAAAAGTACCGGATTTCGCGTATTGTCGCCGAAATCGCCGGTATTTCGCGGACTATACGTCCCGAGTAATGAAGTTTTCTCAATGCCGACGGTGGAGTACGATGGAGCGCCGTTGCTCAATAATCCCGTCACAAACGGCGAACCGCGACTTGATCTCGACGCGCTTGATGCATACCGCGCCGAAATAATCGGCTATGAATATTGCGCCAAAACCGACGTCACGGGAGAAGCTTCCAGCACCGGTGAAGGTGTGGGAACCTGGCTCGCCTATCAAAGGACAGCCACTTCCGGTGTCGTTATGAATGGGGCGTCCACCAACTGGTGTTCTCGCACAGGCGCCTTTGGCCAAGACGGCTTCCGGGTGCGGAAAATCATTTTGAACATGATGGATATTCTAGCGAACCGCCAGACCGTATTCGCGACTTGACTTCACGCCCCTTCGAATGATCGCCTCTCGCCAAGTTGGCCATGGCTCCCGTCCTTCGAAAGCGCAAAATACCCGATGGATGTGCGCAAATCTGCGCTGTCGTAATGTCGAAATTCCCGATCGACTTTGATTGCGCCCAAGGGATCGCCGCTATAAGCGCCCGCCCGGATTTCAATGGGAGACAGTTTCGATTCGCGGAAAAGTCGCTCGAAATCACTGTGCCGCAATCGATTTTGGAAATGATTCGACGGATTGAACCAGCGCCAGCGGCGCGCCGAATATCGATAGAAATTAACCGGCGAAATGGCTGCATCCGAGTAGCAATAATGGTCCGCATAATCGATCACGTGACTAAAGACAGCCGTCGGGGCAGCAACCCGCGACGATTCGACGAGAATCGAGCGAATATCTTCGGCGGGAATATGCTCGAGGGTGCTGGTTGAACACACCAACCCAATATGCCCGGCGGGGAGCCCGGTGTTACGAGCGTCGCCCGGGGCTACATAGTGAATGCGGTATTCCCGCTCGAGATCCGACCAGTCGGCGATCTCAACCCAGTCGCCAGGAATGCGCCCGCGCAGCTGCCGAATTGTGTGATTGACCTGCTGGGGACTGCTTAGGCGCTGAATGTCATAAACGAATATTTCGACGGCACCGGCATTGGAAAGTAGGAGCGGGGTCAGAAAGTGCCTCCCACCACCGAATTCCAGGACCCGCGCTGGATGAACGCGCCGATATTGGCGAACATGAAACTCTTGTGTCCGCAGGTAGCCATCCGTCACTTCAAAGAGGTAACTACGCGTCACCATTTTCTGCGCGGCACGATGCAGGATTTCGCCGCCCGGCACCGATTCCAGAATTCGAAAGGCGGCGCATTTCAGCATCCAGTTCAGAACGCACTCCCCGGCACCATTCCTTGATCACGCACGCCGCAATTCCTCTTCCCCATCGGTGCTAACGAATGACCGCGAGAGCCAGATATTCGTGAATGGCACGCTCGGTCTTGCGCAGCGAACGCGTGGTGGCCAGCCACGCCCGCCACCCGAATCGCAAATGCCGCGGGGCCAGCTGCCCGGTAGGCGCCGGGATCGGCATTTCGCCCGCGAGCCTCATGAGGCGCATGGCTCGCGGCATGTGATAGGCGGATGTCACCAAGATGAAAGACGAATCACCGACCGCCGCGGCAACACTGCGCGCCTCCTCGGCGGTATCCAGGGACTTATCCAGGCTCGAAATCATCTGCGGCTCAACACCCATCTCACGTGCGAACTTGGCATAACCGAGCGCCGACGGCACTCCGGTCCCCGAAGGGCCGCCGGAGACGATCAGGTGCGCGCCGGGGATCCGGCGCATCAGAATGACCCCCTCGGCGATGCGCGCCAATCCATCGCAATCCAATGCCGCCGTTACGGGAAGCCAGTTGCGCGGCGCATAACCGCTGCCCAGCACGACGATGTACTTCACGCTCGGCAGATTACGGGTCTCCTCAATCGGCGGATACCGGTTCTCCAACGGCATCAGCAGCGCGTTGGCGACCGGCGCCGTCGCCGAAAGATAGACGACGCAGGCCGCAGCAAGCCAAATTGACGAGGCGGCCCGGCGCCGCCGGACCAGCCGCAGAACCGCACCGGCAACCGCCATCACGGCGCCCATTACGAGCGGTGTCGCGAGCGCCGCAACGATCTCCCGTACCTCGTGTGTCAGATGCATGTACGGCGTTTCACGCTTCCACTGGCCTCGCCGACGACGTCGCGCACGACACCGCAGGCGATATCCATGTGTTCCTGCGTCAACGTCGGGTGGACCAGGAACATCAGGCTCGTCTCGCCGAGTTCGCGCGCGACTGGCAGTCGGTCGACGGGGCGCGAACTGGAACCATCAAACGCCTTCTCCAAATATATTTCGGGGCACGAGCCCGAAAAGCACGGCACGCCGCGCACATTTATCTCCGCAATGACGCGATCACGAGACCAACCCGCATTGAGGCCGGCCGGATCGAGGAACACGGAGAATTTGTAGAATGCGTGCCGCAGGTGCGGCCCCGGCATCGGGATCCGCAGGACCGCAAGCTCGCGAAGTCCCTCGTACAAGCGCTGCGCATTCCGGCGCCGCTGTTCCAGCCAACGATCCAGTTTGGTCAATTGTCGCCGGCCGATCGCCGCCTGGAACTCCGTCATCCGCCAATTCGTCCCGAAGGACTCGTGCACCCAGCGGAACCCCGGCGGATGGTCGCGGCGATGCACGCTCCGGTAGTCCTTGCCGTGATCCTTGTACGACCACGCACGGGACCACAAGGATCCGTCCTGCGTGGCCAACAAGCCGCCTTCACCGCCGGTCGAGATGATCTTGTCCTGGCAGAAAGAAAACGCGCCAAGATCGCCGATGCTTCCGACGGCACGCTCCCGGTACCGCGCGCCGTTCGCTTGGGCGCAATCTTCGATGACCGCGACCCCTCGCCCGCGCGCAAAGTCCACGATCGGATCCATTTCGCACGGCCAGCCGGCCAGATGGACCACGATGATCGCGCGCGTCCGCCGCGAGAGGGCCTGCTCGATCGTCGCCGCGCAGATGTTCTGACTATCGCGGTCGACGTCGGCGAAGACCGGTTTCGCCCCCCGCATCACGGCGCAGCTGGCCGAAGCAATGAAACTGCGCGGTGACGTTATTACTTCGTCACCCGCACCCACGCCCAGCGCGGCCAGTGCAAGCTCCAGCGCGGCCGTGCCGTTCGCAAGTGCGATCGCGTGTCGAGCCCCGATTGCGCTCGCATATTCGCTCTCAAAATTCCGCACCTCGGTTCCAGTCCAGTAATTGACCCTCCCCGACCGCAATGTGGCCGATGCGGCGGCGATCTCGTCGTCCTCATAATGCGGCCACGCGGGAAAATGCGACACGGGCGATCCGTCGCCAATTGACTGGCTCGGAAGGTTATTTTCACTCGAATTCGTCATGGCGACCGATGCCGTTCCTTCGCCGGCACCCCAATGACCGTCGCGCCGTCGGTGACGTCGCCAATCACCACGGCACCGGCACCCACGGTCACATCGCTGCCGATGGTGATGCCTTGTCGCACCGACGCGGCAATGCCGATCCAGGACCGGTCGCCAACCCGCACGTTGCCCCCCAGATGTGCTCCCGGGCAAACATGCGCTCCGTCGCCGATCGCGCAATCATGGTCGACGGTTGCTCCCGTATTCACGATGCACGCGACGCCAATCCGGGCGCCCGCGCTGATGGCGGACTGCGCAAGCACGGCGCAACCCGTGCCGACCGATGCAAACCGGCTCACGTAGGCCGTCGGATGAATCAGCGAAACGAGGCCAAGACCCGTCTCCCGGCACCGCTGCGTCATCGCCAATCGCCGCTTCGCCTCGCCTAATGCTACAACTGCGTGCCTATAGGCGGGTGCAAACTCCGCTAAGTTAATCAGTTTGCCGACCACAGGCACCCCCAACACCGAGCCGAGCGCATCCGCCCGATCATCCAGAAACGCCAAATTCGTCCAGCCGAGCACCAGCGCGGTATCGACGATCACCTTCCCGTGTCCGCCCGCCCCGATTATCAATAGCCCGTTCAAGGCCTCGTCCCACGGAAACGTTCCATCGTCGCGTGTCCGGGATGTGAAATTCCCCTGGCGCTGATCACACCGCCGATCGTCATTAATAGAATGCGCAGATCCAGTGTCAAAGAACGGTTCTCCACATACCATACGTCCAAAGCGAACTTCTCTTCCCAACTCAACCCATTGCGACCATTAACCTGCGCCCAGCCGGTGATCCCGGGACGCACTTCGTGGCGCCGCGCCTGCTCGGGATTGTACAGGACAAGATATTCCATCAGCAGTGGCCTTGGGCCAACCAGGCTCATGTCGCCCTTGATCACATTGATCATCTCAGGGAGTTCGTCGAGACTCGTGCGCCGCAGAAAATTCCCCAGCGGCGTCAATCTCTCGGCATCCGGCATGCGCTCGGCGTCCCTCGATTCTTTAGTCATCGTGCGAAATTTCAAAAGAGTAAACGGTTTGCCCGCCCGGCCCGGGCGCGTCTGCCGAAACAACACCGGCGACCCGAGCGTCAACCGTACGACCAATGCGATAAGCAAGAAAATCGGCAGAAGCGCAAGAATCCCGGCCGTAGCCAGGACGAAGTCGAACATGCGCTTCACCGCACGCCCCCAACCACGCTGGTCAGGACGGCGTGAATCTTCTCGGCCAAAACGTCCCGCGAGAAATTCCTCTCAGCGAGCAATCGCGCATTGCTGCCGGCGATTTTTATACGCTGCGGATCGGCCGCCAGATCCCTTAGCTCGGCCGCCGCCCGCCGCGGATCGCTGCTGAGCCGAATTCCGGCTTCCGCGCCCCGCAACAAGTCGGCATGCCAGCCGCCATAATTGACGGCGACGCAGCGACCCGCCGCCAACGCATCGAAGAATTTGTTTGCCGAATTGCACTCCATCTGCGGAATAGGCAGGAATAGAGACGTCGCAATGTCCACCGCCGACAGTACCACCGGGACCTCGGTCTTGGGGACGTTCGCAAGCATGAAGAAATTGCGATCTAGAACGCCTTCAGACCGAGCAAGAGCGCCTATCCGTTCCCTCTCCTGACCGTCGCCGACCGTCAGGAACACGAAGCGCGGGTCGCTCGTCAATTCCGCGGCAACTCTCACCAGGTATGAAACTCCATTGATCCGGCCAAGCGTGCCAACATAGGCCACGAGGATCTGGTCGTCACCGATGCGCATTCTCGCGCGAAATGCCCGTCCCCTCGATGAGTCAGTTTTGAATTGCTCCAGATCGGATGCATTCGGCACGATCGCAATCCGGTCACCCGGACATCCCGCCCGGCGAATTCCCGCGGCCATGCCGGGCGACAATGCGACGACCGCGGACGAATTCGCGTATGCAAATCGCTCCAGTATCAACGCGGCTCGACGCAACATTGGATTCTTCAGGGCGCCTACCGCGATGGGCAGCTCCGGCCAGAGATCCCGAACCTCGAATACCAACGGCACTCCATGACGGCGTGCAGCGTACACGGCCGGTATGGCGACGGTGAGCGGTGTACTCGACGCGAAGACGACGTCACAGTCGATGTTGCGTGTCCGCGCAGCCGCACGCAGCGCGAAGCTCGCGAATGCCAGGACGCGCGCGCCATAGCTCATGTGGTTCGAATAGCGTACCGGAAGCCAATGAACCCTCATCCCGGATACATCCGTCGTAAACCAGCCGCTGCGTGCGGTCGGCTCGCGCCACGTCGTTATAAGATCAACCCGATGACCCGCGGCGACGAGCCGCCGGCCGACTTCAAACGAACGAGTGCTCCCGCTCATTTCGGGAGTGTTGAAATACTGGTGCAGGTAAACAATGCGCATATCGGTCAACGTGGCTTCATCGGGCCGCATCCCATGCGCACTTGCGACCCTCACAATCGTCCGTCAGGCGATCCACGCCGAATATCTCCGCATCCACAGTTCCAGGGAAAGGGGTGCGAATATCTCCCGATACCAGAGCGCTCCCCGCCCCGGCGGCTGTCGGCAATACCGAGCGTATTTGCGCAGCAGTGTCGCACTCGTGAGAATTCCATGGCGCGACAGGCAACTATCGCGGCTGAACGCGTCCATTACCGGCGCGCTCAATTCGTGCTTCAGCCACTCGCTTTGCGGGTTCGAGAAGCCCTTCTTGTCCTTACGCCAGGTTATCAGTGGGGGTAGAAAGGTCCGCATTGCCTCGCGTAGGCAGTATTTGGTCCACCCACGGCGCAGCTTGTAGTCGGCGGGCACTCGAACCAGAAGATCCACGAGCCGGGGGTCCAAAAACGGCAGCCTGATTTCCCGCCCCAACGCCATCGACATGCGGTCTTCGTAATGGCACAGCGCCGGGACGGACAATTCGCGTATGTCGGCGACCTGTCGCTCTGCCAAAGACCGAAATCCGAGCCCAAGTTCCACCGGCTGCCAGCCGCGCAACCATTCACCATCGAGATCGTCGTTCTCGCCGGTCCTCAGCCGGGCCAGTTTATTGAGCAGAGGCACGTAGCGTTTGGCATCGGCAAAATCGAACTGATTGATTACGGATCGATTGGCAACAAATCCAGCCAACACCGCCATCGCTTTGCCTATTCTCCTCTGTCGAATCAACGAGTGAAGGTAAAAACCCAGAAATTTCCGATATCCGAGAAAGAGTTCGTCGGCGCCCTGCCCACTCATCACGACCGTTACTCCGCGAAGCCTGGCGCACTCCATCAATCGGTAATGCCCGAGCGCCGACATCCCCGTGACCGGCTCGTCATTAATCCAATTGATAAGCGATAAATCATCGACCAACGTTTTTGCCGACGCCTTCAATACCGCCCTCTGTGCCCGCTGATTTAGATGCCGCTCCATTGCGGCGATGAAGTATGTTTCATCGAACGTCGGATCTTCGCTGACCGCGGACAAGAGCTCCGGCCCTCGATCATCAACTCGCAAATGATGGGCAATCGAGGCGATCGCAGAGGAATCGATGCCGCCGGAGAGGAGCACGCCGACCGGCACGTCACTTCGCAGCCGGATCCTCACGGAGTCAATCAATAGCCGACGAACCTCTTCGATGCATTCGCCCAACGATAGATTCTCCGCGTCGGCTCCATATCCGGGTGGCGAGTAACTCCTCGGCTCAATCGCCAATTTGACGTTCGCGAGATCGAGTTCCAAATAGCTGGCGGCCGCCAGTCGGAAAATTTCCTGGAATATCGTCCGTGTGGAGGTATCGCTCAAACCCTGGTGAATGAAACGTCCGACGACATCCTTCTCCAGGGAAAATCTGCGACCGGCCAGAGTCAGCAGGGTCTTGAGCTCCGACGAGAATATAAATCTAGCCGAATCCGCGAAGTAGTAGAGCGGCTTCTCCGAACCAGGATCGCGCGCCAGTGTCAGGCGATTGTTGCGAAGATCCAGCCAGGCGAAGGCGCCCATCCAATTGAATTTGGCAAGAGCTTCGGCGATGCCCCAGCGATACAGCGCCGCCAACAAAACCTCCGTGTCGGTCTGTGTCGAGAACGATTCGCCAGCCCGGCGGAGCTCCTCCCTCAGCTCCAGATAATTGTAGAGCTCACCGTTGTAGACGATGCTTCCGAGGCCTTCGCGATAGCTCATTGGCTGATGGCCGGCAGCGCTCAAATCGATGATCGCGAGGCGCTGATGAGCGAGGATCAGCTGATTTCCGGCGACCATGAACTCCTGCGTTCCGCGTCCGTCGGGGCCTCGATGTCCCTGTACCTCGTGAGCCGCCTGCACCAGCAGCGGGTCGATGCGCGCCGCAGTTCGAGATAGGAAGCCGAAAATTCCGCACATCTAGTTCCCCGCAAGTGACGCGCAAATCGATTCAAACGCCTGCGCCCATACCGCGTGATCGAATTGTTTCGCCTTCTCGCGGGCGCCCCGCTTCAGACGCAACCACTGTCCCGAGTCTGAGTAGAGGGTCGTCACGGCATCCACGAAAGCGGTCGTATCTTGCGGCTCGATGAGAATGCCGCAGCCGTCGTCGACGATTTCCGGAATCGCCATCCAGTTCGTCGCGATGACCGGCAACTCGTGGGCATACGCCTCCGCAATCACCCCTGGATAACCCTCGCCGCTATGAAAGGTCGGCAGGACGAGGCAATCGTATTCCCAGAGTCGCTCGCTCACCTCACCGTGATTCAGGAACCCGCGATATTTCACGCGTCCCTCGCCGCGCCGGTTGATCTCGTCGGCCGAATATTCATCCGGGGGCCCATAGATGTCGATCGTGCAATCGCCCGGCAGCCGCGTGGCGGACTCCAGCAGGGTCTCGATGCCTTTCGTGCGCCAGAGGTGCCCGAGAAAGATGAACCGGCGGCAGCCGCGCTCCGTCTCGGGCTGTTGCGTCGCCTCGGCAGCGGCCAATCGAGCCGGCGATTTCACGTAGGTCGAGAACCAGATCACCCTCGCCCTCGACCATAGTTGCATGTCGCGTACCGATCTCTTCGTTTGCAGCAACAACACATCAGCGGTCAAGACGGTTCGGCGCGTCAGCCATTTCCGGAGTCTTGACTGTCGGCCGTAGGAATCGCCGAAGGAGCCACCGAAAACCCGCAGGATCGTCGGCTTTCCCGCCATCCGGCAGAGAAGCAATACGATCGGGCCAAACAGGAGCATGCCACGGTCGCTCGCATGATAGGACACGATGTCGACCTTGCGCATTTGCGACGCAATCTTAGCCATCGTCCGAATCGAAAGGAGCATGTTGCGCGGCCAATCCGAGTGTCGCCGACCCCGCGAGGTGTTTATCACCCTCACCGCGAACCCCTGGTGCGCGCTCAGATCCGCCACGAGGGTGGCGAAATGCCGGGTATCTCCGCCCATCGGCGGCGGCAGAGGACCGACGAGAAGAACCGCGATCATTCAATTACCGTCAGCAACAACGGCTACGATGAAGGCGGCGCTGACCGTCAAATCGTCATCCGACAGAGCGCGGAATTCCGTCGCGAGTCGCTCTCGGCGCAGATCGGAGGTCGACCGGGTGACCGAATCCTCGCGAATCCGAAATCCGCTTTGTTCGATCAGGCGAACGTGAACCGAATGGGGTTGGCGGTTCAACAAATACGCCCGCCGACCGACAATGATCTTCCACAATCGATCGGAATAGGTCCAATGGCCATTCCACTCATTGGCCTTGCCATGGCACCTAAAATCGATTTGATGAGTCATCAGCGCTCCGGGCTTCAGCCACCTACGTGTGGCGGCGTAAATACCCCGCAAATCGTCGACATGTTCGAGTACGGCTTGCGAGAAAATCAGATCGATCGAGCCATCGTCGATGACGTCCGGCGCATTCCATGGGGCCTTGTACGCGACCATCGAATCCCCGCCGTGCGCATTTTCGATAGCGGATTTGATCACCAACAGGCGCCTTGGCGCCAATGCTTCCCGAAGCGAAACCTCCCCGATCAGGTCAATGGGAAACTCATAACTGTCGAGCTTTGGAAGCAGCGATGGAAACTCCGACTCGTCCGGTATCGGCGATCGCCCCGCGAACATCTCGACGAGTTCGTCGAGAACTGCGAGATTTCTCTTCAGATCCGAATAGCGCACCAGGTCGAGCGCGATGTATCTTTGCGCACCCGAGAGTAGGGCGGCGAGCCCGATTCCGATCGAGTCGCCGGGGCCCAGCTCGGCGACCACCGCCGGTACGGCGCGAGCGCCGGTATGCCGCATCGCCAGCACCAGATGCCGCAGCCAAACCGAGTAGCAATATCGAGCAGAATCTGTTCCTCCGGTAAAACCATTCGGGCTGCGTCCCGGCAGATAGGTAGACAGTCCCGAAAGAACGGCTTTGATTCTCAGATCCATTACTGCTCGCGTATTGGAAGGTCGATGCGCCGTCGCAATTCAGTCTCGAGGCGGTTTCTGGCAACGCGCCTCGACCCCGTTAACACCCCTGTCGATCCATAAGTTCGTCGAGCCGAGCCGCTGCAATTGTGTTCTTATCGCGCGCTGGGATCGGAGGTGTTTGTAATAGTCCGTCAACGAGTCGTGGGTATCCAATTCCGCCCATTCGTATTGCAATTTGTCGCCAAGTTGCGGAAACAGATGGTAGTAAGTCAATAACGGCGAGAATCGCGACAGCACCATCTGCAAGGCTTTCACGTTCCTGACCGCCTTGTGCAGCGGGAAGAAGATGCGCGTAAGCGCCTTCGTCAACGCAATTCCGCGCGCCGGAGACAGCCTTTTCAATATTGGCCGCAATGCCAACTCCGAGAACTTCGTATAGTAGGAGAGCGTGTGCGTGTAATGATCGATGATCAACCAGCCGCCCGGTTTCACCTGACTATAGAGATCTGAGATCGTGCGTTCCGGGCTTTTGGTGTGCTGAACCACGCCGAGACAGATGACGATGTCGTATTGCTCCGGTGGAAAAGGCAAATGGTTGATGTCGCATTGAATGACGCGGTGGCGGTCGCTTAACGGGCAATTATCCTTGTTGGGCTCGACCGCGGAACTTAGATCCGTGGAAGTGACGGACGCTCCGGGGAACTGCAGTAGAACCTCCGTGAATCTGCCCGCACCACATCCCGATTCCAGAATCTCGATTTTGCCCCGCTCACATAACGTACGCCAGAGCGCCTCCCCGAGGCACTTGCGAAGCCGGTCTTTGGAAATTTGCGTACCGGTATAAGAATCCAATTGCGTGACGCGATACTCGATCCACTGCTTGCCGAACGCCTCGGCGTAGTTCTCCTCATCTTTAAGCAGCCTAGGTATCCCGCCTCGGATCGCGAACGCATGTCCGGAGCGGCAGCGAAGCTCCCGTTCGTGCGTGGCATCGAGTTGCGAGTGGTCGAATGGACAGATCATCGGCGGAAACGACTGTTGGGGCATCGCGGACATTCAATACATTACCTTGCTCGGAAACCGTATCTTGCAGGTGTTCGTCCAGACCATGAAATTCAAGACCTTCCACAGCATGAACGAGTGATTTTGCCGACCGTCGCGGGTACGCGCAAACATTCGCTCGATCGTTGCGCGATTCAGTACCCGCGGATGAACGCGCATGAAGGTGGACAGATGGTCGAAAAACATGGGCTTGAGCGCGGTCTGCAGCCAAAATCCGTAGGGCACCGTGAGGCCTCTCTTTCGACCCCGCAAAACGTCGTCCGGCACGACGCCGCCCAGCGCCTTCTTCAGCAACCATTTCTTGCGGCCCCCGGGCATCTTGCAGTCTCCCGTAAGACCGGTCGTGTAATCCAACAAATCATTGTCGAGAAAGGGCACCCGCACCTCGAGGCCAGCGGCCATCGTCGAGCGATCGACCTTTTCCAGGAACAAATCCGGCATTTCGATACACATGTCGGTGAGGGACATCTGGTTGCAGATGTCTTCGATTGCGAATCGCGGCTGGACTTCGCGAAACCTCGCGAACGGATCTACCATGACCAGCGAATCAATAATCTCCTCGGAAAATACCTCCTGTGGGCGAAAGGCCGGGCTCTCCTGGGTCAGCAGCAACGCCATCGTCGTTGCAAGATCGCGGGCTGACAACGCGTCCAGGTAACGCCGGAATCGGTACCATGGCGCGAACCTCGGTCCGAAACGACACGGCCAGCGCAGCGCACGCGCCGCGTTGCGTAGGAACCGGTAATACCTCAGCGTCGCATATCGGCGATATCCACCGAATACTTCGTCGCCGCCGTCCCCCTGCAATACCACCTTGATGTCCGAACGAATGCTCTCGGCCATGAGGTAAAGAGGAATGTTCGCGGCATCGGCAAACGGCGCGTCGTGATGGTAAACCATTTTTTCGACGATCGCGCCGACGTCCGCGCCGGCGATGCGAACCTCGTGATGATCGGTGCCGAACAACCCGGCGACGCGCTTCGCGCCCGGAAGTTCGCTCACGTCGCCGGCGAAGTCAAACCCCGCCGAGAAGGTCGCCAGCCTGCCCCGATAATGCCTGGAGGCAAACGCCGTGATTGCGCTCGAGTCGACTCCACCGGACAGAAAGATGCCTACCGGCACGTCGCTCACCAATTGACGTCTTACCGCCGCCTCCAGCAGCTCTCGCACCCTGGACGCCGCCTCCTCGACACCGCCCGCCCCCCGGACCACGCCTGCGGACGATCCGCGAAAGCCATGGTACGGTTCGATCCGATGATCGAATGTGTCGACGTCGAATTGTAAGTAGTGTCCGGGCAACAGCTGATGAATACCCGCGTGCAGCGTGCGGCCACCCAGCGCATTGCCGTAGTAAAGCCATTCGTGCAGCGCAGCCAAGTTACATGTCGGATCCTCGTCGCTGAGCGCCGCAATGCCCTTCATCTCGGAGGCGAACGCCAGGCCGCGGGAGTCGATTCGATAGTAAAGCGGCTTGATGCCGGCTCGATCCCGGGCCAGCAGTATCTTGCGGTCCACCTTGTCGTAAATGGCGAACGCAAACATCCCGTTCAGGCTCGGAAGGACCGAGACGCCCCGCGCCGCGAACGATCTGACAATCACCTCAGTGTCCGATCTCGAAACGAGATCGCCCAGCCGCCCTTCGGCGGCGATCTCCCGGAAATTGTATGTTTCGCCGTTGTAGGTGATCACGAAGCGATCGTCCGCGGTCCGCATCGGCTGGGCCCCGGCATCCGACAGGTCCAGGATGCTCAATCTCGAGTGACCGAGCCAGACGTTGCGATCCTGGAAAATTCCGGATCCGTCCGGGCCGCGGTGCCGCAGCGTCATTAACGCGTTGCGGAACCGTTCCAATGACATCGGTTCGACGCCCGTAGAACGCATCGCATATCCGAGTATGCCGCACACGCCGCTCAGCCCTCCGCCACGGCCGTCGGGTCGACCGGTAGCAACTCTCGGACGAATGCGCGGGCCACCTCGTCGATCGAAAAGTCCGCCGCCCTCCTGCGGCCGTCGACGCCCGCCTCGTGGTGCATCGACTTCACAATTGCCGCGGCCATCGTGGTCGGATCCCTGATCGGCACCAAGGCGCCCCACTTTCCGCCCTCCAGGATCTCCGCGGAACCGCCATTGCAATCCGTGCACACGACGGGCGTGCCGCACGCCAGCGCCTGCATCACGACGTTGGGGCATCCCTCTGTCAACGAGGAACTCACCAGCACCGCGGCACGGTGCATCCACGCGAATGGATTCCTGACGAATCCGGGCAGATGAACATGCCGCTCCAAAGCCAATTCAGCCACGAGATTCTCGAGCTTCCGGCGATCCGGACCTTCCCCCAGAATCGCGAGGCGGCATGCGTCCGTCGTGCGAACCTTGGCGAATGCGCGAATCAACGTCGGAAAATCTTTCAAAGCGGTCAGGCTTCCGACGCCGAGGATCAGCGGCGTTTCATTCTCGCTAAGCCAGCGATTCTCGACTCGCTCGCAACCGAGGCGCTGGATCGAATCAACGTCAAGCGGATTGTATATGACGCTCACTCTCTCCTGCGGCACTCCGAAGTGTTCGATCAGATCCATCGCGACCGCTCGGGAGTTGGCTATCACACGGTCCGCATACCTGTAGGTTGCCCGCATCAAGAAGGGCAGCACATGACGGCGAGGAAAGCTCGCCTCGCGGTACACGGCCATCGGCACCGACCGCGTCGAAATCACACATCGGGTATTTCGCCGCGTCATCGTGTTGGCGACGATGGCGACGATGTTGGCATGATCGAGCGCTGAGAGTATCGCGACCGGGCGCGCGGACTTTATATGCCTGCTGAGACTCGGCAGCACTCGCAATACCCCACCGCCGCCAAGGTCGACGATATGCACGCACGCGTCGACCTCCTGGAGGTACGGACCGCGGACGGCGGCAAGCGCTAGATGCACGTTCAGGCCAAATCGGCCGAATGCGTTCGCCAGCTGCACGAACACACGCTCCGCGCCGCCGCCGTCGAGCGACGGCAGAAAGAGGGTAATTCCTTCCGGACGGGAATGGATGCAATTACCCATCGATCCACGACTGGAACATCAGATATTGCCAAACTCCGTCACTGCTCACCCGGCGGCCCCGCAAATAGTCCTCCCACCGCTGCCGCACGACACGATCATCGAAGATTCCCTGGCACCGCAAGCGCTGCGGCGCCAACAATCCTTCCGCCCAATCGCGGAGGGGGCCGCGGAGCCAATCGCCTACAGGTATGCCGAAGCCCATCTTTTTGCGCTCGAACAGCCGAGGAGGGACATGTCGTCCCAATACACGTTTCAGCAACCACTTGCCGGTCCCGCCCCCCACTCGCATGCTCCGCGGCAACGCCCACGCAAACTCCACAACGCGATGATCCAGCAACGGCACTCGCGTCTCCAGACTGGCGGCCATCGCGGCTCGATCCACCTTGACCAGAATGTCGTCGGGCAGATAGGAAACGGAGTCTTCGTACATCATCAGGTCGAAGATCTCCCGGTCCGCTCCGGTCCGCGACGCGGGCTCAGTGTGCGGGTATTCCTTGGCAATGCCCAAGACGCCGGTCGGGCTACCATAATGCCACCAAAATTGGACCGCGTAGCACTCGCGCGCATCTCGTGCTCCCAGGAATTGTACAATCCTGTGAAGGGTCGTCGCGGATGGTCCGGCCCTCCACAATGACTCCACGGAATGCGCCCCTAACGCCATGAGCCGTCGCACGGGCCATGGCGTCCTGCGCAAAACCGACCAAATCTGCGCGGTGCGTTGGTAGCGCGAATACCCACCGAAGAGCTCGTCGCCCCCGTCGCCGGACAACGCCACGGTTACCTTCGACCGCGCCAGCTCCGACACCAGATACATCGGAATCGCCGAACTGTCGCCGAACGGTTCGTCGAACAAGCGCGGGAGCCGCGGAATCACCCGCATGGCATCGGTCTCATTGACGTAGAGTTCGGTGTGCTCCGTTCCCAGGTGTTGCGCCACCGCCCTTGCGTACGGCGCCTCATCGAGTCGCGGTTGATCGAAACCGATCGTGAACGTCTTGACTTTCCTGGAGGATCCCGTCTGCATCAGCGCGGCGACGAGGCTCGAGTCGATCCCGCCCGACAGAAACGCGCCGACGGAAACGTCGGCGACGCTCTGCAACGCGACGGCGTCTGCAAGCAGCCTTTCAAGCGCGTCCGCGGCCTCACGGTCGTCGCCGCGGAATGGATCGCGGTGCCCCCGCTCGATGGCGTCCAGCAGCGACCAATACGCAACGGGCCGAGGCAATTCCCCAGCGCTTTGCGGCGGCCTCAACTGCAGGTAGGTGCCCGGCTGTAGCTTGAAGATACCTTGAAATATCGATGAAGGCGCGCGAATGTAGCCGTGCCTGACATAACCCGCAAGAGCGGCCCGATCGATCTGCGCGCGGAACGCCGGATGCACTCGCAGCGACTTGAGCTCCGATCCGAACAGGAATGTGCCGCCCTGCCACCCATAATACAAGGGCTTCTCGCCCAACCGGTCACGCGCGAGCGTGAGAGTCCGCGTCGTGCGATCCCAGATCACGAGCGCGAACATGCCGACGGATTGCCTCAACGCAACGTCAATTCCCCAGCGATCCACTGCGGCCAAGAGCGTTTCCGTGTCGCTGTGGCCACGCCATTCGGGCGCGCCAGCATCGCGTTCCAATAGCCCTCGGATCATCTGGTGGTTGTAGATCTCACCGTTGAGTGCTATGACGTATCTGCCGCTCGCAGATGTCATGGGTTGATGCCCGGCGGGGGAGAGATCGAGTATCGACAATCGGCGATGGCCAAGCGCAATCCCGCATACGGGATCGATCCAGTGACCAAAGTCGTCCGGGCCCCGATGCGTCAGACTCCGCGTCTGCGCGCCCAGGATGTCATTTGCTTCGGCCGCCGAAATTCCACCGAACTGGCAATATCCGGCTAGTCCGCACATCGCGTTCGTCGCAGAGCCAGCTCGTTGCAGCCCCAACTATCCGTCCTACGGACGCTTATAACCTCGAAGCCGCGGGACGTGAAGTAAGATGTCAAGGTTTCGCAGCTGGCGAATTCATACGGGAATCCGCCGATCCAGTCGATCTCATCGTATTTCGCGCTCATACCGCGATTGCGGCGATCCGAGAGCAAAGGCGCGATCGCGACCATCGGCTTCCCCTTCACGAGATACTTCGCGAAGACGAGAACGCGCGTCGCGATGGATATCGCGAACGCGAATGGCCGGCGCAGCGGGCGGGGAAGCCGGTTGTAAAAGCTCTTGATCAACCACCATACGTGCGACTTCCAGCCCTGGTCGTTGTAGATCGCGACGATCAATTCGCCGCCCGGCTCGACGCGACCGATCGTGTTCTCGATCGCCGGCCACATGGCGCCGGTGTGATGAAGGACGCCCCAACTGTATACGATATCGAAGTTACCCAGAGTCTCGAGATACGTACGGTCCAAGACGGACCCTTCATGAACTCTCCAGCCGGAATCGCACGGAAAATAGCGATTCCTCAACGCCGTTGTGCACGCGACCGATTCCGGATCGAAATCGAAGGAGTACACCGTCGCACCAAGTCTTCGCGCCGCCAGGCTGAACAGACCCGAACCGCTACCGATGTCAAGGAAGCGCCGACCCGCCAAGCTCGTCATGCCGAGCATTTCACCGAGCGAATGCTCGGCGCTTTGAATCCGCGATTCGTCGAGTGACAACAGAAACCGCGCCCAATTCTCTCCAAATGCGAATCTCTCCCCGCGCTCACTCTCGCGTCCCACGGACATGCTTGGTCCTCGGTCCATGCTCAATAAATCGTCCCTACGCGAATTCGGACAAGATGCAGTGTTCCCATTCCTGCATTATGAAGTCTTGCGCGAAAGTTACTCTAACTCTCCGCGCCTCAAGTCCCAACCGATCGCGTTGATTGGGATCGCGCATTAACTCGGCCATAACTTCGGCCAACCGATTTGGGTCCTCGGGCGGCACGAGTCGGCCGTTCACTCCATCTTCGATTATTTCGGCCGGCCCGGATCGGCAATCCGCACTGATGACCGCCGCCCCCATTCCCATAGCCTCCAAAATTACATTGGGAAATCCCTCGAGCCGCGAGGGTTGTACTACTAGAGAGGCTCGTGCAAACCATGATTCTATATCCTTGGTCGGCGGGAGAAACTCGACACGGGCTTCGACCCGCAACGCCGCACACATACTCCTCAAGGGCACATTCTCTGGGCCCACTCCCAAGATCACGAGCCGCCAATCTGGAAAATCGCGCGCAATTCCGGCAAAGGCCGATATCAGGATGTCGAACCCCTTCTCATGCGATAATCTACCGGCCGCCAGAACGACCGCTTCGCGCGGCATTTTGATGTCGGGTAACTGCCGTAACGGATTCGGAATTACAACCGGCCTCACATGACATGTACCTTCAACCCATCGTGCCGCATCGCGCGTCTGTGTGATCACGACGTCCGCACTGCGATAGGTGACCGCGCGAAGCGCGCGCCAAATCCGCGGAAGCGTCGACGTCACGGCACCGTTAGTTCGTTCAGAGACGACGACTCGCCTCCGCAAACCCACACACGCCATCAAAGTCATGACGTTCGACGTGTCGATGAAACTCAGAACCACGTCCGGCCGCAAATCCAACACCAAGCGCCGCAGCTTACGGATTCGGCGAATATGCGCAAGGAGCCGCGCCAGCGGCGTCGGCCCTCCCGGCGGCACGTCCAACCAACTCCTCTGTACGCCCGGATCGAGTTCGTAAAAATCCTCCGTCGATGGCCCTGCCCAAGTCGCCAGCACAACCGTCAAACCCTTCTTGCGCCAGTAGTTCGCCATGTCCGCAAAGACCCGCTCTGCGCCGCCGCATTCGAGACTGCCGGTCACCATCATTATTGATGGCTGCGACTCTGATAGACGACGCAATTAGTACGCCCAATTCGCGGAAATATTGCCGAGCCGATTCGGCCCCCAGTACCCATCGGCCATCACGACTCGAGCCACTCCGTTCTTACGGACAAATCCCGGCGAATTCTTCGAGGCGTCGCATCCAACGCAATGCGGCGTCTCGACGGAACTGCACTGTGATGGCATCGACATTTCTACAATCCTCGGCTGATTCATGCGCCGTCATCGCGATTGACGCCTACACCTTGCGAAGCCGCTAGGTCATTGTATCGGCGAAGCAGCGCCGCGCTAATTGCCACGAAGGCGGCCAGCAACAAGCTATAGTGCATCGTTCCGGACAAGGTAACAAAGACGTAGCAAACGATGCCGCCAAATATCAACGATCGTTGGCTCGCCGGCATTCGATTTTCGATACGAAAAATGCGCCATACGAGGCTGACGAAAATGCCGTAAAACAACGATAGGCCAATGACACCAGAGTTATAGAGCAAGTCGATTGGCGTCGAGTGCGAGGTAATGCCGTAATCCGCGCGGAAGGCCTCCGTTCCATGCCCAAATATGGGATTAAAAGCCCAGCCTCGGAAACCCATTTTCTCCCAATAATCCCTCTCATTAAAGGCGGAGTAACCAGGCACATTTCCCCGCGCCTCGAGCACGTCAACGCCCAGTTGAACCCGCTGAAAGCCACGATCTATCGATTCGCGAGCCGTCTGATTCGACGCGACCATGAACGTCAGCGCGAGCCCCAGAATCGTCAACGCCAATGCTCCGCGCCGCAGGACGCGACCAAAATAGCGGAAATACATCACGGTGGTCGCAAATCCACCCAAAAGGATTCCAAGATTGGTCTTGATCGAGGTCGTTGCGACGATATGCAGGAGAACCACAATGGAGATGAAGACCAGGAAACCCCCACGTTGCTTACATCCACCGTACAAAATAACGACGAATAGCCCGAAGAGGTACATCTCGGCGATGGCGTTGTATGAAAATTTTCGCGGATATGACAGGGGAAATCCCCGGGTGAGCGTGTAAAACGCGGCAGCGGCAACAAAGCCGTAAAAGGCCCCTGCAAATATTGACGGCAAATCGTGGAAACGGACCAGTGACCCCAACAGGATCATCACTATCAGACAACCAAACGCGGGAACAAGCGTATTCGCTGCCAGTGCCGTGTCGCGCGTCCACAGGAGGGCCAGCATCATGTAACCGAAAAATCCCGCGTATAAGGAGAATTCCCGGCACCAGAAAATCCTGGAATAACGCAACATATGCATACCAAGCAGCACGGCAAATATTGCACTCACGTGCGTAGCTCGGAAATAATTCGAGTAGGCGCTTAACCCGAGCGCGATGACTGCCAAAAACGCCGTCAGCCATGATACCGCACGCCCCGCAGTTATGCCGAGTGAATGCTGATCCGTGCCTTTATTGCTGGAAATGGTGTGTTCGTTCATATGCGCTAAATTTTCATTTCCGACCATTCAGCGTGTCGCGATGACGCGAGCGGGAACGCCGGCCACCGTAGTGTTCGCCGGCACGGGTTTTGTGACTACACTTCCAGCCGCAACGATCGAATTGCGCCCCACCGTCACTCCGTCGAGAATTACCACTCCGGCGCCGAGCCACACGTTGTCCTCTATGCTAATTCCGCGTCCAGTAACGCCGGATTGATAGAACGGTTTGCCGTCGGAGGAAATCAGATGATTCGAGGCAATTATCACCGTGTGAGCCGCAACACGCACCCCATTTCCCAGACGTACGCCACCATATCCGTAGATGATGGCAAAGGGGTTCAAACTGCAGTTGTCGCCTATCCGAATGTCACCACCGTACGTAAGCACCATCGCATAGGGATGGATCTCGCAATTCTTGCCGATCTCGATCGTTCCCCCGTCACGGTTGCGGATGTCGCTGCGCCTGGAGACCCACGACGATGAGTCTATCGTGATGGGCTTGCGGCCGAAGCGCAGCGCGAATTTGCAACGCCGCATGAAGAAGAGAACCCGTCGACGCCAGACCACCGGAATCATTGGCTATCCTGCGCTCTGACCGAGAGGCGTCGAGCCCGTAGGCCGAACATGGGAAGCGAGAGCTTCGAATAATCGCGAAAATGCGACGATCTCTCGCTCGTCCGGCTTCTTCGTCCAGTCGTTGTACGAAGCTGGAGCGAATGGCCTGAGATACTCTTGATACGCGTCAAGAATCTGTTTTCTCGAAGGCGCCGTCTCCGTGAGCTTCCTCCTTACCAATTTCGGCAGATCCACGAGCCTACCAATCGGCGACACGCTGGGAAAACACGCGACCGGGGACTCGCCGAGCGTGATTAGCGGCTTACCAAGCAACGCCGCCTCCAGCCCCATCGTCCCTTGTATTGAAAACAACAGCGCTGCGTTCTCGATCAACTTGCGGGTATCCGCGAATGGGGCGACCAGTTGCACTCCGGGAAAGGATCGCATGTGCTCGAGCTGCTCGCGGGAATAGTTCGACACGTCGCTCTTGTGGACCTTCACCAACAGTCCATGACTGGGCGGTATGGATCGTGCGAGCAATTCGATAACCCAGAGTTGATTGCTGTAGAACGGAGCCCAGACGTCGATCGACGATTCCGGTTGCGTATGTAAGCCGAACAGTACGTACGGCCCTGCAGGAGGCTCCTCGATTAAGTGCATCTTTCCCAGGGCCGCATTGGCGGCCGCTAAACGATAGATACGCCGAACAGCGGCGCATAGATCATAGCCACCGGGTTCCCGCACGAATTTCAAATACCGACGATGGCGAGCGATGCGCAACATCCAAAATGCCTTCGCCACCCTGGCCGGAAGTCTACCAATGGACCCCGCCAGGCCGCGGCTTTTCGGTGCGATGTAGGCCGGCGCGTGAACCTTTCGCGTCAGAAAACTTTCAAGGGCCGACTCGGCGGCAGCGGCGACATCCCAGAGTTGCCGCGTGTCCAGCATCACACGCGCGGTTGGTGACATACCATCGCAAAAGGACGCCAAACCGGCGGGAATTACGCTGAAATTGAGAGCAAACCACGGAATGTTCAAGCTTCTCGCGACAGCTAAGCCCAACCCACCGTGAAGCGCGTCGAAGGAGCCAATGATCACGGTGGGTCTCAATTTCTTGTAAAGCGTCGCAAGTCGTTGAACCAAAAAAGTGCAATATCCGAGCGCTTCGGCGTAATCAAGCTTGGAGACGATCCGGTCGCTCAAAATCATATTATGAACACTCGGAACTCCGTCGCATTCCAGCGAAGAAAGGAGTTCGATGTCCGGTTTGGGCATCCGGGGAATCGGGACATCGGCAATGAAATAAACATTAGGTGGTGGCTCGCCATTTTTCCATGTGTGCCGGCTGGAGCCCGGCTCAACCACATGGGAGAACTGAAACTGGCCGACGCGTGCAATGCGTTCCCAAAGAGTCTCGACCAGAACCGGCCACGTACCCACAGTGACGAAGTGCACTGACATACCCACCTCTACTCGAACACCCCGCGGCAATAATCGGAAAACAAAGGGTGCGACGGCTACAGGAAGTTTCCGTCCAGGTCCATGATTTCACCGGTCCATCCCCGAGCCCTGACTCGCGGAAGTATTTCGCGTACGAACGATGACGTAATGACGAGCAGAGGTTTGGCGCGCGGCGAGGATTCGACCATCGCCAACGCCCGTTCCGGACTTACAATTTCGCTCTTTAGGCCGGGGAATTTCCGACCGTATTTATTTGGATTTCCGTCAGTCCACATGTCGGGCTCCCGTCCAAGCATTCGAACGAGCGAGACGGCCGCGGATCCCGCTCCCCAGAAAATAAGCTGCCTCCCCTCGGTCGCACGACAAAGACGGGCGCGGACCGAATCCGCTGCCGCCTGCAATCCGCTCAATTCGGTCGAGGGAACAGTATCGTTTGACTCTTTGGTCCCGTCTCTACCAAACGCCGCGATCAGGTTTCCGTCTGCAGTGACGACGCCATGGGTCCGATGCCATCCGAATCGTTGCGCAAGCGTCGTGAGCGATCGTTGGGAAAACACGTGTAGATGTTCAATGTGAAAAGGTGCTAAGGATCCGAGCCGCGCGTGGTGATCTAGACTTGGCGTCTCTAGCACGAGATCGGCTTGCCCCGATGCCACTCCATTTACGCCCGCAAAAAAATCCTCAAAATCGAACGCGTGCTCTATCACATGCCGTGCAAACACGAAGTCGACCGTTGCGCCAACGCGTTGGATGGCGCTTGCACCGAAAAATGCCTCATAAACCGTAAGACCACGCTTTCGCGCGATGTCGGCGTTTTCCCGGTTCGGTTCGAACGCGTACGCGGTCGTGGACCCCGTTTGCAACATCATCTCGTGGAGCACATTTCCGTCGGACGCGCCGATTTCGAGCAGCGACGCTCCTGCCCTCAGCAGTCCACATTCGTCGAGCGTTCGCAAGAACACGTCCCGAAACTGCATCCCCATGCCCGCGGGAGCAGGTGTATAGTAATGGCTGCGATATATATCCTTGAGAAGCCGTGCGTCGAACGTCGCCTGCCAAGCATGTGTACACCTCGCGCACTGTACCCAACTTAGATCCACGGTGAAGGGACCGCGTACATCGGCGTCTGTCGGCACCGGATGCTGGTAAATCGCTTGATTTAGGAGCGAAAGCATGGGGGCCGCGCCGCCGCCGCAAACCGGACATCGCTCCGTATGCGCAAAATGATCGGCCTGCATCACTCTACATCCTCCCAATGCAATGGCTCTCCCCGGGCGAGGTCTCGCCGCGCTCGACGACCGAGGATCCGCACAATCGTGCGCGGCGGAAGCCCGCAACCTGGACGAATTGCGCGCACATTCTGCGGCCCGAACGTATCTCCGGCACGCATCGACTCCACGACAAACAATGATCGCCCGTGTTCCGAACCCGCGCGAGTCGCTCGCTCCAGTAATCCCGGATCGCCAATCGCTTCCCAGGCACGCTTTACGTCCTTTACCAATGCAGCCAGCTCCGCTGGCTCGAGCGAGAACGACGCATCCGGTCCGCCGTCCTCCCGCGAAATCGTGAAGTGCTTTTCGATCAAGGCCGCTCCCCGTGCAACCGCCAGCACCGCGGCGAAATTGTCCAAGCTGTGATCCGATAGTCCAACGACACAATTGAGCTGTGCGAGACGGTCTATCACCGACAAATGCATTTCCGCCGTGTTTGCTGGATATTGGGATATGCAATGAAGTAGCGCGACATCCTGGCAGCCGGCGCCGCGCAGCACGCGAATCGCTTCCTCGATGTCGTCGAGTCCGGCAATCCCAGTCGACACGATCACCGGACGTCCGGTCGCGCCGACGGCTCGCAACAAGGGGTCGTCGCAAATCTCGAACGAAGCGATCTTGTACGCGGGACAGTTCAGGCGTCGCAGCAGCTCGACGGCACGCTCATCAAAGGCGGAGCTAAATATCGTGATTCCGCAATCCCGCGCTACTCGAAACAGCAGCTCGGTGAACTCCGCGGGCAAGGCGATCCGCCGATAAAGTTGGTAATAATTCAATCCAACCCACGGCGGCGTCTTGATGATGAATTCGGGGCGATCGCAATCAATGGTCAGTGCTTCCGCATCGTAAGTCTGGATTTTCACCGCGTTGGCACCGCACTCGGCGGCAATTTCGATAAGCCGACACGCTCGCTTCGGATCCCCCAGGTGGTTATTTGAAAGCTCGGCGATTACGTACGGCGGTCGCCCGCCGCCTATCGGTCGTCCGTCAATCTGCATATTTCGGACTCCTGAATCGGAACTTGACGAAACCCGCACGCCCAGCAGCCGCAAATACCTCATCTACGGGATCGTCGCCCACGTACACCGTCGGTAAACCCGCGCGCCAATTGGCAAGCTGCGACCAGGCCCACGACCCGGGCTTTTGTCGTTCCGGGAAATCGGGTCCGCAAATGATGCATTCGTCGAAGAGTCCGCGGAGGCCAATCGCATCACACTTACGCTGTTGTAGCCTGTCGCGGCCGTTGCTCACGAGCGCCAGCCGCAGTCCGCGGGCACGCAGTTCCAATAGATACTCTCGCAGGCTGTACTCACTGGTCAATCCACTCGGTGAGTGATCGTGGAATCGTTGCGCGCATTCCGCGCCCCAGGCAAGCGGCAAATCAAATTTATGCAACACGTCATCGAACAAACCCGACCGATGTCGATCCGTCTCGCGCCTCAGCCAAAGCTCCACCGTCAATCCATCCAAGGATCTTCCGCTCTTCTCTCGGAGCCAATTGACGACGGATTCGAGGGCGGGCCGCTCGAAATCCCGTGTGTCGTAGATCGTTCCGTCCAGATCGAACACAACCCGGTTGGCCCCCCCGATTTCACGCGACAATCTCTCGGTAGCCGTCACGAGATTCAGTCGCTGATCATCGGTATTCACGGCGACAGCTCCTCCGACATCTCTTTCCAGTAGCGCCAAACGCGCAGACGTTTTGGATGACCTTTCCAGGAGCCACCAGACAATAGCGCGATGGTCGCCGAAAACGGGTCACAGTCGGCGAGAGTGGAAAATATCGCGCTGCCCGCCAAGCGCGGATTCAATTCTATGATCCAGTCCTTTCCGGCGCCATCGCGTATACACTGAAAGTTGATCGCATACTTAAAGTGCCAATTACTGCCAATTCTTTCGGCGAGCCGGTGCAAGGCCGGATCGAACCCCACCTCGCCGATGGTCGATACGCCGGCGGCCAGTAAACGCTTGCGCGACGCGGTGGCGAGCAACTGGCCGTCTCTGTCGAAGATTGCATCAACCGTGAACTCCTCTCCGCGGATAGCGCGTTGGATCACGCCGTCCCAGCCCTCCAAGGCCTCGAACATACGGCCGTCTAACACCTCGAGCACGCCCCTCCCGCCTCGGCCAAAGCGCGGCTTGAAATAGGCGGGCGGAGACTTCGCCGTGGGAGCAATTGGCAGGCCGGCCTCGACGCAGGCACGCTGAAAGCGGCATTTGTCGACGCAATCGCGTATTACAACGGGGTCCGATAATGCGACGCGTCCAGTGAGGATCTTCGGAATGCGCGACCACCCATCGGCGATCGCGATCAGTTCTTCATCGATGAACGGAAGAAAAGCGTCTACGTCTGCCAATCGCTCCACGAGGAAATCGAGATAGGCTGAAGCGCTCGCCAACGGGCAGAGAAAAAATCTGTCGCAGAAGGCTCGGCCCAATTTTTCCGTTTCCACACGCGCGTTTATTCCGACGACTTCATGACCGAGCGCTTTCAAATGGCGCAAAATCGACACGGACGCCGGCGAGCCGGCGGCGCTTACCATTACCCTCATGGCGCTCCTTCCGCCCGTGCCTCTGGTACGGCATCGGTCCGATACTCGACGAACGCGTCGCCTCGGGTCGACGGTTGCGGCCTGAAGCCGAGTCGCGCGAATACCGCACGGGAGCGAAGATTATTTTCCCGGACCTCGGCGACGAACCGAGCGCCTCGTTCCGCCGTGGATTTCGACATGCCGAGCGCCACCAATCGCGAGGCCCATGTCCGCCCTCGATAGTCCCGATCGATTGAATAATCGACACGATAGTCGTTTCCCTCGCGGTCGAAGCGTATCTGGCCTACCGGCAAGTCGCCAGCCATGAGGACGAAAAGCTGCGCGTGGGGGGAGGCCAACTTGGCGGCGAACCATCGTTCGTGACTCTCGATCGAAATGAGGCTGGTCTGAACCGCCTGCGCGCGAACATCGGGGTCGTTGGCCCACTCGAAATATCGATACACGTCATCGGGTTGGGCGACCCGCAGTCGAAGGGAATCTGCCGCAGTGGGTTGAATGATCTCCAATACCCGAAGCGCCCCGCAACCGTCGACCAGGAGGCAACACTTGAGTGATATATCGCTCAAGTCACGGGGATTCGAGATCGCGTCGCGTATCGCTCCGGTCAGGTCTTGCCGCGTAACGCGGTCGTAATGGCCCACGTACGCAATCAGACCCGCTTTCGCAAGCGATCCGGTCGATGGACGTTGATTCTCCGCGATGGTGATGACGACGCTCGGCAATCCCATGATCATGCGTTCCCAAGTCGTGACCCCACCAGCTCCGATCGCGAGATCCGCTCGCGCCATAAGATCCGCCAAATGCCTTTGGGGCCCGTATATCGTCGTTTTAGGTCGACCCGCCGCAAGTTTCCGAACGGCGGCATTATGCGGATTGTTGACGCCCATCACCACGTCGACCGGCAGATGCCGGAGTCCAGGCACGCACAGGGCATCAAGCGTCATGCCCGTGAGATTGCAGGGGTCCGTACCCCCAAAGAAAACCAAAACACGCCCGATGCGACCATCCCGGCGCGGTACCCGACGCCGGGCATCGCGATATTCCGCCCCCAACAACGCAAAGCGTGGTCCGAGCAAGAACCGACAACGTTCATCGACCAGGCGTGCATATCGCTTCCGGTCTTCCGCGAAAAAATTTTGGTCCAGCAGCATGTCGCATGAATGCGGTCGGTTCGCGAGATCGTCGACTACGAGGAGTTCGCGCACGTGCGGACGCAATTTGCGTTCCCATTCGACACCGATCCCGTAGTGGTCGACGATCAACCACTCCACCTCGCTATCACGGATTGCGTGGATTGTTTGCTCCGCGTCTTCCGATTCGGAAGCGCCCAGCCAGGCTGAGTACGCGCCATCCTCAGCCTTTGGGTCGGCGGTCGGCGAAATCGGCAGAAGATCCACGTTGAACGCACATTCTCGCAGTTGCCTCGCAAGATTCCCGGCGTGTTCTCTGCACAGGAATCGCACGTCGGCGCCGCGATCGCGAAGAAGTTCGGCCAATGTCAGGCAACGCATCACGTGCCCAATGCCAATTTGACTGGATGCGTCGACGCGAAAGACGGCGATTATGATATTTGCCTTCCAATGACGTAGGATTCCGCAGCATCCACCCCAACGGTAGCGCCACGCCACCTGGCAAGATATTCCACTGCGCGCATCGAGCGCGGATGCGGCCAATCGCGGACCTCGACGGCATACGCCTCAAGTGCCCGAAGCTTGCGATCGAGCCAGGCGGATATATCGACGTACCAGTTCGGTGCAAAGGACGTCGAGTTCCCAGGCATCCGCCATTCGGTGCTCGATGGAACCTCAAAGAAGGCCGCGGTCTTGACCGTGCCGCCGGCGCAGGGGCGACAGGCTGTCTCGACGGCCTGGTGCACGAGGCGATGATCCACGTTTAGATCGTGCGCATGATGCGTGAAGACAATCTCGGGACGATGTTGCGCGAACAAGGCTTCTACGGTCTTAATGACGTCGAGCAACGGCACGGAATCCAACCGGTTGTCGGAATACGCACCGAAAAAGACGATGTTCGCCCCGAGAATCCCGCAGGCCGCGTAAGCCGCGGTTCGACGCGCTTCTTGCGCGGCGCGAAACTCCGCGGAACCCGAATCGACGCCCTCGCGGGACGAAACACCGTCCGATATGAACGCGACGTTGACTCGGACGCCATCATGCGCATACCGGGCGATCGTGCCTCCGCACCCTAGCACTTCATCATCGGGATGCGCCGCAACTACGAATATGGACTTGGACATCAATTCAACCGCTTGAATCCGTCGTGACAAATGGGACCCCGAAGGAACGAAGCAACGTCCCTCCCGTTCTCGCATTCCGCGAGCATCGCAAACACCGCATCCAGCGCATCGAAGTAACGGTCAACCAGGTCCGGAGTGTGCGCCGTGCATACATATACGCTGGTTCCCGCCAAGAATCCCCGTGCAAGCATCTCCTGTGTAATCAATGTCTTATATGCCAAGGCCTGCGTGCCAACCAGCGAGAACGCCGTCAATGCCGGCAACCCGCTCGTGTTGATCGTCAAGCCGTGCTTCCGCGCAAGCATTTGCCAACCCGTCGTGATCGATCTGCCGACGTCGGTTACCGTCTCCCATGATCTGACTCGTTCCATGACTTCCAAGGTCTTCAATGCCGCGGTCGGTCCGATGCGTTCGGTCCAAAACGTACTGCTTATAAAGGAAGTCTGCGCCGCCTCCATAACCTCGCGACGCCCGATGGCCGCCGTGATTGCGTAGCCGTTGCCAAGGGCTTTGCCAAACATCGCCATGTCCGGTTCGACGCCATACATCTTGTGCAAACCACCATAGGTTTGCCGAAAACCGGACGTACATTCGTCGAAAATCAGCACGATACCGTTGCGCGACGCCAACTCGCGAACCTTCTGCAGGAAATCACCTTCCGGACCGAAATTGCGCGACACTTCCATCTTGATCACGCCGATCGGACGGTTGCGCACTAAGTCGTCGAGTTCGGCGAAATTATTGTATCGAAACGGAAAGACGGTGCCCCGAAGGGCCTTCGGCACGCCGTTAGGCTCTAAGCCCGGCAGCAGATGCCCCGCCAGATTCCTGTCGTCGCCAAGATTCGCCGCTAGATACCAATCATGCCAGCCGTGATATCCGCAGATGGCGACCCCATCCCGACCGCTTGCGGCTCGCGCGATGCGGACCGCGATCGCGTTCGCTTCGCCACCGGACCGCGCAAATCGGACCATGTCGGCCCAGGGATGCATCTCTATCAGTTTCTCCGCGAGGTACACCTCTTCCGGGCAGTTTAACGTAGACATATTACCTGCATCGATCGTCCTGCGTACCGCATCGTCGACCTCATCGTGACCGTAGCCGAGTATGTTCGTGCCTACGCCCATGATCGACATGTCGATGTACTCGCGACCGTCCATGTCCCACACGCGGCAGCCCTTTGCCTTGCTAAAATACGCCGGCCACTGGTCGGGCAGAAACATCTCCGCCCGTTTGGACAGCAGCATGTTTCCGCCGGGTATCACGCGCTTCGCGCGCGTCCAGAGATCCTGGCCCGTATACAGGTTCACGCTGGCGTTTCTGAGCAGGTGCCGGTTCACGCCAAACCATTCCCGATTTGCGTCGACCGCAGCCAGTGCGTCCGTCCAGGAGAAATCCCGGAGCGGGCTAAAATGTTCGAAGATGCGGCTGACAACGAGCAAGTCTTCCGGCTCATCGACTGTCCAGCGCCGCCAGGATTCGTCCGACGGATGACTCAGATTGACTCCGCGATGCCGACTAAGCTCGCGAATGAACGGGGTCACATGCTCCCGCTGGGCTGGATGCGTGGCCTCGTTCCACGCGCGCTCCAAAGCGGCAAATGGGAATACTTCGACATCCAGGCCGTCCGGAAATGACGGCGGGGAAACATTGGAGGCGTAATCCGACGCCGATTCGAAGAACAGTCGCACCACTGCGTCCACGACCTTCGGGTCGATCAGCGGGCAATCGCCCGTCACGCGAACCACAACGTCGGCGGAAAATTCCTTGGCCGCCTGATAGTACCGATCGAGCACATCGTTCTCATCGCCCCTATAGACCCCATATCCAACCGACGCCACATATTCCGCCAACGGGTCGTTGGCAGTATCCACGGAGGTGCATATCGCGATTTGATCCAGCGTTTTCGCACGGGAAAGACGCTCGAGGAGCAGCCCGATCAGGGGCGTTCCGCACACCGAGCGCAGGACTTTGTTCAGCAGGCGCGTCGAACCCATGCGCGCCTGCACGATCCCTACGGTCTTCAATGTGATCTCCATCTGGAGGGGTCGATCAAATCGATGTCGTCGGATTGGAGATCCACGGGTGGCGGCTCGGACATGCCCCTCGCATTTTCCAGGATTTCCCGCATATGGGATGGGGAGTCAACGCCGACTACCACGCCGTCAATGTCGGGTTGCGCGAGTCCGAAGCCGAGGCACGCCTGCAACGGCGTCACGGCGCTTCCTTCCAACCACGCGTGCCAGCGTTGCCACAACGAATCCCATCTGCTGAATTGCGACGGCATGTGCGAACGATCCAACAATAGGAGACCCTGGAGAAATACGCAGCGAATATGAATCTCCACGCCAGAATCATGCAGTTTCGCCAGCCACCCCGACACCCTAATACGGCGATCCAAGACGTTCATCGGCGCTTGGACGAGGTCGAACTGATATCGCGCGCAATGGATATCGAGTTCCTCCGGTGAGTAGATGGACACGCCGATTTTGCCGACTTTTCCGTCCTCTCGTGTCCGCAATAATGCGCGGTACAGGCTCTCACCGCGTGGCCCGCTGAGCTGCGAGGGCTGGTGCAGCAAAAGACCATATAAGGACTCAACGCGCAGGGCCCTCAAGGAGCGGTCAACACAGCCGGTGACCCACGCGAAGACATCGACGGTATCCACTGGCACGGCGGGTATCTTGGAGATGGCTTTCCAGCCCCGAATGCCGATCTCACCAAGTCGGCTCTCGCTGTTGCCGTACGCGACCGCGGTATCCAGCGTATCGATGCCCGCCGTTGACGCCAATCCGATGATCTCGGCCGCCGCCGCTGAACCGATCGCACCGTCGCGGTTCGCCACGCCGTACGCGAGGCCGAACTGAGCCGTGCCCAGTACCAAGCGACTATTCATGGAAGCGCATATTTTTGAGCAAAGCGGCATCGGCGGCCTGCTCCATCAAATCGCCCGTGTTGGCACGACTGGCGTGGCGGCGATTCCGGTCCCGCCAGACGCAGTTCCAAAATGACCGGCAGCACGTCGTCCGATCCCGGCAGGCCGGGCGCAGTGAGCGCCGGCCGGTTTCGCGCCAGCCGCGCACCCCTTTCGCAGCCCAGGAAAAGGTCGGGGCGATTCAATTCGCCGCCCCCAAGACCCGTCGAACCACCGTCATTACATGACCGTGCTCTGCGTCCGTCATCCGCGGATAGAGGGGAAGTGTGATCGCCGTCTTACCGTGCATCTCAGCTTCCGGAAACTGACCTTCGGAGAACCCCAGCGTCTTGAAAAACGGCTGCAAATGCACCGGCGTGTAATGCAGATTCACGCCGACGCTTTGTCTGCGAAGCTCGCCGAAAATTCGTGCGTGTGGTTCACCGGCCAATCCCCGTCGCAGTCGAATCACATAGAGATGGAACGCCGATCGCGTTCCCGGCAGAACCGTTGGCAATTCGGCCAAACCATGCAGCTCCCGGTCATAACGGCCCGCGAGTTCGTTACGCCGATCAACGTATTCCGTCAACCGCTGGAACTGACTCAAGCCGATGGCCGCGTGAATATCCGTCATTCGATAATTGAATCCGAGCGCTTGCTGCTCGTAATGCCAAGGGCCGGCAGGTACCTGCACGAATCGCTCCGGCTTGCGCGTGATACCGTGAGTTCGCAGTATCTCCATCCTGGAAGCCACATCGTCGTCGTTGGTCAAGGCCATGCCGCCCTCGCCGGATGTAATGATCTTCACCGGGTGGAAGCTAAACACGGTGACGTCCGACCACCGACAGTTCCCGACGGGAACCTTGTCATGCAAGGCGCCGATCGAATGCGACGCATCCTCGAGCACCTTGAATCCATATTCGCGGGCAAGCTCCCATATCCTCCGCTGGTCGGTGGGCTGCCCGCCAAAGTGCACCGGTACCACTATCTTCGGCAATTGCCCCGATCTTCTCGCCGCTGAGAGCTTCTCCTCCAACCGCGCCGCACTCATGTTCCACGTCAAAGGATCGATATCGACAAAATCGACCTCAGCACCGCAATAGAGCCCACAATTGGCGGAGGCAACGAATGTATTGGGGGTCGTCCACAATCGGTCTCCTCGTCCGAGGCCGAGCGCCGCGCAAGCTACGTGGAGCGCCGAAGTTGCGCTGTTGACGGCTACGGCATGTTTGACGCCGACACGCCGACCTACCGCGCCCTCGAACCGGGGCACCACGGGTCCCTGGGTCAAGAAGTCCGAACGCAAGACCTCAACCGCCGCTTCAATGTCGGCATCCGTCACATCCTGTCGACCGTACGGTATCAAGTCGGCATTACGAAATGGTTCATTGCGATGATCTCGTGAATGTCCAGGAAATGCGGATTCCGTCCTGAGTGAAATTCAAAACCAGCGTCGACGACTTTCCCCTGCTCGCCGAGGCGGTTGGCAGAGAAGTCGACCAGCGCCGAAAATTGGATTGCCGGTTTGATCAGGAAATGATCGTCGAACTCCAGCGTCAAGTGCGAGTCATCGGCAGGGCACATCACTTCGTGAAGCTTCTCGCCCGGACGAATACCCACGATCCTGTGCGAAAGGTTCGGAGCCATTGCGCGCGCCACGTCCACAACCCGCACCGAGGGTATCTTCGGTACGAAGATCTCCCCGCCGTGCATGCGCATGAAGTTTTTCAACACGAAATCGACTCCCTGCTGCAATGTGATCCAGAAGCGCGTCATTCCGGGATCCGTGATGGGCAGATAATCGCAGCCGTGTTCGATCTGCTTCTTGAACAATGGGACGACGGAGCCCCTCGAACCGACCACATTGCCGTACCGCACGACCGACAATCTCGTCTTGTGGCCGCCGGCAATGTTATTGCCCGCGACGAAAAGCTTGTCCGAAACGAGTTTGGTGGCTCCGTACAGATTGATCGGATTCGCCGCCTTGTCAGTCGACAGGGCGATGACCTTCTCCACGTCATTCGCCAGGGCCGCGTATATGACGTTTTCGGCGCCGTGAATATTGGTCTTCACGCATTCCATCGGGTTGTATTCGGCGGCCGGCACCTGCTTCAATGCCGCGGCGTGAATAACCAAGTCCACGCCGTTCATCGCCTGTACGAGACGATCACGATCGCGGACATCGCCGATGAAGTAGCGCATGCATCCTGCGGAAAACTCCTGCGCCATCTCATATTGTTTCAGTTCATCGCGCGAAAAGATGATCAGCTTCTTCGGTCGATACCTTTCCAGCAATGTCTTGACGTATTGCCGCCCAAAGGAGCCCGTTCCGCCCGTAATCAATATGGATTTTTCGTTAAACATAATTGGATCAGAACCTACCCTGGAATCGACGTCAGTTGCGCCATCCTCCGAAACGTCGAACTGCACGCAATCAACTGTTCGAACGTTCCTTGCGCCTTGACGCGGCCGTGCGCGATCTCGACAATTTTGTCGCAACGCTCGACGGTGGAAAGCCTGTGTGCGATAACCAGCACGGTAACGTCCCGGCTGATGCCATCGATGGCATCCATGACCGATTGCTCAGTCGCGTTATCCAGCGCGCTCGTCGCCTCATCCAGAATCAAAATCGCCGCCTGCTTGTACAGCGCCCGTGCTATGCCGATTCGCTGCCGCTGTCCGCCGGATAATCGCACGCCCCGCTCCCCGACCATCTCGTCGTATTTTTCGGGGCGGCTCTCGATGAACCCGTCGATGTTCGCGCGCCTGGCCGCGTCGCGTACGCGCTGTTGGTCGATCATCATTTGCGGAAGTCCAAATGCGATGTTCTCGGTGATCGTGCTGTCGGCAAGATAGATGCTCTGCGGCACGTGGGCAATAGAGCGCTGCCACGCCCGCACACGTCGTCCGGTGAGCGGCTCGTGATCGACCAGCAGACGCCCCTCACAGGGCGTCAACAACCCCATCAGCAAGTCGAGCGCGGTGCTCTTGCCGCTCCCTGTGCTGCCCACTAAGCCCACTCGCTCTCCTTTGCGGATTGTCAAATCGAATCCATCTAGCACCCAAGGACCATCGGGTCCGTATCTAAATCGAATTTCGTCGAACTGAATCGAATCACGCAGCGGTAGCGGATCCGGGGCCGGCAGGAACACCTCATCGGGCAACTTCTGATCGAGCAGCTCGACAGTGTCGGCCAGCGATCCATAGCTGCCAGCGATCGTTGCCCAAGCGGAATATGCCTGTTGCAACGCCGGGAGCGTGCGCTGCGAGCCCAATGCCAGCGCCGCGAGCAAGGGGAGCGCCGTTGACACACCGCCGAAGTGACGGCTCAATACATACGCTATTGTCGCGATGAGCACCATGCCCAGAGCTTCGATCGCGAATCGTGGACTTTGTGCGATGAATACATTGTCGCCGAGCGCTCGCCGCAGCGACTGATCGGCGCGATTGTATATCTCGCAATAAATAGGTTGCGTTCCGTCGAGCAGTACGTCGCGAATGCCGCCCAAACCCTCTTGCAGCGCCTTGATCAACTGCGTCTGCTCACGGGAGATGTGCTCGCTGTTTTGTTTCAATCTACGCCGCGAGATCCAGGTTATAAGCGCGTAACCGCCGCCGAATCCGGCAGTTGCGATCAGCGCTACGAGCGGATTTACCGCGATCAGAGCGGCCATGATCGCGCTCAACAACACGATGGAACTCATCAGCGTCAGTGCCGGCAACAACACGCCGAGCACGGTGCCCCCCACCTTGTTTGCGATGCCGCTGATGACCTCGCTGCTGCTGAGGGTCAGATGAACCGCATAGGGTTGATATAGCGTCTTACGGTACACCTCCCTGCTGAGGTCCGCGCCAGCGGCGAAGGTAAATCGAGTGTTCACCCAAAGGAGAACAACTCGAACCGTTCCCGCCAACACCGCCGTGAGCACGAACGCCGCGGTCAGCGGCAAAACCAATCCCCCGGCGCTGACAATTCCGAATGAACGCGCCAGATGCGCGACCAAGGGGTATCTCCAAACGATCGCCGGATTAGCAAGCACGGCTACGAAGGGCAACACGGCCCCCAAGCTCACCACTTCCGCGATCGCCGCGACGAACATTAGAGCCATAATGAACATTACCTGCCGGTGCCGTCGCGGGCCAAGGTGCCACCAGAGGCGTCTCAACAAGAGAGCATACGGGATATTGCTAGGCTCGGTCTTCACTGCATGGTCTTGACGCGCCGAATGGCGTTGTGAGTGATGGCGATCAAGACTCCAGCGAAGAGCCCAATTACGGCTCCCGACAACACCATCAGCGCGCGCTTTGGGCTATACCTCACCCCGGGTGGGACCGCCGGATCGATGACCTGAAACGGATAATCTGATCGCGCATTCGCGAGCATCAGCGCCTTGGTCTGGCTTTCGATCAGGCCATAGAGAGACTTTTGGATCTCGACGGATTGCGTCTTGTCGGTCTGGCCCTCAAGGTAGATAACGTTACGACTCGCTTCCCCCTTGATGTGCGCGCGGATAAGACGATTGGCGAGCGCGACGAAGCCGTTTGCCCAATCCGCAGCAATCACGGGATTGGTCCAATCCACGGAAATCGTCGTGACCCCCTTCTGGGTATCATGATGAATCGCCAGGACTGTCTCCTGGAAACGCTGCGTCGCGAACCAAGGTGTCTCACGATTCCCCATTCCTTTGGTGAGCGTCGGCACCAGTCGCTCGGCATCAACGAACTTCTCGATCAGATTGCGCGACGTCAGCACTCCTTGGGCGTAGGCACTCGGACCGGCACCGCCGATATTTAGGCCGGCCATGCTGGCAAGGCCACCCAACCGTCCAATCAATGATCCCGCTCCGGAAAGAGCCTCATCGTGCACCTCCGTCACCGTAACGGTGGCTCGGTACATCTTCTTCGCCGTCAGAGCAAGGTAGACGGACGCTAGGACAAAGCATAAGGAAACGAGCACGACAAAATAGCGGTACCGCCATACGACGCGGCCAAATGCGATGATGTCGATGCCGTCCGCACTACGAAGGGCGATGGTTTGATTTGAATTCACCTGGAACACCTTAGGCCCCGTTTGCACCGCCGCATCCATTGGCGCTGGTCCGCAGGACCCGCTGGAACCCGTACCGTCGTTTGGCGCGACTTCTTCGTCATTGAAACCGACGTGCGCGCCCAATGACTCCCCGCCGCGTCCGTGCGATATTGACGTGCAAGCCTTTGTATTCTCTTACGTTCTGCGGCAGGAAGCGCCGCGACGCGTGCCTTCTCCTCGAATCCTTGCGGAGCCAGGAGGTACATACATGCCGATCTTCGGCGGCTATTCTCGAACTTCGTCGCCTTCAGCAGTCGTTTCTCGGCCAGCGCCTGAAGGCAATAGTCAACCCTTCCCAAGCTGAATCCCAATTCGCTCGCCACGTGACGCTGACTGATTGCCGGATTGTCGCGCAAATGACGCAAAAGGCGGTAACGGGCTTCATCCGAGAGCATTGGTCGAGCATCCACCGTCGCAACCGATCCGCCGCTCGAACGGCGGGTCGAACGCAATTCATCAAGTCGATCAGCCTCTCGACCCAATCATGCTGCCCGGGCAATTGGCGGTCCGAACACCACGGAGACGGGCACGAGGACGCAAAATCACCATGCGAAACAGCGACATCGGCGTCAATCGTTCAGCCATTGAACACCCGCCGTAATGTCGCAGACGGGGAGGATCATGTCAACCAAGTCGGCCCATGCGATTATGCTGTTTCAGCGGGTTTACACGCATATTAGAGGCACAGTTACTTGTCCATCTCAAGACGTCGCTTGATGGGCACCATGACGATCGGACTCGCGTCGACCGCCGCCGGGGCGGCCGTCGCAACGGATGACAGCGGCGCCGGTTCGATCCATGATGGGTTCGCGAACGGCGATGTCCGTCGGTACGGGATCGTCCCGAACGACCTAGGATCCGCCCACTCGAACACTTTGGCGTTGAAGAAACTCTGTTCTCCCGAGATTTCGTCGGAGGGGTTCTCAGGTCGCCTGCGTTTCCCGAACACGACCGGCGTGGACACATATTATTTCGATGACATCATCACGTTCCGCGACGGCATCAGTCTCGATCTGCAAAATGCCACGCTGAACTTCACGAAAAACGCGCCCGATCCTCACGCCCAGAATGCGGGGTTCATATACGCCGTCCGAAACTTCCGCTTAGAAAATGGCGCGATTGAGGTGCATTTCGCCGGCGCCGGCGCCGGGCAGGGAAGCGCCATAGCGATCGGTTCGAGAAACGCGGCAGGCACGAAATACTTTCCGAATCACTTCGACGGAATGTTGCCGCGGCCTCAGGGAAACGTCATCATTCGCAATGTACGAGTAACCAGCGACAATCCCAGTGCCAAATTGATACTGGCGCTCGGTGGACTTCAAAACGTCTCGTTCGAGAACCTGCTGCTCGACGGCACGGGCGTTTCGGACGGGATTTACTACGAATTCGGCTGGGAGACGAATGCACCGAATCCCGCAGACCGGGAGACTTCACACGCGCGGAACCTGCGCTTCGTCAATATCTCAGCGCATAACATAGCGCGCACCAACGGCGCTGCCGCGATCGGCGCCAATGGTGCCTATAACGTCTTGGTCGACGGGCTTGCCGTCAATGGCGCGTATTCTGCGGTTAGCTTCGGTACCGGTGAGTCGTTGTTCTACAGGCCCGCGTCCAACAGCGACGACACGGGCGCCAAGCGAAACATCCAGATAAGAAACCTCGTCGCACAAAACCTGGCCGGTACAGCAGTCGAACTGACCGGCGCTAACCCCCCTTCTGGTGGCTATCTGCGGACCCTTCACCTCGGGCCATCCGCGGAAACGGATCTCCTCGATTGCGCGATCGACGGCTTCGCGATCCATGCGGCCGCCGGATACGGAATTCGAAGCTCGGCGGGTCGCCTCATCGTGACGAATGGCCGAATCTCGCACTGTCAGCGGGGAATCGTGACGACGGACGAATGTACCTGGTTTTCGATCTCCGACGTTGCGGTCATTGACAACACCGGGATAGGCATGCAAATCGGCCAGGGAGTCAACATCTACGATCCGCCACGCGAAAAAATCGGCCTGATCACGAATTGCTTCGTTGCCGGCAATAGCACGTCCTCACCGGGCGCCAACCCCGGAATTACGCTTGCCCGATGTCGCAGCGTTCTGATTGAAAACTGCCGATTTGGATTCGAGCCGGCACATGACGGCCGCTTGGAAGCCACACAGGGATGCGCGATCGTTGCAAGCGGGCCGGATACATTCGACATTCGCTGTGTCGGCAACTACGTGGCCGGAACCGCACGCAACGCTCTTGCTTATGTACTTTTGGGCGCGGGTCCGAATGGACGCGGTTGTTCAATCGAGCATGCCGGCGGTATCGCCACTCGACAGGGTCTTTGGGGCGATGGCTTGCACCAATTGGAGACTCTGGCGTTTGCTTCGAACATTCAACCCGATTGCCAAACGAGTGACGAATTTCTCGTAACTGCGACCGGCGCCGGCGAGTTCGCAATCGATTCGCCCCTGAATCCCGTCTATGGACGGCGTATCACGATCACCGTCCGCAATTCCAATATGGGCTCGATGGGCAACATCACTTGGCACTCGGTTTTCAGGATGGCCACGTGGACAAACCCCGTGGGTGGACACTGCCGCTCGATCGACTTCGTTTACAACGGAACGAGCTGGATTGAAGTCGGGCGAACAACGCTCGATGTGCCGAATTAGCGCAATTCGGTGCCGGTAGGCTCGATGCCCACGCACGCGCGAGACAATTCGACGAGAAACTTTCGGCCACTGCCAGCGGCTGAAAGTATCCGCGCCAGTCCTGGCCGCAAATGCCCCGAACTCGTCTGCCGACCGGTCAATTCCGCGGGATTTCCTGTGACTGAGCCGTCGGCGCGGACACCCGAATCGGGGTGGCCAAGCGAGCCTTGGGTCCGCGGGTGGAAGTACAGTTCAACATGGCACTGATCAATAGGCGGCCGTTGATCTTCACGTGTCTCAACATCGATCCGCAAGACGTGCTTCGCGCTGCGGGCCCGGATTGGAATTTCCTGCCGCTTCGGGCCGGCCTCGTCGGGGTCCATTGCGTGGGTGTCGACCCCGATTTCCTCACCCACAAGTCCGAGAAGACCGGCTATCGCCCCGAAATGATTCTCGCCGGCCGGCGATTGAACGACGGCATGGGAATTCACGTAGCCGACGAAGTAGTGCGTCTAATGTCCGGTAAACGCATCAAGGTGAAGGGTTCGCCGGTGCTCGTCCTCGGGCTTGCCTCCAAGGAAAATCGCCCGGACGGCCGCCTCTGATTTGCCGGTGACCCGTTGAACAAATCCGCCCACGCGGGGCGGCGAGTGCTCCCATAGTTACCATGGGATGTGACGACATCAAAAGCGTCGCGAGAGGTACAGAACTACGCTTTCAATCTTGTAGAAGCTCTCCGGCCGCACGCCCTGCACGTCAGTTGCCAGTACGTGATCCCGCGCAACGTTCTGCGCATACTTGAAGTCCGCATTCAGATCCCAGTTGGGCAGGATCTCACGCCACTGCAGGCCTACGCCGCCGTACATCGAATACGCCGGCGTCGCCAAGTTGTATCGCGCCACGCCGACGAACGCGGTGGCGGCGATGGGACTGCGGAACCGGTAGCGATAATCGAGAAAGCGCGCGCCGAGGAGTAGATGCCCATCGACCTGGTCTAACTCCAGCCGCGCGCCGAGGTCGTTGTGCTCGGACACCGCTCGGCGCGCGCCGATGCCGAAGTGCGGGCCGAAGCCCCACTTCGTCGTCTCGGTCGGCAGATTCGGCTCGACATTGATTTTCACCGTGCTTGCACTGGCCCCGGCATCGACGAACCACTCGGCACCGCGCTTGGGGCGAGGATCCACGGAACTGTCATCGGGCGAATCGTCGTCCCGCGTCTTCGCATCGCCCCCGTAGCGTACGAACCCGGAGACGCGTGTAAAGTTCTGCGCGAACACATCCCGTCCGGTATCGACCTCGCCGCCGACGGTGAGTCCTTTCCAGGGGCGGGAATACCGCACCATCATGTCGTAATAATGTCGGTACGGATGCGCGGCGAACGCCGGATCGTATGTGCGCTGATCGCCACCGTAGTAGCTCTGGTTGATGAGCGTGCGCACGCGTCCCTCGAGGTAGCCGCCGAACGGCGGTGTCCAGCCGACGCGGAGCATCAGTGTGCGCGCACCGACGCCGTCGCCGAAAATCCGTTGGTCCGCGCCCCAGTTGCCGAGGATCGTCTGGTCGTTGCTCATGCCGTTGAGAAAGATGTTGTGCACGTACCAGATGTTCTGCCACTCGGTCGTCTCCAAGGTCGCATCGAAATACCGGCCGATTCGCGGAAAATCGATGCCCATCGACAAAGCGGCGTTGCCGAGCAGATAGCTGCCGCCGTCGGAGTTGTCCTCACCGGCATACTGGGCATAGACCGCAAACGGTACCTTGCCCGGATAGATGAACCGGCTGACGTAGGAGGCCTGTTGATTGCCCTGCAACTGCGCCGCACCGGTCGGCTGGAAGATGTTGCGCAGTAGCGTGCCCGCCGATGACGGCAATCCAGCGCCGCCACCGTACTGCAGCAGCCGATTGAAGCCGAGCGACCAGCCCGGGAACGGTTCGATCGACAACTGCATGCCGAAGAGACGCGGATTGCCGCTCGCCAGCTTACCGCGGTATAGAATGGGGCCTCGCGACATCTGTGCGAGGAAGAACTCGTACTGGAAGCCGAAGCGCGTGATCGGTCGCCAATTGGAGATCGTAATCGAGGGCATCGTCGGCGCCTCGGTGCCGATCAGCTGGCTGCTGTCCGTCATCGGCGAAAAATCGTGATCCCGATAGCCGATGTCGATCTGGGCGCCGGAAAAGCCGAAGCTCAGCATCGTTCCTTCGGGGGTCGCGCGCCCGTTGTAGGCGACGATGCCGCCGCTCACCAGCCAGTAATCGCTCGGTTGCACGAAGCCCTGTGCCGAGGCCGCGAAAGTACTGTCGACGGGCATGCCGTGCTGGTTCGGCACCACGCCAAAATGCGAGCCGCGCACATAGATGCCGGTCACGCTCGCCTCCGTGACCGCATAATCCCGCGAATACCGCTCGAGGTACCGGCGCACCCGCTCGCAGAGCGGCTTGTCGGCGTGACAGGCTTCCGGAAGAGCATCCTCAACGAGGCCGACCGCGAATGGCCGCTTGAGGATCGGCTCATCGGCAAGGATCAGCACCCGCTCGACTTGACGTTCCATGACCGGGTCGAGGTTGAGCGGCAAATACTCGGTCGCGCCGGCGGCATGGGCGCGACCGGCGTGCGCACCGATCAGGCCCAGCAACACGCCGACGCCGATCGGCCATCGCGATCGATTGCGGCAGCGGGGCCCCAGTGTGCAGCATGACGACGGTCCCGGAGCTGACACGGCGTGCACGCGGCCTAGAGGTTCTTCAGGGCGAGCACGGCGATCGCGATGTTGTACAAGATCGTCGTCGCGGCCGTCCACAGCGGCAGTGCCGGTATGCGATCGGCGTTCAGCGGCACGACGATCGTGTCGCCCGGGCGCATCTCGACCGACTGGCTGCGGCGGAACCAACCGGTGCGATCGGCGCCGACCACGTCGCCGTTCGCGCGTACGACATAGATGCGCTTCTTGTCGGCGTTCTGTGTGAGCCCACCGCTCCTCTCGATGTATTGGTCGCGCGACCAGTCGCGCCGGTACAGCTGCGAGGTCGGATTCTGCACCTCGCCAAGGATCGTGACCTCCTGCGTCTTCTTCGGCACGAAGAGGAAGTCCCCATTGCGCAGCGTCACGTCGGCAGGGCCCCCCGGCGGCCCGCGCATGATGCGCCGGAGATTGACTACGAGCCGGCCGACCGGTTTGGTCGTGCGCAGTTCATTCAGCAATTGCTGGCCGACCAACAAGCCTTGCGTCGCGCCCGCGGCGGCGACGGCACCGGCGCTGGTGCCGGTCGAACTGCCCGCGACCGAGCTCAGTGACAGGGCGGTCAAGTCGTTTTGAAAGCGGGTCGCGAGCAGGTCGAGTTCCGCCTTCTCCTTGATTTTGAGTTCCGCGCGCGTGAGCACCGCGCCCTGCGGAAACGCATCGCTGACGAAGCCGCCGGCGCGGATCAGCAGCGAGCGCAGCGTCTCGCCCTGGTGGATCGGATACCGACCGGGGAAGCGCACTTCGCCCGCGACCTCGATCGTGCCGGGCGTGCGCCACTGCGGTACGGTCTTGACGACCAGCACGTCGTACGGCTTGAGCTCGAGGTCGGCGGCCGCATCGCCGCGACGTATTGCATCGAGGTCGACCTTGATCAGGCGGCTCTCGCGCGCTTCCCCGGCGACGATCCGGTAGCGGGTCAGTTCCGCCTCGCCACCAAAGGCGGCATCGTCAAGGCTGCCGCCGGCGCGGATCAGATCGCTGACGCGCATCCCAGGCTCGAGCGCATAGCGCCCCGGAGCCTTGACCTGGCCGTCGATCGTGACAATCGCCGCGGGATGATCCGGTGTCGCCTGCAATTCGAGTGTCTTGATGATCGGCCGGATCAGCCGCGTGCGACTCGCCGACAGATCGAACACGTAGATCTTGTCGCGCGGTTCTAGGAGCGGGTCCGCCGCGCTGCCGCGCTCGGCGAGCGCGCGCTCGAGGTCCGCGGAGACCACCTCGACGTGCTCGTCCGGCGGCACGATCCTGCGGATCATGATGTAGTGCGAATCGGCGTTCGGTCTCAGTTCCTCGAAGCTCGGAATGACGTCCGATAGCCGCAGTCCCGGGCGGTATTCGAACGCGCCCGGGCGGTACACGTAGCCCGTGAGCTGCACCGAATCCTCGAGCGTCGGCAGGATCGCGGGTACCGTAACCCGGTCGCCGTCCGCGAGCGGCGCGTCGAGACCGCCGTTCGTCGCGAGGTTCACATCGAGCATCTCGAACGCGCGTGACGGCGCGATGCGCTCGATGTGGACAAGCGTCTGGTCCGCATCCGGCAGCAGGCCGCCGGCCATGGCGATCAGCCGGCCGATCGTGTTCTCGTTCTTCAACTCATAGATCGCCGGCCGGCGCACCGCGCCGTCGATCGCCGCGGTCCGGCCGATCGGCGGAATGAAGATCACGTCGCCCGGTTGCAGCTGGCGGTCGCCGCTCGTGTCGCCGCGCAGCAGCAGATCATACAGATCGAGCACCGTGACCAATCGGCCGTTGCGTTTCAGTTCGATGTTGCGCAGGGATCCCGCCTTCCGGATTCCACCGCTGGCGAACAGCGCATCCGTCATCGTCGATAGGCCGCCGACCGTGTAGGAGCCCGGATGCTTCGCCTCGCCGAGCACGAACACCTGGATCGTGCGCAGATTGCTCATAGTCACGCTGACGCGCGTGCCGATCAATGCTTGCGCGACGCGCCGCTCGATCGTGGCTCTGGCAGCGTCGAACGGCATGCCGCTCACCATGATCGGGCCGAGTTTCGGAAAATTGATGCGGCCGTCGCGCTCGATCTGCAGGACGTAGTTCGCCTGCTCGCTGCCGTAGAGCTGGACGTCGAGCGAGTCGCCCGGTCCCACCACATAGCCGGGAGGCACGGGCAGGTTCTCGACCGGCGCGAAGGTGCTCGGGGGGTTTTCGAAGAGGTCGTACCCGAACGGCTTCAGCGCAGCCTCGCCGATCGGCTTCAGGCGCAGCAGTGTGAGTGTAACGGTGAAATCACGCAGATCGGGATCGCTTGACAGCCGTGCGCCCGCCTCCATCTGCGTCAGGCCCGCAAGCGGAACCGCCGGCAGCCCCGGGATCTCGAGCGCGCCGTAGCGGCTCAAGCGATAGGGGTTGCCGTCGAGGATCCGCCGGCGCAGCGCAGCCATTTGCCGGCGGCGCTGTTGGGCGTCGATGGGGCGCCGGAACTCGCCGCCGCGCAAGGAGTGCCGGTTCCCGGCGGATCGGCTAGCGTTCCTGCCGCTCGAGGAGTTGCAAGGACTCGTCGTGCCGACGGGGCCGGCGCTAGTCCCCGGGTTCTGCGCACCGGGTGTCTGTGCGCCGAGCATCTGCGCGCCGGACGTCTGGATGCCGGTCGCTAACGCCTGCGAGTTCAGGGGCATCGGTGCATTCGCGCCGCCGGAGCAGCCGCTCGCGGACGCACTCGGCGACAAGTAGAGCAACACCGTGTCGTCGGCGCGCAGTTCCGGATCCTCGTTTGGCTGCCGCAGGAAACGGCCGCCCCAGGTCTTTTCCGGCACGACCGTGATCGGCCCGCTCGGCAACGGATACCGCGGCGTCGTTGCAGTTGCATTCGAAACGCCGGCCTGGCCGGCGCTCGGATAAGTGACGCCCGGCGGCAAGCCCGTCCCGGCGCCGCCAACTCCGAGAAATTGCTGCATCAGCGTCTGTTGCTGCTCGGCGGGCAAGCTCTGGAACGCCTGGATCTCCGCAGCGGACGGCGTCTGCGCCACGGTCGCGCCGGTGTTGACGAGTGCCAGAGCGCCGAGCCCGAAAGCGGCAAGCCTGGATTTAGCGGACATCGGCGGCCGCGAGCACGTTCGTCACAGAAAGTCACCTCATCCGCGATGCATCCGATTCTAATTGCCGGTTCGGGAGGGCGGCAACCCCGAGGCCGCGAGGATACGCGGCGCCGGCATCGCGTTCAATGTCGATAGTTCCTGGCCACCCACGCGGCGTAGTCGCTGCCAAGGAGTGCTTGCCACCAGGCGGGCTGGCCGAGATACCAGTCGATCGTCTCGCTGAGGCCGCGCTCGATGGTGCGTGACGGTGCATAGCCGAGCTCGCGCGCCGCTTTGCGAAAGTCGATCGCGTAGCGCCGATCGTGGCCCAGCCGGTCGCGCACATGTGTGACGAGATCGAGCGAGCGAGCGCCCTTCGCGGCCGGCGAGTCGGGGTACGCCGCGCGCAAGGCCGGATCCGCCGCGAACCGCGCGTCGACCAGCGCGCACAGCGTGTGCACTATTGAGAGGTTGGTCGTCTCCGCGTTGCCGCCGATGTTGTACACCTCGCCCGCTCGGCCCTTGGCGAGCACCCGCGCGATCGCCGCGCAGTGGTCCGCGACGTGCAGCCAGTCGCGGATCTGCAGGCCGTCGCCGTACACCGGCAGCGGCTTGCCCGCGAGGATGTTGATCAGCACCAGCGGGATCAGTTTCTCGGGGAACTGATACGGCCCGTAGTTGTTCGAGCAATTGCTGATCGTGGTCGCAAGACCATAGGTCTCGTGATAGGCGCGCACCAGGTGATCGGAGCCGGCCTTGCTCGCCGAATACGGCGAATTGGGCGCATACGGCGTGCCTTCGTGGAACGGCGGGTCATCGGGTCCGAGGCTGCCGTAGACCTCGTCGGTCGAGACGTGGTGGAAGCGGTGCGGCGCGGGATGCACCCCGGCAAGCCAGCGCGCCTTCGCCGCCTTCAGCAGCACGTGCGTGCCGACGACGTTCGTCCGGATGAAGTCGTCGGGCCCGAGGATCGAGCGGTCGACGTGCGATTCGGCGGCGAAGTGCACGATCGTGTCGATCGCGTACTCCTCGAGCGCGCCGCCGACCGCCGCCTCGTCGCAGATGTCGCCCTGCACGAACCTGAACCGCGGGTCACTCTCGAGCCCCGCGAGATTGTCGCGGTTGCCGGCGTAGGTCAGCGCATCGTAGGCGACCAGGCGGCCGTCGCCCGGTACCGATCGCAGCCAGTGGCGCACGAAGTTCGCGCCGATGAAGCCGGCACCGCCCGTGACGAGGAGCTTACGCGGGACGAAGCTCATCGAACATTCCTTGCAAGCTGTGGCGCCAGTGGCGCGCGGGCGTCGCAACCAGCGCGCGCGTCGCGCGCGTGTCGAGCACGCTGAACGCGGGTCGCCGCGCCGGGGTTGGATATTCTGGGGTGCTGATCGGCTCGATCGGCACGCGGCGCGCGAGGAGTCCGCGCGCGAGCGCTTCGTCCTGGATCGCGACCGCGAAGTCGTACCAGCTCGCGACCCCGAGATCGGTCCAGTGCTGGATCCCCGCGGGCGCGTCCCGCGCGAGCAGGTCCCAGATCGCCGCCGCGAGCCCACGGGCCCAAGTCGGCGCGCCGATCTGGTCGGCGACGACGCGCACGCTCTCGCGCTCGCGCATCAGCCGCAGCATGGTCAGGACGAAGTTCTGCCCCTCGGCAGCGTACACCCAGGCGGTGCGCAGGACGATCGCCCGGCAGCCGCCGGTCTCGGCCTGGTGCTCGCCGCCGAGTTTCGTGCGGCCGTACACCGACAGCGGGTTCGGCGGATCCTCGGGCCGGTACGGCTGGTTCGCGCGGCCGTCGAACACGAAATCCGTCGAGAGCTGCAACAGGCGCGCACCGGCCGCCCGCGCCGCGCCGGCGAGCACCCCGACCGCCGTGTCGTTGATCGCCCGTGCTCTGTCAGGCTCGCTCTGCGCACGGTCGACCGCGGTGTACGCGGCGGCGTTGATGATCCACCGCGCCCCGTCCGCGCCGAGCGCGGTGCCGACCGCGCCTGCATCGCCGATGTCGAGCTCAGCGTGCGACTTCACCTGGACCTCATACCCCGCGGGCGCCGTCGCCGCGAGCACGCGGCCGACCTGGCCGCCGCCGCCCGTGACGAGCACCCTCACGAAAAGGTCTCGATGGCCGCGAACGGCACGCCTTGCGCATCCTTCGCCGAGAGCTTCGGCGCGGTCCCGGCGGGCAGCGGCCAGGCGATGCCGATCGCGGGGTCGTTCCACAGCAGGGTGCGCTCATGCGCCGGGCTGTACACGTCGGTGCACTTGTAGAGGAAATCCGCGTAACCCGAGGTGACGAGGATCCCGTGCGCAAGTCCGGGCGGCACCCAGAGCATGCGGTGGTTCTCCTCGCTGAGCTCGACGCCCCAGGAGCGGCCGAAGGTCGGCGAGGCGCGCCTGAGGTCGACGACCGCATCGTACACCGCCCCCGCGCCGACGCGCACGAGCTTGCCCTGCGTGTGCGCCACTTGAAAATGCATGCCGCGCAAGGTCCACTGCGTCGAGCGGCTCTGGTTGTCCTGGGCGAACGTCGCCGCGATCCCGGCCGTGCGGAACTTCGGCTCCTGCCAGGTCTCCATGAAGAAGCCGCGCGCATCGCCGAACACCTCGGGCTCGACGAGCACGCAACCGGCGATCGGCGTCTCGAGGAACTTCATCGCTGCGGCTCGCGCAGCAGCCGCAGCAAATACTCGCCATAACCGCTCTTCAAGAGCGGCTGCGCGAGGCGCTCGAGCTGCGCGGCGTCGATGTAGCCCATGCGCCAGGCGATCTCCTCGACGCAGGCGACTTTCAGGCCCTGGCGCTCCTCGAGGATGCGCACGAAATTGCCCGCATCGAGCAGGGAGTTGTGCGTGCCGGTGTCGAGCCAGGCGGTGCCGCGCGCAAGGCGCTCGACCCGCAGCGACCCGTCTTTCAGGTAGACGCGATTGAGGTCGGTGATCTCGAGCTCGCCGCGCGCCGAGGGCGTGATCGCGCGGGCGAACTCGCTCGCCCGCTCATCGTAGAAATAGATGCCGGTGACCGCGTAATTCGACGGCGGGATCTTCGGCTTCTCGACGAGGTCGGTGACCCGGCCGTCGGCATCGAAGGCGACCACGCCGTAGCGCTCGGGGTCCTGGACCGTATAGCCGAACACCGTCGCGCCGTGCGTGCGCTCGGCGACCGATTGCAGGAGCCCGGACAGGTTCGCGCCGTAGAAGATGTTGTCGCCGAGGATCAGTGCCGACGGGGCGCCGGCGAGAAACCCCTCGGCGATGATCAGCGCCTGTGCGATGCCGTTCGGCTCCGCCTGCGCCGCGTAGGTAAACGAAACTCCCCAAGCCGCGCCGTCGCCGAGCAGATCGCGGAACGCGCCCTGATCGCGCGGCGTCGTGATGATGAGGAATTCGCGGATCCCCGCGCCCATCAAGGTCGCGAGCGGGTAATAGATCATCGGCTTGTCGTAGACCGGCAGCAACTGCTTGCTCTGCGACAGGGTGACCGGATGCAGGCGCGTGCCCGAACCGCCGGCGAGAAGGATGCCCTTGCGTGCTTTCATGGCCCGCGATTATAGGGTAGCGGCGTGAACCGCGCTGCTCCACCCGCGACGGGTCAACGCTCGCCGGCGGTCCAAATCCTCGCCACGCACGACCAAGCTACTCAGCGACATCGTCGTCAATTGAATGACTTTGATCCTCCTTGGCGCCTCGGTCAGCATCTTTGGAATGGCCGACCCTTTTTGCGACGCCGGCCCTTTGCTGCTGCAACTGCAACCAATTCTCGCGCGCCTGACGGCGAATCTCCTCTAAAGCAATTGGCTCGAGTTTTGCACCCTTGCTCTTGATTTCCGCTACTGCACCGACCGGCTCTGAAACCCCATCATCGTTCTTCGCAGTAGGGTTCGCGTATTCCTGCGCCATGGAGGATTCATCAAGGCCAAATACTCGTTCGACCGTTTCCACGAAAAGTTCGGCGTTCTGAACAACTTCCGTGGCTTCGGCAAGTTCAATTTCGGTCCCCGTGTAGTCGGCTTTTATTCGAAGTGATTCGGTCCGGCTCAATTGGGTCGCGAGTCGTCGATCAATTTGTCCTGACTGAACGGCGTGGCTACGAAATGCTTCGATAACTCCGCCATGCGTTCGTGGCAGCTTGTCTTCGGCAACACCGGCACGCAAAAGTGCGGCCCGTGAGATGTCGAACATCGCGTAATAGGATCGACTAACCGCGCTATCGTTGTCGCCGGCGTTCAAAGCGAGCCTGGCAACTTTCAGAGCCCTTGCGCTTTTTCGCACCAAGGCACGTGCGAATGGCGCCTTCGTCACAGGATGATACCTTCGCGCGCGACGTTCCTTAGAAACCCCGGCCGCGGAAATGCCGCTGGATTCAGCCAATCTTCGATCGCAATGGGAACCGGCTGAACCATGATACCGGTATCGAGATACGCGTAGTAGGCCAGTTCAGCCAACATCATCAAAGTCTTCCCGTCGTCGCCGCGTTCGTGCAAGACCAGGGCGACATCCGCATCGCTATCCGGCCGATGCTCGCCGCGCGCGCGCGAGCCAAAAAGTATCGCTCGATCCAGCCGTATATCGGCGGGAATCCGCGCAAGGAAGTCGCGTACAGCGCGCTCGGTATCTGGGTCCAAGAATTTCATGGCGGGTATTTTGGACGCAACCCCGAAAGCAGGCAATTTTCGCGAAATTGGCGGGCCACCGGCGATTGCCGCCTCGACCGCTGCGATCGCGCGGCGTCGTGATGGTGATTTGCTCCGATCAGCCGCCGTCGCCCTCGCCGTGCAGCCGCAAGCTCCGGCCGTCGATCCACGTATCCTCGGCGCGCAATTCATCGTCGGCGACGACGAAGTTCGCCCGGTACCCCGGCGCGATGCGCCCGAGCGAGGCGTCGAGCCCGAGGAATTCGGCCGGGTTCCGGCTCGCCATTCGCACCGCCGCGGGGAGTTCGAGTCCGAGGAGCGTGATCGCGTTGCGCACTGCGTGCGCCATGTCGAGCGCCGAGCCCGCGAGCACCCCGTCCTCGTCGATGCAGACGCCGTCCTGCACCTCGATGCGCCGGCCCTGCAGCATGAACGAGCGCTGTTCGGTGCCGACGCAGGCCATCGCATCGGTGACGAGCATGAACCGCTCGGGGGCCTTCGCGCGCAGCGCGATCCGCAGCACGACCGGGTCGACGTGCCGGCCGTCGACGATGATTCCGCACCAGCTGTCCGGATCCTCGAGCGCGGCGCCGACGACGCCGGGTTCGCGGCCCGTCATCTGCGACATTGCGTTGAACAGGTGCGTGAAACCGCGCAGGCCCTCGCCGAGCGCCCGGCGGATCTCGGCGTGGCTCGCGTTGCTGTGACCGGCCGAGACCAGCACGCCCGCCTGCACCAGGCGCGGGATCGCGCCGGGCGCCGTCACTTCCGGAGCGAGCGTGACGAGCGTCTTGCCCGCGCGCATCGAGGTCAAGAGCCGGAGCGCCGCCGCGTCCAGATCGCGAAACTTCGCCGGGTCGTGCACGCCCTTGCGCGCCTCGTTGAGGAACGGTCCCTCGATGTGGATGCCGAGGACTCCCGGCACGCCGGCGGCGAGCGCCGCCTCGACCGCCGCGATCGCGCGCGCCATCACCACCGGATCGTCGCTGATCAGCGTCGGCAGGAAACCGGTCGTGCCGCAGCGCCGGTGTGCGCGGCCGATCGCGCGGATCGACCCGACGCAAGGGTCCTCGTTGAACTGCACGCCGCCGCCACCGTTGACCTGCGTGTCGATGAATCCCGGCAACAGCAGCCGCCCGGCGAGATCGACCGACGTCGCGGCCGCGAGCCGCTGATCTTCCTCGGGGCAGACGGCGACGATGTCCGCACCGTCGATCAGCACCGCGCGGTGCTCGAGAAAACCTTCATCGGTGAGCACGCGGCCGTTGCGCAGCGCGTACGCCATCAGCGCGTCTCCGTGACCTTGGCGAGACCCGGCGGCGCGTCCGGGTCGAGACCGCGCGCCGCCGCTAGCGCGTTCGCCAGCCGGTAAAAGCTCAGCGCCTGCAGCATCGGTGCGAGCTGCGGCTCGCAGACGAGGCTCGGCAGATTGAGCGCACCGTCGAGCGCGCCGCCCGCGAGGATCAACGGCACGCCCGTCGCGAGCAGATCGCGCGCGAGACGCTCCAGGCCCGCGCGGGTCGCATCGTCCTGCAGGAACGCGAACACCGGCACCGTGGGGCCGACGAGCGCCATCGGCCCGTGCCGCAGTTCGGCGCCGCTGAACGCCTCGGCGTGCAGGCCGCAGGTCTCCTTGAGCTTCAGCGCCGCTTCCTGCGCGATCGACAAGCCGAGTCCACGGCCGACCACCAGCAGGTGCTCGGCGCCGGCGAGCGGCTCGAGGCCGGCGCTCCAGTCGAGCGCCCAGGCGCGCTCGAGCAGCGCGGGCGCCGCGTGGATCGACGCCCCGAGCGCCGCATCGCCGCTCCAGGCGGCGATGAGCTGCAGGCTCGCGGCGAGCATTGCGATGTAGGACTTGGTCGCGGCGACACCGGTCTCGGGAAAGGCGTGCAGCGGCAGGACTTCGGAGGCTGCGCGCGCGAGCGGCGAGTCCGGGTCATTGACCAGCGCGACCACCACGGCGCCCGCGCGCGCCGCCGATTCGGCGGCCGCGATCAGGTCCGGGCTGCGCCCCGACTGCGAGAAGGCGAGGAAGAGACAGCCGCCGAGATCCTGGCGCACGCCATAGACCGAGCTCACCGACGGCGAGATCGACGAGCTCAGCAAGCCGAGGCGCGTCTCGGCGAGATAGCGCGCGAACGTCGCCGCGTGGTCCGAGCTGCCGCGCGCGCAGGTCACGAGCGCCCGCGGCCGCAGGCCTCGCAGCCGCGCGCCGAGGCGTGCCTGCAGTGCCGCGTTGCCTTCGATCTGGGTGCGCACGCAGTCGGCGGCCTCGGCTGCCTCGCGAAACATCCGGGTCGCTTCGACGCGGCGCGGGTCGCCCGCGACGCCCGGCGCGGCCGCTTGCGCGCTCATGTCGCGGAGCTCAGTTCGGCCACGAAGTCGTAGGTGTCGCCGCAGTAGTAGGACTGCGAATACTCGACCGCCGTGCCGTCCTGCAGGAAGCCGACGCGCTCGACGGAGAGGCCCGCGTCGTGCTCACTCGCCTCCAGCAGCTCCGCCTGCTCGAGGCTGAGCAGCACCGCGCGCAGGCGCTGCAGCGCCCGCACCGGCCGGTGACCGGCGCGCTCGAGCGCCTCGTAGAGCGAGTTCTCGACCGCGTCGATCGACGGTAGCGCCGAGGCGAGCACCGTCGCGTACTCCAGCGCCATCGGCACCTCGTCGGCAAAGCGGATACGGTGGAACCGGTACACCGGCGTCCCTGGGCTCAAGCCGAGCGTCAGCGCCTCCTCCGGCGTCACGGTGCCCTCGGCGCGGTTTATCCACACGCTGCGCGGCGTACGCCCGCGCGCGCGCATGTCCTCGGAGAACGAAGTGAGTTTCGCGAAGTTCTTCTCGACCCGCGTCGAGACGAAATTGCCGGAGCCCTGCCGGCGCACGAGCAGGCCCTCCTGGACGAGTCCGGCGAGCGCCTTGCGCACGGTCATGCGCGACACGGCGAGCTCCGTCGCGAGCTCTCGCTCGGCCGGCAGCGCGTCCTCAGGCGCGATCAGGCGCTTGTCAATCGCCTCGCGCAGCGCGCGCTGCAGCTGCAGGTAAAGCGGCTGGCTGCCCGTCGGGTCGAGCGGCCGAAGATTCTTGGCGAGCGAATTCATGCGTCTGTCCGGTCTCGAGGGTCCGTTGGTAGCATACAACTACAATACCACTTGATCATGGGACAAGCTATTGTTACACGATAAGCTTATGTTTTATATATATTTAACAAAAGTTTCTGCCATCCGTCTGTTATTTTCTGGCTTTTTTATCCTAAGTGGTATTACACTGGACCTTAGTTGGTTCCATCTGCGGAACATTCGGCAGCCGACATAGTAAGGGAGAAGATCATGCAACCGATAAACAAGCAGCACGGCACGGCGACGGTGATCGGCATCGCGCTCGGCGCCGTGTGGCTCGCCGTCTCGAGCACGGCGCTCGCGGCGCAAACGGCGCCCTCAGGCAACGACTCGCTCCACGAGATCGTCGTCACCGGCCTCCGCTACTCGATCAAGAAATCCCTCGAGATCAAGCGCAAGGCGGTCGGTATCGAGGAAGTGGTGAGCGCCGAGAACGTCGGCAAGATGCCCGACAAAAACGTCGCCGATGCGCTCCAGCGCCTGCCCGGCGTGAACACCGAGTCGGCGGCGAGCGGCGAAGGCGGCTTCGACGAAAACGATCGCGTCAGCATCCGCGGCACGAGCCCGAGCCTCACGCAGACGACCATCAACGGCCACTCGGTCGCGACCGGCGACTGGTTCCTGCTCGATCAATTCCAGACCGTGGGCCGCAGCGTGAGCTACACCCTGCTCCCCTCCGAACTCGTCTCTCGCGTGATCGTCCACAAGAGCCAGTCCGCCGACATGACCGAAGGCGGCGTCGCGGGCGACGTCGACATCGAGACGCGCAAGCCGATGGATTTTCGCAAGTCCTTCGGCCTCGAGTTCTCCGCGGGCGGCGTCTACGCCGACCTGCCCGGCAACGTCGACCCGCAGTTGAATGGCATGGTGCACTGGAAGTCCGGCAATTTCGGCCTGATGGTGCAAGCCTTCGACGAACAGCGCCACGTGCAGCGCAACGGCCAGGAATTCCTCGGCTACAGCACGGTGCCGGCGGCGACCGCCGCGGCCTGGCAGGCGGCGAACCCGGCGCTCCCCAACGCGGCGGGCGCCGCTTTTCCGACGCTGATCGGTTCGGCGCTGTTCACCCAGACCCGCAAACGCGTCGGCGGCGACTTCGACTTCGAGTTCCGGCAGAGTGATGTGCTCACGCTCGACCTGAATGGCTTCTATTCGCACATGGATGCGGACAACTACAACCGCAACTTCATGGCCTGGGGGAGCAACGTGGTCAGCCCGACCTACGTGCCGACCGCGGCGACGGTGGCCAACGGCACGCTGACCTCGGCGACCTGGCCGACCGCGGCCGGCGCACCGGCCTCGGCCGTGTACGACGAGATCTACCGTCCGGGCGCCTCGGCCCAGACCTACTACCTCGACTTCGACAGCAAGTACCGGCCGACCGGCGACTGGCTCGTGACCACACAGGTCGGGTATACGCACGGCGTCGGCAACACGCCGACGGAGCCGGCCTACGAGTCCGCCGGCGGCAATGGCCTCAGCTACGCGATGAACGGCGTCTCGGGTCCCGCCACGGTGCTCTTTCCCGGCCTGAACACCGCATCCCCGGCGCAGTTCTCGACCAGCTGGGCGTGGAATGACATCGAACAGTCGATCGACAAGGAAACCTACGGTCAGATCGACGCGCTGCTGAAAATGCATGACGCGCCTTTCGAATCCGTCAAGTTCGGCATCCGCGCCTCCGAGCACGAGCGCCGGGTGAACTTCCCGGAGGACGGCGGCTGCCTCTCGTATTGCTTCTCGAACGTGCCGGCCTGGGGCGGGGCGACCTACCCGTCGAATTACTCCTCGGGATTGGGCGGCGGCGGCACCTTCCCGACCGACGTCTACCAGTACTCGGGTTCGGCGATCGCCGCCTACGATACGCTGGCGGTGTCCAGCGGCCCGTCGCGCCTGTACTGGCCGGGCGAGTTCGACGTCAAGGAAGATGACCTCGCGGCATACGCGATGGCGAACGTCGGCGGCGAGAACTGGCAGGGCAACTTCGGCGTGCGGGTCGTCAACACCTACGAGAAGAGCCTGGTGAACGTCTCCGGCGGCACCAACCCGATCACCACCTCGGCGTTCGGCAACTTCACGCCGACGCTGATCGATCACGGCTATCTCGACTTCCTGCCGAGCGCGAGCCTGAAGTTCGATCTGACCAAGGAACTCGTGCTGCGCACCTCGGCCGCCGAGACCATGGCGCGCCCCGACTACAGCGCGCTCGGCGGCGCGGTGAGCCTCACCGACCTGATCCTGGTCGGCAACGGCGGCAATCCGAACCTCAAGCCGATCCGCTCGGCGAACTACGACGCCTCGCTCGAGTGGTACTACGGTCCCGAGTCGCTGCTCTCGGTCGGCGTGTTCTACATGGACATGTCCTCGTACGTCGACTTCGGCAATTCGACCCAGACCTACTACGACATGTTGCTCGGCAGCAACCAGCAGTACACGATCACTGCGCCGATCAACACGACCGCCCAGGACAAGGGCGTCGAGCTCACCTGGGACCAGCCGATCTGGGGCGGCCTCGGCATCGAGTCGAACATGACCTACGCGACCGGCGAGACCGCCGATCACACGCCGCTGGTCGGCGCCTCGACGCTCACCTACAACGTCTCAGGCTACTTCGAGCGCGGCGGCTTCAGCACGCACCTCGCCTACACCTACCGCTCGCACTACCTGGTCGGCCTCGACCGCAGCTCGCTGGAGAACGAGGACAGCATCGGCAACCTAGATGCCGCGCTGGATTATCAGATCACGCGGCGCTGGGGCGTGACCTTCGATGTGCTGAACATCACCGACGCGACGATCAAGTACTATGCGGCCAACACCTCGCAACCGCGGGCGTTCTACTCGAACGGGCGGCAGTACTATTTCGGGGTGCGCTTCAAGCTCTAACGCCCCGGTCGCAATCCGGGCGGCCCGCCGGCGCATCGCCGCCGGCGGGCCGTGCCTCGAGGGACACGTGACGCCGCGCAGCCTGATTCTTGCGATCTCGATCGCCGCGCGGCTAGCCGCCGCGGCACCCTCCGCCCCACCCACCGCACGACCACGGCCGGCCATCATCCCGAACCCCGTGTCGCTCGTGCGCCGGCCGGGCGCCTTCGCCCTGAGCCGGCGCACCCGCCTGCTCGTGCCGGCGCACGATGCCGGCGCCGCCCGCGCCGCCGCCACCCTGCGCGCGCTGCTCGCCCGCTCGACCGCGATCCGGCTCGCGGCGCCGGCGGTCACGGCAGCCACCGACGCACCGGCCCGTGCAGCCGCCTCCGGAGCCGCCATCCGCTTCATCCGCCGCGCGGTGCCGCTCGCCGGTCCCGAGAGCTATTCGCTCGACGTCGGTGCGACCGGGGTCACGATCGCGGCGCCGCGCGCCGCGGGCCTGCTCTACGGCGCCGTCTCGCTGTGGCAGCTCGTCCCCGCGAACCACGCCGCCCGCCGTGCGGCCGTACCCGGCGTCGCGATCGAGGATGCGCCGCGCCTGCGCTGGCGCGGCCTGCTGCTCGACTCCGTAAGGCATTACCAGTCGCCCGCGACCATCCGCCGCTTCATCGACGCCATGGCGCTCGTCAAGTTGAACGTGCTGCACTGGCACCTGAGTGATGATCAGGGATGGCGCCTCGCGGTGCCGCGCTATCCGCGCCTCACCTCGATCGGCGCCTGGCGCGTGCCTGCCGGGCGCGCCGCCGCGCGCGACCTCGATCCGCACACGCACCGGCCGCGCCTCTACGGGGGCTTCTACAACGAGCGCGAGGTGCGCGCACTGGTCGCCTACGCCGCCGCGCGCAACGTGACGGTCGTGCCGGAGATCGAGATGCCGGGACACTCGACCGCGGCGATGGTCGCCTATCCGCGCCTCGCCTCGATTGCCCGCGGCCTGCGCGTGGTGCCGTCGGACTGGGGCATCTATCCCGACACGCTGAACCTCGAACCGCACACCTTCGGCTTTCTCGAGCACGTGCTCACCGAGGTCATGCGCCTGTTTCCGGGCCCCTTCGTGCACATCGGCGGCGACGAGGTCGGCACGGCGCAGTGGCGCGCCTCACCGCCGGTGCAGGCGCGCGCGCGCTCTCTCGGCATCGCCGATCCGGCCGGCGTCCAAGCCTACTTCATGCAACGTATCGCTCGCTTCCTGCTCGAGCATGGCCGCCGCCCGGTCGGCTGGGACGAGATGCTGCAGCCGGGACTGTCGCGCCGCGCAGTGATCATGTCCTGGCACGGCAAGGCGGGCGCGCTCGCCGCCACGGCCCGCGGTAACGACGCGGTGCTCGCGCCCTGGCCGATGCTGTACCTCGACAACCGCCAGAGCGACAGCGCGCGCGAACCGCCCGGGCGCGGCCGCATCGTCACGCTCGAGGAGCTGTACCGCTTCGATCCGCTCCCCGGAAACCTGTCGCCCGCCGAGCGCGCGCACGTCCTCGGCGTCGAAGGCGCCGTCTGGACCGAGTACATGCGCACCACGCCGCAGCTGTTCACGATGACCTGGCCACGCGCCGCGGCCCTCGCCGAGACCGGCTGGTCGCCGCCGTCGCGGCGCCACTGGCGCAGTTTCCTGCGCCGCCTCGTGCACCTCGAGCACCATGACCGGGCGCTCGGCCTGGCGTACTCGCCGGCGACCTTCCGCGTACGTGCCGCCGCGCTCTACGACTTTCGCGCCGCGACCGCCCGCGTGACGCTCGCAACGCAAGCCCGTTACGGCCGGATCCGCTACATGCTCGACGGCGAGCGGCCGACCGCGGCGTCGCCCATTTATAGCGCGCCGCTCCTGTTGCGCCTGCCGGTCGAATTGCGCGCCGCGAACTTCGCCGGCACGCGGCGCATCGGACCGGTGCTCGATCGCCGCCTCGCGCTCGCGACCGCGCAGCGCCGCTCGAGCCAGCGCCTGCACCTGTGCAGCGAACGGCTGCCGCTGAATATCGAGGACGACGCGCCGCTCACCGGACCGCGTGCGAAATTCCTGATCGACATCGAGAATCCCTGCTGGGTCTACCGGCACGCGGACTTCGACCACGCCCGCCGCCTGCGCGTCGCCGTCGGCCAGATCCCGTTCAACTTCCAGATCGGCGCCGGCCGCGGCCAGATCCACCTGCTCGCGCCGCACACGCCCGCGGGCGAACTGGTGATCCGCCTCGACGGCTGCCGGGGAGCGCTGCTCGCGCGCCTGTCGCTCGCGCCGGCGCTCGCCTCGGATGCCGTGACCACGTTGCCCGCGGCACCGATCCCGCGCAGCGTGCATGGCATCCACGACCTGTGCCTGCGGTTCGCGCAGCACGGCCTCGATCCACTGTGGGCGATCGACTGGATCGAACTCGACGCCACAGCGCCTACGGCGCCGGCGGTGCCGGCGGTGCCGGCGCGATGACGGGCGGCACGCTGCTCGCGCCGCTCGACGGCTGGGCGCTGCCGCTCGCCGAGGTGGCGGATCCCGTGTTCGCCGACGGCCTCGCCGGCGACGGTGTCGCGATCGACCCGACCGGCGACTTGGTCAGCGCACCGTGCGCGGGCGAGGTTCTCTGGCCGGCGCGCGCGCCGCACGCCGTGTCGCTGCGCACCGCGACCGGCCTCACCGTGCTCGTGCACGTCGGCATCGACACCGTGGGGCTCGACCCCGGCGTGTTTCGCCGGCTGGTCGAACCCGGCGCGCAGGTCGCGGCCGGCGAGGCGTTGCTGCGCTTCGATCTCGACGCGATCGCCCGGCGCGCGCGCAGCGCGGTGACGCCGATCGTGCTCGGCACCGACGGCGCCGCCACGATCACGAGCCGCGTCCTGCAGCGCGCGGTGCGCGCCGGCGAACCTTTGCTCGAATGGCGCGCCGCGGCGCCGGCCGAGGCGGCCGCGCTGGCCGCGGTGCACCCCGCGCCCGGTGCCGCGGCCGCACCCGGCTCGCCCGCGCCGCTGCGGCGCAGGCTCCGTGTGCCCTTCGATCACGGCCTGCACGCCCGCCCGGCGGCTCTCATCGCGGCGGCGCTGCGCGGTTTCGCCGCGCAGGCACGCGCGAGCGTACACGGCCGGTCGGCGAACCTGCGCAGCGTGACTGCCCTGATGACGCTCGGCGCGCAGCGCGGCGATACGCTCGAGGTCGTGCTCCAGGGCGAGGATGCGCCGGCCGCACTCGCCGCGCTCGAGCGCCTGCTCGCCGCCCCAGCTGCGGCGGGCGCGCGAGCGAGCGCATACGTCGCGCCGCGCGCCCTCGCGCAACACGGCGATCCGGATCCGGACCCCGACACGCTGCGCGGCGTGCCTGCGGTGCGTGGCATCGCGGTCGGCATCGCGGTGCATTGGGTGCAAGAGACGCCGCCAATCGCCGACCGCGGTGCCGGGTACACCGCGGAACACGCTGCGCTGCAAGCCGCCCTGGCAACGGTGCGCGAGCGCCTGCGGCTCAAGGCCGCAGACGCACCGCCCGCGCAGCACGGCATTCTCGCCGCCCACGGCGAGCTGCTCGGCGATCCGCAGCTCATGGATCTCGCCGAACCCGCGCTGCGATCGGAGCAGAGCGCCGGACGCGCCTGGCGCGCGGCAACCGCCGAGGTGATCGGTCAATGGCGCGCGCTCGGCGATGCGCGCATCGCCGAGCGCGCCGCCGATCTCGCCGATCTCGAAATTCAGGTGCTGCGCGCGCTCGCCGGCCTGCAGCCAGACGCCGCGCCCGAACTGCCGGAGCACGCGGTACTGATCGCCGTAGAGCTGCTGCCCTCGCAACTGCTGGATCTCGATTTGCGCCGTGTCGCCGGCATCGCCATGGCGTACGGCGGCGCAACCTCCCACGTCGCGATCCTCGCCGCCGCGCACGGCATCCCGCTGCTGGTCGCGATCGGCTCCCGGGTCCTCGAGGTCGCGGCCGGTGCGAGCGTGATCCTCGATGCCGACCGCGGCTTGCTGCTCACCGCGCCGACCGAGGAGCTGCTGCGCTCGACGAGCGCGACACTCGAGCGCCGAGCACTCGCCGATGAAGCCGATCTGCGCGCCGCGCAAGCGCCCTGCGCGACCGCCGACGGCATCGCGATCGCCGTGCACGCGAACCTCGGCAGCCTCGAGGAGGCGCGGCTCGCGATCTCACGCGGCGCCGACGGTTGCGGGCTGCTGCGCACCGAGTTCCTGTTCCTCGATCGCGCGCAGGCGCCGGATGAGGACGAACAGGCCGAATGCTACCAGCGGATCGCCGCGGCGCTCGACGGACGGCCGCTCGCGATTCGCACGCTCGATGCGGGCGGCGACAAGCCGCTGCCGTATCTGCCGCTGCCGCCCGAGGAAAATCCCGCGCTCGGCCTACGTGGAATTCGCACCAGCCTGCACGATCCGCAGCTGCTGCAGACCCAGCTGCGGGCGATCCTGCGGGTCGCGCCGCCGGGGCAGTGCCGGATCCTCTTGCCGATGATCGACGACCTCGGCGAAGTGCGCGCGGTCCGCGCCGCGCTCGCCGAGGCCTGCCGCGCGCTCGGCGTCGGCGCGCCGCCACGGCTCGGCGCGATGATCGAGACGCCCGCGGCCGCGCTGCTCGCCGGACAGCTCGCGACGGAGGTGGACTTCTTCTCCATCGGTACGAACGATCTGTCGCAGTACACGCTCGCGATCGATCGGGGCCACGCCGAGCTCGCCGCGAAGCTCGACGCCCTCCATCCGGCGGTACTCAGTCTGATCCAGGCGGCCGCAGCCGCCGGCCGCCGTCATGGCCGCCCGGTCGCCGTCTGCGGCGGCCTCGCCTCCGACCCCGAGGCGGTCCCGCTGCTGATCGGGCTCGGCATCCACGAACTATCCGCGGTGCCGGCGCTGATCCCGCGCCTCAAGGGCCAGATCCGCACGCTGCACATCGCGCAATGCGAGCAGCTCGCCGCGCAGGCGCTCGGCGCAATCGATGCCGCGGCGGTGCGCGCGCTCGCGCGGGACTTTCACGACCGGAGGCAAGCCGATGTGGAGTAGGATCCTCGCCTCGCTGCAGCCGCTCGGCCGCTCGCTGATGCTTCCCATCGCCGTGCTGCCGATCGCCGGCATGCTGCTGCGGATCGGCCAGCCGGACCTCCTCAACATCGCCTGGATCGCTGCGGCCGGCAACGCCGTGTTCGCCAATCTCGGGCTGATCTTCGCGATCGGCGTCGCCGTGGGGCTCGCCCGGGAGAACCACGGCGCGGCCGGCCTCGCCGCGGTCGTCGGCTACCTCGTGACGACGCACGGCGCCGAGGCGCTGCTGCGCACGCCGCCGGGCGCGTTCGCCGCCTTCGCACCCGGCGCGCGCGCGCTCGCCATCGCCGCCGACAAGCGCGAGCAGATCGCCAAACTCAGCGTCCCGGTCGGCATCCTCTCCGGACTGATCGCCGGCTTCCTCTACAACCGCTATCGCGAGATCCGCCTGCCAAGCTATCTCGCGTTCTTCGCCGGCCGCCGCTTCGTGCCGATCGCCGCGGGCGCGGTCGGCATGCTGCTCGCCGGCGCGTTCGGCTGGGGCTGGCCGTATCTCGAACACGGCATGAACGCGCTCAGCCGAGCGGTGCTGAGTTCAGGCTACGTCGGCCTGTTCGCCTACGGCGTGCTCAATCGCCTGCTGCTCGTGACCGGCCTGCACCACATCCTGAACAACATCGCCTGGTTCATGCTCGGCGACTACCACGGTGCGACGGGCGACCTGAAGCGCTTCTTCGCCGGTGACCCGAGCGCCGGCGAATTCATGAGCGGCTTCTTCCCGGTCATGATGTTCGGCCTGCCCGCCGCCTGCCTCGCGATGTACCACTGCGCGCCCCCCGAGCGCCGGCCGGCGGTCGCCGGGCTCCTCGTCTCGATCGCGCTCACCTCGTTCCTGACCGGCGTCACCGAGCCCATCGAGTTCACGTTCATGTTTCTCGCGCCCTCGCTCTACGTGCTGCACGCGCTACTGACCGGCGCGGCGATGGTGCTGATGCAAGCCGCCGGCGTGCATCTCGGCTTCACCTTCTCGGCCGGGCTCTTCGACTATCTGCTGAACTACGGCCGCGCGACACATCCCCTGTGGCTGCTGCCGATCGGCGCCGGCTACTTTGCGCTGTACTATGGCTTGTTCCGCTTCTTCATCCTCCGCTTCGACCTCAAGACGCCCGGACGCGAACCCGCCGCCGCCGCGGGCCCGGCCGCCGGTACCGCCGCGCCGGGCGCCGCATCACACAGCCGCGCGAGCGCCTTCGTCGCCGCGCTCGGCGGCGCCGACAATCTGCTGCAGGTCGACGCCTGCACCACGCGCCTGCGCCTTAAATGCGCCGATCCCGCACGCGTCGATCGCGAGGCGCTGCGCAGACTTGGCGCGAGCGGCACCTTGAGCCTCGCCGGCGGCGCCCTGCAGGTCGTGATCGGGCCGATCGCCGACCAGGTCGCCTCCGAGATCCGCGCCGAGCTCGCCGCGTCGTCGTGCGCCACCGCGCCGGCGAGCGCTGCACCCGCGCCGGACCTCGCCGCGACGCTCGCCGCCCTCGGCGGCCGCGCCAATCTCCTCGACGTGGAGGCGGCTGCGGGGCGCATCCTCATCGGCGTGCGGGATCAGGCGGCGGTCGATCGGCAGGGCCTGGATCGCCTGTTCCCGCGCGGCGTCGCCGCGGCCGCGCCGCGGCGCTTGCACCTCTTGATCGCCGGCGATTCCTCCGCGCTCGCCGCAGCCCTTCGGCACGCTTGATGCCGGCAGCGACTATGGGGTCGCGGCTCAGCGGTGTGTGACGACGTAGTCGATCAGCGCCGCGAGGCCGTCCGCGCCGTGGCCGCTCGGCGGCTTGCCGCTGCCGATCGAGATCGCGGTCGCCAGCCTCTTGCCGAGCTCGACGCCGAACTGGTCGAAGGAGTTGATTCCCCAGATTGCGCCCTGGGTGAACACGCTGTGCTCGTAGAGCGCCAGCAGATTGCCGAGGGTGCGCGCCGTGGTGCGTGGATACAGCAGCAGGCTGCTCGGGCGATTGCCCTCGTAGGTGCGATGCGGCGCGAGGCGCGCGACGCTCGCCTCGTCGAGCCCCGCCGCGCGCATCTGCGCCTCGGCCTCGTCGCGCGTCATGCCGAAGGCGAATGCCTGCACCTGCGCGAAGCAGTTCTGCAGCGCGAGGTCCTGCGCGTCGGTGTCGCCCCAGGAGCCGCGCAGCGGTGCGATGAAATCGAGCGCCGCCGTGGCGCTTCCCTGGTGCAGCATCTGGAAGAACGAGTGCTGCGCGTTGGACCCCGGCTCCCCCCAGACGACCGGTGCGGTCGGATAGTCGACGCGCGCGCCGGCGAGCGTGACCGACTTGCCGTTGCTCTCCATCTCCAGCTGCTGCAGGTACGCCGGCAGCCGCGCCAGGCGCTGGTCGTACGGCAGCACCGCGAGCGTCGGCAGATCGAGGAACGTGCGGTTCCAGACGCCGACGAGACCCATCAGCACCGGCAGGTTGTGCTCGAACGGCGTGTTGAGGAAATGCGCGTCGATCTCGCTCGCGCCGCGCAGGAACTCGACGAAGCGCTCGCTGCCGAGTGCAAGCTCCGCGACCAGCCCGACGGCCGACCACACCGAGTAGCGGCCGCCGACCCAGTCCCACATCGTAAAGCGCCGCGCGGGCGCGATGCCGAACGCATCCATCGCCGCCGCGTTGGTCGACACCGCGACGAAATGCGCGCCGGGGGCGGCCTCGCCGAGCGCGCTCACCACCCAGGCCCGCGCCGCGTGCGCGTTCGTCTGGGTCTCCTGGGTGGTGAACGTCTTCGAGCAGACGATGAACAGCGTCTCGGCCGGGTCGAGCGCGGCGCGCAGATCATGCAGCTGGGTGCGATCGACGTTCGACACGAAATGCGGCGTGATCCCGCCGGTCCACTCGTGCCGCAGCGCCTGCGTAACCAGCAGCGGCCCGAGGTCCGAGCCGCCGATGCCGATGTTCACCACCTGCCGGAACGGGCGGCCGGTGGCGCCGCGCTCGCGGCCATCGCGCACCGCGGCGACGAATGCCTCGAGCTGCGCGCGGGCCGCCAGCACTTCGCGCCGGACCGCCGGCGGCCCGGCGAACGCCGAACGCAGCGCCGTGTGCAGCACCGCGCGCCCCTCGGTCGCGTTGATCGGGTCGCCGTGGAACATTGCCGCGATACGCGCCGGCAACTGCACCGCGCGCGCGAGTGCGACGAGCCGCGTCAGCGTCTCGCGCGTGATCCGCTGGCGCGACAGGTCGAGCAGCCAGTCGCCGTACTCGACGTGACAATGCGCGAATCGCCCGCCGTCGGCGTCCACGAGGTCGCGCAGGTGTGCCCGGCGCAGCTCGGCGGCGTGCGCTGCGAGCGCGCTCCATTCGGGCAATGTCGAGGGTAGTGTGCTCATCGCGGCGACCTCCTCACCCCGATCGGGGCTCACGGTAATGTTGCAGATACCAGTCGACGAAGCGGCGCACGCCGACCTCGATCGGCGTGCTCGGCCGAAAGCCGAGGTCGCGCGCGATCAGGGTGATGTCGGCCGCCGTCTCCGGCACGTCGCCGGCCTGCAGCGGCAGGAAGATCTTCTGCGCCTTGCGGCCGAGGCACTCCTCGAGCACCTCGATATAGCGCAGCAGCGGCACCGCGCGCTGGTTGCCGATGTTGTAGATACGGTACGGCACGCGGCTCGTCGACGGATCGGGCGCATCGGCGTTCCACCCGGGGTCGGGAGCCGCAATCCGGTCGACCGCGGCGAGCACGCCGCGCACGATGTCGTCGATGTAGGTGAAGTCGCGCTTATGGCGACCGTCGTTGAACACCTCGATCGGCTGCCCGGCGAGAATGGCGCGCGTGAAGCGGAACAGCGCCATGTCCGGCCGGCCCCAGGGCCCGTAGACGGTGAAGAAGCGCAAGCCCGTCACCGGCAGGCCGTGGATCGAGGCATGGCTGTGCGCCATCAGCTCGTTGGCCTTCTTGGTCGCGGCGTACAGCGACAGCGGATGGGCGGTGCCCTGCGTCTCGGCGAAGGGCATGTGCGTGTTCGCGCCGTACACCGAGCTCGTCGACGCATAGACCAGATGCTCGATGTGGCCCGCGCGACAACCCTCGAGCACGTTGAGAAAGCCGCTCAGGTTGCTCTCGAGGTAGGTATGCGGATGATCGACCGAATGGCGCACGCCCGCCTGTGCCCCGAGGTGCACGACGCGATCGAAGCGCTCGCGGGCGAACAGCGCCGCCATCGCGGCGCGGTCGGCGAGATCGATCATCTCGAAGCGGAAGCCGGGCCGCGGCGTGAGCCGCGCGAGCCGCGCCGCCTTCAAAGCCGGGTCGTAGTACGGATTCAGATTGTCGAGGCCGACCACCTCGTCGCCGCGCGCGAGCAGCGCGAGCGCCGTGTCGCAGCCGATGAAGCCGGCCGCGCCGGTCACCAGCAGCTTCATGTGCGGCGCCAGACCGTGCGGCCGGCCGACGCCTTGTCGAGCAGGTCGAGGATGCGCTCGTGCGCCTCGATCTCGGCCCCGCTCGCGCACCTCACCAGCAGCGCCCGCGCTGCACCCGCCCGCGGCCTCGGTCCCGACGGGGCCTCGCCGGCTGCGCCGGTCTCGCCGTCGGCCTGCAGGCCGAGCGTCAGGTGCGCCTGACCGCCGCTCATCGCCAGATAGACGTCCGCGAGCAGGTGCGCGTCGAGCAGCGCACCGTGGTAGTCGCGCCGGGAGTTGTCGACCGCGTAGCGCTTGCACAGTGCGTCGAGGCTGTTGCGCTGGCCCGGATGCATGCGCCGCGCGAGGCTCAGCGTATCGAGCACGCGGCAGATGTCCTCGAGCTTGCCGGTCTGCCCGGCGCGCGCCATCTCCGCGTTGACGAACCCCAGATCGAACGGCGCGTTGTGAATGACGAGCTCTGCGCCCTCGACGAACGCGCGCAGCTCCGCGGCGATCTCGGCGAAGCGCGGTTGCGCACGCAGATCGGCCTGCGACAGGCCGTGAACCGCCTGCGCGCCCTCGTCGATCTCGCGCTCCGGATTCAGGTAGCGATGGAACTCTCGGCCCGTGGCGCGGCGATTCACGAGCTCGATGCAGCCGATTTCGACGATCCGGTGGCCTTGCTCGACCTCGAGACCGGTGGTCTCGGTGTCCAGGACGATTTGCCGCATCGGCACTCAGTGCCTGCCCAGCAGCCGGTCGATCGCCAGGTTCGCGAGCTCGTCGGCGCGCTCGTTGCCGGCCGTGCCCGCATGGCCGCGGACCCAGTGCCATTCGACGTCCTGCGACTGCGCCGCCAGGTCGAGCCGCTCCCAGAGATCTTGATTCTTCACCGGCGCGCGGCCGGCGGTGCGCCAGCCGCGGGCCTTCCATGCCGGCAACCACTCGGTGATCCCCTGCAGCACGTACTTCGAGTCGGTGTACAGACGCACGCTGCAGCGGCGCTTCAGCGCCGCCAGCGCCTCGATGGCGGCGGTCAACTCCATGCGGTTGTTCGTCGTCTGCTCCAAGGCACCGGAGAGTTCCTTGCGCTCGACGCCGTTGATCAGCAGCGCCGCCCAGCCGCCGGGTCCCGGATTGCCGCGGCAGGCGCCGTCGGTGTAGATCTCAACGCCGGGCATGAGTCGTCTGGCTGGTCGCCTCGGGCGCCGTCACGAGCACCCGCGGGCGCGCGCGGCGCCGCGGCTTCAACGGCGTCATGGTCGGCACGCGCTTGCGCGCTTGCAACCAATAGGCACCGGCGCCGAGGGCCGGACGGCGGATCGAGACCGCCTCGGCGGCCGGTCGCACACCGCCCGCGAGCGGCAGCGTGCCGAGATAGCCGCAAACCCGGTCGACGTCCAGACCGAGCAACGCGACCCAGTCACGCAGCCGCCGCTCCGACAGCAAGCGCCGCATGCCCGCCGGAAAGGGTGGCCCGTGCAGCGGCCGGCCGACCAAGCGGCGCAGTCCCCAGCCGCTCAATGGGTTGAAGCCGCAGATCAGCAGGCAGCCGCCGGCGCGCAGCACGCGCTCGGCCTCGCGCAGCACCGCGTAGGGATCCTCCACGAGCTCCAGCGTATGCGGCAGCAGCACCGCATCGACGCTGTCGTCGGCGAACGGCAAGGCCTCCAGCGCCGCGCAGAGCGTCGCCCCGGGCTCGCGTCGCGCCGCGACGACGGTCGTATGTTGCGTGCGCGCCGCAGCCGACAACGGGCGATCGGTGCCCCAGATGCCGACTTGCAACAGCTCGAAACCGAACACGTCGTCGAGTGCGAGCGCCGCCAGGGCAGTCTCCGTGCCCAGCACGCGCAATCCCAGGGGACTATCGAGCCAGGCGGCGGTCGACGTGCGCGCTGCGTGCAAAAGCGGACCCCTCAGTAAGAAAGCTAGCGAAAGTCGAATGTTACAGGTTAAATACGCAACAAAATGTCAAACCAGAATTCCGCCATTCGCGTCAGCCCGATCAGCGCCTTCGCTGATAACTATATCTGGCTGATCGAATCGCTGCACGCGCCTGGCCAGGCGCTCATTGTCGATCCGGGCGATGCGGCGCCGGTGCTCGCGGCGCTGCACGCTCGCGGCCTGCGGCTCGCCGGGATCCTCCTGACGCATCACCACCCCGACCATGTCGGCGGCGTCGATGGCCTGCTGGCCGCCGGACCCGCGCCGGTGTATGGTCCGGACGATCCGCGGATGCCGGGCTTGACGCAGCGCGTCGGCGACGGGTGTCAAGTCGATTTTCCGCAATTGGGACTTGCGTTCGAGACCTGGCACCTGCCGGGGCATACCTTAAGTCATGTCGGTTTCATCGGTCACGGCGCGCTTTTCTGCGGCGACACGCTGTTCAGCGCGGGCTGCGGCCGCCTATTCGAGGGGAGCCCGGAACAGATGAACACGTCCTTGGCCCGCCTGGCGGCACTGCCGCCGCAGACCCGCGTCTACTGCGGCCACGAATACACGGCCGCGAACCTGCGCTTCGCCCTCGCCGTCGAGCCGGCGAACGAACCCGTGCGCCGCTACGACGCGAAGGTCGCCGGCCTGCGCGTGAACGGCACTCCGACGCTGCCGTCGACGATCGGCCTCGAGTGCGGCGTGAATCCGTTCCTGCGCTGCGACCGGCCGGCAGTGCGCAGCGCCGCCGAGATGCACGCCGGGCGCCCGCTCGGCCGCAGCGCCGAGGTGTTCGCGGCGCTGCGCAGCTGGAAGGATGGGTTCCGGTGAGGCTCCTCCGGGCACTGCGCCGCATCGGCATCGCGGCTCTCCTCGTCGGCCTCGCCGCCTGCGCGCACCGGCCCACCTCACCCTCGCCGCTCAGCCGCACGCTCGTGCCGGCGTTGCCGGCAATGACGCCGCCGCGCCTCGCGAGGCTCCCGCCGACGCCCGCCGGGTCTGCGGCGGCGTACCGGACGCCGGACGATTACGCCGACCTTTGGGACCGCGTACGCGCCGGCTTCGCGCTGCCGGAAGTGCACGAACCGGCGATCGACCAGCAGCTGCAGTGGTTCGTGCGAAATCCCGACTACCTCGCGCGCACGTTCCAGCGCGCCCGGCTGTATCTGTATCACGTCGTCACCGAGGTCGAGGCGCGCGGCATGCCGATGGAGTTTGCGCTGCTGCCGATCGTCGAGAGCGCCTACCAACCCTTCGCCTACTCGCCGAGCCGCGCCGCGGGGCTGTGGCAATTCATCCCGTCGACCGGCAAGCGTTTCGGCCTGAAGCAGGATTGGTGGTTCGACGGTCGCCGCGACGTCATCGACTCGACGCAGGCGGCGCTCGATTATTTCCAGGCCTTGCACGACCAGTTCGGCGATTGGCTGCTCGCGATCGCGGCGTACAACGTCGGCGAAGTGACCGTGCAGCGCGCGGTCGATGCGAACAAGGCCGCGGGCCTGCCGACCGATTTCTGGCATCTGAAACTGCCCGCCGAGACGCGTGCCTATGTGCCCAAGCTCCTCGCGCTGAAGCGCCTGATCGCCGACCCGGAGCGTTACGGACTGCAATTCGCGCCGATTCCGGACGAGCCGTACTTCGCGGTGGTCCACGTCGGCTCGCAGATCGATCTGAAGCTCGCCGCGAAACTCGCCGGCACGAGCTATGACGAGCTGGTCGAGCTGAATCCCGGGTTCAACCGCTGGGCGACCGCGCCGGACGGCCCGCACCGCCTGCTCGTGCCGCTCGCCGACGCGGACACCCTCGAGGCGAACCTGAAGACGCTGCCGGTCGAGGATCGCATGAATTATGTCGTGCACGACGTGCGGCCTCGCGAGACGCTGCGCCTGCTCGCGCGCCGCTACGACACCTCGCCGGGCGCGATCATGAAACTCAACGATCTGCGCACCTGGCGTGTGCGGGCGGGGGAGGTGCTGCGCATACCGGAGGCGAGCGCGAGCGTGCCACAACCGGTACTTCTTGCCGCCGAGCGCGCCGACCGGCCGGCCTACCGCCGGCCGCGGCGCTTCTTCCGTGGTGGCTTCGTCCGTGGCCGCATCATCTATCGCGTCCGCCGCGGCCAGACGCTCGACGCGATCGCCCGCAGCCACCGGGTGCCGGCCGCGATGCTCGCGCGCCTGAACCATCTCGGACCGCATGACCGGATCATCGCCGGCCAGCGCCTGCTGATCGAGCGGGTGGCGCTGCGCCACTACCGCAGCGAACGCCTGCGCGCCGGCCGGCGCCTGACCTACCGCGTGCGCCGCGGCGACACGATCTACGGCATCGCCCACCAATTCCAGGTGACGATGCAGCAGCTGCAGCACTGGAACGGCCTGAACTACCGCCACCTGATCCGGGCCGGGCAACGCCTCGTGCTGTACGTCCCGCCGAACCGCCAGAAAGGGTAAACCATGGGCTTTTTGTCGGGTAAGCGGGCCCTGATCGTCGGGCTCGCGACGGACCGTTCGATTGCCTGGGGCATTGCCCGGGCGATGCACCGCGAAGGCGCCGAACTCGCGTTCTCCTACATTGAGCGCATGGCCGATCGCGTCCTGCCGCTCGCCAGGCAACTCGGCTCCGAGATCACTTTCCCGATGGACGTAGCCGTCGACGCGGACATCGCCGGCGGCTTTCGCCACCTCGGCAGCCACTGGCGCCACTTCGACATCCTGGTGCACGCCGTCGCGTTCGCGCCGCGCGAGGCGCTCGCCGGCCGCTTCGTCGAGGCCACGAGCCGCGAGGCATTCCGCGTCGCCCACGAGATCTCGAGCTACAGCCTGACCGCGCTCGCGCGCGAATCGCTGCCGTTTATGCACAGCCGCGCCGGCGCAATCGTCACCTTGAGCTACCTCGGGGCGGTACGCTCGGTGCCGAGCTACAACGTGATGGGACTCGCCAAGGCGAGCCTCGAGGCGAACGTGCGCTTCCTCGCCGCCGATCTCGGCGCACAAGGCGTGCGCGTCAACGGCATCTCCGCCGGACCGATCAAGACCCTGTCCGCCGCCGGGGTCGCGGGCCTGCGCAAGATGATGGGTGCGGTCGCTGCGGCCTCGCCGCTCCGGCGCAACGTGACGATCGACGACGTCGGCAATGCCGCGGCCTTCCTCTGCTCCGATCTCAGCCTGGGTATCACCGGCGAAATCCTCTATGTCGACGGCGGCTACAGCACGGTCGGGATGAGCTTTGCGGCCGACGCCGGCGGCGCCTGAGAGCGGTCCGCGCTGCGGCCATCAAGCCCGCGCGAAACCTGCAACTTTCGCCGGCCCGCGACACTCCAAGAATGAGGGTAGAATTTCCATGAGCCGCGCGCGATCGGCGCGCGCACCGAGGGACGCGCACATGTCACTACCAAAAACCTTGTCCACCGCGGCTGCCGGGGCGGCCTTCCTGGCACTGTCCGCCTGCACGTCGATGCCGGTCACGACCGACGTGAACCCGAACGCGAGCGTCGGCGCCTGCCACAGTTATGCGTGGGCGCACGAGCACTACGCCGGCGGACCGCAGGGCGCCTTTGCCAATCCGGTCAACGCCGACCGCCTGCGCGTCGCGATCCAGTCGAACCTCGCCGCGCACGGCATGCGCCGCGCCAGCGATCCGAAATCCGCCGATTGCGTCATCGGTTATGCGATCGGCTCGCGCGTGGTAGCCGACGATTTCGCCGGCTGGGGCTGGGGCATGGGTTACGGCTGGGGCGGCGGCTGGGGTCCCCGGGGCCCGGGACCCTGGGGTTGGGGGGGCTACGGCCCGGCGCCGGTGCGCAACGACGGCCGCATTTCGATCGATCTGTTCGATGCGAACACGCACCGGGCGATCTGGCACGCCTCGGTCGACCAGAACGTGACCGATCTCACCGGCCAGGCAGCCGAAACGCGGATCGATGCCGCGGTCGCCGCGATCTTCCAGAAATTCCCGGCGCCGGTCGTACCGCCGCGGACGACGCAGACGACCACCATCCGCCCCGTCACCTGAGCGCCGCCCCGTTTATGGCGGCCGGGCTCAATCGGCCGCGCTATCGCGGTCTCACGGCGGCAGGCGCGGTTCCCGCCGGTGGACGGGTCCGGCCGAGCTCAGTCGATGGCTTTCGGATTGAGGACGACCTTCGCGTCGGCGCGCGCGGCCGCGGCGTAGGCCTGTGCCTCCGCCGACGCGTAGGTCATCGCGAGCTCGCGCGCGATCAGCGGCTTGTCCGTGCCGCTCGCGTTCGGATCCTGGCGCACCGCATCGAGGCCGAACACCACCGCGTCGCCGTCGCTGAGCGAGGTGGCGCGGTAGTACGGCTCGAGATCCGGTTTCGGCGCCTCGAACGCGTCGCGGCGGATCGTCAGCGGCACGGAGGGATCTTCGCGGGCGACGAAGCGCGGCAGCTGCGGGGGCACGTGCAGGCTCTTCGCGACCGCCGGCCAGGTGGCGCCCGCCACGAGCTGCTTGCGCGCGGCCTCGGCCGCGGCGAGCGCGAGCTCGGCGCCGCGCTGCTTCTTCCACGCGGCGATCACATCGCCGCGCACCGCCGCGAGCGGCTTCTGCCGGGGCAGCTGGTGGTTGGTCGCGAGCACCACGATCGCGTCGTCCTTCGACACCTGGACGAGCGAGCTCAAATTACCGTCGAGCACGTCCGGGCTGAACGCGGCGTCGATGACCGGCTTCAAATTGAGGAATGCGCCGCCGCCGGTCGCGCGCGTGAAGCCGGCGATCACCTGGACCGGCAGGCCGGTCTTGCGCGCGGCGGCATCGATGTCGGTCGGATTTTGCAGCGCCGCGTCGGCGAGCTTGTCCTCGAGATGGTTGAACGTCTCATCCGCGCGGCTGCGCCGGTACTGCGCCTCGAGAGCGGCCTTGCTCTGCTCGAACGTTTCGACCGCAGCGGGGCGAATGCCCACGAGCTTTAGGATGTGGTAGCCGAACCGGGTCTTCACCGGCCCCATGATCTGGCCGACCTTCATGCTGAACGCGGCATCGGCGAAGGGTGTGACCCAGGACTTGCGGTCGTTCCAGCCGAGATCGCCGCCCTGCTTCGCCGAGCCCGGGTCCTGCGAGTACTCCTTCGCGAGCTTCGCGAAATCCTCGCCGCTCTCGGCGCGCTTGAAAACTGCCTCGGCCTGTGCCTTCGCCGCCGCATCGTCCTTCGGGTTCGTCACCGCGATCAGGATGTGACTCACCCGGCGCTCCTCGGGCTGGACGAAGTTCTGCGGATTCTTTGCCTTCTGATCCTCGAAATAGGCGTGCAGCTGCGCGTCGGTGACCGGGATGCCGGCGGCGATCTTCTCGAGGCTCAACTCGATGTAGCGCAGATCGACCGTCTCCGGCGTCATGTAGCCACGCCTGTGCGCCTCGTAGTAGGCCTGGAGATCCGCATCGGTCGGCGTCGCGCTCGCGACGAACGGCGCCGCAGCGATCGTGATCCAGCCGATGTCGCGCTGCTCGTGCATCAGCGCCTCCACACGGTCGACCTCCGTGGGCGTGGCGAACGCCGAGATGCGCATCGCGTCGTCCAATTGCTGCAGCTGGATCTGCCGGCGGATCTCGCTCTCGACCTGGGCGATCGAGCGTCCCTCGGCCTGCAGCAGCGCAACCGCATGATCCGGGTCGAACTTGCCGGCGACCTGGAACGCCGGGATCTGCGCCTCGGCGGCCAGCACGTCGGCATTGCGCACGCGATAACCCAGGGACTGGACCCGCGTGATGAGCGCCTCCTCGGCGACGAACTCGTCGAGCACCCGCCGCTTCAGCGCGTTGCGCGTGGCATCATCGACCGTGCCGTTGTCCGCCCTCTCGAGCTTGGCGAGCTGGCGCTGGTAGGCCTCGCGCACCTCGTTGGCCGGGATCGCGCTGCCATTCACCTTTGCCGCGTAGTCCGGGGCGCCGAGCGTCCAGTTGATGCCCCACAACACGAACACCGCGGCGACGCCGCCAAGAATCACATAAGCGACCCATCCGGTGAGCTTGTCGTGAATTTTTTGCAGCATGCGTTGATGGTCTCTCGATCGTTCCCGCGAAATGAGCGCCCGCGGCGCGCCCGGTGGATGCGCGCGGGACTCCTCGATCTAGAAATGGCGGAGTGGACGGGACTCGAACCCGCGACCCCCGGCGTGACAGGCCGGTATTCTAACCAGCTGAACTACCACTCCGCATGTCGTGGTGGGTGCTGAGGGGATCGAACCCCCGACCTTCGCCGTGTAAAGGCGACGCTCTTCCAGCTGAGCTAAGCACCCCATATGAGCCTTGAGCACCCCCTGGAAGAGGCGCGAAAGTCTACGCGAGGACACCCTGCTTGGCTAGTCCAATCTGCGGCTCAGTGCGCGCGCACCTGGTTCTTCGCGCGCGACGGCCGCCGCGGACGCTTCTGCTGCGCGGCGGGCAGGGCAGCGGGTTTCGGCGCCTCGGGGAGCGGCACCGGCATGTGGGTCAGCGCCACCTCCAGCACCTCGTCGATCCACTTCACCGCGCGGATGTCGAGCTTCTCCTTGATGTTCTGCGGGATCTCGATGAGATCCTTGAGGTTCTCGTCCGGGATCAGCACGACGGAAATCCCGCCGCGATGCGCCGCGAGCAGTTTCTCCTTCAAGCCGCCGATGGGCAACACCTCGCCGCGCAGGGTGATCTCGCCCGTCATCGCCACGTCCGAGCGCACCGGGATTTTGGTGAGCGCCGAGATCAGCGCGGTGCACATGCCGATGCCCGCGCTCGGGCCGTCCTTCGGTGTCGCACCTTCCGGCACGTGGATGTGCACGTCCGACTTCTGGTAGAAGTCCGGCTCGAGACCGAGCACGCCGAAGCGGCTGCGCACGACCGTCATCGCCGCCTGGATCGACTCCTGCATCACCTCGCCGAGCTGGCCGGTGTGCGTGAGCCGTCCCTTGCCCTGGACGACCGCGGCCTCGATCGTCAGCAGCTCGCCGCCGACCTCGGTCCACGCGAGCCCGGTGACCTGGCCGATCCGATTGCTCTCCTCCGCCTTGCCGTAGCGGAACCGGCGCACGCCGAGGTAGGCGTCGAGATTCGCCGAGTCGACCGCCAGGCTCTTCTCCTCGGGGTGCAGCAGCAGACGCTTGACCACCTTGCGGCCGATCTTCGAGATCTCGCGCTCGAGATTGCGCACGCCCGCCTCGCGCGTGTAGTAGCGGATCATGTCGAGCACGGCCGCGTCGGCCACTTCCAGCTCACCGCTCTTCAGCCCGTTCAGCTTGATCTGCTTCGGCAGCAAGTAGCGGCGCGCGATGTTGCTCTTCTCGTCCTCGGTGTAGCCGGGGAGCCGGATCACTTCCATGCGGTCGAGGAGCGGTGCCGGGATGTTCAGGCTGTTCGCGGTGCAGACGAACATCACTTCGGACAGGTCGAAGTCGACCTCCAGGTAATGGTCGTTGAAGGTGCTGTTCTGTTCCGGATCGAGCACCTCGAGCAGTGCCGAGGACGGATCGCCGCGGAAATCGGTCGACATCTTGTCGATCTCGTCGAGCAGGAACAAAGGATTGCGTACGCCGCACTTGGCCAGGTTCTGGATGATCTTGCCCGGCATCGAACCGATGTAGGTGCGCCGGTGGCCGCGGATCTCCGCCTCGTCGCGCACGCCGCCCAGGGACATGCGCAGGAACTTGCGGTTGGTCGCACGTGCGACGCTCTGGCCGAGCGAGGTCTTGCCGACGCCCGGGGGACCGACCAGGCAGAGGATCGGGCCGCGCAGATTGCGCACGCGCTGCTGGACGGCGAGGTACTCGACGATGCGTTCCTTGACCTTGTCGAGGCCGTAATGGTCGGCCTCGAGGACCTTCTCCGCCGCCGCGATATCGAGGTGCACCTGGCTGCGCTTCTTCCACGGCGCCTTGACCAGCCAGTCGACGTAGTTGCGCACGACGGTCGCCTCGGCCGACATCGGCGACATCAGCTTGAGCTTCGCGAGTTCCGAATTCGCCTTGTCGCGCGCTTCCTTCGGCATGCCGGCCGCCTTGATGCGCTTCTCGAGCTCGCCGAGCTCGTTCGGCGCCTCGTCGAGATCGCCGAGCTCCTTCTGAATCGCCTTCATCTGCTCGTTCAGGTAGTACTCGCGCTGGCTCTTCTCCATCTGCTGCTTGACGCGGCCGCGGATGCGCTTCTCGATTTGCAGCACATCCATCTCGCCCTCGATCACGGCGAGCATGTGCTCCAGGCGCTTGCGCACGTCCGGAATCTCCAGCACCTTCTGCTTCTCGGAGAGCTTCAGCGACATGTGCGCGGCGACCGTATCGGCGAGGCGGCCCGCCTGCTCGATGCCGGCGAGCGAGGTGAGGATCTCCGGCGGCACCTTCTTGTTGAGCTTCACGTACTGCTCGAACTGGGTGGTGACCGAGCGGGTGAGCACGTCCATCTCGCGCTCCTCGTAACGCTCGAGGTCCGGCATCGCCGTGACCTGGGCCGAGAAGAACTCACCCTCCTCCAGCCGGTCGATCGTCGCCCGATCGACCCCCTCGACCAGAACCTTGACGGTGCCGTCGGGCAGCTTCAGCAGCTGCAGAATGGTCGCCACCGTGCCGACCGAATACAGGTCCGAGCCCTTCGGATCGTCGACGTCGGCCTGTTTCTGTGCGACCAGCAGGATCCGCTTGTCGGCCTTCATCGCCACATCCAGCGCGACGATCGACTTCTCGCGGCCGACGAACAGCGGTATGACCATGTGCGGGTAGACGACCACGTCGCGCAGCGGCAATACCGGCATGCCGGACGGCGGCGGCGGCGCTGGCGCCGGGATCATCGGGGAATCGGCCGGGGTCTGGTCGCTCACGTCAAGGCCTCCGTGCGTTGCGCACGAGAATGGTGGGATGTCGCAGTCGCGACATGAGGCCATGGTACGCGACTTTCAAGGCGCGCACCGCGGCGGCGGCGGCGCGCGAGCCTGGGGTCAAATATGGTCGGAGCCCGTCGGCCGCCGCGCTTCCTCGACCGGCGCCAGCCGGGTCTCGTCGGCGCGATGTACGACGTAGGGCTTGTTGCTGCCTTCGATCACCAGCTCGTCGACGACCACCTTCTGCACGTTGCGCATCGACGGCAGTTCGTACATGGTGTCGAGCAGCACGTTCTCGAGGATCGTGCGCAGGCCGCGGGCGCCGGTCTTGCGCTGCATTGCCTTGCGTGCGACCGATCGCAGTGCGTCCTCGCGAAAGTCGAGCTCGACCCCTTCCATGTCGAACAGCTTTCGATACTGCTTGGTGAGCGCGTTCTTCGGCTGCAGCAGGATCGAGATCAGCGCCTCTTCGTCCAGTTCCTCGAGCGTCGCGACGACGGGGAGCCGGCCGACGAATTCCGGGATCAGGCCGTACTTGATCAGGTCCTCAGGCTCGGTGTCGTGGAACACGTCGTTGCCGTGCGGCCGCGCGTTGTGCTGCAGCACCTCGGCGACGAAGCCGATCCCGCTCTTGTGCGTGCGGTTCATGATGATCTTCTCGAGCCCCGAGAATGCGCCGCCGCAGATGAACAGGATGTTGGTCGTGTCGACCTGCAGGAATTCCTGTTGCGGGTGTTTGCGGCCGCCCTGCGGCGGCACCGAGGCGATCGTGCCCTCGATCAGCTTGAGCAGCGCCTGTTGCACGCCCTCGCCCGAGACGTCGCGGGTGATCGACGGGTTGTCCGATTTGCGCGAGATCTTGTCGATCTCGTCGATGTACACGATGCCGGTCTGCGCCTTTTCGACGTCGTAGTCGCACTTCTGCAGGAGCTTCTGAATGATGTTCTCGACGTCCTCGCCGACGTAGCCCGCCTCGGTGAGCGTCGTCGCGTCGGCGATCGTGAACGGCACGTTCAGCAGGCGCGCGAGCGTTTCGGCGAGCAGCGTCTTGCCGGAACCCGTGGGCCCGATCAGCAGAATGTTGCTCTTGGCGAGCTCGACATCGTCGCGCCCGCGCAGACCTTCACCGCTGCGCGTCTGCAGGCGCTTGTAGTGGTTGTACACCGCCACCGACAGCACGCGCTTCGCGCGCTCCTGGCCGATCACGTACTCGTCGAGGACCTTCTTGATCTCCTGCGGCTTCGGCAGCTTGTCGCGCGTGCGCTCCGCCCGCTCCTCGAGCTCCTCGCGGATGATGTCGTTGCACAGCTCCACGCATTCGTCGCAGACGAAAACGGAGGGTCCGGCGATGAGCTTGCGCACCTCGTGCTGGCTCTTGCCGCAGAACGAGCAGTACAACAGCTTGCCGTCGTCGTGTTTGCCGCGAGAATCTTCGCTCATGCTGTCCTCAATTTCACCACGCCCGCCGCCGCCGGGCCGAATCGCGGGCCGCGCGCCGGAACCGGGAAATGGCTCATGCCCCGACTATATAGCACCCGGCAAGCCCCGCGCAAAGCACCAGATCACACCGGCGTGACCGGCGTCGTGAAGCGCCGCCGGGATCAGCCCTTGTTCGGCAGTTCGCCGCGCTTTTCGAGCATCGAATCGATCAGGCCATAGGCGCGGGCCGCCTCGGCGGTCATGAAGTTGTCGCGATCGCTGTCCTGTTTGATCCGCGCGACGGTCTGACCGCTGTGCCTGGCGAGGATGCCGTTCAGGCGCTCGCGGGTCTCGAGCACGTCGCGGGCGTGGATGTCGATGTCGGACGCCTGTCCTTGGAATCCGGCGGAGGGCTGGTGGATCATGATCTTCGAGTTCGGCAGCGAGTGGCGCTTGCCGGCCGCCCCACCCGCGAGCAGCACCGCGCCCATCGAGGCGGCGAGGCCGACGCAGATCGTGCTCACGTCGGGCTTGATGAACTGCATCGTGTCGTAGATCGCGAGCCCGGCGCTCACCGAGCCGCCGGGGGAATTGATGTACAGCGCGACGTCCTTGTCCGGATTCTCCGATTCGAGGAAGAGCAGCTGGGCGACGATGAGGTTCGCCATATAGTCCTCGACGGTGCCGACGACGAACACCACCCGCTCCTTCAGCAGGCGCGAATAGATGTCGTAAGCGCGCTCGCCGCGTGCCGTCTGCTCGACCACCATCGGAACCAGGTTCAATGCGCGTGTCGTCATTCTTGGCCTACCGGCTGCTTCGGGCGCAGCGTTGCGTGATTGGCGGATTATGGACCATGTGGGACGTCCGCGGTCCCATTTCAAGGGAACCGGCGGACGCACGCCGTTGCGCGACCGCTCAGGCGCCGAAATTCATCAGTTCCTTGAAGCTCGATGCCGTCTCGCTCACCTTGGCGTGCGCGAGGATCCAATCGACCGCCTGATCCTCGAGCACGAGCCCCTCGACCCGGCGCATCGCCTCGGCATTCTGGCGGTAGGCGCGCTTGAGCGCCTCGGGGTCGCCGTAGATGCCGACCATCTCATCCAAGCGCTGCTCGACGCGCTGCGCATCGGCGCAGAGCTGCTCGCGCTTGATGATCTCGGCGAGGATCAGGCCGAGCGCGGCGCGCCGGCGCGCGGGCTCCAAGAAGGGCTGCGGCGACGGCGCCTGCGCCGGGTCGGTGATACCGGCGCGGCGCATCGCTTCGACCTGCATGTCGCGGACCTGCGTTTCGACCAGCGCGCTCGGTACTTCGACGGGATTCGCCTGCAAGAGCTTGTCGAGCGCGGCCGCCTTGGCTCTGCTGCGCAGCGTCTGCTCGAGCTCGCGGCGCATGTTGCCGGCGACTTCCTCGCGCAGTTTGGCGATCCCGCCCTCAGCGACGCCGAAGACCTTGCAGAACTCGTCGTCGACCTCCGGCAGCATCGCTTGCTCGACGCTCGCCACGCGCACCTCGAACACCGCGTGCTTGCCGGCAAGTTCCGTCGCGCGGTAGTCGGCCGGGAAATCCAGCTCGATTGCGCGCTTCTCGCCGGCCGCGGTGCCGGGCAGCCGCGCCTCGAACTCCGGCAACATCTTGCCGTCGCCGAGCACGAAGGAGACGTTCTCGGCCTTGCCGCCGGCGAAATCCTCACCGTCGATCTTGCCCTCGAAGTCGACCGTGATCCGGTCGCCGAGGGCCGCGGCACGGCTCGCCGCTTGGTAGCGGGTCTGCTGCTTGCGCAGGCGCTCGAGCATCGCATCGACGTCCGCTTCCGTGACCTCGGCCGTCGCCCGCTCGATTTGCAGCTCCTCGGCCGGCTTCAGGTCGATGTCCGGGAACACCTCGAAAGTCGCGACGTAGCGCAGATCCTGGCCCTCGTCGAGGTTCTGCGGCTCGATCCGCGGATTGCCGGCCGGCGCAAGGCGTTGCTGCGAGACGGCCTCGACGAAACTCGATTGCAGCAGTTCGCCGATGACCTCGCGGCGCACCTGCGGACCGAACTGCCGCACGATCACCTTCATCGGCGCCTTGCCGGGCCGAAATCCGTTCAGCCGCGCCGTGCGGCTCAGGCTCTTCAGCCGTGCGGCGATCTCTTCGGTGACCTTTTCGGCCGGTACCCGCACCTGCATGCGCCGCGCCAGCGTACCGATGCTCTCGACGGAAACCTGCATTTCGAACCTCGCTGGGACTGGTTGCTCTACCTGAAGGCGATGCGGCCGGTGGTGCGAAAGGCGAGACTCGAACTCGCACGGGTTGCCCCACTGGATTCTAAGTCCAGCGCGTCTACCAATTCCGCCACTCTCGCTCCAAAGTTCAGCCGCCGATTATAGCCTAGGTACCTGGCCTCTGGGCCCGAGGTGCCAGGCCTAGCCTGGGCGCCCGGCTGGCCCTCATCCCATGTTCCCGCGCCGCTCGCTCCGGCGCACCAGGTGCCTGGCAACCTCTCGCAAGGCCGGCAGGCCATTCTCCATCATGTAGTAGAGCGGGCTGTCGCCATCGAACGGCGCATCTTGGTGCGGTGCATGAAGCCAGGCCCAGGCATGTTCGGCCTCGGGATCCCGGCTCAAGGAGTGCTGGATGTGGGCGATCAGGGCCGCCCGCTCCTGCTGGGTCGCCGACAGGCGCGGCGCCTGGCCCAGGCGGTAGCGCTCGAGCACCTGCGGCGACGGGATCTTCAGCAACCGGCATTGCTGCAGCGGCGACAGCTCCCAGGCGGCCGCGATGCGAAAGAATCGCGTCAACGCCGCAACACTCGTCTGCCGCACCGCGCGGCGCGTCGGCGGCTGCAGGACGAGGCGAGGTCCGGTTCGTGGTTTGCTGGGCAAGACGCGTGTCCACTCGGGTGTTACAGCATACAGTGCATCTGGCTATCATGGCGCATGCTGCCGAGCTTTGCAGAACGACTCCACCGAGCGCAGACCGGCAGCGGCGGCCTGCTCTGCGTCGGGCTCGACCCGGATCCGGCGAGGCTACCTGCGGATCTCGCGGTGGACCCCCAGCCGCTGTTCGCCTTCAACCGCCGCATCGTCGATGCAACCTGCGAGATCGCCGCGGCCTACAAGCCGCAGATCGCCTTCTACGGCGCGCAGGGCGCCGAGGCCGAACTCGCGGCGAGCATCCACTACGTGCGCGAACGGGCGCCGCATGCGCTGGTGATCCTCGACGCGAAGCGCAGTGACATCGGCAACACGGCCGAGGCCTATGCGCGCGAGGCGTTCGACCGCTATGGCGCCGACGCCGTCACGGTGAACCCCTACATGGGCGAGGACTCGGTGCGTCCGTTTCTCGCCCGCCCCGATCGCGGGGCGATCGTGCTGTGCCGTACCTCGAACCCCGGTGCGCGCGATTTTCAGGATCTCGAGGTCGACGGCCTGCCGCTGTACCGCGTGGTCGCGGCGCGCGCCGCCGGCGCTTGGAACCAGCGGCGCAATTTGCTGCTGGTCGTCGGCGCGACCTGTCCGCGCGAGATGGCCGCACTGCGCGCGGCACACCCGCAACTGCCATTCCTCGTACCCGGCATCGGCGCCCAGGGCGGCGATCTGGCGGCAACGCTCGAAGCCGGCCTCGACCCGGGCGGCGCAGGCCTGTTGATCAATTCGTCGCGAGCGATCATCTACGCAGGCGGCGGCGAGGCCGCGGCCATCGGCACGGCGGCCCGGCAGCTGTGGCAGGCAATCGAGCGCGGGCGCGCCGCGTTGCGCGCCGCGAACGCCGAACGGCGCCGCTGATGGCGGGGACGGCGCGGGGCTAGCCGGAGCGGGGGCGCCATCCGTGCTCGAGCCACCAGGCGAAGACGAACATCGCGAAGATCACCGCGAAACCGATCGCGGTTTGCGCCGCCGCACCGGGCCGCACCATGCGCACGACGCAAATCGCCGCGATCGCGAGCGGGATGTGCACCGCGAATACCGCGAGCGAGTTGCGGCCGAGCAATGCCGTCGGCTCGAGCCAGCGGCGCGATGGCCGCGGGCTCCAGCTCCAGAGGAACACCGCCCAGGCGATCGAATTCAACAGGCGAACCGGCCCGAGCCGCCACTTGCTCGTCCAGAACGCGAAGTTCGGCAACATTGACGGTTGCAGCCCGAACCAGTGCCGGCAGAGAATGCCGGCGGCGACGATGAGCAGCGCCGGCGCGAACAGCCAGCGCCGGTGGCGCCGCAGTTCGGGCGGATCGCGCGTCATCGTCTCGCCGAAGGCGAGGCCGAGAATCCACAGCAACTGCCAACCGAGCAGGTTGAACGAACCGAGCTCTAGCGGCACGTGGCGCGAAAGCGCCGCGAGCAGCGGCGCGAACGGGTGGAACTGCGCGATCAGCCAGAGCGCGCCCGACGCCGTGAGCACGACCGGCCAACCGCGGCGCGCGGCCGCGCCGAGCCACCACGGCGTCAGGCCGAGGAACACGACGTACAGCGGCAGGATGTCGAACAGCGGCGGCTGATGCAGCAACAGCGGGATCAGCACCAGGCTCTCGAGCGGGTGCGCCAGGAACGGGTGAAATTGGTACGCGAGCGGCCGCACCCGCGAGGCGAGCAGCCAGGCGGCGAGCACCGCGCTGAGCACCAAGCCAAGGTGCACGGCGTAGATCTTCTTCACGCGCGCGAACACCCTGACGCGCATCGCCGCGGCGCCCTGCCGGCTGTGGACCTTGCCGAAGATGAAGCCGGCGAAACAGGCACCGAGGAAGACGAAGCCCTCGGCCGCGCTTAGGTAGCCGAACGGCTCGTGCAGCCAGTGGGACAGCGGCGTCGGCACGTGCACGCCGGCCATGACCACCAGGAAGAAGCCGCGCAGGGCATCGAGGCGCATGTCGCGCGCGCGCGCCGGCGCCGGCGTCGCTGGATCACTCATCGACACATATTAGCGCGCGGACCCGCGCGCCGGCGCGACGACGTGCCCCGCTAGCGGCCGGCCGGTCGCGGTCGCGTGCACCCGCGCCTCGGCGAGATAGTCGCCGCCCGATTCCATGTGCGCGCGCCGCTCGCTGACCTCGATCTCGACGTACGGATCGGCGGCGCCGGCGTGGCGGGCGGCCTCGAGCGCGAGTTGCGCGGCGATCCGGCGCGCATGCGCGAGCGCCTCCTCGGCATCCGCGTAATCGACGCTGCCCTGCGGATCGTGCACCCGGAACAGCTTGAAGCTCAGCTGATTCACGACCACGTCGACCGCCTGGGACACGACCCCCGCGACCGCGCCCACCGCGTTGCACACCGCCGCGTGCGGTGGAATCTCGAGCGGCGTGCCGAGCCGGCGCGCGACCTCCGGGTAATACGCGCCGACCGGGGCGCCGATCGCGACGATCGGCCGCGCCAGCGCGAGCGTCGCGGCGACCAGGCCGGAGAATCGCCGGCCCGAGATCACCTCTTCGACCAGCCGCTCGCCGAGCAACCCCCAGTGATCGCCGTGCGCCTCGAGCCCCGGGTCGTGCGCGAGCGCCGCGGCGAGCAGCACGCGGCCGCTCGCCTTGACGACGTGGTCGTGAGTGCGCTCGCACAGGCCCTGCGCCGAATCCGCCTTGCGCGCGGCCCGCACGTTGCGCTCCTCGGTGGCAAGCGCCCGCGCGCCGCATTCGGCCGCCTCGCGGTTCCAGCCGCTCTGGCGGCCGAGCACGTGCATCGCGTCCGACGGCGTGAAGCCGGCGATCGTCGCGAGACCGCCGTCGGCGAGCCGGCGCAGCGCCTCGCGGCCCGTGGCATTGCGCACCAGCGCGCTAAGGCGGCGCGGCACGGCGGACAGCTCCTGCCACACGCCGAGTTCCTGGCGCGTCATGTGCGGCGGGGCTTCACGGCCGGGATTGCGCAGCGCGAACTGGCAGGGATAGGGCGGCGGGCGCTCGGCTTCGGCGAGCGCCCGCAGATCCGCGAGGACGTCCGGATACAGCGTCGCGAGCAGCGCGAGCGGCATCGTCTTGCGCGGCCCGACGGCCAGGTGTCCGTCGCGGTCGATCACGACCTCGCTGTCGCCGCCGAGGCCGCAGGTGCGCACGTCGACCGCCTCGACCATGGTCCGCCAGCCACCGATCAGCGCGCCGTCGCCGTTGACGACGGGGCGGCCGTTGGCGACGACCGCGACGTCGGTGGTCGTGCCGCCCATGTCGGCGACGACGAAGTCGGCGAGACCGGTCAGGAACCCGGCGCCGACGACGCTCGCCGCAGGGCCGGAGAGGACGGTCTCGACCGGGCACTCGAGCGCGACGTCCGCGCGCATCAGCGAGCCGTCGCCCTTGACCATCATCAGCGGCGCGTCGATCGACTCCTCGACCAGCACGCGCGCGAGGGCGAGCGTCAGGTGGCGGATCTGCGGCGTCAGGCGCGCGTTCAACGCCGCGGTGAGCGCGCGGCGCGGGGCGTCGAGCTTCGAGCTGAGCTCGTGCGCACAGGTCACGCTCTTGCCGCAGCGCTCGCGAATCAGCCGCCGGGCGCGCAGCTCGTGTGCGGGATTGCGCACCGAGAAACGCGCGGCGACCGCGAACGCCTCGACCCGGTCGGCGTGCGCCTCGATCGCTCGCGCGATCGCGGCCTCATCGAGCGGCTCGGATTCATCGCCGCCGGCGTCGTGTCCGCCGCCGATCCGCAGCACGGCGCCGGCGCCGGCGCGATTGAGCCCCGAGCGCGCGAGCATCGCCTCGTCGAAACCGATCAGCAGCGTGCAGATCGGGCTGAAGCGGTTCTCGACGACCGCGTTGGTGGCGAGCGTCGTCGACACCGACACCAGGCTCACCTCGTCGCGGCGCCGGCCCGCGGGCATCGCAGCGAGCACCGCGCGGATCGCTCCGCCGATGCCGATTGCGAGATCCCAATGCGTCGTCAAGGCCTTGGCACTCGCGACGACGTGCACGCCGCCCGCGAGCAGCACGGCGTCGGTGAACGTGCCGCCGGTGTCGAGCCCAAGCCACAGATCCTCGCGGCTCATCCGCCGCCGGCGGCGGCCGAGCGCAACGCCGCGAGCAAGACCTCGACGTCCGCCGCCTGCGTCGCGTACGAGGTCACCAGTCGGATCGCGATCCGTCCGCCGAGACCCTCGACCGGCCAGCGATAGAAGAGAAAGCCGGCGCGCTCCAGCGCCTCTACCGCATCCGCCGGCAGCGCGACGAACAGCTCGTTCGCTTCCACCGGCTGCACCAGCCGCGCGGCGGGCATCGCCCGCAATCCGGCGGCGAGCGCGGCGGCCATCGCGTTCGCCTGCCGCGCGTTGGCGAGCCACAGCCCCTCGCTCAGGTAGGCGAGCAGCTGCGCGCTGAGGAAGCGCATCTTCGACCAGAGGTGCCCCGCGCGCTTGCGCCGCCGGGCGAAGTCCGCCGCCAGGCGCTCATCGAAGAACACGACCGCCTCGGCGCAGAGTGCGCCGTTCTTGGTCGCGCCGAGCGACAGCACGTCGACGCCGCACTTCCAGGTCGCTTCGGCCGGCGAGCAATCGAGGTGCGCGAGCGCATTGGCGAAGCGCGCCCCGTCCATGTGCAACCCGAGGCCGTGTTCCCGGGCGATCGCAGCAAGCGCGGCGACTTCGGCCGGCCGGTAGACCGTGCCCCACTCGGTCGCCTGCGTCACGCTGACCGCGGCCGGCTTGACGTGGTGTACGCCCATGTCGAGCGCGAGCCCGATCGCCGCACGCAGCCGCTGCGCATCGACCTTGCCGTCGGCCGCGGGCAGACCGATCAGCTTCGCCCCGCCGGTGTACAGTTCGGGGGCTCCGCATTCGTCGGTGACGATGTGCGCGGTCTCGTGACAGTAGACCGCGCCGTACGGCGGGACGAGCTGCGAGAGCGCGAGCGCATTGGCCGCGGTGCCGGTCGCGACCGGGAAGACGGCGACGGCCTTTTCGAACACGGTGCTCGCGACACTCTGCAGGCGCGCACTCAGCGCATCGGCGCCGTAGGATGCGGCATCGCCTTGGTTGGCGTCATTGACGGCCGCCATCACCGCCGCGGCCGCGGGGGCGACGTTGTCGCTGGTGAAATTACGGTTCGGCATCGTTGGGTCGCGGCTCGGGGAAAATGCGCATTGTAAGCGAACCGCGGCGAACTTCCGCGGCTCGCCGCGCCGTGCCGCCGGCAAAGTCGGCTATAATGCCGCGCGTCGGCGCCAGCCGCTCGAGAACCCTGTATGCGATTCCTGTCCTATCTCGCCGGCGGCCGGCCCGGCTACGGCATCTGCGACGGCGATGCGGTCTTCGCCCTCGCGCCGCGGCTCGGCGCGCAATGTGCGGATCTGCGCGCACTGCTCACGCGCGATGCGCTCGCCGCCGCCGCACGCGCGATCGCGGGCGCGCCCGCCGACCACCGGCTCGACGAGATCACGTTCCTGCCGGTGATCCCGAACCCGGCGAAGATCCTCTGCATCGGCTTGAACTACGAGGACCACAGGCTCGAGACCGGACGGCTGAAGGCCGCTCAGCCGACGGTGTTCACGCGCTTCGCCGACACGCAGGTCGGGCACGACGGGGCGCTCGTCAGACCGCGCCATTCGGCCAAGATGGACTACGAGGGCGAGCTCGCCGTCGTGATCGGCAGACCCGGCCGCGACATTCCGGCTGCCGAAGCCCACGCTCACGTCGCGGGCTATGCCTGCTACCAGGACGCTTCGATCCGGGATTTTCAAGGTCACACGACCCAATTCACGCCCGGCAAGAATTTTCCGGCGACCGGCGGCTTCGGTCCGTTCCTGGTGACGCCCGAGGAGACCGGGCCGATCGGCGCGCAATGCCTGCAGACGCGCCTGAACGGCCGGGTGATGCAGGAGGCGCGCCTCGGCGAGATGATCTTCCCGATCGACCGGCTGATCGCGTACATCTCGTCGTGGACACCGCTCGCCGCCGGCGACGTGATCGTCACCGGCACCCCGGGCGGGGTCGGCATGAAACGCGAGCCGCCGGTCTGGCTGCGGCCCGACGACGAGATCGTCGTCGAGATCGATGGAATCGGGCTGCTGCGCAACCGCGTGATCGCCGAGGCCGGGCCGCCCTGATGCGTCGGCGCCGCGACTCGCGGACCGTGCCGTGAGCCAGGCCCTCTCGCATCTCACGGTGCTCGATCTGTCACGGGTTCTCGCCGGCCCCTGGGCCGGCCAGATCCTCGGCGACCTCGGCGCGCAGGTGTACAAAATCGAGCGTCCGGGCGCCGGCGACGACACGCGCAGCTGGGGGCCGCCGTTCCTGCAAAACGCGGCGGAGGGCGGCAACGCGGACGCGGCGTACTTCCTCTGCGCGAACCGCAACAAGAAATCGCTGACCGTCGACTTCACGACGGCGCTGGGTCGCCGGATCGTGCAGGATCTGGCCGCGCGCGCCGACGTGCTGATCGAGAATTTCAAGACCGGAGGCTTGCAGGCGCACGGCCTGGACTTCGAGTCGCTGCGCGAGATCAATCCCCGCTTGATCTATTGCTCGATCACCGGCTTCGGTCAGACCGGACCCTACGCCGCGCGGCCGGGCTACGATTTTCTGATCCAGGCGATGGGCGGACTGATGAGCATCACCGGCGCCAAGGACGGCGAGCCGGGCGCGGGACCACAGAAGGTGGGCGTCGCGATGACCGACATCCTCACCGGCCTGTACGCCGTGATCGGCATTCTCGCCGCGCTTGCCCACCGCGAACGCAGCGGCGCGGGTCAGTACATCGACGTCGCGCTGCTCGACGTGCAGGTCGCCTGCCTCGCCAATCAAGCGATGAACTACCTGGTCGGCGGCACGCCGCCGGTGCGCATGGGCAACGCGCACCCGAACATCGTGCCCTACCAGGACTTCCCGACCGCCGACGGGCACATGGTCGTCGCGGTCGGCAACGATGCGCAGTTCGCGCGGCTCTGCGCCGAACTCGGCCACGCCGAACTCGCCGGCGACGCCCGTTTCACCTCGAACGAGGCACGCGTCGCGAACCGCCAGGACTTGATCGGGCTGCTGCGGGCCGCCACCGCGGCCCGCAGCACCGCCGAGTGGGTCGAACGGCTGCAGCGCGCGCAGGTGCCCTGCGGCCCGATCAACGCGCTGGACGAGGTGTTCGCGGATCCGCAGGTGCAAGCGCGCGGCATGCGCCTCGACCTCCCGCACCCGGTGGCCGGCAGCGTGCCCCAGGTCGCGAGCCCGCTGCGCCTGTCGGCGACGCCGGTCCGCTACCGCAGTGCGCCGCCGGCCCTCGGCGCCGACACCCGCGAGTTGCTGCGCGACGTCCTGCACATGAGCGCCGAAGAGATCGATTCGCTGGCGGCCAAGAAAATCATCTGAGGCCGCGGCGCCGGCCGCGGGGCGCCGCTGCCGGCCAGCTTGCGGCCGCGGCGCAGTTCGATTCAAAATGCAGGGGGCAACCACTCAGCCTTGCAGGAGCGACACATGAAATCACTGAAGATCTGCACCGCCGCGGCGGCACTCGCGTTCACGCTCGCGGCGTTCGGCACCGCCGGCGCCGCCGGCATGTCCCATGCGATGAAGGCCGCGCACCCGGCCGGCACGCTCGGCGCACATGCAATGCCGAGCACCGTGACCAAGGTCAATCACAAGACCGGCATGGTCGACGTGACCTCGATGGGCATGCACTTGGCCGTGCACTTCCCGCCCCCGACGATCAAGGGCTTGCAGGCCGGCGACAAGATCCTGCTGCATCTCGCCTACTCATACGGCGGCTGAGGCCGGCGCGGGGGCTGAGGCCGGCGCGGGGAGCCGGGCCCGCCGCGGCCTTGCTCACCGGCCGGGAGCCGCCGGCGGCGCTGCGGCGGTCGACGAATGCGTCGATCGCCTCGACGACGGCCGGATCGCGCGCCGGCGGCGTGTAGCGGCGCAGCGTCTCGCGTTCGCTCATCGCCGCTAGAACTTGTAACCGAACGAGACGCCGATCACCCGCGGCCGCAGCACCGTCTGCGCGACGATGAACTGATCGGTGTTGGTGAACACGCTGTCATTCGAATTGCTCAGGTTCTGGCCGTACACCTGCGCGTTCCACGCGCCCTTCGCGACGCCGCAGGAGGCATCATAGGTCGTGTACGCGGGATTCTCGAAGCGCAGCACGGTCGTGTTGATCGCACTGCCGGCCGAGAGCGACGGATTCGCCCCCGCCTGCGTGAACGAGTGCCCGGTGTGCGAAGCGCCCGCCTGCACGAACCAGCGATACTCGTCGAGCATCCACTCGTAGCGGGCCCGCAGGCTGAACTGCAGCGGCGGCGAATTGGCGCTCGGGCTGCCGACCGGCCCGAACAGGTTGGAGATCGGCGTGCAGTTCACGCCGGCGCTGCTGCACGCCTCGGTGATCGGCTTGCCGTAGTTCGCCTTGTCGAGCGGATTGCCGTCGATCAAGGCCGGCGAGTTGGTCTGCTCGCTGTGATTCCACGACGCCGTGCCCTGCAGCGTGAGGCCGGCGGTGACGCGGGCAATGAGCGAGGTCTCGAGGCCGCGTACCCGGAAGTTCTGGCCGTTCGTGCCGAAGGCGAGGTTGCCGGTCTGACCGGGGTCGAAGAAGCCGACCTGGACGTTGTTCCAGTTCTCCTGATAGAGGGCGCCGTTCCACTGCAGCCGGTGTTGCAGGAACTCCGTCTTCCAGCCGACTTCGTTGTTCGTCAGGCTGTCGGACTGGTAGCTGCTCGGCAGCACGAATTGCTTGTAGGCGACGACCGTGCCGTTGGGTCCGGGCTGTGCGGGCCCATAGATGTATTCGCTGCCGCCGTTGCGGTTGAAGCCGCCGGGACGGAAACCCTGGGAGAAGGTGTAATACAGCATGACGTCCGGCGTGACGTGCCAGGTCAGGTTCGCGCGGCTGCGCCAGCCGGACTCGGTGTCCTGCAGATTGCGTGCATCGAGATTGTTCGCGCCGGCGATGCAGCCGCCGGCCGGAACACCCTGCTCGAAGCAGCCGAAGCTGCTCGACACGCTGCCCTTGAAGTAATTGTCGAAGCGGTAGTGGCGGGTGCCCGCGGTGATCGTCAACACCTTCGGGATGATGTCGAAATCCATCGAGGCGAAGAACGCGAGTTGGCGCACGTCGCGCCGCGTATCCTCGAAGAAGGCGATGTTGTCCGGCTGCACGCCCGGGTTCTCGACGCTGCTCCCGGGGTACGTGCCGACGTTGGAGAAGCAACCGGAGTTGCCGGGCGATCCGGACGGGCCGTTCGAGGTGCAGCTCGGCACCGTCTTGTAGCCCCAGTCCGTCTGATCGAACAGCTTGTCGTCCTCGAAGTAGGCCCCGGCGATGCCGCGCAGGCGCCAATCATCGGGCGTGCTCAGACGCAACTCGTGCTGCACGTGCTCGTTGCGCTCGGTCTCCTGCCAGGTCGCGCTCGGCGAATAGCAAGTCGACTGCAAGTTCGGGTCGCCGAAACCCGGCGGATTCGGATTCGCCACCGAGTATCCGGTGTTCGGGCCGTAACACTGATAATAATCGGCATAGACGCCGCGGGCGTAGTTCGTATAGTCGCCGACCTGATCGACGTGGCGCACGAGATAGCCGCCGGTGTAGACCGCGTGCAGTACGCCGAGCTTGCCGTTGACGGTCCACGCCGTGTTCGCGAACTTATCCTTGTCGTAGGCATTGTTGAACAGCGTGACCTCGAGCGGCTGCAGCGCCGCGCCGTCCGAGGCGTTCGGCTGCTGGTAAAAGACCCCCTCCGAATCCATGTTCTGATACATCTGCGTGAGCAGGATGTTCCAATCGTCGTCGATCTTGTACAGCAGCTCGGCGCGCGCGCCCTTGTAGGTCACCGGATTGATCGCGCGTTTGGCGATGTTGTAGTTGTTGATCGGCGTACTGCCGGGCGGCACGCAGGAACCGCTGTTCGGCTGCCCGTTCGGGCACTGGCCATTGACCGCGGGGTAATTGGCGTAATAGATGCCGAGATCCGTGTTGCGCCGCGTGAAGGTCGCCGGCACATTGTCGATGTAGCCGCCGCGGCTGTCATTGTAGATGACCGCACGCAGCGCCAACTTGTCGCTGATCAGCGGCACGTTCAGCACCGCGGTCAGGTTCGTGTTCGGGTCGCCGTGTGCGGTCACTCCGTACCCCGCGGTGACGTTGCCCTCGGTGACGTCGAGCTTCGGCTTGTTGGTGATGTAGCGGATCACGCCCGCCTCGGCGCCGGCGCCGAACAGCGTGCCTTGCGGGCCTTCGAGGACTTCGATGCGGTTCAGGTCGGCCGCGTAGACGTCGAGGTTGCGCGACGGTAGCTGTCCGGACTGGTTGTCCAGATAGATCGCGACGTTCGGGAACCCGCCGATCGTGCCGCTCGACTGCGTGGCATCACTGCCGGCGCTCAGGCCGCGCATGAAGATGTTGCCCTGACCGGGTCCGTTGGTCGACTCCGAGACATTGGGCAGGTAGCGGATATAATCGTCTAAGTTGCTGATGTTGAGCTGCGCCAGCGTCTTCGCCGTGAACGCCTGCATCGTGATCGGCACATCCTGCATGTTCTGCGCCCGCCGCTGGGCGGTCACGGTGATCGTCTGCAGTTGATCGCTCGCGTTACTCCCCGCGTCCGCTGTCGCCGCATGCGCGGCGCCGATCGCGCCGGCGCTCAGGATCGCCGCAATCGCCCAGGCCAGTTCCGTATTCGGTCGCACGGTGCATCCCCCCCCTTGTTCGATACTCGGATCGTAGCGATTGGCATTGCGCCGTCGAGCGAGAAAAACTCCTGCGGCGGCAAGAAAAACTGCGCTACCGCACGCGGCTGCGCCGCGGACGGCGATCGATGCCGCGTTGCAGCGTGTGCGCCCGGGCACCGGCGCTGACGCCACTGGCCGAATAGTTTTTCTGCGCCGGCCACGATTTTTTCGGGACGGACAAGCCGGGCGCCAACCGCTAGCATGAATGCCTTGCTCGACGCCGGCCTGAATCAGCCACGGCGACCGGCCATTCGCTTGCGACCATACGATCTCGACCAACGATGCCATCCCGTTATTCCGCCCTCGCCCTGGCGCGCCATGCGCTGACCGGCAAGCCCTGGGCGCGGGCTTGGCGGTCCGCCGATCCGAAGCCGAGCTACGACGTCGTCATCGTCGGCGGCGGCGGGCACGGCCTCGCCACCGCCTACTACCTCGCGGCGAATCACGGCGTTCGCCGGGTCGCGGTGATCGAGCGCGCCTACATCGGTTCGGGCAACGTCGGGCGCAACACGACGCTGGTCCGTTCCAATTATCAGCTCGACGGCAACACGCAGTTCTTCGAGCACTCGCTGCAGCTCTGGGAAGGCTTGTCGCACGAGCTGAATTTCAACGTGATGCTGTCGCAGCGCGGCCAGGTCGTGCTCGCCCACGGTCCGTCGCAGCTCGATGTGCTGGCGCGCAAGGGCAACATCATGCGCCTGAACGGCATCGACGCGGAGCTGCTCGCGCGTGCCGACGTCATGCGCCTGCTACCCTACCTCGACTACTCGCCGACCTCGCGCTTCCCCATCCACGGTGGCTTGCTGCAGCGGCGCGCGGGCACCGTGCGGCACGACGCCGTCGCCTGGGGTTACGCCCGCGCCGCCGACGCTCTCGGCGTCGACATCGTCGAGAACTGCACGGTCACCGGATTCACACGCGACGGCGATCGGGTCACCGGAATCGAGACCACCCGGGGCGCGATCGCCGCCGGCCGCACGGCGATCTCGGTCGCCGGGCACTCCTCACAGGTCGCTGCGCTCGCCGGGCTCAGGCTCCCCGTCGAGAGCCATTTGCTGCAGGCCTTCGTCACCGAACCCGTCAAGCCGTTCGTCGACCACGTGATCTCGTTCGGTGCGGAGCTCTTCTACATCTCCCAGTCCGACAAGGGCGGCCTCGTGTTCGGCGGCCACATCGATGGATTCAACAGCTACACGCAGCGCGGCCAGTTGCCCAAGGTGCAGAGCGTCGCGCAGTGCGCCGTGGCCCTGATCCCGGGCATTTCGCGCCTGCGACTGCTGCGTCACTGGGCCGGGATCCAGGACATGACGCCGGACGGCAGCCCGTTCATCGGCCGTACGCCCCTGCGCAACCTGTACTTCAACGGCGGCTGGTGCTATCAGGGATTCAAGGCGACCCCCGCGGCCGGCTGGTGCCTGGCGCATACGATCGCCCACGACGCCGAGCACCCGCTCAACCGGCACTTGTCGCTCGACCGCTTCGAGCGCGGCAATGGCTTCGACGAGTACGGTTACGGCCTGTGGACCTACCGGCAATGACGCCATGCTGAGGATCCCTTGCCCGCATTGCGGCGAACGCGACTTCACCGAGTTTCGCTACGGCGGCGATGCGTCCAAGATCCGTCCGCGGCACGACAGCACCGATGCGCGCGCCTGGCAGGAACACGTGTTCCTGTTCGACAATCCGCGCGGCCCGCACCGCGAATTCTGGCAGCACGTGCTCGGCTGCCGCCAGTGGCTCGTGCTCGAGCGGGACACGGCCACCAACGCGGTCGGCGCCGCGCGCCTCGCGCGCCCCCCGGAGTTGCCATGAGCCGCGTCACGCGACGCCTTGCGGCGGGCGGGCGGATCGACCGGCAGCGACCGATCCGCTTCCGGTTCGAGGGCAAGCCTCTGCACGGCTACGAAGGCGACAGTCTCGCGTCCGCGCTGCTCGCGAACGGCGTCGATCTCGCCGGCCGCAGCTTCAAGTATCACCGTCCGCGCGGCTTCCTCGCGGCAGGGGTCGAGGAGCCCAACGCGCTCTTCACCCTCGGCGAGGGCGCGCGGACGACGCCGAACGTCGCCGCGACCACGACCGAGCTGTACGAGGGCTTGGTCGCGCGCCGGCAAAATGCGTGGCCCAGCGCCGAGTTCGACCTGGGCGCGATCAACTCCCTGCTCGCGCCGCTGCTGCCCGCGGGCTTTTACTACAAGACCTTCATGGGTCCGCTGCGCCGCTCGTGGATGTGGTACGAGCCGTTCATCCGCCGTGCGGCGGGTCTCGGCCGCGCGCGCCACGAGCGTGACCCGGACCGCTATGCAACGCGCCACGCCCACACGGACGTCCTCGTGGTCGGCGCCGGCCCCGCCGGCCTCGCCGCGGCCCACGCCGCGGCCGCGGCCGGCGCCGAAGTGCTGCTCATCGATCAGGACACGGCGCTCGGCGGCACGCTGCTCGCGGCGCCGGCGGACGGCGCACTCGAGGTTTGGCGCGCCGAACTCGAAGCCGCGGTGCGCGCCCTGCCCGCGGTCACAGTGCAGCTGCGGACCACCGCGCTCGGCGTGTACGACGGCAACACGGTCGCATTGCTCGAGCGCCACGAGCATGAACGGCCCGATCCCGCGCGCGGCGCGGCACGCGAGACCTTCGTCACGCTGCACGCGGCCGCGATCGTCTATGCGACCGGCGCCATGGAACGGCCGCTCGTCTTCGGCGACAACGACCGGCCCGGCATCATGCTCGCCTCGGCCGCGAGGACCTACCTGAATCGCTATGCGGTCGAGCTCGGCCGGCGCGCGATCGTCGCGACCAACAACGACGGCGCCTGGCAGGCGGCGTTCGAGCTCGCGGCCGCCGGCATCGAGGTGACGATCCTCGATCAGCGCGCGCGTGTCGCGCCGGCGCTGCAGGAGGCCGCGCGGCGCGGCGGCATCGAGCTGCGCACGGGCGCGTCGATCGCGCGCGCGCAAGGGCGGCGCGCCGTCGCCGGCGCGCTCGTCGCCGAGGCCGGCCGCGCACGCCGGAGGCGCCTCGACTGCGACTTGCTGTGCATGTCCGGCGGCTGGTCGCCGGCGGTGCACCTGACCTCGCACACCGGCCGCAAACCACGCTATCGCGCCGACATCGATGCCTTCGTGCCCGGCGGCTACGCCACGGGGCATTTCGGCGCGGGCGCGGTCGGCGGCGAGTTCACGCTGTCGGCGGCGCTCGCCGCGGCCGTCGAGGCGGGCCGGGCGGCCGCGCGGCACTGCGGCCACGATCGCCCGATCGATCCCGCGCCCCCGCCGCCGCTCGCCGATCAGGCCTATACGGCCGAGCCGCCGCGCGCCTGGCCGCGCGGTTGCGGCGGCAAGGCCTTCGTCGATCTGCAGAACGACGTCACGACGCAGGACCTCGCGATCGCCGGCGAGGAGGGTTACGTTGCGCTCGAACACCTCAAGCGCTACACGACGCTCGGCATGGGCACCGACCAGGGCAAGACGAGCAATGCGAACGCGGTGCAGATCATGGCCGCCCTGCGCGGCGTCGCGATCGGCGAGGCCGGAACAACGACGTTCCGCCCCCCGTACACCCCGGTCAGCGTCGGCGCCCTGGCAGGCCGGAACGTCGGCGAGCATTTTCGCCCCGTGCGCCGCTCGCCGCTGCACGACTGGCACATCGAGCATGGCGCGGCGATGATCGAGGCAGGGCCCTGGCTTCGTCCTTGGTATTACCGATGGGCCGGCGCCGATGCGGCCGCCGCCTATGTCGAGGAGATGCGCCTGGTGCGCAGCGCCGTCGGCCTCGCCGACATCTCCTCCCTCGGCAAGATCGACGTGCAGGGTCCCGATGCGGCGCAATTCTTGGATCGCGTGTACGTCAACCGCTTCGCCAATCTCGCCGCCGGCAAGGCACGCTACGGGGTGATGCTGAACGACGATGCGACCGTGCTCGACGACGGCACCACCGCCCGCTTGAGCGAGCGGCGCTGGTTCATGACGACGACGACGGCGCAGGCGGGCGAGGTCATGTCGTGGCTCGAGTTCCTGCTGCAGACCGCGTGGCAGGAACTCGACGTGCAGGTCGTGTCCGTGACCGACGCCTGGGCCGCAATGTCGCTCGCCGGACCGCGCGCCCGCGCCGCGCTGGCGCTTGCCCTGCCGCAGATCGACGTCACGGACGCGGCGCTGCCGCACATGGGCGTGCGCGAGTGCGAGCTCGACGGGGTGCCGCTGCGGCTGCTGCGGCTGAGCTTCTCGGGCGAACTCGCCTACGAACTCTACGTCCCGTCCGGTTACGGCATCGCCCTGTGGCAGCGGCTGCTCGAGCGCGCCGCGCCGCTCGGCATCCGGCCCTACGGCCTCGAGGCGCTCGCCTCGCTGCGCATCGAGAAGGGCCACGTCGCCGGACTCGAACTCGATCACCGCACCACGCTCGACGATCTCGGCCTCGGCAGGATGGCCGCGCCCGACAAGGCCTACGTCGGCCGCGCACTGCGCGCGCGCACTGGACTGCAGGCACCGGAACGCTGGAGCCTGGTCGGGCTCGAATGCCTCGAACCGGCCGCGCGCCTGCGCGGCGGCGCGATCCTGTTCGCGCGCGACGAACCGCTCGCCGGCCATGGCCGCGGCTACGTGACCTCGGTGACCTGGTCGGCCGAACTCGGCAAATTCATCGCCCTCGGGCTCTACCAGGGCGGTCTGCGGCACGCGGGCGAGGAGATCGTCTGCGCCTTTCCGCTGCACGAGGAGCAAGTCCGCGCGCGCATCGTCCCGCCCACGTTCCTCGATCCCAAGGGCGAGCGCCTGCATGTTTGAGCAGCGCTCGCCCCTCGCGACGCATCTCGCCGCCGGCGGCCGCGACGGCGCGGGCGGCGGCCGCGGCCTGCGCATCGGCGAGGTCCGCGGCTTCCAGCTGCTGCAGATCGGCGTCCTGCGCGGCTCCGGCGCCGCGCTCGGCGCCGCCATCGAGGCAGCTTGCGGCTGCGCGCCGCCGGACTCGGCGCGGCTGGTGAGCGTCTGTGGCGCGCATCGCCTGTACCGCATCGCCGCCGATCAGTTCTGGATCGCGAGCGCCGATCCGCAGCTGCCGCCGGCGCTCGAGCGCCTCGTCACGCCGCAGCTCGGTACGCTCACCGTGCTAACCCACGCGCGCATCCGTCTCGCGATCGAGGGCGCGGCCGCGGCGGCGCTGCTCGCGAAACTCGTCACCGTGGATCTGCGGCCCAAGGCCTTGCCGGTGGGCGCGTTCGCGCAGACCGCCGTGCATCACGCCGGCGTGTTGCTCGAACATGGCGGGGTGCAGCGCTACGAGCTGTACGTGCTGCATACCTACGCGGCATCGACCTGGGACTGGATCCTCGACGCGGCGATGCCCTATGGCTACGACCTGCACGTCGCGCACATCGCACAACAACCTGGAGTGCAACAGCGATCATGAAGTCACACACTCGAGTCGCGGTCATCGGCGGCGGCGTCGTCGGCTGCAGCGTGCTCTACCATCTGACCAAGGCGGGCTGGAAGGACGTGGTCCTGATCGAGCGGGATCAGCTCACCTCGGGCTCCACCTGGCACGCCGCCGGCGGCTTTCACACGCTGAACGGCGATCCGAACGTCGCCAAACTCCAGGGCTACACGATCGGCCTGTACGATGAGCTCGAACGCATCTCGGGCCAGTCCTGCGGCCTGCATCGCTCCGGCGGCCTGCTGCTCGCCGACACCCCCGAGCGCATGGAGTGGCTGAAGATGGCGCACGCCCGCGCGCGCTACCTTGGACTCGAGACCTCGCTCCTCACGCCCGCGGAGGCGAAGCACTTGCTGCCCCTGATCGAGGACCGGTACTTCGTCGGCGCGATGCTCGACGCCGCCGACGGCAATCTCGACCCTTACGGCACGACCCATGCCTACGCCAAGGCGGCGCGCATCGGCGGCGCCGAGATCTACCTGCAGACCCGGGTGACCGCGCTCGCCCCGGGCGCCGGCGGCGCCTGGGAGGTCATCACCGACAAGGGCAAGATCGTCGCCGAGCACGTCGTCAACGCCGGCGGTCTGTGGGCCCGCGAGGTCGGCCGCATGGTCGGCATCGAGCTGCCGGTGCTCGCGATGGAGCACATGTACCTCGTCACCGACGACATGCCGGAAGTCATCGACTTCAACCGCGAGCGCGGCCACGAACTGCCGCACGCGATCGACTTCAAGGCCGAGATCTACCTGCGCCAGGAGCACAAGGGCTTGGTGCTCGGTACTTATGAAAAGGCCTGTGTCCCCTGGCAGCCGCGGCAGACGCCGTGGGACTTCGGCGCGCAATTGCTGCCGCCCGATCTCGATCGGATCGCCCCGTCGCTCGAGCTCGGCTTCCAGCATTTCCCGGCGATGCAGCACGCCGGCATCAAGCGCGTGGTCAACGGCCCGTTCACGTTCTCGCCCGACGGCAATCCGCTGGTCGGGCCGGTGCAGGGTCTGCCCGGGTTCTGGTGCGCCTGCGCGGTCATGGCCGGGTTCAGCCAGGGCGGCGGCGTCGGCCTCGCGCTGTCGCAGTGGATGGTCGAAGGCGATCCGGGTTTCGACGTCTGGGCGATGGACGTCGCCCGCTTCGGCGGCTGGGCGACGCGCAGCTACACCAACGCCAAGGTACGCGAGAACTACTCGCGCCGCTTCTCGATCCGCTTTCCCAACGAGGAACTGCCCGCCGCGCGTCCGCAGCAGACGACCGCGCTGTACGACGTCATGGTCGCGCGCGGCGCCGTGATGGGCGACAGCTGGGGACTCGAAACACCGCTCTGGTTCGCACCGCCCGGGGTCGAGCGACGCGACATCGTTTCCTTCCATCGTTCGAACGATTTCGCGCACGTCAAGGCCGAGTGCCTCGCCGTGCGCAGTGCCGTCGGCATCACCGAGATCGCCAATTTCGCCAAGTTCGAGGTCGCGGGGCCAGGCGCCGAGGCGTTCCTGTCGCATCTGATGACCAACCGGATGCCGCGCGCCGGCCGCCTCGTGCTCACGCCGATGTTGAACGCGAACGGCAAGCTGATCGGCGATTTCACGATTGCACGCGCGGCGGCCGAGCGTTTCTTGATCTGGGGCTCCTCGCAGGCGCAGATTCATCACCTGCGCTGGTTCGAAACGCATCTGCCGGCCGACCGTTCCGTGCAGATCCGCCGCCTGGACCTGGGACTCGTCGGCCTGTCGATCGCCGGGCCGCGGTCGCGCGCCGTGCTCGAGCGCTTGACCGACGAGGACGTGTCCGGCGGGGCCCTCAAATTCATGGATCATCGCGCGATGGACGTGGCGCGGGTGCCGGCGATGGTCAACCGCGTGACTTACACGGGCGATCTCGGCTATGAGATCTGGGTCGCGCCGGAATACCAGCGGCGGCTGTATTTCGCGCTGCTGGAGGCGGGCAACGACCTCGGCATCGTCGACTTCGGCATGCGCGCCCTGCTCTGCCTGCGCCTGGAGAAGAACTTCCCGACCTGGTTCCGCGAGTTGCGGCCGATCTACGGCCCCTTCGAGGCGGGTCTCGACCGCTTCGTGGACCTTTCGAAACCGCAATTCATCGGCCGCGAGGCCGCGCTGCGCGAGAAGGAGACCGGCGGCGCGCTGCGCCGGGTCAGCTTCATCGTCGATGCGGACGATGCGGACGTGCTCGGCGATGAACCGATCTGGCACGAGGGCAAGGTCGTCGGCTGGGTCACCTCCGGCGGCTACGGCCACTGCGTCGACCGTTCGCTCGCGCAAGGCTACCTGCCGGTCGGGCTGGCCGGGCGCATGCACGAGCGCGCGTTCGACATCGAGATCCTCGGCGAACGCCGCGCCGCGACTCTGATCGCGCGGCCGTTGTTCGATCCCGACGGGGCGCGCATGCGGCTATAGCGGCGCGGGCGCGCAGAGGCGGTTGCGTGCCCCGGCGCACTCGTGTAGAAAAACTATTCGTACCGGAGCGCTTGGACGCCGATGAGCCGCAAGCTACCCCCCCTCAACGCCTTGAAGACTTTCGAGGCCAGCGCCCGGCTCGGCAGCTTCGTGCTCGCCGCCGCCGAGCTGCACGTGACGCCGGGAGCGGTCTCGCAGCAGATCAAGAAACTCGAGGACTTCTTCGGCCGGCAATTGTTCATCCGGCGCAACAATCAGCTGTTGTTGACCGACGTCGGCGTGACGGTGCAGGCGGCGGCCACCGAGATGATGAATGGCCTCGCGGCCTTGACGCAGCGCCTGCTCACCGGACCGATTCACTCGCGCCTGATCGTCAGCGTGCTGCCGTCGGTCGGCGTCCGCTGGCTCAACCGCCGGCTGCCCGATTTCCTGCGCGCGCAGCCGAACGTTCGGGTCGATCTGCATCTCGCCGAGGATCCGGTCGATTTCTTCCGCGACCGCATCGACGTACGCATCTCGTACGGCGAGCATCTGTACCCGGAATTCATCACGGTGCCGTTCCTCAGGGACCATGTCACCGCGCTGTGCGCGCCGGAACTGATCGCGACCGGGCGCGTCGCGGCCGAATCGCCCGGCTCGCTGCGCGATGAGGATCTGATCCACGTCGCCTGGCGCAGTGGATTCTCCTCTTATCCGACCTGGGAATCGTGGTTCGCCCGCGTCGGCGAGGCACGCCAGCCGCGGTTCGAACTCGGTCATACCACCGACACCTCGAGTCTCGGCATCGATCTCGCGTGCGCCGCCTGCGGCGTGGTGCTCGGCCAATCGATGCTCGCGGAGGACGACCTGGCACACGGCCGGCTGGTGATGCCGTTCGCGTCGCGCATGCCGCTGCAATATGACTATTGCGCGGTCTACACCCGCGCGAACGCACAGAATCCGAGCGTGCAGGCATTCGTCGCCTGGTTGGCGCAGATTCGCCGCAGCGCGACGGCGAATCCCCCGGTACGGCCGTTCGCCGACGCGCCACCGGCGTCCTGAGCGTGGCGCGCCGCGCCGGCCCCAAATCCAGATAATCCGGCGCCACTCGGCTACCATCGACGGATGATCGCACGATCGCGCCGCCGGCCGGTCGCTGTGCTGGGCGTCGCCTTGTCGCTGCTCGGCGCGCACGCGCGCGCGGCCGGATTGCCGTCCTGGCGCAGCCTCGCGCAGCTTGCGCCCGGCGCCAATCCACTCGCCGTCCGGCTCGCCCTGGATGCGCTGCAGTGTGCCGCAGGGCACGGCGTCGCGTCCGTCGAGCGGCTGGCGGTGATCGACTTTTCACAGCCATCCACGCGGCGGCGGCTATGGATCTTCGATCTGCACGAGCCGCGCCTGCTGATGCACGAACTCGTGGCGCACGGCCGCAATTCCGGCGGCGACCTGGCGACGCGCTTCTCGAACAGCGCGGGCAGCCTGGAATCGAGCTTGGGCCTGTATCGCACCCTCGGCACCTACCAGGGTGACAAGGGTTACTCGCTGCGCCTGCAGGGCTTGGACCCGGGCTTCAACGACCATGCCTTGAGGCGCGCCATCGTGATCCACGGCGCCCGCTACGTCAGCCGGCAGTTCGCGAAGCGCGAGGGTCGCATCGGCCGCAGTTGGGGTTGCCCGGCGGTCAGCATCCGTGTCGCCCGACGGGTCATCGACAGCTTGAAGGACGGGCAGATGGTTTTCGCCTATTACCCCGACCCACACTGGCTGGAGCACTCGCAGCTGCTCAACTGCCCCGCGGTGCGCGCCGATGTCGCGCGCCTCGTTGCGGCGCAAACATCGCCCGCGATCGCGCACCTGGCAAAACGCCGACGCCAGATTCTCCTGCGTGGGCGTGACCGGGTGGTTACGCCAGAGCCGCCTGCCGGCGCTTCGCCGGCCACCCGGCGAATCATCCGATCACGAATCCATCACAAACCATGACCGCGCCCATTTGGCCCCGTCGCCTTTTCCCATGGTTGCCATCGCCGGATTAGCGCCGATTGCCGCGCCAGACCGGTAAGGATTCCGGCTTTTCGCACCCTCGCACTAGGCGCAGCGGGTTAGATTATGCCGTCCGACGCTCGCTACGCTTGGCGGTCACGCCGCCGCCCCGCGCGATCGGGATCGCGTGCCTCTTGATCTTGCGGTAGAGCGTGTTGCGGCTGATTTTCAGCTGCTCGGCGACCATGGTCATGTTCCAATGAAGTTGCTCGATGACCTGCAGCAAAGCTTGGCGCTCGGCGCTTTGCAGAGAATTTGCCGGGATTGTTGCGGCACGGCGGCTCGTCTCGTCGCCCGAGTTGCAGCTCGCCGGGACGTGGCGGCGGACGTCGAGCGGCAAATCGGCGAAGCGGATGACGTTGTGGTCGCAGATCGCGATGGCGGTGCGGATCGCATTGCGCAGTTCGCGGATGTTGCCGGGCCACGGGTACGCGAGCAGTCTCTTCATCGCGATCTCCTCGATCGCCGCAATCTGCTTGCCGGCGGATTCCCGCGCGATGCATTTGCCGATCAGCACCTCTTTGTCGCCGCGCAGCGCGAGCGGCGGCAGTTCCATGCAAATGCCGTTCAGCCGATAGTACAGGTCCTCGCGAAATTCGCCGCGACTCATCAGCTCGCGCAAATTCCGGTGCGAAGCGCACATGACGCGCAAATTCACCTTGATCGGCGCCTCGCTGCCCAGCGGGGTCACCTCCATCTCCTCGAGGACCCGCAGCAGGCGCGTCTGCGCCATCAGCGGCATGTCGCCGATCTCGTCGAGGAACAGCGTTCCGCCCGAGGATTGCACGATGCGTCCGCGCATGCCCTCTTTCTTCGCGCCGGTGAACGCGCCTCGCGAGTAGCCGAAAAGCTCGCTTTCGATCAAGGTCTCGGGGATCGCCGCGCAATTGACCGGGACGAACGGCTGTTTCGCGCGGCTGCTCGCCAGATGCAGCGCCTTGGCGAACGCTTCTTTGCCGGAGCCGGTTGGGCCGAAGATCACCACGGCAACGCTGCTGTCGGCGATGCGGCGCGCATTGCGCAAATTGCGCCGCATCTGCGGATCCTCGCCCGCCAGGTCCGCCAAGGTCATGGCTCCGCAGGATTCGTCGCGCGCGACCTGGACGACGGCGCGCGGCACGATCGGCGGCGGCGCCCTGCCGGCTTGCGTTCCCGCGCCGACCATGCTCGCGTAATAGCGCCGTCCGAAGCGATTGTCGCGCAACTCCCATACCGCGCGCCGCCCCGCTGCGCAAGTCGCCAACAACTCATCGTAAGTCGTGTCGAAAACCTCGGCGATCGAGCAACCGATCAAATCCCCGCGGTCCTGCGCACCGAGCAATTTGAGTCCGGTCATGTCGGCGGCGACTATCCTGCCGTCGGCGGCGACCGCGATCGCACCGTCGTGCAGCAAATCGACGAATTCGGGCCGGTGATGAAAGCGCAGCATCGCGTCGCCGCGATGGCGGCGCAAAAACAGACATTTCTCGATCAGTCGCGCCGACGTATCGACGAGCGCGACCGTGTGCATCTGCGATTCGCGCGTACCGCCGGCATTTACGCAGGATGCGTCCAGCACCGCCAGCAATTTGCCGTTCGGATCGTGGATCGGCGCCGCTGAACAGGAAAGCGCGACGTGCCGCGCGCGAAAATGATCGGCCTCGTGAATCGTGACCGGCCGCGCTTCGGCGGCGCAGGTCCCGATGCCATTCGTTCCCTCGCGCCGTTCGCTCCATTCGGCGCCGAGAATGAGCCCGGCTTGACCGAACATTCTCTTCAGCCCGGGATCCACTTTTTCGCAGAGAATCACGCCTTCCGTGTCGGCGAGCAGCAGCGCATACCCGGATCCCGAGATCTGCTCATAAAGAGAATCCATTTCGGCGCGCGCAATCTGCACCAATTCGTCGTGCTCGGCGTGCAGGTCCTTCAAGCGGCCGAAGTCGAGCACCGTCGGTTGATACTCGCGCGCCGGATCGAGCTTGAAATCGTGCAAGCACCGCCGCCACGACACATCGACGATCGGCGTAACGGGCGCCGCCGAGTCGACGTTGAATCCGTGTTCCGCGACGCGCACGACGAGATCGGCGTGCGGTCCGCCGGCGTGGCCGCTCATGGTCGCGGCCGCGCGCGCCGCGCATCGATGGCGATTCTCGTTTGCATCCAATCCCCCGGCCATCCTCGCGCCTATAAACGCCAAAGGCGCAACTGTGTCAAGCGAACCGCCGAAATCTGTCACGTATATGACATGCCCCACGCGGAACTAACCCCGTCATGGCCGATCTAAAACCGCGTCGATGTCGCGTAACGAGCAAGCCGCCCCCATCGCGGAGCTTTGCGGCGTCGCTGGCACGATGTTTGCTCCTCCCCCCTTGGCGGGCCTGCGCGAATATCGCAATCCGCTATTGCAACGCAAATATCAGGAGAGAACCTATGAGTTCCGCACAAGTACGGCCGGCTGGCCCCACGGCGGTCGCCGGCGCCATGCGCGAAAGCGCCTCGTTCGCCGCGCATCTGAAAACGCTCGAACGCAAAATACCGTTGCGCGCCCGGTATGAGAACTTCATCGGCGGCAAATGGGTCGCGCCCGTCAAGGGCGGCTATTTCGACAACATCTCGCCGACCACCGGCGCCGTCATCTGCAAAATCGCGCGTTCGCAAGCCGAGGACGTCGAGCTTGCAGTCGACGCCGCGCATGCAGCCGCCGCAGCTTGGGGCCGCACGGCGGTCGCCGAACGCGCGCGCGCGCTCAACCGCATCGCCGACCGCATGGAGCAGTATTTGCCATTCCTCGCCGCCGTCGAGACCTACGACAACGGCAAGCCGATTCGCGAGACCAATCTCGCCGACCTGCCGCTCGCGGTCGATCACTTTCGTTATTTCGCGAGCTGCGTGCGCGCGCAAGAAGGCTCGCTCGGCGAACTCGACGAAGATACGGTCGCCTACCACTTTCATGAGCCGCTCGGCGTGGTCGGCCAGATCATACCGTGGAACTTTCCGATCCTGATGGCGACCTGGAAGCTCGCGCCGGCGATCGCCGCCGGCAATGCGGTCGTGATCAAGCCGGCCGAGCAGACGCCGATGTCGCTGCTGGTC
>DATLSG010000020.1:0-268183 GCA_035534275.1 Steroidobacteraceae bacterium
GGCGACCGATGCGGTCATGACGATCACGCCGCGTTCGCCGTCCGCGTTCGGCGCGTTGCGTTGCATCGCGACCGCGGCCGCCTTCGCGACGAGCATCGTGCCGACCAGGTTGATCTCGATCATCTTGCGGAAGAACGCGCCCGCCATCGGCCCCTGCTTGCCGACCAGCCGCCCGGGCGCGCCGATGCCCGCGCAGTTGACCGCGGCGTTGATGCCGCCGAGCGAGGCGGCCGCGTCCGCGACCGACCGGTCGACCGCCGCTTCGTCGCTCACGTCGGTGGCGAGGAACGAGGCACCGCGACCGAGCGCGGCGACCGCTTGCCGGCCCTGCATCTCGTTGACGTCGAGCAGGACGACCTGGCCGCCGGCGCGCACCAAGTGCCCGGCAACCGCGAGACCCAGGCCCGAAGCGCCGCCGCTGACGATCGCGCGAATTTCGTTCAATTGCATGACTCGTGCACTTCTCTGCGTCGAGGGTTCGATCGAACTTGCGGTGGTGCCGATGGGGTCGCCGGCATCGGGATCATATCGCAAAAAAAACGCTTCGGGCCGGTTGCAAACGCCAAATGCACGTTTGAGATCCCATCGCGGCCATGACTGGTCAGACGGACCCGGGAGCGTCCGGAACCGTGATGGTCGCGTGTGTCGCGTCGGCGTGCACGGCGAAGGAGGCAATCGGGCGGGTGGCTGGTGCGGCAAGCACGGCGCCGGTGCGCACGTCGAAGGCGGCTCCGTGCAGTGGACAGATCACGCGAACGCCGCGCAGCCGCCCCTCGTTCAGGCGTGCATAGGCGTGCGAGCAAACGTTGTCGACGGCAAACAGCCCGTACTTCGTACGGCAGAGCATGATTTCGCGTCCGCCCGCATTGCAGGCGATCATCCTTCCGGCTGCGAGTTGCGCGAGCGGTATCGTGATCGTCGTTTGCTTCGGCACCGCTGCGTTCCTCGCGATCCGCTCTCGTTGTCAATCTCGCCGTCATTCTGCGCGTCACGCCGCCTTGCGCCCCTGGCGGCGGCCGGCTGCCGCGGCGGTGCGGGCGCGCGCCGCCGATTCAAGCGCCGCGCGCGGCAACCCGGACCGTGTAGCCGCCGGATTTCTCGTCAGCGGCGAGGCTCAGCAGGCCCCGATTCTGCGCCTCGGCGAGCAGATCGTTGAATGATCGGAACCCGTAGGCGCGCTCGTTGAAGCCTGGATGGCGCCGTTTGATCGCCTGCTTGATCATCGAACCCCAGATCGGTTCGTTCTCGCCGCGCTCCTCGGCGACCGCCTCGAGCGTCTCGACGATCAGATCGAGCGCATCGACGACGTCCGGTCCCTTCTGCTCGGGCGGCTCCGCGGTCGGCGCCGATTCCGCAGCCGAAGGTTCCGCGGAAGGGGCTGGCCGCGACGGGGCCGCGCGCCGGCGGGTGCGCGACGGCTCCTTGCGCACCAGGTCGTCGTAGTAGATGAATTCGTCGCAGTTGTTCAGGAACAAATCGGAGGTCGAGTTCTTCACGCCGACGCCGATCACGGTCTTGGCGTTCTCCCGCAGCTTGCTCACGAGCGGCGAGAAGTCCGAGTCGCCGCTGACGATCGCGAAGGTGTCGACGTGGCCCTTCGTGTAGCAAAGATCGAGTGCGTCGACCACCATGCGGATGTCCGCGGAATTCTTCCCCGACTGGCGCACATGCGGGATCTCGATCAGTTCGAACGCCGCTTCGTGCAGGCCCCGCTTGAATTCCTTGTACCGGTCGAAGTCGCAGTAGGCTTTCTTGACCACGATGTGGCCCTTCAGCAAAAGCCGCTCCAGTACTTTGGCGACCTCGAAGCTGCCGAACTTCGCGTCGCGCGCGCCGAGCGCGACGTTCTCCAGATCGAGAAAGACGGCCATCGTGGCCTCGGATGATTTCGGACTCATGAGCGAATCTCCTGGGTGAGGCGGCGACCGGCCCGCAAACCCCAGGCGACGGCCAGCCAGACGGGGATCGCGAACAGCAGCCAGGGTTGGTTTTGTTGCACCGTGCCGGGCAGGGCATGGATCAGCACGGCCGCGAGCGCGGCAACGAGCTGCAATGCGACCAGCCGCTTCACGGCGAGTGTGGGGGCGGCGCCGCGGCGGCTCCGCCAGACCGCCGCCGGCAGTGCCCAAGCGAGCGGGTTGAACAGCAGCAGGTTCGCGTTGTACCAGGCCGCGCGGTGGATGGTCAGCGTCCACAGCGCGAGGAGCACGGTGCCGACCAGGCCCGCCCCGACGAGATAGACCGTCGTCAGCGACGCGTACAGATTCGGCCGGCGCCGCCGCGTCAGCACGATCGCGGCGGCCAGCGCGAGGCCCGCGAGCCCGAGCGGCCATTCGAGATTCGGCGGCTCGGCCGGCGGTGCAGGCAGGCGATTCGGCGCGATTGTGCGCTGCATGGACACCAGCGGTTCGAGACCGCCATGACCGTCCGGAAGCCGCACGCCGCGCAGATCCCGTTCGAGCACCATCGGCAGGAAGCTCTCCTGCCACGCGCTCAAGGGCCGATCGGCCATCGGTCCGAGTGCCAGATCGATCGCCAGCATCAGCGACGGCTGGGCGCTCATCAGGCGCGCGGTCTGTTGTCGGTAGGTCATCGCGGCGGGCAGGGGAAGGAGCGACTTGCGCAGCGCGCCGCCGAGGGCGCGGTCGAGCGCGTCGCGCACCCGAGTGGCACAATTGTTGGTGTAGTAATTGTAATCGTAGACCACGTTTTCGGGACGCAAGTTCCACAGCAGGTAGGTGCGTAGCTGCACCGCTTCGGCGGGACTCAAGGCGAGCCTCTGCAGCGTGACCGAGCGGCCGGAGTCCACGTAGTCGCCCTCGTCGACGTCCGAGCGCTCGACGTCGATCATGTAGTGCATGTAACCGCGGGCGAAGTTCCACAAGAAGCCGCGCTCGTCGAAGTCGAACACGCCGTAATTGAAGTCGACCGACTGGCCGGAGACGCGGTCGCGGACCTGGATCGCATCGTGGCCGAACCGCTCCCAATAGACGTCGCCCGGACCGTAGGTGATCAGCGACACGACGAGATCGGCGCCCGGTGCGTCGACCACGTCCGCGTGGGCGGCGAAGCCCGAACTCACGCAGAGCGCGACGAGGCAGAATGCAGAACGGATCGATCGCATGAGTCGGCACCCGGAAGGTTCGCGGCGGCAGCGCGCAGCATAAACGCCCCGGCGTACCCGGCGCCATGCCACGCGGTGCTGCGCGGCGCCGCGCTCTTGCGGCTATGGCAGTTTTGCGCAGGGAATTTGCACGCTTCGGGCACTTTCCGGCCGGCCGCCGGATCCTATAATCGAAGGGCGCGCGGGCTCCGTTCACCGGCGCAGGACGTTGCATGCCGACCTCGACGAAGCGGTACACCGAACAGCAGATCTTGATTCGCGACACGGCCCGCGAGTTCGCGCGCAAGGAGCTCGCGCCGCATGCGGCCGCTTGGGACCGCGAGGCCTGGATCGCCGACTCGGCGGTCGCGAAGCTCGGCGAACTCGGCATGCTCGGCATGATCGTGCCCGAGGAGTGGGGCGGCTCGTACACGGATTACACGGCGTACGCCCTTGCGATCGAGGAGGTCGCCGCCGCCTGCGCCGCGACGGCGACGTTGATGACCGTGCACAGCTCGGTCGCCTGCGGACCGATCCTGACGCACGGCACCGACGACCAAAAGCGCCGCTACCTCGTCGATCTCGCCCAAGGACGCAGCATCGGCTGCTTTTGCCTGACCGAGCCGCAGGCGGGCTCGGAGGCGAACGCCCTGAAGACCCGCGCCGTACTCGACGGCGGTGGCTGGGCGCTCAGCGGCGCCAAGCAGTTCGTCACCAACGGCAAGCGCGCGAAGCTCGCGATCGTCTTCGCGGTCACCGATCCGGACAAGGGCAAGAAAGGTCTCTCGGCATTCATCGTGCCGACCGACACACCCGGGTTTATCGTCGGTGCGCCGGAGAAGAAACTCGGGATCCGCGGCTCCGACACCTGCGCAATAACGCTCGAGAATTGCCGGGTCGGCGCCGATGCGCTGCTCGGCGAGCGCGGCCGCGGTCTCGCCATCGCGCTCGGCAACCTCGAAGGCGGGCGCATCGGCATCGCCGCGCAGGCGGTCGGCATCGCCCGCGCCGCGTTCGAGGCGGCGCTCGCCTATGCGAAGAGCCGCCGTCAGTTCGGCCGGCCGATCGCCGAATTCGGCAGCATCGGCGACATGCTCGCCGACATGCACACCTCGATCAACGCGGCGCGGTTGCTCACGCAGCATGCGGCCCGCCTGCGCACCGACGGGCGGCCTTGCCTCAGCGAGGCCAGCCAGGCGAAACTGTACGCGTCGGAAGCGGCCGAGCGGGTTTGCTCGCGGGCGATCCAGATCCACGGCGGCTACGGTTATCTCGAGGCCTATACCGTCGAGCGGCTGTACCGCGATGCGCGAATCACGCAGATCTACGAGGGCACCAGCGAGATCCAGCGCATGTTGATCAGCCGCAAGCTGATCGAGGACGCCGGCGCCGGGGCTTGAAACGCACTCTTTTGCAGAGGAATCCACTCATGAATACCGCATCCGCGAAACTCGTCGAGGCCGTCACCGCCGTGAAGTTGCTGATCAACGGCCGTTTCGTCGATTCGACGACGACCGAATGGCAGGACGTGGTCAACCCCGCGACGCAGGAGGTGCTGGCGCGTGTCCCGTTCGCGACGGATGCCGAGATCGAAGCGGCCGTCGCGGCCGCGAAGCAGGCCTACAAGACCTGGAAGAACACACCGCTCGCGGCCCGCGCACGCATCATGCTCAAGTTGCAGGCGCTGGTGCGCGAGCACATGCCGCGGATCGCGCAGACCCTGAGCGCGGAGCAGGGTAAGACCGTGCCGGACGCCGAGGGCGACGTGTTCCGCGGACTCGAGGTCGTCGAGCACGCCTGCTCGATCGGTTCGCTGCAGCTCGGCGAGTTCGCCGAGAACGTCGCGAACGGCGTCGACACCTACACGCTGCGCCAGCCGATCGGCGTCTGCGCCGGCATCACGCCGTTCAACTTTCCGGCGATGATTCCGCTGTGGATGTTTCCGATGGCGATCGTTTGCGGCAACACCTTCGTGCTCAAGCCGTCCGAACAGGACCCGATGACGCCGATGCTGCTCGCCGAGCTCGCGATCGAGGCGGGCGTGCCCCCGGGCGTGCTCAACATCATCCACGGCGGCAAGCGCGCGGTCGACGCGATCTGCACCCACCGCGACATCGTCGCGGTCTCGTTCGTCGGCTCGACGGCGGTCGGCACCCACGTCTATCAGCTCGCATCGCAGCACGGCAAGCGCGTGCAGTCGATGATGGGCGCCAAGAACCACGCCGTCGTGATGCCGGATGCGAACCGGGAGCAGTCGCTGAACGCCCTCGTCGGCTCGACCTTCGGCGCCGCCGGCCAGCGCTGCATGGCGACATCGGTCACGGTCCTGGTGGGCGCGGCGAGGGACTGGATTCCCGACATCGTCGCCAAGGCGCAGACGCTGCAGGTCAACGCCGGCAACGTCAAGGGCGCGGACCTCGGCCCGGTGATCTCGCGCAACGCCAAGCACCGCATCCTCGGCCTGATCGAGGACGGCCTGCGCGAGGGCGCGAAGCTCGAGCTCGACGGGCGCGGTGTCAAGGTGAGCGGCTACGAGAAGGGCAACTTCATCGGCCCGACGATCTTCTCCGGCGTCAAGCCGCACATGAAGATCTACACGACCGAGATCTTCGGTCCGGTGATGGTGATCGTCGGCGTCGACACTCTCGCCGAGGCAATCGAGCTGGTCAACGCCAATCCGTTCGGCAACGGCACCGGCATCTTCACCCAGAGCGGCGCGGCGGCGCGCCGGTTCCAGAACGAGATCGACGTCGGCCAGGTCGGCATCAACGTGCCGATTCCCGTGCCGGTGCCGATCTTCAGCTTCTCCGGCTCGCGCGGCTCGAAGCTCGGCGATCTGGGACCCTACGGCAAGCAGGTCGTTCAGTTCTACACCCAGACGAAGACCGTCACGACGCGCTGGTTCGACGACGCGGCCGCCGGCGGCGGGGTCAACACCACGATCAGTCTGAAGTGAAGTCCTGAGCCCGATAATGAAGATCGCTTTCATCGGTCTCGGCAACATGGGTGCGCCGATGGCGCGCAACCTCCTGCGCGCCGGCCACGAGCTCGCCGTCTACGACGTCGTGCGCGGCAACGTCGAGGCCGTCGCGGCCGCGGGTGCGCGCGCGACGGGCACGGTGCGGGAGGCGGTCGCGGGCGTCGACATGGTCGTGACGATGCTGCCGTCCTCGCCGCAGGTGCGCGCCGTCTACTTCGGCGGCGACGGCGTGCTCGCCGCCGTCGCCCGCGGCGTGCGGCTCGTCGATTCGAGCACGATCGATCCGCACACCGCCCGCGAGGTCGCCGCGCGCGCGGCCGAGCAGGGCAATCCGCTGGCCGACGCGCCGGTGTCCGGCGGCACCAACGGTGCCGAGGCGGCCACGCTCACGTTCATGGTCGGCGCGAGCGAGGCGTTGTTCGCCTCGATCGAACCGGTGCTCGCCAAGATGGGCAAGAAAATCGTCCGTTGCGGCGATTCCGGCACGGGGCAGGTGGCGAAGATCTGCAACAATCTGCTGCTCGCGATCTCGATGATCGGCGTCGCCGAGGCGATGAGCCTCGGCGCCTCGCTCGGCATCGATCCCCAGGTCCTCGCGGGCATCGTCAACAGTTCGAGCGGGCGTTGTTGGAGTTGCGACTCCTACAATCCATTTCCGGGCGTGATGGACAAGGTGCCGGCCGCGCGCGGCTACACCGGCGGCTTCGGCTCGGACCTGATGTTGAAGGATCTCGGGCTCGCCACCGACGCGGCGAAGCAGGCGCGCCAGCCGGTCGTGCTCGGCGCCGCGGCCGAGCAGCTGTACCGGATGTTCAGCGCGCAGGGCCACGGCGCGCTCGATTTCTCGGCGATCATCCGCCTGTACCGCAAGGACGGGACACCGTGAAGGGTGCCCGCGGCGCGAGGAGACAATCATGATCGAGTGCGCGATCGACGGGCATGTCGCCAGGCTCACGCTGGCGAATCCGCCGGCCAACGCGTTCACCGCCGAGGGCCTCGAGCGCCTGACAGCGCTCGTCGGCGAACTCGACCGCAACGCCGCGGTTCACGCGCTCATCGTCACCGGCCAGGGCGACAAGTTCTTCAGCGGCGGCGCCGATCTGAAACAGTTCGCCGACGGCGACAAGGCGCGGGCGCGGCTGCTCGCGCAGCGCTTCGGTGCCGCATTTCAGGCCCTGCAAAACGCCCGGCCGGTGGTCATCGCGGCGCTCAACGGCTATGCGATGGGCGGCGGTCTCGAGTGCGCGCTGGCCTGCGATTTTCGCGTCGCCGACGAACGCGCGACGATGGCGCTGCCCGAGCCCGCGGTCGGGCTGCTGCCCTGCGGCGGCGGCACGCAAACGCTGCCCTGGCTGGTCGGCGAGGGTTGGGCGAAGCGCATGATCCTCGCGAACGAGCGCGTCGACGCGGCGACCGCGCTCAGGATAGGGCTCGTCGAGCAGGTGGTCGGCGCCGGGCAGGCGCCGGCCGCGGCCGCCGCGCTCGCCGAGCGCGTACTCGCCTTGAGCCCGCGCGCGGTCGGGTTCTGCAAGGACCTGATCCACGAGGCACGCCGCGGCACGCCGCGGCACGCCGCGCTCGCCCGCGAGCGGGAGCTCTTCGTCGACCTGTTCGACGGCACCGACCAGCGCGAGGGCGTCGCCGCGTTCCTCGAAAAGCGCAAGCCGCGCTGGACGAACGGCTGAAGCGCGCACCGGCGGATCCAAGATGGATCTCGAGGTCGACGTCCGCAACCACGTCGCGTTCCTGACGCTGAATCGGCCGGCGGCGTTGAACGCGCTGAACTTCGCGATGATCGGCGAGCTCGCCGGTGCCGTGCGCGAGGCCGTGCACACGCCCGAGGTGCATGCGGTGTTGCTGCGCGGCGCCGGCGGCAAGGCGTTCTGCGCGGGCGGCGACGTGCGGGCGCTGTACGACAGCCATCGCACCGGCGGCACGCAGCACCGTGAGTTCTTCGTCGAAGAGTACCGGCTGGATCATTGCCTGCACCACCTGTCCAAGCCGTTCATCGCGCTCATCGACGGTATCACGATGGGCGGCGGAATGGGCCTCGCACAGGCGTCCAAGCTACGCCTCGCCGGCGAGCGCACGCGGATCGCGATGCCGGAGGTCGGCATCGGCCTGATCCCGGACGTCGGCGGCAGCTATTTCCTGTCGCGTCTGCCGGGCGCGCTCGGGATCTATCTGGCGCTCACCGGCAGCGAGATCCGGGCGGGCGATGCGCTGTGGGCGGGTCTCGCGGACCTGTACCTCGAACCGGCCGCGATGGCGCGCCTGGAACCGGCCTTGCTCGAGATGCGCTGGGGCGCGCTGCCGCTGGCGGATCTCGAGCGCACGCTGCGCTCGCTCGCCACCGAGCCGCCGGCGGCGCCGCTCGCGCCGCTGCGCGAGGCGATCGACCGGCATTTTTCCTGCGCGACGGTTCCGGCAATTCTCGTCTCCCTCGAGGCCGAGACCGACCCGCCGCTGCTCGCCTGGGCGGCCGAGATCCGTGAGCTGCTGCTGCGCCGTTCCCCGACGATGCTCGCGGTCACGCTGCGCGCATTGCGGCTCGGGGCCGGCCTGGATCTCGCCGAGTGCTTCCGCATGGAGTACACGATCGTGCAGCACTGCTTCGAGCAGGGCGACTTTCTCGAGGGCGTGCGCGCCCTGATCGTCGACAAGGACCGGCGTCCGCGATGGCGGCCGGCGCGCCTCGAAGAGCTCGACCCGGCGGTGATCGACTGGTTCTTCCGCGACCTCGCGCCCGGTTCCCCACATCCGCTCGCCGATCTCGGCGCGGACTAGACATCACGGGCATCGACGCCCGCGCGGACGAACTTCAACCGAGCGGCACCGGGGTGTCGAGTTCGATCCGGCAGAGCTCGAAACCACGGCGGAAATCCCGCACGTGCTTGGCCATCCAGTTGCGTGCGAGTTCGCCGTCACCGTCGGCGATCGCCGCGCAGATCCGCTCCTGCGCGATGCCGATGCGTTCGCGCGCCGGCGGCACCGCCTCGATCAACACACCGAGCGCCGCCGCCAGCAGCTGCAGGAGCGGTTCCTGGATCAACGGCAACAGCCGATTGCCGCTCGCGCCGGCGATCGCGCGAAAGAACTCGCCGACGCCCTCTACCGCGAGCGGCGCCTGCCGATGCGCGCCGCGATACCCGGCGACCGCGCTCTCGATTCGCGCGAGCGTCGCCGGCGTGCGTGCGGCCGCTGCCGACTGCGCGGCCGGCGGTTCGAGAACCTCGAGCATCTGCCATACCTCGCGCACCGTGACGTCATTCAAGGCGAAGGCCTGGCGCAGCCGGCCGGCGACCTGCGCGGCCGCCGGACGCACGACGACCATCCGCTTGGTTCCGCGGCGCCGCGCGATCAAGTCGGCGCTTTCGAGTTCGCGCAGCGCTTCGCGGATCATCGAGCGGTTGACACCGAACTGTGCCGCGAGCTCCAGCTCGGAGGGCAGCGGTTCGCCGACCTTCAGCGTGCGGTCGAGAATGCGCGCGGCGATCTCGCCGGCGACCCGCCGATAGCCGGGTGCGAAGGCGAGCGGTTCGAACCTCGCGCTCACGCGGCCTCGACCAGTTCCCGGCCGATCAGCATGCGCCGGATCTCCTGGGTGCCCGCGCCGATGTCGTAGAGCTTCGCATCGCGCAGCAGCCGGCCGGTGCAGTAGTCGTTGGTGTAGCCGTTGCCGCCGAGCGCCTGAATCGCCTCGAGCGAGACCTGGACGGCGAGCGCCGAGGCGTTCAGCAGGCAGGCGGCCGCGGCGCGGCGGGTCTTGCGGCCGGTGTCGCAAGCGCGTGCAACTTCGTGCGCGTACGCGCGGCTCGCGTTGAACGCGGTGTACATGTCGGCGATCTTGCCCTGCATCAGCTCGAAGCTGCCGATCGGCCTGCCGAACTGCCGCCGCTCGCGCACGTACGGCAGCACGACGTCGAGCGCGGCGGCCATGATTCCGAGCGGACCGCCCGAGATCACGACGCGTTCGTAATCCAGGCCGTTCATCAGCACCTCGATGCCGCGGTTCTGCGTGCCGAGGACGTTGGCGGCCGGCACGCGGCAATCCTCGAAGACGAGCTCACCGGTCGACGAGCCGCGCATCCCGAGCTTGTCGAGCTTTTGCGCGACCGAAAACCCCCGCGTACCGCGCTCGACGATGAACGCGGTGATGCCCCGGGGTCCCGCCGACGGATCGGTCTTCGCATAGACGACGAGCACGTCCGCGTCGGGTCCGTTGGTGATCCACATCTTGTGCCCGTTCAACAGGTACTCCTCGCCGCAACGGCGCGCCGTGAGCCGCATGCCGACCACGTCCGAGCCCGCGTCGGGCTCGGACATTGCGAGCGCGCCGACGTGCTCGCCCGACACGAGCTTCGGCAGGACGCGCTCGAGCTGTGCCGGCGTGCCGTTCAGGCGCAGCTGGTTCACGCATAGATTCGAGTGGGCGACGTAGCTCAAGCCGACCGCGCCGGAGGCGCGCGAGATTTCCGTCATGGCGACCGTGTGGGCAAGATAGCCGAGCCCGGCGCCGCCGTAGCACTCGGGCACGGTGATGCCGAGCAGGCCCTGAGCGCCGAGTTGCGGCCAGAGATCGCGGGGGAATGCGTCGCTGCGGTCGATCGCCGCGGCGCGCGGCGCAATCTCGGCTGCTGCGAAGCGCCGCACCGCCTGCCGCAAGGCGAGGAGGTCCTCGTCGAGACCGGCGTCTAGATCGTCCTCGGGACAAAGCTGCGCGATCGGCATCTTGGCAATCTCCGCTGAGTTGCGATAGTATGATTGTCCGACAATAAGGCCATCGAGGGCAAGATGCCGCGGCTCGAAAGCCAGATCGATGTAAAAAGTGCCGAATTTGCCGTAAACAAGGAGGCAATGGCGGCGATTACCAGCGATCTTCGTGAAAAGACCGCCCGCGCTGCGCGCGGCGGCAGCCCCCAGACGGTCGCCAAGCATCGAGGGCGGGGTCGCCTGCTCGCGCGCGAGCGTGTCGATTTGCTGCTCGATCAGGGCGCACCCTTCCTCGAATTCTCGGCGCTCGCCGCCTATGGACTCTATGGCGATGAGGTGCCCGCCGCCGGGATCGTCACCGGGATCGGCCGGATCGCCGGGCGCGAATGCGTGGTCGTCGCGAACGATCCGACGGTCAAGGGCGGCACCTATTACCCGATGACCGTGAAGAAGCATCTGCGTGCGCAGGAGATCGCGCTCGAGAACCGCTTGCCCTGCCTCTACCTGGTCGAGAGCGGCGGTGCGTTCCTGCCGGCTCAGGACGAGGTGTTTCCGGATCGCGAGCACTTCGGCCGGATTTTCTACAACCAGGCCAACCTGTCGGCGGCCGGTATCGCGCAGATCTCGGTCGTGCACGGCAACTGCACCGCGGGCGGTGCGTATGTGCCGGCGATGTCCGACGAGAACGTCATAGTACGCAATCAGGGCCAGATCTTCCTCGGCGGCCCACCGCTCGTGCGCGCGGCGACCGGCGAGATCGTCGACGCCGAGAGCCTCGGCGGCGCGGATGTGCACTGCCGCGAATCCGGCGTCTGCGATCATTACGCGCAGGACGATGCCGATGCGCTCGCCACCGCGCGGCGCATCGTCGCGCATCTTCGCCCCGGCCCGTCGACCGCACCGCCGGTGGCCGCGCGCGAGCCGCAGCACGATCCTGCCGAGCTCTACGGCGTCGTGCCGGCGAATCTGCGCACGCCGTACGATGCACGCGAGTTGATCGCGCGCATCGTCGATGCCTCCGAGTTCGACGAATTCAAGCAGCTGTACGCCACCACGTTGGTGACGGGATTCGCCCACGTCGCCGGCTATCCGCTCGGCATCGTCGCCAACAACGGCATCCTGTTCTCGGCGAGCGCGCTGAAGGGGGCGCATTTCGTCGAGCTGTGCGCCCGCGAACGCATCCCGCTGCTGTTCCTGCAGAACATCACCGGTTTCATGGTCGGCCGGCGCGCGGAGGTCGGCGGCATCGCGCGTGACGGCGCGAAGATGGTGTCCGCGGTCGCGGCCGCGCGCGTGCCGAAACTCACCGTGATCGTCGGCGGCAGCTACGGCGCCGGCAACTACGCGATGTGCGGCCGCGCGTACGGGCCGCGGATGCTGTGGCAATGGCCGAATGCGCGAATCTCGGTGATGGGCGGTGAGCAGGCGGCGACCGTGCTCGCCACGATCCGCGGCGATCAGCTGCGCGCCGCCGGCACGCCGTGGAGCGAGGCCGAGGAGGCGGCATTCACCGCGCCGATCCGCCGCCAGTACGAGACCCAGGGGCACCCATACTACGCGAGCGCACGGCTGTGGGACGACGGCGTGATCGACCCGATCGATACCCGCCGTGTGCTCGGCCTCGCGCTCGCGGCGGTGCGCAATGCGCCGTCCGAGGAAACCCGCTTCGGCATCTTCCGGATGTGACCATGAACGCCGTACTCCTCGAATCCGCAGCGGCGCCGGGCATCGTCCGGCTCACTCTGAACCGGCCGCAGGCGCGCAACGCGCTCGACGCCGCGCTGATCGCCGCGCTCGGCGCCGCGATCGCGCGCCACGGCGCGCGCGACGCGACGCGCGTGGTGCTGCTCGACGCTTCCGGCAGCGCATTTTGCGCCGGCGCCGACCTCGCCGCGATGCGCGCGCTCGGCCGCGCACCGCCGGCCGAGAATCTCGCCGACGCGCGCCGCCTCGCCGACCTGCTCGCGGCGATTCGTGCCTGTCCGAAGCCGTCGATCGCCTGCGTTCAGGGCGCCGCGTTCGGCGGCGGAGTTGGCCTGGTCGCGGCATGCGACGTCGCAATCGGCGCCGCCGAAGCGCGCTTTCGCATGCCGGAGGTGAGGCTCGGCATCGTGCCCGCCGTGATCTCGCCGTACCTGATCGAGGCGATCGGAGCGCGCGCCGCGCGCGGCTATTTCCTGAGCGGCGAGATCCTCGATGCGGCCCGCGCCCGCGAGCTCGGCCTGCTGCACGAAGTGGTCGCACGGGATGCGCTCGCCCCGCGTGCACTCGCCATCGCGGGCGAGATTGCGCAGGGCGGACCGGCCGCGCTCACCGCCGCCAAGGAGTTGGTGGCCGAGGCCGGCCACCGGGATGCCGACCGCGCGGCACGCACCGCCGCGATCCTCGCCGGCTTGCGCGCCGGGGCGGAGGCCCAGGAGGGCCTCGCTGCCGCGATCGAGCGCCGGTCGCCGGCGTGGAGCCGCTGATGTTCGGGCGCCTGTTGATCGCCAACCGCGGCGAGATCGCCTGCCGCGTGATCCGCAGCGCGCGCCGTCTCGGAATCCACACGATCGCGGTGTATTCCGCTGCCGACGCCGATGCGCGCCACGTGAGGCTCGCCGACGAGGCCTGGCGCCTCGGTCCCGCGCCGGCGCTGCAAAGCTACCTGTCGATCGAGCGGATCCTCGCCGCCGCCGCCGGCGCGCGCGCCGACGCGATCCACCCGGGGTACGGATTCTTGTCGGAGAGCGCGCCGTTCGCCGCGGCCTGCGCGGCGCGGGGCATCGCCTTCGTCGGACCGCCGGCCGCGGCGATCGCGGCGATGGGCTCGAAGATTGCGGCGAAGGAGGCGATGCGGCGCGCCGGCGTGCCGGTGCTGCCGGGGTATGAAGGCGAGGACCAGTCGGTACAGCGGCTGCGGCGCGCGGCCGCCGAGCTCGGCTTGCCGCTGATCATCAAGCCGAGCGGCGGCGGCGGCGGCAAGGGCATGCAGATCGTGACGTGCGCGGATCAGCTCGACGGCGCTCTCGACAGCGCGCGCCGGGTTGCCGCGAGCGCATTCTCCGACCCGTCGCTGCTGATCGAGCGGTATCTGCCGGCGCCGCGGCACGTCGAGGTGCAGGTGCTCTGCGACGCGCACGGTCATGCCGTGCACCTCGGCACGCGCGACTGCTCGGTGCAGCGGCGCCAGCAGAAGCTGATCGAGGAAGCGCCGGCCCCGGACATCGACGAGGAAGCGCGCGAACGCCTGCACCAGGCCGCGCTCACGGTCGCGCGCACCGTCGGCTACGTAAGCGCCGGCACGGTGGAATTCCTCTACGCCGACGGCGAGTTCTGGTTCATGGAGATGAACACGCGGCTGCAGGTCGAGCATGGCGTGACCGAGAAGATCTTCGATCTGGATCTGGTCGAGTGGCAGCTGCGGATCGCCGCCGGCGAGCGCCTGCCGTTCGCACAAGGAGCGCTTGCGCCGCGAGGGGCCGCCGTCGAGGCGCGCGTCTGCGCCGAGGATCCGCAGCGCGACTTCGCGCCGAGCGCCGGCCGCTTGGAGCTGGCGCGCTGGCCGCAGGAATCGGCGGGTTTGCGCGTCGATGCGGGCTTCGAGCGCGGCGACGAGGTTTCGAGCCACTACGATTCGCTGCTCGGCAAGCTGATCGCGCACGGCGAGAACCGTCCGGCGGCGCTCGCCACCCTGATTCGCGGGCTCGAAGCGCTGCGCATCGTCGGCGTCGCGACCAACGTCGAATGGCTCGCGGCGGCGCTCGCATCGGCGGAATTCGCGGCGGGTGCACCGACCACGCGTTTCGTCGCCGATCATCCACAGCTCGCGGCGCCGCCGTCCGCGCCGGACGCCGACGAACTGGCGGTCGCCGCCGTGTGCGTCGCGCTCGATCTCGGCTCGAACCGCCCCGCCGATCGATCGCCGTGGGCGGCGCGCGATGCGTTCCGGCTCAATCTGCCGCCGCTGCAGACGTTCGCGCTGCGCGCCGGCGGGACGGAGATTGCCGTCGAGCTGCTGTGCGAGGGTGCGCGCTGGCGCGTGCGCAGCGATCCCGGCGGGGAGCGGCTGCTCGCCTTCGCGGCGACCTCGGACGAGATGGTGCTCGATGTGCTCATCGGCGACGTGCGCCGCCGGGTCGATTGGTGCCGGCGGGCCGGACGGCTGTTTCTATGGCGCGGCGCACGCCGGGTCGAGTTCGAGCTCGTCGACGCGCGGCAGGGGGCCGTGGGGGCGTCGGTGCACGAAAGCGAGTTGATCGCCCGCCTGCCGGGCACGGTCGTCGCGGTGCCGGTCGCGGTCGGCGATCGTGTGGCCGCCGGCGCGACCTTGCTCGTCGTCGAGGCGATGAAGATGGAGCACGCCATCCGTGCGCCGCGGGCGGGCGTCGTGCGCGCGATTCACTACTCGGTCGGCGAACGCGTGATCGAGGGCGCGACCCTGATCGACGTCGACGAATCCTCCGCTGAAGGTCCCTCGTCGGTGGCCGCGGCCGATTCGCAACCCGCAGCGGCGCAAGGCAGTGCACGGCAGGGTTCGCCATGAAGCCGACCTTGGCTCGAACCCATTCGCCTGAGGACTGGCGCCAAAATGCGACTTTTCTTCGATTGCGGTGTTATAGACCAATGAGGCCGTTTCAAGGGATGCTCCATGACGCTTGCTGAAGAACTGGGCAAATTGGCGGATTTACGCGCCAATGGTGGCTTGACGGAGGAGGAGTTCCGACGAGCGAAGGAGCGCCTTTTGAACGCGGACCGAAGCCGCTCGCATGATTCGCCCGCATCGGCCGTCAATGCGTTTCGGCGCAGCCGCACCGACCGGTGGTTCGGTGGCGTGTGCGGTGGAATCGGGCGATCGACTGCAACGGAAGCCTGGATATGGCGACTTGCTTTTACCGCGCTGTGCATCTGGGCGGGGGTCGGGCTACTGCTGTACGTGCTGCTATGGATTTTTGTGCCTCGCGATTGATCGCCCGCCAAGCAGGATGTTTTGCCGGCCGTCTGGAAATCCCGTAGCTTGCTGCCGTGGAGCACCAATCTGGCAATACGGGTGGAGCGCCGGCGTCGGCAGTCTCGTTCGAGTCCGTGTTGACGTGTCCGCAATGCGGGGCGTCGAGCGTCGAGACCATGCCGACCGATGCGTGCATCTATTTCCACGAGTGCGCGCAGTGTCATGCGCTGCTGCAGCCGAAGCCGGGGGATTGTTGCGTTTTTTGTTCGTACGGTTCCGTGAAGTGTCCGCCGGTGCAAGTGACACGCGGATGTTGCGGGGTGGGTGGCGCAAGTGCCAAGTCCTAGCGCGAACGGTTCATGAACCGGGACGCAGCGCGCTGCTCGCTCGATTCGTCTGAGGGAAAATCGCCGATCGAGGCCTTCATGGCCGTCGCAAAACCGATATCGTCAACCGCCTGCTGCAGCTCACGCCACGCCACCGGGGCGGCTCGCGGGAGCCTCGCGGCACGCCGTCATTCGGTGGGATGATCCGCCCATGCAAGCCGATTTAGTGCAGTTCGGTTTTCTGCTGTTCGTCGCGGCGCTGGTCGCAATGCTGACGCGCAGGCTGCACCTGCCGTACACCGTCGGTCTGGTTCTCGCGGGAATCGGTCTTTATTTTCTGCCGGTGCGTGTCGACTTCAAGCTTTCGAGCGAATTGATCTATTCGGTGTTCCTGCCGCCGCTGGTGTTCGAGGCGGCGCTGTACATGCGCTGGCCCGAGTTCCGCCGGGACCTGCCGGTCGTCGCATCTCTCGCGACGCTCGGCCTGTCGCTGGCGGCGGCCGTCACCGCCGCCGGCATGCACTATGCGGTCGGCTGGAGCTGGGGAAGCGCCGTCGTTTTCGGCGTGCTGATCGGCGCGACCGATCCGGTCTCGGTGATCGCGACCTTCAAGGAGGCCGGAGTGCACGGCCGCCTGCGGGGGCTCGTCGAAGCGGAGAGTCTGCTCAACGACGGTACGGCGGCGGTCGCGTTCGCGGTGGCGCTGAACCTCGCGCTCGGCGGCGGCGGCGGCGGGATGCTGCAGATCGCCGGTTCGCTCGTGCTGACGATCGGCGGCGGGATCGTCTGCGGCGCCGGCGCCGCCTTCGCGCTGCTGCTGCTCGCGGGGCGCAGCAACGATCACCTCGTCGAGATCACGTTCTCGACCCTGACCGCATACGGATCCTTCGTCCTGGCCGAACACTGGCACTTCTCCGGCGTCCTCGCCGCCCTCACCGCAGGACTGGTCACCGGGAATTTCCGCAGTTCCGCGCCGCAGGCCGCGCAGCGCCGCGCGGCGGTGCAATCTTTCTGGGAGTACGTCGGCTTCGTGATCAATTCATTGGTGTTTCTGTTGATCGGCGCTCGCGAGGCACAACTGCACCTGGGCGGCGTCTGGTCCGCGGTCGCGGCCGCCGTCGCGTTCGTCACGCTCGGCCGCGCGATCGCGATCTATCCGCCGTGCGCCTTGTTTGCCCGCGGCCGTTTGCACGTGGACCTTCGGCAGCAGCACGTGCTGTTCTGGGGCGGGCTGCGCGGCGCGCTCGCTCTCGCCCTTGCGCTCGAGCTACCCGCGCGCCTCGCCGATCGCGACCAGCTGGTGACGGTCGCCTTCGCGGTGGTCGCGTTCTCGATCTTCGTCCAGGGTCTGACGATGACGCCGCTGCTGCGCCGCCTCGGCCAGCTCGACGATGCGCCGCCGCCGGCGTTCGGCCGCACCGAGTAGGCCCACTTGCGCGCCAGCGGCCGGCGGCAGGGGCTTACTCGGCGTCGGCTTGCGCTTCGGGCGCCGCGCGTCGGAAGGCGCCGAGCGCCATGCAGGCATCGTGCACCGCGAGGATGTTCGGAAATGCTTCGAGCGGGATCTTGAAGCGCCGGGCGTTGAACACCTGCGGCACGAGGCAGCAGTCGGCGATCGTCGGCGATTCGCCGTGGCAGAAAGCGCCCGCGGGTCGATCCCGCGCGAGCAGCTGCTCGAGCGCGGCGAAGCCGGTCTCGATCCAGTGCCGGTACCAGGCGTTGCGCCGATCCTCGTCGATGCCGAGCGCCGAGCCGAGATAGCGCAGCACGCGCAGATTGTTCAAGGGATGGATCTCACAGGCGATGGACAGGGCGATCGCGCGCACGCGCGCGCGGTCGAGCGCCGCGGCCGGCAGCAGCGCCGGCCGCGGGTGGGCCTCCTCGAGATATTCCATGATCGCGAGCGACTGGGTGAGCGTCGCGCCATCCACGTCGAGCGCCGGAATCAGCTGCGCCGGATTGCGCCCCGCGTACTCGGGGCCGTGTTGCCGGCCGCCGTCCTGCAGCAGGTGGATCGGGATCGACGCATGAGCGAGCCCTTTCAGTTCGAGCGCGATGCGCACGCGAAATGCCGCGGAACTGCGGTAATAGGTGTACAGGCTCAGCACCGGGGCGCCTCGGCCGGGGCGCGCGCCGGCAGCACCTGCGCCACGCAGCTGCCGAATCCCAGGCGCGCGAACCCGGCGCGCTCGCACCAGCCGCGCATGATCACCCGATCGCCGTCCGCGAGAAACGTGCGCGTCTCGGCCGACGGCAGCGTGAGCGCCCGGCTGCCGCCCGCGGTGACCTCGAGGAGCGATCCGGCTTCGCCGGGCCCGGGCCCGGACTGGGTGCCGCTGCCGAACAGATCCCCGGGCCGCAGCGTGCAGCCGCCGGCTGTGTGGTGCGCGAGCATCTGTGCGACCGTCCAGTAGGCATGGCGGAAATTCGTCCGACAGAGCCGCATGGGTGGCAGGGCGCGCTCGCGCATCGTCGCGGTGTCGAGCAAGACCTCGAGCTGCAGGTCGAATGCGCCGGCCGTGCGCATCAGCGCATCGTCGAGGTAGGCAAGCGGCGGCGGATCCGCGTCCGGGCGGGCGTACGGCGCGCGGAACGGCGCGAGCGCTTCGAGCGTGACGACCCATGGCGATATCGTCGTCGCGAAGTTCTTGCCGAGGAAGGGACCGAGCGGCTGGTACTCCCAGGCCTGGATGTCGCGCGCCGACCAGTCGTTCAGAAGGCACAGGCCGAAGACGTGACGCTCCGCCGCCGCGACCGGTATTGGCACGCCGCCCGCATTGCCGGGGCCGATGAAGATGCCGACCTCGAGTTCGAAATCCAACCGTGCACTCGGCGCGAATTCCGGCGTGTCGGCGCCGGCCGGCAGGCGTTGCCCGACCGGCCGCTGGAATGGCGTTGTCGAAATCATGACCGACGAGGCCCGTCCGTGGTAGCCGATCGGCATCCAGCGGTAGTTCGGCGTCAACGGATTGTCCGGCCGGAACAGGCGGCCGACCGCGCTCGCATGGTGGATCGAGGTATAGAAGTCCGTGTAGTCGCCGATCGCGGCGGGCAGTGCGTATTCGGCGTCCACCTGGGGCACCAGGCAGTCGATCAGCGTCGACTGCAGGGCCGATCCCTCGAGCAGGCTGGAGAACAGCGCCGCCCGCAGCGCGCTCCAGGACGACGCGCCGAGGCTCATCAGGGCGTTCAGCGTCGGCAGCGAGGCGGCACGCAGTGCGAGCGCCGCCTCGCCGTCGAACGGCACGCAGCGCGTCAGCGGCACGAGATCGAGGATCTGGTCGCCGATCGCGACGCCGCCGCGCCAGGCCTCGCCGTCACCGCGGCGGCGGAACACGGCGAACGGCAGATTCTGCAGTGGAAATTCGCCGCCGGTGTTGGCCGATGTGACCCAGCTGCGGGCGGCCGGATCATGGGTCGCGTTCAGGGCCGGCCGGCCGCTCATGGATGGCCCGGGTCGAAGTGCTTCGCGAGGTCGCGCCAGCACCCCGCGTACTCCGGCTGCAGCGGCGGCCGTCCACGCAGCGCGGCCGGCGAGGGTTTGAGGACGGTGCGGCTCTCGAACATGAAGGCCATCGTGTCCTCGAGCCGTTGCGGCACCGTGGTGTCGATGGCCGAGGCCTTGTCGAAGGTCTGCGCGTCCGGGCCATGGCCGCTCATGCAGTTGTGCAGCGATGCGCCGCCGGGTGCGAAGCCGTCCGCCTTCGCGTCGTACACGCCGTGGATCAGGCCCATGAACTCACTGGCGATGTTGCGGTGAAACCAGGGCGGCCGGAACGTGTCACGCATCACGAGCCAGCGCGGCGGGAACACGACGAAGTCGAGGTTGCTGGTCCCAGCGGTGTCGCTTGGCGAATGCAGCACCAGGAATATCGACGGATCCGGATGATCGTGGGAAATCGACCCGATCACGTTGAAGCGCCGCAGGTCGTATTTGTAGGGGACGTCGTTGCCGTGCCAGGCGACGACGTCGAGCGGCGAATGATCGATCGGCGCGGCCCAAAGGTGGCCGAGAAATTTGCCGGTGAGTTCGAAGCGGCCCTCGAGGTCCTCATACCGGGGCCGGGGCGCGAGAAAATCGCGCGGATTCGCCAGGCCGTTCGAGCCGATGGGTCCCAGATCCGGCAACTTGAGCGCGGCGCCGAAATTCTCGCAGATATAGCCGCGCGCCGCGTCCTCCAGCAGTTCGACGCGGAAGCGCACGCCGCGCGGAATCACCGCGATCTCGCAGGGCTCGATGCGCAAGGGGCCGAATTCGGTCGCGAGCAGCAGTGTTCCCAATTGCGGCACGATCAGCCATTCGCCGTCGGCGCTGTAGAAAAAGCGCCGCTCCATCGAACGGTTCGCCGCATAGAGATGGATCGCGCAGCCACTCTGCGACTCGGCCGAACCCGTGCCGGCGATCGTCACCAGGCCGTCGACGAAATCGGTCGGCAGCGCGGGCAGCGCCAGCGGATCCCAGCGCAGCTGAGCGGGCGAGGGTGCGGCGAACGACGGCGGGTCGGCGAGGCCTTCGTGCGCGAGCGGTTCGAAGCGCCCATGACAGACCGACGGCCGAATCCGATAGAGCCACGAGCGCCGATTCGCCTGCCGCGGCGCCGTGAACGCGGTGCCGGAGAGCTGTTCGGCGTACAGACCGTAGGCGCAGCGCTGTGGCGAATTGCGGCCGCGCGGCAGCGCGCCGGGCAGCGCCTCGGCGGCGAATTCGTTGCCGAAGCCGCTCTGATAGGCGCCTGCGTCCGCCGGCGGAGTTTTCTCGTTCAAGGCTGCGTGATCTCGCCCGGGATCCATGGACGAAGTGTAATCAAATCCCCGCCTGCCGTCGCCTGCGGCGACCCCGGCGGCGGTCTATTGCGGCGGCGTCTCGGGCGTCGATGGCACACACCACCTCTTCGGTGAGAAGATCGGGTTCTGGTCGCAACATCGGCGCCGTGGCGGCGGGAGTGAAGCATGCGGCGGATCGCGCAGGGGATTCTGGCAACGGCGTGTGCACTCGGCCTCGTGTCGGCGGCGGGCGCGCGAGCCGCCGCACCGACGATCATCGTGTTCGCCGCATCGTCGCTGACCGACGCCGTGCAGCGGCTCGCGGGGAATTTCAGCCGCTCGACCGGGGTCGTCGTCAAGACCTCGTTCGACGCGAGCTCGGCGCTCGCACGGCAGATTACGAGCGGCGCGCCAGCCGATCTGTTCATCTCCGCGGACGTCGCCTGGATGGACGCGCTGCAGAGCCGCGGCTTGATCCGCCCCGCGACCCGCCGCGATCTCGTCGGCAACGCTCTGGTGCTGATCGCGCCGAAGGCCAGTCGCGTGCGTCTGAGGATCGCGCCGCATTTTCCCCTGGCCGCGGCGCTGCACGGCGGCCGTCTTGCGATCGGTGACCCGGACTCGGTGCCGATCGGACGTTACGGACGGGCGGCGCTGACCGCGCTCGGCGTCTGGTCCGCAGTGGCCAACCGGCTGGTGCGCACCGACAACGTGCGGATCGCACTCGCGTTCGTCGCCCGCGGCGAGGTGCCGCTCGGCATCGTCTACCGGACCGACGCCTTGATCGACAAGAACGTGCGGATCGTCGGCGTGTTTCCCGCCTCGACCCATCCGCCCGTCGTATATCCGGCGGCGTTGACCAGCGTCGCGACACCCGCCGCGGCCCGTTTTCTCGGCTACCTGGAGAGCCCGGGCGCCGCGGCCGTGTTCGCCCGGTACGGCTTCACGCCGCTGCACTGAGAGGCGATCCGTGCCACCGGGAACCACCGCGGTCGATCTGCGCAGCGACACTGTGACGCGCCCGACCGTCGCGATGCGACGCGCGATGGCCGAGGCCGAGGTCGGCGACGACGTCTACGGCGACGATCCGACGGTCAATCGCCTGCAGTCGCTCGCCGCCGAGCGCTTTCATTTCGAGCGCGCGCTGTGGTTCCCGACCGGAACGCAGAGCAATCTCGCGGCGCTGATGGCGCATTGCGGCCGGGGCGACGAGTACCTGGTCGGCGAGCAGGCGCATACCTACAAGTATGAGCAGGGGGGCGCGGCGGTCCTCGGCAGCATCCAGCCGCAACCGCTGCACAACGAGCCGGACGGCTCGATCGCGCTCGAGCGGCTCGCCGCCGCCATCAGGCCCGTGGACATCCATTTCGCGCGCACGCGACTGCTCGCGCTCGAGAATACCATCGGCGGCCGCGTGCTGCCCGGCGGCTACCTGCGCGACTCGACCGCCCTCGCGCACGCGCGCGGTCTCGCGACGCATCTCGACGGTGCGCGCCTCTACAATGCGATCGTCAAGCAGGGCGGCGACGAGCACACTGCGGTCGCCGGCTTCGATTCGGTGTCGCTGTGCCTCTCGAAGGGACTCGGCGCGCCGGCCGGGACGCTGCTGCTCGGCGGCGCGGCGTTCATCGACTCGGCGCGTCGCTGGCGCAAGGCGCTCGGCGGCGGGATGCGGCAGGCCGGGGTGCTCGCGGCCGCGGGGATGCACGCGCTCGAGCACCATGTGCACCGTCTCGCCGAGGATCACGCCGACGCCGCGCACCTTGCCGAGGGCTTGCGCGCGCTCGGGCTCGATGCGCCGGCGCCGCAGACGAACATCGTGTTCGTCGCGATTCCCGCGACCGACGTCGCGCCGCTGCGCGCGCATCTTGCGGCGGCGCAGATCGTCGCGACGATCGGCGAGCAAACCCGGCTCGTGACTCACCTCGACGTCGGCCGCGCCGGCGTCGAGGCGGCGCTGGCGGCGTTCGGCGGCTATTTTCGCGGCGTTTGACCGCGGCCGCGGAGCCGGCGGCGCGCGGCGAGCAGATCCCGGCGCTCATCGACGTCGGCCGCCGCCGAGGGCAGCGGCAGCAAGCGCCGTCGCTCGGGTGCAAGCGCGCACACGACCTCGCGCAAGCCGTGGTCAGCGTCGATCGTCGCGGCGGTCCCGAACAAAGCGCGGGGCAGGATCAGCGGCGTACCGCCGGCCGTGCCGATCCGGCGCGCGATGACTCTGCGCGGGGCGGCGCGCCATGCGGTGACGAGGCGGGCGATGTCGCGGGCGCGCAGGTCGACGAGGTCCACGGGCACGAGCAGCACGGCCGAAGCGCCGCGTGCGCGCGCGAGCCCGAGGCGCACGGAACTCGACAGGCCGCTTGCGGTCCGGGCGTTGACGCACAGTTCCACCTCGAGGCCGCGCAGTTCGGCGGCGAACCGGCCTTGTCGCGGCGGCGCGACGACGATGGTCCGCCCATCACCGAACGCCGCGAGCAGCGTGGCGGTTCGCCGCAACAATCCGACGCCGTGCACGCGCGCGAGCGCCTTCGGTGTGCCGAGGCGCCGCGAGAAGCCGGCGGCTAGGATCACGACGCGCAGCACGGGTCTGCTCGAGGCTTTCATCGTGCGCATGTTGCCATACCCAAAAGACACGCTTCCCGCCGATCTGGCCGGCGCGCATCGACCGTGCGAGCGCGCGCCGGTTGCGCTGCGGGGCGGCTGCGGGCCGGTCGGCGCCATTTTTGTTTGGGCCGGTTTGCTGCTAGTATGCGACGCCCTTTCCGGGGGGGCGGCCGAATCCGGGGGAGTAGCTCAGTTGGGAGAGCGTCGCGTTCGCAATGCGAAGGTCGAGGGTTCGATCCCCTTCTCCTCCACCATCACGATTCGATCGATCGGAGTCCGCACTCCGCTCTGATTCGATGACCTCGATGATCTCGATGCCCCGGTAGCTCAGTGGATAGAGCGAATGCCTCCTAAGCGTTAGGTCGCAGGTTCGATTCCTGCCCGGGGCGCCAGTGGTCAGAGGGCCGGCAGTTCGATTTTGCCGCGCGCCGATCCGCGCTTTGTGTGCCGCGTTGCGCAGCACGGCGCGCGCCGCGTACGATCGCGACCGGGAAACCTTATGCCGAAGTCACCCCTCCCCGGAGCCGAGCCCCGCGGGCCGCTGCGCGGCGCGGCGGGTGCGGCGGGCGGCGGATCCGTCGCACGCTCCGGCGAGCCGGGCACGGTCGCGATATGCTTCGTGATCGCTGCACTCGAGAGCGTGCGCGCGCGGCGCCTCGACGCGGATGCGTTGCTCGCGCAAGTGGGGCTCTCCCCCCAGCGGCTGCAGCTGCCGCAGGCGCGGGTTTCGGCGAAGCAGTACGGCGAGCTATGGCGCCTCGTCGCCGTCACGCTGGACGATGAGTTCTTCGGCCAGGACTCGCGGCGCATGAAATCGGGCAGCTTCGCGATGCTGTGCCATGCGGTGATCCATTGCCGTACGCTGGCGCAGGCGCTCGAGCGGAGCCTGCGATTCTACCGGCTGGTTCTGGACGACATTCACGGTGTCCTGTTGCGCGACGGCCGGGAAGCGCGGATCGAATTGCACACCGGCGCTGCTGCGCCACCCGGGCGGGTGTTCGCGCACGAGATCCTGCTGATGCTGCTGTACGGCGTCGCCTGCTGGCTGGTCAATCGGCGCATTCCGATCCAGCGCGCGCAGTTCGCCTACCCCGAGCCTGCGCACGGCGCCGAATACCGTTTGATGTACTGCACGACGCTGCGTTTCGCCGCACCGTGCACGTTGATCGCCTTCGACGCCGCCCATCTCGATCTGCCGCTCGCGCAAAACGAGCGCACCCTGAAGGAGTTCCTGCGCACGGCGCCGGAGAACTTCATCTTGAAGTACAAGAACGCGAGCAGCGTCGGTGCGCGGATCCGCCGCCGGCTGCGGCAGTTGCTGCCCGGCGAGGTGCCGGAGTTCGCGACGCTCGCGCGCGAACTGCACATGACGCCCGCGACGATGCGCCGGCGGCTGCACGAGGAGGGAGCCTCGTTCCAGTCGATCAAGGACGAGCTGCGGCGCGATCTCGCGGTGCGCTATCTCACGCATTCCGGGCGCAGCGTAATGGATATCGCTCTCGCACTCGGGTTCTCGGAGCGCAGCTCCTTCCACCGGGCGTTCCGCAAATGGACCGGTGCGTCGCCGGGCGAGTTTCGCCGCCGCGACGCCAAGGCCGACGGCGCGTAGCGCGGGCGTGTAGCGGAAATTCTCAGTGAGTTTGAGCGGTTTGGTCACTGGAACGACCCCGCTCCGTGCTTATAGTTTTCCGGTTTGCCGAGGAGCAATGGGATGACAGGGTTCAAAGGGCACCGTATCTTCGCGACAGGGCCCGGCGCGAGCCGCCGATGAGCGCCGGCGCCGAGCTTTCCCCCGGCGCGCGCCTGCGCGCGGCGCTTGCTGAAGAACGTCCCCTGCAGATCGTCGGCGCGATCAACGCCTACGCGGCGCGCATGGCAGCGGCCTGCGGTTTCCGGGCGCTGTACCTGTCGGGCGGCGGCGTCGCCGCCAACTCGCTCGGCCTACCGGATCTCGGCATCAGTACGCTGGACGACGTGCTGATCGATGCCCGCCGGATCACCGACGCCTGTGCCTTGCCGTTGCTGGTCGACGCGGACACGGGCTGGGGCGGGGCGTTCAGCATCGCCCGTACCGTCAAGTCGTTCATCAAAGCCGGCGCCGCCGGTCTGCACATCGAGGATCAGGTCCAGGCAAAGCGCTGCGGACACCGGCCCGGCAAGGAAGTCGTGCCGCAGGAGGAGATGGTCGATCGCGTCAAGGCCGCCGTCGATGCGCGCACCGACCCCAAGTTCGTGATCATGGCCCGCACCGATGCGCTTGCCGGCGAGGGTCTCGACAGGGCGCTCGACCGCGCGGTCGCCTGCGTCGCGGCGGGCGCGGACATGATCTTTCCGGAGGCGGTGACCGACCTGCCGACCTACCGGCGTTTCAAGGACGCGGTCAAGGTGCCGGTCCTCGCGAACATCACCGAATTCGGCCAGACGCCGCTCTTCACCCGCGAGGAGCTCGGCAGCGTCGGCGTCGACATGGTGCTGCATTGCTGTTCCGCCTACCGGGCGATGAACGCGGCGGCGCTCGCCACCTACCAGGCGATCCGCCGCGACGGCACGCAGAAGAACGTCCTCGCCGGCATGCAGACGCGCGCTGACCTGTATCGTTATCTCGATTATCACGCCTACGAGGCGAAGCTCGACGAGCTGTTCGCCAAGGGCAAGGAAAAGTGACCGCCGCATGAGGAGACGACGATGCCAGAGGCCGTGACGCCACCCTCCGGGTTCAAGCCGAAGAAGTCGGTCGCCCTGTCCGGCGTGCCGGCGGGCAACACCGCGCTGTGCACCGTCGGCCGGACCGGCAACGATCTGCACTACCGCGGCTACGATATTCTGGACGTCGCCACCAGCTGCGAGTTCGAGGAGATCGCCCATCTTCTGGTGCACGAGAAGTTGCCGAATGCGCGCGAACTCGCGGCGTACAAGGCGAAGCTCGAGTCCCTGCGCGGCCTGCCGGCGCCGATACTCCAGGTGCTGGAATGTCTGCCGGCGTCCAGCCATCCGATGGACGTACTGCGCACCGGTGTCTCGGCGCTCGGCTGCATCGAGCCTGAACCCGCGGGGCATGCGAGCGCCGGCGCCCGCGAGATCACCGATCGTCTGCTCGCCTCGCTCGGCTCGATGCTCTGTTACTGGTACCACTATTCGCGCGATGGGCGGCGGATCGAGCTCGAGACCGATGACGATTCGATCGGTGCGCATTTCCTGCACCTGCTGCACGGCCGCAAACCGCCGGCGAGCTGGGTGCGCGCGATGCACACGTCCCTGAACCTGTATGCCGAGCACGAGTTCAACGCCTCGACGTTCGCCGCGCGCGTGATCGCCGGCACGGGCGCCGACCTGTACTCCTCGATCACCGGCGCGATCGGTGCGCTGCGCGGACCGAAGCATGGGGGAGCCAACGAGGTCGCGTACGAGATCCAGAGCCGCTACGCCTCGCCCGACGAGGCCGACGCGGACGTGCGCCGCCGGGTCGCGAACAAGGAGGTCATCATCGGCTTCGGCCACCCGGTGTACACGATCGCCGACCCGCGCAACCAGGTGATCAAGGAGGTCGCGCGCACGCTCGCCGCCGAGGCGGGCGACACGCGGCTGTTCGCGATCGCCGATCGCCTCGAGTCGACGATGCAATCGGCGAAGAACATGTTTCCGAACCTCGACTGGTTCTCGGCCGTTTCCTACCACCTGATGGGCGTGCCGACCGCGATGTTCACGCCGCTGTTCGTGATGAGCCGCACGAGCGGCTGGGCGGCGCACGTGATGGAACAGCGCGAGGACGGCAAGATCATCCGGCCGAGCGCGCACTACACCGGCCCGGAGAACGTGCCGTTCGTGCCGCTCGCCGAGCGCCGCTGAGGCGCCAGGTGTCCCACGGCGCAACGGCCGTGGCCGGCGGCCGCATTCGCGCCAATCACGGCGTTCCCATCAACCAAGGCTAGAGCGCTACCAGCATGTCCCACGATATAAAGTCGGCCGAACGTCCGGCGCCGGATGCGATCCTGACCGCGATCGCGGATTACGCGATCGGCCGGGAGATCACCAGCACGGTCGCCTACGAAACCGCCGGCTATTGCCTGATGGATACGCTTGCATGCGGCTTGCAGGCGCTGAAATATCCGGCCTGCACGCAGTTGCTCGGGCCGGTGGTGCCCGGCGCGGGCTTGCGGGGCGGGGCGCGGGTCCCGGGCACGCCCTACGAACTCGATCCGGTCAACGCCGCATTCAATATCGGCACGATGATCCGCTGGCTCGACTTCAACGACACCTGGCTCGCTGCCGAGTGGGGCCACCCTTCGGACAACCTCGGCGCGATCCTCGCGCTCGCCGACTACCTATCGCGCAACGGCAAGGCGCTCACGGTGCGTGATGTGCTGACCGGCATGATCAAGGCGCACGAGATCCAGGGCGTGCTCGCGCTGCAGAACAGCTTCAATCGCGTCGGTCTCGATCACGTGCTGCTGGTGCGGATCGCTTCGACGGCGATTGCGACGGCAATGCTCGGCGGGACCCGCAATCAGGTCGTGAACGCGGTGTCGAATGCCTGGATCGACGGCGGCGCGCTGCGCACGTACCGGCATGCGCCGAACACCGGCTCGCGCAAGAGCTGGGCTGCCGGGGATGCGACCAGCCGCGCGGTGCGCCTCGCGCTGTTCGCGCTGCAGGGCGAGATGGGCTATCCGTCGGCCTTGAGCGCGAAGACCTGGGGCTTCCAGGACGTGCTCTTCAAGGGCCGCAATCTCGCGCTGCCGCAGCCGTTCGGCAGCTACGTGATGGAGAACGTGCTGTTCAAGATCTCGTACCCCGCCGAGTTCCACGCGCAGAGCGCGGTCGAGGCCGCGATGGCGCTGCACCCCGAGGTCAAGGACCGGCTCGACCGGGTCGAGCGCGTCGTGATCGAAACGCAGGAGCCCGGCGTGCGGATCATCGACAAGACCGGCCCTCTCGCGAATCCGGCGGACCGGGATCATTGCATCCAGTACATGGTCGCGATCCCGCTGCTGTTCGGCCGGCTGATCGCGGCCGACTACGAGGACGAGGTCGCCCGCGATCCGCGCATCGATGCGCTGCGCGCGAAGATGCAGGTGAAGGAGAACCCGGTATTCACCGAGGAATACTACGCGGCCGACAAACGCTACATCGGCAATGCCGTGCAGCTGTTCTTCGACGACGGCAGCGCGAGCGCCCGCGTCCAGGTCGATTTTCCGATCGGTCACCGCAAGCGGCGCACCGAAGGCATGCCGCTGCTCGTGCGCAAGTTCCAGTCGAGCGTCGATGCGCATTACGGCGCCGCGCAGGCGAAGGCGATCAAGGCGATGTTCGCCGATCAGCGCACGCTCGCCGCGTTGCCGGTCGCCGACTTCGCGGCCGCGCTGGCGACGGTCTAGCCCGGCGGCGGCAGCGGCTTCGCGCTCAACCGAGCGGCAGCCGGTGCGGCCGCACGAGCATGTGCCAATCCTCGTGCTCCTCGAGCACGAGGCCGAGCGCGTCGGCGATCGCCTTGCGGACGCGTTCGGCGCTCGCGAGCGGCGCCGCTTCGTCGAGGGCCGAACGGATCTCGGCGACCGCCCCGTCGAGATCGCTCGCGAGGCGCTCCGAGGTCGTGCTCAGGCGGTAGGCTTCCGATTGCGCGAGCGCGCCGTGCAAGGATGCGCCGAGCGCCGGAAAGAACGTCGTCAATAGCGACAGCCACACCGAGTGCACGACGAGGTGCACGAGCGCGCCGGCCGCGGTCGCGCCGAACAAGCCGGCGTTGATCCTGTGCACGCGATGCAATAGCGCGTGCTGGCGGAGTGCGACGCCCTGGTGGTAGTGCCGTTGGCCTTCGAGCACGGCGATCGCCCAGTGCGCGTAGGCGGTGACGAATCCGCCATCCCGCCAGGCGCCCGCGAGCGTGCGCCTGGCGGTTTCGCGCAGGCGGGCGCACAGCGCCCCGACCTCGCCGCCGTCCGGCTGGGCGAGATCGAAGACATGCAGGTACCAGTCGATTTCCTCCGGGTGCGTTTGGAAGTCGACCAGCGGCGCGATCAGCGGCAGATACCAGGTGAGCTCGGCGGTCGTGCGCGCTTGCAGCCACTGGCCCTGCCAGTCGTGCTTGTGACCGATCCAGTAGATCGCGCTCACCGTCGCGATCACGGCGACCTCGGCAAGCGTCCAGAGCCGGGCGGCGGGGCTTGCGAGGCGCAGCGGGTTGTCCCAACCGAGCGCGAGCGGCAGGATTGCGCACAGCACCGCGATCGCGCTCAAGAGATAAATGCTCCAGAAGCCGCTGCGGTAGCGGTTGCCGAAGATGACCGCGCGTGCATCGAAGCGGCGGTGATCCGCGGCGACCGCGTCGATCAGCGCTTGCATGCGTTGGGGTGGCGCGGGATCCGGCGGTGGCGGCGGCGCCTCGGCGAGCCGCGCGCCGATGAGCAGCGCGCTCTGCACCAGCCGGTGCAGCGCCATCGGCGGCCTAGCCGAGGATTTCATAGGTGTCGGCGAACACGGCGGCCGCGACGATGCCGAGGCTGCCGTCGCCATAGTCGACCAACCAGTCGCCGGCGGCCCCCACGAGCTTCGACACTCCGTCGGCGAGCCAGACCTCGAACGCTGCGTGCATCGGCCGCGCGAGCACGCCGTACGGGCGGCTGACGTAGCCGCCGGCCTCGCCGGTCGTCGTCGGCGCACACGGCGCGTATTTGTCGGCGAAGCGCGCGCGCGAAACACGCCAGCGGTCGCCGCGCGTGCCGGTCACGATGGCATCGCCGCTGCGCACCTGCACCGCCCCCTCGTGCGTCTGGATCACACCGGTTTCGTCGGCGAAGCGTACGGCGACGTTGCGCTCGAGCTTGCGCGCACCGACCGTCTCGGCATGGCCCTCGACCGCCGGATTGAAGCCGGGGGTGCCGCTCGAGCGAAAGACGGGCATAGCCCGCCGGCTCAAGCGCCCGTCCGCGCGGCGGCGCCGTGGCCGGCGGTCGCGGTCTTTGCGCCACTCGTCGCGGCGGCGACCCAGCCGCGCCAGCGGCGCACGGTGGTTGTCGCGCGCATCTCGGCCGGTATATGGGCGAGCAACGCTGCGGCCTCACGGAGTTCTGTCGATCGGTCCCGCCGTGCCGCGAGCGCATCCGCGTACAGCGCGGCCGCGAGCTCGACGTGCTGCCACTGGTCGCCGTGATTGTGTGCGGCGAGATTGCGCTGGAACACGACGACCGGGCCGATCACCGCCCGCGCCTCGGGGACGTGCCCGCTGCGTGCAAGCGCAAGCGCGAGCCAGGTGGAGATGCGGCCGAGACTTCGCCGGTCGCCGTTATTCTGATCGCTGGACGCCTTGCGGTGAGTGTAAGCGGTGCGCAAGCTGCGCGCCGCGGCGGCGTAGTTGCCGCCGACGGTTTGCGCCTCGCCGAGCAGTCGCAGCGAGAAGCCGAGGTTCGCGTCATAGATACTCCGTTGCGTGCCGCCGTCAGGGTGCGTCGCCTGCATGCGCGCGATGTCCGCGGCGGCGAGCCGGGCGGCCGTCGCCATGTCGTCGCGCTGGAAGGCGATGGCGGCGGCGGCGGCGGTGGGGGTACAGAACGCGAGGGCGGCGACGAAGCCGCCCTTCGCCTGCGCGCGCTCGAGCGCCGCTTGTTCGCCGGCGTCCGGTGCGAGGATCGCCTGCGCATCGGCGAAGTCGCCGACGATCGCGCTGTGATAGGCGGCGTTGAACGCGTAAAGGCGTTGCAACAGCGCGAACTGAGTGCCCCCCGCGATCGCCGCATTCTCGTCGGTGGCCGCGAGCCGGTAGAATGCATTCGCCTTGTGCAGCCGGCCCATCGCCCAATACGCATCGCCGAACCCAGAATGCACGACGGCAAGATTGCTGCGGGTGATCGTGTTGCGCGGATCGAGATGCACCATCGTCATCGAAGTCGCCTCGGCGCGCGCCTGGAACTTCAAGGCTGTCTGCGGCTGCAGGTCCGCGGTTAGCGAGGTGCCCAGAGTCGAGTCGATGACCTGGGTCGCATGCAGCGCGAGGCGATAGCCCGGGCGCTGTTCGAGGAGCTTGTCCGCGACAGCGTCGGCGCCCTCCCCGGCGCGCAGCGCCTCCTCGTTGCGGCCGAGCGCGACCAGGCTCTCGACCTGCCATGCGGCCGACTCGGCGTACTGCGCCGCCATGTCGACGTGCGCGAGCGTCTTCCCGCCGTCGGCGACCGCAATCCGCTTGGCCTCGGCGAGCGTCGCAAGAGCCTGCGGGTACTGGGCATCGTTCGTCTGTTCGAAGCCGACGCGCACCAGCGCGTCGATGTACGCGCGCTGCGCCGCGAGCGAAGCGTGTGCACCGGTTGCGAGTGGTTTCAGGAGCGCCGCCGCGCGCTGGGCGTACGCGGTCGATTTCGGGTCGAATTCATTGTCGAGAATCGTCGCTTGGGCCGTGATGCCCTGGCCGAGCGCGATCGTTGTCGCATTCGACCGGTCGCCGCCGCGGCGCAGATTCTCGAGCAAGCCGACCGCCTCGTCGGCGCGCCTTTTCGCCGCGGTGAGATGTCCCGCGAGCCTTTCGGCCCTCGCGAAGTAAATCATCGCCAGCGCGCCGTTGCGCGTCGTCTCCGGATCCTTGAGCTCGGGCGGAAGTTTGCGGAAATACTCGACCTGGCTCTGCGCAAACTCGGCGATCACGTTGAGCCGGCCGAAGCTCTCGAGCTCGCGCACGAAGGTATCCGACAGGTACCCGAGCAGGTGCTCGGCCTGGCTGCGCGCCTGCAGGGCGACCGCCCGGGTCGCCTGTGCCTCGCGCTCGGCGCGCTGCGCTCGGCGCGTGCTGATGAAGCCGAAGATCGCCGCGCCGAGCGCGCCGAGCGCGAGCAGTACGCAGACCGCGGCCACCTTGCGCGCGCGCAGCAGTTCGCGCCGGGCGGAGAGTTCCCGCGCGCGCTGCTCGGCGAGCAGCCGCTCGGTCGCCTCGCGCGCCTCGCGCTCCTTGCGCAGATCGCGGCTCGCCTTGACGACGCCGCAGAGCACGTCGTGCGTGAGCTCGACGCGGCGCACGTCGAGGCGTTCCTCGATCCTGAGCAGCCGGCGGTTGACGAGCGTCGCGAGCGCATCCGGTGCGGCGCCGGCGGCGGCAAAGGAATTGCGCAGCCGCTCCTCGGCGACGTTCTCGCGAAAGCCCGATTCGGTCAGCAGTTCGTCCTCGATGAGCCGCCGCACCGCGGCCGGTTGATCGGCGAGCGCGCGCTCGTAGAAGTTCGCGAGGATGGTCGAGTGCGAGCCGGCGAGCAGGTCGAGCGAGATCTCACTGCGCTGCTGGGCGATCCGTGCGTCGTTGAGCTCGCGGCAAATCAGGCTGAGGAGCGAGGGCTCGACCTCGGCGTGCTCGATCTCGGCGCCGCCGGCGACGAAGCGCACGATCGCCGCGGCCACTTCCTCGGTCACGAGACGCTTGGCGGGCTTGAGCACCGCGGCCATCGCCTGGGTGCCGGTCATCGGCGCGAGCCGCAGCCGGTTTTGCGTGATGCTCGGCATCGCCGCCTTCAGGCCCTCGAGCGGCGCGAGATAGTCCTCGCGCAGCGCGATCAGCACGCGATAATCGCTGCGCGCGAAATCGAAGCGTTCGGCGCCCGCATCGTCCTGTTCGAGGCGCGCCTCGAGCGGCTTGGGCGGTCGGTTCTCGACGAGGTCGGCGAGCTCGGTGAGGAAGCGCTGGGCGCGCGCCCGGCCGAATTCATCGCCCTGCGCGAGCGTGAAGATCTCCTCGAACTGGTCGAAGATCAGCAAGGGAATCAACGTCGCGCCGTGCTCGTCGCGCAGCACGTCGTCGCGGTGATGCAGGAACTCCCACAGCGACTCGCCCGCGACCGCGACGCCGGCCTGGGTCCATGCGCCCGAACCGCGTGCGCTCTGCGCGATCGCCGCCTTGATCTGTTCGGCGGGCTCGGGCGCGCTCGGCGCGTAGTCGATGCGCACATAGACCGGGCAGTAGCCCTGGCCGCGCAAGCGCGGCACCAGGCCGGCGCGCAGGATCGAGGTCTTGCCGAGGCCGGACTGGCCGAACAGCACCGTGAGGAGCTTGCGCTGCACGCGCCGCGCGAGCTCGGCGGTCTCGTCGTCGCGGCCGTGGAAATACCCGCGCGTCTCCTCGGTGAACGAGGCGAGTCCGAGCCAGGGATTGCGCTCATCGAGCAGCGGCGCATCCGCCGCCGTCTGGGTGTTTTCCGCGGGCGTCGTGGCGCTCATTGCCGCGCCCGCATGAAATCCGCGAGCCGTTGCGCGAACTGCGCCGGCACCTCGCCGCCGGGCAGGGGCGAGAAATGCAGCGCCTTGAACTTCTCCGGCACCAGCGCTTCGAGCGGCGTCGTCGCGTCGATCGTGACCGGCAGGATGAACACGGCGCCGTCGGCCATGTTGCGCATGCGGTCGAGCGCATAGCTCCATTCGCGGCGGAAATACGCCTCGAGGCGCCGCTGCGTGCTCGCCGAGATCACCGGCAGGAAATACGAGCAACGCGCGATGTTGCGCTGGATCTTGCGGTCGTAATCCTCGCCCGCCTCCAGCCGGTCGATGTCGAACCAGGTCGTGATTCCCGCCGCCTCGAGCCCCGCCTTGATCCGCTGCACGGCGGGTAGATCCTCGCGCGCGTAGCTGATGAACACGGCCTGATCCGGCATCTCGCGCGCGGGCGGCGCAAAGCGCGCAGGTGCGACGGGCGCCGCCGCCCCGGCCGAGGATTTGCGGCGCGCGCTCCAGCGCGAATGCAATTCGCCGACGAAGCGCTCGGCTCCCGTATAGATGCGCGTGCGCACGCTGACCTGCTGCAGGAACGCGACCAGGCGCTCGTCCTCGCTCGTATGATCGCCGGCGAGCACTTCGCCGACGTCGCGCGGATCCGAGAGGCGCTGGCGCTTCGCCATCCGCAGGAACAGCCGCGCGAGCCAGTTGGTGAAGCTGCTGCCGATGAACAGCAGATGGTTGTGTTCGAGTTCGTGGAATAACTTCTCCGGCGCGAGATGCTCGCTCTGCAGCGCGCAGATGAACTCGAGCAGATCCTCGTCCGAGATCACGTAGGTCGGCGAGGCCGACAGCCGCCCGAACAGGTGGTAGACGAGCGGGCGCTGCAGCTGATCGCGCTCCGACGGCAGGTCCGTGACCCGATTCGGCGCGTACGCCAACACCTCGGTCGAGGGCGCGCCGCCGAAGCGCTCCTGGTTGATCGCGCTCTCCAGCAGCCCATCGAACGTCGTCGAGACGAACAGGTCGAAGTCGGTGATCGACGCAAGCCGGCGCAGCGCGAGCGGCGGTGCGAAGTTCGCCTCCTTCACGATCCCGCGCAGGCGCACGTAGGCTTCCTCGCGCCGGCCACGCGCGGCGAGGAACCAGCAGACGACGTCGTTCAGCGAATACGGCTGGGGCAGCGCGTCGACGTCCACATTCAGGCGCGCCGCGAGCTTCTCCGCGAGCCAGTCGAACAGCAGTCGCGGTCCGCGATCGGTCGCGACCTGCAGCAGTTCGGGGCCGACGATCGGGATCACCCGCCGTTCCTCGATGAAGCTCAACAGATCGTCCCACGCATCGTCGTCCAGCGTGGTCACCGGCATCCCGTGCGTCGCTGCGCTGGTCATTGGAGTTCTTCGCGCGATCCTGGCGGAGAATGATTCTCGAGTGCGCGGCAGTATGCCGGACGCACCGGGTTTGCCGCAAGGCAACGCAAGGCAAGGCAAGGCAATGGCGGGCGGCATTATGACGCATCGCGCTTGCCATTTGGCCGTCCTTGTCGCGATAGTGCGATCGACCATGAACGCGAACGCGACACAGGCATCACGGCGCCGCGGATCGGAACGCAGGCGCCGCCCGCTATGGTCGCTGCTCTACGGCAGTTTCAGACCGCGGCGACGCTCGGGGCGCCGGTGCGCGGACGCGGCACGCTTTCAGGCGCTCGACTGGCACGCCTCGCGCCTGTTGCCGGTTGCGATCGCGATCCTGCTGCTGTGCGCCGGCGACGCGGTACTCACGCTCGCGCTGCTGTCGTCGGGAGCGTTCGAGGCCAATCCGTTCATGGCGCTGGTGGTCGGCCGCGACGCCGCGGTGTTCGTGGCCGGCAAGACCGCTCTGACCGGCATCGGCGTCATGGTGCTCGTGTCATTCGCGCGCTATCGGTTCATGCGCGCGTTTCGCGCGGAGCTCGCGTTGTACGCGATCCTCGTCTGCTACGCCGCGCTGATCGGCTATGAATTCTGGCTGTTGCGCCGGCTCGGCGTGCCGGCGCTTTTCTGACGAATCCCCGCCCCGCGTCACATTCCATATTATGGTGCCTTGGGCTAAACTCATGTGCGATGCCCAGAGGTCTCGCTGGACGCCGATCGCACGCATGTTGACCTGACGTTTTCCCCGCCACGACGCACCCATGACCCAATCAATGGCCGAGCAATCATCGACGACGATGCTCTATGGCGGCAATGCCGCCTTCATCGAGGATCTGTATGAGCGTTTTCTCGCGGACCCGGGCGCGGTCGACCCGGCCTGGCGGGAATATTTTTCCCGGCTCGCCGCGGGCGCGCCGGCGCAAATCGCCCACGGTCCGCTGCGCGGCCGCCTCGTCGAGGCGATGCGTCGGCCTGCTGCCGCGGCCGCAGGCGCCGGCGACGGTGCGAGCGCCAAACAGGGCGCGGTGTCGCGACTGATCCAGGTGTACGCGAACCGCGGTCACCTCGTCGCCAAGCTCGATCCGCTCGGCCTGCAAGTGCCGCTGCGGCCGTACGTGCTCGATCTCGCCTATTTCGGCCTGTCGGATGCGGACCTCGAGACCGAGTTCTACACCGGTTCGCGCACGCCGGAGGTGGCGAAGCGCGCGCAGCTGAAGGACATCCTCGCCGATCTCAAAATCATCTACACCGGCACGATCGGCGCCGAGTTCACCCATGTCTCCGACACCGAGGAGCGCCTCTGGCTGCAGGACCAGTTCCAATCGGCGCGGCTCACGCGCCGCTTCACGGCCGAGGAGAAGCGCAACATTCTCTGGCAGTTGACCGCCGCGGAGGGTCTCGAGCGCTATCTGCACACGAAGTACGTCGGCCAGAAGCGTTTCTCGCTCGAGGGAGCCGAGAGCATGATGCCGCTGCTCGACGACCTCGTGCAGCGCGGCGGCGCCGCCGGCATCGAGGAGGCCATCATCGGCATGGCGCACCGCGGGCGCGTGAATGTGCTGATCAACCTTCTCGGCAAATCGCCGAAGGATCTGTTCTCCGAGTTCGAGGGGCAGTACGACCCGATCACGCTGCGCGGCTCGGGCGACGTCAAGTATCACAAGGGGTTCTCGGCGGACCTGAAGACGCCCGCCGGCAATGTGCATGTCGCGCTCGCGTTCAATCCCTCGCACCTGGAAATCGTCGATCCGGTGGTCGAGGGCTCGACCCGCGCGCGTCAGGAGCGGCGCGGCGACGATCTCGGCGTGCGCGTCCTGCCGGTGCTGATCCACGGCGACGCGGCGTTCGCCGGGCAGGGCGTCGTGATGGAGACGCTGCAACTGTCCCAGGCGCGCGGCTTCTACACCGGCGGCACGATTCACCTGATCGTCAACAACCAGGTCGGCTTCACGACCAGCGACCCGCACGACGCGCGCTCGACCCTGTACTGCTCGGACGTGGCGAAGATGATCGAGGCGCCGATCTTCCACGTCAATGCCGACGATCCGGAGGCGGTGTGCTTCGTCGCACGCTTCGCACTCGAATACCGGATGCAATTCCACAAGGACGTCGTGATCGACCTGGTTTGCTACCGGCGCCACGGCCACAACGAGGCCGACGAACCCGCCGCGACGCAGCCCTTGATGTACCAGGCGATTCGCAGCAAGCCGAGCGTGCGCCGGATCTACGCGGACGAGCTAGCCGGGCAGGGTGTGGTGCCGGCGGCGGAGTCGGCGGCGATGATCGAGCAATACCGCGCGGGACTCGATCAGGGACAGCCGCAGGCGCGCGCGGCGCTCGGTTTGATCGGCAACCAGTACACGGTCGACTGGAGCGGGTACCTCGGCGCGGACTGGTCGGACCCGGTGCCGACCGGTGTGGACCTCACGCGGCTGCGCGCGCTCGGCGCGGCGATCTGCAGCTACCCGCAGGAGTGGCGGCTGCACCCGCGAGTGCTGGCGATCATGCAGGCGCGCGCGAAGATGGTCGCCGGCGAGGCCGAGCTCGACTGGGGTTGTGCGGAGAACCTCGCCTACGCGAGCCTGCTGCAGGACGGCTACTCGGTGCGCTTGACCGGGCAGGACAGCGGCCGCGGGACGTTCTTTCACCGCCACGCGGTGCTGCACGACCAGGCGACGGGCAGGCGCTACACGCCGCTCGAACACATCGCGGCGAATCAACCGAGGGTCACCATCACCGATTCGGTGCTGTCCGAGGAGGCGGTCATGGGCTTCGAGTACGGCTTTTCGACGACCGAGCCGCGCTGTCTGACGATCTGGGAGGGCCAGTTCGGCGATTTTGCCAACGGCGCGCAGGTCGTGATCGATCAATTCATCAGCTCCGGCGAGGCGAAGTGGGGCCGCTTGTCGGGACTGACGCTGTTCCTGCCGCATGGCTACGAGGGGCAGGGTGCCGAACACTCCTCCGCGCGGCTCGAGCGCTTCCTGCAACTCTGCGCCGAGTACAACATGCAGGTCTGCGCGCCCTCGACGCCGGCGCAGTTGTTTCACATGCTGCGGCGGCAGATGCTGCGCGCGCTGCGCAAGCCCCTGATCGTGATGATGCCGAAGAGCCTGTTGCGCAATCCGCTGTCGGTCTCGCGCCTCGAGGATCTCGCGCGTGGCGGCTTCCGCAACTTGATCGACGAGATCGACGCGGTGAAGGCCGCCGCGGTCACGCGGGTCGTGTTCTGCAGCGGCAAGGTCTACTTCGACCTGCTGAAGGCGCGCCGCGAAGCGCAGGTCGAGGACGTCGCCGTGGTGCGGATCGAGCAGCTCTATCCCTTTCCGTCGGACGAATACGAGGCGGTCATCCGCAAATACGCGAACGCGCGTGAGATCGTCTGGTGCCAGGAGGAACCGCAGAACCAGGGCGGTTGGTACCAGATCCGGCACCGCCTGCAGGAGAAACTCGGGCCGAAGCACGCGCTCCTGTATGCGGGTCGCGCCGGGGCGGCGGCGCCGGCGACCGGCATCCCCGCGCTGCATGATCAGCAGCAGAAAAATCTCGTGACGGCCGCGCTGCAGGGCGTGCCGCCGGAAGAGGCCTCGCGCCATACGATGCGCTTACCCCCCAAAGCCAGGACAGGTTCATGACAATCGAAGTCCGCGTACCGAAGCTGCCGGAATCGGTGGCCGACGCCACGGTGATCGCGTGGCACAAGAAGGCCGGCGAGGCAGTCGAACGCGACGAGAATCTCGTCGATCTCGAGACCGACAAGGTCGTCCTCGAAGTGCCGGCGCCGGCGGCGGGCGTGCTGCGGGAGATCAAGATCGAGGACGGCACGACGGTAACGAGCGGTCAGCTGCTCGCGCTGCTCGAGCCCGGCGCCGCGGCGCCGAAACTCAGTCCCGCCGCAAAACGCGTCGTCGAGGAACACAAGCTCGATCCGGCCGCGCTCAGCGGTTCGGGCCGCGCCGGCCGGGTGTCGAAGTCCGACGTCGTGCAGCATCTGGCCGGCAAGGACGCTGCGCCGCCCGCGGCCTCCGCCGCGACTCCGAGCGTCGCGGCGCCGATGCCGGCGCCGGCGGGACGCAGCGGCCGCAGCGAGCAACGGGTGCCGATGACGCGGCTGCGGGCGCGGATCGCCGAGCGGATGGTCCAGGCGCAGGCGACGCAGGCGCTGCTCACCTCGTTCAACGAGGTCGATCTGCACGTGGTCAACGAACTGCGCGCCCGCTACAAGGGCGATTTCGAGAAGCAGCACGGCGTCAAGCTCGGCTTCATGTCTTTTTTCACCAAGGCCTGCATCGAGGCGCTGAAGAAGTTTCCCGCGGTCAACGCCTCGATCGACGGGGGCGACATCGTCTATCACGAATATTTCGACGTCGGCATCGCGGTGTCGACCGACCGCGGCTTGATCGTGCCGGTTCTGCGCAACGCCGACGCCCTGAGCTTCGCGGACATCGAGAAATCGGTCGCCGCTTACGCCGCGCGGGCGCGTTCCGGTTCGATCACGATCGAAGAGCTGACGGGCGGCACCTTCACGATCACGAACGGCGGCGTGTTCGGCTCGCTGCTGTCGACGCCCATCGTCAATGCGCCGCAGAGCGCCATCCTCGGCATGCACAAGATTCAGGATCGCCCGGTGGTCGTCGACGGCCAGATCGCCGTGCGGCCGATGATGTACATCGCCCTCACCTACGATCATCGTCTGATCGACGGCCGCGAGGCCGTCCAGTTCCTCGTGACGGTGAAGCAATGCCTCGAGGACCCGGCGCGTCTGGTGCTCGGCCTATGAGCGAGCCGTTCGACGTCGTCGTCATCGGCGGCGGTCCCGCGGGCTACCCGGCCGCGATCCGCGCCGCGCAGAACGAGCTGAAGGTCGCCTGCGTCGACGAATGGCGCAACACCGACGGCAGCCATACATTCGGCGGCACCTGCCTGAACGCCGGCTGCATCCCGTCGAAGGCCTTGCTCGAATCGACCGAATTGCTGCACCGGGCGCGCCACGAATTCGCCGTGCACGGGATCAAGGCCGACGCCATTGCGGTCGATCTGGCCGCGATGCAGAAGCGCCGCGCGGGCATCGTCAAGGCGATGACCGGCGGCATCCTCGCGCTGTTCAAGGCGGCGGGCGTCGTGCCGGTCGAAGGCCATGGCCGGCTGCTCGCCGGCAACCAGGTCGAGGTCACCGCGCCCGACGGCTCGAAGCGGCTGCTCGTTGCGAAGGACGTCGTGCTCGCGTCCGGCTCGACGCCGATCCGCCTCGCCGCGGTGCCGCACGACGGCCAACGCGTCGTGGATTCGTGGAATGCGCTCGAATTCGATGCGGTGCCCGGGCGGCTCGGAATCATCGGCGCCGGCGTGATCGGCCTCGAGCTCGGCAGCGTCTGGCGCCGCCTCGGCAGCGAGGTGACGATGCTCGAGGCGCTCGATCAGTTCCTGCCGATGACCGACGGGGCGGTCGCGAAGGAGGCGCAGCGGCATTTCAAGAAGCTCGGCCTGGACATCAAGCTCGGCGCGAAGGTCACGCGCGCCGCGGTCGTCGGCGGGGCGGTCGAGGTCGTCTACGCGGGCGCCTCCGGCGAGCAGACGCTGCAGGTCGACAAGCTGGTGGTGGCGGTCGGCCGCCGGCCGTTCACCGACGGCCTGCTCGCGCCGGATGCGGGCGTTACGCTCGATGAGCGCGGTTGCATCCGCGTCGATGAGCACTGCCGCACCGGCGTGCCGCACGTCTGGGCGGTCGGCGATGTCGTGCGCGGGCCGATGCTCGCGCACAAGGGCAAGGAAGAGGGTGTGATGGTCGCCGACCTGATCGCCGGGCGCTACGGCGAGGTGAACTACCGGGTGATTCCCTCGGTGATCTACACCGCGCCGGAAATCGCCTGGGTCGGCCAGACCGAGGAGCAGGTCAAGGCGTCGGGGCGGCCCTACAAGGTCGGCAGCTTCCCGTTCGCGGCGAGCGGTCGCGCGCGTGCGATGGAGGCGACGGCGGGCTTCGCCAAGATCGTCGCAGCCGCGGACGACGACGAGATCCTCGGCGTGCACGTGATCGGATTGCTCGCCGGCGAACTGATCGCCGAGGCGGTGCTCGCGATGGAATACGCCGCGAGCGCCGAGGATCTGCAGCGCACGGTCCATGCGCATCCGACACTGTCGGAGGCGATCCACGAAGCGGCGCTCGCCGTCGACAAACGGGCGATCGACTCGATCAACCGCTGACGATCCCCGGGTGGACCCGCCGGCGCGCCTCAGCGCTTGCGCCGTGCGCTGATCACTCCCGGCAGCTGTGCTATGTGTGCGAGCACGCGCGAGAGCTGCGCGAGGCCGGTGATCGTGATGCCGATTTGCATGTGCGCGACGTCGTCGCGCCGGTCGGTAACGGTCGTCATTCCCTGGATGCTGATCTTCTCGTCGGCGAGCGCGCCGCTCACGTCGTGCACCAGGCCGCGACGATCGTAGGCCTGGATCGCGATGTCCACGGCGAATTCCCCGTCCGCGAGATTCCCCCAATGGAGCGCGAGCATACGTTCGGGCGCTTTCGCGGCGAGGCGCGCGAGATTACCGCAAGATTGAGCGTGAATGCTCACCCCGCGGCCGACGGTCACGTAGCCGGCGATCGGTTCCGGCGGCACCGGCTTGCAACAGCGGGCATAGCTCGACAGCAGATCGCCGACGCCCTGCACCGCGAGTTCCGGCTCGCGCTCGACGGCGGGCCTCGCCTTCGGCGGCGGCGCCGGCAGCGGTTCGCGCGCATGCTGCAGGCGCTGGATCGCGCCGGCGATCTGCGCCGCACCGAGGTCGCCGAGGCCCAGGGCCTGGTGCAGTGCGTCCGCGTTCGGCAGCTTGAGCTCCGCGAGCAGCTCCGGCAACGGCAGCGCATGCACGCCGAGCCGCTGCATCTCGCGCTCGAACAGCGCGCGCCCGGCCGCCTTGTTCTGCGACTCGTCCTGCCTGCGGAACCAAGCGCGCACCTTGTTGCGGTGACGGGGGCTCGCGAGGTAGCCGGATTGGGGCGAGAGCCAGTCGCGCGAGGGCTGCGGGTTCTTGCCGGCGATGATCTCGACGGACTCGCCGTTCTGCAGCCGGTGATCGAGCGCCACCATGCGGCCGTTGACCTTCGCGCCGCGGGTGCGATGGCCGAGATCCGTGTGCACCTGGTAGGCAAAGTCGAGCGGCGTCCCGCCGACCGGCACGTCGACGATCTCGCCGCGCGGCGACAGCACATAGACACGGTCCTGGAACAGATCGACGCGGACGCGATCGAGGAAATCCCGCTCGCTGTCGCCGCCCTCGACCGGCGCCAGCAGTCCGCGCAGTTCGTCGATCTTGCGCGCGTAGGCCCGGTCCTGCCGTCCGCCCTCCTTGTACCGCCAGTGCGAGGCGACGCCACGCTCGGCGGCGGCGTGCATCTCGTACGTGCGGATCTGGATCTCCACCGGCTGTCCGCCGGGGCCGATCACGGCGGTATGGATGGAGCGGTAGCGGTTGTCCTTCGGCGTCGCGATGTAGTCGTCGAACTCCCCGGGGATGAAGCGCCACAGTGAGTGGACGATGCCGAGCGCCGCATAGCAGTCGGCGATGCCGTTCACCAGCACGCGCGCGGCGCGGATGTCCATCAACTGCTCGAACGCGAGGTGCTTGGCCTGCATCTTGCGCCAGATGCTGAAGATGTGTTTCGGCCTTCCCTCGATGCGCGGCTCGATCCCGGCCGCGCCGAGCGCCGCCTGCAGTTCGGCCTTCAACTCCTCGATGTAGCGCTCCCGTTCGGCGCGCCGGCTGCGCAGCGCGGCGGCGATCCGGCGGTACTCCTGCGGCTCGAGGGTGCGAAAGGCGAGATCCTCGAGTTCCCACTTGAGCTGCCAGACGCCCAGGCGGTTCGCGAGCGGCGCATAGACCTCCCGCGTCTCGACCGCCAGCCGGCGTTGCGCGGACGGGTCCCGGCCCTTCGCCGCGCGCATCTTCTGCAGTTGTTCGGCGAGCTTTACCACCACCAAGCGAACGTCGCCGACCACGGCGAGCAGCATCTTGCGCAAGGCCTCGGCCTGACCGGGCTCGAGCCCGCGCTCGGGCGTCCAATCGGCCGGAAAGCCGAAGCGGCCGAGCTCGCCCAGATCGTGCGCGAGGCTCGCGGCCGCGGCGCCGAAGAGGCGCGCGGCGTCCTTGCGCTCGAGCAGGCCCGCGCTCTCGAGCGGCTGGATCAGTGCGGCGATCGCGACGTCGTCGCCGGCGTCGAGCGAGGCGACGATCTCGGCCACCTCGAGCGCCGCCCGGCGCAGGTCCTCGTCCCGCGGTGTCAGCTCGAGCGCGCGCACCGCCGCGACCGCCCGCGTCACCGCGGCGCTCGGCGTCCTGTTCGTTGCAGTCGTTTCCAAGTGATCGGCGTCTTGGCCGGCGGTGGGTTTGGGGGGCTATTGCCGGTATCATACCGAGGATGGCGTTCCAGAGAGTGCGGGTGCTGGGCATCGATCCGGGATCGCAACGCACCGGCTTCGGGGTGCTCGATGCGGCCGGCCCGAAGCTCATCTACGTCGCGAGCGGTGTGATACGCACCGAGGAGGGCGAATTCGCCGCGCGGCTGTGCGAGATCTTCCGCGGCATCCACGGGATCGTCAGCGAGTACCGGCCGCAGGAGATCGCGATTGAACGCGTGTTCATGAACCGCAACGCCGACAGCGCGCTCAAGCTCGGCCAGGCGCGCGGCGCGGCGATCTGCGGCACGGTCGATGCGCACGCCGGCGTCTTCGAATATGCGCCCCGACAGATCAAGATGGCGGTCGTCGGCTCGGGAAGCGCCGACAAGACACAGGTGCAAATGATGATCAAGAACCTCTTGAAGCTCGGCGAACGGGTCGCGGCCGATGCCGCCGACGCACTGGCGGCGGCGGTCTGTCATGCGCTGCGCCGCGGCGCGCCGGTCCCGGCCGAACGCCCGGCGGGCCGGGCATGATCGGCTTCCTGCGCGGACGGTTGCAGGCGAAGCAGCCGCCGCATCTGCTGGTCGACGTCGGTGGGGTCGGCTACGAACTCGAGGCGCCGATGTCGACGTTCTACGGCCTGCCCGCGGTGGGCGCGACGGTCGCGCTGTTCACGCACCTGGCGATCCGCGAGGACGCGCACGTGCTGTTCGGCTTCGGCAGCGACGGCGAGCGGCGCCTGTTCCGCGCGCTGATCAAGATCTCCGGCGTCGGTCCGAAGATCGCGCTCGGCGTGCTGTCCGGCGCGAGCGTCGAGGACTTTCTGCGCACCGTCGAGGCCGAGGATGCCGCGGCGCTGACGCGGATACCCGGAATCGGCCGCAAGACCGCCGAGCGGATCCTCGTCGAGATGCGCGACGGTGCGAGGAAACTCGCGGCGGCGTCGGGTGGCGGCGACGGCGCGGTGGCCGCGGGCGGCGCCGCGTCGCCCCAGACCGAGGCGTTCGGCGCATTGCTCGCGCTCGGCTACAAGGCGCCGGAGGTGGCGCGCCTGCTGAAGGCGGCGGACGCGCCGGATCTGTCGACGACCGAGTTGATACGGCGGGCGCTGAAGGCCGCCGCACAGGCGTGAAGTCCGCGAGCGGAGCAGCACACAGATGGGCATAGAACGTGACCGGGTCATCACCGCGGCCGGCGGGCGCGAGGACGAGGTGGTCGATCGCGCCGTGCGCCCCCGCAGGCTCGTCGATTACATCGGCCAGGAAAACGTCAAGCAACAGATGGACATCTTCATCCGCGCCGCACAGAACCGCGGCGAGGCGCTCGATCACGTGCTGATCTTCGGCCCGCCTGGGCTCGGCAAGACGACGCTCGCGAACATCATCGCCAACGAGCTCGGCGTGAATTTGCGCCAGACCTCGGGCCCGGTGCTCGAGCGGCCCGGCGATCTCGCGGCGCTGCTCACCAACCTCGAGCCGCGCGACGTGCTGTTCGTCGATGAGATCCACCGACTGAGCCCGGTCGTCGAGGAGGTCCTGTACCCCGCGCTCGAGGACTACCAGCTCGACCTGATGATCGGCGAGGGGCCCGGCGCGCGCTCGATCAAGCTCGATCTGCCGCCGTTCACCCTGGTCGGTGCGACCACGCGGGCAGGCCTGCTGACCTCGCCGCTGCGCGACCGTTTCGGCATCGTTCAGCGCCTCGAATTCTACTCGATCGTCGAGCTGCGCAGCATCGTCGAGCGGACGGCGTCGATCCTCAAGCTGCGGCTGGAGGACGGCGGCGCGCTGTGCATCGCCGAGCGCTCGCGCGGCACGCCGCGGATCGCGAACCGCCTGCTGCGCAGGGTGCGGGATTTCGCCGAGGTCAAGGCCGCCGGGACGATCAGCGCGGCGGTCGCCCGCGCCGCGCTCGACATGTTGGAAGTCGATCCGCTGGGTTTCGATACGCTCGATCGCAAGCTCCTGCTGACGGTGATCGACAAGTTCGACGGCGGCCCGGTCGGCGTCGACAGCCTCGCGGCCGCGATGAGCGAGGAACGGGGGACCATCGAGGACGTGGTCGAGCCCTACCTCATTCAACAGGGATTCCTGATGCGCACCGCGCGGGGCCGGGTCGCGACCCGCAGCGCCTACGCGCACTTCGGCCTCGCCGCGCCGGCGCGCGATGCGCCGGCCGAAGTCGACCCGAACCTGCCGCTATTCAAGGACCCCCAGGGTCCCGGGAGCGATCGAGCATGAACTTGCGGCCGAACTTTTCATGGGTATGCCGCGTCTATTGGGAGGACACCGACGCCGGTGGCGTCGTCTATTATGCGAATTACCTGAAATTCATGGAACGATGTCGCACGGAATGGTTGCGCAGCCTCGGAATCGACCAGCGGCGCCTGCGCGAGGAGCGCGGACTGCAGTTCGCGGTCGTCGGCATGACGGTCGAGTACCTCAGGGCCGCGCGCCTCGATGATGAAATTGCCGTAACCGCCGAATTGCAGCGTCTGGGCGGTGCGACAATCGAATTCCAGCAAACGATACGCCGCGGCGACCTGCTGCTGACCGACGCCGGCGTGCGGGTCGCGTGTGTCGATGCCGCCAAGTCGACGGCTTGCGCCATACCCAAGGATCTGTTCGCGGAGTGGCGCCGATGAGCAATGACCTGTCCGTCTTTCAACTCGTGCTCGCGGCGAGCCCGGTCGTTCAGGCGGTGATGCTGCTGCTGATCCTCGCTTCGGTCGCCTCGTGGACGATCATCTTCGATAAGCGGCGGGTCATCGCCAAGTCGCGCCATCAGGCCGACCAGTTCGAAACGTCCTTCTGGAGCGGCGGCGATCTCGGCGCCCTGTATCGCAGCATCGAGACCAAAGGCCGCGCCGGCACCGGCATGCAGAGCCTGTTCGAGTCCGGATTCGGCGAGTTCAGTCGCCTGCGCCAGCTCGGCACCCAGTCCGAACAGCTGCTCGAAGGCGCGCAGCGCTCGATGCGCGTCGCGCAGATGCGGGAAATCGACCGGCTCGAGAAGAGCCTCGCGATGCTCGCGACGATCGGCTCGACGAGCCCCTATGTCGGGCTGTTCGGCACCGTCTGGGGCATCATGAGCGCGTTCCATGGACTCGGTGATGTGCAGCAGGCGACTCTGGCGGCGGTCGCCCCCGGGATCTCCGAGGCGCTGGTGACCACGGCGATGGGCTTGTTCGCGGCGATTCCCGCGGTGGTCGGCTACAACCGCTACGCCGACCAGGTGAGCCGCCTCGAGCTGCGCTTCGATGCGTTCACGGAGGAGTTCTCGACGATCCTGCAGCGCCACGCGTCGATCCGCGGGACGGCGGCCTGACGGCGATGGCCGCGCGCCCTCGCCGCCGCAAGATGATGAGCGAGATCAACGTCGTGCCCTACATCGACGTGATGCTGGTGCTGCTGATCATCTTCATGATCACCGCGCCGCTGCTGAAACAAGGCGTCAAGGTCGATCTGCCGACCGCCGCCGCGAGGCCGATCGATGCGCAATTCCTCGAACGGCACGAACCGCTGATCCTCACCGTCGATGCGCGCGGCCGGATGTACGTGAACATCGGTCGCAGTGCCGGCCGGCCCCTCGACGACGACATCGTCCGCGCGCGCACCGCCGCGGTCCTGCGGCGCGATCCCTTGACGCCGATCCTCGTCAAGGCCGACAGGTCCGTGCCGTACGGCACGGTCGTTCGGGCAATGGTGCTGCTGCAGCGCGCCGGGGCCGCGAAAGTCGGGCTCCTGACCGAGCCTGCGGCACCGCCGGCGGTGCGCTCGCCGGTCGGTGCGACCCCTGGGGCACCGTAGCGATGGCCGGCTTCCTGCGCGAGAACTCGCGACCGGCGTTCCTGTCGATCGCGCTGCACGGGTTGATCGTCGTTGCGTTGTTGTTCGCCACCGATTTCTCCCTGCACCGCGCGAACCTCGGCGAGCAGCCCGTGCCGATCGACGCGACCGTGGTCGATTCGCGCGTCGTGCGCGCGGCCATCGACGAGCGCAACAACGCGGCGCGCAGCGCCGCGCAGGCGCGGCTCGCGGCCGCCGCGCAGGCGGCGGCCCGGCAGCAGCAACTCCAGGCGCAGCAGCAGCAATTGGCACAGCAGGAGCGCCTGGCGCAGCAGCAACTCCAGGCGCAGCACCAGCAATTGGCGCGGCAGCAGGCGGCCGCGGCGGAGCACGCGCAGGCCATCGCCGATGCGCGGGTCGCACGCGAGGCGAGCACGCGGGCCGCGGCGGCCGCCGCGCGCACCGCGCTTGCCCGGCACGCGGCCGAAGCGCACGCACAGCGGCGGGCCGCCGCCGCCACGGCGAAGCGTGCGGCCGAGGCCAAGGCGCTCGCCGCTGCGCGCGCGCGCGCCGCGATGCAGACGGACCTGCAGCGCCAGGTCGCCGCCGAGGAGCACGCCGACGAGGTCGCGCGCGGTCCGCTCGCGGACGAGTACCGCGCGGCGCTGCAGAATCGGATCATCCAGGCGTGGATCAAGCCGCCGGCGGCGCACCCGGGGATCGACTGCCTGGTCCAGGTGAGCCAGGTTCCCGGCGGTGAAGTGACCAGTGCGCGGGTGACCCAGTGCAACGGCGACTCGGCGGTGCGGCAGTCGATCCAGAATGCGGTCTATCGTGCCTCGCCGCTGCCGACGCCGCCCGATCCGTCGCTGTTCCATCGAACCTTGATCCTCGAGTTCAAACCCAATGAATGAGAAATCCCGGCCGTTCGCTCTCGCGCTGTTGCTGCTGGCCGGCCTTGCGGCGTGCGCCTCGCCGGCGCACGCCGCATTCGTCGTGCAGATCACGCGCGGCCAGGATACGGCGATCCCGATCGCGATCGTGCCGTTCGCGGCGCCGCCCGGTGCCTCGCCGTTCGACGTCGCCGGCCTGGTCGCGCAAGACTTGGACGGCAGCGGCCGGTTCAAGTCGATGGACCGCCGGGACATGATCGATCTGCCGCACAGCGGCGCCGAGATCTCCTTCGACGACTGGCGCCGATTGAACGATGACTACATCGTGGTCGGCGGCATGACCATGCCGGCGCCGGATCGCTATGACATCGCGTTCGAGCTGTACAACGTGCTGACACGCCAGCGCCTGCTCGGCTACCAGATCCACACCGACACGGCCGGACTGCGGCTCGCCGGACACCAGATCGCCGACAAGGTGTTCCAGAGCATCCTCGGGATCCGCGGCGCGTTCGCGACGCGCGTCGCCTACGTGCTGGTGCTCGGCCATGTGCCGCACCGCACCTTCCAGCTCGTCGTCGCCGACGCGGACGGGGCGAATCCGCACGTCGTGATGCAATCGAGCCAGCCCTTGATGTCGCCGGCCTGGTCGCCGGACGGCAAGGAACTCGCTTATGTGTCCTTCGAGGACAAGCTGCCGTCGATCTACGTCCAGGTTCTCAAGACCGGCGCGCGCCGCGTCGTCTCGGCGACGGCCGGCGTCAACCAGGCCCCCGCCTGGTCGCCCGACGGCAGGAAGCTCGCGGTGACGCTGTCGAACCGCGCCGGCAATCTCGACATCTACATCCTCGACCTGGCGACCCATGCCTTGACGCGCGTCACCCACAATCCCGGCATCGATACCGAACCGCAATGGTCGAACGACGGCAAGAGCCTGTACTTCACCTCGGACCGCGACGGCGGACCGCAGATCTTCCAGGTGCCGCTTGCGCCCGGCAGCCGCCCGCGACGCCTGACGTTCCAGGGCTCGTATAATGCGAGGCCGCGGTTGTCGCCGGACGGTTCGCAGCTCGCGCTCGTGACGCGGGTCCACGGCAAGTTCCGCATTGCGACCTTCGATCTGCAGCATCACGGCGGTCTGCGGGTGCTGACGCATGGGCGCTTCGACGAGTCGCCGAGCTACGCGCCGAACGGTGCCGAGATCATCTACGCGACCCACGCGGCGGGCCGCGGCGTCCTCGCGCTGGTGAGCACCGACGGACGCGTGCAGCAGACACTGATTTCGCCGCAGGGCGACGTCGAGGAGCCGGTCTGGGGGCCGTTTGGCAGCGAGTGAGCCGGCACACGGACCCCCAACTCGGCTGCCGCCGCCATAAGGCGTTAGAATCATCCAAGAACGACCGATGGAGAGACCCATGAAACGATTGACGGCGATGACCCTGTTACTGTCCGGCGCGATGCTGCTGGCGGCCTGCCACGGCAAGTCCGCGGTCAAGGAGCCGGCGAGCTCGGCGTCCGAGGTGCCGACGAACGCTGCGGCCGGCGGAGCCGGCACGACGATGACGCCGCTCGGCGGCGGCAACTCCGGCTCGCTGCAGGCAATCGCTCAAGCCGGCAATGACGCGCCGCTCGACCAGCGCACGATCTACTTCGACTTCGATCGGTCCGAGATCAAACCGCAATACGACGCGGTCATCGCCGCGTACGCCAAGATGCTGACCGCAAACCCCGGGCTGAAAATCCGTCTCGAGGGCAACACCGACGATCGCGGCAGCCGCGAGTACAACATCGGACTCGGCGAGCGACGCGCCCAGGCCGTACGTCGCGCGCTGATGCTGCAGGGCGTTGCCGATGCGCAGATCACCACCGTGAGCTACGGCGCCGAGCGGCCGGCCGTGGAGGGCGACAATGCGGCGGCCTGGGCGATGAACCGCCGTGTCGACATGGTGTATCAGCCGTGAAGTCCCGCGCCGCCGGTCTCGCCATCGTCGCCTGTATGGGCGCCGCCGCGCTGGCCGGCTGCGCGAGCTCTCCGCCGCAGCCCGATCCTGTGCAGGTCAAACTCAACGATCTGGACGCGCGCCTGACCCGCGTCGAGCGCGTCGTCGACAACGGCAGCCTGCTGCAGCTCGCGAACCAGCTCGAGGCGACCCGCGCCGATCTGCGTGCGATGCATGATTCGCTCGATCAGATGCAGCACCGGCTCGACGAAGACCGCCGGCGCGAACGCGATCTGTACGCCGATCTCGATGCCCGCCTGAAGACGCTCGAGGCACCGGGCGCCGGTGTCGGTAACGCCGTGTCGCCGGAATCGCCAGGAAGTGCGGGTGGAGGGACGTCGTCGGGTCCGGCAGTTGCAGCTGCCGGCCCCGACGATGTCCTGCCGCCCGCGTCATCGCAGAGTTCCGCGTCGCGACAGCAGGGTCAGGCAATTGCAGGCGCCGCCTCGGCTTCGGCGTCGTCGGCGGCGCGGGGCAGCGCAGCGGGCGCCTACCAGGCCGCATTCGATCTGCTGCGCAACAGCCACTACGCCGAGGCGGCGGCGGCGTTCAAGCGATTCCTCGTCGAATACCCGGACAGCAGCTACGCGGATAACGCGCAATATTGGCTCGCCGAGACCTACTACGTGAACCGCGAGTTCCCGGCCGCACTGCAGGCCTTCCAGGCCGTGGCGGACCGTTACGGCCAGTCGCGCAAACTGCCGGACGCGCTGTTGAAGGTCGGCTACTGCGACGACCAGCTGCATCGCCCGCAGGAGGCGCGGCGGGTGCTGCGCGATCTGGTCGCGCGCTTCCCCGGCACGCCGGCGGCCCGTCTCGCCGTGCAGCGGCTCGACAAGATGAAGACGGAGACGCATTGACGGGGCAGACGGCGGCGCCGGGGCCGGCGCGCCTGCGCATCAACGAGATCTTTCACTCCCTGCAGGGCGAGGCCGACGCGGTCGGTTATCCGACGGTGTTCGTGCGCCTGACCGGCTGTCCCTTGCGTTGCCGGTATTGCGACACCGAGTACGCGTTCCACGCGGGCGACTGGCTCGAGATCGACGCGATCGTCGAGCGGGTCCGCGGTTTCGGCGCGGCCCACGTCTGCGTGACCGGCGGCGAGCCGCTCGCGCAGCCGAGGTGCCTGATTTTGCTCGAGCGGCTGTGCGCGTGCGGCTTCGACGTGTCGCTCGAGACGAGCGGCGCGCTGGACATCGCCGCGGTCGATCCGCGGGTCGCGCGTGTCGTCGACGTCAAGACGCCACAATCCGGCGAGAGCGGGCGCAACCGGATCGAGAACTTCGCGCATCTTGCGCGCCGCGATCAGCTGAAATTCGTCATCGGTTCGCGCGCCGACTACGAGTGGAGCAGGGACTTCCTCGAGGTGCACGCACTTGTCGGGCGCTGCCAGATCCTGTTCTCGCCGGTGCACGGTGCCCTCGCGCCCGCCGATCTGGCGGACTGGATCCTCGCCGATCGGCTGCCGGTGCGTTTCCAACTCCAGCTCCACAAGATCCTGTGGGGCGATGCGCCCGGGCGCTGAGCATGGCCCACGCCGTGGTGCTGTTGTCGGGCGGTCTGGATTCGGCGACCGTGCTCGCGCTCGCCCGCTCGCGTGGCTTCGATTGCCTGGCCTTGAGCGTTCGCTACGGTCAGCGCCATTCGGCCGAGCTCGACGCGGCGGCGAAGATCGCCCACGCGCTCGGCGCCCGCGAACATCGCCTCATGACGGTCGATCTCGCGGGCATCGGCGGGTCGGCGCTGACCGATCCGTCCATCGCGCTGCCGACCGCGCCGGCCGAGGGGATTGCGCCGACCTACGTACCGGCGCGCAACACCTTGCTGCTGTCGCTCGCACTCGCCTTTGCGGAGGTGCGCGGCGCCGAGGACATCTTCATCGGCGTCAACGCGGTCGATTACTCCGGCTATCCGGATTGCCGGCCGCAGTTCATCGCCGCGTTCGGGCGGCTCGCCTCGCTCGCGACCAAGGCCGGCGTCGAGGGCGGGCGCATGGAGATCCACGCGCCGCTGGTGAGGATGTCCAAGGCCGAGATCATTCGCACCGGCTTGTCGCTCGGCGTCGATTACGCCGCGACGGTGTCGTGCTACCAGGCGGATGCGGCCGGGCGGGCCTGCGGCGAATGCGATTCCTGCCGGATCCGCGCGCAGGGTTTCGCCGCGCTCGGGGTGGCGGATCCGACGGCCTACCGGAGCTGAAGATCGCTGATGATCTGCGGTCTTGGTTCGGCTATCATGCGCGCCCGGCCGGGACGGTAGCTCAGTTGGTAGAGCAAGGCCCTTTTAAGGCTTTGGTCCTGGGTTCGAGTCCCAGCCGTCCCACCATCGGCTCATTCGGAGGGAGTATGCAAACTTCCCGCATCCGGCGATCGGCCGCGGGCCTGGCAGGCGCGATTCTCTGCCTGGCGGGCGCGGGCGCGCTCGCGAAGCCCGTGAAGCCCGCGCACCACCCGCCGCCGATGCAGACCTATAGCGATAACGAGGTCGTCGAGCAGGCCTCCCATTTCTTTAGTACTGGCGCGAAGGATCTGTCGCAAGTCATTAAAAAGGTTCTAAAAGAAAAGGGAGATCCCGTCGCCATCATTCGCGGCGAGGAGGCGGGCGGCGCCATCGCGTTCGGCTTGCGTTACGGTCACGGCGAACTCGTAGTCAAGGGAGCGCCGGTTCGCGAGATCTACTGGCAGGGGCCGTCGATCGGCTTCGACATCGGCGCCAATGCGGTCAAGACGTTCATCCTGGTCTATGGCCTGCCGAACGCTGCCGCGCTCTACCAGCGCTTCCCGGGCGTTGACGGCAGCCTGTATTTCATCGGCGGATTCGGCGTGAACTATCTGCAGCGCGGCTCGATCACGCTCGCGCCGGTGCGCTTTGGCGTCGGCTGGCGGCAGGGCATCGCCTTGAACTACCTGAATTTCTCCCCGACCAAGCGCCTCAATCCGTTCTAGCGCGTCAGCGCCGCGCGCCCATCGAAACCAAATGCGGGAGACCAGCGACATGGACGTGATCGAGGCCATCGCGACGCGCGCCTCCGCCGGGCGTTTGCGCGCACCGGGGCCGAGCGACGCCCACCTGGCGCTGCTCCTCGAGGCGGCGAATCGCGCGCCGGACCACGGCCGGCTGAAGCCCTGGCGCCTGCTCGTCTTGGATCCGCAGAGCCGCGAGCGTTTCGTCGCGGCGGTGGTCGAGGCGCGCCGCGCTCGGCCGCCGGCGCCCACCGAGGAGCAGTTGCTCCGGGAGCGCGAGAAGTTCGAGCGTTCGCCGCTCCTGCTCGTGGTCGCCTGCGTCGTGCAGCGTGACCATCCCAAGGTGCCTGAGATCGAGCAGATTCTCGCCGCCGGCGCTGCCGTGCAGAATCTGTTCCTCGCCGCGCACGCGCTCGGCTACGGGGTGATGTGGAAAACCGGCCCCGCCGCCTACGACCCCGGCGTCAAGGCGGCGCTCGGCCTGCGGCCGGAGGATCACATCGTCGCGATCGTGCATCTCGGCACGCGGGAGAAGTGAGCGCCGGCGCGCCGTTCACAACAGCCGACGACCGGTCTCACAATCGCCGCAGGCGGTCCGCCGAGATTGACACGGTTTTCACGAGGGCCACGACCGGCAGCCCCTCGGCGAGCGCGAGTTCGCGCACGGCATCCGCGGTCACGCGCGCGAGGATCTCGGCACCGCCGACGTCGATCGTGATCAGGCAGGCGTCGGCGACGTCGGCGGCGATCGCGCGCACGGTGCCGCGCACCGCATTGCGCACGCTCAAGCCCTGTGGATCGCCAGTCGCGACGATCACGTCGCGCGCGAGGATTTGCACCCGCAGGCGCATGCCTGGTGCGAGGCCTGCGGCCCGTAGCCGCAGTTCGCCGTCGCCGATCTGCACGGCGGCGAGGCCGCCGTCCGCTTCGACGCGCCGCACCTCGCCGTCGATGACCGCACCGACGGCGTCCGCGCCGACGATCCGCCGCAGTTCGGGGCGCAGGCTCATCGGCCCAATCTCACCCTCGGCGATCGTCGCGCCCGCATCCATCAGCACCACGTGGGTCGCGAGCCGCAGCACCTCGTCGAACTGATGACTGACGTATACCATCGGTACGGCGAGTTGATCGCGCAGGCGCTCGAGGTATGGCAGCACCTCCTCGCGCCGCGCCCCATCGAGCGAGGTGAGGGGTTCGTCGAGCAGCAGCAGGCGCGGCTGCCCGAGCAGCGCGCGGCCGATCGCGACGCGCTGTTTCTCGCCCCCCGACAGCTGGTGCACGCGCCGCTCCAGCAAGGGTTCGAGCGCGAGCAGCGCGCTGACCTCATCGAAGCCGACGTAGCGCGCACCGGCCGCGCGCCGTTCGGCATAGCGCAGATTGGCCGCGACCCGCAGGTGCGGGAACAGGCGCGCATCCTGGAACACGTAGCCGATCCGGCGCGCTTCGGCGGCGATCCGGATGCCGCTGCTCGTGTCGAGCAGCACGCGCTCGTCGATGGCAATGAAGCCCTCGTCCGGCTCGAGCAGGCCGGCGATCAGGTTGATCAAGGTCGACTTGCCGCAGCCGGAGCGGCCGAACAATGCGGCGACACCGGGGGTCGGCAGGTCGAAGCGCGCGCGCAGCGCGAACGCGCCTCGGCGCAGCGCGACCCGGACCCGCAGCATCAGCGCCCCAGCATCCGGCGCACGCGGCGCGCGAACCATTCGGCGAACAGCAGGCCGGTGAGCCCGAGTGTGATCGAGATCGCGGCGAGCCGCGCCGCCGCGGCGTCGCCGCCCGGGGATTGCAGCGCGGTGTACAGCGCGAGCGGCAGCGTGCGCGTCTCGCCCGGGATGTTCGAAACGAAGGTGATCACCGCGCCGAATTCGCCGAGCCCGGCGGAGAAGGCCATGATCATCCCGGCGAGGATGCCCGGCAGCATCAAGGGCAGCGTGACCGTCGCGAAGCGGTCGAGCGGACCCGCGCCGAGCATGCGCGCCGCATCCTCGAGCCCGTGGTCGACGTGTTCCAGAGAGATCCGCATCGCGCGCACCATGACCGGGAAGGTCATCACGGCGGTCGCGAGCGCGGCGCCATTCGGGGTGAAGATCAAGGTGATGCCGAAAACCCGGTGCAGCCAGCCGCCGACGGGCCCGCGCACGCCGAACACGATCAACAGCAGGTAGCCGACCGCCACCGGCGGCAGGACGAGCGGCAGGTGCACGAGCGCGTCGAGCAGCGAACGGCCGGGGAAACGCCGCCGGGCGAGCAGCCAGGCGATCAGCACCGCCGGCGGCAGACCGAGCAGTACGCTGCGCACCGAGACCTCGAGACTGAGCCACAGGGCGGTGCGCTCGCTGGGATGTAGCCAGATCATCGGCGACAATCTACACGAAGCCGGCGGCCACCCGCGCGCCCGCCGTATAATGCGCCATCCGCTCCGCCGAGGAATCCGACCGAATGGCCTACTACCGCGCCGCGTCGCCGCCGGCGCCGTCGACGCCCGAACGCATCGGGGTCCTGGTCGTCAACCTGGGTACGCCGGATTCACCGTCGTATTTCGCGGTCCGGCGCTACCTGCGCGAATTCCTCGGCGACCGGCGTGTGATCGACAGCTCGCGCTGGATCTGGCTGCCGTTGTTGTACGGCGTGATCCTGCCGTTGCGGCCGCTGCGCACGGCGCGCAACTACCGCAGGGTGTGGATGGCGCAGGGTTCGCCGCTCGCGGTCTACTCGGCAAGGCTCGCCGACAAGCTCGGCGAGCGCCTGCGCAGCAAGTTCGGCGACCGCTTGTGCGTGCGGCTCGCGATGACCTACGGCAATCCGGCGATCGAGACGGCGATCCGCGCGTTCGCCGAACAGAATGTGCGGCGCCTGCTGGTGCTGCCGCTCTACCCGCAATACTGCTCCTCGACGACCGGATCGGTGTTCGACGCGGCGACGCGCGTGCTGCGCCGCTCGCGCTGGCTGCCGGAGACGCGGTTCGTCAACGACTACCACGCGGATGCCGGTTACCTGGACGCGCTCGGTGCGCAGATCGAGGCGCATTGGCGGGCGGCGGGCGGGCGATCGCACCTGCTGCTCTCTTATCACGGGATCCCCGCAAGCTACGTCGCCGCCGGCGATCCTTATCAATCGCAGGCGGAGGCGACGACGCGCGCGATCGTCGAACGCTTGCACTTGCGCCAGGACGAGTGGTCGCACTGCTATCAGTCGCGTTTCGGCTCGGTGGTCTGGTTGCAGCCGTACATCGAGGATGCGTTGCAGGAACTGGTGCGGCGCGGCGTGCGCCGCTTGACGGTCGTCTCGCCATCCTTCGCCGTCGACTGCCTGGAGACGCTCGAGGAAGTCGCGATCGAGTATCGGCGGCAGTTCCTCGCGCAGGGCGGCGAGCGCTTCAGCATGGTGCCGGCGCTGAACGACGGCGATCGCCATGCCGACGTGTTGGCGGCGCTTGCCGAGCGGCAGCTGCAGGGTTGGCTTTAGCGCGGCGGGCGCGACCAGGCGGGGGCGCGACCAGACGGGCGTATCCGCGCCATCCGCCGTCCCCTTGCGCGGCGATCGGCGGCGGTGCTAGATTCGGCGCATGCACTTCGATGCATTTGCTCGTATCGCGCTTCGCCGACGGCCGCTCCCCGGCCTCGATGCGCTGCTGCTGCTGCGCCGCTAGGCGCAACACCACCTGCGCCAACGGTCGGCGCTGACAAGACCGGACAGATTCCTTCGAAACCGTGAACACGGCGTGAGTCCTGCACCGCGAGTAAACATCCATGTTGCGTCATCCTTCGACCAAGTATCGAGCTTTCCCCCCGATCGGTTTCGGCGGCCGGACGTGGCCGGACAAGGTCATCGAGGCGCCGCCGGCGTGGTGCAGCGTCGACCTGCGCGACGGCAATCAGGCGCTGATCGAGCCGATGGACCCGGTGCGCAAGCGGCGCATGTTCGACATGCTGTTGAAGGTCGGCTTCAAGGAGATCGAGGTCGGCTTTCCGGCGGCATCGCAGACCGACTATGACTTCGTGCGCGAGATCATCGAGCAGGGCTTGATACCCGATGACGTCACGATTCAGGTGCTCACCCAGGCGCGGCCCGAGTTGATTGCGCGCACCTACGAGTCGCTCGCCGGCGTGCGGCGGGCGATCGTCCACGTCTACAACTCGACCTCCACCGCGCAGCGGCGCGTCGTCTTCCGGCTCGACCGGCCCGGCATCGTCGACATCGCGGTGCGCGGCGCCGCCGCCGTGCGCGAACATGCGCTGCGGTCGCCGGGCACGCAATGGGTATTCGAATACAGCCCGGAGAGCTTCACCGCCACGGAGCTGGATTTCGCGGTCGAGATCTGCGAAGCGGTCAACGCGGTGTGGGAGCCGAGCGCGGCGAACAAGGTGATTTTGAACCTGCCGGCGACGGTCGAGATGGCGACGCCGAACCTCTACGCCGACCAGATCGAATTCTTCAGCCGCTCGATCGCCAAGCGCGACTCCGTGATCCTCAGCATTCATCCGCACAACGATCGAGGCACGGGCGTCGCGGCGGCGGAACTCGCGCTCATGGCCGGGGCGGATCGCGTGGAGGGCACACTGTTCGGCAACGGCGAGCGAACCGGCAACGTCGATATCGTGACATTGGCCTTGAACTTGTATACCCAAGGCATTGATCCAAAACTAGATTTTTCTAACATCAATGAAGTCGCCCGGTGCGCGGAGGCGTGCAATCAGCTGCCGATCCATCCGCGCCACCCCTACGTCGGCGATCTCGTGTTCACGGCGTTCTCCGGCTCGCACCAGGATGCCATCAAAAAGGGCCTCGCCGCCCGCGCGCCCACGGCGCTCTGGGACGTGCCCTATCTGCCGATCGATCCAGCGGATCTCGGCCGTTCCTACGACTCGATCATTCGCGTGAACAGTCAATCGGGCAAAGGCGGCGTCGCCTACCTGTTGGAGAAGGACTACCAGCTGGTGATGCCGCGGCGGCTGCAGATCGAATTCAGCCAGGTAGTACAAGTAGCTGCAGATATCACTGGTAAAGAGTTGACTTCACAAGAATTATTTGCGCTTTTCGAAACCGAGTACCTACACCCTCGCCGACCTCTCGTCTATCGTTCGCACCAGCTCGCGGCATCGACCGACGGGGCCGACAGCGAGCGCCTGGCATTGCAGATCGAGCGCGACGGTCGGCTCGAGGCCTTGCACGGCCAGGGGTCCGGGCCGATCGATGCGTTGGTCGCGGCGATAGGCCTGGAATTCGATGTGCTGGCCTACGAGGAACACTCGCGCGGCAAGGGCAGTTCTGCGCAGGCCGTTTGCTACATCGAGATCACCACCCGTTCGCGGCGGACCCTGTTCGGCGCGGGAATGCACCCGAACATCATCACGGCCTCCCTGCTCGCGGTGCTGTCCGCGGCGAATCGGGCGATCGCCGCCGGCGTCCTGTCCGCAGTGCCGGCGAAGGCGCGCACGGGAACCTGAGGCACGGCGACCAGCCGGTCCCACGGCCGCACGGCCGTTCGTCCACGGGCCCGAACCGGGGGGGCGGGGTGTTGAATGCGCGACAGAATCGGCTATAGTGCCGAACTTCGTGCCCCGGGGGGCCGACAGATGCCATTGATTTAAAGGGCTTTTCTGGAACAATGAGCGAACGAGCGAACGAGCATTTCGACATCGACGATGAGTTTCTCAGTGACAGCGAGGAGACTCAGGAATTCGATCCCGTCTTGGAACGTGCTGAGCGCCGGCAAAAGGCCGTGCCGCAGGTCAAGCGCGGCAAGGCCGCGTGGAGCCGCGTGGAGGATGTGCTCGCCGAGCGACAGCTCGAGAAAGAGCTGCGCGACACCTTCGAAGAAGATTGATCGCATGATCCGAGGCCGTCCGCCGCGGGTCCCGCGCTGCATCGGACCTTCGAGCCGGCGCGGCCGCTGCCGCCCATGAACGAACGACTCCGTCCCTGGATCGTGCTCAAATTCGGCGGCACGAGCGTCTCGAGCGCCGCCAATTGGCACAACATCGCCGGCGTGGTGCGCGCACGGCTCGCGGCGAACCTGCAACCGGTGGTGGTGCACTCGGCGCTGTCCGGAGTCACCGATCGGCTCGAAACCCTGCTCGGCGCGGCCGTCGAAGGGCGCCATCAAACGATTCTCGAGACAATCGAGAGGATGCATCGGCAGCTCGCCGTGAGCCTGGATCTCGCTCCCGGCGCCGACTTCGACGCCTTGCTCGGCGAATTACGGCGCATCGCCGACTCGATCGCCGAGACCCGGGAACCGAGCGATCGGCTGCGCGCCCGCGTCATGGCGATGGGCGAGCTGCTGGCGACGACCCTCGGGGCGGCGTTCCTCAACGCCCGGGGAATCGCGACGAGCTGGATCGATGCGCGCCGCGTGCTGCGTGCGCAGCGGCGCGACGGCGCAACGGCCACGGCGTCGTACCTGTCGGCGACCTGCGATTTTGCGCCGGACGATGCGCTGCAGAGGCAGTGGCGTGCGCTCGGGCGGGTGGTGATCACGCAGGGGTTCATCGCCGCCGACGAGGCCGGCGAGACCGTGTTGCTCGGCCGCGGCGGCTCGGACACCTCCGCGGCGTATCTCGCGGCGAAACTCGCGGCGGCGCGCCTCGAGATCTGGACCGACGTGCCGGGCATGTTCAGCGCCAACCCGCGCGACGTGCCGAACGCGCGGTTGCTGCGCGCGCTGCACTACGACGAGGCGCAGGAAATCGCGAGCAACGGCGCCAAGGTGCTGCATCCGCGCTGCGTGATGCCCGTGCGTCAGTACGGCATTCCGCTGCATGTCTATGCGACCCAGGCGCCGCAGCTGCCGGGCACGATCGTCTCGGCGGACGTCGCCGACAGTGCTGCGCAGGTCAAGGCGATCGCGATCAAGAAGGGGATCACGCTCGTCTCGATGGAGAGCCCCGGGATGTGGCACCAGGTCGGCTTTCTCGCCGACGCGTTCCAGGTGTTCAAGGAACAGGGCCTGTCGATCGACCTGGTGTCGACGTCGGAAACCAACGTGACGGTGTCGCTCGATCCGGCGGCGAACACGCTCGACGCCGCGGCGATCGAGCGCCTGACGGGTGCGCTCGGCGCGCTTTGCCGCGTCAGCATCCTGGGTCCCTGCGCCTCCTTGAGCCTGCTCGGCCACAACATTCGCGGCATCCTGCACGAGCTCGGCGCGGCCTTCGAGCTGTTCCAGGACCAGAAGATCTACCTGGTCACGCAGGCGGCCAATGACTTGAATTTCACCTTCGTGATCGACGAGTCCCAGGGCGACCGCCTCGTGCAGCAGCTGCACGAGCGGCTGATCCAGCGCATCGGTTCCGACAAGGTGCTCGGGCCCACCTGGCAGGAGCTGTTCGCCGCGACGCGGATCGCCGCCGCGGCCGACGGCGACTGGTGGCGCCGGCCGCAGAAGCGCGGCGAACTGCTGCGCATCGCCGCCCGCGAGGGCGCCGCCTACGTCTACGACGCCGAGACCCTCGATGCGGCGGTCGCGGCCTTGCGCGCAGTGCGTGCGATCGAGCGCTGGGCCTACTCGATGAAGGCGAACTGGCATCCGGCGATCCTGCGGCGCTTGCACGCCGCCGGCCTGATGTTCGAGTGCGTCTCGGCCGGCGAACTTCGGCATGCCTTCGCCGCGGTGCCCGATCTCGCGGCCGACGAGGTCATCTTCACGCCGAATTTCGCGCCGCGCGCCGAGTACGAATACGGCTTCCAGAAGGGCGTGCGGCTGACGCTCGATAATCTGCATCCCTTGCGCTGCTGGCCGCAACTGTTTGCCGGCAGGGAGATCTTCGTTCGCATCGATCCGGGTTTCGGACGCGGGCATCACCAGCACGTGCGCACCGCCGGCATGTACTCGAAGTTCGGCATCCCGGTCGCCGAGGTCGACGAGTTGGCGCGCCTCGCCGCGGGCGCCGCGGTCCGGGTCGTCGGCCTGCACGCGCACGCCGGCAGCGGCATCTTCGACGTCGACAACTGGATCGAGACCGGCAGCCTGCTCGCGGATATCGCGGCGCGGTTCGCCGACGTCGCCGTCGTCGATCTCGGCGGCGGTCTCGGCGTTCCCGATTACCCGGGGGCCGCCGGCGTCGATCTCGACGCGCTCGACCGCGGCATCGCGACGCTGCAGGCGCGCTTGCCGAAGATGCGCTTCTGGATGGAGCCGGGGCGCTATCTCGTCGCCCGCGCCGGCGTGCTGATCGCGCAGGTCACGCAGCTGAAGGGCAAGGGCGACGTCCGCTACGTCGGAATCGCGACCGGCATGAATTCGCTGATCCGGCCGGCGCTCTACGGCGCGCATCACGAGGTCGTCAATCTGACGCGCCTCGGCGAGCCCGCGACCGAGATGGCGACCGTCGTTGGCCCGATCTGCGAATCGGCCGACCGCCTGGCGACCGATCGCTGGTTGCCGCCGACCGTGGAGGGCGACGTGATGTTGCTCGCGGATTGCGGCGCATACGGCTATTCGATGGCCTCGAATTACAATTTGCGTCCGCCGGCGCCCGAATTCATGATCGACTGATGAACAGGGTCGGCATCATCGGTTGGCGCGGCATGGTCGGTTCGGTGCTGCTCGAGCGCATGCGCGCGGAGCGCGACTTCGACCTCATCGAACCGACGTTCTTCAGCACCTCGCAGGCGGGCGCCGCGCCGCCCACGGTCGGCCGCGCGGTCGGTCCGGTGCTCGATGCGCACGATCTCGCGGCGCTGGCGAAACTGCCGATCCTGCTGAGCGCGCAGGGCGGCGAGTACACCGAGTCGGTCCATCCGCGGCTGCGCGCGGCGGGTTGGGCCGGCCAGTGGATCGACGCGGCATCGGCGTTGCGGATGAACGAGAACGCGGTGATCGTGCTCGACCCGGTGAACCGCGCCGTGATGGAGCAGGCGCGGCGGGCCGGCATCAGGGACTATATCGGCGGCAATTGCACCGTCTCGCTGATGCTGCTCGCGGTCGGCGGCTTGATGCGCGCGGGCGTCGTCGAATGGATCACCGCGATGACCTATCAATCCGCATCGGGCGCCGGCGCGCAACAGATGCGTGAATTCGTCGAGCAAATGGCCGCGCTGCACCGCGCCGCGGCTGCGACGCTCGAGGACCCGGGGGCGACGATCCTCGACCTCGACCGCGCGGTGCAGGCGGCGCTCGTCGCGCCGGACTTGCCGCGCGTGCATATCGGCGCACCGCTCGCCGCGAGCCTCATCCCGTGGATCGACAAGGACCTCGGCAACGGCCAAAGCCGGGAGGAGTGGAAGGCGACCGCCGAGGCGAACCGGATTCTCGGCACGCGCGGCCGGCCGGTGCCGGTCGAGGGGATCTGCGTGCGCGTCGGTGCGATGCGCTGCCACAGCCAGGCCTTGACCATCAAACTGAGCGCCGACCTGCCGCTCGCCGAGATCGAGCGGCTGATCGCGGCCGACAACCCCTGGGTGCGGGTCGTGCCGAACGAGCGCGAGGCGAGCATCCGCGAGCTGTCGCCGGCGGCGGTCAGCGGCCGCCTGCACGTGCCGATCGGCCGGCTGCGCAAGCTCGCGATGGGCGGCGACTATCTGTCCGCCTTCACGGTCGGCGATCAGCTGCTATGGGGCGCCGCCGAACCCTTGCGTCGGACCTTGCGGTTCCTGATCGGCGAACTCGGCGCATGACAGCCAGGCCTTCGTGCGTAAATAAATCGATCGTTCATGAATGGTTCACGCTAGCCCCGTAGGTTCATCCTCGACATGGCTCACTCGTGGAGGGATTTCGTCGAGATTGCCGGCTGGTTCGCCGCCGCCGCGATACTCGGCGCCTATTTTCTGTTGTCCACCGGCAAGATCGGCGCGCGTTCCGCGGTGTATCAGTGGCTGAACGTGCTCGGCGCGATCGGTTTCATCATCAACAGCGGCTGGCACCGCGCGATCCCGTCCGTCGCGCTGAACGTCGTCTGGCTCGCAATCGCCGTGTTCGCCCTGAAGCGCAATCGCTCGGCCGCCCCTTAGGCGCCGGCGGCATGGCGGCGCTCGAGCACCGCGACGACCTCGGCGAGCGACAGGTTCTTCACACGCAGCAGCAACAGGGCGTGATAGAGCAGATCCGCGGCCTCGCCGAGGACCTTGTCGTCGGTTTCGGCGATCGCGGCGAGCGCGAGTTCCAGACCCTCCTCGCCGACCTTCTGGGCAATGCGCAGCGTGCCTTGCGCGGCGAGCCGCGCGGTGTAGCTGCCTTCCGGTCGCTCCTCGAGGCGGGATGCGATCAGGCGCTCGAGCTTGGCGAGGAACGCGAGCCCTTCTGCGGCGGCGCGCGGCGGCGCCTCGCCCCAGCAGGTCGCGGTGTTCCGATGGCAGACCGGGCCATGCGCGGTCGCGATCAGCAACAGCGCGTCGCCGTCGCAATCAGCCCCGATCGCGCGCAACTCGAGGCGGTGACCCGAGGTTTCCCCTTTGGTCCACAGCCTCTGCTTGCTGCGGCTCCAGAACGTCACGCGGCCGGAGCGCTCGGTCTCGGCGAGCGCCTCGCGGTTCATGTAGCCGAGCATCAGCACCGCGCCGCTGTCGGCGTCCTGCACGATCACGGGCAGCAGGCCGTCCACCTTCTCCCATTGCAGTTCGTCCCGGTTGTTCATCGCCGCACCTCGATGCCGCCGTCCGCGAGCGCCGCCTTCAGCGCGGGGATGGCGATCTCTCCGGAGTGAAAAACGCTCGCCGCGAGCGCGGCATCGACCCGTGTTTCGCGGAACACCTCGAGAAAATGCCCGACGGTGCCGGCCCCGCCCGAGGCGACCAGCGGGACGGGGCAGACGGCGCGGACCGCGCGCAATTGCGGAATGTCGTAACCGCACCGGACCCCGTCGCTCGACATGCAGTTGAGCACGATCTCGCCGGCGCCGCGCTGCACCGCCTCGCGGACCCAGTCGAGCGTCCGGCGCGCGCTGTCGCGCGTGGTCCCGGGGTCACCGGTGAACTGCTGGACACAGTATTCGCCCTCGACCGTCTGGCTGTCGATGCCGATGACGACGCATTGCGCGCCGAATCGGGCGCTCAGGGCGTCGATCAGGTCCGGATTCGCGAGCGCACGGGAGTTCACCGAGATCTTCTCCGCGCCGGCCGCGAGCACTTCCTCGGCTTCCGCGACCGAGCCGATGCCGCCGGCGACGCAGAACGGAATGTCGAGCAGCCGCGCGACACGCTCGACCCAGGAGCGCTCGACGATGCGCCCGTCCGGACTCGCCGTGATGTCGTAGAAGACCAGCTCGTCGGCGCCCGCGTGCCGATAACGCGCCGCGAGTTCGAGAATGTCGCCGACGATCCGGTGGTCGCGAAAGCGCACGCCCTTGACGACCCGGCCGTCGCGCACGTCGAGACAGGGAATTATGCGCTTGGCAAGAATGCGTGCATCTCCTCGAGCCCGATCAAGCCCTCCAATAGCGCCTTGCCGCTGATCGCGGCGGCCGCGCCCGCCGCGGCGAGTGCGGCGAGGTCGCGGGCATCGCGCACGCCGCCGGAAGCCTGCCACTCGATCCCCGGGAATCTGGCGACGGCTTCGCGGTACAGGGCGACGTTCGGACCGCACAGCGCACCGTCGCGGCGCACGTCGGTGCACAGCACGTGCTTCAGGCCCTGCGCCGTGAAGCCGCCGACGGCGCTCCACAGCGAGAGCGCCGATTGCCGGCGCCAGCCGTGGGTCGCGACGCGCGGCGTGCCCGTCTCGTCGATGCGCACGTCGAAGGCGAGCACGACGCGCTCCGGGCCGAATTCGCCAAGCCAGCCGCGCACCGCCTCCGGGTCGCCGACGGCGGCGCTGCCGACCACGACGCGCGCCGCGCCGGCCTCGCGCATCGCGAGCAGGGCGGCTCGATCGCGTATGCCGCCGCCGACCTGCAGCTCGACCGTGCGTTCGGCGGCGAGCCGCGCGACGATCGCGCGATTGGCGCCGTCGCCGTCGCGCGCACCGTCGAGGTCGACGACGTGCAGCCAGTCGGCGCCGGCGGCGCGGTAGCGACGCAGCAGCTCGAGCGGCCCGACCGAGTAGCCGGTCTCGGCGGTGAAGTCGCCGTGCAGCAGCCGCACGCAGCGCCCGTCGCGCAGGTCGATGGCCGGGATCAGGCGCATCGCGGTCTGTCGTGCCGCATGTCAGGCGAGTCCGAGGAAATTCCGCAGCACGCGCGCGCCGAGGCCCGCGGAGCGCTCGGGGTGGAATTGCGCGCCGAAGAAGTTGCCCCGTTGCACACAGGCGCTGAACGGGCGGCCATAATGTGTCGCGGCGGTGGTGCGCTCGCCGACGGGCAGTGCGTAGCTGTGGACGAAGTACGCGTACTCGCCCGCGCGCAGTCCCTCGAGCAACGGCGATTCACCGATGGTGTCGAGGGTGTTCCAGCCGATGTGCGGTACGGGCAGGCCGCCCGCCGCGGGCAGGCGCTCGGCGCGCCCGTCGATGATCCCGAGACAATCGGCCGGCCCCTCGGCCGATGAGCCGAACAGCAGCTGCATGCCGAGACAGATGCCGAGCACCGGCTGGCGCAGCGCGGGAATCAGCCGCTCGAGTCCGGCGGCGCGCAGCCGGCGCATCGCGTCGTCGGCCGCGCCGACCCCCGGCAATATCACGTGGCTTGCGGCGCCGATGCGCGCCGCGTCGGCCGAAACGCTCGAACGTACCTCGAGGCGCTCGAGCGCGAACTGCAGCGAGGCGATGTTCGCGCCGCCGCTCGCGATGATCACGACGTCGCGCGCACTCACAGCGATCCCTTGGTCGAGGGCATTTCGTCATCCTCGCGGCGCAGCGCCCGGCGCAGGCTCCGGCCGACACCCTTGAAACACGACTCGATCATGTGGTGACTGTTCTCGCCGCTCACGCGCAGGTGCAAGGCCGCGCCGAGGGATTCCGCCAGCGAGCGAAAGAAATGCGGCACGAGTTCGGTCGGCAGTTCGCCGACGCGCTCGCGGCCGAGGCGCCCCTCCCACAGGAAATACGGCCGGCCCGACAGGTCGAGCGCCACCTGCGCCTCGGCCTCGTCCATCGCCAGGACGAATCCGTAACGGCCGATGCCGGTCTTGTCGCCGAGCGCCTCGCGCAGCGCCTGGCCGAGCGCGAGCGCGCTGTCCTCGACCGTGTGATGCTCATCGACCCGCAGGTCGCCGACCACCTTCAGCCGCAGCGCGAACCCGCCGTGCTTGGCGATCTGCTCGAGCATGTGGTCGAAGAAGCCGATGCCCGTGTCGATCTCGATCGGTCCCGGGCGCGACAGGTCGACCTCGACGTCGACGGCCGTTTCGCGCGTCTTGCGCTGCACGCGGGCGCGGCGCGCACCGTCCAGGATGCGCCGGACGATCGCCGGCCAGCGCTCCTCCGCGGTGCCGTTGCGGCGGATACGCAGGCCCCGTATGCCGAGATTCGTCGCGAATTCGAGATCCGTGTCGCGGTCGCCGATCATGCGGCTGCGTTCGGCGTCGATCGGCCGCCCGGCGAGGTAGTCGCGCAACAGTCCGATCTGCGGTTTGCGGCAGGCGCAATTCTCGCTCTTGACATGCGGGCAGATGAACACCGCGTCGAACTCGATGCCCTGCGAGGCGAACAGTTCGAGCATGCATCGATGCGCCTGCTCGAAGCGCTCGCGGGACAGGCTGGCGGTGCCGAGGCCGTCCTGATTCGTGACGATGACGAGTTCGAAGCCGGCGCGCCGTAGTTCGAGCAGCGCCGGCACGACCAGCGGCATCAGCCGCAGCTTCTCGAGCGCATCCACCTGCTCGTCGGCCGGCTCCTCGATCAGCGTGCCGTCGCGGTCGAGGAAGATCACGCGCCGGCCGCTCATCGGTGCTCCAGGCTGCCGAGCAGCGCATCGTTCTCGGCGCGCGTGCCCACCGTGACCCGCAAGGCCCGCGGCAGCGCGGCGTTTGCGCGCAGATCCCGCACGATGGAACCCCCGGCGACCGTGCGGCGCATGAACTCGTCCGGATCCGTGCAGTCGATCAGCAAAAAATTGCAGTCGCTCGGCCACACCGCCTCGACCAACGGCGAGCGCGCCAATTCGCGCGCGAGGCGCTCGCGCTCGGCGAGCAGGTCGCGCACCCGGCCCTTCGAGGCCGCGAGCGCGGCCGGCGTGAGCGCGGCGAGCGCCGCCTCGATCGTCGGCTGCGCGAGGCAGTAGGGCGGCACGACGCGGCGCGCCATCTCGATCAATGGCGGCCCGGCGATCAGCGTGCCGAGACGCGCGCCGGCGAGCGCGTGCGCTTTCGACAGGGTGCGCAGGATCGCGAGCGTCGGATGGCGATCGAGCCAGCCGGCAAGGCTCGCCGACCCGGACCACTCGACGTAGGCCTCGTCGACGACGACGATCGCTTTGCCGTCGAGTGCGGCGCAGACCGTCTCGACGGCCGCGGCGTCGAGCAGATTGCCGGTCGGGTTGTTCGGCGAGCACAGGTAGACGAGCTTGACGGCGGGGCGCCAGGCCGCGAGCAGGCGCCCGGGATCCAGGCGCCAGCCGCGCCCGCGCTCGAGCGGCACATCGAGCACCTCGGCGCCCTGAATCCGCGCCGCCACGCGGTACATGCCGAAGGTCGGCGTGCACTGCAGGATTGCGTCCCGTCCGGCGCGCAGGTAGATCCGTGACAGGACGTCGATCGCCTCATCGCTGCCGCGGCCGACGAGCAGCCGGTCCGGCGCGACCCCGTAGAGTTCGGCGAGACGCCCGAGCAGCGCCGCGGGCTGCGGCTCCGGATAACGGTTCAGGCCTGCGCCGCTCGCATCACCCGCCGGCCGCCACGGCGCCTCGTTGGCATGCAGCCGTGTGAGCGACGGCCGCCAGACCGCGTGTGCGTAAGGCTCGAGCGCGAGGATCTCAGGACGGGCGAGCGAGTGCAGCGGGTTCACGATCCGGACTCGGCGAGCGCGGCAAGGCGGATCGAGACCGCGGCGGCGTGCGCGTCCAGACCTTCGAGCGCTGCGAGCGTGCGGGTCGCATCGCCGAGGGCGCGCAGACCCGCGGGGCTCAGTTGCTGGACGGTGATGCGCTTCTGGAAGTCCTCGAGGCCCAGGCCGCTGCAACTGCGCGCGTAGCCGTAGGTCGGCAGCGTGTGGTTGGGGCCGGCGCAATAGTCGCCGACCGACTCCGGCGACCAGGGGCCGAGGAACACGGCGCCCGCGTTCCGCACCCGGCCAAGCCAGGAACGCGGTTCCCGGACCTCGAGCAACAGGTGCTCGGGCGCGTAGCGGTTCGCGAGCTCGAGCGCCGCGCCGAGCGACTCGACCACGATGGCGCGCATGTGAGCGATCGATTCGGCGAGGATCGCGCCGCGTGAGAGCGTGCGCCGCTGGCGTTCGATCTCGGCGGCGACGGCGGCGGCAAGAGCTGCGGAGTCGGTCACCAGCAGCGCCTGGGCGTCGGCGCCGTGCTCGGCCTGGGCGAGTAGATCGGCCGCGACGAAGTCCGCGCGTGCCGAGTCGTCGGCGACCACCAGCACTTCGCTCACGCCGGCCGGCAGGTCTGCGGCGGCGCCGTCCGGGTCGGCGGCGACCAGCAGCTTCGCCGCCGCCACCCAGGCGTTGCCGGGACCGAAGATCTTGTCGCACTTCGGGACCGTCGGTGTGCCGTAGGCCATCGCCGCGACGGCCTGGGCGCCGCCGATCTTGTAGACGCGCTCGACGCCGGCCCGGCGCGCGGCGACCAGCACCGCGGGATCCACCGCGCCGTCGGGCCGCGCCGGCGTGCAGATCACCCGCACCGGGCAGCCGGCGATCGTCGCGGGCACCGCGAGCATGATCGCCGTCGACGGCAGCGGCGCGGAACCCGCCGGAACGTACAGCCCGACCGCGCCGATCGGCACGCACAGGCGTTCGCAAAGAACGCCGGGTGCCGTCTCGAGCACGAGCGGCGCCTGCGCCTGGGCGGCGTGGAATCGCCGGACGTTGCCGATCGCGGTGTCGATCGCCGCGTGTTGCCTGTCGTCCAGGGCGCGCTCGGCGGCGGCGAATTCGCCGGCCTCGACCGCGATCGAGCCGAGGCGCACGCCGTCGAAGCGCAGCGTCAACTCGCGCAGCGCCTCGTCTGCGCCGTGTCGGACGGCCGCGACGATGCGCCGCGCCCCCGCTTCGACCTCAGATGCGTGGCGCAGCGCCGGGCGCTGCAAAGCGGCCTGCCGCTCGGCGGGAGTCAGGGTCTGCCAGTCGAGTACGCGCACCCTTGCGTCCTCAAGCCAGCATTTTTTCGACCGGCAGGACGAGCACCGAGCTCGCGCCGGCGCTCTTCAGGCGCTCGAGAGTCTCCCAGAAGACGCTCTCGCGGCACACCGCGTGCACGGCGACCCGGTCGTCGCGCCCGTCGAGCGGAATCACGGTCGGCGCCTCGCTGCCGGGCAGCAGCTTCGCGATCGCCGGCAGCGCGCTGCGCGGCGCGTGCAGCATGATGTATTTGCTGCCCTTCACCTGCTCCACGCCGTCGATGCGCACCAGCAGACGCTCCGTCCATTCGCGCTTCTCCGCCGGGATCGGCACCGGCGTGCGGATCAGCGCCGCCTGGCTCGCGAGCACCGTCTGCACCTCGCGCAGATGGTTGGCGGCGAGCGTCGAGCCGGTCGACACGAGGTCGCAGATCAGGTCGGCTCTGCCGAGGCGCGGGGCGATCTCGACCGAACCCGAGAGCACGACGATCTCGGCGTCGACGCCGCGTTCGGCGAGGAAGCGGCCGAGGGTCGCCGGGTAGGTGGTCGCGATGCGCCGGCCGGCGAGCGATTGCGGCCCGCGGTAATCGAACCCGTCCGGCACCGCGATGCACAGGCGGCAGTGGCCGAAGTCGAGCAGTTGGACCTGTTCGAACAGCGGCGCGATGCCGCGGGCGCCGAAGGCGAGCCGCTTCTCCTCGATCACGTTTCGTCCGACGAGACCGAGATCGCAGACGTCCTCCTGCACGAGGTCGGGGATGTCATCGTCGCGCACGAACAGCACGTCGAGCGGCATGTTCTCGCCGTGGCACATCAGCTGGTCCTTGCCGCGCGTGTATTTCAGCCCGCAGCGGCCGAGCAGCTCGAGCGAGCTGTCGGTGAGCCGGCCGCTCTTCTGCACCGCGATTCTGAGGCGCATCGGCGCAATTTCCCCGTTCATGCGCCGCGCGGCGCGCAGACGCGCTCGGCGATCGCGCGGTACCCGCCGTTGCCCGCCGTGAGGAAGCGCGCGACCCGGCCGACGGTCGTCACGCTGACCCCGGTCTGCTTGTGGATCTCGCGGTAGGCGAGGCCGCGCCCGAGCAGTTCGACGACGGCCCAGCGGTCCGCCATCGCCTGCAATTCCGCGGGCGTGCACAGGTCGCGAAAGAAGCTGCGGCACTCCTCGGCGCCGCGCAGCGCGAGGATCGCGCCGTACAGCGCGCGCTCGTGCTGCAGTTCCCGCCGCGGGCTCATCGGCCGGTTGCTCTTCATGGGCTGCGCCCCGCGCTTGTTACAATGTAATAATGTAATAGTACACTAAGTCGAGCGACGGGCAAGTGGCGGGTGTGCCGCGGGTGCGCGGCCGCGCCCGCGCGGCAGCCAGCGCCGCTTGACGTGCGCCGGACGCCTGCCTAGAATCCGCGCGCTCATCTAGACCGGCTGAGGGAAAGGCCCTTCGAAGCCGGGGCAACCATCCGGGACCTCGCGGTCCCGCGCAAACGGTGCCAACTCCTGCGGCGCGGTGTCCCGAAGGGCGCGTCGGTAGATGAGCCGCCCGTCGTGCGGCCCTCCGGGCAGGCCCGCGCGCTGGGCGCGATGAGCGAATCCGCTCCACAGGGGTCGTACAAGCCCCTCGAGGAGTGCCGGTTCGAATGTCGCAATCCCCCCACAGCGAAGCCGTCGACGGCTTCGTCGACCTGCCGTCGCCCTGGCGCATGCATCATGGCGCGACGCTCGAGGGCGTTCGCGTGGCCTACCGCATCGAAGGGCAGACAGGGGCGCCGATCGTCGCCGCGCTCGGAGGCATCTCCGCGCACCGATTCGTCTGCGGCGACCGGCCCGGGGGTTGGTGGCCCGCGCTGGTCGGCGCCGGCAGGGGCGTCGACACGCGCCGCTACCGCGTTCTCGGCATCGATTATCTCGGCGGCTCCGGCGACAGCGCCACGCCCGAGGCTACGGCGCCGTTGCCGGCCGTGAGCGCGTTCGACCAGGTCGCTGCGCTCCTCGCGGTCGTACGCCGCCTCGAGCTCGCGCCGCTGCACGCGATCGTCGGCGCCTCCTACGGCGGGATGGTCGCGCTCGCCTTCGCGATGCTCCGGCCGGACCTACTGCAACGGCTGATCGTCGTGGGCGCGGCCCACCGGCCGTGCCCACTGTCGACCGCCTGGCGCAGCGTGCAGCGGCAAATCGTCCGTGACGCGCTCGCCCGCGGCGACGGCGCGGCCGGCCTGCGGCTTGCGCGCGCGCTCGCCATGACGACCTACCGCAGCGGCGCCGAATTCGCCGCCCGCTTCGCCGGGCCCGCGGTCCGCGAGCAGGGCCAGTTGCGCTTTCCGGTGGAGCAATACCTGCTCGCGCGGGGCGAGGCCTATGCGCGCCGGTACCGGCCCGAATCCTTCCTCGCGCTCAGTGAGTCGATCGATCTATTCGAGATCGATCCCGCGGCCGTGCGCACGCCGGCGACGCTGATTGCCGTCCATGAGGACCAACTGGTGCCGCTCGCCGACATGCAGGCGCTCGCGCGCGGCCTCGCCGGGCCCTGCAGGTTCGTGCAGCTCGCTTCCCCCTTCGGACACGACGCCTTCCTCAAGGAGGGCGAGACATTGAAACCCATCGTCGAGCGCGCGCTCGTGGAGAAGACACAGTGACCAAGCCAACGGATCGGCACCCCTCGACGAGGGCGGTGCGGGCGGGACTCGAGTCGGACGTGCAATTCGGCGCCGTGGTGCCGCCGATCTACCTGTCCGCGAACTTCTCCTTCGAAGGTTACCGCCGGCAGCGCAGCCAGTACGACTACACCCGGTCGGGCAACCCGACGCGCGATCAGCTCGCCGCCGCGCTCGCCGATCTCGAGGGCGGCGCCGGTGCGGTCGTCACCTGCACCGGTCTCGCCGCCGTGACGCTGATCCTCGCGCGCCTCGCGCGCGGGGCGCGGGTGCTCGCGCCGCACGATTGCTACGGCGGTACGTTCCGGCTGCTCGCGGCGCTCGACGGCAAAGCGGCGATCGCCGCCGATTTCGTCGACCAGGGCGACGCCGCGGCGCTCGCGCGCGCGCTCGCCGCGAAACCGGCGCTCGTCTGGATCGAGACGCCGAGCAATCCGCTGCTGCGGGTCGTCGACATCGCGGCGGTCGCCGCCGCCGCGCACGCGGCCGGCGCGCTGGTCGTCGCCGACAACACCTTCCTCTCGCCGGTCTGGCAGCGGCCGCTCGATCTCGGCGCGGACATCGTCATGCACTCGACGACGAAGTATCTGAACGGCCACAGCGACGTCGTCGGTGGCGCCGTGGTCGCGCGCACGGTCGAAGAGGTCCGCGATCTAGCGTGGTGGGCGAACGCACTCGGCCTGACCGGAGCGCCGTTCGACAGTTTCCTCACGCTGCGCGGCGTGCGCACCTTGCACGCGCGCATGCGCGTGCACGGCGACAACGCGCGCATCATCGTCGAGGCGCTCGGCCGCCATCGCGCGGTCGCGAAGGTGCACTATCCGGGACTCGCCGATCATCCCGGGCACGAGCTCGCGCGCCGGCAGCAGACGGGCTTCGGTGCGATGCTCAGTTTTGAGCTCGCGGGCGGGGAAGCGGCGGTCGAGGCGTTCCTCGGCGGCTTGCAGTGCTTCACGCTCGCCGAATCGCTCGGCGGCGTCGAAAGCCTGATCGCCCATCCAGCGACGATGACGCACGCCGGGATGGATCCGGCGGCGCGCCTGCACGCCGGCATTGGCCCCGGGCTGCTGCGCGTGTCGGTCGGCATCGAGGATCCAACGGACCTGGTCGCCGATCTCGAGGCGGCGCTCGACCGGGCGAGCCGGGCGCGCGCGGCCTTAACGGGCGGGGCCGTTTCGCTATAGCGCCGCTAGCACGGCGTCGCCGGCCGCGCTCGTCGCGATCGCCGCGGCGCCGGGCGCGGCGAGATCTGCGGTTAGCGCGCCGCGGTCGATGGCCGTCGTCACGGCCGCGTCGAGAGCCCGCGCTTCGGCGTCGAGACCGAGCGAGTGCCGCAGCAGCATCGCCGCGCTCAGGATCGCCGCGTAGGGGTTGGCGATGCCGCGCCCGGCGATGTCGGGCGCCGAGCCGTGGATCGGTTCGTACAGCCCGCCGCGGCCCTGCTCGCCAAGCGAGGCGGACGGCAGCATGCCGAGGGATCCGGCGAGCATCGAAGCCTCGTCGGTCAGGATGTCGCCGAACATGTTCTCGGTGACGATCACGTCGAAGTCCCGCGGCCGGCGCAACAGGTGCATCGCCGCGGCGTCGACCAGCATGTGTTCGAGCCGCAGGTCGGGGAATTCCGCGCCGACCAGGCGTTCGACCACCAACCGCCACAGGCGCGAGGTCTCGAGCACGTTCGCCTTGTCGATCGAGGTGAGCTTGCCGCGGCGTCCCCGCGCCAGACCGGCCGCGAGCCGCACGACGCGCTCGATCTCGCCTGCCGTGTAGCGGCAGACGTCGAACGCCTCGGTCGCGGTGCGCTGCTTGTCGCCGAAATAGATTCCGCCCGTCAGTTCGCGCACCACCATGATGTCGACGCCGTGCAGCAGCTCGGCCTTGATCGGCGAGGCGCCGAGCAGCGCCGGATGCGGCGCGACCGGACGCAGGTTGGCGAACAGGCCGAGCTCCTTGCGCAGCTGCAGCAGGCCTTGTTCGGGCCGCAGCTTCGCGTTCGGGTCGGACCATTTCGGTCCGCCGACCGCGCCCATCAGCACCGCGTCGGCGCGGCGGCACAGCGCGAGGGTGCTCTCGGGAAGCGGCGCGCCGGTCGCGTCGAGTGCGGCGCCGCCGACCAGACCAGGCTCGAAGCGAAACTCGTGGCCGAAGCGCCGGCCGACGCCCTCGAGCGCGCGCTGCGCCTCGGCGGTGACTTCGGTGCCGATGCCGTCGCCGGCAAGGACCGCGATCAGTGCCTGCATGCGCGTACCCTTCAGCGCCCGCGCGCGGCTTCGTAGCGTTCGATCTCGGCGAGTCCGCCGCGCAGGTAGCCGAGTTCGTCGATGCCGTTCAGCAGGCAGTGGCGCGCGAACGCCTCGACGGGGAAGCGCACGCTGTGCCCGTCGGGCAGTGTGAGGCTCGTGCTCTGCAGGTCGATCGTGATCTCGGCGCCGGGATGATCGATGAGCCAGCGATGCGTCGCCGCATCGACGGCGACCGGCAGCAGGGCGTTCTTCAGCGCGTTGGTCCTGAAGATGTCGGCGATCGAGGTGCTGACGACCGCGCGAAAGCCATGGTCGAGCAGCGCCCAGGGTGCGTGTTCGCGCGACGAGCCGCAGCCGAAATTGTCGCCGGCGACGAGGATCCCGCTGCCCGCCGCCTGCGGGCGGTTCAGCACGAAGTCCGCGTTCGGCGCGCCGTCCGGCCGATAACGCAGGTCGGCGAATAGCGCCTTTCCTAGCCCGGTCTTGGTCGTGACGGTGAGGAAGCGCGCCGGAATGATCTGGTCGGTGTCGATGTTCGCCGAGGGCATCACGACCGTCTTCGATCGAATCTTCGTGAGCGGTTCCATCAGAGCATGGTCCGGGGGTCCGAAATCTTGCCGGTCACGGCGCTCGCCGCCGCCGTGTAGGGGCTCGCGAGCAGGGTGCGCGCGCCGACGCCCTGACGGCCCTCGAAATTGCGGTTGCTGGTGCTGATCGCGTAGGCGCCCGCGGCGACGGTGTCGCCGTTCATGCCGAGGCACATCGAGCACCCCGATTCGCGCCAATCGGCGCCGGCCGCCTTGAAGATGTCGGCGAGCCCGAGCTCCTCGGCTTGGCGCTTGACATGCTGGGAACCGGGGACGACCAGCATTTGCACTCCTGGCGCGACACGGCGGCCCTTGAGCACGCGCGCCGCAGCCTCGAGGTCCTCGAGCCGGCCGTTCGTGCAGCTGCCGACGAACACGACGTCGATCGGCTTGCCGAGCAAGGTGTCGCCGCCGCGAAAGCCCATGTAGGCGAGTGCGCGCTCGAACGCCGGGTCGCTGCGGTCCGCGGGAATAGCGCCGCCGACCGGCAGCACCATGCCGGGATTCGTGCCGTAGGTGATCATCGGCTCGAGTTGCGACGCATCGATTCCGGTCGAGGCGTCGAATGCCGCGTCGGGGTCGCTCGCGAGCGAGCGCCAGCCGGTGAGCGCCTCGTCCCAGTCCTTGCCGGCCAGCATCCGCGGCCGGTCGGACAGGTAGGCGAAAGTCACCTCATCCGGCCCGATCATGCCGGCGCGCGCGCCGGCCTCGATCGACATGTTGCACACCGTCATGCGCTCTTCCATCGACAGGGCAGCGATGCCGGCGCCGCGATATTCCAGCACGTGGCCGGTGCCACCCGACACGCCGATCTGGCCGATGATCGCAAGGATCAAATCCTTGGCGGTGACACCCGCAGGCAGGCGCCCGGCGACCTCGACCGCGAAGGTCTTCGGCTTGCGCTGCAGCAGGCACTGGGTTGCCAGGACGTGTCCGACCTCGGTGCTGCCGATGCCGAACGCCAGCGCGCCGAATGCGCCGTGCGTGCTCGTGTGGCTGTCGCCGCAGACGATCGTCATCCCGGGGCGCGTATGACCCTGTTCGGGACCGATCACGTGGACGATTCCGCGGCGTGGATCGCGCAGCCCGAACAATTCCACGCCGAACTCTTGCGCGTTCTGCTCGAGCTGGCGCACCTGCTTCGCGGCGTCGTCGAGCGCGATCGGCGCATTGCCGAAGATCTGTTCGGTGCGGGTCGGCGTCGAATGATCCAGCGTCGCCAAGGTGCGGTCCGGGCGGCGGACCTTCAGGCCCGAGGCCTTGAGCATCGCAAACGCCTGAGGTGAGGTCACCTCGTGCGTCAGGTGCAGGTCGATGTACAGCACCGCCGGTGTATCCGCGGTTTCGGCGACCACTTCGTGGGCGGTCCAGACCTTCTCGAACAGCGTGCGGGCTGGCATGCCTGCGGGCTCCGGCGGCACTCAGGCCCGTCCCGACTCGAGCCAGGGCATGCGCGCACGCAACTGTGCGCCGACCTTCTCGATCGGATGCGCCATGTCCGCCTTCAACAGCCGGTTGTACTTGCGGCGGCCTCGCTTGTTCTCGGCGATCCACTGGCGCGCGAACTTGCCCTGCTGGATCTCGGTCAGGATCTTGCGCATCTCTCTCTTCGTCGCCTTGTCGATGATCCGCGGCCCGCGCGTGAGGTCGCCGTATTTCGCGGTCTCGCTGATGAAGCGGTGCATCTTCGAGATCCCGCCTTCGTGCAGCAGATCGACGATGAGCTTCAGCTCGTGCAAGCACTCGTAGTACGCGACCGCCGGCTGGTAGCCCGCCTCGACGAGGGTCTCGTAACCCTTCAGCACGAGCTCGGTCGCGCCGCCGCAGAGCACAGCCTGCTCCCCGAACAGATCCGTCTCGGTTTCCTCGGCGAACGTCGTTGCCAGCACGCCGCCGCGGGTGCCGCCGATGCCGTGCGCGTACGCCAGGGCCTTCGCCTTGGCGCGGCGGGAGGCGTCCTGCGCGACCGCGATCAGGCACGGTACGCCGCGTCCTTGCTGGTATTGGCGGCGCACGAGATCCCCGGGCCCTTTCGGCGCGATCAGCACGACGTCGAGGTCCTTGCGCGGCTTGATCTGCTTGAAATGGATGTTGAAACCGTGCGCGAACAGCAGTGTCGCGCCCTTCTCGAGATCGGCCTTCACCTCGCTGTACAGGGCCTTCTGCGCGAGGTCCGGCACCAGCATGGCGATGAGTTGCGCGCCCTTGACGGCGGCCTTGGGTTCCATGACCTTCAAGCCGTCCTTCCTGGCCTTCGCGAAGCTCTCGCCCTTGCGCACGCCGACGACGACGTCGAAGCCGCTGTCGCGCAGGTTGAGCGCGTGGGCGCGTCCCTGGCTGCCGTAGCCGAGCACGGCGATTCGCGCGCCGCGAAGCGCCTTCTGGTCGACATCTTTCTGCGAATACAAACGCATGCCGGTCTCCTGGTGGTGAAGCGACCCGAGCCCGCGAGGCGCGCAAACCCCGCGCCGAGACCGTCTTTGAGTCTCTTGCGGGGTCTCGCGAACGCGGTGTGAGCCTTGATGGGCGAACTGACCGCCAATAGCAGCATACAATCCCCTATCATGCAAGATGCAAGAGCGGGCAGTTTCGCCGCCGAAGCATCGGGCGAGGAAGCAAATCTCATGGACCTGCAAAGCGAGGCGGCGGACGGCAAGGCGCTGCCGCTGTGGTTGCTCGACGAAGACGAGTTCGCCGCGTGGCGTGCGGCGCAGCCGGCCGCGGCGCAACGTTGGCTCGGCGAACAGGCGTTCGACGCCCGGCGCGACCAGGTCATCACGCTGCCGGATGCGGCGGGCGCGCCGTGGGCGGCCGTCGGCGGAATCGGCAAGGCCTCGCGCGGCCTCTCGCCCTGGCGGGCCGCCGCGATCGCCGATCGTCTGCCGCCGCGGCGCTATGCGGCGGCGCAGGCCTGGAGCGATGAGGATGCGACGCAGCTCGCGTTGGGGTTTGCCTACGCCGGCTATCGCTTCGAGCGCTACCGGCGCCGCCCCGCGGCCCGCGCCGCCCGGCTCGATTGGCCGCCGAACGCGGACCGGCGCCACGTCGAGCGCGTGACCGAGGCGCTCGCGATGGCGCGCGACTGGATCAACACGCCGGCGGGGGATTTCGGGCCGGCCGATCTCGCGGCCGCCGTGCGCCGGGTCGCGCTCGCGAACGGCGCCGAGTTTCGCGAATGGGTCGGCGAGGAGCTGCTCGCGGCGGGCTTTGCCGCGATCCACGCGGTGGGGCGCGCGAGCGCCGGCGCACCGCGGCTGCTGCAGCTGCGCTGGGCCCCGCCCGCGGGTGCCTCGCGGCGCCTCGTGCTGGTCGGCAAGGGCGTGTGTTTCGACAGCGGCGGGCTCGACTTGAAGGCGAGCGCCGGCATGGCGCTCATGAAGAAGGACATGGGCGGCGCTGCGGTCGCCTTGGCGCTCGCGCATTTGCTGATGCGGGCCGGTGTGCGCGTCGAACTCGTGCTGCTGATTCCCGCGGTCGAGAATGCGGTCGGCGGCAATGCCTACCGTCCGGGCGACGTTCTGTCGACGCACAAGGGCTTGAGCGTCGAGGTGGGCAATACCGATGCGGAGGGACGGCTGGTGCTCTGCGACGCGCTGTCGCTTGCCGACACCGAGGGAGCCGATCTGATCATCGACTTCGCGACGCTGACCGGCGCGGCCCGCGTCGCGCTCGGGCCGGAACTGCCGGCGCTGTTCGGCAGCGACGCCGGCAGCGTCGATGAGCTGCTGCGCGCCGGGACCGCCGAGCACGACCCGCTGTGGCCGATGCCGCTATGGAGCCCGTACGCGGACGATCTGCAGAGCAAGGTCGCCGATCTCGCGAACGTCGCCGGTTCGAGTTTCGCCGGTGCCATCTACGGCGCGCTGTTCCTGCAACGCTTCGTGACCGCCTCGCCACGTTGGTTGCACGTCGATCTCTACGCATGGAATCCGCAGGAGCGGCCGGGCCGCCCCGTCGGGGCGGAGGCGCAGGGCTTGCGCGCCGCGTACCGTTTTCTCGCGCAGCGTTACGGCATTGCGCCATGAGGCGCGGCCTGTTTATGCTGCGTCGCCGTTTTTTGCAGGAGCGAACCCGACATGCCGCACAAGCCCACGAAGAAATCGCCGAACGCGACACCCGGCAAGTCCTCGCGCCGGGCCGCCGCGGCGATTGATCCGCGCCGCTACTCGCGCCTCGTCGTCGACGGGATCCAGCAAACGCCGGCGCGGGCGATGCTGCGCGCGGTCGGTTTCCGGGACGGGGATTTCGCGCGGCCGCAGGTCGGCATCGTGTCGACCTGGAGCAACTTGACGCCTTGTAACATGCACATCGACGAGCTGGCGCGCATCGCGGCGAGCGGCGTCGAGGCACATGGCGCGAAGGCGATCACCTTCGGCACCATCACGGTTTCGGACGGGATCTCGATGGGCACGCCCGGGATGCGTTATTCGCTGGTGTCGCGCGAAGTGATCGCCGACTCGATCGAGACGGTGGCCGGCGCGCAGGGCTTCGACGGACTCGTCGCGCTCGGTGGTTGCGACAAGAACATGCCCGGTTGCCTGATGGCGCTCGCGCGGCTCGACCGCCCCGCGGTGTTCGTCTACGGCGGCACGATCCGCCCGGGCGCCGAGGGCCGGGACATCGTCTCGGTGTTCGAGGCGATCGGCGGCCACGCGACGGGCGCCGTGTCGGAGCAGCAGTTGCAATTTGTCGAGCGCTCCGCGATCCCCGGACCCGGCTCCTGCGCCGGCATGTACACCGCGAACACGATGGCCTCGGCGATCGAGGCGCTCGGCATGAGCCTGCCGAACAGCTCGGCGCAGGACGCGGTGTCCGCGGCAAAGCGCGCCGACTGCGCGCGCGCCGGCGAGGCCGTCGTGCGGCTGATCGAGCGCGGCTTGCGGCCCCGCCAGATCATGACGCGCGCGGCCTTTGAGAATGCGATCACGGTCGCGATCGCGCTCGGCGGCTCGACCAATGTCGTGCTGCATCTGCTGGCGATCGCCTCCTCGGCCGGCGTCAAGTTGCGTCTCGCCGACTTCGCGCGCATCGGCCGGAAGGTTCCCGTGCTCGCCGATCTGCGGCCGAGCGGCCGCTACTCGATGTCCGAGCTGGTGGCGATCGGCGGCATCCGCCCGCTGATGAAGATGTTGCTCGAGGCCGGTCTGCTGCATGGCGATTGCCTGACCGTCACCGGCGCGACGGTTGCGGCAAATCTCACGGGCGTGGCGGCCTACCCGGCCGGCCAGGACATCGTGCGCCCGCTGTCGAATCCATTGAAGAAAGACAGCCACTTGGTGGTGCTGCACGGCAACCTCGCGCCGGACGGCGCGGTGGCGAAGATCACCGGCAAGGAAGGGCTGCGGTTCGACGGCGTCGCGCGGGTTTTCGACTCGGAGGAAAAGGCGCTCGCGGGGATCCTCGGCGGGGCGGTGCGCGCGGGCGACGTCGTCGTGATCCGCTACGAAGGCCCGAAGGGCGGGCCCGGCATGCGCGAGATGCTGAGCCCGACCGGCGCGATCATGGGCAAGGGTCTCGGCCGGGACGTCGCGCTGATCACCGACGGGCGCTTCTCCGGCGGCAGCCACGGCTTCGTCGTGGGGCACGTGTCGCCGGAGGCGGCCGTCGGCGGACCGATCGCCATGGTGCGCGACGGCGACCGAATCTCGATCGACGCGCAGCGCCGTGCGCTGACGCTGCACATCACCGCCGCCGAGTTGCGTCGACGCCGACAGGCGTGGAGTGCGCCAAAGGCCTATGCCTCTCGGGGCGTGCTCGCCAAATATGCCCGGTGTGTCAGCAGCGCAACGCTCGGCGCGGTCACCGACCTGGAATGAGCGGCTGCGGCCCGCCGCGGCATCGCGCGTGCGTCGCAGGGCGGGCAATTCCGCGCTTGCAGTTCGGGCGGGAACTGTGTCACGCTGCGCCATCGCAGATCGGCGCGGGGTGGGGCATCACCGAGTTTAAATCGATGGGCCATCGCCGCTCCGTGCATGTCGTGAGGGGCGCGCAACGCGCGACTGGTGTTGCGCTGGCGCGTGGGTCTTGGAGATCGAGCAGGGGATAGGTCGCAAGCCGAATATGTATACGTACGAAGAGCCATCGCTATTTTCGGGCAAAAGGGGCCTCGCGTTACTTGCCGTCCTTTTATTGCACGGCCTGATCGGCTACGGCCTATACGCCGGACTCGCCAGCCGCATCATGCACACGATCATTCCGCCCGTGCAGATCGCACAGATCGACCAGCCGAAGAAGAACGACAAGCCGCCGCCGCCGCCGCCGAAACTCCAGGACATCAAGCCCTACGTACCGCCGCCGGAGTTCGTCGACATCCAGGCGCCGACCCAGCAGACCAACGCGATCACCGAGGTCACCCGGCGCATCGCTCCCGCGCCGGTCGCGCGCCCGGCGCCGCGAGCGGTCGTGCGCACCGGGATCAGCTACGACATGCGCCACCTGGTCAACCCGAACGACTATTACCCGGATGCGTCGCGGCGCGCGGGCGAGGAAGGCACCTGCCGGGTACGCATCACGGTGGGCATCAATGGGCGCGTCACGGCAGCGGCGATCGCGGTGAGCACCGGCCACCCGCGCTTGGACGAGGCGTGCCTGAAAGTGGCGCGCGCCTATCGCTTCCACCCGGCCACGGTGGGCGGCAAGCCGATCGAGTCGAGCTCCATCCTGCCGATCGTGTTCAAGATCACGAACGAGGACGAGTGAGGCGCCGACGGCCGGACAGACCATCGAATAGTTCAACGACTCAAATCAACCCAATCTCAAAAACTCCAGTTTACGCAGAGGGAATCGGTCCATGTCACAGCAAGTAGTAGTCAACAATCCCTACGGTCTCGGTGCGATGCTCCAGCATGGTGACATCGTCACGCGATCCGTATTCACGATACTGCTGATCATGTCCTTGCTGACATGGTTCATCATGATCACCAAGTACTTCGACCAGCGCCGCCTGCGCAAGCAGGGCCAACAGGCCGAGAAGGAATTCTGGGCCGCCACGAACCTCAATGAGGGCGTCTCCAAGCTGAAGGGCGATTCGAATCCGTACCGCGCGCTCGCCGAGGCCGGCAAGCAGGCCTACGAGCATCACGAGGCGAACAAGGCGCGTCTCGCGGGCGCGATCGACACCAGCGAGTGGGTCACGCAGGCGCTGCAGCGCACCGCCGACATGGTCGTCGGCCGCATGCAGTCGGGCATGTCGGTGCTCGCCTCCGTCGGTTCGACGGCGCCGTTCGTCGGCTTGTTCGGCACGGTCTGGGGCATCTACCACGCGCTGATCGCGATCAGCCTCGCCGGCCAGGCTTCGATCGACAAGGTCGCGGGACCGGTCGGCGAGGCATTGATCATGACCGCGCTCGGCCTGTTCGCGGCGGTCCCCGCGGTGCTCGGCTACAACATGCTGTTGCGCCGCAATCGGGTCATCCAGGAGTACGTCAGCCACTTCACCCACGAGCTGCACGCCTATCTGATCTCCGGCGCGAAGATGAGCCTCGGCACCGACAGGCCCGCGGTCGCGGCGAAGCAAACCGCCGCACCCGCCGGCGCTCGCTGAGGGTTGACGCGCCATGGCGCTGAGCATCGATACCCGCGGCGAAAGCGACGTGATGTCGACCATCAACGTCACGCCCCTCGTGGACGTGATGTTGGTGCTGCTGATCATCTTCATCATCACGATCCCGGTGATCGTGCCGCAGATCCAGCTGAAACTGCCGATCGCGACCAACGTGCCGACCATCACCAAGCCCGGTGACGTCACGATATCGGTCGCGGCGAACGGCAACCTGTACTGGAACACGATGGAATTGCAGAGCCCGGCGGACCTGAAGACGGAGCTGCGCTCGATCGTGACCATGAATCCGCAGCCCGAGGTGCACATCCGCGGTGACAAGGACACCCGCTACTTGTACGTCGGCCAGGTGCTGGTGGCGGCGCAGGAGATCGGGATCCGCAAGGTCGCGTTCCTGACGATCCCGACCCACCTCGGCGTGCAGCAGTAGGAGACGCATCGATGGCAATGAACATAGGGGGTTCGTCGGACTCGATGATGGACATCAACATGACGCCGTTGATCGACGTCATGCTGGTGCTGCTCATCATCTTCATCATCACGATTCCGGTGATGACGAACGCGGTCAAGATCGACAACCCGCTGCCGCCGCCGCCGAACTTCATTCCGCCGCCGCCGCCGCCCGTGATCAATTTGTCGATCGACTTCGACGGCACCTTGATGTGGAACGGCACGCAGGTGACGCGTCCGCAGTTGCAGAGCTTCATCTCGCAGTCGGCGATCCTGGTTCCGCAGCCGGAAGTGCACATCACGGTGGACAAGTTCGCGAAGTATGACGTCGTCGCGAAGACGCTCGCCGATCTGCAGAGCCGCGGAATGAAGAAGATCGGCTTCGTGAACAACAGCCTTTACTAGCGCCGCGGCATCAGGTCCACGCGTGGCATTGGCTGCCGCTGCGGCGCGCTTCCCGCAAATCGGGGTTCGCGCCGTTTCTTTACTTTGAACGCATTGCCGCCGCCACGGCGGCTCACAGAGGTTCAATGACGATGCCTGCGAAAATCTCGATGCAACGCCGCTTGCCGCTCACGCGCGCCTCCGGTGCGGGCCTGTTCACCGCCGTGCTGCTCGCCGCGGCACTGGTCTTCGGCGGCAGCGCGCCGGCGCACGCTGCGCCGAAGCAGCAGATCAGCCGCAAGATTGCCAAGGAACTCATCGCGGCGCAGAAGGCGCTGCAGACCGGCAAATGGAGCGACGGTCTGAAGAACCTCCAGGCGGCGGACGGCAAGAGCGGACTCACGCCGTTCGACCACAAGACGATCGACGACCTGCAGGCGTACGCCTACGTCAAGCTCGGCAACATGCCGGGCGCCGAGAAGGCCTGGGAGGCCGCGCTGCAGACCGGTGCCTGTTCGCCCGCGGACACGCTGCGCTTCACGCGTGCGGTGTTCCAACTGTCCTACAACGCGCATGAGTATGCGAAGGCGATCAATTACGGCAAGAAGCTGATCGCTCTCGGCCAGGGAACCGAGGACATCTACGCGGTCATCGGCCAGGGCTATTACCTGACCAACAACTGCGCGCAGGCCGAGGCCTACATGGACAAGGCGATCGCGGAATCCCGCAAGGCGGGCAAGGCCCCGCAGGAGGGCTATTACCAGATCAAGCTGCGCTGCGCCTTCGACGCGAAGGACAACGCCGGCGAGATCAAGGGCTTCTCTGAGCTCGCGCGCTTGACGAACAAGCCGGAATACTGGAACTCGCTGTTGCGGCTCGAGCGGCAGACCACGCGCCAGGACAAGAATCTGCTGATGATCTATCGCCTCATGTACAACACCAATTCGATGAAGGTGAGCAGCGATTACGTCGAGATGGCGCAACTGCTCGGCGACGCGGCGTTGCCGGAAGAGGCGACGGCGGTCGTGCAGAAAGCGATCGCGAGCGGCGTCGTGCAGCCGGCGCAGAGCGGCCGCGTGAACCGGCTGCTGCAGGAGTTGCAGAAGCGCTCCGCGTCCGACCGCAAGGGCATCCCGGGCTATGTGCGGGACGCGAACAAGAGTGCGAGCGGCCAGCCCGACGTCAAGCTCGGTGAGGTGTACTACGGCATCGGCGACTACGCGAGCGCTGCGCAGGCGATTGGCAACGGCCTGAAGAAAGGCGATGTCAAGAGTCTCGGCCAGGCCTACGTCTACCTCGGCCTGTCGTATCAGCAACTGAAGAACCTCCCGGCGGCGAAGAAGGCATTTGCCGAGCTGAAGACCGTGTCGTCGATGCCGGCGAACGTCCGGAAACTGTGGGCGTTGTACGCCGATACCCTGAGCTGAACGGACCCGGGCACCTGCGGGACGGACGAACCCGCGACGAAGTCGAAGGAGTAGTGCGATGACGATCAAGGCCGGCGACCGCATGCCTGCGGGCACTTTCACGCGAATGACCAAGGATGGTCCGCAGAAAATCACCACCGATCAGCTGTTCAAGGGCAAGACCGTCGTGCTGTTCTCGGTGCCCGGCGCGTTCACGCCGACCTGTGACGCCCGGCATCTGCCGGGCTTCATCGACCTCGCCGACGCATTCCGCGCGAAGGGTGTCGACACCGTCGCCTGCATGGCGGTGAACGACGTGTTCGTGATGAATGCCTGGGGCAAGCACGCGAACGCCGGCGACAAGGTGTTGATGCTCGCCGACGGCAACGCCGAGTACGCGAAGACGCTGGGTCTCGAGCTCGACGCGAGCGGATTCGGCATGGGCACGCGCGGCCAGCGCTTCGCGCTCGTCGCCAAGGATGGAGTCGTGCAGCAACTGCACGTCGAGAAGCCCGGAGAATTCAAGGTCTCCGCCGCCGATCACGTCCTGGCGCAGCTTTAGGGCGCCAGCCGGCGCTAGTGTCCCAGCAAGCGTGCCAGTTCGGGCACCACCTGGAACAGATCGCCGACCAGGCCGATATCGGCAACTTCGAAGATCGGCGCCTCGGGGTCCTTGTTGACGGCGACGATGGTCCGGGCATCCTTGATGCCGGTCAGATGCTGGATCGCACCGGAGATGCCGAACGCGAAGTAAACTTCCGGCGCGATGATCTTGCCGGTCTGCCCGACTTGCATCTCGTTCGGCGCATAACCGGCGTCCACCGCGGCGCGCGAGGCGCCGACCGCGGCGCCGATCTTGTCGGCGAAGTCGTACAACAGCTTGAAGTTCTCGGCGCTCGCCAGCGCGCGTCCGCCCGACACCACGCGGGAGGCGGTTTGCAGGTCGGGCCGGTCGGTCGAGCCCGAGCGTGCGCCGACGTAGCGGGTGTGCACGGGCAGCTTGACGTCGGCGGTGCGCGAGGCGATCGTCGCCGAGCCGCCGGTGCCGGCCGCCTCGAAGGAGGCGATCCGCACGGTCGCGACGAGGATGCGCGCGGGATCGGCCTCGACGGTCACGATCGCGTTGCCGGCGTAGATCGGCCGGCGAAAGCGGTACGCGCCGTCGACCGCCATCAGATCGCTCACCTGGGGTACGCCGAGCAGGGCCGCGACGCGCGGCGTCAGGTCCTTGCCGAAGCTGGTCGACGGCCCGAACAGATGCGTGTAGCCGGGCGCGATCGCCGCCACCTGCGGCGCGAACGTCGCGGCGAGCGGGTGCGCGTTCTCCGGCCGGTCGATTCGCAGCACCTCGTGCACGCCGTGGATCGCGGCGGCCTGCGTCGCGACCGCGGCGGTGTCCGCGCCGAGCAGCAGCACCGCGATCTGCGCGCCGGGGATCGCCGTGGCGCAGGTCACGCACTTGTGCGTCGACGGATTCAGGGTCTGGCCGTCGTGCTCGGCGAGAATCAGTACCTTCGACATCAGATCAACCCCTTCTTCTTGAGAACATCGGCGAGTTCCGCCACATCCTTGACCATGACGCCCTTCTGCCGCTGCGCCGGTGGCTCGGTCTTGACGGCCCTGAGCCAGACCGACGCCGCGACTCCGAGACTCTCGAGCGAAATGACGTCGAGCGGCTTCTTCTTCGCCTTCATGATGTCCGGCAGCTTGACGTAACGCGGTTCATTGAGCCGCAGGTCGACCGTGACCACCGCCGGCAGATCGATCTCGATCGTCTCGAGGCCGGCGTCGACCTCGCGCGTCACGGTTGCCTTGCCCTCCTGCAACTCGAGTTTCGACGCATAGGTGGCCTGCGGCCGATCCCACAATGCGGCGAGCATCTGCCCCGTCTGATTGGCGTCGTCGTCGATCGCCTGCTTGCCGAGCAGGATCAGGTCGGGATTCTCCTTCCTCGCCAGCGCGAGCAGGGCGTGCGCCGCGGTCAGCGGCTCGACCGCCTGGTCCGTCTGCACGAGCACCGCGCGGTCCGCGCCCATCGCGAGCGCCGTGCGCAGCTGCTGCTGGGCGTCGACGACGCCGATGCCGACCGCGACGACCTCGACATTCGAGCCGCGCTCCTTGATACGCAGTGCTTCCTCGAGGGCGATCTCGTCGAACGGATTCACGCTCATCTTGACTCCGTCGAGCATGACGCCGCTGCCGTCGGGCTTGACGCGCACCCGGACGTTGTAATCGACGACGCGCTTGATGCACACGATGATCTTCTTCATTGACACTCCTTCAGGCGGTCGTTGCCGGCGCGCTCGTATGCCGCGCGTCGATCCGGCGCTGCGAAAGCTCCTCGCCGATTCGCGTCGCGCAATCCTGCAATTTTGCCAGAAAGCGATCGGTCACGGCCCGTGCCGGATGCGTCGCGGCGTCGAAACGCAGTGCGAGCGCACCGAGCGGGCGACCCTCGCGGGTCAGCGCGATGCTCAGCGCGCGCTCGCCGTCGCCGCGGCCGGTCGCTGCAAGCGCATGGCCCGCCGCGGCGGCTAATTCGACGAGACGCGCCGCCTCGGCCGGATCGCATTCGGCGCGGTGACTGCGCCGCGCGGCGCGGGTGGCGGCCTCGATCAGAGCGCCGCGCAGCGGGGCCGGGCAGCGGGCGAGGTAGGCGATGCCGCAGGCGCTGCCGAGCAGGGGCACCCGCAACACGCTGCAGCGGATCGCACTCGGACCGGACGCGCCGGCGGGCGCCGCTTCGTGTGTGAGCATCGTCACGCCCGACGGGGTTGCCACCGCAACCGGCTGTCCCGTTGCGCGGCTGCAGGCCTCGAGTTGCGGCATCGCGAGCTCGGCGAGCCAGGCCGTCTCGTCGAGGCTGTCGCCGAGGCCGCGCACGAAGCTCGTGATGCGGTAGCGATCGTCGTGCGGGTCGCGATGGACATAACCGGCTTCGCAAAACGTCTCCAGCAGTCGATACACGGTCGTACGCGGCAGCCGGGTCTCGCCGACGACCTCCGCGACCGTGGCACTGCCATGCGCATTAAGCACGCACAGCGCGTCGAGTCCGCGCATCAGGGCGCGAATGGGTCGGGTCGAATCCATGCCGGCTCGAGATTCCCTAGGCCGATTGGCGGGCTGTGGTCGTCATTCGGCGCGACAGTCTAAGGATCCCCCGGCGCCTTGTCCACCTTGCGGTCAGTCGCTACACTGCCGCCACGCATGCCGATGATCCGCTATGTCCTCGTTCGCCTGTGCGGTGCACTGCCCACGTTGCTCGCGATCGTCACGATCTCCTTCTTTCTGATCCACCTCGCACCGGGCGGTCCGTTCGACCAGGAACAGACGCTGCCGGCGGACGTGGTCGCGAACCTGAATGCCGCGTACGGCCTCGACCGGCCGATCTGGGTGCAGTACACGCGCTATCTCGGCGACCTCGCGCGCGGCGACTTCGGTCCGTCGTTCCGCTACAAGGATTTCACCGTCACCGAACTGATCCGTCAGGGGCTGCCGGTCAGCATGACGCTCGGGGCGATCGCGATCGCGATCGCGCTGCTCGCAGGCGTCGCGACCGGCGTTGCCGCGGCTCTGCACCGCGGTCGCCTCCTCGATCACGCAAGCATCGCGCTGGCGGTGGTCGGCATCGCGATTCCCTCGTTCGTGCTGCTGCCGGCGCTCGGCCTGCTCTTCGGGGTCTGGCTGCACTGGCTGCCCGTCGCCGGCTGGGATCGCGGCTCCATCAAGGATTTGGTGCTCCCCGTCGTCACGCTGGCCCTTCCGCCGCTCGCATTCATCGCCCGGCTGACGCGTGGCAGCATGCTCGAAGTGCTGCAGAGTCACTACGTGCGCACGGCATTCGCCAAGGGGCTGGCGCTGCGGACCATCGTCCTGCGTCACGCGCTGCGCCCGGCGTTGATACCGGTCGCGAGCTACCTCGCGCCCGCGATCGCGATGATCATGACCGGTTCGCTGGTCGTCGAGACGATCGCGGGCCTGCCCGGCATCGGCCGCTATCTGGTGCAAGGCGCGCTGAACCGCGATTACACACTCGTGCTCGGCATGGTCATCGTGTACTCGGCCTTGCTGATCCTGATGGGATTGCTCGTCGACTTGTTGATCGCCGCGCTGGATCCGCGGGTCAGGCTCGAGGCATGATCGAGTCCGCGGACGAGGATCCGCTTGCGCCGGCCGCCGGCCTGTGGCGCGACGCCGGACGCCGCTTGCGCGGTTCCCGCGCCGCGCTGCTCGCGCTCGGCGTGATCGCCCTGCTGGTCGCGCTCGCGCTGCTCGGGCCGCGGCTGAATCCGAACCGCTCCGATACGATCGATTGGTCGTGCATCGCGATGCCTCCGGGCCTGCGGCACGCGCACTGGTGGGGCACCGACCGGCTCGGTCGCGACCTGTTCGTGCGCACGCTGCTGGGGACGCGCATCTCGCTCGCAGTCGGCCTGATCGCCACGGCGGTCAGCCTGGTCGTCGGCATCGTCTACGGCGCGATCGCGGGCTTCGTCGGCGGTCGCGTCGATCATTTGATGATGCGCGTGCTCGAGATCCTGAGCGGTCTGCCGCTGATCTTCTTCGTGATCTTGCTCACCGTCGTCTTCGGCCGCAGCGTGTACCTGCTGTTCCTGTCGATCGGCGCCATCGGCTGGCTGACGATGGCGCGCATCGTCCGCGGACAGGCGATGGTGATCCGCGGCCGCGAGTTCATCGAGGCGGCGACGGCGGCGGGCGCCGGACCGGTGCGCATCGTATTGCGCCACGTCGTGCCGAACGTGATCGGGCCGGTGATCGTCTATGCGACGCTCACGGTGCCGCAGATCATCCTGTTCGAGAGCTTCCTGAGCTTCCTCGGGCTCGGCATCCAGGAGCCACAGGCGAGTCTCGGCACGCTGATCGCATCCGGCGCCGCCGAGATGGAGTCGGCCCCGTGGATGCTGCTGGTGCCGAGCGTGATTCTCGCGACGCTGCTGATCTCGTTCAACGTTCTGGGCGACGCCTTGCGCGACTCGCTCGACCCCGGCGAGCTCTGAAGGGTGGGCGCGATGCTCGCGGTGCAGGATCTGCGCGTCACGTTCCGGCGCGCCGGCGCCGCGATCGAGGCGGTGCGACAGGTCTCGCTCGACGTCGAAGCCGGCGAGTGCGTCGGCATCGTCGGCGAGTCCGGATCGGGCAAGACCCAGTTGTGCCTGGCAATCATGGGTTTGTTACCGCCGAACGCCGTCGTCGGCGGCGCCGTGCGATTCGCCGGCGAGGACCTGCTGTCGGCGCCGCCCTCCCGGCTGAGTGCGCTGCGCGGCGCGAAACTTGCGATGGTCTTCCAGGATCCGCAATCGGCATTGACGCCGCATCTGAAAATCGGCGTGCAGATGGCCGAGGTGCTGGTCCGCCACCGCGGCCTCGCGTGGCCGGCCGCGCGCGCCGCGGCGCTCGGGATGCTCGGACGCGTCGGCATGGTCGACCCGGCGCGCTGTGTGCAACAGTACCCGCACGAACTGTCCGGCGGCATGCGTCAGCGGGTGATGATCGGCATGAGCCTGCTGTGCGAGCCGGATCTGCTGATCGCCGACGAGCCGACGACCGCGCTCGACGTGACGGTGCAGGCGCAGGTGCTCGAGTTGCTCGGCCGGATGCGCCGCGATTTGCGGATGGGGATCCTGCTGGTGAGCCACGACCTCGCGGTCGTCGCGGGCCTCGCCGAGCGGATCGTCGTGATGTACGCGGGGCGGGTCGTCGAGAACGCCCGCGCGCGGGATTTGTTCCGCAGCCCGCGACATCCCTATACGGCGGCCTTGATGGCCTGCGCGCCGGACCTGGCGGGACCCGTGCTGGCGCGCCTGCCGACCCTGCCGGGACAGCCGCCCGGCGCCGCGCAGCGGCTGGACGGCTGCGCGTTCGCCCCGCGTTGCGAGTATGCGAACGAGCAGTGTGCGAGGCAACGGCCGCTGCTCTCGACCCTGGACGGCGGCCGGCAGGTTGCCTGTCACGCCCCCTTGCCGCCGTGAGCGCGCCGCTGCTCGAAGTGCGCTCCCTGCGGGTCGAGTTCGACGCCGGGCGGGGCCTGATTCGACGCCGACGTTTCACCGCGGTCGACGACATGAGTTTTGTCTTGGGCGCCGGTGAGACCCTGGGCGTCGTCGGCGAGTCTGGCTCGGGCAAGTCGACGCTGGCGCGCGCGCTGCTGCGGCTGGTGCCGGCTGCCGCCGGCGAGGTGCGGTGGCGGGGCGAGAACCTGCTCGACCTCGGCCGCCGCGCATTACGCGAACGGCGTCGCGCCTTGCAGATGGTGTTCCAAGATCCGTTGGCAAGCCTCGATCCGCGGATGACGGTCGGCGAGATCCTCGCCGAACCGCTGCGGATCTTCGAACCGCGGGTCCGCCGGCAGCAGCGACGGGAACGGACCGATCGCATGTTGCGCCGCGTCGGCCTGCCGCGCTGGACGTCGAATCACTACCCGCACGAGTTCAGCGGCGGCCAGTGCCAACGCATCGGCATTGCGCGGGCGATGATGTCGGCCCCCGAACTGCTGATTTGCGACGAGGCGGTCAGCTCGCTCGACGTGTCCATCCAGGGCCAGATCGTCAACCTGCTGACCGACCTGCAGGCCGAGTCGGGCATGGCGATGCTGTTCATCAGCCACAACCTCGCCGTCGTCCGGCACATCAGCCATCGCGTGCTCGTGATGTACCGCGGCCGCTTGGTCGAGACCGCGCCTCGCGAGGCGCTGTTCGCGGGTCCGCTGCATCCGTACACCCGTGCGCTGCTCGCGGCCGTTCCCGGCGCCGCAGCCGTGCGCGCCGCCGCCGGGCCGGCCGCGGAGCCGGCCATCGGCGAGGTGCCGGCGGACGCGCAGGCGCCGGCGGCGGCGCAGCCCGGCTGCGCGTACCGACCGCGCTGCGTCCATGCGGTGCAGGTCTGCGCCGAGCGGCGGCCGCTCGCCGAGGCCGCCGCCCCCGGACACCTCGTCGCCTGTCATCGGCACGCCGTCTTGGGCTATTCTGCGACGGTGAACCCGAGCGCAACCCCCGAGAAGCCGAGCGTGACGCCATGAACCCGGTCAAGCAGGTGCGTCCGAGCGACGGTCTGTTGAACGTGCGCTACGAGATCCGCGGCAAGCTCGCACGGCGCGCGCTCGAACTCGAACGCCTCGGGCACGATGTGATCTCGCTGAACATCGGCAACCCGTACGCATTCGGCTTCCGTGCGCCGGAGACGATGCGGCTCGCGATGATCGAGAACCTGCGCTACAGCGAAGGCTACGTCCATCAGAAGGGGATCTTCCCAGCGCGCGAAGCGATCGTGATGCTGCAGCAGGACCGGGGCGTGCGCGGCGTCACGGTCGAGGAAGTGTTCATTGGCAACGGTGTCAGCGAACTGATCGATCTGTGCCTGCGCGCACTCTTGAACGGCGGCGACGAGGTGTTGGTGCCGAGCCCCGACTATCCGCTGTGGACTGCGGCCGTGAACCTCAATTCCGGCCGGGCCGTGCACTACCCCTGCCGGCCGGAGAACGGCTACGTGCCGGATCCGGCGCAGATCGAGGCTGCGATCGGACCGCGCACGCGCGCGATCGTCGTCGTCAATCCGAACAATCCGACCGGCGCGGTCTACCCGCGGGAGACGCTCGCGGCGATCGCGCGGATCGCCGAGAGGCACCGCTTGGTCGTGCTGAGCGACGAGATCTACGATCAGATCCTCTACGACGGCGCGACATTCGTGCCGATGGCGACGCTCGTCCACGACACCCTGTGCTGCACGATGAGCGGCCTGTCGAAGGTGTACCGTGCCTGCGGCTACCGGGTCGGCTGGGCGGCGTTCTCCGGCGACACGAAGAATGCCGCCGAATACCTCGCCGCGCTCGAACTTCTGGCGTCACTGCGCCTTTGCAGCAACGTCGCCGGGCAATGGGCGGTGCAGACCGCCCTCGGCGGACATCAGAGCATCCGCGAGTTGACCCGCGCCGGCGGCCGTCTGTACGAATCGCGCCGCGCGATCATCGAGGGCGCCGCGCGCAGCAAGTATCTGCGCCTGGCCCGGCCGATGGGCGCGCTGTACGCATTCCTCGAGATCCGCGAGGACGCGGTGCCGGGCTTCGACGATCAGGAATTCGCACTCGACCTGCTCGAGAACAAGCACGTGCTCGTCGCGCCCGGTGTCAGCTTCAATTTTCCGCGGCGCAATTTCCTGCGCATCACGAACCTGCCGGAAGCCGAGGTGCTCGCGACCGTGTTCGGCCGGATCGACGAACTGCTCGACGCGCGCATGACGGGTACGCCGCCGCTGCACATCGTCGCGTCGAGCGGCGGGGCCAAGGCCCGCTGAACGCCTCGCCGGTTCCGGCGGCTTTGCTCGCCGAGCTCGATGCGGGCGCGACCGTGCTCGCGCCGACGCGCGAGCTCGCGGCGGCGATTTTCGACGCGATCGAGCGGCGGCATCTCGCGGCGGGCCGGGATATCTGGCCGACGCCGCGGATTCGCGACTTCGGCTCGTGGTTGCGTGAACAGCACGAGCGGCGGTTCGTGACCGGCGCGGCGCGGCTGCGCTGCATGGAGGACATCGAGGAGCGATACCTGTGGCGCGAGATCCTCGCCGAGGACGGTCGCGATGCCGGCCTGCTCGATCCGCAAGGGGCGGCCGCAGCCGCCCGCCGCGCGCGCCGGACGATGCGCGACCACGGCATCGCATCGGCCGCCCTGGCTGCGGCGGGCGGCGAGGAAGCGGAACGGCTCGCCGGTTGGATTCACCGCTTCGAGCGGCGCTGCCGTGATCTAGGCTGCATCGGCCAGGATGACCTGCTCGCTGCGCTGCCCGCGGCGCCGGAGGCGGTGGCGTGGATCGACAGTCCCGCGTGGCGACCGGCCGCGCGCCGCTGGCTGGAGAGCAACGGGCGATCGATGCTGGCGCCGGCGGCCGCCGGGCCGGCGCTCGCCTGGGAGTGTCCGGCGCGATCACCGGACGCAGAGCTCGCGGCCGCGGCAGATTGGCTGCGCGTGCGCCTGTCGCAGCAGGGGCAGTTTCGCGCCTGGGTGCTGATTCCGGACCTCGCTGCGCGTCGCGCCGAAGTCGCCGACGCCTTCGACGCGGCGCTTGCGCCACGCCGATTTCGCTTGGACGGCGCGGACGCGAGCGCGCCGTATGCGATCGCCGGCGGCACGCCGCTCGCCGACTACCCGCACGTGGCCGCGGCGCTCGAATGGCTTGCCATGACGCGCGGGCCGGTCTCGTTCGAGCGCTTCAGCGCCTTGTTGCGCGCGTTCGGGCCGCAACCGGGCGGCGCCGCCACAGCGCAGCTCGCGCTGATCGACGCCGAGCTGCGCGCTGCGGCGCCAGCGCACGCGCCGTTGCGCGGCTGGGTCGCGCTCGCGCAAGACATCGCCCGTCGCCGAGGAACGTGGCCCTGCGCGCCGCTGGTGCGCCTCGCCGCGGTGCGCGAATCGCTCGAGGAAGCGTCGGGCGCGGCACGGATGAGCGCATGGATCGGGCGTTGGACACGCGCGTTCGACGCCGGCCCGTGGGCGGTCCGGGAACACTGGTCGAGCGCCGAGTATCAATCGGTCGAGCGCATGCGGGAGCTGTTCGCGAGCCTGGCGGCCGCCGATTCGCTGTTCGGGGCGCTCACCGGCGAGGCTGCCGGGCGCCTGCTAGCCTCCGCGGCGCGGGACACCGTCTTTCAGCCGCAGACCGGAATAACGCCGATCTGGATCAGCGGCGCCGTCGGCGATCCGTGGCTTGGCTACGATGCGCTGTGGATCGCCGGCCTCAGTGCCGACGCGTGGCCGGCGCCCATCGAGCCCGTGCCGCTTTTGCCGGTTGCCTTGCAACGCCTGCACGGCGTCGAGGCGGCGTCGGCCGCGGCCCGATTGCGCACGGCAATCGATCTTGGCCGGCGCTGGACGCAGCGCGCTGCGACCGTGGTGTTCAGTCTGGCGGATCCGGGCGAAGGGCATGCGGCGATCCCGAGCCCGCTGCTGCCGGCGCCCCTGCGGCTGCTCGAGTGCGTACCGACGCCGCGGCCGCTTTGGCAGGAACTGCATGCGCTGGCGCCCCGGCTCGAGCTTCTGCACGACGTGCAAGCGCCGCCGCTCGGCGGCGAGGAGTCGCCACGCGGCGTCGCCACCTTGCGCGCGCAGTCGCTGTGCGCGTTTCGCGGCTTTGCCGCGAGCCGCCTGCGCTGCGAGCGGCTGGCGCGGCCGATACCCGGCTTCAATGCGCTGGAGCGGGGCACCGTGGTGCACGGTGCGCTCGAACGCATCTGGCGCGAACTCGGCGATTCCACGGCGCTCCACGCGATCGAGCCGGCGGCGCGCTCGGCGCTGATCGCCGCTGCGGTCGCTGCGTCGATCGAGGAGTCGGCCGCGCGCCGCGATCCGGGTTCGCGCTGGCGTCGCCGCGAACGCGAACGGACTGAGCGCCTGCTGTCTCGCTGGCTGGATCTGGAGGCCCGGCGCACGCCGTTCTGGGTCGAGCGCATCGAGGCGGGCTGTCAGGTGGCGCGCCACGCCGGGCTCGAATTTTCCTGTCGGATCGATCGCGTCGACCGCTTGGCCGACGGCGGGCGCGTGCTGATCGACTACAAGACGGGCGTCGCCGCCGCCGACTGGCGCGGCGAACGGCCGGCCAATCCGCAGCTGCCCCTGTATGCGACGCTCACCGGCGGGCGACTCGTCGCGGTCGCGTACGGCCAGGTCAGCGCCGCCGAATGCCGCTTCGTCGTCGAGTCCGACCGCGACGGCGCCTTGCTGCCCGAACGCCGCCGCACGCCGCTCGAGGGCGCGCGCGACATGCAGGAGTTGCTCGCGCTTTGGCGTGTGCGCCTCGACCGCCTTGCCGGCGAGTTTCGCGACGGCCGCGCCGAGGTCGATCCGGCGCCGCGCGCCTGCGAGAGTTGCCACCTGCAGGCATTCTGCAGGGTTGGTGACGCTGAATCCGGCGACCCCGAGTCCGAGGTTCAGGATGTCTGAGGCGCTGCCACCGCCGACGGACACCGCGGCGCGCGAGCGGGCGGTGACGCATCCGGGTTCGGTGCTGGTGCAGGCACCGGCCGGCTCCGGCAAGACCACGCTGCTCGTGCAGCGATTCTTGCGTGTGCTGGCGACGGTCGATGCACCGGAGAGCATCCTCGCGCTCACCTTCACGCGGCGCGCGGCGCTCGAGATGCGCGAGCGCATCTCGCGGGCGCTCGAGACGGCCCGATCCGCGGCGGGCGCCGCGAACCTCGATCCGGTGACGCGGCGTCTGGCGGTCGATGCGCTGCGCCACCTCGACGCGCTCGGCATCGATCTCGGCGTGCATGGTTCGCGGCTGCGGATCGAAACGATCGACGGGTTCAACGCGTGGCTCGCCGCTCAACTGCCGATCGGCTCCGGTCTCGGCGCGAGCCCGCGCATCGCGCAGGACGCCGCCGATCTGTATCGGGAGGCCGCGCGGCGCGCCCTCGCCTACGAGGACGAGGACGCGTTCGGCGCCGCGGTCGAGCGGGTCCTCGCGCTCGGCGACCAGCGCCACGAGGCCCTCGTCGATCTGATCGGCGGCATGTTGCGCAGCCGCGAGCGCTGGCTGCCGCTGCTCGCGGGTGGCCTGCGCGCCGCCGCGCGCGACGAAGAGGCCGCGCTGCCGGCGGTGCGGCGGCGTTTCGACGAGGATCTGGCGCTGCTCATCGGCCGCGTGCTGCACAACGCCGCCGCGTTGCTCGGCGGGCAACGGATCGCGGCGGTGGCGCCGCTGCTGTGCGCCGCCGCGGCGCGCGCCGCGGGGCGCAATGCCGCGCTCGAATGCTGGCGCGGACAGGCGGCGCCGTTGCGCGCCGATCCGGCCGACCTGGCGCGCTGGCGCGGGTTCGCCGCGATCGCGCTGACCGCGAAGGGCACGGTGCGCACGCGTCTGACCGTCGCCGAGGGCTTTGCGCCGGGCGTCGCGCAGAAGCGCCCCATGCAGGATCTGCTCGAGGAGATGGGCCGCGATCCGCGCGCGCTGCGGGTGTTATCGCAAGTCGCCGCACTGCCTCCCGCGGCGTACGGCGATGAGGACTGGGAACGCGTCCGCGACGTCGCGCGCGTCTTGGTACTCGGCGCCGCCGAACTGGAGCGGGTGTTTCGCGAGCGCGGCGCGGCGGATTTTCCGGCCGTCTCGATTGCCGCGCTGCGCGCGCTCGGCGATGCCGAATTGCCGTCCGATCTCGCGTTGCGGTTGGACTACCGGCTGCGGCACGTGCTGGTCGACGAGTTCCAGGACACATCGGGCGCGCAGCTCGATCTGCTGCGGATGCTCACCGCGGGCTGGCAGCCCGATGACGGGCGCAGCGTCTTCTGCGTCGGCGATCCGATGCAGTCGATCTACGGCTTCCGCCAGGCCGAGGTGCGCGCCTTTTTGCAACTCGCCGACGAGGGGCTCGGCGGCCTGCCGTTCGAGGTCTTGCGGCTCACCGACAATTTCCGGGCGATCCCGCCGCTCGTCGGCTGGGTCAACGCGACGTTTGCGCGCATCCTGCCGGCGTGTGACGACCGGGACCGCGGCGCAATCGCATTCCGGCGCAGCCGGGCGGTGCGGGCACAAGGGGACGATGCCGGGCCGGCGGTGCGCACCGTGCATTTTGCCTCGCGCGCCGCCGAAGCTGGCGCCGCCGCGGAGCTGATCGCCACGCGGCGCGCGCAACAGCCGTCGTGGCGGATCGCCCTGCTGGTGCGCGCGCGCTCACATGCGCGCGAGATCGCCGCGCGCCTGCGCGAGCGCGGCGTCGAGTTTCGCGCGATCGACATCGAACCGCTCGCCGACCGCCCCGCGGTGCGCGATCTGGTGATGCTCGCGAGGGCGTTGTTGCATCTGGGCGATCGCACGGCCTGGTTCGCGCTGTTGCGGGCGCCCTGGGCGGGAGTGCGACTCGCCGACCTGCTCACGCTCGGGCGCGCCGCGCCGACGGTCTGGCAAGCGCTCGAGGATGAGGCGGTGCTCGCGGCATTGACCGCCGACGGGCGCCGGCGCTGCGAGCGGCTGCGCGAGGTGCTGCGCGAGGCGCTGGCGGCACGCAACCGCGGCGGATTGCTGCGCTGGCTCGAATGCAGCTGGTTGGCGCTCGGTGGCCCTTGCTGTGCGACGTCCGCCGCGGATCTCGAGGATGCCCGCGCGGCGTTCGCGCGCTTACGCGAGCTCGAACGGCGCGGCCTGCCGGATCCGGCCGACCTCGCGGGCGAGTTCGCGAACCTGTTTGCTCGCGATGCCGGGCAGAGCCACGTCGAGCTCATGACGATCCACAAGGCCAAGGGCCTCGAGTTCGACCTGGTCGTGGTGCCGGGGCTCGATCGCGCGATCGCGCGGCGCAACGAGGAATTCCTGCTGTCGCTGCAATTCTCGCGAATGGGGCGCGACGGCATGATCATGGCGGCGCGGCCGGCGATCGGCGCCGACAGCGACCCGCTGTTCGAATTCCTCCGCGGCCAGGCGCGCGAGGGCGCCGATCTCGAGGCGGAGCGCCTGCTGTACGTCGCCTGCACTCGCGCGAGAAACGAGCTGTGCCTCTCGGCAGTGATCGGCAATCCGGCCGAAGCGCCCGATGGGACCGTTGGTCGCCGGCCCGGCGCCGCCGCGCCGCGCGCCGGCAGTTTGCTCGCGGTGCTCTGGCCGGTCGTGGGCGATGAATTCACCCCCGCCACCGCGGCCGGCACCGATGCCGACGCCGCTGCCGATGCCGACGCCGATGCGCTCGTGCCGCACGGCGGCCTGCGCCGCGTGCCGGACGGCTGGACGACACCGCGGATCGCCGTGCCGGGCACGGAGCCGCCGGCGGGCGGCGCGCCGCCACGCGTGCCGTCGCCGCCGTTCGACTGGGTGGGGGAGACCGCCCGGCAGATCGGCACGCTGGTTCACGCCGAGTTGCAGCGGTTCGAGCTGCCGGGGTTCGATGCGGCGGCCCTGCGCGAGCGCGAGCCGTCGCTGCGGCGATGGCTGGCCGCACACGGCGTGCCGCCGCAGTGGCTCGATGCAGCGAGCGGGCGCGTCGTCGCGGCACTCGCGGCCGTGCAGCAGGATCCGCGCGGCCGCTGGATCCTCGCCGGCGACCGGCGCGACGACATGCGCGAGCGCGCCTGGTCGGGCGTGTGCAACGGCGAGGTCGTGCACGCGGTGTTCGACCGCAGCTTCGTCGACGAGGAGGGGGTGCGTTGGGTCATCGACTACAAGACGAGCGAACATCTCGGCGGCGGCGAGCAGACGTTCCTCGACCGCGAGGTCGAGCGCTACCGCCCGCAGATGGACCGATATGCGGTGCTCGCGCGGCGCCTCGGAGCGGAGCCGGTGCGCCTCGGCCTGTATTTTCCGCTGATGCGTGCCTGGCGCGAGTGGCCGGCCCCGTGACGGCGCAGTGCGCGGGCGTCATCGTCGCGATCAGAACCTGACTTCGACTTCGATCGGCACGTTGCCGGCGGCATCACGCCCACGCAGCTCGGCCATCTGCGCCACCGCGCCGACGATCGCGGCGGATGCGCCCGGCCGCGCGGCCAGCGTGCCGGAGATCACTGCGCGCCGCGCAGCGGTGTCGACCGTGAGGTTTGCGCGCAAGCGCAGCGGCCCGCCCGTGTCCTCGACGCGCGCCCGCAGAGTGTCGTTGCCGCCGAGGCCACCGTCGACCGGCGCCGCGTCCGCGCCCAGGTGCACGAGATAGCTGCCGAGATTCGCGCCGCCGGCGATCGTCGGCGACGCGAGGTTCGCGAGGCGCAGATCCCCGTCGATCGACTCGATCCGCGCGTAGTCGGTGGCGAGTTCGCGCAAATCCAGGTGCGCGGTGCCGCGCCACCCCGGGGCAACGCCGAACGCGCCGAGGTCGGCGATCGGGCCGTCGCCGCGGACCCGGTGGGCGCGCAGGCCGCGTCGGCGGATATGCGCCGATGCATCGAGCGATATGCCGCGATCGACCCAGTGAACGTCCAGATCGGCCGCACCGTGCAACAGGGCGAGCGGATGCAGGCGCCACTCGAGCGTTCCGGCCTCGCGGCCGTCGACCACGATCCGGCCGGCGCCGCCGTGCCAGATGCTGCCGGACAGATCCCGCAATTGCACGAAGGGCGGCACGAAATAGGTGATCACCGCCGCGGGCAACGCGGCGAGCAACACGCCGGCCGCGACGAGTATGCCGGCCGGAATCAACGGCCAGTAGGCGGCGCGGCGCCGGCGCGGCGCCGTGCGTGGATCAGGACGCAGGTTGCGAGAATGTGACGTTGGCATCGACCGTCCCGGTGCGCGCGCCGCGGTCGACCGTGATCGATCCGACCTCGAGGCCGTAGCGCTGATCGAGCGTCGCGAGCCATATCATCAGGGCGTCGAATGGCGCGCCCTGCAGTTGCACGCGCACGCCGCGCGCCGAGGGCTGCGTGCCGCGCAGCGCACCGGCAAGCCCGGCCGCGCGTGCGGTGCGGCCGATCAGCACGAGTGGCGGCTCGTTCGTCGGCACGCGCAGTTGCGCCGCACCGGCTTGGATCTGCGGGGCGTTGCGGCGCATCCATGCCAGATCCGCCCGGCGCCGCTCGCTGCGCCGGATCGCCGTCGTGACCGCGGCGTGCATCGGCAGGAGCAAGCCGCCGACCAGGATCACGGCGGCGAGCAGGGCCGCGCCGGCGATCAACACCTGCCGCTCCCGCGCCTGCAGTTCACCGAACCAATGCCGGATCGATTGCAGCATCGCGTCCATCATCGTGCACCGCCGCCGGCCCCGCGGATCTGCAGATGCGCCTCGAGCCCGTGCTTGCCCGGCATCGAGGACTGGATGTCGGCCTTGAAGCCAAGCCGCCCGAGTGATTGCGCGAGTTGCGCGAGTCCGTCGACGTCTTTTGCGGTCACGGTCAGATCGAGGGTGCCTGCACGGTACGCGAAGGATTCGAGCGCCGTCTGCGGCGTCAGCCGGATCGCGGTTGCGAGCGCTTGCATGGTGCGCAGGAAGCGCCGTGGACCGCCAGCCGATGCGCGGATCAGCCGCAGGCGCGCCTGCATCTGCCGTCGCGCGTCGCGCATCGGCTCCGAGGGCATCGTCGCGGCGTAGACCTGGGCGATTTGCCGATCGAGTCCCGCGGATTGCCGGTGCGCCTGGTGGATCTCGATCGCCTGCGTCGCGACGTGTGCGCCGAGCAGCGCAATGCCGAGGAATGCCGCGATCCGCCATTCGCGCCAGCGGTCGACGTACGGTGGTGTCCGCGCGAACTCGCCCTGCAACAGGTTCACCGCGTCACGCGCGGGCAGCGCGCGCGCGAGCCACGGCAAGGCCCCGTCCGCCAGCAATTGCACCCGCAAGTTCTCGAACCTGGGGACGAGCCGCTCCACCTCCAGCTGCACGCGCAGCCAGTCCTTTTGCGCCAGATAAAGGATCGCACTGTCCATCGGCCGCGGCTGCGCATCGGCATCGTCCGCGTCGCTGATGATCCCGCAAATCGTCAGGGCGTCGGTGAGCGGCACGGCCTCGACGAGCACGGGCAGCGTACCGGGGCGGCGCACCGCGAGCCGATCGTCCTCCAACCACAGCACGGTCTGACCGGGATTGTCGGGCAACAGCGCGACGTCCGCATACAGCGCCTGGGGTTCGAGGCCGGCCGCCCGCAATTCGGCGAGCCAGGCGAGCAAGGTGTCGCGCGCGACGACCGCGACCGGCATCGTGCCGTTCGGCGCGCGCCGGCCGATCGCGAAGCAGAGCCGATCGAGGTCCTCGGTGAGCTGTTCCTCGAGGGCGAACGGCACCGCGCGCAGCAACTTCGGGCCGCTGCCGGGCGGCAGTTCCGGCGCCGCCAGCAGGATCTGCGTCGCCGGCCCTAGGGCGATCACTTTCGCGGTAGCGCCGGCCGCCGCCGCGGCGGCGGCGAGGGCGCCGCGCTGCGCCGCGCCGGCGGTCGTGCCGGCCTCGTCGACCGTCAACCATTCGGCCTCGGTCTGGCCCGGCGCGGGGAGGCGAACGATCAGGGTATGCGGCATGGCGTTTAAAGTGTCCCGAAACTGCGCAGCAACGGAATGACCTTCCCGCCGGCGCCGCGCTGCAAAAGACTGTACAAGGTGAACTCCGTGGTGCCAAGCGTCACTCGCGTCGTCAGGCGGAAATACGTGCCGCTGTCGGTGACGAGATTCTGGATCGCGATCCAGGTGGCCGGGCCGACGGTCGCCTGGAACGTGCTGAGGTCTGGAAAGCAGCCGTTCTTGCGGCCGGCCGCGAGCGCCGGCAGATCCGTCGAGTAGGTGCCGCTCAGGTTGCTGGCGAAGCTCTCGAGCACCAGCGCGGGTGCGGTGCAGATGTTGATCTTCGCGGTCGCGGTCGGCAGCGCGGTCACGTAGGGCTCGATCGCCAGATACCGGGCGCGGCCGAAGCCCGGCAGCGCCATGAGTTCGGTCGGGCTCGTCATCGGCCAGTTGCCGGTCCAGTAGGGCGGCGTCAGGCGCGTGTAGACGTCGTCCTCGGCGCCGTCCGGTTGCCCCGGGATCTGGTCCGCGTCGATCCAATCGCGCGCGATCGCGGCCCATTTCGGCTCGAGGTGCACCGCGACCAGCAGGCGCTGGAACTGCGCGAGAGGCTGCGGATCCTGCGTGCCGTTCGTCAGCAGGCGCCCGAGATTGTTCAGGTTGAACCGGCCGTCCATGTCCTCGAGACTGCCCTGCAGCGTCCCGATCGGCGGAGCGTCGGCGGACTCCGCCGGCGTGATCGGCAGGGGCGGTGTCGGCTGCGCCCAGGCTTGCGCGAGGTTGACTTGCGGCGTCTGCTGCAACTGTCGCGACAGCACGTCGGCGGCGAGTGCCTCGGCGCCGAGGCCGAATTGCATCGCCTGTTCGACGGAGAGGATCGCGAGCGTTCGCTGCCGCTCGAGGTAGCTGTCGAAGCCGACCTTCCACGCGAGCACGGTGGCGAGCGCGACGATCACCAGGGCGATGATCAGCGCCACGCCGCGTTGGCGCCGTGAAAGCGCCGCGGGCTTCATCCGCCGACCTCGACCAGGCGGCGCACGCGCCCCCAATCCTTGAACACGACGATGATCTCGACGGCGGCGGGCCGCGCCGTCAGTTGTTCGGCCGGCGGCAGTGCGGCCGGTGGCCATTGGGTCACCCAGTTCTGGTTCATGTCGAGGTATTCGATCTGCACGCCGGTGACGCCGGTCAACAGGCGCTGGACGACCGGCTGGTCGTTCGTGGTTGGGTCGAGCACGGTGTAGTAGCTGCGATCGAGGACGGTGCCGTCAAGTTGATAGCCGACCCGCTGCAGCGTGCTGCGTTGCAGTCCGGCGGTGTTCGACCAGCCGCCGCGCGTCAAATCGGCGAGGTCGGTGGTCCCGGTTCCACCGATCAGACAGGGCAGGCGGGACTGGCCGAGCGGATCGCGGATCGGGCGCGGCACGATCTGCGCGAAGTCCTGCACCAGCATGCGCATACCGAATTCGATCTGCCGCGTGCGCTTCAAGGACTGTTCGGTGCGTTCGGCGGAGATGCGCGCCGCGCGATAGGTGCCATAGGCGAGGCCCGACATGATTGCGAGGATGAACATCGCAACGAGGATCTCGATCAGCGTGAAACCGGCGGCTCCCGTTCGTGCCGCGCCGCGTACCCGCCGGATCATGGCGTACCCCCCGGCGGCGCTGCGCCCGGCGGTGCGATCGGCGCCGGCTGGGCGTTCAGGATCGGCGCGCTGCTCGCGGCGCCCGTACCTGTGGACAATGGCCCAGAGGTCGCCGGCAGGCTGCCGAACTGCCAGTCCACGGCGTTCGAGCTGCCCGGCGGCGCGACGTCGGCGCCGGTGAAGCCGATCGCCTCGGCGAGCGGACTGCCCTTCGCCTTGCTCTTCCCGGCCCATACGCGCACGACGATTCGCCGCATCGACGGGATGCTGGTGTTGTAGTAGCGCGTGTCGTAATGCCAGTCACGGTTCGCGTAACGCAGTTCGCCCTTGTCGGCGCTCTCGGCGAGGCTCTGCAGGCTCAGGCGCACCTCGACGATGCGGTCCATCGCGATCCAGTCGGCGATCGTCTTGTCGCGCAGGTAGCCGCTCGTGTCGGCGGCGCTGCCGATCGTCGTCATCAAGGCGGCGAGGCCGAGTGCGACGATCAGCAACGCGACCAGCACCTCGACCAGCGTGAAGCCGCGCGCGCGAGGGATGCTCACCGGCCGGATTCTCATGAGGCCCGGGCCGGCGCCTTGGGTCTCTCGAGCTTGGTCTTGCCGAACGCATCACCGCTCACGACCGAGGTCGCGCCCGTCGCATCGCGCACCAGCGTCAGGCGAAACGGCGTGCCTTCGCCGCTTGCCGCGATGGCGATCTGCGGCGTGGGCGGCGCCGCGTCGGCGGCAAGCTCTGACGGCGGGGCCTTCAGCACGACCTGCCGCGCGTCGAGCTCCAGGCGCAAGCTCAAGCCCTTCGGCAGCTCGCGGCGGCGGAATTCACGCTGCGTGTCGAACGGCTGCCAACGATCGCGGAAATTGTCATAGACCAGGAATTCGTAGGCCCGCGGCTCGACGAGCAAGCCGAAATCGCGCCCCTCGAGCAGCGCCCGGTCGTGCAGCAGATCCAGCAGGCCGACGATGCGACGGCTCTCCTCGTGCAGCTGGCTGTCGCGTCCGGCGACGTTGATCGACAGCACCGCCATCGAGAGCATGACCGCGATGATCACCAGGACCACCAGAATCTCGACGAGGGTGAAGCCTTTGTTGCGCATGGGTGGGCGGCGCCGCCGACACGCCTGCCGTGAGCAGGCGCTAATTCTGGTCGAGCGAGGAGCTGCTGATGTCCGCGTCGTAGCCCGTGCCGCCCGGCTTGCCGTCGCGCCCGTAGGAGATGATCTCGTACGCTTGACCGTCGGGTCCGGGGCTCGTGTAATGATACAGGTTGCCCCAGGGGTCCTTCGGCACCGCCCGCAGGTAGCCGCCTTGCCGGTAGTTCGTCAGCGACGGATCGGCCGGTTTCTTGACCAGGGCCTCGAGACCTTGCTCAGTCGTCGGGTAGCGGTAATTATCGAGGCGGTAGAGGTCGAGTGCGGTCTCGATCGCGCGGATGTCGCTCCCCGCGCGGGTTACGCGTGCCTTGTCGACGTTTGCCAGGATCCTCGGCACGACGAGCGCGCCGAGCACCGCGAGGATGACGACGACGACCATGATCTCGATCAGAGTGAAGCCGCGGGAGCGATTAGGCATGTCGATTCCTCGGAAAGTGCCGGGATGATACCAAAAAGGCCTGTCCCAGACCCCGGTGCGCCGCGGCGCGGTCTCGCAGAAATCGCCGCCGCGCTGCAATGGGATCGCGGCCGATGGGTTTGGTTGCTCGCGATCCTCACCGCGCTCGACGCCCTGTCGGCGCTCGGCGACAGGGCGCGGTCGGCGTTGCGCTACGACCGCGCGGCGATTGCGGCCGGTCAGTGGTGGCGGCTGTTGACCGCGCATCTCGTGCACCTCGGCGCCCGGCACCTGATCCTGGACGAACTCGGGCTGGTGCTTGTCTGGGCGCTGTTCGCCGATGCCTACGACGCCGTCGACTGGATCGCGATCGTCGCCTTCGGTGCGCTTGCGATCGGTTGCGGCTTGTGGTGGCTGAGCCCGCGCGTCGAGTGGTATCTCGGCGCATCCGGGGTGTTGCACGCGGCGGCCGCGGCGGGTACGGTCAAGCATCTGGTCGATCGCCTCTGGGACCGCTGGATCCTGCTCATCGGGCTGCTGGCCAAGATCGCGCACGAGCAATACGCCCAGGCGACCGGCCATGCTGCCGCGCTCGTCGTCGTCGACGCCCACCTGTACGGTGTCGCGGCCGGCTTCCTGATCGGGGCTGCACTCTGCCGGCGGATCGCTATAATTCGTCGCCGGACGGGACCTTAGGAACCCATCGTATGTCACTCGCCTTTGTCTACCCTGGTCAAGGCTCGCAAGCCGTGGGCATGATGCGCGCCCTTGCCGAGCGCCACCCGCGGATCGAGCACACGTTCGCCGAGGCCTCCGAGGTCCTCGGCTACGACTTGTGGGCGGTGTGCCGTGACGGGCCCGCCGAGGCGCTGAACGCGACCGAATGCACGCAACCGGCCATGCTGACCGCGGCGATCGCCACCTACCGCGTCTGGCGCGATCTCGGCGGCCCGGTACCGGGGGCGATGGCTGGTCACAGCCTCGGCGAGTTCGCGGCGCTGGTCGCGGCCGGCAGCCTGAAGTTTCGCGATGCCGTGGCCCTGGTGCGATTCCGCGCGCAAGTGATGCAGGCGGCGGTCCCGCCCGGCGAGGGGGCGATGGCGGCGATACTCGGGCTCGAGGACAGCGATGTCGAGGCGGCCTGCGCCGAGGCGTCCCAGGGCGAGGTCGTCGAGGCGGTCAATTTCAACGCTCCGGGGCAGATCGTGATCGCCGGCTGCGCGCCGGCGGTGGCACGGGCGATCGAGGCGGCGAGCGCACGCGGCGCGAAACGGGCGTTGATGCTGCCGATCAGCGTGCCCGCGCACAGTTCGCTGATGCAGACGGCGGCCGCGGCATTGAGCGAGCGGCTGGCCGCGACGGAGGTTGCCGCGCCGGACGGGATCGCCGTCTATGGCGTCGACGTCAAGACCCGCTCGCGGCCCGAGCAGATCCGGGCGGGTTTGGTCAAGCAGTTGCACACGCCGGTCTACTGGGCGGCGACGGTGCGTACCATGATCCATGCAGGCGCGAGGCTGATCGTCGAATGCGGGCCCGGCAGGGTGCTGACGAGCCTGAACCGCAGGGTGGACAAGAGCGGGGATGCGCAGATGCTCGCGCTCGAGGATCCGAAGTCCCTGGATGCGGCGCTCGCGGCGGCGGCAGCCGCCTGACCCGCGGCGGGAGAATTGCATGTCGATGCTCAAGGGTGAAGTCGCGCTCGTCACGGGCGCCTCGCGCGGGATCGGTGCGGCGATCGCGCGGCAGCTGGCGATCGACGGGGCGATGGTGGTCGGCACCGCGACCAGCGCCGCAGGGGCCGCCGGCATCGACGCGGCGCTCGCGCCGTTCGGCGGCCGCGGAGCCGTTCTCGACGTGGTCGAACAGGCCTCCATCGACGCGCTGCTCGGCGGTATCGAGGGGCGCGAGGGGGCGGTCGGGATCCTGTGCAACAACGCCGGCATCACCCGCGACGCCTTGCTGCTGCGGATGAAGCAGGAGGATTGGGACGCCGTGATCCAGACGAATCTCGCCTCCGTGTTCCGCCTCTGCAAGGCGGTGCTGCGCGGCATGCTGAAGGCGCGCAAGGGCCGCATCATCAACATCGCCTCGGTCGTCGGTTTGACCGGCAACCCCGGACAGACCAATTACGCGGCGGCCAAGGCGGGCATGCTCGGTTTCACCAAGTCGCTCGCCCGCGAGGTCGGTTCTCGCGGCATCACGGTCAATGCGATTGCGCCGGGATTCATCGACACGGATATGACGCGCTTGCTCGATGGGGGGCAACGCACGGCGCTCGAAGCTCAGGTACCGCTGGGGCGGCTCGGCCTGCCGGTGGACGTCGCCGCTGCGGCCGCGTTTCTCGCCTCGCCGGCCGCCGCCTACATCACCGGCGAAACCCTGCACGTCAACGGCGGCATGTACATGCCCTGAGCGTGCGGCGGCGGCCCCCAAGCGGGAGGTTTTGTCAAGGAATCAGCGGCCTACGCGGGCGCCTTGCCGCCCCCAAGGGTAGCCGCGGGGACCGCGTTCACATAAAATACGCGCCCTGCCTGCGGGAGGGCGCTGGCCGAGAAAGGCCGCTTCGCGGCGGCACGTACCAATTCCGAGAGGACACCATAACGATGAGTACTGTTGAGCAGCAAGTAAAGAAGATCGTGGCGGAACAGTTGGGCGTCAAGGAAGAAGAAGTCACCAACGACGCTTCCTTCGTCGACGACCTCGGCGCCGATTCGCTGGACACCGTCGAACTGGTCATGGCCCTCGAGGAGGAATTCGAGACCGAGATTCCGGACGAGGACGCCGAGAAGATCACGACGGTGCAGCAGGCTATCGACTACATCAATTCTCACAAGAGCAAGACCTGACTTGGGCCGTGTCCACGTGCCCGGTCCCGCGGGGATGCAGCCTTGAGTAAGCGACGAGTCGTCGTCACCGGAATGGGTGTCGTCGCGCCGGTCGGCAACGACGTCGCGACCGCCTGGGCCTCGATCGTCGAGGGACGCAGCGGGATCGCCCCGGTGACCCGCTTCGACACGACGACATTCCCGGTGCACTTCGGCGGCGAGATCCGCGGTCTCGACCTGGGGCCGTACATCAATCCGAAGGATGCGCGGCGGATGGATGCCTTCATGCAGTACGGCGTCGTCGCCGGCATGCAGGCGATGCGCGACTCCGGACTCACCGTGACCGAGGACGACAGCGACCGTGTCGGCGTGTTGATGGGCTCGGGCATGGGCGGGCTCGAGTCGATCGAACAGACCTACGAGAAATTCCTGGAAACGCGGTCACCGAAGAAGGTATCGCCGTTCTTCATCCCCGGCAGCATCATCAACCTGGTGAGCGGCCACCTGTCGATGGCGTTCAACCTGACCGGACCGAACCTCGCGGTCGCGACCGCGTGCACGACCTCGACGCATGCGATCGGACTCGCGATGCGATTGATCCAGTACGGCGAAGCCGACGCAATGCTCGCCGGCGGCTCGGAGATGGCCACCTGCGTGACCGGCGCCAGCGGTTTCGCCCAGGCGAAGGCGCTTTCCCAGCGCAACCACGATCCGACCGGCGCGAGCCGGCCCTGGGACAAGGAACGCGACGGCTTCGTCATGGGCGACGGCGCCGGTGCGATGGTCCTCGAGGAATACGGGCGCGCGAAGGCGCGCGGTGCGAGCATCCATGGCGAGATCGTCGGTTTCGGCATGAGCGGCGATGCGTATCACATCACGGCGCCTCCCGAGAACGGCGAAGGCGCGCGCAAGGCGATGGTCAAGGCACTCGGCGACGCCGGCCTCGACCCGGCAGAGATCCAGTACATCAACGCCCATGCGACCTCGACCGAGCTCGGCGATCGTGCCGAGACGACCGCGATTCGCCGCGCGTTCGGCGCGGCCGCGGATCGCTTGGCGGTCAGTTCGACGAAGTCGATGACCGGACATCTGTTGGGCGCCGCGGGCGCCGTCGAGGCGATATTCACGGTGCTGGCTCTGCGCGATCAGATCGCACCGCCGACGATCAACCTGCACGAGCCTGGCGAGGGCTGCGACCTCGACTACGTTCCAAACGCCGCGCGGCGGATGCCGCTGCGGCATGCGTTGTCGAATTCGTTCGGTTTCGGTGGCACCAACGGTTCGCTCATTTTCCGCCGACTTTGAGCCATTGGGCCTGGTGGCCCGGTTCCCGGAGCGCTACCCGGGGATCCTCGAGAGCGGCGCCGCCGCGGCTGATGCCGCAGGCCGCCGCCGCTTCGACATCCTGCCGATTGCCTGCGGCGAAACGCTGAGCGCGACCGCCGCGGCGACGGGCGCCGGCCGCGGCTTCCTGGCGTCGTTCGAGGATTGGTGGGGGCGGCTGTCGCTGCCGCGCGCCACAACGACGCTGCCGTTCACCGGCGGCTGGCTGCTGTACCTCGGCTACGAACTCGCCGCCGAGATCGAACCGAGTCTGCATCTGCCGGCCGCGCCCGATCCGCTGGCGGCACTCGCAATTCGCGCGCCGGCGGCGTGGATCCGTGACCGCGCGGCCTGGCGCGCCTGGCTCGTCGCCGAGGAGGGGCATGAGGGCCTGCTCGAGCGCTTCGCGGCGGACGCGGCGCAGGCCGCCGAGGCTGCGCCGGTGTCGATCGTCGCACCCCGACTCGAACTGCGCGAGGAGGATCCGGAGCGCTTCCTCGAAGCGGTACGGCGGGCACTCGCCTACATCGGCGCGGGCGAGATCTACCAGGCGAATCTGTCGCGACGCTGGTGGGGCGAATCGTCCGCGGCGATCGATCCGGTCGCGCTCTACGCGCGCCTGCGCGCCGTCAATCCGAGCCCGTTCGCCGCGCTGTTACGCCACGGAAACTTCGCGGTCGTGAGCTCATCCCCGGAGCGCTTGTTCTCGATCCGCGGCGATGAATTGTCGACGCGGCCGATCGCCGGCACGCGGCCGCGCGGCGGGTCGCCGGAGGAGGATGCGGCACTCGTGCGTTCGCTGCTGGGCAATGAGAAGGAGCGCGCCGAGCACGTGATGCTGGTCGATCTGGAACGCAACGATCTCGGCCGCGTCTGCCGCGGCGGCTCGGTGCGCGTCGACGAGACGATGGCGATCGAGACGTACGCCCATGTGCACCACATCGTCTCCAACGTGGTCGGCCGTTTGCGCGCGAACGTCTCGCCGGTCGACGTCATCCGCGCGGTCTTCCCCGGCGGCACGATCACCGGCTGCCCGAAGGTGCGTTGCATGCAGATCATCGCCGAACTCGAAGGGGTCGGCAGGGGCGCCTATACGGGCTCCATAGGCTACCTGAACCGCGACGGCAGCGGCGATTGCAACATCCTGATCCGCACGATCACCGTCGAGGGTGCGCGGTTCGCCCTGCGGGCGGGTGCCGGCATCGTCGCCGATTCCGATCCTGCGCTGGAACTGGCCGAGACGCGGGCGAAGGCGCAGGGCATGCTGCGCGCCGTCGGGACGGGCGCATGAAGGTCTGGATCAATGGCCGCGCGGGAACGCGCATCGACTGGCGCGATCGCGGACTGCAGTACGGTGACGGCCTGTTCGAGACGATGTGCGTACGGGCCGGCGCGGTGCGCCTGCTCGAGTACCATCTCGACCGTCTGTACGGCGGCAGCGCGCGGCTCGGCATCGACCCGCCGGACCGTGGGCGGCTGCGCCGCGAGATCGCGCGGGCCGCCGCCTTGCGCGACGACGCCGTGCTGAAGCTGGTCTTGACGCGCGGGGTCGGTGCGCGTGGCTACCGGCCGTCGGGTGGTGAGCGCTCGACGCGGATCCTGAGTCTTTGGCCGCCGCCGGCGCATGCGGCGGTCGGCTCCGCACCGATCCGCCTGCGGATCTGCCGCACGCGGATCGGGCGCAACGATGCCCTTGCCGGCCTGAAGACGTTGAATCGCCTCGAATCGGTGCTGGCCCGCGCCGAGTGGCGGGATGAGCGGATCGGCGAGGGGCTGCTCCTCGACCACGATGGCCACGTGGTCTGCGGTACGATGTCGAATCTGTTCCTCCGACGGGGCGCGACGCTGTCGACGCCGCTCGTCGATCGTTGCGGCGTCGCCGGTGTGATGCGCCGCTTCGTGCTCGCCGAGGCGGCATCGGTCGGCCTGCGTCCCGTCGAGCGGCGCATTCGTCTCGAGGATCTGCACACGGCCGAGGAGGTGTTCATGAGCAATGCCGTCGCCGGCCTGATCGCGGTCGCCGCGATCGGCCACGGCCGCGCGCTCATCCGGCCGCCGGACCGCGGCGCCGCGCGGCGCTTGCGCGAACGGCTGGATGCGCGATGAGGCGCGGGCTCCTCGCGGGCGCGCTCGTCGTGTTGCTCGCACTCGCGGTGACGGTCGCGGTGCGCCGCGAGATCCGCGGGCTCGACCGGCCGCTGCCGATCACCTCCGCGCTGGTCTATCGCGTCGCGCCGGGAGCGAGCCTGCAGCGGATCGCCGCCGCTCTACACCGGCGCGGCCTGCTCGAGACGCCGCTCGTGTGGACGATGTATGCACGCTGGCATGGCGAGGCGGCGGCGCTGCGCGCGGGGGAGTACGAATTGCGGCCGGGTCTCAGCGCGCGCGGCCTGCTCGACATGTTCGTCAAGGGCGAGGTCATGCTGCGGGCGTTCACGATCGTCGACGGCTGGCGGGTTGCGGATCTGCTCGCAGCGCTGCGCCGCGATCCGTACGTAAGGACGACGCTGCCGGCGAAACCCGCCGATTTGATGGCAAAATTCGCCGAGCCCGGCGCAAGTCCCGAGGGTCAGTTCTTGCCTGAGACATACGAGTTTGCGCGCGGTGCGAGCGACGTCGAGGTGCTCGCGGCGGCCCATCGGGCCCTGCTGGGGGTGCTCGACGCGGCCTGGAAGACACGGCAAACCGGCCTGCCGCTGCGCCAGCCGGAGGATTTGCTGATCCTCGCGTCCATCGTCGAGAAGGAATCCGCGCTGCCGGCGGAGCGGCGCAAGATCGCCGGTCTTTACCTGCACCGCCTCGCGATCGGCATGCGCCTGCAGGCCGATCCGAGCGTGATCTACGGTCTCGGCGCACGTTACGCCGGACGCCTGCACGCCGTCGATCTGCACACGGACGGACCCTACAATACCTACACGCGCGCCGGCTTGCCGCCGACGCCGATCGCTCTGCCTGGTGCCGCGGCGATCGACGCGTGCGCGCACCCGCAGCAGACCCGGGCGCTGTATTTCGTCGCATCCGGCAACGGCGACGGCCGCCACGTATTCTCGAGGACTCTCACGCAACAGGATGCCGCGGTTCGGCGCTATCTCGCCCGCATGCGTGCGGCGCGCCGCGCCGCGCGGCGGCCGGGCGGCAAGGGCGTCGCCCAATGAGCGTCGCGCGCTTCGTCACGATCGAGGGGATCGAGGGAGTCGGCAAGTCGACCCAGGGCGCGATGCTCGCGGCGGCGCTCGCGGCGCACGGGGTCGATGTCCTCGTTACGCGCGAGCCGGGCGGGACCGCGCTCGCCGAGCGGATCCGCGCGCTGCTGCTCGAGCGGGGCGAGGAGGGCATGCCGCCGATCGCCGAACTGCTGCTGATGTTCGCGGCGCGCGCGGTGCACCTCGACCATTTGATCGAACCGGCGCTGCGCGCCGGGCGCTGGGTGCTCTGCGACCGCTTCACCGACGCGACCTATGCCTACCAAGGCGGCGGCCGCGGGCTCGATACGTCTGCGATTCACCAGCTCGAGAGTCTCGTGCAGGGCGCGCGCCGTCCGGACCTGACCCTGTTGCTCGACCTGCCGGTCGCGCGGGCGCTGGAACGCGCGCGCGATCGCGGCGCGGGCGCCGACCGCTTCGAGGCGGAGCGGGCGGAATTCTTCGAACGGGTGCGCAGCGCCTATCTTGCGCGGGCGGCGCAGGATCCGCGGCGTATCGCCGTGATCGATGCCGGCGGCACCGTGCAGCAGGTGGGCCGGGCGATGCTGGCGGCGATCGAGGCGCGTTCATGGATTTCCTGAGGGCCGAATCCCTGCCATGGCTCGCCGATCCGCTCGGACGCATTCGCCGCGCCGCCGCTTCGGGCCGGCTGCCCCACTCTCTGCTGATCCTGGGAGCGCCGGGACTCGGCACGGCACAACTCGCCGCGTGGATGAGCGCGTTCGCGCTATGTGAGTGCCGCGAGCGCCGGCCGTGCGGCGCGTGCACGGCGTGCACGCTGCTGCGCGCCGACAGCCATCCGGACGCTCACGTCGTGCGCATCGAGGAGGATGCCCAGCAGATCAAGGTGGATCAGGTGCGGGGGTTGATCGAGGCGCTCGTACAGAAGAGCTTCCGCGGCGGCTACAAGGTCGGCTTGATCGAGGGCGCGGAGTCCTTGAACGCCAACGGCGCGAATGCGTTTCTGAAGACGCTCGAGGAGCCGACGGCGGACACCTTGCTGATCCTCACGGCGGCGCGCAGTCATCGGCTGCCGGCGACGGTTGCGAGCCGCTGTCTGCGCCTCGCCATCCACGCGCCCGAGCCGGTTTCGGCGCGCGTGTGGCTGCGCGCCGAAACCGGTTCCGAGCGCAATTGGGACGCGGCGCTCGCGCTCGCCGCCGGCGCGCCGTTGCTGGCCATCGAACTGCAAGAAAAGGGCCTGCCGGAACTCGATGCCGAGATGCGCGGGAGCCTGCAGCAGCTCGGCGCCGGCACGATCGATCTGACGATCCTGGCGGAACGCTGGGCGCGCACCGAACCGCTCCTGCGGGTCGCGTGGCTTGAGAACTGGATCACATCGCGCATCGTTGCGAGCCTCGCGGGCGAGCGGTTCACGCAAACTGCGGAACCGGTCGGCTTGCCTGCCGATTTACTTAAGGCCAAGATGAGAAGCCTGTACGCGCTGCTCGATGCCGCCGGCGAGTTCAGGCGACTGGCCCCGACCGGCATGAACCAGCAACTTGCGCTGGAGGTGCTGCTGTTGCGGAGCCGGTCGGTGTTTTCGTGAATTCAAAGGTGAACCGGAAGTTGACGCCATTGCGAACGCCGAATAACAAACCGGGTCTATTGACCCTCACGATCAAGGACAAGAGCGCGCTCTACCTCGCCTACATGCCGTTCGTCAAGAACGGCGGCTTGTTCATCCCGACGAACAGCAATTATCGGCTGGGCGACGAGGTGTTCATGCTGCTGAACCTGATGGGCGAGGAGGAGAAGCTGCCGGTCGCCGGGCGCGTGATCTGGATGACGCCCAAGGGTGCCCAGGGCAAGAGAACGGCCGGGATCGGCGTGCAATTCAGCGACCAGGACCGGGGCATCACGCAGAAGAAGATCGAGACCTATCTCGCCGGCGCGCTGGGAGGCGACAAGCCGACCCACACGATGTAGCGGCGCGGCGCCGCTCGAGGCCGCTCAGGATCGGCGCGTGCGCGCCGCTTCGCTCCCCGACAGGCCGCCGGTCAGAACGTAGGCATCGTAGCCCCGCTCGCAGAGGATGTACGCCGCCGCCGAACTGCGCCGGCCGGTGTCGCAGCACACGACGTACTGCGTGTTCTTGTCGAGCGTGTTGAGCTTCAGGCGGATGAAGTACAGCGGAATGTTGATCGCATCATCGATGCGGAAGTTCTGGAACTCGCTCGGCAGGCGCACGTCGAGCCACTTGCCGCCGCGGGCGACGATCTCCCTGGCCTGGTCGTAGTCCACCCATTGCAGCAGCGGTTCGTTCAGCAGGGTCTGGAAATCCTGCTTGCCCAGGCGCATCAGTGTGCCGTCGGTCGCCATCACCACGGTCGCGTTGCGCTTGGCCTCGGCGATCAGCGCCTCTTCGCCGAAGCTGTCGCCGGGACCGAGCTCGGCGAGCTTGATGCCTTCTTTGTTGAGGGGCGTCTCGCGCGTCACCGTGCATTTGCCGGCGATCACGACGTAGAAGAAATCGCCCTCCGTGCCCTGCTTGATCACGACGTCGCCGGCGCGGTAATTGATGCGCTGCATCCGCATGAAGATTGCCTGGATGTTCGCCGGTGGAATGCGATGAAACGCCTTGGTCTGCAGCAGGGTCGTCATCCAGTCGCCTTCCTCGCCGAGGCTCTCGGCGTTGAGTTCCGCGACCTCGTATTGACCCGTCTGGTCCCAGGTCAGGAGCACGTCGAGCATGTCGCTGTCGATCATGATGTACTCGAGATCGGTCACCGCGCGCGCGGTGAACTTGCGCGGCAGGCCGGGCGCGAGCGCCGCCCGCGCCTCCGGTGTCCGTGCGGCGATGGTACCCAGGATGCGCTCCTCGCCCCGGTACTCGATCTTGCCGGCGACGAGATAGAAGGTGCGCTTGTCGGTGTCGCCCTCCTTGAACAGCACGCGGCCGGCGTCGAGCGTTCGCACGTGGGTTTTGCGCGCGAGCGCGTGCAGGTTTTCCGCCTTCAGTCCGTCGAGTGGCGAAAAGCTCTTGAGCAAGGCAAGATCGACCGGTCTCTCATCCATCGAGCTTCATCGCCGCCAGCGTTGCCACAACCCCATGATTTTCTGCACAAAGACTACCACATATGGTACCCGACCGGAGTACGCACTGAGTCACATCGCGAGCGAGGACCACCCCGGATCCGGCCTGAAACGATCGCCGTAGCGCGCGGCGAGCTCTTCGAGGCGCCGTCGCACGCCGTCGACCCCGCGCTCGGTCGCATAGCGCAGCGGACCGCCGCGGAACGGCGCAAAGCCGCTGCCGAAGATCACGCCGGCGTCGAGCAGATCGGCATCCTCGACGATGCGTTGGCGCAAGCTCGCGACGGCCTCGTTCAGCATCGGCAGGATCAACCGGTCCTCGAGATCTTGCGGAATCGTCGGCGCGGCGCTCGCGAGGCGCAAGGGTTTGCCGTCACGCCACGAATAAAAGCCCTGGCCGTTCTTGCGGCCGAGTTTGTTCTGCTCGACCAGCCGGCAGAGCACCTCGGGCACCCGGCGTGCGAAGGCTTCGGCGAGCACCCGGCCGACGTTCAGGGCCACGTCGAGGCCTATCACGTCGGCGAGCTCGATCGGCCCCATCGGCATGCCGAAGCCCCGGCCGACCGCGTCGATCGCCTCGGCCGGGATGCCTTCCTCGTAGGCGAAGATCGCCTCGTTCACGTAGGGTAACAGGATGCGATTGACGACGAATCCCGGCGCGCTCCTGCACGGCAGCGGCAGCTTGTCGAGCTTGCGCGTGAAGGCGGCCGCGTTCTGCACCACCTCGGCGCGGGTTTGCGCGCCGCGGACGATCTCGACCAGCTGCATCTGCGCGACCGGATTGAAGAAATGCAGGCCGACGAGGCGCGACGGATCGGCGAGTTTCGCGCACAGCAACTCCAGCGTGATGCTGGAGGTATTGGTCGCGAAGATCGCGTTCGGTTGCAGGCGCGGCTCGATCTCGGCATACAAGGCGCGCTTGGCATCCAGGTTCTCGTAGATCGCCTCAATGACGACGTCGGCATCCGCAGCGCCGCCGCCGGCGACGTCCATCCGCAGACGTGCCTGCGCGGCGGCGATGGCGTCCGGATTCTTGATGCGCTTGTCGAAGAATGCCTTCGCGCGTGCGATCGCCGGTTCGATGAGCTGCGCCGCGCGATCCTGCAGTGTGACTTCCATGCCGCGAAACGCGCACCAGGCCGCGATGTCGCCGCCCATGACGCCGGCGCCGATCACGTGCACGCGCCGCGCGTCCGGTTTGCTGCCGCCGCCGAGACCCTTCAGGCGGTCCTGCAGCATAAACACGCGAACCAGGTTGCGCGAGGACGGCGAGCACATCAGTTCGCCGAGTGATCGTGCCTCGGCGAGGTAGGCGCTGCGCACGGACGCGCCGTGGCGGCGCCACAGGTCGACGACGGCGAAAGGCGCCGGATAGTGATCGCGGCGGATCTTCTTCGCAAGCCTCGCCGCGAGCCGGCCGGCGAAGATGGGGCGTATCGGGGCGAGATTCAGCAGCTGGTCGGCGAGCGGCGCGGATTTTCGCGGCGGTCGATCGGCGAGCAGCGCCTTCGCGCCCGCGATCACTTCACCGGCGGGCGCGCTGCGGTCCAGGAGTCCGCTCGACAGCGCGCGGTCGGTCTTGAATGGTTTACCGAGCAACATCAGTTCCATCGCCGCGCGCACGCCGATGAGGCGCACCGAACGGACGGTGCCGCCGAAGCCCGGATGGATACCGAGCTGCACCTCGGGCAGGCCGAGCGCCAGCTTCCCGTCCGCGGCGCCGATGCGGTACCTGCACGCCAGCGCGAGTTCGAGGCCGCCGCCGAGGGCGAAGCCGTGGATTGCGGCTACCGTCGGGAACGGCAGCTCCTCGAGCCGCTGCAGGGCGAGCTGTCCGGCGCGCACGAGCTCGAGCCCTTCGGCCGGCGTGCGGATTGCCGTGAACTCCTTGATGTCGGCGCCGGCGATGAAACCGCTGCTCTTCGCCGAGCGGACGATGAGCCCGGCGGGCGGCTTCGCCGCGAGCTCCTCGAGGCGCGCGACCAGACCGACGATTGCCGGGTGCGACAGCACGTTGACGGCGGCCCCCGGCGTGTCGAACACCAGATGGCTGATCCCGTCCGCGTCGTGCTCGATCTGCCAGTAGATTTCGGCGGCCATTCGCGCTCTCCATCGAGTCTCGGCGGCTCAGGCCGCCTGTTGCGCCTGCGTGCGAATCGTGAAGTCGCAGATCAACGGCAGATGATCGGACAGGCGCACGTCCGGGATGTCGAACCGGTCGATCTGGATCCGGTCGGTGTGCAGGATGAAGTCGAGTTCCTTGCGCGGGCTGCGGCTGGGATACGAGGGGAGCCCGCGCAGGTTGGCATTGCGCAGGCCCGCGGCCTGCGTGAACAGGTAGATCTCGTGGTCGCCCCAGTACGTGTTGAAGTCGCCGGCGACGATGACCGGCTTTGGCGCCTTGCGGATCAGATCGTACAGGTTGCGCAGCTGGTACTGGCGATGGCGAAATTTCAAGCTCAGGTGCACCAGGAAGATCGCGACCTCGTCCAGTTCGAGTTCGATGATCAGGCGCTTGATGCCGGTGTCGAAGTAATGGAAGCGCTCGCCGCGGATCCGGGGCGCGGCGAGAAACGCGTTCGATTGCTTGCGGATGATCGGCACCATCTGGTTGACCGAGGCGATGCCGTACTTGCACTCGTAGGTCGAATAGTGACCGAGGGAGTGGGCAATGAAATCGGCTTGATTGACCATCCGGCTACGGATCGAGCCGGTGTCGACCTCGATCAGGCCGACGACGTCCGGGTCCTGCGATTTGATGAAATCGGTGATGTCCGCGAGTACGTGGCGGCTCGAGCGCAGATATCCCGCTCCCGGCAGCGGGATGTGGAACGCGGGCCCGACCCCGGTCGCATAGCGGATGTTGTAAACCAGCAGACGCACGCGCAACATTGTATCGGCGGGCGCCACGGTGCGCATGGCCATCGTCGTGGCGGCCCAGGATCGGCATCGGAATTCGAATCATGTCCACAGCGTCGAACCCCATCCGCCTGTTCGTCACCCATTCCTGGGAGGAGAACGAGGACTACCTGCGCGTTTTCGAGTATCTGGAGGCGCCGGGCACGTTCTACTACAGGAACACGAGCCAACCCCAGGCGAAACGGCCGCTGGATCCCGAAAGCCAGCGCGAGGACCTGCGCCGCCAGATCGCCCCCTGCGAAGTGATGATCGTCGTGCCGGCGGTGCAGCGCTTGGCGCCCGATCTTGTGGCATTCCAGATGAACTTCGCAAAATCCGCGGATCGGCCGATCGTCGCGATGGAGAGCTTCGGTTCGAGCGAGCCGCTGGCGGGTGCGATCAGGGATCTTGCGGACGAGATCGTGCCCTGGAATGCACGCGAATTGATCGATGCGCTACGGCGCCAGGCGCGGCATCAGGAGACGATGCGCTGGGATACCATCGAATTCAAGCTCGACTGAAGCGCCGACGGCGCGGCTCGCAGCCGGCTCTCAGCTGTTTGCCATCCAGGCCGGGGATTCCACTTCGCCGGTATCCTTGCCTTCCGCGACGCGGTGCAGTTTGACCGGCGGATTCGCCGTGCGCGCGGGCGCGGCCGGCGCCCGACACATCGAGCAGAAGATCTCGACGATGAGTGCCGCGCACTCGTCCGCCTCGTGGCTCGACATCTTGCGCACCGACGCTGCAACCTGATCCTCGCCGCGCAGCGGCTGCACGCCGCTCAGACTGCGCAGGATCTGCCCGAACGGCTCACGAACCTCGCCCGGCAACTGCTCCGCGCGCAACTCCGAAAGGTGGCGGCGGTACGCGCAGATCAGGCGCTGCTTGATCGGCGCCGAGCGAACGAGTTCGAGAGTCGCGTGATGAAACTGTTCCCAAGCCGTGTGCATGCGTGCCTCGTTCATCTCGGATCTCGAAACGTCGACAACCTCAAGTAGTTTCGAGATGGAATTTCGTGGCTGAGCCGTGATAAATCAATATGCTAGGGCTGGAATATACAAGACATGTGACAAAACGCAACGCCGATTTTCCGCAAATTCGAAACCGGGATGCGGGCTCTCGTCGGCTGCCGAAGAGCCTGTTTTTTGATTCGAAATAACATTGCCAATATTGTCTATTATATTGAATATATGTTGGATTATTGGCTGCGCCGAGACCCCGGGACCTGACCCGCGTGCCGGTCGGACGACCCCGATCAAGGCCAAGAACCGCGGCGACGACGGCAAAAGATATCGTCCGCGGCCGGGGTTCGAGCCTGCACATCAGCGACACGGCTCCTGAACGCGCGCCTCGCGGTCACCGTGCCGGTCCGCGTTGTGCCGTCAAGTCTCGGCTGCGGGTGCGACGGATCCGGCGAGCTTGAAGCGATCCGCGCCGATCATCAGGTAGACGCCCGGAACGACGAATAGCGTGAACAGTGTGCCGATCGCGAGACCGGTCGAGATCACGATGCCGATCGCGAATCGCGAGGCGGCGCCGGCACCGCCCGCGAAGACGAGCGGCAGCACGCCGAGCACCATCGCCGCGGTCGTCATCAGGATCGGCCGCAGCCGCACGCTGGCGGCCGAGACGATGGCCGCGTACTTCGACTTGCCGAGTTCCTGCTCCCTGTTTGCAACCTCGACGATCAGGATTCCGTGCTTGCTGATCAGGCCCATCAGCGTGACCAGACCGACCTCGGTGTAGATGTTCAAGGAGGCACCGCCGACACCGAGCGCGATGAAGATCAGCGCGCCGGCGATCGACAGCGGCACGGAGATCAGGATCACGAGCGGGTCGCGGAAACTCTCGAACAGCGCCGCGAGCGCCAGGAAGACGATGATGATGGCGAAACCGAAGGTGGTCAGCATGCCGCTCGATTCCTGGACGAACTGGCGCGCTTGCCCGGCGTAGTCGACCGCATAACCTTGCGGCAGATCGCGCGCGGCGAGGCCGCGAAGATAGGTGAGCGACTCGCCGAGCGAAACCCCGGGGGCCATCACGCCGGAGATCGTCGCGGAGTTCTGCTGCTGGAAGTGGTTCAGCGTTTCCGGCACGGTGTCGGTGTGTATGGTCGCGATCGTCGACAGCGGCACCGAGACGCCGTTGACCGTCGCGATCGGATAGTCGAGCAACTGGTCGACGTTCAGGCGCGAGATGCGTTGCACCTGCGGGATCACCTTGTAGGAGCGCGTGTCCATGCTGAAGTAGTTGACGTAGCCGCCGCCCAGCATGCTGCTGAGAGCGGCGCCGACCTGGCTCATCGTCAGGCCGAGTTGCGCGGCCTTGTCGCGGTCGATGTCGATCACCGATTGCGGCAGGTCGTACTTCAGGTCGGTGTCGAGGAACATGAACTTGCCGCTCTTTTGCGCGTCGCGCAAGAATGCCTGCGACACCGCGTTGAGGCGCAACGGCGGATCCGTCGTCTTGATGACGAACTGCATCGGCAGGCCGAACGCACCGGGAAGCGAGGGTGGCTGGAAGGCAACGATACGCTGTCCTGCGATCGACGCATTCATTGCGGTCTGCTCGTTGCGCTGAATTTCGGTCGCGCTGGCCTTGCGCTGGTCCCAAGGCTGCAATATGAGACCGGTGATCGACGTGCCCGGTGCATCGATATGGAACACGTGCTCCGGCCTGGTGATCTTCGTCGCGATCTTGTAGACCTCGTGAAAGTCATCGACCTTCGTCTGCAGGGTCGCGTCCGGCGACGAGGTCGCCGACAGAAGTACGAAACCCTGGTCCTCCTGCGGCGCGAGCTCCGATTTGGAACTCGTCGCGAGGAAGTAGATGCCGCCGAGCACGATGATCACGAGTACGCCGGTCACCGGCGTATACGCAAGGCTGCGCTCGAGCTTGCGTTGATACCAGCCGCGCAAACGATCGAACCGGCCGTCGATGAAGCGGATGAGCCGGGCCTCCCAATGGTCCGGGTCATCGCGATGGGAGCGCAGCATCCGCGAGCACATCATCGGCGAGAGCGTCAGCGCGATGATCGCCGATACGGTCACGGTGCCCGCGAGGGTGAATGCGAACTCGACGAACAGCGCACCGGTAAGCCCCCCTTGGAAGCCGATCGGCACGAACACCGCGAGCAGCACGACGGTCATCGCGATGATCGGCGCGGCGAGCTCACGGGCCGCGATCATCGCCGCAGCGACCGGCGGTTTGCCGTCGGCGAGATGGCGGTTGACGTTCTCGACGACGATGATCGCATCGTCGACGACGAGGCCGATCGCAAGCACTAAAGCGAGGAGGGTCAGGAGGTTGATCGAGAACCCGAACGCCAGCATGATCGCGAGGGTGCCGATCAGCGACAGCGGGATCGCAATGATCGGAATGAGGACCGAGCGTGGCGAGCCGAGGAACGCAAATATGACGAGCACGACGATCGCGATCGCTTCGAGCAGCGTGCTCGCGACCTCGTGGATCGAGCTGTTCACATAATTCGTGGAATCGTAAACGATCGCGGCCTTCAACCCTTCCGGCAGCTGTGCGCGGATCTCTGGAAACGCCTGCTTCACGCCGTCGATCACGGTGAGCAGGTTTGCGCTCGGCGCGATCTGGATGCCGACGAAGACGCCGCCGACGCCGTCGAACGCGATTCGCGAATCGTAGCTGTCGGCGCCGAGTGAGACCGTGGCGACGTCGCGCAGTCGGACGATCGCGCCGTTGACCTGCTTGACGACCAGGTTGCGAAAGTCCTCGAGGCTGTGCAGATTCGTCGTCGAGGTCAGCGTCACCTGGATCGTCTGGCCCTTGGTGCTGCCGACCGCGGAGATGTAGTCGTTGTCGGCGAGCGCCTTCGATACGTCGCTCGCCGTCAGTCCATAGGCTGCGAGCTTTTGCGGATTCAGCCAGGCGCGCAGCGAGAAATACTGAGCACCGAGGATCTGCGCGGTCTGTACGCCCGCTACCGCCTGAAACTGCGGCTGTACAACTCGCTGCACGTAGTCGGTGATCTGGTTTCGGCCGAGCTTCTTGCTCGAGAACCCGATATACATCGCGTCGATCGTCTGGCCGACCTGCACCGTGATCGACGGCAGCTGCGACCCCGTCGGCAGCTGATTGAGCACCGAGTTGACCTTGATGTTGATCTCGGCAGCGGCCTTCGACGTGTCGTAGTTCTGGCGCAGCACCACGGTGATCGTGCTGACCCCGCTCTGGCTGGTCGAGGACACGTAGTCGATGCCGTCCGCCTGCGCGACCGCCGCCTCGATCGGCGTCGTGATGAACCCGGCGATCGAGTCCGGATCGGCACCGGGGTAGGCGGTCGTGATCGTGACAACGCCATTCTCGGTCTTCGGGTATTCGAGGACCTGCAGCGAACTGTAGCTGCGCAAGCCGAGGACTAGGATCACGAGGCTGAGGACGCTCGCGAGCACCGGCCGGCGTACGAAGATGTCGGTGAAATTCACTGGCGGCCCCCGGCGTCTACTCGTTCGGCGGCGTCGGGCTTGCCGAGTCGCCCGGCAGGATCGAATTGTTGATCGTCACCGGGCTGCCGTTGTGCAACTTGATCTGGCCGGAGCTCACCACGGTTTCGCCGGCGGCGAGACCGGTCTGCACCACGACCTGGTCGCCGCGCGTGGCGCCAAGCTTCACGAACCGCTGCCGCGCGATCAATGCCGGCTTGCCGTGCGCGTCGACGCCGTGGCGCCGCACCACGAACACCGTGTCGCCGTACGGGTTGTACGTGATCGCCGACTCCGGCACCGTGACGAATCGCTGCGGCGCGCCGTAGGCGATCGTCACGTTCGCGTACATGCCGGGCACGAGGCGGTCGGCCGGATTGGCGAACGTCGCGCGCACTTGGATATTGCGGCTCGCGCTGTCGACCTTGGAATTAATCGCGACGATCCGGCCTGGAAACCGCATGCCGCCATAGGTGTCTACCGTCGCGCCGACGCGCTGGCCCTTGCGGATCGTCGCCAGGGCCTGTTGCGGCACGTAGAAATCGATCAGGATCGGATCGAGGGATTGCAGCGTCACGACGGTCGTGCCGGCCGCGAGGTATTGACCGAGATCGACCGCGCGGATGCCGAGCCGGCCCGAGAACGGTGCCCGCACGTACTTCTCGGCGATCAGTGCCCGCTGCGCGGCGACCTGTGCGCGGTCGGATTGCAGGTTCGCAAGGTCCGCATCGACCGTCGCCTGGCTGACGGCCTGCGCGGCGAATTGGCGCCGGTCGCGCCGGTAGGTCACCGCCGCGAATCGTGCCTGAGCCTCGAGCTGGACGAGCTTCGCCGGATCGTCGTTGAGCCGCAGCCGCAGCAGGATCTGGCCGGTCCGTACGTCGTCGCCCGACTTGAAGCGGATCGCGCCGACGACGCCGGCGATCTGTGCCGCGAGGTCCGCGCCCTGACGCGCACGCACGTTGCCGACGGCGTGCGTCTCATTCTGCCACGGCAGGGACTGCGCGACGTAGGTCGAGACCGTTTGCGGCGTGTTCGCGCCCGCCGCCATGTACTTGGCCATCATCCGGCCGACGAACAGGTGAAAGCCGAGGATGCCGCCGAGGATGACCGCGGCGACGGCGAGCACGATCAGAATGGGCTTGACCAGCGCCGATCGGGCGACGGTGGGCCGGTCATCGGCCCCGGTATCGATGTTGCTCACAAATGCCCCTTGCAGCAGTCGTTGGTCTTGACGGTCGAATCCTGCCGATGCCACCAGCCGCCGCCGAGGGCCTGGAAGAGCGCGGCGGTGTCGGCGTAGCGCTGGGCGCGCGCCTTGACGAGCGCGATCTCGGCCGAGCGATCGTTCTGCTCGGCGATGAGCACCTGCGAGCGGGTCACTGCGCCGCTGCGAAACTGCACGCGCACCAGGACGAGGCTCTGTGCCGCCGCCTGCGCCGCGTCGGCTTGTGCGGCGACGCTGCGCGCATCGGCCTGCAGCGCGAGCAGCACGTTCGAGACGTTCTGGAACGCGCTCAACACAGTCGCTTTGTAGTTCGCGGCGGCTTCCTGTGCGGCGGCGATCGCGGCGCGGCGCTGGTGAATGAGCTGACCGCCCTCGAAGAGCGGCTGCGTCACCGAGGCTGCGAGACCCCAGATCGTCGAAGCGGGCGAGAAGATGTCGGCGAATTTGGCCGCCTCGCCGCCGTAGCTGCCGGACAGCGTGAGTTTCGGCAGTAAATTGGCCGTCGCAACGCCGACCTCCGCAGTGGCTTCGTGCAGCAGCGCCGCATAGGCACGCACGTCGGGCCGCTGCTCGACGAGTCGCGACGGCAAGGACACCGGCAGGTCACGCGGCAGTTTCAGGGAATCGAGCGTGAAATCCCGCGCGGCGAACTGCGTCGGCAGCGAACCGGTGTAGGTCGCGAGCAGGTTGCGTTGCTGGGCGAGCGCGGCCTCGAGCGGCGGCAGCGTCGCGAGCGTGGCGGCGAGCACGGTCCGTTGCTGGAGGATGTCCGCGCGCGAAGCGCCGCCGGCTGCGACGCTGCGTCGGACGATCGCGAGATCGGCGCGCTGCGCCTCGGCGATCTGGCGGGTCGCCCGGATCTGCGCGTGCAAGGACGCTTCGGCGACCGCGGCGGTGACGAGGTTCGCGGTCAGGCTGAGGTAGGCTCCTTCGAGCGAGAAGCGCTGGTATTCTGCCTGGGCACGCAGCGCCTCGACCTGGCGCCTGACGCCGCCGAATGCATCGAGCGTGTAGGAGACGTTCACGGAGGCGCTGTTCAGCGTGTAGATGAATGCGCGCGCCGAGCCGAACGCGGCACCGGAGGCGCGCTGTCGTGTCGCACCCAACGACCCGGAAACGCCGGGATAGAAGGCGCCCCGGCCCGCGGCGAGCGTCTCATCGGCCTGGCGCAGTGCGGCTTGCGCCGCCGCGAGGGTCGGATTGTTGGCGAGGGCGCGCCGGATGAGCGCGTTCAACTCGGGCGAGCGGAATAGCGTCCACCAGTCACCGGGTATATCGCGGGCCGGAACGAAGTGCTGGGCCTCACCGCCGTTGACGTTGGCGGATGCGGTCTGCGCCGGGAGGCCGCCGCGCACGTAGCCCTTGGCACGCGGGGGCGGCGGCATGCGGTAATCCGGACCGACGGCACAGCCCGCGATCGATGCCGACAGCAGGCATGCCGCCGCCAGTGCGCCGCAACGCCTCGCGACGGCAGATCGCCGGCGAAACAACGATGAGATGTCAGGCGTGCGCACGAGATCGCCGCCGATGCCGATTTTCGCGCATTGTGAATGGCTCTCGGTAATCATTGAATGAATGTGCCGGCATTATCCCTAGGAGGAGCACTCTTACGGAGTTATTTGCGTAAAAGATAATATGCGAATAAAATATTACACGGTGAACTGTTAGATTAGCAATCATTAGTACCTCGTGCAACACGAAATCGAACTCATCGAAGCGAACCTCGAGCGCCTGCGGGGCCGGTTTCCGGCGCTGCCACTCGAGGAAGTGCTGATCCTGCGTCTGATCCTGCTGCTAGCGCACGACTTCGGCATGACGCTCGAGCACGACATTCGCCCGTTCGGTCTCGGCGAGGGGGAGTTTCGGGTGCTTACCGCCTTGTTCTCGCAGCCCGAGGGCGCGGCGCATCCAACGGAGTTGTGTGCGCGCGCCTCGCAGAGTCCGGCGAACATGTCGAGGATCAGCGATGCGCTCGTGCGCGAAGATTTGATCACACGCGGCGCCTGCAAATCCGATCGGCGACGGATGGTATTGCGGATCAGCGAGAAGGGCGAGGACCTCGTGCACGCGATCCTGCCGCCGATGTTCGATCGGATGCGCACGCTCTACGGCGCGCACTCCGCCGAGGACAAGCGTGTGCTGATCGCGTCGTTGAAGCGCCTCGCCGTACGCGTCGAGGAGACCCTCGGGCAACCGCCCGCCGGCAGGACCAAATGAGACCGCGAGCGCTGGCCGCGTGCCTCGGGTTCGCAACGCTGCTCGCGGGCTGCGCGGGCTTGCCGTCAAAGCCGGTGCCGCCGAGCTTGCCGGCGGCGGCGCCGATCGCCGGTCTGCACTCGGTGCGTGGCCGCTGGCCGACGCCGCACTGGTGGCGCGGCTATGCAGATCCGACCCTCGACCGGCTGATCGCCACGGCGCTCGCCTCCTCGCCATCGTTGGCCGTCGCGCGCGCCCGGTTCGATTCGGCCCGGCAGGGCGTGCGCATCGCCGCCGCGGCGAGCGGCGCCCATGTCGATCTCGACGGCAGCATTGCGCGCCAGCGTCTCAGCGATCACGGGCTGATTCCCCCGTCGCTGCTCGGTTTCTCGTGGTACAACCAGGCCAATCTCGGCCTGCAGGCGCACTACACATTCGACTGGTGGGGCAAGCAGCGCGATGCGGTCGAGGCGGCAGTCGATCGAACGCAGGCCGCCCAGGCCGAACGCAGCGCCGCCGCGCTCGCGCTCGCGAGCGCGGTCGCCGACGCCTATTTCGGCTGGCAGGCCGATCAAGGGCGGCTGGCGATCGCGCGATCAGAGCAGCGCACCGCCGCGCGCGCTCGGGTGATCGCCGTCGCTCGAGCGCACGCGGGACTCGCGCCGGCCACGGACGTGTATCGTCGTGACCTCGACATTTCCGCGTTGGGCGGCCGGATTGCCGCGCTCGAAGGCTCGGCTCGACTGCGCACCGTGGCGCTCGCGGCGCTCATCGGCCGGTCGCAAGCGGCCCTGCCGCCGCTGGTCGCTCGGCCGCTACCGGTCGTCGCGGCGACGATGCCGAGCGACGTGAGGATCGATTTGCTCGCCCGGCGGCCGGACATCGTCGCGAGCCGCTGGCGCGTCGAGGCCGCCGAGCGCAATTCACTGGCGGCGCGCGCGCAGTTCCTGCCGGACATCAGCATCGACGCGCTCGCCGGACTGTCGAGCGTCGGCATCGGCAAACTGCTGCAGTATGGCAGCCGCGATCCGCTGGCGAGCGTCGCATTGCACCTGCCGATCTTCGATGCGGGCATGCTGCGCGCCCGCTATGGCGTGACGCGTGCGCAGCTGCGCGCGGCGGTCGCCGAATACGACGCGACGGTCATCGATGCCGCGCGCGAGGTGGCGACCGAGGCGGCAACTCTCGGCGCGATCGGCGCGCAGGAAGCCGCCCGCAAGCGCGGTGTCGAAGCGGCACGCAAGTTGTATGCGAGCGCCGCCGCGCGCTTGCGCCAGGGCTTGAGCGATCGCCGGGCCGAGCTTACGGCCGAGATGTCGCTACTCGATGAGCGTGACGCCCTGATCGAACTGGACTCGGCGGCCGTGTCGGCGCACGTCGCCCTGCAGCAGGCGCTCGGCGGCGGCTACGACGGCACCCCGCGTGTCGCGAATGTCGAACCGATCGCCGGGAAGGCAATGCCGTGAACGCCGTGAATTCCGGGGCCGGGACCGAGACCGCAGCCGCCCCTGCCGCGAACGGCCGGCGACGCACGGTATTGACCCTGCTTGCGATCTTGTTCGTCTGCGGTGGTCTGGTGTGGGCGCTGTACTGGTTCCTCGTGCTGTCGAAGCGGGAGGAAACGGACGACGCTTACGTCAACGGCAACAAGGTCGTGATCTCGGCGCGGGTGCCGGGCACGGTCATTGCGGTTCTCGCCGACGGCATGCAGCTCGTGCGGGTCGGACAGGTGCTGGTGCGGCTCGATCCGATCTCGGCGCAGATCAATCTCGGCCGAGCGGCCAGCGCGCTCGCGCGCTCCGTGCGTGAGGTCCGCCAGGAGCAGGCGATCGCCCGGGAAAGCGACGCGGGCGTGGCCGTGCGCCGCCTCGAACTCGCGCGCGCCCAGGCCGATCTCGCGCGGCGCCGGCCGCTGGTCGCGGTTGAGGCGATCGCGCGCGAGAAATTACGCCACGCCGAGGATGCGGTGCGGATCGCGAGCGACGCGCTGGCGCAGTCCGAGCTGCGGGCGCGCGCGACGCATGCGCTGGTCGACGGCGCCGACGTCGCGCATAACCCGGCCGTGCTCGAAGCGAAGGCGGCGTACCGCGACGCATGGATCGCCGCCGAGCGCGACCGCGTGGTTGCGCCGGTCACCGGTTACGTGGCCGAACGCAGCGTGCAGCTCGGCCAGCACGTACACGCCGGCGAGGCGCTGATGACGGTGATTCCCCTGAACGCGCTGTGGATCGACGCCAACTTCAAGGAAGGGCAGTTGCGCGAGCTGCGCATCGGCCAGCCGGCGAGGATCGTCACCGACCTGTATGGGGGAGCCGTCGTGTTCCACGGCCACGTCACGGGAATGTCCGCCGGGACAGGTGCAGCATTCGCGCTGTTGCCGCCGCAGAACGCATCCGGCAACTGGATCAAGGTCGTGCAGCGCGTGCCCGTGCGCGTTTCGATCGACGACGCCGATCTCGCGAAGCATCCGTTGCGGATCGGCCTCTCGGCAACGGTGAACGTGGATACGACGAATCGGGGTGGGCCGGTGCTCGCCCCCGACGTCACCGATCAGTTCACCGGCGTCACCCACGTCTACGCCGCGGATCTCGGCAAGGCGAATGCGCAAGCGGACGCGGTGATCCGGCGAAATCTGCCAGCCGCGCGCTAGCGCGTTCCGTCGCCGTACGATGCCTGACGATACGCCGGCCGCAGCCTCGCGTGCATCGCACGCTGCCGCGATGGTCGACGACGAGTTCGTCGTCGACCGCGCGCAAACGCCCCGGGGCGCACGAGATCGCGGCACCCGCGGATCCAATGCGCGGGGGCCGGCGTCTCATGTCGCGGCGTGCGCTCCAGCCGGCGCGCCGGGCTGCGGCACGACACGCACTTTCTCCCCGTCGACGCTCGAATCCGGGGGATTGAGGATCACCTCGTCGCCTGGGTCGAGGCCCGAGAGGATCTCGATCGTGGTGCCGAAATCGCGGCCTTCGACGATGCGCTTGAGCTTGATGCGATCGTCGTGGTCAACCGTGGCGACCTGCAGGCCGGCTGCGCGGAACAGCACGGTATTCGCCGGCAGGCGCAGCGCTTTTCGGTCGGCGCTCAGCGTGAAGTGCACCTCGGCGTACGCGCCCGGCAGCAGCTCGTGCCGCGCATTGTCGAGAAGCAGCTCCGCCTGCAGCGTGCGGCTTACCGGATCCAACGCGCCGGCAGTGTGCACGGTGCGCGCCGGAAAGAAGCGGCCGGGAAACTCCGCAAAACGTAGCCTGGCCGGAGTGCCGACGGGAGTGTCCGCGGCGTAGGCCTCCGGTACGTCGACGTAGACGCGCAGCTTGCGGGTGTCGGCGACTTCGAACAGTTCGTCGCCCGTCGCCTGGCCGGCGTTGATCAAGGCGCCGACGTCGGTGTTGCGGGCCGTGACGATGCCGTCGAACGGCGCGACCACCCGCTTGAACGCTTCCAGCTCGCGCAGCCTGGCGACATTGGCCGCCGCGGATTGCTCGGCGGCCTCTGCAGTCGCCGCGCCACTCGCCATTTGCTCGGCGTCCTGCTGCGACACGGAGCCGGCTGCGAGGAGTTTCTGCCATCGGGCGTTGGTGCTGAGCGCGAAGCTTAGGCTCGCGCGCGCGCTCGCCAGCTGCGCGATCGCCTGCGCGAGCTCCTGATCGATCTCGGGGGTCTCGATTCTCGCGAGCAGCTGGCCCTTGCGCACCGGCGTGCCGATGTCGGTGTACCACGCCTGCAGGTAGCCGCTGGTTTGCGCATAGATCGGCGCATCGACATAGGCGCGCACCGTTCCGGGGAGCACGAGATCCTCGCCGGTGTCGCCAGGACTCGGGTGCACCGTCGAGACGCTGAGCACCGCCACAGTCGCCGCCTGTCGGGTGAGTGCGTCGCGTGCGATGATCCGGCTGGCGACGCCCCAGACCGCAAGCGCGAGCGCGACGATGAGCAGGAGGAGGGAGAACCGCCGAATCTTGCGCTTCAGGCTCTCGTCCGGTGCGTACGGGGACGGTTCAGGCATTGGCGATCTGCGCAACGGCGGGTGCGACCGACGGTATGCGCCCGTGGATCATCGAGAAGACGGTCGGCACGAAGAACAGCGTCGCGACGGTCGCGAATACCAGGCCGCCGATCACCGCGCGGCCGAGCGGTGCGTTCTGCTCGCCGCCCTCGCCGAGACCGAGCGCCAGCGGAATCATGCCGATGATCATCGCCGACGCCGTCATCAGCACGGGGCGCAGGCGCGTGAAGCCGGCCTGCATCGCCGCCGCGAACGCATCGTCGCCGGCGTTCATCCGCTCGCGCGCAAAACTGACCACCAAAATGCTGTTGGCGGTCGCGACGCCCATGCTCATGATGGCGCCGGTCAGCGCCGGCACCGTCACCGGCGTGTGCGTCAGGAACAACATCCAGACGATGCCGGCGAGTGCGGCCGGCAGCGCCGTGATGATGATGAACGGATCGAGCAGCGATTGAAAGTTCACGACGATCAACATGTAGACGAGCACGATCGCCGCGAGCAGTCCGAGCAGCAGGCCGTCGAAAGAGGCCTTCATCGTCTGCGCCTGGCCGAGCAGCAGGACGCGCGAGCCGCGCGGCAGGTCCTTGTGCGAGGCGTCGATGATTTGCCGGACCCGCGTCGCTACCGAGCCGAGGTCCGCGCCCTGCACCGAACCGAAGATGTCGATCGCGGGCGTTGCGTCGTAGTGCGTGACGACCGCCGGTACGGCCTCGCGGTGGAAGCTCGCGACGTCCGACAGCAGCGGCGTGTTGCCAGCCGGACCCGCGGCGCCAACGGGCGTATTGGCGAGGTCCTCGAGCGAGTGCAGGCGAAACTCCGGGGTCTGCACGGCGACCTGATATTGCGTGCCGCTGCGCGGGTCGGTCCAGAAGCTCGGCGAGGTCTGGAAGCTGCCGGACAGGGAAACCAGCAGGTTGCTCGCAACATCCCTTTCGGTGAGCCCGAGCAGTTGTGCCTTGGTCCGGTTCACGCGGACACGAACCTGCGGATAGTCGTCCGGCTGCTGGATGCGCAGGTCCACGGCGCCGGGGACCGCGCGCAGCTTTTCGAGCAGGCGGTTGGCGAACGCGCGGTTGCCGGCCCGGTCGAAACCGACGATCTTCACGTCGAGCGGTGCCGGCAAGCCGAAATTCAGGATCTGGCTGATCATGTCGGCCGGCAGGAACGAGAACGTGGTCGATGGATAGGTCGCGTTCAGCTTCGCGCGCAGCTCGCGCTCGTACTTGGCGGTCGGGGCGTGATCGGGCTTCAGGTTGACGTAGATGTCGGCGTCGCCGGGGCCGATCGGCGCCGAGGTGCTGTAGGCGAGGTTGATGCCGCTGTAGGGCAGGCCGATGTTGTCGACGATGTTGCTGATCTCGCCGGCGGGGATCACCCGCCGGATCGTCGCCTCGACTGCGTCGCAGAGCGCCGCCGTCTCTTCGATGCGCATGCCGGTCGGGGCCCGCACGTGCAATTTGATCTGGCCGCTGTCGACGCTCGGGAAGAAGTCCTGGCCGAGCCCGGGGAGCGGTCCGAGCGGAAAGGCGATCAGCGCAGTCGCGGCCATCGCCGCAAGGAAGATTGCGGCGAAGCGCGCTCCGGAGTGCAGCGCGGCGCCGAGCAGCACACGGTAGCTCTCGCGCATCCTCTCGAAGCCGCGCTCGAAGCGCGCCTGCACGCGCGCGATGGCGCGCCGCGGCGCGGGCCGCCCCCGGCGGTCATGGGCGCGCAGCCAAAACTTTGCCAGCGTCGGCACGAGGGTACGCGACAGCAGGTAGGAGGCGAGCATGGCAAACACGACCGCCTCGGCGAGCGGGATGAACAGGTACTTGGCAATCCCCACCAGCAGGAACATCGGGATGAAGACGATGCAGATCGCCAGCGTCGAAACGAGCGCCGGCAGCGCGATCTGCCGCGCGCCGTCGAGGATCGCCGTCTCCACGTCCTTGCCGTTCTCGAGATGCCAGTTGATATTCTCGACCGTCACGGTCGCGTCGTCGACCAGGATGCCGACGGCGAGCGCGAGACCGCCGAGCGTCATGATGTTGATCGTCTGGCCGAGCGCCGCGAGACAGGCGATCGAGGCGAGAATCGACAGCGGTATCGAGACCGTGATGATCAGCGTGCTGCGCCAGCTGCCGAGGAACAGCAGGATCAGCAGCCCGGTCAGAGCAGCGGCGATCGCCGCCTCGCGTATCACGCCGGCGATCGCGGCGCGGACGAAGATCGACTGATCGCCGAGCGCTCTGATGCGCAGGCTCGCGGGCAGGGAGGCGCGAATTTGCGGCAGCCTCGCGTCGATGCCGTTGATGATGTCGATCGTCGAGGCGTTGCCGGTCTTCAGCACGCTCATCAGCACCGCGCGCCTGCCGTTCAGGCGGACGATATTGGTCTGCGGCGAATAGCCGTCGCGGACGTGTCCGACGTCGCGGATGTAGGTCACCGCGCCATTACTCGTGCCGACCGGCAGATCGTTGAGCTCGCCTATCGTGCGCGGGCTCGCGTTCAGTCCGATGTAGTATTCGCGCGACCCCATCTTCTCGGTGCCGGCCGGCAGGATGAGGTTTTGCGCGGCGATCGCGTTGGCGACGTCGGCGGGCGTGAGGCCGTGTGCGCGCAGCGCCGCCGGATCCAGATCGACGTTGACCTCGCGCTGCTTGCCGCCGTACGGAAACGGGATCGATGCGCCGGCGACCGTGGCAAGGTCGGTGCGCAGGATGTTGTTGCCGATGTCGTAGATCCTCGATTCCGACAGCGTATCGCTGGACAGGGCGAGTTGCAGGATCGGCACGCTGGAGGCATTGTACGCGAGGATGAACGGCGGCGAGGTGCCCGGCGGCGAATTGAACAGCTGCGACTGGGAGACCGCGGTGATCTGTGCGTAGGACAGATCGCGGTTCGTGCCGGGCTGGAAGAAATACTTGACGATCGCCACGCCGTCGACCGACTGCGATTCGGTGTGCTGCACGTTGCTGACGACCGTTTGCGCGGTGCGCTCGGAGAGCAGTGCGATGCGGTCGGCGATCTCGCGCGGCGAGAGTCCGTTGTAGTGCCAGAACACTGCGGCGACCGGGATGTTGATGTTTGGAAAGATGTCCGTCGCCGTCGTGAGAAAGGCATAGACGCCCATCAGCACGATCAGCAGTGCGAGCATGATGAACGTGTAGGGCCTGTGCAGCGCGACCCTGACTATCCACATCGGGCAATCGGCTCCGCTGCAGATTCGTCGGGCGTGGCCGTCAGTGCATGTCCGCCGGTGAAGCTCACCCGGGCGGCGACGCGCCGGAGAACGTCACCGGGGTGGCGCCGCTGACCGGCCCGATCTTCGCCTGATCGCTGACGTAGAGCGCGACCTCGTGATCGAAACGCAGCGCGCCGTCGACGACCGCGCCGGGGCCGATGACGATCCTCGGCACCGCGTCGCTTACCTGGAAGAATATGCCGCTCGGCTTCTTGACGGCGATGCCGCCCTCGACCTGCGATTGACCGAGCACGGAGACGTTGCCGTCGACGGTCGTGATTCCGCCGGAAACCTGCGCCGAGTTCAAGGTGATCGCGCCGCTCACGTTCGCGACCGTTCCGGAGACCTTGGCGCCATCCGCGAGCCTGATGGCGCCGTTGACGACCGTCACGCCGCCCGCGACCCGGGCGCCCGCCCGCAGCGCGATCGGCCCGTTGACGGTCGTCAGCGACTCGGCGCTCGCGTGCCGGCCGATCGTGATGCCGCCGTTCACCGTCCGGGCGGTCGTCAGCACGGCGTTGTCATCGGCGACGATCGAGCCGTTGACCGTCGCCGCCGCGCCGGCCGGCGTACCGGCGGCGACATGAATCGAACCGTTCACCCGGCTCGCCGCGCCGCCGGGTCCGGGGCCGCAAGCGCTCAGGGCGCCGGCGAGCGCCAGCAGGGCGGCGAGGCTCGAAAGGCGGCTTGGCATAGGCATCGTTCGGCGCTCCTCTGGCCGTAAGGCAACGGAGATTATAGGCAAATCGCCACGCAGCGTCATTCGCGCCCGGGCCAGGTCTATGCGAAGAGCAGAAAACATCCCAGCGCGGCGGCGAGAGACAGCGGCATCACGATCGCTCCGAGCCACAGGAACCGGCGTGCGCTCACCTCGACGCCCTCGCGCCGAAGTGCGAGCAGCCAGAGGATCGTCGCCAGCGAACCGGTCACCGACAGATTCGGGCCGAGGTCGACGCCGATCAGCAAGGCGCCCGCGATCCGGGAGGAGGCGTGCGCGGCCCGCAGGAGATGCGCGACGATCAGGGCGACGGGGAGATTGTTGATGAGATTCGCGCTGAAGGCGGCGACGGAGCCGGCAGCCGCGGCGCGCAGCGGCGAGACGGCGGCGCCATGCGCGCCCAGCTGCTGCGCGAGCGGTGCGAACGCACCCGTGGTCTCGATCGCGCGCACCAGCACGAACAACGCTGCGACCAGGGGCAGCACGCTCCAGGAAATGTCGCGCAACGCACCCCAGGGTGGCGACCGGCGCAGCAGCAGGATGGCGAACCACGCCGCTGCGCCGGCGAGAAACGTCGGCAGGCCGAGCGGTTGGCCGAACGCCGACGACAGCGACAGCAGCACCGCGGTCGCGGCAATGGCGGCGGCGGCGACCCGGCCGCCGCCGCCGAGAGCCGGCACCGCCACCTCGCGTGCGATCGGCGGACCGAGTCGTGCCCGCTGCGTGCAGCGCAGCGCGGCGTAGGTCACGAGAATCGCGGCCGCGGAGGCCGGGGCGAATTGCAGCAACCAGCCGCCGAGCGGCGGCATGGCGCTGCCATAGACGACTAGGTTCGCCGGATTGGAGATCGGCAGCACGAAGCTCGCCGCGTTGGCGATGAACGCGCAGACGAACAGGTAGGGCAGCGGTGGCGCGCCGGCCTCCTTGGTCGCCGCATACACCGCCGGCGTCAATACGACCGCGGTCGCATCGTTCGACAGAAAAACCGTCACGACCGTGCCGACCGCATAGATCAACAGAAACAGCCGGCGCGGCGAGCCGCCGGCGCTCTTCGTCGCGAGCGCGGCGGTCCAGGCGAACAGCCCTTCGCGCCGCGCTAGCTCTGCGAGCAACATCATACCCGTCAGGAACAGGTAGACATCGGTGCCGGCACGGATCGCGGCGAGCGCATCGGGCCAGGAGATCAGTGAGAAGCCGAGCGTCGCGCCCGCACCGAGCGAAGCCCAGACCGCCTCCGGCACCTTCCACGGGCGCAGTACGATGCCGACGATTGCCGCACCGGCGATCAGCCATACCATGAGTGCCGCGATCGGAGTGGATCCCATCCGTCAAGCATGCCAATATCCAGCACAACATCAAGCCGCCGGCGGCGATTGATGGAGATCGACTCGCTCGAGACCGCGAATCTCGTGTATTCGTTCTGAACGGGAGGGCATCCTGACTTCGATCGGCTCAGCGGATTGCGCCATCCCCGGGCCCGGCGCGCAGCGGCAGGCTTGAAGTGCCGCGGGCGCAGGGCTTGACGCTCATGTGCTGCACCGAGGAGGCGCACGCCGCGCCGATCCTCGAGATCTTCAACGAGGCGATCGCCAATTCCACGGCGATCTACGAGTACGCGCCGCGCACGGCGCGCACGATCGCCGAATGGTTCGCCGGCAAGCGCGACGGCGGTCAGCCCGTGATCGGTCTCGTCGATGCGGCCGGACGGCTCGTGGGATTCGGCACCTACGGCACGTTTCGCGCGCGGCCGGCCTACAAGTATACGGTTGAGCATTCGCTCTACGTGCACAAGGATTGGCGGGGCCGTGGACTCGGCACCCAGATCCTGCGCGAACTGATCGGACTCGCGCGGCGCGACGACGTCCACGTGATGATCGGCGGCATCGACGCGGCGAACCGCGCGAGCATCGCGTTGCACGAGCGACTGGGATTCCGCCTTGCCGGCACGATCAAGGAGTCGGGCTTCAAGTTCGGACGCTGGCTCGACCTTGCGTTCTACGACCTGATTCTCGACACGCCGCGACAGCCGATCGACGGCTAGCCGCTCAGAGCTTCAACTGGAAACCGAGCTCGACCACGTCCTCGACGGGCAAACGGTAGAAGGCCGTGGTACGCATCGCGTTGCGCGCCAGGAACGCGAACAGGTACTGCCGCCACAACGCCATGCCGCCAGGGCTTCTCGCCGGCATCAGGGTCTCGCGGCCGACGTAATAGGTGACCTCGTCAAGGTCGACGTCGAGGCCGAGGGCTCGCCCGAGCTTCAGCGCCGCCGGCACGTTCGGGTCCTCCATGAAGCCGTAGTACGCCGTGATCCGGTAGATGTCCGGCGCCACGGTGAATATTTCCAGGCGGTCCGCCGTCGCAACCCACGGTTCGTCGCGGATCTCGACGGTGAGCAGCACCACGTGTTCGTTGAGTACACCGTGGCGGTCTAGGTGTTGCATCAGCCGCCGGGGCGCGGCGTCGCCGCCGGTCGGAAATACGCCGGTGCCTGGGATCCGGAACGGGCGATCGCGCTCGATCCGGGCGACGAAGTCGGGCAGCGACTCCGTCTGCTGATCGAGATGGCGTCGCAGAAGCGCCCGGCCGCGGGCCCATGTCGTCATGATCGTGAAGATGCCTGCGGCGAGGGCGATCGGATACCAGCCGCCGTTGGCCACCTTGTAGAGGTTCGCGCCGAAGAAGGCGAGATCCACGGCGAGGAAGCCGCCGCAGATCAGCGCTGTGGAAACCGCGCTCCAGTGGAATCGGCGCGCGACGAAGTACGCGAGCGTGGTCGTGATCACCATGGTCGCCGAAACGGCGATTCCGTAGGCCGCGGCGAGCGCATTCGACGATTTGAAGGCCAGCACCAGGCCGATGGTCGCGAGCATCAACAGCCAATTGACGCTCGGGATGTAGATCTGGCCCCGCTCGTCGGCGGAGGTCTGGACGATGTTCACCCGCGGCAGGCGGCCGAGAGCGACGAGCTGCCGCGTCAGGGAAAACGCGCCGGAAATGATCGCCTGCGAAGCGATGACCGTCGCCATCGCGGTGAGCGCGACCAGCGGATAGATCAACGCCGGGGGCGCGAGTGCGTAGAACGGCTGGCGGTCGGTGCCGCCGTCGGCGATGAGCAATGCGCCCTGGCCCAGGTAGTTGAGCAGCAACGCGGGCAGCACCAAACTGAACCAGGCGAGGCGGATCGGTGATCGGCCGAAATGCCCCATGTCCGCGTACAGCGCCTCGGCGCCCGTGACCGCGAGGAAGACCGAGCCGAGTACCGGATACGCCGCGGTGCCGTGGCGCAGAAAGAAATCGACCGCGTAGCCCGGATAGATGGCCGCGAGGACCGCGTAATGCATGGCGATGCCGCGCAGGCCGAGCGCTGCGAGCACGAGAAACCAGACGAGAATGATGGGGCCGAACCACCGGGCGATACCGCCCGTGCCGTAGCGCTGGACGCGGAACAGCGCGAGCAGGATGATGACCGTCAGAGGCACGACATAGGGTTCGAACGCCGTGGTCGCGACTTTCAATCCTTCGACCGCTGAGAGCACGGAAATCGCCGGCGTGATCGTACCGTCGCCGTACAGCAGCGCGCCGCCGAACAGCCCGAGCAGCATCAGTCCGTAACGCAGCGAGCGCGGCTTGGCGTGCCAGGGATTGAGCAAGGCCACGAGGGCGACGATGCCGCCTTCGCCCTTGTTGTCGCCGCGCATGACGAACATCAGGTATTTGAGGGAAACGATGACGATCAAGGCCCAGATGATCAGCGACAGCACGCCGAGCACGTCCTTGACGGAGGGCGCGACGGCGCTCGCCCCGAAGAAGCACTCGCGCAAGGCGTAGATCGGGCTGGTGCCGATGTCGCCGTAGACGACGCCGAGTGCCGCGACCGCGAGTCCGGCGCCCGAGGGATTGGCGTGCTGTTCCAGGCGGCCGGACGGATTCCCTTCAGGCATCTTGCGGTCTCCAAGGGCGCGCGTGGCAGGGAGCGGCCGACCGCCGTCGCCTGCCCTGGGGCAGGCGTGCCGCGCCGTTCGAATCATGCCCCAGAGCATCCGCCCCGCGCAATCGGCGCCGCGACCGTCGATGCCGTCTATGATAGGGCTATCGCTGCGCGTACTATCCGTCCGCATGAGTCGCCGGAGGATCGTCGCATGCGCATGGTCGCCTTCGCCAGATGGTCGTTGCTGTCGCTGATGCTCACCTGCGTCGCGCCGGGCGGGGCAATGACCGATAATGGGACGCCGCCGCCGCTCACGAGACGGCAGCTGATCGGCGCCTGGAAACTCTTGCGCATCGAGTACTCGGGACCGCGGGGGCCGGCGGCGGACCCGTTCTACCAAGCGGGCTCGACGGGCCTCATCATCTACGACTCGTCCGGGTGGATGAGCGTGCAGATCACCGCTGCGCATCGGCGAGCGTGGCAGATCCCGGACGCCAGGCCGTCGGCCGGCGCAAGCCGCGACGCGCAATTGAAAGCGGCGGCCTTCGACGGCTATTACGCGTACTACGGCACCTGGGATTTCGATGCCGCCAAATCGGTGGTGGTCCATCACATCCAGTCCTCGTTGATTCCCGCCGAGGACGGCATGGACTACGCGCAGCAAGTGGCGCTCGAGCACGGGCGCCTGATCTTTACCACGCGGGAAGGAAAGAAGGGCGCCGAGAGCATCCGCGTTAAGATCTGGGAGCGGGTGCAGGGAGCAGCGGCCAAGTAGACCGAGGAGGTGTCCATGGACAAGCTGACGCCGATACTGCGCCGAGCGCCGGGCGTCCTCGCCGTTGGTCTCTTGCTATCCGTTGGCGTTGCGCACGCCGCCGCTGCGCGCGACGCGCTCGCGCAGACGAATTTCTGGTCGTCGATCAAGGAGTCTGTCGGTTTGGACCCGTCCCACGAAGTCGTTCGCGGGCATTTCGATCTCGGTCAGCCGCCGAATGTGCACCGATACTATTGCTTGATCGATACCAGGACGGGTCGCCCGGAACCGAACGGCGTGCTGGGCCGGCCCTTCCGGCGGCCGGATGCGTCGTTCGGCCTCAAGGTCGATTCGGTATCCCTGTACGCTTGCGCCGATGCCGAGAAGCGGGGGATGCTGGTCACGGCCGGCTACCGCTTGCCCGGGGCGGCGCGCGCCGCGCGGCCATCCCCACCGCCCGCGCCGCCGCCCGCCGCGAGTCCGCCCGCGATCTCGCCGGCGCCAATCGACGTCGCAGGCGTTCATCTCGGGATGTCGCTCGCTCGCAGCCGCGCCGTCCTCGAGTCGAAAAAACTGCGGCAATACCGAGAATCCATGGAAACGCTCGACTATTGGCAGTCGGCCGACCGGGCCATGCGGTCGATTCCCGATGGCAGCTTCGTCAGCGTCATCGAGACCTGGAGCGCGCCGGCTGCCGGCGCCCCGCGGCCGGGGAACGGCGAATCCTATGAGGTCATGTTCACGCCAGTGCCGGGCGAGCAGCGGGTGGTTGCGATCATTCACACGCTCGCCTATTCGCCGAAGGACGCCGTGCGCGAAACCGACCTCGAGAAACACCTGGTGGACAGATACGCCGGCTTTGCGGGACCTTACGCTCTGCCGGATTCGCCCACTTGGCGCATTCAACGCGACGGGGTGGTCCAAGTCGGCGACCCTTGCCGGCGTCGCGAGCTGTTTGGCGGCCTCGGGCGGCTGGACCTCTCGCACAGCGTCGCGGAAAATATCGCGCTCACCAAACCTCCTGCGGAGCTTCGATTCGAGATCGCGCACTGTGGCGTCTCGATGGTCACCGAAGACCACGAGACGATGAATGGCGGCGCGTTGCCACAGGATCGTCGAGTGACCCGGATCACTGTGACGGCATACAGTCCGTCGATTGCCCTACAGGGCGCCGAGGCGGCCGCACGACTGATTCGCGCCGCCGAGCACCCGCCCCGGCGGCCGGCGGATGCGCGCGGCGGGCCCGCCGCTGCGCCGGATCCATGACCGTTCGGTGAGCGGCAACGAACCTTATGCCGAGCGGTCGAATCGCGCGCGAAACGGCCGAGCTAACGCCTGTACGCACCGACCGCCGTGCCCCGGCTGTCCGCGGTTTGGCCAACCAGGCATTGCGGCCGAGGCGCGCTCCATGCTCGATGCCCTGGCGCGCGCCCATGGATTGCCCGAGGTTTTACCGATCAACGGGGCGAGCGTAAGGTTTCGACACCGTGCGCGCTTGGCCATTCGGGGCCGTCTGGGCTCGCCCAAGCTCGGATTGTTCGAGCTCGGCACCCACCGGGTGGTGCATATACCCGACTGCCTCGTGCAACATCCCGTGATCAACCGGGTCGCCGCGGTGGTGCGGCTCGCGCTCGTCGATGCGCGGGTGAGCAGCTACTCGGAGAAGGCCCGCTTGGGCCTCGTGCGCCATCTGCAAGTGGTGGTGGAGCGCCGTTCGCAATCGGCGCAGGTGGTGATCGTCGCCAACAGCGCGACGCCCGAACCGCTGGCGGGGTGCTTCGAGTCGATCCGCGAGCGGCTGGGACCGGAACTGCACAGCCTGTGGTTCAACGCCAACCAATCGCGCGGCAACACCATTCTCGGTCCGCGCTTCGACCATTGGTGCGGACCGGCCAGCGTGGTCGAGTGCTTTGGCGGAGCTGAGGTGCATTATCCCCCGGGCGCGTTCGGCCAGAGCAATCCCGAGATCGCCGAGGCGATCATCGCGCGCGTCCGCAGCGAGATTCCGCAGGGCGCGCGGGTCGCCGAGTTCTACGCGGGGGTCGGCGCCATCGGCTTGTCGGTCCTCGACAGGGTCGCCGAGATTCGCATGAACGAACTGAGTCCGCATTCCTTGCACGGGCTCGAACTCGGCGTGGCGCGACTCGCCGCGGCCGATCGTGCCAGGGTCTCGATCGTGCCGGGAAGCGCCGGATCCGCGTGGTCGGCGGCAATCGGCGCGCAAGTGGTGATCGCCGATCCGCCCCGCAAGGGCCTGGATGAGGCACTTGTCGCGTCTCTGGAGCGCGACCCGCCCGAGCGGCTCCTGTACATCAGTTGCGAGCCCGGCTCGTTCATCCAAGATGCCGCGCGGCTGACCTCCCGCCGCCGGCTACGGCTCGCCGCGCTCAGCGCATTCAACCTCTTTCCATACACCGCTCACGTCGAGACCGTCGCGCGCTTCGAACGCGGTTGATGCCGGCAACGCGCCGGCATCAACGCCCGCGTCGGGCCGCGGCCGCATACACCAGCAGGACCAGCAGGCCGCACAGGCCGGCGATGATCAGCATCGCCGCCAGGAACGAGGCGAGCCGGCTCGCGCCAAACCGGCGATCGAGCAACGCCGCACTGATGACGCCGCAGCCGAAGGTCGCCGCGGCGAGCAAGGTACGGCGCCTGATCTGCGCGCGTGTGGGCGGCGCGGCCTTGGTCGGCCTTGGCGCGAGGTCGATGCTCGATGCGTCGTTCAGCGGCGCCCCGCAACCGATGCAGGCCGCGGCCTTGTCGCTCACGGCTCGTCCGCATTCGCCACAAGCAATCAGGGCCATGTCGGCTCTCCCGCGGTTCCGGAGAAAACGATGCGTGAGCCGGCATCTTCCGAGCTTTGCCGATTTTCGGCAAGTGCGGCCCGACCGCCCGGCCGACCGCGCAACACCGGCGTTCGCTCGCGCGCCGCATTGACGACGGACCGGCGGCTTGATTTGATACGCGCGCTGCGCAATTGGCCCGCCGGGCGCCACCCGCTTGACGAAGGATTGACGTGAGCAGTGAAGTCGAAGATCGGATCCACCTGGCTCTTAAGTCGCATCCCCTCGAGCGGACCGGGGATGGCTATCGCTTGGTGCATCCGGGTGGCGCCGGCGTCAGTACGCTGCGATTCCGGCCCGTCATGCAGGCCGCTCAGAGTTCCGGCATCGTCGCGGTCGCCGACGTGATTGCGGATTACGAGAACCTCGGCCTGCCGTCGCTGCACCCTGCAGGGGTGCAGCGACTCAATGCCATGGCGGTGCACGGAGCGTACGAACTTCGCGAGGGCCGGCTGCGCCAGACGGCGCAGTTTTCCCTCTACGCCATGGAAGCGACCGCACAGCTCTCGACCAAGATCATTCTCGACTCCTTCGCCGCCCAGCTGCCGATCGGCCGCTCGGTCGCGTTGGCGATCGTTTCCGCGACGGCGCTCGAGCAGCAGCGTGCGCATCATGCGATGCCGCGCGACTGGAGCCGGACCGTGCAGGCGCAGGACCTGCGCGCGACGACCGCCGCATTGCAGGAGCGGGGCATCGCGGCCGCAAACGACGGATCGACCGTGTGGGCGGAGCTCGCAATGAGCGGGGATTGTCCGTCGCGAGCGCTCGATCCGGGTGCCGAGACCGCGCTGCTGCAGGTAAACGCCGGCGTCTTGCATCCGATCGCGGGCGCGGGCTATCTGGCGTCGATTTCGCTGCCGTTCCCGCAGGCGCCGGCCGAGCCCGCCGAATTGTGCCGCCGATTGAACACCGCGGAGCTCGATCTCGTCGACTTCGTGCCCCGCCTCGGCGCCTGGGGGCTGCAGGGCATGGACGATCTTCCCGGCTACCATTGCTTCATCCCGTGTGCGGCGCCGTACGGCGGTCTGCACATGGCGCTGATGTGGTGGTGCGTGCAGCGAGCGGCCTGGATCCGCGACCGGTTCTGGGTGGCCCGGCGCGGCATCGGGCCGCAAGCGCCGGCGCCCGACTAGCGAGGCGGGCGTGCGGCGCGGGCTACCGGTTCGGATCCGGCAGCTCGCTGAAGACCTCCCGCAGCGCCGCTCCCCAGCGCCTGCGCAGCGTCGTGCAGTACGCATGCCGACGCCGTAGGTCATGCGGCGCGATGGTACCGAACTACTGTTGTTGTTGCGTGGATTGTGCGACGAGCACGGTCGTCTGCATGCGTTCGCCGCCGCCGCCGTGCCGCACGCCGCGCACCGGTGCGGCGTCCAGGTAGTCGCGGCCGACCGCGAGACGACAATATTGGCGCACCGCCGGCCGCCGATGGGTGACGTCGAGACTGCGCCAGCCGCGCTCGCACCCGAGCCAGACGTCGACCCAGGCATGGCTTGCGACGTTGCTGCTGTCCCCGGTGTAGAGATAGCCGCTGACGTAGCGGGCTGGAATGCCGAGCGAGCGCGCACAGGCGAGGAATACGTGCGACTGGTCCTGGCACACGCCGGCGCCCGCGGCGAAGGCGACGGTTGCGCTGTCGCCGACGTCGCTCACTCCGGAGCGGTAGCGAATGGCATCGCCGACCGCCTCGCACAGTCTGGTCGCCATCGCCTCGGACGGTTCCTCGGCGCCCCCGACGCGGCGTGCGAAATCGCGAATCGCGCCGTCCGGCGCCGTCAGCGCGGTCGGCGCGAGATAGGCGAGCGGCGACAGCAAACCGTCGTTCTGCCGCACGTCGACCTCGCCGGTCTCTACCGTGCCCTGGACCACGAGACAAATCTCGCGGTGAGGCTCCTCGATCGTGAGCAGGTGCACGACGTTGCCGTGCGTGTCGAGCTGTTCGAGACGCCGCCCGGGAGTCGCGATTCGCCATGCGAGAACCCGCTGCGACGGCTCCGCGCGCGGCGTCAGGTGCAGTCGCTGCACGCTGTATTTGACCGGTCTATCGTAGCGGTACACGGTCTCGTGGCGGATGTGCAGCTGCATCGGCGTCAGGCCTCGGCCGGAGGCACGAGGAAGTCCGAGGCGATGCGTTCGCTCAAATCACGGAGTTTCGCGAGGAATTGGCGCAGAAAGGCCGCAAGACCGCTCTCGACGAGATCCGGCATTTGCGCGAAATGCAGCATAGCGTGCATCTCGCCCGCGCGCCGTTCGGTCTCGGCGGATTGTTCGTTGGCGACCGAGCGCAGATTCTGATAGACCTCCTTGCAACAGCGCAGCAGCGAGCGGGGCATGTCGGCGCACAGGATCAGCAGTTCGGCGACTTTGACCGGCGTGATGACCTCGCGATACCGGCGCCGGTAGACCTCGAAGGCCGAGAGGGCGCGTAGCAGCACGCTCCATTCGTACGGATCCGGCACCCCGCCCGCATCCGCGCCCGGTTGCAGGTCCTGCCGGTGGGCCGTGAGGATGCGGGCGCTGTTGTCCGCGCGCTCGAGGAAGGTGCCGATGCGCGCAAAGTGAAACGCCTCGTCGCGCAGCATCGTACCGATCATTACGCCGCGGGTGAGGTGGGAGCGTTCCTTGACCCACTCGAGGAATTGGCCGATATCGGCGCGGGACGCGCCGTGCACCGCGACCGAGCGGGCCTCGAGCCAGGTGCAGTTCAAGGTCTCCCAGAGTTCGGAGGTCAGTGTGCCGCGCACGGCACGCGCGTTTTCACGCGCGGCGCGCAGGCAGTTCAAGATGCTGCCGTCGTGCCGGGCGTCGAGGCTCAGGAATTCGAACACCGCCCGCGAGTCGGTCTCGGCGCGCGCTTCGCCGAACCCGGGCTGTACTTGCAGGGCCTCGAGCGTCGAACGCAGCGAACGGGCAAGCGTCGCCGGCGTGTGCGGCAGCAAGGACACGCGGTAATGCGCGTCGACCAGGCGCGCGAGACTCTCCGCGCGCTCGACGTACCGCGACATCCAGTACAGATGATCCGCAGCGCGGCTCAGCATCAGGCCTCCAGCACCCAGGTGTCCTTCGTGCCGCCGCCTTGCGAGGAGTTGACGATCAGCGACCCCTCGGTCAGCGCCACTCGCGTAAGTCCGCCGGGTACGATCGTCACGCTGCGGCCGGACAGCACGAACGGCCGCAGGTCGATGTGGCGCGGCGCGAGCCCCGCGGCGACGAAGGTCGGACAGGTGGAAAGCGCGAGCGTCGGCTGCGCGATATAGCGCTCCGGATTGGCGCGAATTCGCGCCCGGAACGCCTCGAGCTCGGCGCGGGTCGCGGCCGGCCCAATCAGCATGCCGTAGCCGCCGGCGCCGTGCACCTCCTTGACGACCAGATTCTCGAGGTGCGCGAGCACGTAGTCGCGATCCTCGGCGCGCCGCAGGACCCAGGTCGGCACGTTGTCGATGATCGGTTCCTCGGCGAGGTAAAAGCGGATCATCGCGGGCACGTACGGATAGATCGACTTGTCGTCGGCGATCCCCGTGCCGATCGCGTTCGCGATCGTGACCCGGCCGGCGCGGTAGGCCGTCAACAGTCCGGGCACGCCGAGCATCGAATCGGGACGGAACACCAATGGGTCGAGGAAGTCGTCGTCGATCCGCCGGTAGATCACGTCCACCCGGCGTGGGCCGCGGGTCGTGCGCATGAGCACCGCCTCGTCGCGGACGAACAAATCCTGCCCCTCGACGAGTTCGATTCCCATCTGTTGCGCGAGGAACGCATGCTCGAAGTAGGCGCTGTTGTGCGCGCCGGCGGTGAGCAGCACGACGGTCGGATCGGCGACGCCGGTCGGTGCGACGCCGCGCAGATCGTCGAGCAATATGTCGGGATAATGATCGATGGGCGCGATTCGATGGGCGGCGAACAGCTCGGGGAACAGGCGCATCATCATCTTGCGGTTCTCGAGCATGTAGGAGATGCCGGACGGAACGCGCAGATTGTCTTCGAGCACCCGAAATTCGCCGGTGTCGTCGCGCACGATGTCGATGCCGGCGATGTGCGCGTAGATGCCTCCCGGCACGTCGAGGCCCTGCATCTCCGGACGGTACTGCGAATTGCAGAGCACGGGCTCGGCCGGGACCACGTCTGCCTCGAGGATTCGCTGGTCGTGGTAGATGTCATGGATGAACGCATTGAGCGCCCGCACCCGCTGCGCGAGACCGCGCTCGAGCCGCTGCCACTCGTCCCACGGCAGCACCCGCGGTACGACGTCGAACGGGATCAGCCGCTCGGTACCTTCTTCCTGTCCGTACACGGCAAACGTGATGCCGACCCGATGAAACAGCGCATCCGCTTCCGCGCGCTTCTGCGCGAGATGGGCCGCCGGCTGTTGCCCCAGCCATTGCGCATAGCGGCGGTAGCTCTCGCGAGCATTGCCGTCGCGGGCATGCATTTCGTCGTATGGCGGATTGGACAAAGGATCCCCCGCCAGGAACCAGCGAATTTCGTGCCAAAGATCGGATGGCGAATGCAATCAGCGACTTGCCGGCGAACGATCGGCGACTGCGCACCGTTCCGAGGCGCGTCGTGCATGTATATGGTGCGCCGATCGGGTACATTTACCTGGTGTGCGCGATCAGTCTGGACGGCGTGCCGGCGGTTCTGCCGCAGCAGGTGGCGTACGGTAGCGTCCGCCCGATGCGCATCCGCGCGCAGCGTGGTTGAGCCGTGAACGGGCCCGCATCGACGCCGCCATCGGCGCCCCGGCGTCCGGGCGCGCGCGCACGCCGCACGGGCGGCGCGGTGCTGGCGCAGTTGCCATGGAGCGAGGTGCGCAATCCCCATCTGCCGCTCGCGATCCTGTCCGCGGATCAGCTCGAGGCGATCCACCGCACGTCCCTGCGGATCCTCGAGGAACTGGGCATCGAGCTCATGTCGGCGGATGCGCGGCGCCGGCTGCGCGCGGCCGGCGCGGACGTCGACGAGGCGAGCGGTATGGTACGTCTCGACCGGGCTCTGGTCGGCGAGACACTTGCGAACGCACCGTCGGCATTCACGCTGACACCGCGCAATCCGCAGCGCCGGGTGCAGCTCGGCGGCGATCATCTGGTGTTCGGGCTGGTCGCCGGCCCGGCGAACATCCATGACCTGGAACGTGGACGCCGTCCGGGGAACTATCGGGACTACTGCGACTTCATCCGCCTCGCCCAGCACTTCAACGTGCTGCACATGCTCGGCAATCAGGTCTGCGCACCGATCGAACTACCGGCGAACTCGCGGCACCTGGACGCCTATTACGCGAACCTGATCTATTCGGACCGGGCGTACCACTGTTCGGCGATCGGCGCCGCGCGGGCCCGCGATGGCATTCGCATGATGGCGATCGCGCGTGGCATCAGCCTCGATGAGATGGTGCGCTCGCCGGGCGTGATGACGATCATCTCGGTCAACAGCCCGCGTCGATTCGATGAGGCGATGGCCGACGGCCTCATCGCCATGGCCGCGCTCGGCCAGCCGGTCGTGATCACGCCGTTCACCTTGATGGGCGCGATGGCGCCGGTGACGCTCGCCGCCGCGCTCGCGCAGCAAAACGCGGAAGCCCTGTTCGGCGTCGTGCTCGCACAGGTCGTGCGCCCCGGGACGCCCGTGATGTACGGTGCGTTCACGTCGAACGTCGACCTGCGCACCGGGGCGCCCGCTTTCGGCACGCCGGAGAACGCGAAGGCGAATGTCGCCTGCGGCCAGCTCGCGAGGCGGTACGGCCTGCCGTACCGCACATCGAATGCGAGCGCGTCGAACGCGGCCGACGCGCAGGGCGCCTACGAGACCGGGATGTCGCTCTGGGGAGCGATACTCGGCCGCGGCAATCTCATTTATCACGCCGCCGGCTGGCAAGAGGGGGGCCTGACCGCCTCGTTCGAGAAGTTCGTGTTGGACGTGGAGATGTTGCAGATGATGGTCGAGTTCCTGAAGCCGATCGCCGTCGATGAGGCGGAACTCGGTTTCGAGGCGATCCGGCGCGTGGCCGCCGGCGGCCATTTCTTCGGCGACCCGCACACCCTCGAGCGCTATGAACAGGCGTTCTACCGGCCGTTGTTGTCCGACTGGCAGAATCACGCGAGCTGGCAGATCGCCGGCGGGCTCGACGCGACGCGGCGGGCGACGCCGATCTGGAAGCGGGCCCTCGCCGAGTATCAGCAACCGCCCTTGGACCCCGCGATTCGCGAAGAACTCGACGCCTTCGTCCGTCGACGCCGCGACGAGATCGGTGCCGGGGAGCCCTGAACGGCAGCGAGCATGTCGACGCCCGGGCCGATTACCCGCGGTGCGCATCATGCCTACGCGGCCGGCTTCCCCGGAATGCGGCGGCCCGCCGGCGCCGATTTCGACGCCCATCGCCTACGCCACAGCGCGTCGCTCAGATAGATGGCGACTCCCACCCAGACGAGCCCGAAGCCGAGCGCGCGGTCGCGGCCGAACGGTTCGTGATAGCGCCAGACGCCGAGCGCGAGCACGACCGTGGGCATCGAATATTGCAGGATGCCGAGCAGCGACAGGGGGATGCGCCGCGCCGCGAACGCAAACAACAGCAGCGGGATCGCGGTCTTGCGCATGAGTCCGTACAACGCAAAACTCAGCGCGAGGGTCAGTGCGATCCACGGCGGGTGTCCGACCTCGATCGTCATCCAGGTCACGCCCGCGGCCGCGACGGCCACCGCCAGCCATTGCTGCGGTCGCAGACGCTCGGCCAGGACGCAGGCACCGACGACGACGCTCAACAAAGGATTGATGTAATAGCCGAGGCTCGCATCGACGACGTGGCCGTTGTTGATGGCCCAGATGTACATGCCCCAGTTGTAGGCGAGCAGGAAGGCGCTCACCGCGAAGCGGCCGAGAATCGACGGCCGTTCGCGCAGCACGCGCAACCAGGCGAAGCGGCGGCTGACAACGATGATCAGCGCCAGCAGCAGCACCGACCATACCATCCGGTGCGCGAGAATCTGCAGCGGGGGCACGCGGATCAGTGCCTTGAAATACAGCGGGAACAATCCCCACAGAAGATATGCGCCGAGGGCGGCAACGACGCCCCAATTCATGATTGCACCCGTCGAGTTCGCTGCGCGGCCCCACCGCCGGCGGCGGCGAAGTATAGCCGATCGGCGCATGCAATCGAGATTTAGGTCGAGGTCGGAATCTTCCGCGGTCCGCCGATGCGCTGGAAATCGCTCGCGCGCAGCATTGCGGGCACCACGCCCGCCCTGATCACGAAGTCGCCGAAGCTCTCCAGCGCATGCCGTTCGAGTGCAAAGCGCGTGAACAGCGGCCCCAGGGCCTCGAGAATCTCCCGCTCGCCGGCATTGTCGAGATGCAGGGCGCCGAGCCGCTCGCCGCTCGCGCTCGCGCCGAGGTACAGGTTATAGCGGCCGGGGGCTTTGCCGACCAGCGCAATTTGCGCGAGGTACGGCCGCGAACAACCGTTCGGGCAGCCGCTCATGCGCAGGCTGATTCGCTCGCTCGCGAGCCCCGCGGCGATCAACAGCACATCGATCTTGTCGAGCAGCGACGGCAGGTAGCGTTCGCTCTCCGCCATCGCGAGGGCGCAGGTGGGCAGTGCGACGCAGGCCATCGAGCTGCGTCGAACGCCGGTCAGGCGCGCATCGTCATCGAGGCCGTGCGCCCGCAATAGCGTCTGCACGGCGGGGCGCGCCTCGGCGGTCACCCCGGCGATGATCACATTCTGGTTGGTCGTCAAGGCGAACGGCCCGGTGTGCAGCCGTGCGATCTCGCGCAAGCCGCTCATCAGCGCCCGCCCGGGCAGGTCCCTGACGCGGCCGTTCTCGACGAACAGCGTGCAGTGCCAAAGGTCATCCGCGCCGCGGTGCCAGCCGGCCGGGTCCCCGGAGGAGTCGAAGCGGAATCCGCGTGCGGGCTCGAGCGGCCGGCCGAGACGCTGCGCAAGCTCGCGGCGAAACCAGTCGATGCCGCGGTCCTCGATCGTGTACTTGAACCGCGCGTGGCTGCGGTCCTTGCGGTCGCCGTAATCGCGTTGAATGCGCAGTGTGTGTTCGGCGACCGCCGGCGCGTCGCCCGCCACGCAGAAGCCGGCGACGTCGGCGGTGCGCGGAAAGGTCGCCGGTGCGCTGTGCGTCATGCCCATGCCACCGCCCACCGTGACGTCGTAGCCGATCACGCGGCCGCCGTCGAGAATCGCGACGAAGCCGAGATCATGGGCGAACACATCGACATCGTTGTCCGGCGGCACTGCGATCGCGATCTTGAATTTGCGCGGCAGATAGCTGCGCCCATAGAGCGGCTCTTCGTCGCCGGCGTCCGGCCGGGGTTCCTCGCCGAGGAAGATCTCGCGATAGGCGCCGGTGGCCGGCAGCAGCTGCGCGCCGATCGAGCGGGCGAGGTCGCCCGCCGCCGCATGTGCCGGGGATCGCAGCGGGTTGGCGGCGCCGATCACGTTGCGATTGACGTCGCCGCAGGCGCCCAGGGTATCGAGGCCGGTCGCGACGATCGCCTTGACGTGTCTCTTCAGATCGCGCTTGCGCACGCCGTGGAATTGGAAGGTCTGGCGTGTCGTGAGCCGCAGACTGCCGTCGGCGGTGTCTCGCGCGAGTGCATCGAGTGCCAGCCATTGGGCCGTGCGGCAAAGGCCGCCCGGCATGCGCACACGAACCATGAATTGGTAGCGCGGCTCGAGCTTGGCGCGACGGCGCTCTTCGCGCAGGTCCCGATCGTCCTGCTGGTAGATGCCGAAGAACTTCGTGAGCTGCGTGTCCGCATCGCTGATCGCGCCGGTCACGGGATCGGCGAGACCCTGCTCGATCGTGCCCCGCAGATAGCGGCTGTCGAACTTCAGCCGCTCGTTCGGATGCAGTTCCTCGATCGGGCGAGAGAGATCGGCGCGAACATCCGGTTCGCTCATCAGTACACGTCCCGCTGGTAGCGGCGCACACGCTGCAGGTCGAGCAGGTATTCCCCGGCCCGCTCGAGCGAGCGGTCTCCATGCCGGGCGACGATCTCGAGCAGCGTGCGGTGCACGTCCGGCGCCATGTACTCGGCGTCGCCGCAGACGTAGATGTACGCGCCTTCCTCGAGCCAACGCCACAACTCGGCGCCGCGCGCCGCGAGACGGTGTTGCACGTAGGTCTTCTCCGCCCGGTCGCGCGAGAAGGCGACGTCCACCCGCGACAGCGTGCCGCGCTTGCGCCAGTCGATCCACTCGGCCTGATACAGAAAATCGGTCTCGAACGAGCGATCGCCGAAGAACAGCCAGTTGCGTCCCTTGGCGCCGAGCGCGTCGCGTTCCGCGACGAAGGCGCGAAACGGTGCTACGCCGGTTCCCGGACCGATCATCACGATCGGTGCGGCGGCGTTCGCCGGCAGCCGAAAGCCCGGGTTGCGGTGCAGATAGACCGGCAGGCTCGCGTCTTCGCCGGTCGCGTCCGCCAGCAGGCCGGAGACGAGGCCGCGACGCGCACGTCCCAGCGCGGCGTACTCGACGACGGCCACGGTCAAGTGGATCTCGTCCGGCGCCGCCCGTTGACTCGAGGCGATCGAGTAGAGCCGCGGCGCGAGCGGCGGCAGCAGCGCCACGAACTCCTGCGGGCCAAGGTCCACCGTGCCGTATTCGGCGACGAGGTCCCGCAGCGCACGCTCGCGTGCGTAGCGTGCGAGCGACGGAGCGTCGCCGTGGATTCGCGCCTCGAGCGGCGCGCTGCGAATGGCTTGCGCATAGCGGCGCAGGAACGCGGGCTGCACCGGGCCGATGTCATGGCGTTCGGCAAGCGCCTCACGCAGGGCCATCGTGCCGTTGGCCCCGGCCGGCACAGGCGCCTGCGGGTCGAACCGCAGCGTATCGAGCAGCGCATCGACGTCCGCCGGCCGATTGCGCGCGACGATCCCGAGGGCATCGCCGGGTTCGTAGTGCAGATTCGTCCCCTCGATCGATAGCTCGACGTGACGCACGTCTTTCGACGAGCCGGCGGCCGTCAGTCGCAGATTGGCGAGCACCGGTGCGCGGAACGGGTTCTTGCGGGTATACGCGTTTGCGACGGACGTCGGCCCTGCCGTGGCGGCGGAATCCGCGCCACGACCGGTAGCCCGGGGCGCAGCGTGAGCCGGCGCATCGACCGGCGGCGCATCGAGGCGCTCGACGATGCCGTCTATCCAACGCTGCGCATCGGGTTCGAAGTCGACGTCGCAATCGACCCGGTGATGCACGCGGGTCGCTCCGAGTGCTTCCAACCGGGCGTCGAATTGCCGGCCGGCCTCGCAAAACTTCTCGTAGCTCGAGTCGCCGAGTGCGAGGACCGCATATTGCAGATGATCCAGCCGTGGCGCCTTGCGGCTGTGCAACAGTTCGAGCAGCGGTGCCGCACGCTCCGGCGGTTCGCCGTCGCCATGCGTGCTGACGACGATGAGCAGGGTTCGGCTCTCCTGCAGATGTGTCTTGCGGCATTCGAGCATGTCGATCAGTTGATGGCGCACGCCGCGTGCGCCGAGACTCTCGGCGATCCGTCGGGCGAGCCGTTCTGAATTGCCGGTGTGCGAGCCAAAGAGCACCGTGACGGCGGCCCCGGCCGACGTGGCGACGGCGGACGTTGCCGTGCCGGCGGCTAGCAAGCCCGCGACCCACCAGCGTTGGTTCTGGTCGAGTTTCGCGAGTACTTCGCGCAACTCGCCGGCAAGCTCGGGCGGCATCGGCGCAAGATCCCAGGCAGAGCCGTGAACCGGCTCGGGGGCGAGCATCGCCCTCGCTTGACTGTTCATGCGGGGACCTTACACAGCGCCGCGCGCCGGCAGAAGGATTCATTGAATCTAAGCATATGCGTGTTGGGCATGATCGGACCGATTCGCCGCGGCGATCGGCCGATTGCCGCGGAGCGGTTGAGGTGTGCCGGCGATGTTCCTCGGTTTCGCGCTCCCAGCGGGGTCCGGCGCACAGGATCCGCGCCCGCGAGAGGCGCAACCCACCCACTTTGACTGACGGCCGGCGCAGGCGCCGCGCATGATCGCGAGGCAGTGGCGTTCTCGACCGCGAAGAAGCCCCGAAGTTGGGCGCGCCCTTGCTCTATCATGAAAGGTGCGCCGCGCGATCGGTCTCGGCGCGCGCGGTTCCCGGGGGTTGCACGGACGATCGAAACACAGTGAGGTGAGAACATGGGACGGCTCAGTGGACGTTATGCGCTGGTCACCGGCGCTTCGCGGGGAATTGGACGTGCCATCGCGATGGCCTTTGCGGCCGAGGGCGCGGCGGTCGCGATCAACTATCGGTCCGGCGCCAAGGAAGCCGGATCACTGGCGGAGGAAATTCGTGCGCAGGGCGTACAGACGCTGCTTCTTCAGGGCGACGTCGGCGAGCGCTCCGCGTGGGCGGCGATGATACGCACCATAAGCGATGCCTGGGGGCGGCTGGATGTGCTGGTGAACAATGCCGGAATCACCCGCGACAAGACCTTGCGCAAGCTGACGGACGAAGATTGGACCGAGGTGATCAACACCAACCTGAACGCGTGCTACTACGGTGTCACCGCGGTCATGCCGATGATGTGTGCGCAGAACTACGGGCGCATTATCAACATCAGTTCATTCGTCGGTCAGGCGGGCAATTTCGGCCAGGCGAACTATTCCGCGAGCAAGGGCGGCATCATCGCGTTCACCAAGACCGCTGCGCTCGAACTGGCCCGCCACAATGTGACGGTGAACGCGCTGGCACCGGGATTCACGTCGACGGGCATGCTCGCGAAGGTTCCCGATGCCATTCAAGATCAGATCCGCTCGCGCATTCCGCTCGGGCGTTTCGGCAAGCCCGACGAGATCGCCAAGGCGGTGCTGTTCCTCGCCGCGGACGGGGATTACGTGACGGGGCAGCAGATCAACGTCAACGGCGGCGTGTACATGTGAGCCAATCGGCGATCAGCGGTGGCACCTGCCGCTGGGCGCGATCGCTCACGTACATGCCGATGTGGCCCAGGTCGAGTTCATGTCCCGTGTAGTCGGTACTGCCGGTGAGGCGTTCGAGCGCAGCCGATGCCGCCGGCGGCACCAGGTGGTCCCTGGCGCCATAGAGATTGAGTATCGGCCGGCGCAGCGAGCTCAAGTCCACGGTCCGGCCGCCGATTTGCAGCGTGCCGTGCACGAGCCGGTTCTCCTGGTAGAACCAGGTCAGAAATTCGCGCAGTGCGGTGCCTGCGAGGTCCGGACTGTCGGTGATCCAGCGTTCCATGCGCACGAAGTTCTCCAGCCGGCGCGCATCCGGTGGGGCGCCGAGCAGCTTCACGTACTTCTGCTGCAGCAGGCGCCAAGGCATCAGCGCGAGGAATGCTTGATTCAAGGTCTCGCCGGCGATGTTGCCGTCATCGATCCACGCGCCGACGTCGATGCCGCGCACCCACTTGGAAAGCAGATCGGCCGGCGTCTGGAAGTCGATCGGCGTCACCATCGTCACCAGTTTGGCAATCCGCTCCGGATGCAGGGCGCCGTAACAGACGCTGAAGGTGCCGCCCTGGCAGACACCGAGCAGGTTCAGCGAGTCCACTCGCGCGCAACGCAAGACTTCCGCGACGCAGGCGTGCAGCTGAGTCTCGAGATAGTCCTCGAGCGTCGTGAACCGATCTGCGCCGTCCGGATATCCCCAGTCGACCAAATGGACGTCGAGGCCGGCGCCGAGCAGCCCGCGGATCAAGGAACGGTCCGGTTGCAGATCGAGCATGTAGGGGCGGTTGACCAGGGCGTAGACGACCAGCAACGGTGCCGCCCGCGCCGGTCGCGCTATCGGCCGGTAGCGATACAGCGTCAGCTTGTCGCGCTCGAAGATCACATCCCTTGGCGACGCACCGACGGCGGCGTGTTGCGCGGCGGCGAGCGCGCGGATGGGGTCCGTGCTCATCGGGGCTTGCCCTTGTTGCGCGCCCGTGCAGTTTTCGCGGGTTTGACCGGCGCGGGCGGCGCGCGCGCCAACTCCGAACGCAAGGCCTTGACGGTGCGGTGCAAGCTGTTCAGTTCGCTGCGGGTCGGTAGATCCAGTTCCTTCGACCACAGCTCGACGATCGTCTTCATGTGCTTGCGCAGCCGGCATTGTTCGTCGATCAGCTTGGCGTGGGCCGTGCAGAACGCCTCGCCGTGCGCCATGCGCGCGTAGGCGTCCTCGGCGCAATCGATCCAGGCATCATAGATCTCGGCCGGTGCGGTCGCGGCGTGCGCCGGGTCCGCACAGCGCTGCGCGAACGAACCGGCCGCATCGCGCAACGCGTCGAGCCAGAGGCGCCCGATTTCGCCCTGAGCTTCCTGCATGCGCAGTGCCGCCTCGACCATGCGCGCGGATCGCTGCTGCTGCACGCGTTGTGGACCGAGAGCGGCGAATGCCGACAGGTCGGCGAAACGGCTGCGTAGAAAATCGCTCAGCCGGGAAACGGCCGCGGCCCGATCCTCGACGGATCCTTGCATACCCGATCCGAGAGCCGCACGCCACGCGGCGGCGAAGGCCTCGGCGGCGGCCGCGTAGGGGTCGGGCGCCCCGACGCCTGCAGGCGCTGCAAATGGATTCGCGCCGAACTGTGGCGCCATGCCCATGAAAGCGGCCGGTCCGGCAGAACTAGTGCCGTTCGCTGCCGCGAATGCTTGCCACTGGCGCAACCAATCTTCGATCATGCCCGGAGCGCCGCCATTTGCGATGCGTGATTCAAGGGCGAATTCCGACCCTCAATCATTGCCCGAGGCATGATTTGTAACTCCACGCATATACATAGTTTATATGTGCCATTTCGAGCGCAACAGAGCGCCATTGAAATTCATTATGCAGCGCATACTTTTCGCATTATCATGGGGCGCGAACCACAACGGCGGAATCCCCCGATGGCTACCGAGCGACTGATTCGAAAATACGCCAACCGACGTCTCTATGACAGCACTGCCAGCCGCCACGTCACCCTCGCGGATCTGCGCCAGCTGGTTGTCGCCGGCGAGCGGATCAAGGTCCTCGACGACAAGAGCGGCGAGGATCTGACCCGTGCCGTGCTGCTGCAGATTATCGCCGATCAAGAGCAGTTCGGCGCACCGACGCTCAGCACGGAATTGCTCGAGATGATCATCCGCTTCTACGCGAGTCCGATGCAATCGATGTTCACCGACTACCTGGAACAGGGCTTCGGCGCCTTGCTTCGTCAACAGGACTCGATGCGTGCCGAGCTGAGCAAGGCACTTGCGGCGGCGCCGTTGGCGCCATTCGCCGATCTGGCGCGTGCCAACATGGACGCATTTACCCACATGCAAGCCGCGTTCTTCGGCGCCGTTTCGCCGCCGACAGGCGCTGCGGCGAAACCGCAGACCCGAGGCGGTGGACCCGGTGCGCCCGCCGACGCCGCGCCGTCCAAATCCCCATCCTCTCCGGACGAAGGTAAATAGGTTCATGAAGCTCCAAGAGGAAGGGCAGGTGATCGATGTCGTGGCGCGCATCGCCCGCGACTTTGGACGCATCGACGGCCTCGTGAACAACGCCGGCATCGTCCGCGATGGCCTGCTCGTGAAGGCCAAGGGCAACTCAGTCGTCGACCGCATGTCGCTCGCCCAATGGAGCGCCGTGATCGACGTCAACCTGACCGGCGTTTTCCTGTGCGCGCGCGAGGCTGCGGCGCGCATGATCGAGTTCGGCAACGGTGGTGTGATCGTCAACATCTCGAGCATCTCCAAGGCCGGCAACGCCGGACAGACCAACTACAGCGCGGCGAAGGCGGGCGTGGCATCGATGACGGTCGTTTGGGCCAAGGAACTGGGCCGATACGGGATTCGGGTCGGCGCGGTCGCGCCGGGGTTCACTCGCACCGAGATCCTCGCCTCGATGCGCCCGGAGATGCTCGAGAAGCTCACCGCACCCGTGCCGCTGAAGCGCCTCGGGCAGCCCGAGGAGATTGCCGACGCGGTGCGTTTCATCTTCGAGAATGACTTTTTCTCGGGTCGTTGTCTCGAACTCGACGGCGGGTTACGTCTTTGGCCAATGCGTCGCATCAAATTATAAGCAATAAGCGGTATTTCATTTTACGATTGTATTATAAATAGTCTTATTTATCATTGTATAGTAGTATATATTTACATTGAAATCTATATTGTTATATTCTCTTGCAGTGCATACAAACTGTTGCTATAGTACGCCCGTGCCTCGCAACAGTCATCCACAGTCAAGGAGCCGACATGTCCGACCTCAACTTTGATCCGAATGGTGCATTCGATGCCTACCGAAACGCTCTGGCACCGACATTGCACGCCCAGCAGCAGAGCCTGAAGACCATCGAGAGCTTCGGTCGCTATCAGTACGCGATCGCCGGCGACTATCTCGAATGGAGTCTCGCCCAAGCCAAGGCGACTCTCGCAGCCAACAGCCCGGCGGAATTGGCCGCAACTCAGACTGCTCTCGCCACGCAGTTCGGCGAGCGCTTCAAGAGCCGCGTGCAGGAATTGGTCGACCTCGCGGCGGGCGCGCAATCGTCGTTCAACCAGATGTTCAGCGAGGCTTCCGCGAAGGTGGCCAAATCGATCAAGAAGAATTCCTGAGGATCCACGCGGCTTGGCGCACGCGCCGCGTCGCAAGATCTTCCGTCGTAATGGCTGCAGGCAATGCGCCGGCAGTTCTCCGGATTGACCGGCGGACTCGCGCCGGAGGTGTACGTCCTCGCCTGGCTCGACTGGTACACGAATTTCGCCCGGCGCCCGGCGACCCAGCTGGAACTTGCCTTGGACTTTCGCGCTCACGCAATCTCGCGCACTGGTGGCACAGCGCGCTGTCCGCAGTGCCCGGGGTCTCGCCGCAGCATGCGCGCGATCTGCAATTCCTGGGCCGCAACGCCTTGGAAGCGGCGTCGCCGGCGAACTATCTGGCCACCAACCCGGAGCTGATCAAGGCGACGCAGACCGGGTCGGGCGCGAATCTGCTGCGCGGCATGCGCCTCTGGCTGGCGGATTTCGAGCGGCTGTTCGCGCGCGACGGCGCGGTCCGCGCGACACACTTTCTCGTCGGCCGTGATGTCGCGGTCACTCCCGGCAAGGTGGTGATGCGCAATCCCCTGGTCGAACTCATCCAATATGATCCGGTCACCCCGTCGGTCCATGCCGAGCCGATCGTCATCGTGCCCGCGTGGATCATGAAGTACTACATTCTCGATCTTTCACCGGGCAATTCGCTGGTTCGCTATCTGGTGTCGCACGGCCATACGGTGTTCATGGTGTCGTGGAAGAACCCCGGGCCCGCGGATCGCGACCTCGGCTTGGACGATTATCTGCAACTCGGTGTGCGCGAGGTGCTCGACAGTGTCGCGGCACTCGCACCGAATGCCCGGATGCACCTGGTCGGCTACTGCATCGGCGCAACCCTGCTGGCGATTGCCGCAGCGGCGTTGGCGGCACAGGGTCACCAGCGCATCGCGTCGCTGACCCTGCCCGCGGCGAATTCGTCGCCCAAGGCGAACGTGTGGATCTTGGCGCAGTGCACTGGCCGATGTTCGTCGTCGGCACGGAGACCGATCACGTCGCCCCCTGGCAGTCCGTCTACAAGGCGAGGGCACTGACGCGGTCGAGCGATTACACGTTCCTGCTGACATCCGGCGGACACAACGCCGGCATCGTCAGCCGACCCGTTCATCCGCGGCGGCGCCATCGGATGCTCACCTGGGCTGATGCCGGGACGAACCTCAGCCCCGAGGTGTGGCAGCAGACGGCTCCCTCGACCCAAGGCTCATGGTGGCCGAGCTGGCAGGCGTGGCTGGCCGCGCACTCATCCCCCGTGCAGGTGGCGCCGCGCGTTCCCGGCGACGCCGCTGCCGGATTTCCGGCGCTAGCGGATGCGCCCGGCGAGTACGTGCGGCAGGGCTAGAAAGGGGTGCAGCGGCCACGGACACCTTCTCGGGCGCGTTGTCCGACGTCCGGGGCCAAGGCCGTGACGTCGACCTCGATCTTCAGCTCGGGCGGTGCTCGTCGTGCTGTCGGCCTCGTCACATCGAGTGGCGGCGTCTTCACCTGGCTCCCGTGTCGATTGTGCGGGAAGCGCGCATTCAACCGCCCATGCGGTGACGCGTGTGCGGCCCCCGCGGGTGCGCACGCCGGCTTGACGTGCCGGCGCCGCACGCGGCACACTGCGTTCGTTGTCAGGTGCTCGCGCGGCGTTCGCGTCGTCGAGTGAAACGGGAAACCGGTGCAGCCAGCGTGGCGATCCCGGTACTGCCCCCGCAACGGTAAGCGAGACAAGCCGGGTCCTTGAAGTCACTGTGCCGACGGCACGGGAAGACGACCCGGTCGGGATCACCCACTCGCGAGTCCGGAGACCGGCCTGGGAACATACGGCATGCGTTGCGGTGGGCGACGTCGGTGCGGACGTGCGTCGACCCGCATCCGTCCGCTCCCGAGGCACACACCCACGCGGTTTTTTTCGGCTGCAACGTGCACGGTGGGTGCAAAGGTGGATTCATGAGCGTATTGCGCAGCGGCGTCGGCGGCCTGGCCGCTGCCATCCTCGCCTGTTCCTTGATCCCGTTCGCCTCGGCGGACAGCACCGGCGGCGGCGATTCGCTGCAGCAGATCGTCGTCACGGCGACCCGCACGAGCGTGCCGTTGAAGGATGCGCTCGCGTCGGTGACGGTGCTCACCCGGGCGCAGATTCAGGCGCGCCAGGTGCTATCGCTGCAGGACTTGTTCGAGGGCGAGGCGGGCATCCAGATCAGCAACAACGGCGGTCTCGGCAAGGCCTCGTCGGTATTCATTCGCGGCGCGAATGCCGACCAGGTCCTGGTGCTGATCGACGGCGTGCGCGTCGGATCGGCGACGCTCGGCACGACGCTGTTCCAGTACTTGCCAGTCGACCAGATCAGCCGCATCGAGATCGTTCGCGGACCGCTGTCGAGCCTGTACGGATCCGAGGCGATGGGCGGCGTGATCCAGATCTTCACCGGGCCGCCAAAGACCCAGGGGTTGACGGTCCAGGCGGACGCCGCGACCGGTTCGCATGCAACCTCGACCATCGGCGGCAGTTTCGACGTCGGTGCCGGGCCGTTGTACTACGGCGTGTCAGCGAGCAATCTCACCAGCAACGGCTATGCGAATTGCAGTGGTGCGCCGTATCTCTCGCCGGCGTCCCCGGGCGGCGGCTGCTATGTGTACGATCCACGACCGGACGGCTTCCACGACGTGTCGACCGCGGCGCACGCCGGCTATCGCTTCGGCAATACGTTCGATGCGGTGGCGACGTTCATGCGCTCGCAGGGTGGCACCCGGTACGCCGGTTCGTACACCAACCACCAGAGCTTCGTCGAACAGGTAGTTTCGCTCGCCGGACACTGGACGCCCACCACGGCACTGCGCGTCACGGTGCAGGGTGGGCAATCCCGGGACAACGAGATCGACACACTGGACTTCGTCGAACCGCCGGGCAACCTGTTCGACACCTTGCGCAACAGCGCCTCCTTGCAGGCCGACTGGACGGTCGCGGCGCAGCAGGTGCTGAGCGTCGGCGGGGACTATCTGCGCGATACGATCGCGAGCGATACGATTTTTCCGGTGACCTCGCGGCACGTGACCGGCGTGTTCGCGGAGTATCAAGGCGGGTATGGACCGATCCAGATGACGGTGAGCGGCCGCCACGACGAGAACAGCCAGTTCGGCGGCAAATCGACCGGCAGCATCGCGCTCGGCCATCACTTCACGCCGAGTCTGCGTGTGATGGCCTCGGTCGGCACCGGCTTTCACGCACCGACGTTCGATGATCTGTATTTCCCGGGATTCGGCAATGCCGCATTGAAGCCCGAAACCTCGCGATCCTACGAGGTCGGCGTCGATCAGAGCCTTGCGGCATCGGGTTGGTCCGTGCATGTCTACGAGACGCATCTGCGCGATCTGATCAGCTATGACAATCCGATGTTCACGCCGGAGAACACCGATTACGCCCGCATTCGCGGCGTCGAACTGCAGGGACACCTGACGGCCGGCCCCTATGGCGCGAAGGTAACCGGTTCCTGGCTCGATCCGCGCAACCTCACGCCTGGTTCGCCGAATTACGACAAGATCCTCGCGCGCCGCGCACGTGCGATCGGGCGGATCGAGCTTTCGAGGCGCTGGCCGCTGCATCTGCGCTCGGCAGCCCGGGTGCAGATCACGGGGCCGACGTTCGACGATGCCGCCGATAGCGCGCGTCTCGGCGGCTACACGACCGTCGACGCGTTGCTCGAATGGCGGCCCGCGAAGCGCTGGATCTTGCAGGCGAAGATCGGCAATCTCACCGATCGACGCTATCAGACCGCGCTTTACTATCCGCAGGATCGGCGCAATTACCTCGTGACGGTTCGTTACCGTCCGGCCGGCCGCTAGGTGCCGTGCGATGAATGCGCGCCTGGTGCTCGTCCGGCACACACGACCGGCGGTCGGTGTGGAAATCTGTCACGGACGAACGGATCTGGCCCTCGCCCCGAGCTGGCGCGGCGACGTCGCCGCATGCCTTGCAAGAATTCCGCGGGCGACGCGGGTGCTCACGAGTCCGTCGAACCGTTGCCGCCGGCTCGCCCGCGCGATCGGCGTGCGCGACGCCGCGCCGGTGCAGATCGACGATCGTCTGCAGGAGCTGGATTTCGGCAGTTGGGAAGGGCGCGCGTGGAGCGAGATTCCGCGCGACGGCGTCGATCGCTGGGCCGCCGATCTGCTGAACTTTGCGCCCGGTGACGGCGAGTCGCTGCGCGCGCTGTGGGCGCGCCTGTCGCGCTGGCGCGAGGAGGTGCTCGAGGGTTGCGTCGGCGACGTCGTCGTCGTCAGCCATCACGGTCCGATCCGCGCGCTGTTCGCGCAAGTGCGCGGCCAGCCGCCCGAACGCATGTTCACGCGGCGGATCCCGTGGGGCGGCGTGCTATGCGTCGACCTTGGGGTGCCGGTGCCGTTACCGAGCCGGGATCATGGGGCTGCTGCGCACCGCGCTCCACAGTAGGTCGCCGCGGATGACGAGCGCGAGGACCGGTTCCAGCACCGCGCCCTGACCCGGGGGCGGGGCGGGGTCCGGGCGGTAGTGCACCCTGACCGCACGAGCAATCGTGTCGGTGTATGCCGGCAGGTACCGGGCAAGCGACAAGGCGAGGAGCGGCCGGTCTTCGGGTGCCCGGCGCCGTTTCCGTCGCTGCGCGAGCGCTCGGTATTCAGTCGCGGTTCGGCCCGTTACACTACGCCGTCACATCGGACACGATCGACCCCACGGGAAGAGCGAATGGCGGCGGACGACTTGCAGGCGGACCTGACGAAGGCGGCACTCGATTACCACGAGTTCCCAACTCCCGGCAAGCTGTCGATCACCGCGACCAAGCAGCTGAGCAACCAGAACGATCTGGCGCTCGCGTACACCCCCGGCGTTGCAGCCGTGTGCAACGCGATCGTCGCCGATCCGCTGAGCGCATTTCGCTTCACCGGCCGCGGCAACCTCGTCGGCGTGATCACCAACGGCACCGCCGTGCTCGGGCTCGGCGCGATCGGCCCGTTGGCGGCAAAGCCGGTCATGGAGGGCAAGGCGGTTTTGTTCAAGAAGTTCGCCGGCATCGACGTGTTCGACATCGAGATCGACCAGCGCGATCCGCGCAAGCTCATCGAGACCATTGCCGCGCTCGAACCGACCTTCGGCGCGATCAACCTCGAGGACATCAAGGCGCCCGAATGCTTCCTGGTCGAGCGCGAGTTGCGCGGACGGATGAAGATCCCGGTATTTCACGACGATCAGCACGGAACGGCGATCATCGTCGGCGCGGCGATGCTCAACGGCCTGCAGGTTGCCGGCAAGCGGATCGGCGAGATCAAGCTCGTGGTCAGCGGCGCGGGAGCCGCGGCGCTCGCCTGCGTCGATCTGTTGATCGACCTCGGGCTGACGCGCGAGAACGTCTGGCTTAGCGACCTTGCGGGCGTCGTCTACGCGGACCGCCGGGAATTGATGGATCCGCAGAAGGCCCGGTTCGCGCAAGCGACGGATGCGCGGACTCTCGGCGAGGTGATCGGCGGGGCGGACGCGTTCCTCGGGCTCTCCGCCGGTGGGGTGCTCAAGGCGGACATGGTCGCGCGGATGGCGCCGCGACCCCTGATCTTCGCGCTCGCGAATCCGACGCCGGAAATCCTGCCGGACGAGGTGCGCGCAGTCCGGGGCGATGCGATCGTCGCCACCGGGCGCAGCGACTATGCGAATCAGGTCAACAACGTGCTGTGCTTCCCGTTCATTTTTCGCGGCGCGCTCGATGTCGGCGCGACCGCGATCACACGGCCGATGGAGATCGCGGCGGTGCATGCGATCGCCGATTTGGCGCGTCGGGAGCAGAGTGACATCGTCGCGGCGGCGTACGAGGGGATCGAGCAGCTGGCCTTTGGACCGGACTACCTGATCCCAAAGCCCTTCGATCCGCGCTTGATCGTCGAGATCGCGCCGGCTGTTGCCCGCGCGGCGATGGAATCGGGCGTCGCAACGCGGCATATCGACGATCTCGGTGCTTACGCGCAGTGCCTGCAGCAGTTCGTCTACCACAGCGGCACGCTGATGCAGCCCATCTTTTCGGCGGCGCGCAAACTCGCGCCGGGGTGCAACCGGATTGTGTTCGCCGAGGGCGAGGACGAGCGGGTATTGCGCGCCGTGCAGATCGCGGTCGATGAGAAGCTCGCGACCCCGATCTTGGTCGGCAGGCCGGCGGTGATAGAGCGCGGTATCCAACGTCATGCGCTGCGCATCCGCATCGGCACCGACATCGAGGTCGTCAATCCGGAGAACGATCGGCGCTATCGCGAATATTGGCAGGCGTATCATCGGATGACCGGTCGCGCCGGCGTCACCGCCCAGTACGCAAAGCTCGAGATGCGCCGCCGCACGACCTTGATTGCGGCCATGTTGCTCAAGAAGGGCGAGGCGGACGGCCTGATCTGCGGAACGATCAGCACGACCGCGAGACACCTGCATTACATCGATCAGGTGATCGGCCGCCGCGCCGGCGTCAAGGTGTACGGAGCGATGAGCGGCCTGATCCTTCCGGGTCGCCAGGTGTTCATCGTCGATACTCACGTGAATCTCGATCCGGGCGCCGAGGAGCTCGCCGAGATCACGCGGCTCGCCGTCGAGCAGATGCACACCTTCGGTCTCGTGCCGAAGGTCGCGTTGTTGTCGCATTCGAGTTTCGGCAGCAGCGACGCGCCGTCCGCCGTGAAGATGCGGGCGACTCTCGCGCTGCTGCGGCAGAGCCTGCCGGATCTCGAGGTGGACGGCGAGATGCAGGGCGACTGCGCACTCGACGAATCGGTGCGCCGCTCCATTCTCGAGGACAGTGCTCTGCGCGGCAACGCGAACCTGCTGGTCTGCCCGAATCTCGACAGCGCAAACATTGCCTACAGTCTGCTGAAATCCGCGGCGGGCCACAATGTCGCGATCGGTCCGATCCTGCTGGGGTGCGCCGAGGTGGTGCACATCCTGACGGAGGCGGCGACGGTGCGGCGCATCGTCAATTCGACCGCGATTGCGGTCGTCGCCGCGAATCGAGGCCGCGCCGCGCTTGGCGCGGACGGCTGAGCGGCGCGCGCGGGCGCGGTCCGGACGCGCGGGACGGAGCCGATGCAACGCGTACTGATCGATGGCATCTGGGTCGATGCGCAATCGGCGCTCCTCCACCAGATCGAGAATCCCGCGAACCTCGCGGTGCTCGGCACGGTCGCCGACTGCGGCACCGAGGACGTCGCGCGGGCGGCTCGTGCGGCCGGACGCGCCCGGATGGACTGGTGCGGCCTTGCGGCGAACGACAAAGCCGCAGCGGTCGCGCGGATCGCGGCCGGGGTGCGCGAGCGCGCCGGCGCCATCGCGCGCCTGCTCACGCAGGAGTCCGGCAAGCCGGCGTGTGAGGCCTGCGACGAGGTCGCGACGACCGCGGATCGCTTCACGAGGCTCGCGATGCAGATACCGGACTGCGCGCCGGCGCAAATCGACCGGGCCGGCGTCGCGGTCGTCGCCGTGCTGGCCTCGTTCGATCGACCGCTTGCGGGGTTCGCCGGGGCGCTCGCGGCGGCGCTCGCCGCCGATGAAGCGGTCATCTGCAAGCCGCCGCGCGAGAATCCGCTCTCGACCCTGTTGCTCGCCGAGACGTTCGAGGTCTTGCCGCCCGGCCTCGTCAACGTACTCACCGGTGGAGCGGGGACCGCGGCGGCGCTGGTCGATGCCGAAGGGGTCGATCGGGTCGTCTGCTGCGGGCCGCGCAGCCGCCACGAGGCGATTGCCGCGGCGGCGATCGCGCGCGGCAAGGCCCTCGGGCTCGAGCGCGGCGTCATCACTCCCATCGTCGTGCTCGGCGATGCCGATCTCGAGCTCGCGGCGGCCGGTGCGGCTTGGGCCGGATTGCACAATGCCGGACAGGCCTGTGGCGCGCGCGCGCGCATTTTTGTCGAGCGGCACGCCGCGGCGGCTTTCGCCGACCAATTGCACCAGTACGTCGCGTTTCTCGAGGTCGGCGATCCGCTCAAGCCTGATACGGATCTCGGACCGGTGATCTCGCACCTGGCAGTGCGCAGCGCCGAGGAGCAGGTCGCGCGGGCACTGCAGGACGGTGCGCGGCTGAAGCTTGGCGGGCGAAGCTTCAGCCCGTGGGGACTGCCGGGCCACTTCTTCCAGCCGACGATCCTGACCGAGCCGCACCGCGGCGGTCTCGCCGCGCGCGCTGAAATTCTCGCGCCGGTGGTGGCGATCACATCTTTCGCCGGGACCGCGGAATTGATCCAGGAACTCGGCGAGCAGCTCACCGGCGCCGTGCGGGTCTATGCGGGCGATGCCGCCGCCGCCGCGCGCCTGATGGCGTCGGTTTGGCCGGGGCGCGCGGACGGCCTCGAACACGTCACCGCGCGCGATCGGGCGTGGTTTCCCTATCGCGACCGCGCGCCGCCGCGGGCCGATCGGACGACCTGAGGAGGGGCAGGCGGAATGGATCCGAGTTTCGCCGCGCTTTGCCGCGATGCCGAGGCCGCCGGTCTCGCCTGCCGTGGGGGATTCCATCCCGCGGCGGACGACGCGGTGCCGCCGTTGCCCGATGGCGCCGCGGCGGCGACACTCGTGCTGCTCGGTTTCGTCGGCAATCGGCAGTGGCCGCCGTTCGCCGCGTCCGCGGAATACGCCGACGGTCGGGCCGATCCGCTCGATCGTTGGTCGCGACGCGTGATCGACGCAATCGGGGCGCGTCATGAGGCCGCGGGATTGTACCCGTCCGACGGTCCGCCGTGGCTGCCGTTTCAGCGATGGGCGATGCGCGCCGAGCCGGTGCATCGTTCGCCGCTCGGCCTGTTGATCCATCCGGAATTCGGGCTCTGGCATGCGTACCGCGGTGCACTCGCATTTCACACGCGCCTGGAACTGCCCCGATGGCAGGCGCGGCTGTCCCCGTGCGACAGTTGTGCGGACAAGCCCTGCCTCACGGCTTGCCCGGTCTCGGCGGTGAGTTCCGAACGCTTTGACGAGCGTACGTGCGCGGCGCACGTCGCCGCGCCGGCCGGCACGCAATGTCTGCGTTTCGGTTGTCTGGCGCGGCGCAGCTGTCCGGTCGGCGCCGCGTTCCGCTATCCCGCGGCGCAGGCGCAATTTCACATGACGGCGTTCATTCGTCGGCGTTGAAACGCAGGCTCGTGCGGCCGATTTCGCCGCCGTCCGGATCCCAGGTCCATTCCTCGAACAGTGTCTCGCCGCCGCCGGTGCAGACGACCGTCGAGCAGCGCGTGCCGTAGTCGGGGGAACGCACAAATGCGCTCGACAGCAGCCGCTCCCAGTCGAGACTGACGCCGGTGCGCGGCAGCTCCTCGTCCGAGGCGATTTGATCGTCGCGCAGCAGGTCGAGGATCGGCGCCGTCCGTGGCAGATCTGCGAGGGCCGCCGTCAAGCGCGATTTGGCCTTTTGCACCTTCGGCCACGGCGTGTCGAGCAGATGGTTCGACAGTCCGTAGACGCCGGGCCGCAGCTCGCGGCCGGCGTCGCGCTCGCTCTCGTAGACGCCGAGACGTTCGCCGTCGGAGAAGATCAGGTTGAAGGCATTGTACCGGCTGCCGACCTGCGCAAGGTGCGCGAGCTCATCGTGCACCGGCCGGTCAGCCTCCAGCAGGTCCGTGACCAGAGCGCCGCGGCTGGGTGCCTCGGTGCCGCCCGCGCGGCCGCCGCGAAAATTCGTCAGCGCCGCGAAACGGCCGCGCCGGCTCAGGGCGAGCCAGGTTCCGCCGGCGCGCAGATCGCGGCCGCCGAGGATGTGCGGTTTGTCCCGCCACCAGTGCGCGGGGGCGGCCGGCCGCGCGTGAAACTCGTCGCGATTCGCGGCGACGATGCACGGATAGGCCGGGTGCACCCGCCAGACGACGAGGATCAGGCACATCGGCCGATCACGGCAGATTCGCCGGCACAGCCGCGGCGGCATGATGGTCGAGATCCGGGCGTCGATACGGGTCGACGTGGGTCATCAGATCGAGCACCTGGTGACGTTGCATCACGCGGCGTCGCGCCTCGACCGCGATGTTGTGTCCGGCCTCGACGCTCAGCGTGGCGTCCACCTCCAGATGCGCATCGACGAAGATCAGATCGCCCATCTTGCGCGTGCGCAGATCGTGGACATTGCGCACGCCGGGAGTGGCGACGAGCGTGCTGCGGATCGCTTCGACCTCGACCGCGTCCGCCGAACCGTCCATCAATTCGTGCAGGGAGCGCCACGCGAACTGCCAGCCCATCCTGCCGACGAACAGGCCGACGATCAGCGCGGCGACCGGGTCGAGGAGCCTGTAACCGAGCAAATTGCCGACGATGCCGACCCCGACCACCAACGAGGACGCCGCATCGGAGCGGGCATGCCAGGCGTTCGCCGCGAGCAGCCCGGACTTGACCCGCTTCGCGACCGCGAGCATGTAGCGGAACAAGGATTCCTTCGCGACCAGCGCCGCACAGGCGATCCACAGCGCGACGGCGTGGACGCGCGCGATCGAGTCCGGCGCCTCGAGCTTGCGGAACGCGGACCACAGCATGCCGACACCCACCACGAGCAGCAGCGTGCCGAGCGCCAGCGAGGCGGCAGTTTCGAAGCGCTGATGTCCATAAGGATGGTCCTCGTCCGCGCCGCGCTGACCGTGGTGTGTCGCGAACAGGACGATGAAGTCCGCGAGCAGGTCGGACAGGGAATGGATCCCATCTGCGACCAGGCCCTGCGATTTCGCCAACACGCCGATCGTGACCTGCCCGGCCGCGAGCCCCGTGTTCACTGCCACGCTGACCCAGGTGCTGCGCCAGGCCGCCCGCGCACGCACCGTCGCCAGTTGCGCGGAGTCCGCGGATTCGTCGGTGAAGTACGCCTGCATCATACCTCCGTCAATTTAGCGCGATTTCGTGCCGTTGACATGACCGGCATGGGCCGTCGCCGGCGTCCCGGGATGCGGGGTTCCGGGGCTGCGCTTGTTGCAACCCACATGTCCCCGGGAGCGCCGAACTAGGCAGTGTGGGGCGGGGGCGCGGCCGATCCACATGGACCTCGGGCCGCGACCGCTACCTCAGGTCGAACACCAGCACTTCCGCGTTGCGTCCGCCGCCGAGTTCGAGAGTCGTCGTCTCGGTAAGCTTGAGCGCATCGCCGGCTTCGAGCCTGACGCCGTTCGCCTCGAGTGCACCGCGCGCGACGTGCGCGTAGATGCGCCGGTCGGGTGCGACCTCGAGCCGGTGGTGTTCGATGCCGTCGAGGAGACCTGCATACACACGCGCGTCCTGGTGGATCAGCACCGAGCCCTCGGCGCGGTCCGGCGAGGCGATCAGGCGCAGGCGGCCGCGCTTTTCCACCGCGCTGAATGCACGCTCCTCGTAGCCGGGCGCCAGGTCGGCGACGTCCGGCTGGATCCAAATTTGCAGAAAGTGCACCGGTTCATGTTTCGAGGCATTGAACTCGCTGTGTTGCACCCCGCTACCTGCGCTCATGCGCTGCACGTCGCCGGGGCGGATCGTCGAGCCGTTGCCCATCGAATCCTCGTGCACGAGCGCGCCCTCGAGAACGTAACTGATGATCTCCATGTCGCGATGTCCGTGCGTGCCGAATCCGGCGCCCGCGGCGACGCGATCTTCATTGATCACGCGCAGCGCGCCGAACTCGACGTAACGCGGATCGTAATAATCGGCAAACGAGAAGCTGTGCCAGGAATCGAGCCAGCCGTGATTCGCGTGCCCGCGTGCGGAACTTCGCCGGATTTCGTGCATCGAACCCTCTCTTCGTGAATCGCCACTATAGGTGACTCGGCCACCGGAGGCCACCGATGCGCCGGACGATCCGCGACCGGACCATGGCGCACTCGACCTAAGGTTCGTCTTCGAAGGACGGCTCGGTGGTTTCTAAAGAGGGGCGGGCGCGGTCGGCTATACTGCCGCGATCATCGGGGGACCGTGATGGGACTAAAAGTCATCGGTGCGGGATTCGGCCGCACCGGCACTTGGTCGATGTTCGCCGCGCTCAATCAGCTTGGCTTTCCCTGCTACCACATGCAGGAAGTCTTGTTGAACAAGGCGAATGCATCGCATCTCGGCTTCTGGTACGAGGTGGCGAACTCGCCGCCCGGAACCCAGCACCCGTGGCAGGAGGTGTTCGCCAAATATATCGCGACGGTCGACAACCCCGGATGCTGCGTGTGGCGGGAACTGCTCGCGGCCTATCCCGACGCCAAGGTCATCGTGACGCTGCACCCGAGGGGTGCCAAGGCCTGGTACGACAGTACGATCGACACGATCTATTTCACCGAGACGCTATGGCAATGGAAGATCCTCGAGTGGCTGACGCCATTCGGCCGGAAACTCGGCGCCATGTCGCGAAAACTCATCTGGCAGCGAAGCTTGCAGGGGACGATGGCCGATGAGACTCGCGCGATCGCGCGCTACCACGCGCACATCGAGGAGATCAAAGCGGCCGTGCCGCCGGAGAAACTGCTGATCTTCCAGGTGAGCGAGGGATGGGGGCCGCTGTGCAAATTCCTCGGTGTCCCGGAACCTGCGAACGGGTTCCCAAACCTCAACGATCGAGCGTCCATCAAGAAGTTGATCAAGGGCATCATCCGGGGCGCCTACCTCACGCTCGGACTCGGCATCGTGGCGCTGGCGGCGCTCGGCTACGGCGTGTACCGGCTCATATGACGGTCGTGCCCGGCGGGAGCCGCGCGCTGCCGATCCCCAGCGTTGAGAGTTCTTAGTGTGCGGCTGCGCGCGTCAGTGCGAGTGGGGACGGCGGCTGAATGCCGCTCTCGTTACCGCACCCGGGCGCCGCGCCTGAATCGACGCTATCACGTCAAGGCTTCGCCTTCTTCGAAGGTTTCGACCTGCCGGACCCGTTGAGGGCGACCGCTTGGCGAACGAGCGCCTTGAAGGCGGACTCGTCAACATTTTCTCCTTCGTGGATGTCGATCGCGCGGCGCGTGTTTCCGTCGAGACTCGAGTTGAACAGATGCGTCGGATCCTTCAGCGACGCACCCCTGGCGAAGGTATGCTTCACGACATTCTTGTAGGATTCGCCGGTGCAGATGATGCCGTCGTGCGACCAAACCGGGGTGCCCATCCACTTCCACTCCTCGACGACGTCCGGGTCTGCTTCCCGGATGAGCTTGCGCATTCTGCCGAGGGTTTCCCCGCGCCAGTCCCCGAGTTCGGCGATTTTCTTCGAGATGAGCTCTGATGCCGACCGGCCCAGGTTCGCGCCCGACTGCTTCAGTTTCACATCCTAGGTCCAGATATATTTCATTAGCCCGGAACGAGTTCTTGTACTATACATTGGTAGACGAGGTATCTGATTGTCATGAGCGAGCGAAACACGACCCGAATGGCGGGAGTTCCGGAACTTGTCGTACTGCGTCTCGTGGCCGAACGGGAAATGTACGGCTATGCAATCGCGCGCCGGATCAAGCTGGTCAGCCGCGACGCATTGACCGTAGGCGAAGGCGTGCTGTACCCCGCGTTGCACGCACTCGAAGCACGCGGCCTGCTGCGCTCCCGATCGGCGCGCGCGGACGGGCGTACGCGGATCTACTACCAATTGACTCCGCGCGGTCGACGGCACCTCGCGCGCCTGACTGCCTCTTGGCGCCGCGTCAATCAAGCCGTGGAGCGCATCCTCACGGATGCTGGCCGTGGCTGAGGATCGTTTTTCAGTTCTCGAGGAAGCCCTTATTCGTCGAGGGGTAGCGGCGCGCTATGCCCGACGCGCGGCCCTCGAGATCGAAAGTCACTTCCGACAATGTGTCGAGGAAACTCTCGTTCGCGGCGGGACACGCCGCGAGGCCGAGGCCCACGCGCAGGAAATCCTGGGGTCCGATCAGGTCTTGATCGATCGGTTCGCCAATCAAGTTGAGCTGCAGGCATGGACGCACCGCTGGCCGCGATTCGGATTCATGCTCGCCCCATTGATGAGTTTTGCCGCATTGGCCGCTGCGGTAATGCTCGTCCTGTTGGGTGCGGCCCATCTGATGGCGGGTTATTTGCACCACGTACGGCTATCGATCATCGTTACGCGCCGCATTGACCTTGCTGCCGAGGTAATGTTCTTGTGGGCCTTGCCGCTTTTGATCGCGATCCCTTTCGCAGCGGTCGCGAACCGGCAGCGCATCGCATTGCGCTGGCCGGCCGCCGGTATTTTGCTCATGTGCGCGCTCGCCGCAATGATCAGCCTACATTTCGTCGTAACGGGCGGGCCGTCGCCCGGCTATGCGAGTGCCGGCATTGGGATTCGGCCGGGGAGTCCGTCGCCGCAAATCATGCGTGGCCTGAGCACGGCGGCACTCGTCCTTGGGCCCCTATGTTGGGCGCGGTTTCGCCGTCTCTCGAATGGTTCGGTACGCGACTGAAGCGACCGACGGCCGGCATGCTCACTCGGCAGGCGAGGCGAGAACGAACCGTCGCCGCCGCGATCGTGGTGATACTGCACGGGGCAGGGTGCTGGTGGCTCGTCACCGAGCCGCTACCACAGGCGGTATCACCCAAGGCACAGCAGTTCGATCTGATTTTGATTCCGCCTCGAAGTCCGCCGGCCGATGATACGACCGCGACGGCGAAGAGCGGTCCGCGCGCACCGCCGCAGATGACCGCCTCGAGCAAGATCACGCCAACGCCGCGACCGGCAGTTCCACGATTGCGAGCGCCATCGAAGCCCGCGAAGGCCCCGGTCGGCGCGTCAATCGCCTGGGGACGAGAGCTCGAACGCGAGGCGCAGGTGAATGATTCCAAATCTCCGGGAACGCCGGAACGGGACTTCGGCATCCCGTATCGTCCGCCACCACGGGTACCGACGCCGCCCAAATTCGGATGGGACCACGCACGCACGCACCGCATCGAGAGTGTCCCAGGCGCGATGCTGATCCATCTCGGCGATCGATGCTTGATCGCGTTGACGCCGTTTCCGTTTCCATTCTGCAAATTGGGCAAAATCAAGGTCGAAGGCGATCTTTTTAAACATCTCCATGATGCGCCGGACCCGTTGGACCAAACATTGCCATGAAAGCCGATTGGACGACGTCAATTGTGCGCATAATGTATATTATGTTAAATTATAGTGAGTCATCCGGACTTCAGTTTTTCTTCGGCATAGAGCGACAGCTCCACCATGCGCTCGAGGAGTTGATCCGCCGGTAGGCCCGCGAAATTCTTCAGCACGAGCTCCTTTACGTAGAGCCGCACGAGGTAGCGCAGCTGCAATGCCCGGTGGCGAGTTGCGAACACGAAATCCCGGTGACCGTTGTTGACGATGATCAGGTTGCGCGGCGCATCGTAGCGGCTGCGCCACAGCTCCCCCGCGGCGCGTTCGAACGTGTACCCGGGTAGGCCCTGGCCGTGGCTCAAACCGGGGGCCACGGGCGATTCGAGCTGATCGGTCACGGTGATCAAGGCCTGCGCGCGCGCGGTCACCTCGCGCTGGCTCACCGTGACGTTGATCGTCACGAGTCCCGGGGTCGTGGGGGCAATGAATTCGATCTCCTGATCGACAGTCGAGGAAAATTCCCCCGTGCCCTCGAGGACCTGCCAGCGGAATTGGAGGTCCTCGGTCACGCGCCGGCGCGAACGGTCGCGCGGCAATGCCCGCAGGCGACGGCGCTCGGCGAGCGGCACCGTGCTTGCGGCGGGCGAAATCACGACGCCGAACAAGGGCCCCGCAACGTCGAAGAACTGCCGCTGTTCGGGCACGGATGGCGCTGCGCGCACCCCGGCGGCCGCCTCCTCGAACGCGAGCGCCGCGGCTGCATCCGGCCCCGAATGGCGGCCGCTTCGATCCTCGCGCGCCCGCGCCTGGACGTCGAACCAGTCGTATTCCTCGGGCGGCAGCGCGAGCAACGCCTCGTGGAAGGCCCGTTGGATCGCCTTCAGGGACTGCTGGCTCGCCTGCTCCTCCTCGGCGCGCCGCTGCGCCTCGATCAGGCCTTGCAGATGTGTCTCGAGCGGCGCGAGCGCCTCGACGAACGCCGCGAAGCGCTCGTCCTGGATGATGCCGCTGCGCGTGCCCGGCGTCAGGTTCAGAAACGGCACATCGATCAAGCCCTGCAGATACCGCGAGGTCCACGGCGCGCGCTCGAGGCCGGGCAGACTCGCGAGGTCTTCGATCACGCGGGTTCCGACCCGGGTCAAGGCCACCCGGGCCGCCTCTTGCGGTTCGGCAAGATACACTTCCGCATACGCGTCGCCGAAGACCGTGTGGATCGCCGGCAGCTGATGCAGGAGCCGGCCCTCGAATGCGCGCGGCTCGACTTCGTACTGCTTGCGGGCGAGCTTGTCGATGACCGTGATCCGCACCGCGGCACTGCGGATCCGATCGCGTAGCTCCGAAGCCAAGTACCACTGAATTTTCTCGCCGCTCAAGGAGCGGATCCCCTCGAGCAACGGGCTCACCTTGAGCTCGGTGCCCTTCTCGGCGAATAGCTGGCGTTTCGGAGCGACGAGGTATCGCGAGTCGCCCTTGTGCATCGTCATCTGGTAGGCACGCTGGTCGGCGCCGGTCGAGGTGAGCGACAAGGTCTCGCCCACGGTCCAGAAGCTCAAGAGTCCGATGCCGAACTCGCCCTGGAGCCCAGAGCCGTTGCCGTCGAGTTTCAGGTGACGCTTGATCGAGTCGCAGATGTGGGTCGCGACGTACTTGAAGTCCGGGATCCCGTCCGTAGCGCGCGGCACCCCGTCGCCGTCGTCCTTGATCGACAGATAATGCGCACCGTGCTCTTTGCCGCGAATGATCGTAATGGCTTTCGCGCGCGCATCGATCGAGTTCTCGACGAACTCGGCGATCGCCTTCAAGGGATTGCTCTGCGAGAGCGCGATGATGCGGATCGCGTTCCAGTCATCGCCGATCTTGAGCTTGCCGCCCTCGCCGCGCGGACTCGCTTTGCTCTTCGCCGCCACGTTTCAGCCGCCCAGCCGGGGGGCGATCGCGTATGCTGCAAGCGAGCGGCGCGACTCCCGATCACCGTGAGCGAGCTGCCCATCGAGCTCACCGACGCACGCATGCGCCAATTGCGCAGCTTTTGCCCGCGGCCCCATCAGCTCGAACGCGTATTCATGATCGAGCGCGTCGCCGCGCGGCCGCTCGCCGGCGATGATGTCCACCACCGCCCGCTCGAACCCGTCCCTTGGACTAATCGGCATACCCGCATGCCTCATTGTAGACTACCAGGCCCCTGCAGCGGCAGCTGCACCCTCACTCGTGTACCGCGCGGCTGTATTTTCTCGATCGCGAGTTGCGCGCCGATCGCAGCCACGCGGTACTGCATCGAGTGCAGTCCGAACCCGGCCGCGCTACCGTCCGCAATGCCGACGCCGTCGTCGCTCAACTCGATGACCAGAACCCCGGGCGACGCCATGACATTGATCACCACCCGTGTGGCGTGCGCATGTCGGGCGACATTGGTCAATGCTTCTTGCACGATCCGATACAAGTGATCCGCCGTCGGTGAATCGAGGGTCAGCTTGTATTCGGTCGGTGCGCTGATTTCAACCGTCAAACCGAAGCGACGGGATTGCTGCGCGAGCGATTGGAGAGCCGCCAGGAGTCCTCCATACTCCTTGGTACCCGGCGCAAGCCCATACGCGAGACCGCGCGTCGTTTCGATCGCGCCACGGACCAGATCGACCAACTGTTTGAGCTCGTTCGGCGCCACGGCCTCGCCGCGCAGCGAACGAGTGTAATTGCCTTGAAGCAGCAAGCTGACACCCGTCAACACCTGACCGAGTCCGTCGTGCAAATCACTGCCGATGCGCCGCTGCTCCTGATGGATCGCCTCGAACATGTGCTCCATCAGGGCCTTGCGATGAGTGATGTCTTCGGCCATACCGATCACCGCGATCGGCGTTTGCGCCGCCGCATCGAGCAGCGGCTCGGCGGCCATGCGCAACCAGCGCCTCTCACCAGTCGTCGCGACGATTCGCAGTTCAATTTCCACCACCTCCCCCCGGGCGAGTCCCGCCAGGCGTTCCAGCGCGGCCGCCCGATCCCGCAGATCGACAAAGTTCTGCCAACCGCGGCGATTGACCTCCTCACGCTCACAGCCGAATATCGTCGCAAATTCATCGTCGGCCCACGTGAACTCGATATTGCCCGTAGACAGCAGGCGCGCTTCGAACACGTAAGCACCGACCAGCCGCGCGAGCACCCGGTAGCGCTCGGCACTTTGGCCCTGTTCGAACTCGGCCTTTTTGCGATCGTCGATGTCGATGCAAACGCCGATCTCCGGCGTCGTGCTGCCATCCCTGTGCGGCATAACGCCGGCGCTACGCTCCTGCACCCAGCGCCATTCTCCGCCAAGTGTCCGGACTCTGTAGTCGATGACGTATGATGCATCGGCGGTCGCTCTGCTGCGCTCGCGCCGCGCCCGGTACCGGGCGACGTCGGCCGGATGAATCTGTGCGCGCCACCTCTCGTCGAACCTGTGACCCACACACGGATCGACGTGGATCAGTCGGCACCACTCATCGAGCCATTGCCGTTCGCCGGACACGCTGTGTTCCCAAAGGCCGATTCTCGTTCCGGTCATGGCCGCGCGCAGCCGCGCCTCGCTGGTGCGCACTCTGACGACATCCTCGTTCCGGCGAATGACGAATGCGGTCAAGACGGCGGCGAATTTGCTGAATTTGACCTCGCGGTCGGATGGCTGTCGCGGTGTGTTGTAGTAGAGCGCGAGCGTTCCGAGAACGCGCTCAGTGCCATCGAGAACCGGAACCGACCAGCAGGCGCGCAAACCATGGGCGACAGCAACGGACGCACACCGCTTCCAGAGGTCGGAGCGCTCAATGTCGTCGACGATCACCGTTTCTCGCCGCGCGGCCGCCGTACCACACGATCCCTCGCCGTCGGCGATCGGCACGACGCTGGTGGCGTCGACGTATGCCTTGGGCAGGTTCGGCGCTGCGCCGAAGCGCAGGAATCGTCCCGTCGGATCGACGAGCATCACACTGCAAACCAAGCCATCGATCCCCGTTTCTACGTAGCGGACCAGGACCTCGAGCAGCTCGCCGAGTGGCGCTGCGGAGCCGAGCGCTGCGAGCAGCTGAATATGAATATTGAGCGGGTCCACAGCGGACGCGACCGTTGTCCCGCGATGTGCAATGGCAGCGGCGAGCGCGGCCGTATCTGGATTGTCAATCCCTGGAGACATCTGCGCCTCGATCGACGCTGCCCTCGCTCAGGTGCGTTTCAGCGCGTTCGTATCGATCGGCAGCGCCCTCAGGCGCTTGCCGGTCGCCGCATGGATCGCATTCACGACGGCCGGCGCGAGCGGCGGCAGGCCGGGTTCACCGACTCCGCCGGGGTTCTCGGTGCTTGGCAGGATGTACACCTCGACGCGCGGCATCTCCCGCATGCGCAACACCGGATAGTCGTTGAAATTTCCCTGCCGGACCCGGCCGTGCTCGATCGTGATCCGGCCGTAAAGGGCGGCCGAGAGGCCGTAGACGATCGCACTCTCCATCTGCCGCTCGACGATGCGCGGATTGACGACACGGCCGCAGTCGACCGCGCAGACGACCCGATGCACCTTGACCGTTCCGTCATCGCCGACCGAGACCTCGGCGACCTCGGCGACGTAGCTGCCGAAGGACTCTGCGACCGCGATGCCGCGGTAGCGGCCGGCCGGAGGCGGACTCGACCAGCCGGCCTTCCTGGCGGCGAGTTCGAGCACGGCCCGATAGCGTGGGGCACCCCCCAGCAGTTCGCGCCGGTACTCGTACGGATCCTTGCCCGCCGCGATCGCCATCTCGTCGACGAGCCCCTCGACGAAGAAGATGTTCTGCGAGTGCCCGACGGAGCGCCAGAACCACACGGTATACGGCGGTTCGCTCTCGCTCCACTCGACCTGCACGTTTGGCGCTCGATACGGGAACGCCGTCAGTCCTTCCACGGCCGCGGAGTCGATCCCGTCGGGCAGCGGCATGTGCGCCGCCTTCGCGATCGACGCGCAGACGGTATTCATCCGCAACGCGAGCGGCGCACCCTGCGCGTCGAGCGCTCCCTCGAACCGCAGCAGTGCCGCGGGACGGTAGAACTGCGCGCGCATGTCGTCCTCCCGCGGATACATCACGTGCACCGGTGCGCCGATCGCCTTCGACACGAACGCGGCGTCAAACACGAAGTCCAGGCCGAAGCGCCGGCCGAAGCCGCCGCCGAGCAGTGTCGTCGTGACCCGGATCTGGCCGGGCTGCAAATGGAAGGCCGCTGCGAGCGCTTGCTGGATCGCGCCCGGCGCCTGGACGCCGCCCCAGATCGTGATGCCGTCGGCGGTGACCGAGGCGGTGGCGTTCATCGGCTCCATGCAGGCATGCGCGAGATACGGCACTTCGTAGACCGCCTCGAGACGCTTCGCAGCGTGCGGACCATGCATGGCCGCAGCGACGTCGCCGTCGTGACGGGCGACCAGGCCGGGATGCTGCGCACGCGCGGCGAAGCTGCGGCGAATGTCCTCGCTGGAATAGGCGGTATTTGCACCGAGATCCCATTGCACGTCGAGCGCGTCACGCGCCTTCTTCGCGTTCCAGTAGCCGTCGGCAACTGCGGCGATGCCGCCCGGTACCTCGACGACCGCCCTGACGCCCGCCATCGACTTCGCGCGCTCCGCATTCCAATGCAGCGCTTTCGCGCCCGGCACGGGCGGGCGGGCGAGCACCGCGGTGTAACCGCCGGGCACACGCACGTCGATGCCGAACCGGCCACTGCCGTTGATCTTCAACGGTGTGTCGAGGCGGTGCAAGCTCTTGCCGATGATGCGAAAGTCCCGCGGATCCTTCAGCTTGACCTGCGCCGGGACCGGCTGTCGAGCCGCCTCGCTCGCGAGTGCGCCGTAGGGCAAGGATTTGCCACCGGCATGCACGACGTGGCCCGCTTCGCCGCGGCAATCGGCCGGCGAGACGCCCCAGCGCTTCGCGGCTGCGCCGATCAGCATGGCACGCGCGGTCGCACCGGCTTCGCGCATCGGTTGCCAGCTCGCACGCACGGTCGTCGAGCCGCCCGTACCCTGCATCCCGAAAATCGGGTTCTTGTAGACGGGGTCGGCGGGTGCCTGCTCGTAGTGCACGCGCGACCAGTCCGCGTCGAGTTCCTCGGCAACCAGCATCGGCACCGCGGTCAGCACGCCCTGCCCCATTTCCGAGTAGCCGACGACCACGGTGACCTCGCCGTCGGGCGTGATGCGGATGAAGGCGTTCGGCGCGAAGGTTGCATCGACCGGTGCCGCCTCGGCGAGGCGCCCGACGCCGGGAACGGCGACCGCGATCAGCAGACCCCCGCCGGCGAGGGCCGTGACCCGCAGGAATTCGCGCCGGGATTGCGCCGCTGTGCCGTTCATCTTCACGCTCCCTCGGCAAGATGCGCGGCGGCACTCTGGATCGCCGCGCGGATCTGGTTGTAGGTGCCGCAACGGCAGATGTTGCCGTCCATCGCCGCGTCGATGTCCGCGTCGCTTGGCCGGGGTTTGCGCGCTAGGAGCGCCGTCGCGCTCATGATCTGGCCGGATTGACAGTAGCCGCATTGTGGCACGTCGAGCGCGAGCCAAGCCTCCTGCACCGCGCGGCCGGCCGCCGTCTTGCCGATGACTTCGATCGTCGTGATCCGTTTGCCCGCCACGGCGCTCGCCGGCACCGAGCAGGACCGGATCGGCGCGCCGTCAAGGTGCACCGTGCAAGCGCCACAGAGTGCCTCGCCGCAGCCGAATTTCGTGCCTGTCAGGTTCAGCGTGTCGCGCAGCACCCAAAGGAGCGGCGTGTCGGGCGTCACATCGACCGAGTGCGTGCTGCCGTTGACGTTCAAGGTAACCATGAGATCTCCCGTGAATGAGCGCCGAACCGCAGTCGCGACGACGATCCCTTGATTTTAACACCGCAAGACCTGCCGGGCTGGCCGGCCGTACAACGGGCCGCCGCTCATGAGCCTGCGGTTCACGGGATCCTGCCGCGCCGCTCAGTGCGTCTCCATCGCCTCGCGCCACTCAGCGACGACCCACGCGAATGCGATGGCCGTCGCCCTTCGCCGTGGCGGTCCAGTGCACCCCATCCTTGGATCGCTCGATCGCCACCCGGACCCGACCGGGCGGTCCCCAATGATAAACGATGCGCTCGCCGGACTTCTTGCCCGGCACGGCTCGCCCACCGTACTCGATCCAGGTGTTGCCGGCGATCGTCATGCGCGAAATGAACGGCTTCCTGCCGGGCTCGCCGGTCGCGAACAGCTCGTAATGCCAATAGCCGTGATCCGCACTGTTGTACGTATCGACGACGAGCGACTCGACGGCTTTGCCCGACCAGAGATTGCTGAAGGTGCATTCGAGATAGAGATGGTTGGGAGACCATCGGCAGTTCTCGTTCCAGGTGAATGCACCTGGTTTGGCAGATTTCGTCGGCGCGAGTTTGCCGTGGAACACCCAGCGGCCGGCGGAGACGTCGAGTCTTTGCAACTGCGGCGTCGGAGCGGTCCCGATGGTGTTCGCCGGCGCCGCACACGCTGCCGCGCCGGCGCCGAGCAAGATCCACGCCAATTGCCGCATGAGGATCCGCGCGGTGAGTGGGCGATGGCGAGCCCATGCGGTCACGCAGCGCACGCTCAGGTGGCCGCCCCTGCCGGTGTGTATTGCTGCTCGCCGCGGGCGCTCCAGCGGTACAGGTCTTCATCCCCGCAATGGGGACATTTGATGGCGGTCAATTGGTCGTCGTATTCCGTCAAGGCCGCTTTACTTCCGGGCGCAGCGGATGCAATGGCGATGACGAGCCGGCACGCCTTGTTCTTGCACAACCATCCGAGGTAGAGATCCCCCGGGACCATCTGCCGCTGCGCGCGAACATCGACGTGGCGTATGGCAGCCGAGGTGGCTGGTTTGCGTGATGGCGTACCCCGGCTCTTGGATGGACGCTTGATCGCCATGGACGCTTCTCCTAGTCCGATTCTGCGCAGAGACTACCGCGGCCGCGGCGAGACCGCCAGCGTACGAACCGCTCTCCCGGTGCGCCAATCCCGCTCCGCCCCACGATCACCATCCAACCTTGCCATGACCCGTGCGGACCCCGGCCCCAGCCGCAACGTTTCCCCGGAAACCAACTAAGAGCTTTTGGATTCCATTTGCCGATCACTCGCTCGCCGAACGTTGCCGTATTCTGTCCCACGGCCGCAAAAGATGTAAGAATGCACGACGATTCGCGCGGCGTCGACGGCAAACGAAGCGCACGGTGTTCAAATTAAATACTAGCAAATACAATATGATACGAATTATTTCGCATGCAAAATATAAATATAATCGGCCGCTGGCGCCGACGCGATTGCAAGCTGATTTACTGATTCCGTTTGCGCGATAAGGCTGGCTCTTCGGCGCGCAATTCACCATGACCGACGCTTCCGTCACGCCCGCCCTGCAGGCCGTCGGTCTGCACAAGCGCTATGGCGCGGTACATGCGCTGCGCGGCATCGATCTGCTCGTCCGCCGCGGCGAGATGTTCGCCCTGCTTGGCCCGAACGGCGCCGGTAAAACCACGCTCTTCTCCGTCTTTGCCACGCTGCTCAAGCCGAGCGAAGGCGAGGCGCGCGTGCTCGGCTTCGACGCCGTGCGCGATCGCGTCGAGGTGCGCAAGCGCATGGGCATCGTGTTCCAGGAGCCGGCGCTCGAGGGCAAGCTGTCGGTGCGCGATAATCTATATCTGATGGGTCTTTTCTACGGCCTGTCGTCGCGCGCGGCCAAGGCGCGCAGCGTCGAATTGCTCGGGACGCTCGGTCTCGACGAGGTCGCCCGGCGCGAGACGCAGAAGCTCTCGGGAGGACAGAAGCGCCGCGTGGAGCTGGCACGCGCACTGGTTGCGACGCCCGAGTTGCTGTTCCTCGATGAAGCGACGCTAGGGCTCGATGTCGAAGCGCGGCGCCAGTTCTGGAGCCAGGTGCGCCGTTACGTCGCTGCCGGGGGCACCGTTTTCCTGACGACCCACTACATGGACGAGGCCGAACCGGCCGACCGCATCGCTCTGATCGATCAGGGTCGGATCATCGCTTTGGGCACTCCCCAGGAACTGAAGAGCCGGGTCGGCGGCGGCGTACTGCTGCTCGCGACCGACGATGACGCAACGGCTGCGGCCTGGCTGCGCGAGCACGGCCACCGGCCGGAAATCAGCGAGCGAGGCGTGCTGCTGGTGGAAGCTGAAGCGGCGACGGTGCTGCCGGCGCTGCTCGCCAGTTTGCCGGTGCGCACGCGCCGCGCCGAGATCCACGAACCGAGCCTCGAGGACGTGTTTCTCACGCTGACCGGGCGCGGGCTGGACGGGGCGTCTGCCGAACCGGCCCCGAGTGGCGCGCAAGGCGAGCCATGAGAGGGCTGTTCGCGGTCGTGATGCTCGATCTCAAGCGGCTGTGGGTGGACCGCGTGCGGCTCGTGTCGAGTCTGATCCAGCCACTGCTGTATTTGTTCGTGCTGGGTTCAGGTCTGGGCGCCAGCTCGACCCTGGGCGGCAAGGGCTACCTGCACTACATTTATCCGGGAGTACTCGCACTCTCGCTGCTATTCTCGGCGGTTTTTGCGGCGATGCTGATCGTCTTCGACCGGCAGATCGGCTTCCTCAAGGCGGTGCTGGTCGCACCGGTTTCGCGTCTCGCGATCGCGCTCGGCAAGATCCTCTCGGGTGCGCTGCAGGCGCTGGTCCCCGCCACCGTGCTGCTCATCCTGCTGCCGCTGTTGGGCATGGACCTGTCGTTGCCGGCCTTCGCGGCGCTGATCGGCGCCATGCTGCTGGCGGCGATCACCTTCTCGGCGCTGGGTGTGGCGACCGCGGCGGGCTTTCGCTCGACCACTGTATTTCCGATCATTTCCAACGCGGTGCTGCTGCCGATGTTCTTCCTCTCAGGCGCGCTGTATCCGCTGTCGCGCGCGCCGGCCTGGCTACGCGTGCTGGCGCACATGGACCCGGTCGCCTACGCGGTGGACTTGATGCGCGGCGCGATCCTGGGTCGCACCGCCTACCCGCCCGCGTTGTCGATCGCCGTGCTGACCGCCTTCATCGTCGTGCTGACCTGGCTCGCGACACGGGTGTTCGCGGCGGGCGAGGATACCTGAGAGCGGCGACGCCCCGCCCCGCCCGCTGGTCGCGCGGTTCTACGCCGGCGGCTTTTCGAGATCAGGATGCCATTTACCCTGGCTGGCGAGCCCATTCATCTGTGCCCGATGATAAAAGGCCGATTGCGCCGCGCGCACGTTTTCCGCCCGCCCCTTCCAGGTTTTCAGTGCCGGGTTCTGTAGCGCGCGTGAGTACGAGAAAGTCAGAGGCCACGGCAGTCCCGTCGTCGCCGCCATCGCATTGAGGTGCGCGGTCGCATCCAGATCCGACTGCCCGCCGGAGAGGAACACGATTCCGGGCTGCGCTGCCGGCACCGTGCGCTCGAGCACGCGCACAGTGCGCTCGGCGACCTCTTCGACACCGGCCGCGCGCGCGCAATCCTTGCCAGACACCACCATGCTCGCCTTGAGGATCGTGTGTTCGACGCTCACCTTGTGCATCGCGAGCGCCGCATAGGTGGCGCGCAAGGTCCCTTCAGTAACCTCCTCACAACGCTCTATTGTGTGGTCGCCGTCGAGCAGCACCTCGGGTTCGATGATCGGCAGGATCGACGCCTCCTGGCACAGTGCGGCATAGCGCGCCAGCGCATGCGCATTGGCCTCCACGCAGGTGTGCGTCGGCATGGCTTTGCCGATGGCGATGACGGCGCGCCACTTGGCGAAGCGCGCGCCGAGCTTAAAGTAATCGGCCAGTCGTTCGCGCAAGCCGTCGAGCCCTTCGGTCACTTTTTCGCCCGGGCAGAGCGCCAGGTCCGCGGCACCCTTGTCGACCTTGATGCCGGGAACGATGCCTTTGGCCTGCAGGTAGCCGGCAAATGGCACACCGTCATCGGCCTTCTGCCGGATCGTTTCGTCGAACAGGATCACGCCGGAGACGCAGCGCTCGATGCCCGGCGTGCTGAACAACAGATTCCGGTAGGCGCGTCGATTCGATTCGGTGGATTCGACGCCGACCGATTGGAAGCGCTTTTCCGCGGTACCGCTCGATTCGTCGGCCGCCAGCAAACCCTTACCGGCACCCATCAGAGCGGCCGCCGTATGGGAAAGCAATGACTTGTCCATGTCGATCCTCGTTGGGTCAGATTGGGAGAGGCGCTGCTTGCGCGTGGCAGGCAGCATAATAGCGCCGACCGGACTGTCCGGCCATCGCGCGATCGATCGTCATGCCTGACACACCGCAGGGACAAGCGCAACCACGCGACCCGCCGGGCACGGGGGCATCGCGCGAGCTCGCCGCGCGCACCATCGCCTACTACGCACATCGTGCCGAGGAGTTTCGCGCCGGCACGCGCGATCATGACGTCAGCCAGAACATTGCGGCGCTGCTGCGGCATATCGAGGGCGAACCGCCGTGCAAAATCCTCGATTTCGGCTGCGGCCCGGGGCGTGATCTGCGAGCCCTGACAGCTCTCGGCCACACGGCGATCGGGCTGGACGGCACCGCAGAATTCGTTGCGATGGCCAGGGCCGACAGCGGTTGCGAAGTTTGGCAACAGGATTTTCTGGCTCTGCAGCTGCCGACCGGAGGCTTCGACGGAATCTTTGCCAATGCCTCGCTGTTTCACGTGCCGACGGTCGCCTTACCGGACGTGTTGCTGCGACTCCACGCCAGCCTCAAGCCGCGCGGTGTGCTGTTCAGTTCCAATCCGCGCGGCGAGAACCGCGAAGGCTGGAGCGGCGAGCGCTACGGCGCCTATCACGACCTCGGCGCGTGGCGGGGCTATCTGTCACGCGCCGGTTTCAGCGAACTCGAACACTACTACCGGCCTGCCGGCCTGCCGCGCGCACAGCAACCCTGGCTCGCGAGTGTCTGGCGCAAGGCTGCGGTCAGGAGCGCTCGTCGGCGGGAAGAGGCTTGATCAGCGGAATGTGCGGTGCCGCGTCCGCCGGCGCGAACCCCGTGAGGCGCGGATCGTCGGCGACCTCGACCCGCCGCGCGTAAGCACGAAACCCCGATCGCAGGTAGAACGGCAATGCTTGCGGCTGATCATGCGTGCAGGTATGGACCCAAAAGCGCTCGATGGGGCGCCGCCAGGCCCTGTCGATCGCGCGGTTCATCAGCCAGCGGCCGGCGCCCCGGCCCTGCACCGCCCGGGTGATGCCGAAGAATGCCAGTTCGCACTGCCGCGCTTGGCGATAATCGAGCTCCAGCAATCCCTCGTCCCGGCCCTCGAGCGTCAGGCTGTAGACCTCGTTGTCCGGGTTTCGCAGAATCTCCCCGAGTTCGCTTTGCGGCATCACGAGCCGCGAGAACCACAGCCACTCGAGGCCGACGCGGCGAAACAGCTCGCGATACCACCCGGGATCCGCGTCGACGACGCGGCGTAACGCCCAGGGCGCATCGGCGTGCTCCGCTCGGCGTGCGGGCCGCTCGAGCATTTCGAGGCAGGTCACGACCGCCGCCAATTTTCCGGGGGGCACGTCGCTGTAACCATCGGCGAGCATCATGCTTGGTATCTGCGCATCGGCAACGATCTCCTCGCACGGAACTCGGCAGGTTCAGGCCCGTGGCCGGATGTTGAGAAAAGCGCCCTTCTGGTCGCGCGCCGGCGGTCGGTGACGCAGCTTGCGCCAAAGGTCGAAAATCGTCAGCGCACCGGTCAGGGAGGCGAGCGCGGCAAAGTATACGCGCGGACCGAAGAGCGCCATCAAGCCGCCGATCAGTGTCGGCCCGAACGCCGCGGACGTGCCGTTGATGCGCAACAGCGCGCCGCTTGCGGCCACCATTTCGGCGGGTTCCAGGGTGTCATTGACGTGCGAGACCGCGAGCGAGTACAGGGTCAGCGCGAAGCCGCTGAACGCCGCGGTCAGCGCCAGCAACAGCGGATGCGGCAGCCGGCGGAACACGGCGATCATGCCCGCCGCTGCGGTAGCGATCATGCAGATCATCGCGATCACGGTGCGCCGATCCAACCGGTCCGACAGCCGGCCGATGGGATACTGCAGCACCACGCCAGCGAGGATGCTGAGGGACATGAACGCCGCGACCTTGGTCATCGCGAGGCCGCTCAGGCGCGCATAGACCGGGCCCATCGAGAAGATGATCGAGGAAATCAGCCCGGAAACGCTGACCCCCACCACGCCGAGCGGAGAATCGCGGTACAAATCGCGCAGGCGCACCTTGCGCGGCATGGTCACTTCGGGGGCTCGTTGGGCGGAAAGTACGATCGGCACCATTGCAAGGGAAATGAGCACGGAGACCAACATGAATGGCGACGGTGTGCGCGGGTCCCAGGCGATCAGCAGGAATTGTCCGGCGCCGAGGCCGATGTACAGCACGACCATGTAGATTGCGAACAGCCGCCCGCGGGTCGCGCGGCTCGCGCGGTCGTTGAGCCAGCTCTCGGCGACGACGTAGATGCCGGCGAAGCACACACCGGACAGCAGGCGCATCGCACCCCAGGTGACCGGATTGACGAAGATCCCCTGTGCGAGTATCGCGCCCGAGGCGAGCGCGGCGAACGCCGCGAACGCGCGGATGTGGCCGACCTTGCGCACCAGCCTCGGCGCGGCGATCGTGCCGAACAGATAGCCGACGTAGTAACACGACATGATGACGCCGGTTACCGCGGTCGGAAAGCCCTCCAGTGTGGCCCGCACGCCGAGCAGCGTGCTCTGCAGGCCGGCGCCCAGCATGAGCACGCCCATGCCGAGCAAGAGCGGCCATGTCCCGATGATCGTCTCAAGTGGCATGCAGCGGTCCGTGGCGCGGCATGCCGACGTGGTCGCGCCGAAGTGCGCATTGCGTCGACTCGATGCGGCGGATTAAACGGGCGACGTGGCACATACGGCGGCAACGACAGGGTACGCCATATCGCCCCCCGACGGCGCGGCGAAATTCGCACGGGCGTCGGCGGATTTCTCGTGAGCGGCTTGCCGCCGTCGACCCGACTATGATTTGGCCGGGGCCGTCCATGCCGGCGCGATCAGCCGCCGCTTGCCGTCCGCCGCCCGCCCGGCGCCGGGCGCCGCGAGATCCTGCCGGTCCCAAAGCTCGCAGGTCACCTCGCGATGGCGTTGATCGAGCGCCTCGCAGTAATTGGTGTAGCGGCAGAGCCGTACTCCGGCGCCAAGTCCGCTGCGCACCTTGCGGAACCAGTCTGGATCGGCAAGGGCCTGACGTGCGAAGCCGACGATGTCGCCGTCGCCGCGCGCGAGCACACCCTCCGCCTGTTCGAAGTTGTGGATACCGCCGGTCGCGACGATCGCGGCCGGCAGGCCGGCGGCGCGGACCACCGCACGCAATCGTGCGGTCGCCGGCAGATTGCGGCCGTATGGCCCCAAGCCGTCCGAGTAATACGATGGCATGCATTCGTAGCCGCTCGGTCCGGTGTATGGATACACCGTCTCGCCGACCTTCGGCGCCGCTGCGTCCTCGAACTTGCCGCCGCGGGAGATCGACAGGAAGTCCATGCGGGCGCGGGCAAACTCGAGCGCAAAGTACTCGGCGTCGGCGACGGTGCCGCCGCCATCGATGCATTCGTCGGCGAGCATCCGGCAACCGAGCGCAAAGTCCGTGCCGACCGCGTCACGCGCGGCCCGGTAGACCTCGAGCGGCAAGCGCACGCGACCCTCGCGGCTCCTGCCGTAGCCGTCCTCGCGGGTGTTCGTCGCCGACAGAAAAGAGGCCATCGTGTAGGCGTGTGCGAAATGCAGCTCCACGCCGTCGAAGCCGGCGACGCGCGCCCTGGCCGCGGCGGCCGCGAACAAGCCGGGCAGTACGGCGGGCAGCTCGCGGACCTGCGGCAGTTGCGTGTCGAAAATCCGCTCCCGATAGCCCCTCCCGAGAGCGTCCAGTTCACGCGCGCTCAACACGCTGCGCAGTTCCTCCGCGGCGAGCGTCGTGAGCCGCGCGCGGATCGCCGTTTCATCCGCCTCGAGCATGCCGAGCCGTTGCCGGTGGCGATCGGTGATCGTGAGGTGGCGTTGGAAGTATTGCGCCGGCTCGGGACGGCGCCGGATCGCGAGGAAATCGATCAGCTGAATCAGCAGGCGGGTCTGCCCGCCGCTCGCCTCGCGCACCGCGCGCACAATCTCGGCGAGGCCGGGTATGAAGCGGTCGTCGCCGATCCGCAGCAGCGGCCCGCTCGGGACGTCGCGCACGCCGGTTGCCTCGAGCACGATGGCGGCCGGCCGGCCCTCGGCAAAACGCCGATACCAGGCGATCACGTTCGGGGATACGAAGCCTTCGGCGGTGGCACGCCACGGCACCATCGCCGGTACCCAGGTCCGGCTTGCGAGACGCAGCGGACCGACCGTGATCGGCTGGAACAGCCGGCAAGCCGCGACCTCGGCCGCGGTCGGCCAGCGGCCGGGTGCAGCATCGTGGCGGATTCGCTCGGGAGGGCGCCAGAGCGTCATCGCTGATCCCGCACCCTCAGGCAGCGGCCGCCGGCAGCACGGCGGTGCCCTCGATCTCGACCTTCGCCAACGGTTCGACGAGAGCGACGACCTGGACGATGGACATGACCGGAAAGTGTCGGTCGAGCACCGCGCGATATGCCGTGCCGACCGCGCGGATCTGCGCCAGGTATTCGTCGCGGCTCGTCACGTACCAGGTGAGGCGCACGAGATGTTGCGGCTTGCCGCCGGCCTCAGCGAGCACGGCGACCACGTTCCTCAGCGCTTGGCGCACCTGATCGGCCAGCCGGTCGCTCGTGAAACGGCACTCGGCGTCCCAACCGATCTGACCGGCAATGAAGACGAGGCGTCCGCTCGCGGCGATGCCGTTCGCGTAGCCGCGGGGCTTCGTCCAGCCGGGTGGTTGCAGGACCTGGTGGTTCATGATGGCTCCGTTCCTTCCGTGTTGCGCGCCGAGGCCTTGAGCTTGGCGAGCAGAGTCGCGAGTTTGGCGAGGTCGGTTCGCCCCATGCCCGCAAACGTGGCGACGATCCAACGTTCATGCCGTCCCGCCATCGCGCGAAATCGCCGGCGACCGGGCTCGGTGAGCCGCAACAGGGCAGCGCGCCCGTCCCGCGGGTCGGCGATCCGTTCGACCAGGCCGTCCTTCTCGAGCAGATCGGCGATTCCGGTCACGTTGCCGCCGCTGACCATCATCCGCCTGGACAACTCGCCCATCATCAGGCCCTCGGGAACGCGGTCGAGCTGAGCCATCAGGTCAAAGCGCGGCAAGGTGGTGGCGAACTGGTCCTCGAGGAGTCGACGCACACGCTTCTCGATCAGGTTGGTTGTCGCGAGCAAACGCAACCACAGACGCAGCGCCTCGTGATCGCCGGGCCCCGCACGCATCTCGAGATCGGCCGGATCGGCCGCGGCCGTCAGCCGCCGCGGTGAACGTGGCATCACATCACCTCGCCGCCGGCGATCGCGATGCTCTGACCGGTCATCGCCTCGGCGCCCGGCAGGCACAGCCAGGCGACTGCGTGGGCGACCTCCTCCGGTTTGACGAGACGCTGCTGCGGATTGCGCGCTACCAGCGCCGCCATCGCCTGCGCCTCAGTCCGTCCCGACTTGCGGCGGATCGTTTCGACCGCCTCCTTGACGAGGTCCGTGTCGGTGAATCCCGGGCAGACCGCATTCACGGTGATATTACGCGGTGCAAGCTCGAGCGCGAGCGCCCGCGTCATGCCGACGAGGGCGTGTTTGGCGGCGCAGTAGGCCGTGCAGTACGCATAACCGGTGATTCCCGCCGTGCTGGCGACGTTGACGATCCGGCCGAATCCGGCCGCGATCATCGGCGGCAGGACCGCCTGAATGCAGTGATACGCACCGGTCGCGTTGACGGCGAACATGCGCTCCCAGACTTCGAGGTCGGTTGCGGCGAACGTCGCGCTATGCGCCTGACCCGCGTTGTTCACCAGGATGTCGATCGGTCCGCCGCGCCGACCCGCCGCGTCTAGCGTCTCGAGGATCTGCGCACGATCCGTGACGTCCGCGACGCAGTAGCCGACCGATCCGCGTGTTCGAGCCGCCTCGAGCTCGAGGCGGGTTCGGTCGCGGCCGAGCAGCGTGACGCGGGCGCCATGCGCCGCGAGCCTGCGGGCGATCGCCGCACCGATGCCACGGCCGCCGCCGGTCACCAGTGCATGCCGTCCCGCCAATTGCGCGCTCATCGTGCCTCCCCTGTCGCAGGTAATGGGCCGCGCTCGATGGCACGGTTCGCCGTCGGCTCCGACCCCTCCCGCCGCCAGCGCGTCTCGAACTGCCCCTTCGCGGCTCGATACGGTTTCGGCCAATCGATCTCCATGTAACCGATGCGCGCGGCTTCCGTCAGGGTCCACGCCGGATTGGCCAAATGCGGCCGGGCGATCGCGCACAGGTCCGCGCGGCCCGCGGCGACGATGCTGTTGACGTGATCGGCCTCCGAGATCGCGCCGACCGCGATGGTCGCAATCCCGGCCTCCTGTCTGATGCGGTCGGCGAACGGCGTTTGAAACATCCGCCCGTACACCGGCCGTTCGCGCTTGCTGACCTGCCCCGAGGAGCAATCGATCATGTCGGCGCCGAGATCGCGGAATGCGGCGGCGACTGCGACCGCGTCGGTGGGGGTCGTGCCGCCCTCAACCCAATCGTGCGCGGAGACGCGCACCGAGATCGGCCGGCCGGCGGGCCATGCGCCGCGTATCGTCTCGAAGACTTCGAGCGGAAAGCGCAGACGGGCGGCGAGGGTCCCGCCGTAGGCATCGCCGCGACGATTCGTCAGCGGCGAGATGAAGCTCGAGAGAAGATAGCCGTGGGCGCAGTGCAGTTCCAGCCAGTCGAACCCGGCTGCGGCCGCGCGCCGCGTCGCGGCGAGGAATTCCTCGATCACGGCGAGCATGTCGGATCGGGTCATCGCACGCGAAGGCTGGCTGATGTCCTCGAGGTATTGTTGCGGGGAGGCGGACATCAGCGGCCAGTTCGCCTCGGTGTCCGCCGCGAGCAGCGGCTGATCGATGCCGTCCCAAGCGCGCCGCGTTGAGCCCTTTGCACCGGAATGTCCGAGTTGCACGGCGAATTTCGCGTCCGAGCTCGCATGCACCCAATCGACGATCCGCGTCCACGCGGCGCCCTGTTCGTCTGTGTACAGCCCGGGACACCCCGGCGTGATGCGCCCCGGCGCGCTGACGCAGGTCATCTCCGTGAACACGAGAGCGGCACCGCCGACGGCCCGTGCGCCGAGATGCACGAGGTGGTAATCCCCCGGCAGACCGTCGACCGCCGAATATTGCGCCATCGGCGAAACCACGACGCGGTTCTTCAGCACGACGTCCCGGACCGCATAAGGCGTGAACATCGGCGGTACGGACGGCTGCGACGGCGTGCGCCGGACGCCGGCGCGTGCGGCGAACCAACGCTCGTACCCCTCCAGCCAGCGCGCATCGCGCAACCGCAGATTTTCGTGGCTGATGCGTTGGCTGCGGGTCAGCAGCGAATACATGAACTGCTCCGGTTCGAACCGGTCGCAGTAGCGCTCGCCGCAGACCTCGAACCACTCCATCGCGTTCCACGCCGCGTTCTGCAGGCGCGCGACGTCGACCTCGCGCGCGTCCTGGTAGCTTGCGAGAACCGGGGCGATCTGCGACGGATCGTCGCCGACCTCGCGCAAGCGATCGACAAGATCGATCGCGTCCTCCAGCGCAAGTTTCGTGCCGGCGCCGATCGCGAAGTGCGCCGTGTGGACGGCATCGCCCATCAGCACGATGTGGCTGCGCCCGTTGAAGTGCCACCAGCGCTCACACTTCACGCGCTGGAAGTTCAGCCACGCCGAGCCGCGCAGGTGTGCCGCGTTCGTGATCAGCCTGGCACCGTGCAGTTCGCGGGCGAAAAGGCGCTCGCAGAACGCAATCGACTGCGCTTGATCGGCGCGATCCAGGCCGTGCGCCTGCCAGACCTTCTCCGGGCATTCGACGATGAACGTGCTGGTGTCGGCGTCGAATTGATAGACATGCGCCTGGAACCAGCCGTGCTCGGCCTTTTCGAACAAGAAGGTGAACGCATCGAAGCGCTTGCGCGTCGCGAGCCAGATGTAGCGGTTGGGGCGCACGACGACGTCGGGCCGGAAATGCTCGGCGTAGCACTGGCGCAGGCGCGAATTGATCCCGTCGCTCGCGACGATCAAATCGGCGTCGGCGAATTCCCGATCCGAAGCGACCTCGCGCTCGAAGACCAGCTGCACGCCGACGTCCTCGCAACGCCGCTGCAGGATGTTCAGGAGGTTCTTGCGGCCGATGCCGACGAACCCGTGGCCACCCGAGCGGATCACGCGGTTCTTGAAGCGCAGCTCGATGTCGTCCCAGTGGTTGAACGCCCGCTCGATCGCATCCGCCGACGCCGGATCGCCGCGGCGCATGTTCTGCATCGTGGCATCCGAGAAGACGACGCCCCAGCCGAACGTGTCGTACGCCTTATTGCGCTCGATCACGCGAACTTCGTGCTGCGGATTCGACAACTTGAGCAGCAGCCCGAAGTACAGGCCGGCCGGCCCCCCGCCGACGCACACGACTTTCATGTCTTTGGCCTTGCTTTCCCCCCGCGGAGCAGGTATTTTAGGCCTAAAGAGTCTCATGTCAAGCATACCGAAATTCGCCTGCCTGCTTGGCTGGCTGCAAATCGGTCTGGGCACGATGGCGTGGCCGGCTGCGGCGGCGCCGTCCGTGCAACGAATCGGGCCGCATCTGTACGCGTACATTTCCGACGACGACGCCAGTTCCAACTCGACGTTCCTCGTCCGCGCGAGCGGCATACTCGTCGTCGACACGGGCTTGAACCGCGTCCAGGGCGGCAAACTGCTCGGGCGCATACGGCGGATTTCCCAGGCGCCGATTCGCTACGTCATCAACACCCAATATGATCCGGACCACTTGGGGGGGAACGAGATCATCGGGCCGAACGCGGTGATCCTATCGACCGCATTCACGCGAGAGCGCTCCATGCGACTTTGGAACAGGGCACGGCGCACCGGTGTCGGCGATTGGTCGCGGGTGGCGTATCGAGCGCCAACCCTGACCTTTGCCGGCGCCGGGGATTGGCCCGCCGCCCTGCGCTCGCCGGTGATCGTTTATCTCGACGGGGAGACGGTGGACATCTACGCGCCGGGCCCGGGGCATACTAAGTCGGACGCGGTGGTCTACTTCCCGTCCGAGAAAGCGGTTGCGACCGGCGATCTGTTCCTCAAGCGCTCCTGTTCCGACATGGATCCGGGTTCCAGCCTGGCGAACTGGGTGCGATCGCTACGGGGAATTCTCGCGTTGCCGGTGACGCATTACGTCCCCGGACACTTCGAGGTCGGGCGACGAGCGGATGTGATCCGTTTCTACGACTACATGTCGACGCTATGGACGCAGGTCCGACGGCTCTATGCCGCGGGCACGCCGATCGGGCAGGTACCCGCCAAGCTTGATATGGTCAAGTTTGCGAATTTTCGCCAGTTTCCGCAGTTCAATGCGACGTTTGGCGACAATGCGAGGGATGCCTATCGGCAGTTGCAGGCGCGCCGCTGACCGGCAACGCGTGCGCGTGGGTGCGTCGCGCGAGCCGTCCGCTTGCAGTCATTTGCCGCGCGCCGCGCCTCACGGCCGCGGCAGCAGACCCCGCAGCACCTGCGCCAAATGGTCGATTTCGCCCGGCTCGTTGTAATGTACGAGGGACACGCGCACTGCGCCGCTCGCCACGGAGAGGCCGAGGCGCCGCATCAGTCGCGGCGCGTACATGTGTCCGTCACGAATGCCGATGCCCGCATTGCTCGCTGCAAGCGACACGTCGGCGGGCGCCACCCTCGGTAGGTTGAAGCACACGGTCGGTACGCGTTCATTGACGCGCCGATCGTCGGTGATTCCATAGATCTCGGCGCCGATCGAGCGCAGTGTGTGCATCAGTGCGAGCGAAAGCTGCCGCTCGTAGGTCTGAATCGCGCGCATTGCGGCTCGGGTATCCTCCCGCATGGAGGATGCCTCTGCGGCGCCTGATTTGCCGGCGACGATCCGGCCGAGCTCGGCGAGATAATCGATCGCCGCGGCCATGCCGGCGACGTTTTCGTAGACGAAGGTCCCGACCTCGAGCTTGCCGGGCGGCAGATCCGCAATGAAGTCCTCGCGGAACGTCGGCAGGTCGCTCAACAGCTCGTAGCGCCCCCACAAGAAGCCCATGTGGGGCGCGAAAATCTTGTAGCCGGAGCAAACCAGAAAATCGATATCCAACGCCTGTACGTCGATCGGACCATGCGGGCCGAAGTGCACGCCGTCGACGAAGATCTGTGCACCGGCGCCATGGGCGATTGCGGCCGCACCCTGCACGTCGACGATGCTGCCGAGGGCATTCGAGGCGAAAGTGCAGGCGACGATCCGCGTTCGCGGTCCCACGAGCGGCCGCAAATCATCGACGTGCAGACAGCCGTCCGGCCGGGTGTGCCACCAGCGCATCTTGGCGCCGGCGCGTTCGAGTTCCAGCCAGGTTGCGACATTGCCCTCGTGGTCCAAATCGGTGAGCACGATTTCATCGCGTGCGCCGAGCGTCGTGCCGAGCGCCAGGCTCACGAGGCGAATGAACGAGGTCGCGTTCATCCCAAAGGCGATTTCTTCCGGCCGTCGGGCGTTCAGCAACGCCGCGACGTTCGTCCGCGCACGATCGATCATCCGATCCACGGCGACGCTCTTTTGGTAGCGGCCGCCGCGCTGGACGTTGTGTTCGAGCAGATGCCGGGTCACGGCGTCGAGCGCGATCCGTGGGATTTGCGCGCCGGCGGCATTGTCGAAGAACACGAATCCGTCGCCGCGGTGCAACGCGGGAAAATGCTTGCGCAGCGTTTCCACGGGGAACGTCCCGTGCCCGTCGGATCGCGGTTCAGGGTGGGCTTGCACTGCAAATGACCGCCGTCGAGTGGACCAATCGCCGCCGTCGATGTTACGTCATCGCGCCGACGGCGGTGGCGGCGATTTTAGGCCCATCGGACCACACGCACCCCGTCCCGCCGTCGTCCGCCGTGGCCTCAGACTTGCGGATGCAGGCGTCCCCGGTGCCCGTCCATCGCCGTGATGAATCGGTCGACGTCGGCCTCGGTATTGTAAAAGTGGATGCTCGCACGCAGGTTGTTGTCCCGATAGGAGGTCACGATGTCCTGGTCGGCCAGTTTCGCGCACAGGGCGGCTGCGTCCCGCGAGGGAATCGCCACCATCGGTCCGCGCCGCTCGTCCGCCTGCGGCGTCACCGCGCCCCAGCCGATGCCGGCCAGTCCCTCCTGACATCTGCGCGTCAGCGACCGAACCCGCGTCTCGATCGCGTCGGTACCGACTTCGAGGATGATGTCGAGTCCGGCCTGGGCGGCGTAGCAGTTGACGACGGCCGGCGTACCGGCTTCAAAGCGCCGCGCGCTCGGCGACGGCCGGTTGGCCGTGATATCCATGTCGGTGATCCGCTCCTGCGCGAACCAGCCTGAGCAGGTCGGTATGAGCCGCGGAATCAGCTCCCCGCGAACGTACAGAAAGCCGATGCCCGCCGTGCCGAGCAGATACTTCAGCATTCCACCGACGGCGAAGTCGACGCCCAAGGCGCGAACGTCGACGGTCATCGCGCCCACGGATTGATAGCAGTCGAGCAGCACATGCGCACCGCGCGCATGGGCGATGCGCGCGATTCCCGCGATATCCAGCCGCGCACCGTTGCGGAAGCACACCTGGGTGATCGCGACCAGCCGCGTCTGCTCGTCGATCGATCTGGCGAAATGCTCCAGCGGGATGTAGCCGTCGGCCGCCGGCGGCACGTGCACGAGGCGTGCGCCGCGCCGTTCCTGCGCGTGCCAGATCTGCGCATTCGTCGGAAACTCGAAATCGCTGACCACGACCTTGCGTCTGGCACCGTCGAAGTCGAAGGCGCTCGCGAGCGCGTTGATTCCGGCGGAGGCCGATGCGGTCACCGCGATTTCGTCGCCGGTGACGCGCAGAACCCTCGCCATGGCGGTGCGCACCGCTTCGTTCTTCTCGACCCAGACGTCCCAGTTCGCGCCGAGGGCGAGCCGGTCGTCCATGTAGGCGTTGATCGCCGCGCGCACGCCGTCCGCGAGAGCGCAATACGAGCCGCTGTTGAGATAGGTCTTGCGCTCGAGCACGGGGAAGCGGCGTCGCAGCGCGTCGAAATCGGTCGGCATCATGGATCCTGTCCTGATTGCACTCGTGGCGATTCCAGTGGCATCGAGTCGCTCGATGCGAGGGTTCGCAGCCGCCGCGTCCGCCACAGCAGGTACGCCGCGGAGATCAGGATCAGCCAGGGAATTCCACAGACCCAGGATACGTATAGGTGCGAATCGAGACCCATCGTCACGAGGATCGCGGCGAGCATGCCCAGACCGATGTACTGCATCCACGGAAAAAACGGCATGCGTACCGGCAGATCGGCCGCACGGTGCTGGCGCCGGAAGCTCAGGTGGCTGACGAGGATGAACATCCAGACCAAAATCGCGCCGAACAGCGAGACGCCGAGCAGGTAGCCGTAGGCGTTCGGCGTGAATACGGAAACCGCGGCCACCACGAGAAAGCACACGCCGGAGGTGAGAATCGCCGCGATCGGCGTGCCTTTGCGGCCGAGGATGCCCAAGCGGCGCGGCGCGTAATCGCCGCGCGACAGCGAGAACAGCATGCGCGAGCACAGATAGGTGTTAGTGTTCATGCTCGACAGCGCCGCGCTGATCACCACGAGATTCATGATGCCGGCGGCGTGGGCGATGCCGGAATGCTGGAATACGCCGACGAAGGGGCTTTGCGCGACCACCCTCACGCCGGTCGCGGTCCAGGGCACGATGGCGACGATCACCGTCATGGCGAGCACGTAGAACATGAGGAGCCGGAAAGCCATCGTGCGCAGTGCCGCCGGAATCGACGTGCGGGGATTCTTCGCCTCGCCCGAAGTGACGGCGATCAACTCGATGCCGTTGAACGAGAAGATGCCGATGATGACCCCTTTCCACACGCCGGCGATTCCCATCGGCATGAACCCCCCCGGCAGATCCGTGAGGTTGTGCAGCCCCACGGCCGGCCGGCCGACGCCGAAGATGGCCAGCATGCCGAGGATGATGAACAGCACGATCGCGAGCACCTTGCCGAGCGCGAACCACGATTCCACGGTGCCGAAATTGTTCACGGCACGCGAGTTGAGGTAGACGAGCAAGCCGCAGAACGCCAGCGACCATGTCCACGCCGGGACCTGCGGGAACCAAAAGCGCATGTACAGGCCGGCGGCCACGGATTCGCCGCCGATGGCGATGACCTGCGCGATCCAGTACGTGTAACGCACGACGAACCCGGCCCAGGGATTCAGGTACGTCTCCGCATAGGTGCCGAACGAGCCGGCGGTCGGGTGCATCACCGCCATCTCGGAGAGGCTGAACACCATGACCAGCGCGACGAATCCGGCGATGATGTAGCTGAGAATGACGGCCGGCCCGGCGTAGCCGATTGCGAGCCCGCTGCCCATGAACAGGCCGGTGCCGATCGCGCCGCCGAGACCGATCATCACGATCTGGGTTTTGCCGAGGCCACGGTGCAGGCCCATTTCCCGGTCTTTGATCGAGGCGATATCCATGCATTTCCCTGCGTGCCCGGCGTCGCAGACTGGAACCGGGCATCAGCGGGCGGCCCATCAGAATTTGCGCGTTACCCGCAGCCCGATCGTTCGCGGCTGCACCGTGAGCAATGCATGGGGATCCTGGCTCGAGTTGATCGCGGACACCTGCGCTCGCTCGTCGGTCAGATTGTGGGCAAAGGCCGTGAAAGTCCAGGGTCCATGGATTGCGCCTGCACGCAGCCCGACCAGGGTGTACGAGGGCAGCACCAGATTGAACGGGTTGGAGGCGAAATAGGCGTCGATGGAGCCGCGATAGGCCACATTCGCGCCGAAGCTCGCCCGCCAATCGGCGGACACCGGCCGGGTATAATCGAGATTCAGATTGAACTGGTATTCCGGGACGTTGGGAATTTTCTCACCCGTGACGCCGAGCGTCGGATTCAGGGTCTTTTGCGCGGGGCTCGCGCCATCGGTGAGCTTGGCGTCCTGCCACGAACCCGTCAGCGTGCTCGTCATGAAGGGGATCGGGCGCGCCGTCAGGTCGAATTCGAAGCCCTTCACCTCGGCCTGACCGGCGTTGCCCTGGTAGACGAACGCCGCGTCCGCCGTCGTCAACTGCTCCTGGATGTTGTTCCAGTGGATGAGATAGGCGTCCACCTGGTAGTCGAACAAGCCGCTGAACAGCTCTCCCTTGAGGCCGAGCTCGTAATTGGTGAGCGTATCCGGCGAAAATGCCGGCGGAATCGGCTCGAAGGGCTCGCTCACCGCGTTCAGGCCGCCACTGCGGAAGCCGGTGGCCACGGTGCCGTAGAGCAAGGCGGCCTTGTTGAACTTGTAGCTGAGATTGCCCTTCCAGGTCACTTTGTTGAACGTCTCCGTCGGGTCGTAGATCGCCACACCGTTCGGAGTGCCGGGCGGAAATCCGCCGAACGGATGCGTCTGGACCTGAAAGCCGTTGAGTTGCTCGGTGAAGTAGCGCAGGCCGCCGACCGCGGTCCAGCGGTCGGTGATCTTCCACGTCGCCTCGCCGAAGCCCGCCCACTGGCTGTCGTCGCGGTGGTCCGAGCGGCCGAAGAAAGTATCGCCGACCCCGGGGAAATTCAGCGCATCGGCGCTGTTCGCGGCACTGAAGGATCCGGTGGGCAGCCCCAATGCGTCGGTCGAGATCACCTCGACGTTTAGATCCTGGAGCGTGCGCTGATGGAACACGCCAACCACGAAATTCACCGGCGAGGCAAAGTCGCTGGCGAAACGCACTTCGCTCGAATTGGAGCGCCGATTGCGCGGCTCGAAGGTCTCGGCGGGCACGTTCACGCCGAAGGAGACGAGGATGGGCGTGGAATCGAAGGTGAAGCCGGTGTTGCGATTGAACTGGTTGGTCGTGGCGGTGAGCAGGCCGATGCGGGTTTGCCACCGAGCGGTCAGGCCGAACACCTTGATGTTGTCGCTCCAGGGACTTTGCGTGACATCCGTATTGCACAGATCGCAGCCCTGCACCGGTGCGATCGGTCCGCCACTGAACGCGGCGATCCCCGGGGGCGTCCAGCGGGAGGAACCGTTGGAGGTCTCCGTCTGCCCCGTGTAATTCAGATCCACGGTCAGGTTGCGCGTCGGTTGGTAACGCAGCATCGCGCGGCCGCCGCCGACGATGTCGTTGTTCACGCCGCGGATGAACCCGAGCGGCTGCACCGGCAGGGTGACGCCGTTGGCAACGGCCGTCACACCGGAGCCGACGCGGATCTGATTGACGTAGCCGCTTTGGTAGAGCTTCCAGCCGACGACGCGCAAGGATAGCAGGTTGTCGACGATCGGCAGATTGAGGGCGCCGTTGGCGTTGTAATTGCCGCTGCCGTGATCCGTGCTCGAATCCTCGAGGGAGACGTATCCCTCTACCCGATTCATCACCGGCGCATTCGGAATGAATCGGATGGTGCCGCTCATGGAACTCGCGCCGTATAGCGTGCCTTGCGGACCGCGCAGCACCTCGACCCGATTCAGGTCATAGAGCCGGATATCGGGTTCGAAACCGCCGCCGTCGTCGCCGTTGCCTTGGTTGATGACGGCCTCGCCATAGTACACACCGGTCGTCGACGCACCGGTCGAATTGATCCCGCGAATCACGTATTTCTTGTCACCGGGACCCAAGTCCTGGATCGAAAGGCCCGGTACCTTGCCCGCGATGCTCATGATGCCGGACGCCCCGTCCCGCTGCAGCACGCTGCCGGAGATCGCTTGAATCGATGCCGGCACGTCGATGACCTTGGCCGCGTACAGCTTGGTCGCCGTCACCGTGATGACCTGCAGCGCGCCCTCGCCGCCGTTGCCGGCCGCGAGCGCCGCCGCGAACGGTAATGACGCGAGCGCCCCGAGGCCCGCCACAGCGTATGCGATGTACCCGTGGTGAGTTCTTGCGGTGTATGGCATGAGCATCCCCTGATTGATCTGGCTTTGGTTCCGTGCGAATCGATTCTGCGTCCCGGCCAAGGCGGCCGGCGCTGCCTCAGTCGTAATAATTCACCCTGGGGTTGTCCCCGGGACAGATGACCCCGACGACGAACATTCCCTCGGGCGAAATCGCTTCGAGTGAATGCAGCTGCTTTCGCGGCAGGAAAATGACGTCGCCCGCCCCGACCCGGGCCCTGCGATCTTCGGTCCACATGCAACCGTTGCCCGAGAGGACGATGAGGGTCTCCTCATACAGGTGTCTGTGGGGGGCGGCCTTGGAGCGCGGAATGTGTCCGATGAACTGCGTGATGATGCGCGAGCCGAGCCGTTTGTCGACGAGAATCTGGAAGTACCGGGAGCCCATCCTCACCCGGCTGTGCTCGTCCACCGCGGCAACGCGCTGCGGCAGAGAGGCGTCGAAGTTCTCCGGCAGCGCGGATGGCCAATCGAGCTCGACGATCGGCGAGGCGACCGCGATCACTCGCAGCGTCGCCGTTCCGTTCGCGGTCAGACGGATCGCCTCGTTCGGCCGAATGGACACGCCGTCGGTCGCCTTGACGGCGAATTTGCGGCCGGAAATGTCGACCGAGCCGCTGCCCCCGAGCACGAGCAAGATCGCTTCGCTCGCGCGAAAGGACACCACCGGGGAGCCGCCGCCACGAACCTCCAGCAGGATTTGTGTCTGGTGGACCGCCCCATGTTCGGCGGACGCGAGAGTGCGCCATGCCAGCGACCCGCGCCGCGTTTGCGGCACGAGCGCCGGCGAGAGGATGTAACAGCCGCCATTTAGCGGCACGCGTGGACCGTCGCGCTCCTCGACGAGGCGAATCCGGCGATTCTCAGGGCTATCCGGGTCGTCGACCGGCGAGCCACCGTCCAGGTTGCTGTGCGCGCCGTCGCAAAACGGCGGCGTCGCTGTCTGTTTGCAGCAACACAGCAATGCCTCGTCGGTCTGCACTGCGACGAATTGTCGCGGCGCGAAACCGCTGCCCTTGTGCGAACCGTCGCAAAATGGCTGGTTTGTCGAGCGTCCGCAGCTGCACCAAAAGTACTTCCGGCCGGCCTCGAGAGCGACCAGGCAGGGTTTCGGGCGCGCAACAACCGGCTCCAACATGACCCTATGATCGGCAATAGTCCATACGGATGTATAGCCGCTCTTTAGGCTCAGCGGCCTAAAACGACGGCGCCCAATCGCCGGCGCCGGCTCCATCCGCGCCGACAGGCTGCGTCAAACGCACGATCGTCGGGTAGGCCAACTCGGTGAGCTCGCGCGGATCGACGCATAGATACGGGCGCAGCACTTCGGCGATTTCGTAATAGCCGTCGAGCATGGTCGTGGCATTTATGTCGCGATCGTGGTATTCGGCGTAGTTCAGCCAATTCTCCGATACGATCCAGGTGACGTCGACGATCGAACGCAAGCAGCGTGCATCGGCCGGCAGGCGCATGAGTCCGCGGTTCGCCAGGGCGTACATGAACCGTTCCAGAGCCTGCAGGCGGCGCTCGCGATTGTGCGCAAAGCGATGACGCAGGCGCGGATCCCGGCGCAACAGATCGGCCAGCTCCCGATAGAAGAAGCGGTATTTGAGGATCAATTTCAGCTGGCGGACGAACATTTCGGCCATGTGATCGAGCGTCGGCGCCAGATGGTCCCGATACCAGTCCTCGTCCATCTCGCGCACGGCCATTTGAAACAGCGCAAAGACGATGTCGTCCTTGGTCGCGAAGTGGTACTGGAGATTGCCCTTGCTGATGCCGCAGCGCTCGGCGATGCGCTTGGTCGACACGGCCCCCGTACCCATGCCGTTGAACAGCTCGAGCGAGGCGCTGAGAATCCGTAATTGAGTCGCCCGCGTGGCCATGGGATCACGCGGTGTCTAGCCGGCTCGACGTCGATCGCACCACGGCTTCGGCGCTCAGATCGGACAGCGCCAGATCCAGCGCCGCGCCCTCCTCGTCCGCCAGCGCGGCGCTCTGCAGGCGCGCGAGAATTTGCGCGCCGTCCGCGCGTGCGCGCAGGACGTCGACCTGGCCGACGAGCCGGCAAAAGTTGCGCCAACCCTTCTCGTGCGTCTCGCCGTAGCCCTTGATCAGACGCTGCGCTCGGGCGAGTTCGACGGCCATCTCGTAGTTGTCCGGCGCGAGTCCGATGATGTGACCGAGCCAGGCCCCGATGCGCTCATCCTCCTGCCGAAAGCGCAGGGTGGAGCGGCGCCAGCGGCGCGCGGCCGCGAGCGTGTACAGCAGCAGAAAGCCACACACGGTGTCGGTGCGTATCCGGCGCCCATGGGTCCAGCGGCCGACGAATTTGCCGATGCGCGGTGAGGCGAGAAGCCACCGCCCGAGCGCCGCCGGCAGCGTGCCGGCGATCTCCTGAACCCGCGGCTTCATGAATTCCGTGATGCCGACGGGTTGTCCCGGAGCCGCCCGCACCTCGGCGCGCACGCGGGCAAAGCGCGCACCCCGGGTTTTCTGCTGCGCGACTCGCATCGTATCCTCGAAACTCATCCACAAGGCGAGGCTGCGCGCCGTGGCCGCCGACAGGGCGCCGGCGCCGGACGCCGGGTGCTCGAGCACGGCAACCCTCTCGAGCCGCGCGAGATAGAGCGCGGCGTAAGGTCGGTCCTGATAGTCGAGCATGCGCCGCACGCCCTCCAGGGCAAGAGCTTGCGCGTTTTTCGGCAATTCTCGCACGCGATCGAGCAGCGGCTGGAGGGCGGGCGTGCGCGACTGCTGCGGCACCGGCCCGACGGTCGGCGCGGGCGATATCGTCCACTGCGCGCCCCCTGCCCGCGCCTGCCGATCGGCGTCCTCGAACGCGCTGAGATTGGTCTTCACGGAGAGCGCGCTGCGGGTGATCGCCTGCTCGAAACTGGCTTTGGGAAACGGCAGCACGCCGGATCCGCAGATTGCACCGAGCATCACGGCGCTGATGACGGCCTGGTGCCTGCCGGCCGTCTCCTCCATGTCGAACAGGATGGAACGCTTGCTGCACTCGCGCAGCAGATCCGTCAGTTGCTGGTCGTCGCGCCGGCCGTCGCCGAGGGCGCTCTTCTCAACGATCGAGTAGCTGCGGTGCGTCGATGCGATCACTGTCGTGCATCCGGGGGTGACGAGGCCACGCTGGATCGCGCGGCCCGCCTCCGCCAGCTCCGACGCGACCACGCAATCGACGTCGCCCGCCGCCGGCACGAGCGCCATCACCGGTTCGTGCCCGGCAAGCAGCGCCGCAGCTCGGGGAAAGAACTCCAGATAATAGATGGTCGCTCCGGTTCGCTGTGCCACTCCCGGGACCGAGGTCGACTGAACGAGATAATCGTTGAATTCCGCGATCTCGATCAGCCAATCCGCGAGGACGCCGCCACCCTGGCCTCCGAGTGCGGCGATCGTCAGCTTGATCGTGCGCTCGTTCACCTGGTCGACGGCTCAGAGGGCATCGCGCGACAGCCGCTGTTCGCTGCTGCGCTGCAAGAAGCCGATCACGGCGGTACGTAGACGACACAGCAGGCTGTCCCAGCGCGAGGCATTGAATATCAGGTCCGCGCGGTAGAAGGACGGACACAAGACGGCGGCGTCGGCAATCTCGCCGCAGACGCCGCATCCCACACACGTTTCGTCGACATGGGCGACGGGGTCTTCACGCAGTGGATCAACGCTTTTGCGGATCGTGAGCGACGGGCATCCCGAGAGCCGAATGCACGAGTGATCGCCGGTGCAGGTTTCCGGGTCGACGCCGAAGCGCTGCGTGAGGACCCTCTCGCCGCGGTCGATCGCCGCGCGATTCGCCGGACGGATCCGCCGCTGTCGGGTCAGTTGACACTCGCCCTCAGCCACGATCACCTTGGGACCCTTGAAGTCCGTGCGCAACGCTGCACGCAGAATGCGCAGAGTCTGCCGCATGTCGTACGTCCGCGTACGCTTGACCCACTTGATGCCGACGCCGCGAACCGCATCGACGATGGAATTGTTCGCCTGGCGTCGCGTATTTGCGCTGCGGGACGATGGAATGTCCTGCCCGCCGGTCGCCGCGGAATAGCCGTTGTCGACGATGACGGTCACATCGTCGTGTTTGTTGAACACCGAGTTGCCGATGCCGCTCGTCAGTCCGTTGTGCCAAAACCCGCCATCGCCCATGATCGCGACGGCGCGATGGCCGCCGCCGGCGCCGTTGAACGCCGAAGCGGCCGCAGCGCCGAGGCCGTAGCCCATGATGCTATTGCCCATGTTGAACGGCGGCAAGGTGGCAAAGGAGTGACAGCCGATGTCCGCGCTGATGTGCAGCGGACCGGTCTCGCGCTGCAGGAGTTTCATCGCCGCGAAGAATGGGCGCTCGGGACAGCCGGTGCACAGACCCGGTGGCCGCGGGGGCACGAGCGCCGCCAGACGTTCGGTCACGCTCGGCGACATCTGCGGCAAGGCCGCGGGTACGGCCGCTGCCGGCCGCGCCCCGGGTGCCCAGCGCTCGGTGAAGTTGCGGATCCCGGCGCGCAGCACGTCCACGGTGTACTCGCCGTGCGTCGGCAGCACTTCCTTGCCGACGATGCGCACCGCGAGATCCACCGGTCGCAAAATCGAACCAGCCGCCTGTTCTATGTAATTCGGCTGACCTTCCTCGATGACCAAGACCGCACGCTTGTCCTTGCAGAAGCGTTGCCACTCTGCGGCGACGAGCGGATAGGTCACGTTGAGAACGTACAGCGGCAGGCGGGACGTTCCCATGACGTCGGCGAGGCCCAGTAACTCCAATGCCCGCAAGGCGTTGTTGTACAAACCGCCCTGCAGGACGATGCCGACGTCCTCGATCGTTCCCGGCAGCATTTCATTGAGCTTGCGTTGGACGATGAACCGCTCCGCCGCCGGCAGGCGGTTTTCGATCTTTTCGCGCTCCTGCGCGTAAGTCGACGGCGGCAGGATGATCCGCCCATAATCGCGTTGCGGATGAGCCAGGGCCTGCGCGGTCGTGAATGCCGGCCGTCGATTGTCCTTGGCGACGAAGCGACCGTAGACGTGGCAGGCGCGAATCCGCAGCATCAGCATCACGGGCGAGTTGCTCGCCTCGGATAATTCGAAGCCCTGCTCGACCGCAGCGACGATCGAATCGAGCTGCGGCCGCGGATCGAGAAGCCAGATCTGTGATTTCATCGCAAAGGCGTGGGTGCGCTCCTGCATGATACTGGCGCCCTCGCCATAGTCCTCGCCGAGAATGATGAGTGCGCCCCCCTTCACCCCCGCCGACGCGAGGTTCGACAAGGCGTCGGAGGCGACATTCGTGCCGACGGTCGACTTCCAGGTGACCGCGCCGCGCAGCGGGTAATTGATCGAGGCCGCCAGCATCGCGGCGGCGGCCGCTTCGGACGCGCTCGCCTCGAAGTGCACGCCGAGCTCGGTGAGAATGTCCTCGGCATCGGTGAGGACGTCCATCAGGTGGGAAATCGGCGCACCCTGATACCCGCCGACGTAGGCGACGCCCGATTGCAGCAGGGCCTTGGTGACGGCGAGGATGCCTTCACCGCGAAACTCCTCGCCGAGCCCCAATCGAAGCAATTGAACCTGCTTGGTGAACGAGCGTTCGGCCATCGCAGCTCCCCGTCAGACCGGCACCAGCGCGAGGACTCGGACGGGGCTCCCGGAACCATTGACGATTTTCAGCGGCGGAGCGATCACGACGGCCCCGGTCGCCGGCAACTGATCGAGATTGGCGAGGCTCGCCAGGCCGAATCGATTGGAGCCGAGCATCAGCGAATGACAGGGGAACATCGGCTCGAACGTCGGGGCCTGGCCGGCGTCGGTGCCGACCGTCTCGACGCCCACCCCGAGAATATCGCGCTCGCCGGCGAGGAACGATACGGCTCGCGGATGAAAGCCGGGCGTGTGTGCGCCGTCCGCCGCGATGTTCAGAAAGTCATTGGCGCTCTTGCGATGCGACCAATCCGTGCGGATCAGCACCCATGAGTGCGGCGGAATGCGGCCGTGCCGCTTTTCCCAGTCGAGCAGAGTGTCCCTGGTGACCAGAAAATCCGGGTTGTGCTTGGCCTCCCGCGCCACGTCGACGACGCAGGCGGGCCCGATGAATCGCTCCACCGGAATGTTGTGTGTCGCGTTGTTCGCATGATCCTTGCCGGTCACCCAGTGAATCGGCGCATCGAAGTGGGTTCCCGTGTGTTCGCCACAGGAGATGTTGTTCCAATACCAGGCGGGACCGCGCGCATCGTAGCGTGAGATCTCCTCGAGCGTGAACTGCTTCGATGCGGCGAATTGTGCGGGAAGTTGCAGCGTCGGCGTCGCCGCCTCGAGCGGTACGGTGAGGTCGACGACGCGGATCTTGCCGCCGGCGATGCCGGCGACGAGTTGCACGAGCGCCTCGGAGAGATTGCCTTCAGGCTGCGTTGCTGTGGTCATGAGGGTATCTCACGCGGATGCGGATCATCATCGTACGAGGAAATGATTTACACCTGAAATACATAGGGATCCTAACATAGCGCTGATTCGCGCGATAGTGGCCGGAACGAAGCCGGCTCCGATGCGCGTCGCGACAGGACGCGGACGATCACCGCCGCGGCTCGGCGACCGCCAGCTCGAGTTCGAGCACCTTCGGGTCGTCGCGATACCGCGCCAGCCATTCCTGGGCGATTTCGCCCGGATACAGATCCTCGATGCCATCGCGCAGCCCGGCGACCACCGCCGCGGCGAGCGCTTCGGGCGCAAGTTTCGGCGCCGGCAGCGCCCGGCTCGACTCGTCGTCGAGCGGGCCGGGAAACACGTTGATCACGCGGATGCCGGCGCAGCGCATCTCGGCGCGCAGAGCTTGCGACAGCGACAGCGCCGCGGCCTTCGACGCCGAGAACGTGCCGTGCGCCGGGAAGCTGCTGAGCGCAAACACCGACAGAATGTTCACCCAGGCGCTCGCGCCCGACGCACCGCCCGCCGCGCGTGAACGCAGCGCGGGTGCGAAGTCCTGTGCGAGGCGCAGCAGTCCGAAGTAGTTCACGTCCATCTCGGCGCGCGCGGTCTCGAGGCCGCCGCCCGAGGCGACGCCGGGCGCCCCGTGCATTTCGGCGTTGTTGATCAAGATGTCCACGTCGCCGCCGATCTCCCCGGCGAGCGCGCGTACGGCGCACCCATCCGTCACATCGAGCGGCACGAAGGCGACGCCCGGCAGCGCGCCGAGTGCGGCGAGGTCCGGAAGATCCTTCCATGAGCCGGCGTGGCCCACCCAGACGCGCCCGGCGCCGGCGGCGAGCACCGCCCTAACCAGCGCCCGGCCCAGCGGGGTTTTGCCGTCGGTGACGAGAATCTTGCGGGATTTCACTGAGCAGCTCATCTCGCGCAGTTGGCGATCGTCCGACATGTTGGCAGGCTCCTCGGGAGGGAATGCGATCAAAACGCCCCGCCCCGCCCTGTCGAGCCGCACTGCGACCACGACCCGCGACGGCGCGGCGGGGCAGGCACTGGGCAGATGTGCGACCAAGGACGGTCCCGCATCGAGTCGGACCAAACCGATGCGCCACGGCAGGCGCTCGCGGAAGTACGGGTCGTGGCTGTGATGTATCGTGGTCTCGGCGATCAGTTCGCCGCGGCCATCCTGTGCGCGCCAGGCGAGTTCGATCCCCAGGCATCGATGGCAGGCCTCGCGCGACGGATATTGCACGGCGCCGCAGGCCGTGCATACCTGCAACTCGAAGCGGCCGCGCGCTGCGGCCGCCGTGAGTCCGAGCGCCGCGCGCGAGCGCGCCGCAGGCGGCAGCGGCGGGATCACGCATTGCTCCCGGCGAGAACGGCCGCGGCGCAACACAGGCCGCGATCGAACGTGATCATGCCGAAGCCGATGACCAAGGCGAGCCGGGCGCGCGGGACCGGCCGCGCCAGGTTCCGTCCGCTCAGCTGCCGGATCGCCTCGACGAGCCCGAGGAAGCCGGCGGCGCAACCGGCCTGGCCGACCGACAGCTGACCGCCGCTCGTGTTGATCGGGAATGTGCCGTCGGTCGTGAAGCTGTTGGCGCGGATGAACTCGGGTCCCTCGCCCTTCGCACAAAAGCCGAGATCCTCGAGCTGGATCAGTGACATCACCGGGTAATCATCGTAGGTCTGCACGAAGTCCACGTCCCGTGGACCGACCCCCGCGTCGCCGTACAGGCGCTCGCGGTCGAGGACCCAACCGCCGCGCATCTGGATCGGATCCTCGGCAAACGCGTTGTGCCTCTCCATCGTCGAACGCACCAGCACGTAGGGTAACCCGAGCCGCTCGGCCCGCGCCCGGCGCATGACGAGAAAGCCCTCCGCGCCGGCGCATGGCAGCACGCAATCGAACAGCCGGAGCGGATCGGCGATCGGCCGCGCGTGCAGGTACTCAGCGAGCGTCAAGGGCTTCTTGAACAGCGCGTGCCGGTAGCCGAGGGCATTGTCGCGCTGCGCGACGCAGAGTTTGCCGAAATCTTCCCGGGTCGCCCCGTGGACGCGCATGTAGTACGAGGTGAGGAACGCAAAGCTCGCATTCGGACCTCCCGAACCGTACGGCAAGACCGCGTCTCGCGCGAACACGCTGAAATTGCCGAGACCAAGGCGGAAGGATTCGACGTGATTGGTGTCGGCGCCGATGCAGGCAACGACGTCGGCGTCGCCTGCCTGCACGGCGCGCAACGCGCGCCGCAGCGCGACGATGCCGCTCGCGCCGCCGAGCGGCAGGTGGTCGAGCCAGCGCGTCGTGATGCCGAGGTGCTGCGTGAGGCCGACAGCGGTGTCCGGGGCGAGAGTAAAACTGCCGAGCGACAGTCCATCGATGTCGGCTTTGGCGAGACCGGAGGTCTCGAGGAGCCCGGCGAGCGCGCGCGCGACGAACCAATGCGCGCTGCGGATCGAGTGGCGCACGTAAGGCACGGTCACCGGAGCGGCGAGCACGGCATCGGCGTAATCGGCCGCTGCGCGCGTCATATCGCCAGGCCGCCGACCGATGTCCCGCCGCACACGTAGAGCGTCTGGCCCGTCACGAACGAGGCCTCCGGACTCGCGAAAAACCAGACGGCGCGCGCGACGTCCCGCGGCGTTCCGACCCGGCCGACCGGCAGGATTGCCGCCGGATTCGTCCGCAATGGGCTGCCGGCCGGCACGATCGCGTCGAACATCGCAGTTTCCGCGATCGGACCCGGCGCGACCACGTTCACGGTCACGCCCGCCGGTCCGAGCTCTAGCGCCCAGGTTCTCGCGAGACCGATCAGCGCGGCCTTCGTCGCCGAGTACACGCTGCGTGAAGCAAGGCCGAGCGCGGCGCGCGAGGAAATCAGCACGACCCGGCCGTAATGGGCGGCACGCATCGCGGCCAGGTTTGCCTGCAGCAGTGCGATCGCCGTGCCGACGTGCAGTTGCGTCAGCGCTTCGAGGTCCTCCGGCGTTACCTGCTCGACCGGGCGTTCACGGATCGCGCCTGCGCAGTGAACCAGGGTCGTCGCCGGCGCCTCGCCGGCGAGACTGAGGAATGCGGCACGGGCCGCATCGGGGTCCTCGAGGTCGACGCACACCGAGCGCAAGCGGGACGAACCGGCGGCGGCCGCCTGGCGCGCGACGCTCACCACCTCGTAACTTTCCGCGAGCAGACGGCGGCATATTTCCGCACCGATTCCCGAACTGCCACCGGTCACGATCGCCCGCCGCTGGTTCATGCGCAACCCTCCGCCCGCGTGTGCCGCCGCTTTGCCGCCCGCAAATCGTGCGCGGCGCCGATGGCCACTGCCTCGGCAGCGCCGCATTGCAATTCACTGCGCGCGATCTTCTGCGAAGCGGTCTGCGGCAGCTGCGCGCGGAAGGCGATGTAGGCCGGAATTTTGTGGTAGGCGAGCCGTGCGCGACAACGCGCCTGGATCGCCGCGGCGAGCGCCGCGCCGGCCTGCGCGTCCGGATGAGGGCCGGCGGCGCCACGGGCGACGATGAAGGCGAACACCTCTTCGCCACGCAGCTCATCGGCGATCGCGGTGACGGCGCAAGCGGCGACGGCCTCATCCTGGAGCAGCGCGCTCTCGACCTCGACCGCGGCGATGTTCTCGCCGCTGCGGCGGATCACGTTCTTCAGACGGTCGACGAAGTACAGCGAGCCGTCCGCGCCCGCGCGCGCGACGTCGCCGGTGTGGAACCAGCCACCCTGCCACGCCGCCTGCGTCGCCGCATCGTCCTTGTAGTAGCCGCAAAAGAAGCCGCGCCGGGGATCCGGCCCACGGCGCCGCACCAGCAGCTCGCCGGGCTCGCCGCGGGCGGCCTGCGCCCCGCTGCGATCGACGAGAAGCCAGTCGAGGGTGGGCGGTGGTTTGCCGAAGCAGCGTTCGCCGACGTGGCGCGGCTCCTCACTGGCGGTGATCCAGGCCGAGCCGCCGGTCTCGGTCATGGCCCAGGCTTCGATCAGGGGCACGCGGAAACGCGCCTCGAAGGCCGCGTGATGGCGCGGATCGACGCCCGCACCGAAGCCGAAGCGCAGGCGGTCACTGCAATCGTCCTGGGTCGAGGGGGCGGCGGCGAGCAACATCGCCGGCATCACGCCGAGGTAATGAAAGCAGGTCGCACGGCTCGAACGCACCGACGTCCACCAGCTCGTCGGGTGGAAACGGTCAAGTTGAACCAGGCAGCCTCCGGTCAACAGCATCGCCATCAGCGAGCAGGCGAGTGCGTTCATGTGCGTCACGGGCAGCGGCGTGATCAACCGGTCGCGGCCCTCGTGAAATGCGCAGTAGCCGCCGATGCCGACATAGTGGCTGCCGACCGTCGCGAAATACGTCTCGTCGAGGATGCAGGCCTTCGGCGCGCCACTCGTCCCGGATGTGTACAACAGCGCGACCTCGCCGTCGGCGGCGGCCGGCTCCCGCCGCGGGGCCGGCAGCGCGGCCGATGCCGCCGGCGCGACGGCGAGCCCGCAATCCGCCGGCCGCGCGCCATGCACGAGCGCAACAAGCTCCGCCAGACAGACCACCAGCGCGACATCGGCATGCCGCAGCAGCCGGGCGGCCTCTTCCGCGTGCAGCGTCCCGCCGAGCGGCACTGCGCTGATGCCGAGCCGGTTCAGCGCGAGGAAGTGTAGGAAGAAATCGGCCCGATTATCGAGCGCCAGCGCGACACGATGCCCGCGCCGATAGCCGGCCGCTCGATACATTCGGCAAAGCGCGCCGATACGCCGATCCGCGTCGCGATAGCCGACGGAAACCGCGCCCGGCGCGTACGCCGCCGCCGGTGCCGGCACGTGCAGGAATTCAGCCTCCGGGGAGCCGCGAACGGCGGCGGCGAAGCTCTCGGCGACCGTCGCGGCGCTCAAGGAAACAGTTCGATCGACGGCAGCGCCGCGTCGCAGTTCACGAGTTCGACCTTCTTCAGACGGATCTTCAGGCGCCCCTCGACGGATCGTAGATGCAGCCAGCTCACCCCCGCGAGCACGAGCTGCGCGTCGGCCTGCGTCTCGAGGTAAAGGAACGGCGTGCGCAGCACATATGCTCCGGCGGCTTCGTCGCCGGTCTCGATGCACGGTCGTTGCAGCACGTGCTGGCAGTGGCTCGGTGGATGTTGCGAGAACGAGCGGGGATTCTTCAGCCTCTCGATGCGGATCCGCAGCAGCAGCTTGTCCTCGTGAAACAGCGACGTGTGGTTGATCCCATCCACTTGGCCACGCGTCAGCGGCATCCAGTAGATCCCGTCGTCGGCGAACAAGTCGTACCACTCGTCGAACCGCTTGTCGTCGATGAGCCGTGCCTCCTCGTAGGCGAAGCACAACAGCGAGTCGTGGTCCGGCCCGGGCACGCTCATTGCTTGGAGCGATCCGGATCGCTCTCGCCGATGAATTGCGCCCAGGCGCGGAACTGTCCGCGCATCGATACCTCGCTGGTGCCGTTGTAATCGCCGGCGATGCTCTCGCGCTCGGCCGGCGTGTGATTGCGATGCAGGCTCACCCAGTCGTTGCCGCCCGCCGCGAGGCCCTCCTGGATCGCCCGATAGCAATGCCGGTCGTCGTGGCCGACCACCGACGTCGGCGCATTGATCAGGCGCGTGTACAGGAGAGTGCGTTGTAGCAGTCGATCCGGCGCGCCGACCAGACGAAACGTCCAGCTCTCGATCAGGGTCCTGTCGACCGCGATCGGCCGAACGACGCGGATCGCCTGGATCGCGCCCTTGATCGTCAGGCTCGGATAATAGACGGTGTTGTGCCGCACCTCGCCGAGGATGGCGCGCGCCCGCGCTTCGCCGTAGACGCTCGCCATGCGCCGTTCGTACTCGCCGATCGCGGCGTAATTCGAATGGATCGAGAAATTCACGCCGGTATAACTGTGGCCGTTCGGAAAGATCCGCACGCCCATTCGATCGAAGAAATCGTAGCCGTTGACGAACGGCAGGAACTGTTCGATCGCCATCGGCTTGGGCACATCGTCGGCCTGATCGGCCCATAATTTCTTGGCGGTCCCGGCCGCCGATTGATGCGCGACCATGGGGTGCATCGTGTCATTGAGGTTCTCGACGAACATCTTCCAGTTGGCATCGTGCAGGTAGCGCAGGACGCCGCCGGCGACTTCGAGCCGCCCTTCCGGGGCGCGCTCGACCATGTTGTCGATCGAGCTCAAGGAACCACCGAAGTAGTCGTGGAAGTCCGGTCCATCGGCGCAGAGCCTGGCGAAGATGAAGCCGCGGTAATTGACGACCTGCGGCAGGCGTGCGATGCCGCGGCCGGCCGGGCTCTGCTCGAGGGCCGTGCCCGCGTAACCGCCGGGAAGCGGCACGGTGCGCAGCGACCCGTCCAGGCGGTAGGTCCACCCATGGTAGGGACAGCGCAGCAGTCCCGCCTCGCAGGAACCGTGCGCTGCGGTGACGAGCCGCGCTCCCTTGTGCGCGCAGCGGTTCATCAATACGCGGATCTCGCCGCCCTGGTCGCGCAGCATGATCACGGGCTCGCGGGCGAGCGTCGTCGTGAAGTAGTCGCCGGTTGCCGGCACCTGGCTGTCGTGGCCGACGTACAGCCAGGTCCTGCGCCAGAGACGCTCCATCTCGAGGTCGAACACCGTCGGATCGACGTACACGTCGCGGTGGACGGCATCTTCGCGCACCAGTGCGCGCAAAGCGCCGGGATTCTCACGATAGTTCGTCATCTTGCGTTGCGCCAGCCGACCGAGGGGCCCCTCCCGGAACAGAAGTCTACACCGGTTCTTGGGCCGCATTCGCCGCGGGCGCGGCGCCTTGCTTATTGGCGGGCAGGTCAGTACGGTAGCCGTTCGACCGAGAGGCTCGTTTCCTGGAGTGCGCAGTTGGGTTCCGTTGAGGCTTCGTCGCCCGAGATGGCGCGCGCGCTCGCCGCGCGCTTCGACTTGTCGAGCCTGCCCGCCGACTTCTACGCCGACCCCTATCCGTATTACTCCGCGTTGCGCAGCCACGAGCCCCTGAAGCGTTTCGCCGACGGTGCGTATTTCCTGACGCGCTACGAGGATCTGCTGCGCGTCTACCGCGACACCAAGACCTTCAGCTCCGACAAGACCGAGGAGTTCGCGCCGAAGTTCGGCGACTCGCCGCTTTACGAGCATCATACGACGAGCCTCGTGTTTCGTGATCCGCCGGCGCACACGCGGCTGCGGCGCCTGATCGGCGGCGCGCTGACGCCGCGCCACGTCGCGGCGATGGAACCGGGCCTCGCCGCTCTGGTGGACCGTCTGCTCGAGCGAATCGCCGGGCGCGAGACGATCGACCTGATCGACGATTTCGCGGGTGCCATACCGGTCGAGATCATCGGCAATCTGCTTCGCGTGCCGCACGCGGACCGGGCACCGCTGCGCGGCTGGTCGCTGGCGATTCTCGGCGCCCTGGAGCCAACGCTCGGCGTCGAGGCCGCGGCCCGTGGCAATGCCGCGGTGCGCGACATGCTCGAGTATCTCCAAGGCCTGGTCGCGGAACGCCGGCGCCACCCGGGAGATCCCGAGCGCGACGTGCTCAGCCGCCTGATCCTGGGCGAAGGGGACGGCGAACGGCTCGAACCGAGGGATCTGCTGCACAACTGCATTTTCCTGCTGAACGCCGGGCACGAGACGACGACCAACTTGATCGGCAACGGACTCGTGAGCCTGCTCGCCTGGCCGTCGGCACGCGAGACCCTGTTGCGGCATCCTGGGGCGATCGAATCGGCCGTCGAGGAATTCCTGCGATTCGAAAGTTCCAACCAGCTCGGCAATCGGATCACGACCCAGGCCGTGAGCTTCGGCGAGACCGAGATGCCGCCGCAAACGCGGATCTGGCTGTGCATCGGCGCCGCCAATCGCGACCCGCAGAAATTTCCCGACCCGGACCGGCTCGACGTCCTGCGTTCGCCGAACCGGCACCTCGCGTTCGGCTCCGGGCCACACCAATGCGTCGGCCTGACGCTCGGCAGGCTTGAAGCGCGCGTCGCGATTCTGCGCTTCCTGCAGCGCTTCCCGCACTACGAACCCAGCGGTCCGGCGGTCCGCGGCGGTCGGGTCCGCTTCCGCGGTTTTCTGCACGTACCTTGCCGCCCCGGCGCCGCGGCGCGATCGATACCTTGATCCGGCCGCTCGGCGGCCGGCACCTTAGTCAAACAGCGATGGAGTAACGAGATCATGAACGCGCAAATCGATTGGCACGCCCGCTCGCAGGCCTTGCACATGCCGACGGAGATCGTGATCGACGGCAAGTTCGGCGCCGCGCAGAGCGGCAAGACCTACGAGGTCGTCAGTCCGAGCACCGGCCGGGCGATCGTCAGGCTGCCGGATTGCGCCGCCGCGGACGTCGATCGCGCCGTCGCTGCGGCCCGCCGCAGCTTCGACTCGGGCGTCTGGGCGAATCTTGCGCCGCGCGACCGCAAGAAGTGCTTGAAGAAACTCGCACAACTGATCGATGCGCACCGCGAAGAGCTGGCGCTGATGGATTCGCTGACGATGGGCATGCCGATCTCGATCGCGTCCGGCTACTGCGTGCAGTGGGCGGTCAATTGCTTCGAGTGGTACGGCGAGGCGATCGACAAGCTGTACGACGAAGTGGCGCCGACCGATCGCGGCGTGTTCGCGACGATCACGCGCGAACCGGTCGGCGTCGTCGCTGCGGTGCTGCCGTGGAACTGGCCGACCGGTCTGCTCGGCTGGAAGGTTCCCCCGGCTCTCGCGACCGGCAACAGCGTGGTGCTCAAGCCGGATGAACAGACCTCGCTGTCGGCGCTGCGCATCGCCGCGCTCGCGCTCGAGGCGGGTATTCCGCCGGGCGTGTTCAACGTCGTGACCGGCGGACCGGCGGTCGGCGAAGCGATCGGACGACACATGGACATCGACGTCGTCGGCTTCACCGGATCCACCGAGGTGGGCAAGCTGTTCCTCAAGTACTCGTCAGAGTCGAACATGAAGCCGGTCTGGACCGAATGCGGCGGCAAGAGTCCGAACATCGTCTTCGCCGACGCGCCCAATCTGCAGCAGGCCGCCCAGGAATCGGCGCTCGCGATCTTCCTCAATACGGGCCAGATCTGCGCGGCCGGGTCGCGCCTGATCGTCGAGGAATCCATCAAGGATCAGGTCGTCGAGATCATTTCGGCGGTCGGCAAGAGCCTGACGCCTGCCGATCCACTGAAGGCCGAGACGATGATGGGTCCGATCGCCAAGGCTTCGCAGCTCGAGCGGGTCATGTCTTACATCGCGATCGGCCGCCAGGAAGGCGCCCGGCTGAAGACAGGCGGCCGGCGCGCAAACGAGACATCCGGCGGCTACTTCGTCGAACCGACGGTGTTCGACCAGGTCGACAATGCGATGCGCATTGCCCAGGAGGAAATCTTCGGCCCCGTGCTGTCGACCATCACGTTCAAGACGCCGGAGGAAGCCGTCGCGCTCGCGAACCAGACCACCTATGGCCTCGCGAGCGCGATCTGGACCAGCGATCTGAGCCGGGCGCACAAGCTGTCGCGGGCGATCCGCGCCGGCAGCGTCGCCGTCAACTGCTACGCGGCCGACGCGCACGACGTGACGGTGCCGTTCGGCGGCTACAAGCAATCCGGTTTCGGCCGCGACAAGTCGCTGCATGCGCTCGACAAGTACGTGCAGCTGAAGACGACCTGGATCAAGCTCTGACGGATCGTCGAGATCGACGATCGCGGAGCAAGACCGAATGCCGGTATCGATGCCGACCGGTAAGATCGCAGGGCTCGCCGCCGGCGCCCTCGGCGTCGCTTTCGCGGCGGGGTGCGTGCGCGCGGCGGCGCGCAGCGGCGACTGGCCGACGGCCGGCGGCGGGGCATCGGGAGCCTACTACTCCCGACTCGCCGCGATCGACGGGCACGACGTCGCTCGCGTCGGCTTCGCCTGGCAATATCGCTTGCCGACGACGCGCGGGCTCGAGGCGACGCCGGTCGTCGTCCACGGGGTACTGTACACCAGCGGCGACTGGGGCAAGGTCTACGCGCTGAACGCGGCGACCGGTCGCGCGATCTGGACCTACGATCCGCAGGTCGACGGACAATGGGGGCGATACGCCTGCTGCGACGTGGTCAATCGCGGCGTCGCGGTGGCCGACGGCGTCGTCTACGCCGCTTCGCTCGACGGCTATCTGCACGCCCTGGACGCCGCGACCGGTCGGCTGCTGTGGAAGGTCGACACCCTGCCCGCCCGCGGTCCCGGCGCGATTCCCTATGCGGTCACCGGCGCACCGCTGATCGCCGGCAAGCTGGTCGTGATCGGCAGCGGCGGCGCGGATTTTTCCGGCGCACGCGGCTACCTGGCCGCGTTCGACCGCAAGACCGGCCGCCTTGCGTGGCGTTTCTACACAGTGCCGCGCAACCCGGGCGATGGGCGGCAGGACCAAGGTCAGCTGATCGCCGCGGCCGCAACCTGGAGCCCCCATTACGACTGGAAGATCGGCGGCGGCGGCACGGTCTGGGACGGCCTGGCGTACGACCCGAAGCTCGGTCTGATCTATCTCGGCACCGCGAATCCGGCGCCCTACGCGATCTCCAAGGACGGACGGCGCGGCGATGAGCTGTATACCGCATCGATCCTCGCCGTGCACGCGGCGACCGGCACCCTCGGCTGGCACTACCAGGAGGTGCCGGGCGACGGCTGGGATTTCGATGCCACGCAAAAGATGATCCTGACGCGTCTGCGAATCGGCGGCCACGAACGGTCCGTGCTGATGCAGGCGGCCAAGGACGGCTTTTTCTACGTACTCGACCGGCGCAATGGCCGGCTACTGTCGGCACGGCCGTTCACGTTCGTCAACTGGGCACGAGCCATCGATCCGCACACAGGTCGGCCGCTGCGCAATCCGGACGCGGACTACAGGACCGGCCCGAAGCTGGTGTTTCCGTCGATGATGGGCGCCCACAGCTGGCAGCCGATGTCCTTCAGCCGGGCGACGGGGCTCGTCTACATTCCGGTGGTCGATGCGCCGATGGTGTACATACCCACGGCGCGGCGGCACGCCGGGTTGATTGAAGGCAGTTTCGATGTCGCCGGTGTGTTCACCGACGATTACGATCCGCAGGCCATGGCGAGCCTGTTCGGCGAGCTGCCGCCGCTGTCGCAACTCGAGCGCCAGGCGGGTCATGGCGCCGAGGAACGCGGCGTGCTACGCGCGTTCGACCCGCTGACCGGTCGACGCGTCTGGGATCAACCGGGCGGCAACATCTGGGACGGGGGCGTGCTGTCGACGGCCGGCAATCTCGTGATCCGCGGCGACGTCGCCGGTCATTTGAATTTCTATGCCGCCGACAGCGGCCGATTGTTGCAACGGATCGACGTCGGCAGCTCGATCATCGCCGCGCCGATGACCTACCGCGTGCATGGGCGGCAATACGTTGCGGTGATGGCCGGCTACGGCGGCGGCACCATCGGCATGCCGTTGCCGAAGGACAGTGCGGCTCGACGGTTCGGCAACGCGGGTCGCATCGTCGCTTTCACGCTCGGCGGCGGTGCGGTGCCGGTCCCGCCGCCGCTGGTCGATGCGCCGTTTCCGCAGCCGCCGCCGCGCCGGGGCAGCGCGCGCAGCATCGCCGCCGGCGGGGTGCTCTACAATCGCTATTGCGCGCGCTGCCACGTGTTCGGCCGCGGGGAATTGCCGGATCTGCGGCGCGTCTCGGCCGCGACCCTGCATAGCTTCGGGGCGATCGTGCTTCATGGAGCCTTGCGCCCGCTCGGCATGGCGCGCTGGGACGACGTCCTGTCGCGCACCGACGCCGCGGCGATCCAGGCGTATTTGATCGATCAGGCCTGGCGGGCATATTCGGCGGTGCATCCGGCGGCGCCGCCCCGCTCTACGCGCGCCGCGCCCTGCCGCATTCGCGAATGAACGGCACCAGGAATTCGAAATAGCGGCGTTGATCGTCGTACAACGCCATGTGGCTGCCGTTCGGGCACAGTGCGAAGCGCGCCCCGGGAATCAGCGCGCTCATGCGCCGCAGCTGCGCCGGCGACATCTCGTCGTGCAGCGCGGCGATCACGAGCGTCGGCACCGAGATCTGCGGCAGCCGCGCCCAGACGTCCCAGTGGCGGAAATTGCCGGTGATGTCGAACTCGTCCGGGCCCTGCATCGTCGTGTAGATCTGCCGGTTCATGGTGCGAAACGAACGGCGCAGCGGCTCAGGCCACGGCCGCAGCCGGCAAATGTGCCGTTGATAGAGTTCGGCCATCAGCACCCGGCGATACTGCGGCGCCGCGAAATCGCCGCTCGTGCGATATCTGGCGATGATCCGCCGCGCCGGGGCCGGCAACGCTCGCAGCAGCGTCGCGGCATATTCGACGTACGAGGCGACACTCGCCGTCATGTTCGATATCACGAGACCGGCAAGATGGCGCGGATACTTCAACGCGTATTCCAGCGCGAGCATGCCGCCGAAGGAGTGCCCGCCGGACCTGCTCGACCTCCTCGCGGTAGCGATCGAGCGTCCACAGCGACGGATCGTCGGGGGTTTGGGCGAAGCCGCAGCCCAACTGATCGTAGAACCAGAAGCGGATCCCCTGCTGCGGCAGGAATTCCTCGAGGCACTCGCTGCAGGCACCGCGGGCGAATCGCATGCCGGCGAGCGTGCACGCTTCGCCGCCGCAGCGCCGTCCTCGTCCCCGCGGATGCGCGGCAGTGCGCTCGCGCCCGCCGCGAGCATCAGGCCGCCGCCCGCTCCGAGCAGGCGGCGGCCTGATCGGTTCAGAACGATGCGGTCACCTCGACGCCGATGGTGCGCGGCTGGTTGATCGCGAGTCGCGGACGGCCCGGCGTCTCCGCCGCAATCGAGCGATTGTCGCCGAGGTTCGCGATGTCGTTGGTCAGGTTCTTGCCGACCAGTGCGTACTGCATGAACCCGTGCTCGACCGCGAGCCGAAGGTTCACCAGCCGATACGAGCCGAGTTCACGCGGCTGCGCCGGGTCGTTGTTGCCGCTGTAGCGGCGCCCGACGTACGAGTAGTCGGCGCTGCCGACCAATGTCCAATCGCTGTTGATCGGTTTGGTGTAGGTGAGCGAGCCGTCGCCGGTCCAATCCGGCACGTCGTACACCGGCGAGCCGACCGGTTGCGGTGAGAACGAGCTCGCCTGAGTGATCTTCGCGTTCTGGTAGCCGAGGCCGAGCGAGACCTGGAGCGGCTCGATCGGTCGGGCGCGCAGTTCGAACTCCCCGCCCTTGCTCTCGGCGGCACCGGCATTGGCGATGAACTGGAAGCCGCAGGACAGCAGGATCTCCTGCTGGATGTTGTTCCAGCGGATGTCGAATATCGCCGCATCGATCGTCATGCGGTTCTGCAGCCAGGAGGTCTTCGCACCGAGTTCGTAGTTCCACAAGGAATCCGAACGGTAGCTGCGGGTGTCGGCGAGCGTGATGTTCGGGTCGACCTGTTGCAGGTCCGCGGCGCAGTTCGTGCCCGAGGAACCCGCCGGCACGATCGGCACCACGCCGCCCGGCCGGAAGCCCTTGGCGACGTTCACGTACACCATGTCGTCGCGCGTCAGGTGGTAATCGATCTCGTATTTCGGATTGATGCCGTTCTCGCTGGTATTGTCGACCGGGCTCGCCACCGCCGGTCCGCCGCCCGCGGCGAGCCCTTCCTCATAGCCGTACGAGGAGCCGGTGTCGTGGTACCAGCGCAGGCCGAGCGTGAATTTCAACGGCTCGATCGGCCGATAGGACAGCTGACCGAAGAATGCATCCTCCTGGTAGTCGGAGTGGAAGTCCTGTGCGAAGACCAGGTTCGAGTACCCAGGGGTGATCTGCGCTCCTCCGGCCAAGGTCGCATCGAGGTTCGGCAAAGTCGCCGGCGGATAGTACGCCGCGAACGGCAGCCGGCCGTGCAGGTCCGAATAGAAGCCGCCGGCGACGAACTGAACCGGGCCGTCGAGTGCCGAGACGAAGCGCACCTCCTGCGAGAACTGCTGGTAATTCTTCTGCTCGCTGATCGAGCTCGGTTGCGGGCTGCCCACCGCCGTGCAAGCGCCCGCCGCCACCGCCGCCGGAGTGCAGAAGCTCGTGATCGCCGCGAAGGTGAAGTCGGTCTCGTCCTCGGTCTCGAACACTTTGCGATTGAAATACGACGAGGAGGACACCAGCTCGCCCTTGCCGGTCTTCAAGCGCATCGCCAGCGAGTACAGGCCCCACGTGTCGTAGCCGCCTTCCGGCACGTTGAACCAGCGCGCCTGGGTCAGGCTGGTCGGGTTCATCGCGGCGGGCAGCGTGAACGCTGCGCCGGCGAGCGGATAGCCGATGCCGTTGCCCGGCGTCGAGGCAAAATCGGCCAGCGGGAAGCCGTTATACGTCGCGCGCTGCATCATGACCCGCGGCATCACGCTGAAGTTGTCGTTGAACTTGATCGTCAGTTCCGCCGCGCCGCCGCTCGTGTTGACCGCGCCGACGTTGTTGACCGTCGAGATGCCGGTCGTCGCGAGCGGTGTGCAGGTCTGCGCCATCGCCGCGGCCGGGTCGGTGCAGAAGCTGCGCTTGAAGTACCCCGCTTCGTAATCGTTGAAGCCGCTCAGCCGCAGCGCCACGTGATCTTGCATCAGCGGAATGTTGACGACGGCATCCCCCGTCCAGTTCGGTTTGCTCGTGTATTCGGTCGAGGATGCGCCGGCATGCACGGTCGCGGAGAAATTCTCCAGATCGGGCTTCTTGGTGATGATGCGCACCGTGCCGCCCATCGACCGCGCGCCGTACAGTGTGCCTTGCGGTCCGCGCAGGACCTCGATGCGGGCGATGTCGAGCACCCGTGGATCGAGCGAATCCGGCAACGGCGTGTCGTCGATGTAGAAGCCGGTGACGTTGCTGCCGGAGATGCCGCGGATCGCGACGGTACGGGCCGTGCCGATGCCGTCGCCGGTCGGCGCGAACGACAGGTTCGGCACCTTGGTCGCGTAATCGAAGAAAGTGTTGATCGCCTTATCCTGCAAAGCGGCAGTGGTGATCGTCGTCATCGACAGCGGCACCGATTGTTCGGATTCGGCGCGCTTCTGCGCGGTGACCGTGATCGTCGCCAGTTGATCACGCGCCGCGCTCGCAGGCGCGGTGTTTGGATTCGTCCTCCCTGGATTGGCTGCGATCGCGGCCGCCGCCGGCAATACGACCGCCATCAGACCGACACCGGCCCAGGCTTTAGGTACTCGACCCATGATGATGTGCTCCATTGGCATTCGACAAGCCGCGACTCCCCGACAGACTGTCCGGTGGGCCGACCAGTGTCTCGTCGGCGCCCCTGAATTTGACCGCGAATCTAACGCGTTCGTTGGCAATTAACAACTGACGCGGAGCGAGCTTGGCGGCGATCGCGCCTGCCCAACCGCATGCCGTTAAGGTCTAGAATCGGGGACGATCGAGCGGCGGATCCATCCCGCCGCCCCGCCTGAGGAGCCAGCCAATGACGAAGACCTTCGCCTCGCAAGCCGATCTTGCCGAGAAGCAGATCAGCTTCGACCGCCTGTCGGAGAATGCGTACGCCTATACGGCGCAGGGCGATCCGAATACCGGGATCGTGATCGGCGACGACGCCGTCCTGGTCGTCGACACGCAGGCGACCCCGGTCATGGCCGGTGACGTGATCCGCCGCATTCGGGCGATCACGGACAAACCGATCCGGTACGTCGTGTTGTCCCATTATCATGCGGTGCGCGTTCTCGGCGCGAGCGCCTATGCGCCGCAGCACATCATCGCGAGCCGGGACACCTGCGATCTGATCGCCGAGCGCGGCGCGGCCGACATGCAGAGCGAGATCGAGCGCTTTCCGCGACTGTTCCGCGCGGTCGACTCGATCCCCGGCCTGACCCGGCCGTCGCTCGTTTTCGAACGTTCATTGACGCTGTGGCTCGGCAGGCTCGAGGTGGGCATCCTGCAGCTCGGGCGCGGCCACACGAAGGGCGACACGGTTGTCTGGCTGCCGAAGGACCGGATCCTGTTCTCCGGCGACCTCGTCGAATTCGATGCGACCCCGTATGCCGGGGATGCGTACTTCGCGGATTGGCCGCAAACCCTCGACGCTCTGGCCGCCCTTCACCCCGCGATGCTCGTGCCGGGACGCGGGGCCGCGCTGCAGACGCCGGAACAGGTCGCGGCGGCCCTCGCCGGCACGCGGTCGTTCGTCACGGAATTGTTCGCACTGGTGAAACGCGGCGCGGCGGCAGGCCAGACACTGCGGGACATCCACCGCGAAGCGATCGCGGCGCTGCGTCCCAGATATGGTCAGTGGGTGATTTTCGACCATTGCATGCCGTTCGACGTGTCGCGTGCGTACGACGAGGCCACGCGCTACCGCGACCCCAGGATCTGGACCGCCGACCGTGACAAACAGATGTGGGCAGAGCTGGAAACCTGAGGGGACGGAATTCGGCGTCGATGCCCGCGACCTATCGACATCCGCGGTTCCCGTACCGCACACCGCCGGAGCTCGCCTCGCCGCACCGTGCGCACCACCCGGTGGTCGTCGTCGGCGCCGGGCCGGTCGGTCTCGCCGCCGCGATCGACCTTCGGCTCAAAGGCCTGCCGGTTGTCCTGCTCGACGAGGATGACACGGTCTCGGTCGGTTCGCGCGGGCTGTGCTACGCGAAGCGCTCGCTGGAGATCCTCGATCGCCTCGGCTGTGCCGATCCGGTGATCGCGAAGGGAGTGAGCTGGAACGTCGGCCGTACGTTCTTCCGCGATCGGGAGGTCTACCGCTTCGATCTGGTCCCGGAGCCTGACCACAAGCGGCCCGGCATGGTAAATCTCCAGCAGTACTACCTGGAGGAATATCAGGCGAAGCGTGCGGCCGCGGTCGGCGTGGATGTTCGCTGGAAAAACCGGGTGGTCGCCGTCGCGCCCGCCGCCGAGACGGTCGTTCTGCAGGTCGAGACGCCCGATGGAACCTACGAACTGCAGACGCAATGGCTGATCGTCGCGGACGGTGCCCGCAGTCCGATTCGACGGATGCTGGGCCTCGACATCGAGGGCAAGGTGTTCCGCGACCGGTTCCTGATCGCCGACGTGCTGATGAAGGCGGACTTTCCGGCAGAACGCTGGTTCTGGTTCGACCCACCATTTCATCCCAACCAGTCGGTGCTGCTGCACCGGCAGGCCGACAACGTCTGGCGCATCGACTTTCAACTCGGCTGGGACGCGGATCCGGAGGCCGAGAAGAGGCCCGAACGGGTCCTCGCACGCATCAAGGCCATGCTCGGCGACGACCGGCAGTTCGAACTCGAATGGGTCAGCGTGTACACCTTCCAGTGCCGACGAATGGCGAAGTTCCGCCACGGGCGCGTGCTGTTCGTCGGCGATGCCGCCCACCAGGTCTCGCCGTTCGGTGCGCGCGGCGCGAACTCGGGTTACCAGGACGCCGACAATCTCGCTTGGAAGTTGCAGCTCGTCGTCGCCGGCCTGGCACCCGCGCGGCTGCTCGACACCTACGATGAAGAACGCGGGCTCGCGGCCGACGAGAACATCCTGAACTCTACCCGTTCGACCGATTTCATCACGCCGAAATCCGCCATCAGCAGGCTCTTCCGCGACGCGGTGCTCGCTCTGGCCGAGCGGCACCCGTTCGCGCGCCGTCTGGTCAACTCCGGCCGCCTATCCGTGCCGGCGATCTATGCGGACTCGACGCTCAACACCGCAGACGCCGAGCCGTTCGCCGGCGGGATGGTGCCAGGGTCGCCGATGGCGGATGCGCCGATCGACGACGGCGGCTGGCTGATCGACGCCGTCGGCGGCCGGTTTCAGCTGTTGCTGTTCGTCGATGATCCGGCGGCCGTCGATCGGTCCATCGTCGACGCCTTTGCGGTGCTGTCGCGTGCGCGGATCCCGGTCGACGCGTCGATCGTCGCGCGGCGGGCGGGCGTCGTCGCCAACGCTCGCGTACTCGTCGACGTCAAGGGCGTGGCCACCCGGCGCTATGACGGCTGCGGCGCAGCCGTGTACCTGGTGCGCCCGGATCAGCACGTCGCGGCGCGCTGGCGGCGTTTCGACCTCGAGAAGGTCCGCGCCGCGCTTGCGCGCGCGACCTGCAACGACCGGGAGATCTGAGACATGCCGCTCACGCTGCAGCCGAACTTTCACGATCCGGGCAAGCGCCAGGCGCGGGATTTCTCGCCGGCCGACGATTTCTACGAGCTGCTGATCGAAGCCCATCGCGATCTCACCGAGGCGCAGAGCGCGATGCTCAACGCGAAGCTGATTCTACTGCTCGCCAATCACATCGGCGATTTGGCGGTGTTGCGCGAGGCGATCGCCCTCGTTCGGGATGCAGGTTGAATACCCAAACTGCGCAGCAGCCGCGCGCGGATCGCGGCGGGGTCGGCTAGCGGGTGCCGGCGCCAGCGCGCCACCTCGGCGGCGGTATAGGCGGCGAAGGCCGGCTGCGCCGGTACGTCGCTCAGCTTGTGGACCATCCAGTTCAACAGGGCGGCCGTAGCCGCATCGGACAGCGGCGATTCGGCGACCCCGGGGACCCGGATCACGTACCGCCTGCCGGCCGGCACGGCGGATAGGGCGAGGAGCGTGCGGCGGATGGATGGCACCCGGCCGGCCTCGCCGGAACCGTCGGCCAGGTGGCAGCCCTGGCAATTCAGCTGGTAATTCACCAGCGGCCGATACGCCGCCGCCGCGTGCGCGCCGGCCGCGACGCCGAGCATCACGTACGCGGCGCGCCGTGCCATCGCGGCTAGCCGACGGTGCCGAGAATGCGCGCGGTCGAACAATGGTACGGAATGTTTGCGGTCGAATTTCCGGAGCACCAGTTGTAGTCGTTCGAGTGACCGGCTTCGAACATCGGCGTATCGCCCTCATTGCGATTGCAGAAGCATCGGCCGCAGGAACTCTTGCCGCAGCAATCGTTGTACGAAACCACGTAGTCCTTGCCGTCTCCTGGATTGTGGCAGGTGCCGATCCACGTGACCGCGGACATGTTGGTCCCCGGGGGGCAGGTCGTTTGCGAACCACCGCAACAGCTGCACAGATAGCCGTCGATCGCGCAGTGGCGCCAGTAGTTGCAGGACGCCGGATCGTCCCAGTGCGGGTTCGCCGCATTCGGCTCGCGCTTTACTTCGGCGCCGCGCGCCGCCGGCAGCAGCGGAATGGCGGCTGCGCCGAGCAGCAGCGACCCGAGGCCGGCGAGCACGCTGCGCCGCGAGCTGCGCCGCGCGAGCCCGCGCGCGGATTTTTCCGCAAATGCGTCCAACCAGTTCATCGTTCGTCCCTCGATCCGAAGCCGCGACGAGTCGATCAGGCGGCGCGCTCCTTCGCCGCCGACTCAAAATAGCTCTGAATCGATGCAAAGCCCAGACGCTTCGCCTCGAACAGGCTCTCCAGGTGCTCCCGCGAATTGACGATGCCGCGCGCCCTGAGGATGCCCTGGGCGTCGATCAGCACGGCGAACGGCAGGCGGTTGACCTGATACGCCATACCGAGCGGCGCCGACACGACGTATGGGAACTCCGTGAGGCGTTGCGCCTGGACGAACTCCCGTTGAGTCGCGATCTCCCCGTCGCTCGCGAGCACGATGTCGAGCCAGGCGCGCTCCGCGCCGCGGCTCGACCTCAGGATCGGCAGCAGGGCCTTGCACACCGGACAGCTCGGCGACACGAACATCAACAGTGTGCTCCGATCTTCGCCGCGCGCGCCGCCCACGGTCAGCGCGCGCCCGCCCAGGTCCTGCACCTCGATACGCGGCGCGCTCTCGCCGACCTTCAGGCCGTTCGCGAGCATCAGGGCGCCGACCGGCGCGATCCGCTCGTGCAGGACGCCGAGCTGCCGCACGACCGCGAGCAAGGCGAGCGTGAGGACGATCACCACGACCCAGAGCGTCGCGTTCGATACCGCGAGCGCGGTCATGCGGCGCCCCTGACCGCGATTCCCTTTGGCGCAACGTCGGCCGCCAACCGGTCGACGGCCAGGTAGAGCAGGACGACGGCCGTCAAGCCGCCGGCGACGGTCAGATAGTCCACCTCCTCGAGCGCACGTGCGGTCCATGGCGAGGCCGCGATGCCTAGGACGAGCGCGAGGATCAGGTTGCGCCAGACCATCCAGGCGGCGATCGGCCGCCGTCGGCCCGGGCCGGCGCAACCGCAATCGAGTTCCCGTCGTCCGCGCGCGAGATTCAGCGCGATCGCCGCCGCATAGGCGATGAGCAAGCCGCTCGCGGCGAGCGCGCCGCGCGCATGCTCGGCCGGCAGCAACAGCGCCGCGCAGACCGCGAGCTCGAGGATCGGGATGGCATGCGCCGCCGCGCCCGCCCAGCGCGCCGGCACGACACGATAGGCCGCGAAGGATTCGACGAATTCGCCGAAGCGGCGCGTCTTGTGACCGGCCGCGCCCGCGAACAACACGGCGCCGCCGAGGTCGATCAGGTAACCGACGGCCGGGTCGAGCACGGCCGCGGTCCTACGGCGTGACCAGCACGGTGGGTGTCGCTGCGACGTTCTTCACGGTGCGCAGCAGGCGACCGGTGATCGCGTCGTACACGGCGAGGTCGGGAGCGTCGATGTAGACGGCGAAGAGCAGCGGCGCGGCATCGGTCGAGACCTGGATCGAACTCGCCAAGCTCGTCAATTCGATGCGCTGCACACGACGGTGACTCGCCAGGTCGTAGACCCACACGGTCTTGCCCGGATCTTTGTGCGTGGCGAGGTCGCCTTGATGCATGATGGCGTACAAGCGCCCGAGTCTCGCAGCCACGGCCATTTGCTGCAGGCCGCCCGGCCGCCACCCCTGGGCGCGCTCGGCCGCCGAGGTCAACGACCAGCTTGGCCGCACGGTCGCATGGTCGCCGGATACCTCGAGCGGCACGATGCGTCCGTCGAACGTCACGAAATACCACGTGTCTGCGACCCGTACCGGCTTCTCCGTGACCGGGTCCTTGCCCATCGGCAGGAGGGCCCGGGTGTGACGCACCCGCGCCCGTCCCTGTTCGTCGAGATTCACGAGCAGCAGCGAACCGTCGCCGCACACCGAGAAGAAGGATCGAGGCCCGGAAGGAAACGCGAGCGCGCAACCCGGGATTGGAATCTCACGTACGAAACGCCGCGCCCGCATGTCGACGACCGTGATGCTCTGCGCCGGTGTGAAGTCGTAGATCAGCAGGAAGCGGCCGTCGTCGGTCAGCATCACATCGCCCATGACCGGCATGTTCGAGGCGCGCTTCGGCGGGATCTTGATCTCGCCGATCACGTCGAGCGTGCGGGCGTCGTAGAGCGTGACGACGTCCGTGCGCTTGCCGCGCGTACCGCGGGAGAAGTACGTCTCCGGCGAGTAGATGACCTTGCCGTCGCGCGAGAGGACGAGGTGAGCATAGCTGTAGCCCGTGCTCAGTGTGCCGAGATAGCGACCGGTATCGCCGTCGATCAGGTGGGCCTGGCCGTCCTCCATGTGGGGAAACACGAAGTCGTTCACCCAGACCCAGTGTCTCGAGGCCGGCGTCGGCAGCACGGCCACCGTCGGCTGGCGGCCGACGTCGGCGGGCAGAGCCGCCCGCGCCGTGGGCAGCGCGGCCGAGCCGATCAAGGCCGCGAGTGCGAGCGTACGCATCGCTTGTGTGCGCCGGGGCATCGTCCGGAGTCTACAATTGCAACTGCCAAATGACCAGCGTCGGCGGTGCTGCCCGCGCGCGCGCCATTCGCTACAATCGCCGCCGGCGGACGTTCGAGCGAACGTCTCGCAGAGGGGGCAATACGGCAATGCCGCGTTCGCAAATATCGCCGACGGAACTCGAACCGATCGAATCGGCGAGCCTGGACGAGCTTCGATCCCTGCAGATCGAGCGATTGCGTTGGTCGTTGCGGCACGCCTACGATCACGTCGAACACCATCGGCGCCGCTTCGACGCCGCGGGTGTGCATCCCGCCGACTTGCGCGACCTCGCCGACCTCGCGAAGTTTCCGCTGATGGGCAAGAGCGACCTGCGCGAGCACTACCCGTTCGGCCTGTTTGCGGTGCCGAGGCAGCGGGTCGCTCGCGTGCACGCCTCCAGCGGCACCACCGGCAAACCGACGGTGGTCGGCTACACCGCTGCGGATCTCGACGTCTGGTCCGGGCTGGTCGCCCGATCGATCCGTGCGGCCGGCGGGCGGCCGGGCGACATCGTTCATGTCGCCTACGGTTATGGACTGTTCACCGGCGGCCTCGGTGCGCATTACGGCGCCGAGCGCCTCGGTTGCACGGTGATCCCGATCTCGGGCGGGCAAACCGAGAGACAGGTGCAGCTGATCGCGGACTTCAAGCCGCGCATCATCATGGTCACACCCTCATACATGCTGGTGCTCCTCGAGGAGATGCTGCGGCAGGGATTCGATCCGCGGCGCTCGTCGTTGGCAATCGGCATCTTCGGCGCCGAGCCATGGACGAATTCGCTGCGCGAGCAAATCGAGGCGACCGCCGATATCGACGCGCTGGACATCTATGGCTTGTCCGAAGTCATGGGGCCCGGTGTCGCCTCCGAGTGCGTGGAGACGAAGGATGGGCCCGTGATCTGGGAGGATCACTTCTATCCCGAGATCATCGACCCCGCGACCGGCCGCGTCCTCGCGGACGGTGAACCCGGAGAACTCGTGTTCACGTCCTTGACGAAGGAGGCGTTTCCGGTCATCCGCTACCGCACCCGCGACTTGACGCGGCTCCTGCCGCCGACGGCCAGATCGATGCGCCGCATGGACCGGATCACCGGCCGCACCGACGACATGCTGATCATCCGCGGCGTGAATCTGTTTCCGACGCAGATCGAGGAATTGATCCTGCGCATGCCGCAACTCACGCCGCAATACCAGCTGGTCGTCGGCCGCGACGGGCATTTGGATTGTCTCGAGGTGCGGGTGGAGGTGCGCGCCGAAGCCTGGCCGCTGTTGTCCGCCGACGGGCGCGCGCTCGTTGCCGCTGAACTGCAACGTCACATCAAGTCCTACATCGGCGTGAGCGCGACCGTGACGCCGGTCTGCCCGAACGCGATCGAGCGCACCGCCGGCAAAGCCCGCCGCATCATCGACGAGCGCGCGCTGCGCGGCCGCTGAGTCCGGCTGCCCGCCCGCCCCCGTGCCTGCACCGGTCTTCAAAGATGCGCGAGCGGCACTCGAACCGACCGCTTGATCGTCTGCAGCACGATGCTCGAGTGCACATCGCGAACTCCGGGGATCGCCAGCAGTTTCTTCAGCACCAGAACGCTCAAGGCATCGAGGTCGGTGGCCATCACCAGCAGCATGAAGTCGTACTCGCCGGTCGTCGCCTGACAGCTGACCACGGATTCGAGGTCCCTGAGCGCGTGCGAGAACGTCTCGACGTGCTCGTCGACGTGGCGCTCGAGCTTCACCTGCACGAACGCGGTCACGTTGAGGCCGACCGCGCGCGGATTCACGACGGCCGTGTAGCCCTCGACCACACCGCGCTGTTCGAGTTGGCGTACGCGGCGCACGCAGGGCGTGTGCGACAGCGCCACGGTCTCGGCGAGCTCGACGACGCTGCGCCGTCCGTCGCGCTGGAGTTCGTGCAATAGGCGTATGTCGATTGGATCGAGCGGCATAGTGAAAATCCCTAATAAAAGAATCCGTAATTTATATTATCATTAAAAATAATCCATAACCAGGCCATATTTGGTTACTTCCACCCACGGCCCGATCCTATACTGGATACGCGTCCCGCCGGCGTGAAACCGAAGTCCCGACGATGCATGCCGTGGAAGCAATGGAGATCTCGGGTACCGCTTGCGGGGCCGACCCAGCCACACGTGCCGGACCCGGTCCGGTGGACTGGGAGCGCGTCGCGCACGCTGCCCTGGTGTCGCGCGCACTCGATACACTCGAGGAGTCTCGCCTGCTGCCGGAGCGCAAGGTGCTGTACCAATTCAGCGCCCGCGGTCATGAGGTCACTCAGGCCTTGCTCGCGCAGTTCCTGACCGGCGAGCGGGATGCGGTCGGCGTCTACTACCGCTCGCGCGCGTTGCTGCTGTCTCTGGGAATGCCCGTGGACGAGGCGCTCGCCGCGACGATGATGCGATCGGGCGGTCCGAGCGAAGGGCGGGACATCGGCGTCGTCTTCAACTGGCCGCGCCGCGACGGTCCTTGCGTGTTGCCTGCGTGCGGCGGGGTCGGCGCACAATATACGCCGACGCTCGGCTGGGCCCAGGCGATCGCCTATCGTTCTCGGGTGCTCGGCGAGTCTCGATTCGCCGGGTGCATCGCGGTTGCGCACGGCGGCGAGGCCTCGACCGCCGCGAACGGCTTCTGGGCGGCGCTGAACGCCGCGGCGACGCAGCGCTTGCCGATGCTGTTCTACATCGAGGACAACGGCTACGGCATTTCGGTGAAAGCGGATCTGCAGACGCCCGGCGGCGACATTGCGGCGAACCTCGCCGCGTTCAGCGGACTCGAGATTCTCGAAGCGGACGGCGCGCAGCCGTGGCATGTCGAGCAGACCATCCGCGCGGCGGTCGGCCATACGCGCGCGGGGCGGGGACCGGCGCTGCTGCGGCTGCGGGTTCCGCGCCTGTGCGGACATTCTGGTCAGGATACCCAATCCTACAAAAATGCCGACGAGATCGCCGCCGAACGCGCCCGAGATCCATTGGCGGCCCTGAAGGCTTGGTTGGTCCCGGCCGTGATCGACCTTGCGCGCTGGCAGGACCTGGAACGAACCGCGCAGGCGCAGGTGGAGGACTCGCTCGCGCGCGTCGAAGCGCGGCCGGCGCCGGATCCGCGCGCGGTCGCGCGGCATGTCTTCACGGAGACGAGGGCCGATGGGTCGTACGAGCTGCAGACCCAAGGCGGTCAGTGGCCGGACGGCCACGCCCCGCCGATTGCCGCGACCGCGCCGGACCCGCAGGGCCCGCGGATCAACATGCTGACCGCGATCCGGCGCACTCTCGCCCACGAACTCGCGATCAACCCGCGCGTCGTCGTCTTCGGCGAGGACGTCGGTCGCAAGGGCGGCGTCCACGGGGCGACGCTCGGACTCCAGGATCGGTTCGGCGAGGCCCGGGTGTTCGACACCAGCCTATCCGAGGAAGGCATCATCGGCCGCGCAGTCGGCATGGCGCTCGCCGGCTTGCTGCCGGTGCCGGAGATCCAGTTTCGCAAATACGCGGATCCCGCGACCGAGCAGCTCAACGACTGCGGAACGATGCGCTGGCGTACCGCGAACCGCTTCGCCGCGCCGATGCTCGTGCGCATGCCGGGTGGGTTCTTCAAGTGCGGCGATCCATGGCACAGCCAATCGAATGAGGTGACGTTCGTGCACGCGATCGGTTGGCGGGTCGCGATGCCTTCGAACGCCGAGGATGCCGTGGGCCTGCTGCGATCGGCGTTGCGCGGCAACGAGCCGACGATCTTTTTCGAGCATCGCGCACTGCTCGATGGGGCGGCGGCCCGGCGTCCCTACCCCGGCGACGACTATGCGCTGCCGTTCGGCCGGGCGAGAATCGTCCAGCGCGGCGCGCGCGCGACGATCGTCACCTGGGGTGCGATGGTCGACCGGTGCGAAGAGGCGCTGCGCAGTGCGGCAATCGATGCCGAGCTGATCGATCTGCGCACGCTGATGCCCTGGGACCGGAACGCGGTGCTCGCTTCGGTGAAGCGCACGCGCCGCTGCCTGATCGTGCACGAGGACAACCTGACGGCCGGTTTCGGCGCCGAGATCGCCGCCGTGCTCGCAAAAAATGCCTTCTTCGATCTCGATGCGCCGATCGAGCGCCTCGCGATGCCGGATCTGCCGAACCCGCATAGCCCTGTGCTGCTCGATGCCGTGATGCCCAACGCGACGCGGATCCGCGCCGCGCTCACCGAACTGGTCGCGATCTGAGGATGAGCGCTCCGATCGAAGTGCGTGCCCCGCGCGAGCAGACCGAGGGCAGCCGCTCTCGGGTCCTTCGCTGGCTGAAGATCATCGGCGAGCGTGTCGACCGCGACGAGCCACTGCTCGAACTCGAGACCGACAAGGTGAACGTCGAGCTGCCCGCGCCGGCCGCCGGAGTGCTTTGCGAGATCCTCAAGGAGGTCGGGTGCGAGGTCGAACCGGGCGATCTGCTCGCGCGTCTCGAGCCCATCGCCGAGATGGCCCTGGGCGCGCCGCCGGCCGCAGCCGCCGGTCGTACCCCCGGACACGAGTCCGAACCCGAGGCTGCCGAGACGCCCAAACTCAGTCCGGCCGTGCGCCGCCTCGTGGGGGAGCGGGGCCTGGATCCGGCACTTATCACCGGCACCGGCCTGGGTGGCCGGATCACGGCCGCGGACGTCGAGCGGTTCGCGCCGCAGCGACCGGCGCCGGCGGCCGACGCGGCCGTGGAACGGATCGTGCACTCGGCCATGCGCCGGCGGATCGCCGAGCGCACGGTCGAGAGCTTGTTACACACCGCTCCGCATGTCACGACCGTGTTCGAGGCGGATCTCGCCGCCGTGCTCGCGCATCGTGCCCGCCATCGCGAGGAGTTCGCGCGGCGCGGCGCCCGATTGACGCTGACCGCCTACTTCCTCCGCGCGTGTGTCGATGCGATCCGCGCGGTGCCGGAAGCCAACGCGCGCTGGACGGACGACGCGCTCGAGGTCTACCGACGGATCGACATCGGGGTCGTTACCGCGCTCGGCGAGCGCGGCCTCGTCGTGCCGGTACTGCGGGGCGTCGCCGACCTCGATCTGGAGGCGACGGCGTCGGGGCTCGACGATCTGAGCCGTCGAGCCCGCGAGGATCGCCTGACTCCGGCCGATGTGCGCGACGGAACCTTCACCATCTCCAACCACGGCGTCAGCGGCAGCCTGGTCGCGACGCCGATCGTGATCAACCAGCCGCAGTCGGCGATTCTCGGCATCGGCAAGCTCGAGAAGCGGGTCGTCGTCGTGGATCGCGGCGGCGAGGACGCGATCGCGGTCCGGCCGCGCTGTTACGTGAGTCTCACGATCGATCATCGGGTCCTGGACGGCGCCCGTGCCAACCGCTTCTTGACGACGCTGGTCGATCGCCTGCAAGGCTGGCGCGACTAGCTCGTCTTGGTTCCCGGCGGCCGCTTGTCACGCACCGCCGCCAGGCCCTCGCGTACTTCGCCGAGCCGGAATCCGAGAAATTCCAGGGCGAGGGACGCATCGAAGCTCGGTCCGGCGAGCCGCAGCCAGTTGTTGAGTGCGTGCTTGGTCCAGCGTACCGCGGTGGCACTGCCGCCGGCGAGCCGCTCCGCGACCCCGAGCGCCGTGTCGCGAACCAGCTCATCGTCGACGCACAGCGCCACGAGGCCGATGCGTTCGGCCTCCTCACCCGACAACGGCTGGTTCGTCAGCAGGTAATAGCGCGCCTTGGCGAGCCCGCAGAGCAGGGGCCAGATCATCACCGAGTGGTCACCCGCGGCGACGCCGAGACGCGTGTGCCCATCGAGAATCTTCGCGCTGCGCCCGGCGATCGCGATGTCCGCGAGCAGCGCGACCGCGAGCCCGGCGCCGACGGCCGAGCCGCGGATCGCCGAAACGACCGGCTTCGAGCAGTTGACGAGGTTGTAGACGAGGTCGCTCGCCTCCTTCCAGACCCGCACGAGCGTCGCCTCGTCGGCGATCATCCGCTCGATCATCGCAAAATCGCCACCCGCCGAAAAGTGTTCGCCGGCACCACGCACCAGGACCGCGCGAACCGACTCGTCGACGTCCACCTCGCGCCACACCCGCGAAAGGTCGCGGTGCATCGTCTCGGTCGCAGCGTTGTGGCGGCCGGCGTTCGCGATCACGATCTCGAGTACCGCCGGCGACGGTTCGGAGAATTCCAGGCTGGCAAACGCCGCGCGGTAGCGCGACAGTTCGACATGCGCATTCATCGTCTCACCTCGCCGCGTCCGGTACCGTGTGCACGCTGACCATCGTCAGCACGTCATACGAGGCGACCGTCTCGCCGCGCTGATTGGTGATCAGCGTATCCCAGCGCACCTCGCCCCAGCCCTTGTCCGCGCGCAGCGACATCTCCTTGCAGGTGAGGCGCACCTTGATCCGGTCCCCCGGCTTGACCGGCTTCACGAAGCGCAGGCCGTCGAGCCCGTAGTTGCCGAGCACCGGCCCGTAGTCCGGATCAACGAACAGGCCGGCCGCGGCGGATATCAAGAAATAGCCGTGCGCCACCCGACCGCCGAACAAGGGATTGCGCGCAGCCTCCGACTCGCTCATGTGAGCGTAGAACGTATCGCCGGTCAGTGCCGCGAACGCCTCGATGTCGGCCGTGGTCACCTCGCGCTGCGCGGAGCGGAAGGTGTCGCCGATCTCGAGTTCGCCGAAGGCCTTGCGGAACGGATGACGACCAGGATCGCGCTCGGTCGCGCCGCGGATCCAACGTCCGCCGATCGCTGTCAGCATATCCGGCGATCCTTGCACGGCCGTTCGCTGCATGTAGTGCAGTACGCCGCGAATGCCGCCCATTTCCTCGCCGCCGCCGGCCCGACCCGGTCCGCCATGCACGAGCGGCGCGAGCGGTGAACCGTGTCCGGTGGACTCGTTCGCACAGTGGCGGTCGATGACGAGGATTCGGCCGTGGAACGGGGCCAACCCGAGCACGATTCGCCCGGCAACCGTCGCGTCAGCGGTGAAAACGGAGGCGACGAGGCTGCCGCCGCCGCGCCGCGCGAGCGCGATCGCATCGTCGAGGTCGCGGTATGGCATGATCGTCGCGACCGGTCCGAACGCCTCGACCTCGTGCACGGCGCGCGCATTTGCGCCGTCGCCGCAATACAGCAACATCGGCGGCACGAATGCCCCCCGCCGCGGATCGGCGTCGCGGGGGCGAAACCCGTCGGGGTCGCCGTGGACCAGATCCGTCTCCCGCCGCAGCTCCTCGATGCGGCCGAGCAGTTCCCGGCGCTGTTCGCGGCTCGCGAGCGGGCCCATGCCGACGCCGTCGACGCGCGGGTCGCCGACCACGACCTGCGCGAGACGCGCCGCGATCGCGCGGGCCGCGGCATCGGCGAGATTCGCCGGCACGAGCGCCTTGCGAATTGCGGTGCATTTCTGCCCGGCTTTGGCGGTCATTTCGCGCACGACCTCGGCGACGTAGAGAGCGAATTCCGGCGTTCCGGGCGGCGCGTCCGGGCCGAGAATCGACGAGTTCAGCGAGTCGGTTTCGGCGATGAAACGGACCGAGTGGCGTACGACCGCCGGATGAGTCCGCAATTTCACCGCGGTGTTCGCCGAGCCGGTGAACGAGACGACGTCCTGACAGTGCAGATGCTCGAACAGATCGCCGACTCCGCCCGCGATCATCTGCAACGCGCCCGGCGGCAGGATGCCGAGTTCCACGACGCGCCGCACGACCCGTTGCGTCAGGTACGCGGTCGCGGTCGCCGGCTTCACGACGACCGGCATGCCGGCGATGATCGCGGGTGCAAGCTTCTCCAGCATGCCCCAGACCGGAAAATTGAACGCGTTGATGTGGACCGCGGCGCCTGCGAGCGGAACACACAGGTGCTGGCCGACGAAAGTGCCGCCCTTCGACAGCCCCTCGACGTCGCCGTCGAGGAACACCCGTCCGTTCGGCAGTTCCCGAATGCCCTTGCCGGCGTACACCAGCATCGTGCCGATGCCGCCCTCGATGTCGCTCCACGAGTCCGAGCGCGTCGCTCCGGTCCTGAAGGACAGTTCGTAGAACTCCTCCTTGATCTCGAGCAGCTTCTTGCCGAGCGCGCGCAGCATCGCCGCCCGCTCGTGGAAGGTCATCTCGCGTAACGCCGGGCCGCCGACGCCACGCGCGTAGTCGAGGATCGCGGCCGCCTCGAAGCCCTCGGCCGTCGCGTACGCGACGATCTCGTCGGTCGTCGCATCGCGCAGCGCAACGCCCTCGCCCCGGCCGCTGCGCCATTCGCCGACGACGTAACTTTCGAGCTTCATCGCCAATCCGCGGGCCGCCCGCCACTGCGCCGTTCGAGCGATTCGAGCAACGCGACTCGTAGCGAATCCGCGAGCGTGGCGGCCGGGGGGATTTCGCGCTCGGTGCGGCCGATATCCTCGGCGCCGTGGACGCGCACCGCGCGCGCGCTCATCGGACCCGCTCGAGCAGCATGGCGATGCCCTGCCCGACGCCGATGCACATCGTGCAGAGCGCGAGGCGCCCGCCGCTCCTCTCAAGCTGATAAACAGCCGTGGTCGCAAGGCGCGCGCCGCTCATGCCGAGCGGGTGACCGAGCGCGATCGCACCGCCGTTCGGGTTGACGTGCACGGCGTCCTCCGGCAGGCCGAGCACGCGCAACACGGCGATCGCCTGCGCCGCGAATGCCTCGTTCAGCTCGATCAGATCCACCGCGGCGATCGCCAGCCCGAGGCGCGCGAGCAATTTAGCCGTCGCCGGCGCAGGACCCATTCCCATGATCCGCGGCTCGACGCCCGCGACGGCCGTGCCGAGGATGCGGGCGCGCGGCGTGAGCCCGTGGCGTTTCGCTCCCGCTTCGCTCGCGATCAGCAGCGCGCACGCCCCGTCGTTGACGCCGGACGCATTGCCGGCGGTCACCGACCCGCCCGCCCGGAACGGCGTGCCGAGCGCGGCGAGCGCTTCGAGGGAGGTCTCTCGCGGGTGCTCGTCGCGGTCGACCACGAACGCCGCCCCCTTGCGGCCCGCCACCGTCACCGGCGTGATTTCGGCGGCGAACGCGCCGTCGGCCTGGGCCCGCAGCGCACGTTGCTGGCTGCGCAACGCGAACGCATCCTGGTCGGCGCGCAAGACGGCGAAATCGGCCGCGACATTCTCCGCGGTTTCGGGCATCGAATCGACGCCGTACCGCTGTTTCATCGCCGCATTGACGAATCGCCAGCCGATCGTCGAGTCGAACATCTGCACGTCGCGCGCGAACGCGGCGCCGGATTTGCTGAGGACGTAAGGTGCGCGGCTCATACTCTCCACGCCGCCGGCGACGACCAGTTCGGCCTCGCCCGCGCGGATCATCCGCGCCGCGCTCGCGAGCGCGTCGAGTCCGGATCCGCACAGTCGATTCAGGGTGACTCCCGGGACCTCGCGCGGCAGCCCGGCGAGCAATGCGGCCATTCGTGCGACGTTGCGATTGTCCTCGCCTGCCTGGTTCGCGCAGCCGAGGATCAGATCATCGACCGCCGCCCAGTCCACGGTCGGGTTGCGTTGCATCAGCGCACGCAACGGCACCACGGCGAGATCGTCGGTGCGCACCGACGCGAGCGCCCCTCCGTAGCGGCCGATCGGGGTGCGGATCGCATCGCAGATGAACGCTTCGTTCATTTCAACTCCACCGCCCGTGGGTCGCGGCCGGAAAGTCGCTGCGACCGCCCGCGGAACAGCGCGATCAGCGTACCTTGTTGATCGACCACCTGCACATCGTAGAGCCCGGCGCGACGACCCTGCCACACCGCCCGCGCAGTGGCGGTGAGTTCATCGCCGACGCGCGCCGCAGCGAGAAATTCGACGGTCGAGCTCGCGGCCACGGTCGCGGCGCCATCCGAGTTGCAGGCGAACGCGAACGCACTGTCGGCGAGGGCGAAAATGATGCCGCCGTGACAGGTCCCGAGGCCGTTTATCATGTCGCCCCGGACCGTCATCGTCACCGTGCATTCGCGCGGCGCGATCGCCGCGAGGCGCATCCCGAGCGATTGCGACGCTAGATCCGCCGCGTACAGTGCGGTTGCCGAGCGCTGCGCGAGAGCTCGAGGATCGGCCGGCTCGTCCCGCTTCACGATCGATCTCGCCGCACGTCAACGGCCGGCGAAGCGCGGCGGGCGCTTCTCGAGAAACGCCGCGACGCCTTCGGCGAAGTCCTGCGACCAACCGAGCTCGCGCTGCATGTCTCGCTCGATCTCGAGTTGCGCGGCGAGCGGGTGCTCCCAGGCGCCCCAGATCGCCTGCTTGGTCCGGGCGAGACCGAGGGTCGGCGCGGCCGCGAGCCGCGCGGCGAGCGCATCAACCGCGGTCGCGAAGTCGGCGTCATCGACGCAGCGCCAGATCAGACCCCACGCCTGCGCCTGCGCCGCCGTCAGCTGGTCGCCGAGCAGCGCGAGACCCATCGCACGCGCGCCGCCGACCAGGCGCGGCAGCAACCATGTGCCGCCCGAGTCGGGCACGAGGCCGAGCTTCGCGAACGCCTGCACGAAGCTGGCCGAACGGGCGGCGATCACCAGATCGCAAGCCAGCGCGAGATTGGCTCCGGCGCCGGCGGCGATGCCGTTGACCGCGGCGATCACCGGCAGCGGCAGCGCACGCAGCGCGAGCACGAGCGGCGAGTAGTTCTTCTCGATCGACTCGCCGAGGTCGACCCCGCGGGTACCCGGCGTCACGCTCCGGTCGCCGAGGTCCTGTCCGGCGCAGAAACCGCGGCCGGCGCCGCTGATCACGAGCACACGCGAGCCGTCTTCGCGGACCCGCGCAAGCGCGTCACGGACCTCCGCGTGCATCGCGCCGGTGAAACTGTTGAGCTTTTCGGGTCGATTCAGCGTCAAGCGCGCGACGCCTTCGGCGGCGGCATACAGAATGCTCTGGTATTTCATCGCGCCTCACTTCTCGTCGTAGCTGATTTCTATCCGCGGACTCGTCGGACGGGCCTGGCAGCAGAGCACGAAGCCCGCCCGCACCTCCCATTCCTCGAGCGCCTGGTTGCGATCCATCGCGACCGTGCCATCGACGAGCTTCGCGCGGCAGGTCGAGCAAACGCCCGAACGGCAGGAAAACGGCAAGCTGAGGCCTGCCGCCTCGGCCGCGTCGAGGATGCGCTCGCCGCGAGACATCCGAAAACTGCGGCGCCGCCCGTCCATCGATACGGCGACCTCGGTCTCGGCGGTCGTCGCAACCGGTGTCCCGGAGGCGGCGCGGGCACCCGGCGGCGCGGCTCCCGCCGCCGCCGACGCATCGACCGAGAAGCGCTCGATGTGGATCTTACCGCCTGCGCCGAGTTCCTTCAGCGTCGATGATAGATCCCTGACCATCGATCCGGGGCCGCAGACGAAGAACTCGTCGAACGTGCGCGGGTCGAATTCGCCCGCCGCGAGGGCGCGCAATTTCGGCGCGTCCAGGCGGCCGTTGAACATTTCGACGTCCTGCGGCTCGCGGCTCATCAGAAAATGCACGACCAGTCGTTCGATGTGGCGGTCCTTGAGGCCGAGCAGCTCGTCGAGAAACATCGTGCGCGCGGCTGAGCGGTTGGCGTAACAGAGGACGACACGGGACGCCGGTTCCGCTGCGAGGATCGTCGCGACGATCGACAGCACCGGGGTGATGCCGCTGCCGGCGGCGAGCGCGAGATAGGATTTCGCGCGCGTCGGATCGAGCGTCGGGCGAAAGCGGCCCGTCGGTTCCATCGCGTCGAGAAACCCGCCGATCCGCAGGCCCGATGCCAGATACCGCGACATCTCGCCCTGCACGCGAACCCCGATGCGCAAACTTCCCCCCGCGGCACTGATGATCGAGTAGGTGCGGCGCAGCTCCCGCCCGCCGATCGCCGCCCGCACCGGCAGATGTTGACCCGCCTCGAAGCGGAATGCCTCACGCAAGGACGGTTGCGGCCGCAGTTCGAGGCACATGGCATCCTCCGCGATCGGCCGGCGTCGCGTCAGCTCGAGGGGATGAAAGGTCAGCACGTCGAACGCTCCGAGGGCATCATATGCACTTGAATCGCTCGAACGGCTCCCGGCACGCGCGGCAGCGATGCAGTGCCTTGCACGGAGTCGAACCGAATTCGCTGATCAGCTCCGTGTCGAGCGATCCGCACCGCGGGCACTCGGTGCCCGCCGCCTCGCCCGGGACAGATGTCGGCGGCGCTATGCCATGGCGATGCAACTTGCGCCGGCCGTCGGCGGTGATCCATGCGCTCGACCAGGGCGGCGACAGCACATCGACGACGCGCACCGGCGCGAGTCCGGCGCTCGCGAGCGCCGCGGCGATGTCGGCGCGAATCACGGTCGTCGCCGGGCACCCGCAGTAGGTCGGCGACACCGCGACTCGCAGCGTACCGTCCGCCGTCTCCTCGACCTCGCGGACGATACCGAGATCGAGCACGCTGAGAACGGGGATCTCGGGGTCCGGCACCGTCGCGAGCACCGCCCGAGCCCGCGCGACGCGCGCCGACGCGCCAGCGGTCGGCGGGCTCGCGCCGGCGGCCTTCACCAGGTCGCTCCGGGATGTGTGCGCTGCAGGTATTGCAGGTTCGCGAGCAAGTGCCCAAGGTGCTCGCTGTGACGACCATGTTTGCCGTACCACCGGAAAGGCGAAGCCGCCGGCCGCAAAAGCGTCGCCTCGGCGAGCACGGCGTCGACGCGCCGCGACCATGCGTCGCACAGATCCTGCGCCGGCGGCGCCGTCCCGTCGGCGAGTGCGGCGCGGTCGATGTCGTCCGCTTCGAACAACTCCTGCACGTACGGCCAGAACCGCTCGAGCGATGCCTGGACCCGGTCATGGCTTTCGTCGGTGCCGTCACCGAGCCGCACGACCCAGCCCGAGCTGTAGCGCACGTGATAACGGGTTTCGTTGACCGCCTTCGCCGCGATCTCGGCGAGCCGCAGGTCGCTCGAGTCCGTCAGGCGTTCGTAGAGCGCCAGCTGGTACGCGTCGATCAGGAACTGGCGGACGATCGTGTCGCCGAAATCGCCGTTCGGCAGTTCGGCGAGCGTCGCATTCCGGTAGGCCGATTCCTCGCGCAGGAACGCCAGATCATCCGCCGAGCGCCCGCGTCCCTCGACCTCCGCCGCATATGCGAGCAACAAGCGCGCCTGACCGAGCAGGTCGAGCGCGGTGTTCGCAAAGCCCAGATCCTCCTCGATTGCGGGCGCATGCCCGATCCACTCGCCGAGACGCTGAGCGAGCACGAGGCTCGTGTCGGCGATGCGCAGCAGATACTCCAGGAGGTACGCGGGGCGCTCGCTCACAGCGTCTCGACCTCTTTGGGGATGTCGTAGAAAGTCGGGTGGCGGTAGATCTTGTCGCGTGCCGGATCGAACAGCGCCGCCGACTCCGCGGGGTCGGATGCGAGGATGTCCGTCGAGCGCGCGACCCAGATGCTGACGCCTTCCTGGCGGCGCGTGTAGAGGTCGCGGGCGTGCTCGATCGCCATCCGGGCATCGGCGGCGTGAACGCTGCCCACGTGTTTGTGGTCCAGACCGCCGCGGGCGCGAATGAAGACTTCATACAGCGGCCAGTCGCGTGCTTGGCTCATCGAGAGTGTCGCCGTTTCATGCGGCCACCGGGGTTCGGCGCCGCTTTGCGGCATGGGCGAGCGCGGCCTCGCGCACCCAACCGCCCGCCTCGTGCGCGGTCCTGCGGGCGAGCATGCGCTCGCGGTTGCAGGGTCCGTTCCCCTTGAGCACGTCCTGGAATTCGCGCCAGTCGATCTCGCCAAAGTGGTGGCAGCCGGCCTGTGCATCCCAGCGCAGATCGGGATCCGGCACCTGCAGATCGAGGAACCGCGCCTGCGGCACGGTGAAGTCGACGAATTTTTGCCGTAGCTCGTCGTTGGTGAAACGCTTGATCTTCCAGCGGACCGAGAGCGCAGTGTGCATCGAGGCCGCGTCGGGGGGGCCGAACATCATCAGCGACGGCCACCACCATCGGTTCAGCGCATCCTGGGCCATGCGGCGCTGCGCGGGAGTTCCGCGCGCGAGCGCCAGCGTGATGTCGTAGCCCTGGCGCTGGTGGAAGCTCTCTTCCCTGCAGATGCGGATCATCGCCCGCGCGTACGGTCCATACGAACAACGGCACAAGGGAATCTGGTTCATGATCGCCGCCCCGTCGACGAGCCAGCCGATCGCGCCGATGTCGGCCCAGCTCAAGGTCGGGTAATTGAAGATGCTCGAGTACTTCGCGGCACCGCTGAGCAGCTGCTCGATCAGTTCAGCGCGCGCGACGCCGAGCGTCTCCGCGGCGCCGTACAGATACGCCCCGTGACCGGCCTCATCCTGCACCTTCGCGATCAGGATCGACTTGCGCAGCAAGGTCGGCGCCCGCGTGATCCAGTTCCCCTCGGGCAGCATGCCGACGATCTCGGAGTGTGCGTGCTGTGAGATCTGGCGAATCAGGGTTTGCCGGTAGGCCTCCGGCATCCAGTCCTTGGGCTCGATCTTCTCTTCCGCGTCGATGCGTTGCTCGAATCGCTGCAGCCGTTCGGCATCCTCCGGGACCGCCTCGGGGCCGGCGGGCCTTGCCCCGGGTTCGATGAGGCCCTGCGTGTACATCTGATTCCTCCACATCGGCCGAGGCGATCTCGATCGGGAAATCTTGACACGTGATGATGAGAATAACAACTATTTCTGTGTCAGAATGAGGTCATGCGCCTGTTGCACGGACACAGAACGGCGGCCGCGACCGGCGCGCTGCTCGCGCGCTTCCGGCGCCAGCGTCCGCTGCGCGGCGGCTCGCTGATCGTCACGGTGTTCGGCGATGCGCTGGCGCCGCGCGGCGGTGCGATTGCGCTTGCCAGTCTGATCGAACTGGTGACGCAGTTCGGCCTGACCGAACGCCTGGTGCGCACGTCGGTCGCTCGATTGGCGGCGCAGGACTGGCTGTCCAACCGGCGGGTCGGCCGGCGCAGCGAATACCGCCTGTCCGCGCGCGGCCGGCAGCGGTTCGTCGAGGCAACCGTCCGCATCTATTCCGGGCCCGCGATCGAATGGCATGGGCGCTGGACGCTCGTCGTGCTGTCGGGGCTGCCGGCGCCGGACCGGCTTGGCGTGCGCCGCTTGTTGCAATGGAAGGGCTTTGGCGAGATCGCCCCGAGCGTGCTCGCGCACCCGATGGTGACGCCGCGCGATACCCGCGAGTATCTGGCGATGAATGGTCTCCGTGACGCGCCGATCCTGCTCGAGTCGCGCGGCCTCGCGAATCGCGACGCCGCGCGTCTTGTGCGGCGCGGCTGGGACCTGCGCGATCTGGAGGCACGCTACGCGCGCTTCCTTCGGCACTACGAGCGAATCGATACCGCACTCGCCGGCGACCCCCGGCTCGATCCGGCCGAGGCGTTCGTCGTGCGCACGCTGTTGATTCACGAGTATCGAAGGATTCACCTGCGGGATCCGCTGCTGCCACGCGCGCTGTTGCCCGCGGCATGGTCCGGCGCGGCCGCCTATGATCGGTGCCGGCGGATTTACGGGCGGGTGTGCGCGTCGGCCGAGCAGCACCTGTCGGCCGTCGGCGCGCGGCTCGGCGGTCCTCTGCCCCCTGCGGATCCGCAGGTCACCCGCCGTTTCCCGCCGCTTCGCGGTTGACGCGTCCTTCGCGGTGAACGTGTGCGGATCAGCCCAGCGCCGCCTCGACGTCCTTTTCCAGGCTTTCCGGCTTGTCGGCCGGGGCATAGCGCTTGCCCGGCGCGCCGTCCCGGTCGATGAGGAACTTGGTGAAGTTCCACTTGATCGCCCCGAGTCCGAGAATGCCGGGACGGGCACCCTTCAGGTACACGTACAACGGATGCGCATTTGGGCCGTTCACGTCGATCTTCGCGAACATCGGAAAGCTCACGCCGAACCTTGTCGAGCAGAACGACTTGATCGTGGCCTCGTCGGCGGGCTCTTGGTGTCCAAACTGGTTGCACGGGAAGCCCAGCACCGCGAAGCCGCGGTCGCGATATTTGACGTACAGGGCTTCGAGGCCCGCATATTGCGGGGTGAAGCCGCATTTGCTCGCCACATTGACGATGAGCAGCGGCTGCCCGCGGAACCGCGCGAGAGGCAAGTCGGCACCGTCGATCGTGCGGGCGTTGAAGTCGTAGACGCTCATGCGCGCAGTTTAGGCATATCATCGCGCGGTGACCAAGCGATATCCGCTGTTCGATGAGTGAGCCGCGGCCGGCGCCGCGGCCGATCCTGCCGGGGGCGATCTGGGTTCTGGGGTTCGTCAGTCTGTTGATGGACGTTTCCTCGGAGATGATCCACGGCCTGTTGCCGTTGTTTCTGGTCGACGTGCTCGGCGCGAGCGCGTTCGCTGTGGGCTTGATAGAAGGGTTCGCCGAGTCGACGGCCCTCGTCGTCAAGGTGTTCTCCGGGATGCTCAGCGACTATTTCGGCCGCCGCAAGCGTCTCGCGGTGTTCGGCTATGCGCTCGCGGCAATCACCAAGCCGCTGTTCGCGATCGCCTCGACGATCCAGATCGTACTCGCCGCCCGGCTGCTCGACCGGGTCGGCAAGGGCATTCGCGGCGCGCCGCGCGACGCATTGGTCGCGGATATCGCGCCGCCAAACCTGCGCGGCGCGGCATTCGGACTGCGCCAATCCCTCGACACCGTCGGCGCGTTCCTCGGGCCGTTGCTCGCGGTCGGCCTGATGCTGCTATGGCACGACCGCTTCCGGCCGGTGTTCTGGGTCGCGGTGATTCCGGGCGTGCTCGCGGTCGTGCTGCTGATCGTCGGTGTTCGCGAGCCGCCCAGGCACCCGGGCGCGCGACGCCTGAATCCGATCCTGAAGGGCAATGTGCGGCAACTCGGCGCCGCTTACTGGTGGGTCGTGGCGGTCGGTAGCGCGTGCACGCTGGCACGCTTCAGCGAGGCGTTCCTGCTGCTGCGCGCGCAACAGGGCGGCATCCCGGTCGCGCTCGTGCCGCTCGTCATGGTCGCGATGAATCTGGTGTACTCGGCGAGCGCCTATCCGTTCGGCAAGCTGTCCGACCGGGTCAGCCACACGCGACTGCTCGCAATCGGGCTCGTCGTCCTCATCGCCGCGGACTTCGTGCTGGCGCACGGCGATCAGTGGCCGATCGTGATTGCCGGCGTCTCGCTCTGGGGCGCCCACATGGGCATGACTCAGGGCCTGTTGGCGACCATGGTGACCGATGCCGCACCGGAGCATCTGCGCGGCACCGCGTTCGGGCTGTTCAATCTCGCCGGCGGCGGTGCGCTGCTGATTGCGAGCGGCACGGCGGGTCTCCTATGGTCGCGCCTTGGACCCGCTTACACGTTCTACGCGGGCGCCGCGTTCTGCGTGCTCGCGTTGGCTGCCATCCATCTTCGAGGAAGCCATCTCGCCGTGCCCCGTGCCTAGACCCGCGCCAGCCCCTGCGGGTGCTATCCTGCGCTCGATGGGTCGAACTAGCACAGTCCACGCCGCCTGCCCGCACGATTGCCCGGATACTTGCGCGATCCGGGTGACCGTCGAGGACGGCGTCGCGGTGCGGGTTCAGGGCGATCCCGATCATCCGCCGACGCACGGCACGCTGTGCACGAAGGTCGCGCGCTACGCCGAGCGTACCTATCATCCGGATCGACTGCTGCATCCGTTGCGGCGTGCCGGTCCGAAGGGCAGCGGTCGGTTCGCGCCGGTCGGCTGGGACGAGGCACTCGACGAGATCGCCGCGCGGTTGCGCGCGATCGCCGCCCGCGATCCGCAGGCGATCCTGCCCTACAGCTACGCCGGCACGATGGGGCTCGTACAGGGCGAGTCGATCGCGGCGCGGTTCTTTCACCGTCTCGGCGCCTCGCAGCTCGATCGGACGATCTGCTCGAGCGCCGGCGCTGCGGCGCTGAATGCGACCTACGGTAGCCGCGTCGGCATGCTCGTCGAGCACTACCGGGAAAGCCGGTTGATTCTGATCTGGGGCAGCAACAGCATCGCTTCGAACCTGCATTTTTGGAGCTTCGCTCAGCAGGCGAAGCGCGGGGGCGCGAAGCTGATCTGCATCGATCCACGGCGCACCGAGACCGCCGACAAGTGCCACCAGCACATCGCCTTGATGCCCGGCACGGACGGCGCACTCGCGCTCGGCATGATCCGCGAACTGCTCGAGCACGACCGGCTCGACCACGAATACATCCGGCGGCATACGGACGGCGCGCCCGCGCTCCTCGAGCAGGCGCGCGCGTGGCCGCCCGAGCGCGTCGCCGAGGTCTGCGCAATCACGCCCGAGGAGGTCCGCGGACTCGCCCGGGACTACGGGACGATCCAACCCGCCGCGATTCGCTTGAACTACGGAATGCAGCGCGTCCGCGGCGGCGGCAGCGCGGTCCGGCTGATCGCGGCACTGCCTTGCCTAATCGGCGCCTGGCGGCACCGCGCCGGCGGTCTGCTGTTGTCCGCGTCGGGCTTCGCACCGGTGCGCGGTGCGGCCCTCGAGCGGCCCGATCTGCTGCCGACGCCGCGCCCGCGCACGATCAACATGAGCACGATCGGCGATGCGCTGCTCGGCGAGTCGCCGGCGCAGGTCGGGCCGAAGATCGAGGCGATCCTCGTGTATAACAGCAATCCGGTCGCGGTCGCGCCGGAATCGCCGAAGGTGGCCCGCGGCTTTGCGCGGGAGGATCTTTTTACCGTCGTCCTCGAACACTTCCAGACCGACACGGCCGATTACGCGGATTTCGTCCTGCCGGCGACGACCCAGCTCGAGCATTTCGACGTCCACAAGAGCTACGGCCACACCTACGTCCTGATCAACGAACCGGCGATCGAGCCGCTCGGCGAGGCGCGGCCGAACACCGCGATCTTTCGCGCCCTCGCGGCGCGAATGGGCTTCACCGAAGCCTGTTTTGCCGACAGCGACGAGACCATCGGCGCGCAGGCCTTCGGCGAGGACGTGGATTTTGCGCGCCTGCGCCGCGACGGCTGGGTCCGCCTGCCGGTGGCCGATGCGCCGTTTGCGGACGGAGGCTTCCCGACGCCGAACGGACGCGCCCAATTCGCGCCGCCGGACCTCGGCGTAGCCGGCCACGTTGCGCCGTACGAGTCGGCGCACTCCTCGCCCGAACTCGCCCGGCGCTATCCGCTCGCGATGATCTCCCCACCCGCGCGGCACTTCCTGAATTCCACGTTCGTGAACGTGCGCAGCCTGCGCAGCATCGAGGGCGAGCCGCTTCTCGAGATGCACCCCCGGGACGCCGCCGCGCGTGGGCTGCGCGACGGACAGATCGTGCGCGCGTTCAACGATCGGGGCGAGTACCGCTGCCGGATGCGGGTCAGCGACCGCGCCCGACCCGGCCTCGTCGTCGGGCTCGGTGTCTGGTGGCGAAAGTTCGGTCTCGCCGGCACGAACACCAACGAGTTGACCCATCAACGCTTGACCGACATCGGCCGCGCGCCCACGTTCTACGATTGCCTCGTCGAGGTGGGCTCGGCCTAGCGCGCGCGGTAAGCCGCGCCTTCACGTCCGAGGCGCCTCGATCTCGCGGTACAAGCCGAGGAACGCCCGTGCCGCCTTGTGCATGTTTTCCTGCCAGGCCTGCGCGGCCGCATGGTCGGCGCCGTCGGTCACGTATTTGACGCAGGCGAAAGCGGCGCCCTCGAACCAACAAACCTTCGCGAGCGCGTAGGCCTCCATGTCGACGACGTCGCAGGCCATGCCGATGCCGGTGCCGCCGATCGCGAAGGAGTCGCCGCTCCCGCAGGTCGCCCGCGGCAAGCTGGTGAAGACCGGCGGAAATTCCAGGCATGCCGGTGCCTCGTCGAACGGCGTCACGCCGAGCGCGAATCCCAGGCCGCTCGCGTCCATGTCCCGCTGCACGAAGCGGTGGCACCCGAATAAGCGGTGTGGATCGTGGTGTCGGCTGCCGGCGGAGCCGAAATTGACCACGGTCGGCAGCGACTCGCCGGCGTGCGCATAGCGCGTCAGTGCGCGTGTCAGTGCGCGTGCAGCGTTGATCTTGCCCACGCCGCAATAGAGGACCGGCACGCCGGCCGCCTCGAACACGCCGTTCGATTCGTCGGGCAGCGCCATCACCACCAATGTGCCCGGGAAGCCGCTCACGTTCGCCCCCTAATAGACGATCGCGGCGCGTGGTCGCAGATGCCGCCACGTGAAGCCGTCGGCGAGTTTGAGGTCGATCAACACTGCGAGCGCCGTGACGCTATAGCCGCCGCGTACGCACAGTTCCGCCGCCGCGTTCAGCGTGCCGCCGGTGGCGAGCACGTCATCGACGACGAGCAAGCGGCCGCTGCCCGGTTGCATCTCGAGCACGCCGGACCCGTATTCCAGAACGTAGGGCATGTCGACGACCGGCGGCGGCAGCTTGCCCTGCTTGCGGATCAGCACGAAGCCCTTGCGGCGCCGTGCGGCGAGCGCCGCCCCGAGGACGAAGCCGCGCGATTCGATGCCGGCCACCGCATCGACCCCGCGCCATTCCTCGCCCTCGAGCAGCCCGTCGAGCGCATCGAGTGTCGCCTCGAAATGGTCGCGAAGGAGCGGCGCGATGTCGCGGAACAGAATTCCCGGACGCGGGAAATCTGGGGAATCGGCGATGTAGTTCTTCAGATTCAATGGTGCCACCCCGCGACCGGACCTCGAGGGGCCGACATTATACCGAGCGCGCGGGCGCGCGCGATCCGCGGCGGATCGGCTTACAATACGGCGCGGCGCTCGCCGGCGCGGACTCGGCGGACCTCGCCGCCGCCCGCCACGCCGGTCACGTGGAGATGCTCGCATGAATTCGCCGGACACTCGGCTCTTCGGCGCGATCGAGGCCGGTGGCACGAAGTTCGTCTGCGCGGTGGGCGATGCGGTCGGACAACTGCGTGCCGAGCATCGTTTCGCGACCACGGAACCGCGCACGACGCTCGCAGAGGCGGCTGCGTTCCTGCGCGAGGGGAGCGGCGACTTCGGTCCGCTGGCGGCGATCGGGGTTGCCGCATTCGGCCCGATCGAGCTCGATCGACGCTCGGCGGGCTACGGGTGCATCCTGCGCACGCCGAAGCCCGGCTGGAGCGGTACCAACATGCTGGCCCCGTTCGCCGAGCAGTTCTCCTGTCCGATCGGTTTCGACACCGACGTCAATGCCGCAGCGAGTGCCGAACATCGCTGGGGCGCCGCGCGTGGCGCCGACCCGATCGTTTACGTGACCGTCGGCACAGGAATCGGCGGCGGCGTGCTGGTCAACGGCGAACCGCTGCACGGGTTGATGCATCCGGAAATCGGTCACATCTATCCCCGGCGTCATGCGTACGACGCGGATTTCGCGGGCGTGTGCCCGTTCCATGGGGATTGCCTCGAGGGGCTCGCCGGCGGACCGGCGATCGTCGCACGTTCCGGCGCACTCCTCGATGAGCTTGCGCACGGGCATCCGCAATGGGACATCGAAGCGGACTATCTCGCGCAGCTATGCGCCCAGCTCGTGCTGACGGTATCGCCGCGGCGGATCGTGCTGGGCGGCGGGGTCATGAGCCAAGTCCGGCTGTTGCCGATGATTCGCGATCGCATGCGCCATTGGTTGCGCGGCTATGTCGATCGCCCGGAACTGTCGACCCGGATCGACGAGTATGTGGTCGCGCCCGGGCTGGGCTCGAGGTCCGGTGTGCTCGGCGCGTTGTCGCTCGCGGTTCAGGCCGCCGCGCCGCATAGCCACGCGCCCGGGCGACTGCACCCGGGTACGTGACGCTGCGGACGCAACCCTGGTCCTGGCAGGTCGGGGTGCCGGACGATTACGGCTTCTGCGCCCAGGCCGAGCACCAGCCGCCCACCGGAACCGTGTGGCCGGCGAAGATGTTGCAGCCGCCACGAGCCTGGCCCGGCTTGCCGAGGTACTGCGCGCAAGTCCCGCAGTGTTGTGGCGCCGCGTAGGTCGGATACTTCTTCGCGTCGACCTTCGCTGAACTCGTCACGAAGCCCAGCGCGACCGCAGTTGGATCCGACGGGCTGAGTGGCGTCAAGCCCGCGGCCGAAGCCTCGCTCGCCAGCAATCCGAGCGCGGGAACGCAGGCACCCGCGATTAGTCCACCCTTGAGCAAGGTTCGTCGAGAGATCTTCTGTTGCATCGTGCACTTCCTCAGGTAAGGGGGCGAGCGCCGATTGTCGCGCGAATCACCTGACTTGTGTCTTAAAGAAAGGTTAAGTTGGCGAGAGCATCCGCTCCTTCGGGGCTGGGGCCCCGCCGCAACCCGTCAACTGAGGATCGGCGGCACTCCCTGATGCATCGACGCGCGGTCGGCCGACGGCGGCACGCCGGACCAGGCCTTGTACGATCGCGAGAAATGCGCGACGCTGCGGAAGCCGCACGCGACCGCGGCGTCGAGCACCGGCAGGTTCGTGTATTGCAGAAAGGTGCGGGCGCGTTGCAGCCGTAGATTGAGATAATATCGTCGGGCGGAAACGCGCAGCTGCCGGCGGAAGCCGCGCTCGCAGCGCCGCGGCGTCACCCCGGCGGCCGCGCACAATTCGCGCATGGACAGCGGCTCCTCGAGGTTCGCCTCCATCGCCTCGATCATCGTCGCCAGCCACGCTTCGTGCACCCCTTGGCGCTCGCGCGGCCCCATGCGCTGATGCTCGCGCGGCTCGCGCATCCGCGTGTGGATGAACTGCTCGGCAACGGCGGCCGCAAGGCGATGCCCGTGGCTCAAGCGTACGACGTGCAGCATCATGTCGAGCGCCGCGGTGCCGCCGGCGCAGGTGAAGCGGCCGCGGTCGACGGCGAACAGGTCCGGAGCGATCGCGACCTTCGGGTACTGGCTGCGCAGGCCCTCGAGCGACTCCCAATGGGTCGCGGCCCGGTATCCGTCGAGCAGTCCGGCGTAGGCGAGCACGAAGCTGCCGGTGTCGATGGCGCCGAGCGCGACGCCCGCGCGGGCGATCTGGCGCAGCCAGGCCGCGACCCGTGCGTCGTACAGCGTCTCCGGTTCGAAGCCGGCGCAGACCGCGACACGGGCATAATCGACCCGTTCGCGGATCGAGCGGTCGGCGATGACGGACATCCGATTGCTCGCGGCGACCGGCAAGCCTTCGACGGAGATCGTCTGCCACTGGTACAGCTCGCACTGCGCCAGGCGGTTCGCGACGCGCAGGGGTTCGACCGCGCAGGTGAACGCCAGCATCGAGAAGCGTGGCGCCAGCAGGAAACCGATCGTCTCGGGCTTGAGGACCGGATGGGTCGTCAATAGCGCTGGCGCGCGCTCGCCGGCGTAGCGCTGCGCGGTGGCGGGTTGCGGGGGCACGGGCTTCCTCAAGCGATTCCTCCCCAAGGCCGATTCCTCCCCCAAGGCATCGATGAGCGATGAATGTCGTATAGTGTCAATTGGGCGTCGTTTAAATGCAAGAGATTGATCGGGTGTTGGCCAGACAATGCGACCAAGGAAAGTCTGGCGCGTAAATCCGTTTGATTTGGACAACATTCCTTCGGGGAGCCGATACCGATGACCAATGAATACCGCTTGCGGTCCGCCCGCCGAACATGTGCGGCGGTCGCGCTGCTCGCCGTCGTCTGCGTCTTCGGCACCGCCGCGGGCGCGCTCGCGGCCGCGGACGCCGCCGGCAGCCGGCAGGACAACTCGGAACTGCAGACGATCATGGTCACGGCACTGAAGCGCAGGCAGCCGCTCGCGAGAGTGCCGGTGAGCATCACCGTGTTCACGTCCGCGGCGTTGCGGGACTACAACATCCAGTCGTTCAACGACTACGCGAGCAAGACGCCAAACGTGTCCTTCAGCTACGGCGGCGGACCCACCGGCATTGCCGACGCACGCACCGTCGCGATCCGCGGTATCACCGGGCAGAATCTGTTCGGCACCGCCGGTGCGACCGGTTTCTACATCGACGATACTCCGGTGCCGGGTTCGATCGATCCGCGGGTGCTGGACATCGACAACATCGAAGTGTTGAAGGGACCGCAGGGAACCTTGTACGGCGAGAGTTCGCTGGGCGGCAACGTCCGCTTGGTCACCAAACAACCGAACCTCGCGCGCGATTCGCTCAGCGTGATGGCGCAGGCCGGCATGACCTCCGGCGGCGGCAGCGCCGACGGCGGCGGCGACATGATCGGCAACCTGGTGCTCTCGCCGGGCGTGCTCGCGGTGCGCGCTGTGCTGTTCGTCAATCACGACGCCGGCTATCTGACGCGCACCTTCCCCGATCCTTCGAGCCCCGGCGTCACCGATCCGTTCCTGTCGGTGCCGCGGCACAGTGTCGGCAATCAGGGGGCGGACACGAGCTACGGCGGCTCGGTCGCAGCCCGCTGGAGCATCTCCGACAATCTGTACGCGCGGTTCCGGGTGATGTTCCAGAACACGACCGACCATGGATTCCCGGCGACCTTCGCCCCACTTCCCTCGTTCACGCCCATATATACGCTGAACCGCGCCTTCAACGTGCAGCCGGAAGCGAAGGATGATTGGGCGCTGCCCTCACTCGACATCCACTACCGGGGATCGGGTTGGAGCTTCGTCTCCTCGACCAGCTATTTTCATCGCCAAACCCGTGATCTCGAGGACTCGACCTACGGCACCCAACAGATCCTGAGCAGCTACTATCAGGTGAGCGGCCTGCCCGCGCAGCCGTTTCTGTGGGACGGCGAGCATTACCACAATCAGATCACCGAGGAGATGCGCGCCTCGTTCGACCCGGTGCACGGCGTGAGCGGCATCGTCGGCGTGTTCTACTCGCACACCAATACGCGATTCTCGATCCCGCCGACGCTCGCGACGGGCTTGGTCGCGGCGACGGCCAACAACACGGTCGTCGGGCCCTGGCCGAACGATGTGATGTGGCAGCAGAACAACCCGGCGACCGAGGAGGACACCTCGGTCTTCGGCCAGCTGTACTACAAGTTTCTGGAAAAATACACGCTGACCCTCGGCGCACGCGAATACTGGCTCAAGCAAAAGGCCGACTACACAGCCGACGGATTCATGAACTTCGGGCCGACGCCGAGCGATCCGCAGAGCAACAGCCAGAACGGCTTCGATCCGAAGGTCGGCCTGCAATACCAGATCGACCAGGACGCCATGGTCTACGCATCCGCGGCGAAGGGCTTCCGCGCCGGCGGTGCCCAGGCGGCGCTGGCGTTCTGCGCGCTGCCGAACCTGCCGGTATCCGACATCACGCAGTTGAAGTCCGATACGCTGTGGAGCTACGAGCTCGGCACCAAGATCCAGTTGCCGCAACCGGGGATGCTCGTCTCCGCCGCCGTGTTCCACATCAACTGGAGCAACCTGCAGCAGCAGATCGCGCTGCCCTGCGGCGCCTATTTCGACATCAACGGCAATTCGGCGAAGATCGACGGCGGCGAAATCGACGTCTCGGGCCGCCTCAGCTCCCATCTGACGATGCGCTTCGGCGCGGGCTACGAGAAGACCGACATCAACAACCCGGGCGCGCTCGGCATCGTCGGCATCACAGCGGGATCGCGAATTCTCGGCACGCCGGCGTGGACGGCGACGGTCGGCTCGGTCTATCGGCACGCGCTGACGAGCGACATCGATGGCTTCATCTCCGCCGACTACAGCTACACCGGCAACAGCGTCTCCTTGCTGAACGGCGGTGCGGGGGCCGAGTCGACGCGGCCCGGCTACTCGCTCGCGGACTTGCGCTTCGGCGTGGATCGCGGCCCGACCGAAGTCTCGCTAAACGTCCACAATCTGACGAACGCGAAGCCCAATCTGGGCGACATCGGCTACGTCGGCTACGCGCAATACGACAGTTCCGGCAGTGTGATCCCTCAGGTCGCGACCCTGCAACCGCTGACCGTGTTGCTGCAATACAAGCGCAAGTTCTGATGCACGCCGCAATTTTCGGCGCTGGTTGCGTACCGGCGCTTGCGGGGTGGGACGCGTCGTGCAATGCGTGCCGGCGATCGACACCGGCATGACGATGGAGCTGCACGCACTGCCCCTCGCTTGCGATCTGATAGTCTTGTTTATCTATGCGTCATACCGCATTGATTTATTTAAAGAATTATCCATAAACAAGAACCGGATGGCCGGGGGGCCGCCGCGGCGCGCTCGCCGTCCTGAGGCGCAGTTTGCGGGAGCCGACTACGGCGAAGCGGCGTGGGCGCAGCGCCGCGGCTCGCGCGGACAGCCGCCGCTTCGCGGGCAGATCACCGAAGCAGGCTGAGCGAGCGCCTCGCCGATCCAGGCGATGTTCAGCACCTGCGACACCGCCTTGATCTGCGCCGCGGCCTCGGCGCCGATCGCGCCGTCGCCGCCGCGGCGGCGGCAGGCTGCCGCGACCGCCTCGACCGCCGCTTCGCCGTCGAAGCCTTGCGCGTCGAGGGCAGGCTGCAGATCGACGCCGACCGACAGCACGTGCAGCACGTTCATCGCGTCGCGCGTCAACAGCGAATGGCAGCAGTACAGCCGATCGCGAACGCCGTCGTGCATCACGGAGATCTGCGAAGTGGGCGTGGCGAGCGACGCGGTCGTGGGCCGCGTCGCGTGCAACAGGCGAAACACGGCCCAGCGCGGGCAAGGGTCGGACACCTGACTCATGTTTCCCCAGGGCAGCGCGATGCCGTTCGCCCGATACACGGCGCGTAGGTTGCCCGGCGGATAGGCGTCGAAGAAGTGCCAGTGGCGATACGGCGAGACCGCCGTCATGCGGCGCATCACGAGCGCCGCCGTGATATCGAGCCTGGCGGCGGCGGCGGCGACGGAGTGCAACTCGCGAATCAAGAAGCGCCGGAACGGCACGCGCGGGCACAACAGAGCGCCGGCGAAGAAACTGCATTCGAAATCGCGCCAAGCGTAGAGCACGTCCTGGGCGCCCATGCCGGCGACGCTGCCGGGCGCATCGCGGTCGGGCGACGGCGTCGCCCGGTGCGGGGAGATCAGCCCGTCGCCGTTGTGCAGGATCTTGTGGCCGGCGAAGAACGCAAGATCGTACTTCAAGCGTGCCGGCTGATTGCGCAGCCGCTGATTGACCAGCACGGTATCCGGCGCCGCGAAACGAGCGCGCACGTGCGCGTCAGCGCCGCGGCCGTCGGACCAGCGAATTCGCAGCCCGTGGCGTTTGCAAATGTCGGTGAGCGCCTCGACCGACAGGGGCATGCGCCGCTGTCCGGCGTTCTCGGCGGCGCGCTCGATGTCGGGAAAATCGTTGTGGTGGGTTTCCTGCCAGACGCGGATCAGCAGCTGCGCGAACTGTCGCCCCGTCGTGCCGGTCTGCGACAGCAGTTCCGGCAGGGCGTTTTGCAGCAACGCGTGCGAGAACAGGAACGCCGGTTCCAGAGGCATCGCCTCGAGGCCGCCGCGTTCGCGCCTCGCCGGCGGTGGTTCAATCTGCGTGTTCTCATCGAGAAACCAGCGAGGCTCCTTGCTGAAGATGCCGGCGAGCATCTCGAGCATGCCGGGCGACGGCATGCGCTTGCCGGTTTCGATCATGCTGAGATAGGACACGGACGGCGCGGCCACCGCATCCATTTGTACGCAGCGCGCCGACAGTTCGTCGAGTGTCAGGCCGTTGCGCTTGCGCAGTGCCCGGAGCTTCGCGCCGAGAAAGTGACCTTGGCGAATCAATCCGGCCATCGCCCCTCTCCGTTGTAAATTTCACAATGTCAACTTTCCATTGTGAAAATTATACCAGAATGACGTTACGCTGCAGCCTGCGGCGGATCCGTCGGGAATAAGGAGTGCGACATGAACGATCTGGCTACGAGTGCACTGCGTCTGGCGGCCGAATGGCACGACGATGCGCGTTGGAGCGCCGTCCGCCGACCCTACTCGGCCGCCGAGGTCGTGCGGCTTCAGGGTTCGGTCCGCATCGAGCACACGCTCGCCCGGCTCGGCGCCGAAAAGCTCTGGCGCCTGTTGCACCAGGAGCCGGTGGTCGGCGCGCTCGGCTGCATGAGCGGCAACCAGGCGGTCCAGGCCGTCCAGGCGGGCTTGCGGGCGATCTACTGTTCCGGCTGGCAGGTCGCTGGCGACGCAAACACGGCCGGCGAAATGTATCCGGACCAGAGCCTCTATCCTGTCGATTCGGTGCCGCGCATGGTCGAGCGGATCAACAACGCGCTGCTGCGCACCGACCAGATCCATCACCTCGAGGGCAACGGCGCCGTCGACTGGCTCGCGCCGATCGTAGCCGACGCCGAGGCGGGGTTCGGCGGCAACTTGAACGCGTTCGAACTGATGAAGGCGATGATTCGCGCGGGCGCCGCCGGCGTGCATTTCGAGGACCAGCTCTCCTCGGCGAAGAAGTGCGGCCACATGGGCGGCAAGGTGCTCGTCTCGACCGAGGAAGCCACGGCCAAGCTCGTCGCCGCGCGCCTGGCGAGCGACGTGCTCGGCGTGCCGACGGTGCTGATCGCGCGCACCGATGCCGACGCGGCCAACCTGCTGCTGTCGAATCACGACCCACGAGACGCGCCCTTCCTGACCGGGGAGCGCTCGATCGAGGGTTTCTATCATGTGCGGGCGGGCATCGACCAGGCCATCGCCCGCGGACTTGCCTATGCCCCCTATGCCGATCTGATCTGGTGCGAGACATCCCGGCCGGACCTCGCGCAGGCGAAGCGCTTCGCCGACGCGATTCGCCGCGAGCACCCCGCCAAGCTCCTCGCCTACAATTGCTCGCCCTCGTTCAACTGGCAGGCGAACCTCGGCGAGGAGGCGATGCGGCGCTGGCGCGAGGAACTCGCGGCGATGGGTTACCGCTTTCAGTTCATCACGCTCGCCGGCTGGCACGCCCTCAACATGGCGATGTTCGAACTCGCCTGCGCCTACCGCGAGGACGGCATGCTCGGTTACTCCCGCCTGCAGCAGCGGGAGCTCGTTGCGGAGCCCGATGGTTACCGTGCGGTCAAACACCAGGCTTTCGTCGGCACCGGGTATTTCGACGCCGTGCAGACCGCGATCACGTCCGGCCAGTGCTCCACCGCGGCGCTCTCGGGCAGCACCGAGGAAGCGCAGTTCACGGGTGCAGAGGATCCAGCGGCCCGCCGACGAGTCGCGGGATGAGGCCGCGGCGCGGGCGATGAACGTCCCGGTGGCCGCGGAACTGAACGCGCAGGCGCTGCCGGCGGCGGCAATCGCGGCGCAGATCGCCGAACACTTCGGCGGTTACAACGAGGAGTTCGGCCGCATCACGCGGCGTGCGACGGCGCATTTCGCGGTGCGCGACTGGCGGTCGGCGGAGCGCGATTCGGTCGCGCGGATCGAGCTCTACGAACAGTGGGTTTCGGCCTGTCTGGGCAGGCTCGTCGCGGGCGCCGGCGTGCGCCGCCTGGATGCGCGCCCCTGGAGCGAGATCAAGCGCAGCTACGAGCAACTGGTCGCCGCACGGCCGGACGGCGACTTCTACCGAACCTTTTTCAATTCCGTCAGCCGCGACCTGTTCGGCACGGTCGGCGTCGATCCGGACTTGGAGTTCTGCGCGAGCATGGGCTGTTCCGCGGGCAACGTGCCGCTGCGCATCCATGGCGTCGGTGCCGCGTTGCCGAACGCCGTGCGCGAGATGCTCGGTGATCTGCCGTTTGCGGCGGCGCTGCGTGACATCGATGCGACGGTCCACAAGGTCAGCGCCGAGATCGGCCGGCATTACGAGGCTTACCGGCCATCGGCCTCGCCGGAAGCGATCGAGCGCATCGAGCCCCTCTTCTATCGCGGGCACTCGGCCTTCCTGATCGCACGCATTGTCGACGACGGCGCGGTTACGCCACTGGTCATCGCGTTCGCGAATACGGCCGAAGGCGTGTGCCTCGACGGGGTGATGCTGTCGCGGGCCGAAGTCGGCTCCCTGTTCGGCTTCGAGCGCTCGTATTTTCACGTCGACCTGCCGGTCGTCGGCGCCGCGGTCACCTTGCTGCGCACCTTGATGCCGCGCAAACCGATCGACGAACTGTACACGGTGCTCGGCCGCGCGAAGCAAGGCAAGACCGAGCGCTACTTCGCGCTGCAGCGGCAGCTGGAGACCTCGATCGACAGCTTCGTTCACGCTCCCGGGGAACGCGGCCTGGTAATGATCGTGTTCACCCTCCCCTCGCACGACCTCGTATTCAAGGTCATACGCGACCGCTTCGAGCCGCCAAAAGGCACGACCCGCGAAGAGGTGATGGAGCGCTACCGCTTCGTGTTTCAACACGATCGCGCCGGGCGGCTGGTGGACGCCCAGGAGTTCAAGCGGCTGCGCCTGCCGAGCGCACGGTTCATGCCGGCGCTCACCGACGAGCTGCTCGGCGGCGCGGCGCGGACCTGCCGGGTTGACGGCGCGGATCTGATCATCGAGCACTGTTACGTCGAACGGCGGCTCCGTCCCTTGAACCTGTTCCTGCGCGAGGCCGATCCGGCCGCGGCCGAATCCGCGGTGATCGACTATGGCAATGCGCTGCGTGACCTGGCGGCGAGCAACGTCTTCCCGGGCGACCTGCTGCTGAAGAACTTCGGCGTGACGAGCCACGGCGACGTGGTTTTCTACGACTACGACGAGATCTGTCCGCTGTCGGACTGCGTGTTTCGCGATCTGCCGCAGGCGCAATCCGCCGCCGAAGAATCGAGCGACGAGCCCTGGTTCTACGTCGGTCCGAACGACGTGTTTCCGGAGCAATGGTTGCCGTTTCTGGCAATGCCCGCGCCGCTGCGAGAGGTGTTCTTGCGGCGGCACGCAGATTTGCTGACTGCCGCCTGGTGGCGCGACGCGCAGCGGGCGAACCCACCCTCCCTGCCGGACAATTCCCGGCCGCACTGACCAACGGATGAAGGCGGTGAGTCCGCCGCCGTGACCGCGGCGCAGAGCGATCAAGGCATCCGGCTCAACGCGCGAGGATCAGCACGGCGATCATCACCAAACCCACCGACACGACCAATGCGTTGTTACCCCAGCGGGCGACCCGTTCGACCATTTGCATGACTATCTCCATTTCTGCGGCGATTCGTCGGCCGCGTTTCCACAGATGGAGATTTTCCCAGAGAATTCAGGGTGTTCGCAGCTGGTATATTCTCAACACCTGATGAGGAAATATCCGCGGGACCGCCCGCCCGGCTGATCCGCGCCGCTCGATGTCGGCGCTGAAGTGTGACTGTGTTCGCTTGCGCTGCGCGCCGCAAGCGGTCACGACCGTCACGACGGCGTTCCGTAGTCGCGGTTTTTCCAGTGCACGCCCTTGCCGAACCATTGCGTACAGGCGGAACCAAGCGTCGCCGCCATGTAGAACGCCGCGATCGCCGGCAAGGCAAAGACGAGCCACGGCGAGCACCGGTAACGATCGAGCGTCGGCGCGAAACTCAGCGCCGCGAGGGCGAAGGCGCCGAGACCGGCGAGGAGCCGCCAGCCCGCGCCGAACAGGATCTCCCAGACCGGTATCAGCCATACGATCGTCATTCCAGCGAGCGTCGCCGCCAGTAGCCAACCCGACCGGCGCAGTTGCGTGAACGCCGTTCGCACGATCATCCGCCAGATGTCGATGAAATGCGGGTACGGCCTGATCGAAACAGCGAGCCCCGAGTGCCCGAGATAGATGGGCCCCACGCGCTTCACCGCGCTCGCGAGCGCGACGTCGTCGATCAACGCGCCGCGGATTGCCTCGATCCCGCCCGCCGCGGCCAGCGCGTCGCGCCGGATCAGCACGGTGCCGCCCGATGCGGCCGCGACACGCGATCCGGGATCGTTGACCTTGGCGAACGGATAGAGCATCTGAAAGAAATACACGAAGGCCGGCACCAGCAGCCTCTCCGCGACGCTCGTGCAGTTCAGCCGCACGATCTCGCTCACCAGCGCCGTGTGCGGCTGCGCCAGACGGGCGACCAGCGAGGAAAGATGCGCGGGATCGTGCACGATGTCCGCATCCGTGAACAGGATCACCGGCGCGTCGGTCGCGGCAACCCCCTGGGCGATCGCCCATAGCTTGCCGGACCACCCCTCGGGCTTCGCCGCGCCGCGCATGATCCGCAGATTGGGCGCCGTGCCCGCGGCGGCCGCGGTGCCGTCAGTCGATTCGTCGTCGACCAGCGTGATCCGCAGGCGCCCCGGATAGTCCTGCGCGAGCAGCGAACCGATCGCCGCGTCGATCGTCGGCCGTTCGTTGCGCGCCGGCACGATCACATCGACGTCGGGAAGCTGCAACGCCGCGGCCGGCGGCAGTTGCGGCGCCGAACGCCAGAAGCAGCCGTGGAAGAAGAAGAGATATACCCAGCTCGCGAGCGATAGGAGCGACAGCAGCGTGAGCATCGCGTTCAATCGACGGCCCGCTCAACTATTGGAAATCGCCAGATGCACACTCGACGCGGCGGGCGTTGCGGCCGTGCCGCTGCCGAAACGCTCGATCAGCCAGGAGCGGAACAAGGCGATCGCCGTGTCACTCAGGCCTTCGGGATGCGTGATCAGATAATAGCCGTAGCCGTCGTCGACGCAGACATCAAAGGGCTTGACCAGCCTCCCGGTTCGCAGTTCCTCGTCGAACACCGTCATGTCGACGAGCGCGATCCCCTCGCCGCTCAGAGCATATTGCACCGCGAGCGCCGCGGTGTCGAATACCAAGCCGCGTTCGACGTTCAGCGTATTCAGGTTCGCATGTCGCGCGAACTGTTGCCACAGGTGATGGCGCGGCATGGCGCTCAGGCGTACGTGCACGAGTTCGTTCGCCTCGATGAAATCGCGCAGGTTCATCTGCGCGCAACGCCGGGCGATGTCCGGATGGCACAGCGGGCTCAACCGCACCGACCACAGCAGGTCGCGGACCAGGTCGGTCACGGTCGGTTTCGAATAGACGACGGCGACGTCGACGTCCGTGAGCGGCGGACCGACGCCGTACGGGCTCACCAGATCGATCTCGACTTCGGCGACCGCCCGGCGGAAATCGCGCAGAATCGGCACCGCGAGGTGGCTCGCAAAGCTCGGCGGCATCTGCACGCGCAGCGTGCGCCGCACGGGAGAGCCCTCGTTGCGGATGTCGTCGAGCGCATACTCGAGCCGGTCGAATGACTTGGACACCGCCGGCAGCAGGTGCTCCCCGGCCTTGGTCAAGATCAGTGCGTGCGGCCGCCGTTCGAACAGCTGCGCCCCGATCAGTTTCTCGAGCGCGATCACGTGACGCGACAAGGCGCTCTGCGAGATCAGCAGCGCATTCGCCGCAGCCGTGAAACTGCTGTGCTTGGCGACTCCTTCGAACGCGCGCAGCGCATTCAACGGCAGCCAGCGCCGGTCGATCGTCGTCTTGGCCATCGCGGCTCGCTCCTCTTGCGCGGCCGCTCAGGGCGACAGCGTCTTGGTGTAGCCGATCGCGCGTTCCTGGTCCGCGACGATCGTCTTCGCCGCAAGATGGAAGTGATACGTCGCCCAGAAGCCGGTCGGCGCGAGGATCAGCAGCGCGAGGCGCAGGGATGCGGCGTCCGCGCCGTGTCTGCCCGCGAAATAATCGCTCATGAAGCCGACGGCCTGCGGGGCGACGATCAAGTTGAAGATGTTCGCGACCAGCAAGGATATCGCGATGAACATCGAGCGCATGTGGCAGGGTGCAAGGTTCTGCAGCAGGCCGAAACACGGACCGATGTAGAAGTAGATCGCCGGGATGAACAGCCAGAACATCAGCTTGGCGATCCACAGCGTGTGGGTGAAATAGGCGATGAACGACGGGACCGTCGACAGGCCGACGCCGAGCCCCAGGACCCAGACGACCCGGCGGGGATCCGCCATCCACGGCCGGGACAGGAGCCACGCGGTGCCGACCGTGGCGATCGAACCGCCAACCAGATGGATCCAGCCGAGCGCATCGCCCGCCTGGGCGACGTTGAGGCCGTAACTGCGGGTGAGAAATGTCGGCGTCCACCAGATCAGACCCCAGCCCCACAGGGCGCAGACGCCGCCGCCCATCACGACGTGGAACGCCGATTTCTGCTGCCAGAGGAACTTGCAGCTCTCCAACAGCGTCGGCTTGTGATCCTCGGCGATCGCATCGAGCTGGCCGCGCTTCGGCTCGCGGATCGTGAGGTAGACCAGCGCACCGACGATCGCCCCGGGAACGCCGAGCGCGAACAGCGCGTAGCGCCAGCCATATGCGTGGGCGATCGCGCCCGCCATGTCGTAGCCGACCCAGGCGCCGAACGGCGCGCCGAGTGCGAGTACGGTCAGCGCCATCGGTCGGCGATCCGCCGGAAAATAGTCGGCGACGATCGCCGACGACGGCGGGGTCCCGCCCGCCTCGCCGACGCCGACGCCGATTCGTGCGGCCAGCAACTGCCAGTAATTGCGCGACAGGCCGCACAGCGTCGTCATGATCGACCAGAGGACCAGCGAGGCGGCGAGAATGTTGCGCCGGTTCGACCGGTCTGCCAGCCAGGAGATGGGAATACCGAAGGTGACGTAGAACAGCGCGAGCGAGACGCCGGTGAGAAAGGCGATGCCGGAGTCGGTCAGATGCAATTCCAGCCGGATCGGCTCGAGAATGGTCGACATCACGTATCGATCGGCGATGTTGATCGTGTAGATCAGGCACATCACGATCAGCACGTACCAGCGCTCGGCGTATGACGGGGTTTCGACGCGCGTGACGTCGGCAGCCGCGGTGATCACTCGATAGTGCCTCCTCTGCCAAGGTGCGCGCGCGGAGCCGGGTGCGTGCGTGCTCGCACCATACAGGGTTCGTCTCCCCGGCGCGACCGTGCGCGCCACCGCAGTCCGCCCGCGCGAACCATCGCTCTTACGTCGCGCCGATTGGGCGCGCAAAAAGACATGGGTGAATCGCGAAATGGCATGGCGCCTGGCGCCGGCGGAGCTAAAGTGGCGTGCGTGGGGATTTTCGATTACATCATCGTCGGTGCGGGGTCCGCCGGCTGCGTGCTCGCCGACCGCCTGTCGGCGAACGGCGCGTGTCGCATTCTGCTGCTCGAAGCTGGCGGCGCCGACGACAGTTTCTGGATCAAGACGCCGATCGGCTATGGCCGCACGTTCGCCGACACCGCGGTCAACTGGAAATACGAGGCGGCGGCGAGCCCCGGTCTCGGCGGGCGGACGATGTATTGGCCGCGAGGCCGCGTCCTCGGCGGTTCGAGCTCGATCAACGCCTTGGTCTATTGCCGCGGGATGCCGGCGGATTTCGACGACTGGCGGCAGATGGGCAACCCTGGATGGGGCTGGGACGAGGTTCGTCCCTACTTCGAGCGCACCGAACGGCACGTCGATCCGGCGGGGCGTGCGCGAACCGAGGGACTGCTCGACGTCAAGGACGTGCGCCCTTACCTGCATCCGGTAGGACGCCACTGGTTCGCGGCCGCAGCCGAGCTCGGACTGCCCGTGTCCGAGGATTTCAACGGGCCTCAACCGGAGGGCTTCGGCTGCTACGCGGTGACGATCCGGCGGGGCCGGCGCTGGTCGGCCGCCGACGCCTTCCTGCGGCCGGCCTTGCGGCGGCCAAACTTGCGCGTGATCACCGGCGCATGGGCGAGCAAGATCCGCTTCGCCGGCCGCAGTGCGCTCGGCGTCGAGTATTGGCGCGACGGTGTCGCCGAATTCGCCGCGGCCGCGCGCGAGGTCATCGTCAGCGCCGGGTCGGTCAATTCGCCGCAACTGCTGCAACTCTCCGGCATCGGTCCGGGCGCTGAACTGCAGACGCTCGGCATTGCGGTCGTGCTCGACAATCCGGCGGTCGGCGGCAATCTGCAGGACCACCTCGCGGTCAGTTACGCGTTCAAGGCGACCGAGCCGACGCTGAATGACGTACTGCACTCGCGGCTCGGCAAGCTGCGCGCCGGACTGCGCTATCTGCTGCTGCGCAGCGGCCCGCTCGCGCTCAGCGTCAATCAGTTCGGCGCCTTTCTGCGCGCCGAACCGGATGGCCTGCGCCCCGACGTACAGCTGTATTTCAATCCGATCACCTATGGCTCGGGCGATGCGAATCGCCGGCGGATCGAAGTCGACCCGTTCTCCGGCTTCATCCTGTGCTTTCAGCCGACCCGGCCGACGAGCCGCGGCCGGATCGATCTTGCGAGTCCGGATTTTCGCCGGCCGCCGCGGATCGCGCCCAACTACCTGTCGACCGATAAGGACCAGCGTGACGTGCTCAACGGTGGACGCCTCGTGCAGCGCATCGCCCGTACGCGATCGATGCGCGCGCTGGTCCGCGAGCCGATTCAGCCGGATCTCGCCGCGCTCGACGATGCGGGTCTGCTCGCCGATTTTCGTGCGCGCGCCGCGACGGTCTACCACCCGGTCAGCACCTGCCGCATGGGGCCGGACGACGGGCACTCGGTCGTCGACCCGCAATTGCGCGTGCACGGCATGGTGGGGTTGCGTGTCGTCGATGCGTCGGTGTTTCCGACCGTCACTTCCGCGAACACCAATGCGCCCACGCTGATGGTCGCGCAGAAGGCCGCGGATCTGATCCTGCAAACTCGATAACCCCTGGAACACCCATGAAGCTCGATAGCGTCAAGGTCTTCGTCGTCGGCAATCCACCGCCCGCCTTCGGCGGCCGGTACTTCGTATTCCTCAAGCTGCGCACCGCCTGCGGGATCGAGGGGGTCGGCGAGGTCTATGCGGCAACCTTCGGCCCGCATGTGATCGCCAAGATGGTCGAGGACCTGTTCGCGCGCCGTTTCGCCGGCCGCGATCCGTTCCAGATCGAATCGCTCTGGCGCGAATCCTACGGCTCCGGCTTTTCGCTGCGACCGGACATATCGCTGGTCGGCGTGATGAGCGGGCTGGAGATGGCCTGCTGGGACATCGTCGGCAAGGCGACGGGCCAGCCGGTCTACAACCTGCTCGGCGGCAAGGTGCATGAGCGCCTGCGCAGCTACACCTATCTTTACCCCGGAGAAGGCGAAGGCGAGGATTTCTATCACGATGCGGATCGCTCGGCGCAGCGCGCTGCGCAATACGTCAAGCAGGGCTTCACGGGCCTGAAGTTCGATCCGCTTGGCGGTTATTCCGCGTACGATCCCCGCCAGCCGACGCTGGAGGCGCTCGAGCGCACCGTGCGGCTCGTACGCCTCGTGCGCGAGGCCGTCGGCCGCGACGCGGACCTGCTGATCGGCACCCACGGCCAGTTCACCGCCTCCGGCGCGACGCGCCTCGCGCGCCAGCTCGAGCCGTTCGATCCGCTGTGGTTCGAGGAGCCGGTGCCGCCGGACATGCCCGAGCAAATGGCGATCGTCGCCCGCGCCACGTCGATTCCGATCGCGACCGGCGAGCGCCTGACGACGAAATATGAGTTTGCGCGCGTGCTCGCCTGCGGTGCGGCGAACATCCTGCAGATGGACCTGGGGAGGGTCGGCGGACTGCTCGAAGCGAAAAAGATCGCGGCGCTCGCCGAAGTGCACTACGCGCAGATCGCGCCGCACCTGTATTGCGGACCGGTGGTGGGCGCGGCGAACGTGCAGATCGCCACCTGCTCGCCGAATTTCTTGATCCTCGAGAGCATTCAGCGCTGGGACGGATTCCAGGCGCGGCTCTTGAAGAAGCCGATTCTCTGGCAGGACGGCTACGTGATCCCGCCGACCGAGCCGGGCCTCGGCGTCGAGCTGAACGAGGCCGTCGCGCTCGCGCATCCCTACGATCCGCACGGTAAACTGCATCTGGAGATGGCGGATCATCCGCTTGGCTAAAGGGGGCGCCGTGCGCTACGGGTTTGTCGGCCTCGGTAATCTCGGCAAACATCTCGCGGCGAACCTGGCGCGCGCCGGATTCGACCTCACGGTGAACGATCTCGACCGCGGCGGGGCGGCGCTCGCGATCGCGGCCGGCGCGCACTGGGGGGCGACGGTCGCCGACCTGGCTCGCTCGAGCGATGCCTTGATCACCTGCCTGCCCTCGCCGAAGGCGACGCGGGCGGTCATGGACGCCGCCCTGCCGCTGATGCCGGCGGGCTCGACCTGGATCGAGATGAGCACCAACGATTTCGCCGAGGTCGAGGCTCTTGCGGCGCGCGCGACGCAACGCGGGATCGAGACCCTCGCCTGCCCGGTCACCGGCGGCGTCCACCGTGCGGAGGCCGGCGAGATCACGGTCCTTGTTGGTGGTTCGCAACAGGCGTTCGAACGGCACCGACCCGCCCTCGAAGCGATGGGCGGCAAGGTCATCCACCTTGGCGGCATCGAACAGGCCGCAGTCACCAAGGTCGTCACGAACATGCTCGCGTTCATCCACCTGATCGCCGCCGGCGAGGCGTTGATGCTCTGTTCAAAAGCGGGTGTCGAGCTAGGGGCCGCATTCGCCGCGATCGCCGCGAGCTCCGGCAACAGCTTCGTTCATGAAACCGAGAGCAAGGTCATCTTGAATGGCAGCTATGACATTGGATTTACAATGGATTTGGCCTGCAAGGATGCCGGCTTCGCGACCGAATTCGGGCGCCGGTTCGGCGTTCCGCTGCGCCTCGCGGGGATCATGGAACAGACGTTCATCGAGGGCCGTGCCAAGTACGGCGGCGGCGCCTGGTCGTCGATGATCGTCAAGCTCCTCGAGGATGCCGTCGGCCAGCCGTTGCGGGCGCCGGGTTTTCCTGCCAAGCTCGGCCCGGACGATTGAATCAGCGAATTTTCGCATGTCGGCATCGACATTTCGCATGGCCGATCGCGGCATGATCGCAACAAAAAGACTGGCGTTATCAATGCCGGATGTTATTCTGCGCACTCAGGGGTCGGTCGAGGGAGGTCTCGAGTGCTCGTCGCCAGCGCGGCCCCGCGAGGGAGATTCCGACGTCATGCTCGCAATACGCGCTCTTCGGGTTGCTTGAAGCTTTAACTAACGGGAAGGGGTGGACATGAATTCAAATTCAAAGCTCTCGTACGCGATCGCGGCGATCCTGGGCAGCACCGCGCTCGGCGCGACGCACGCGGCGACCGCGGCGACGTCGAACAACGATAGCGATCAACTGCAAACCATCACCGTGACCGCGCAACGGCGGGTGCAGAACATGCAGGACGTGCCGATCACGATGCAGGCGTTCACCGCCAAGTCGCTCAACCAGTTGCACATCGAGACCTTCGACGATTACGTGCGCTATTTGCCGAACGTCACAGCGCCGACCAACGGCCCTGGCCAGGGCAACATCTTCATGCGCGGCTTGAGCGTCGGCGCCGCCGGCAGCCAGTCGAGCGGCACGATCGGCGGATATCCAAACGTCGCCGTCTACCTCGATGACCAGTCCGGCCAGCTCCCCGCGCGCAACCTCGACGTCTATGCGGCCGACCTCAACCGCATCGAGATCCTCGAGGGCCCGCAGGGCACGCTGTTCGGTGCCGGCGCCGAAGCGGGCGTCGTCCGCTACATCACCAACAAACCGAAGCTCGACGTCACCGAGGGCAACGTCACCGCGGGCTACGGCGTGACCGCGCACGGCGACCCGAACACGAACTTGACGGCAGTGCTGAACATTCCGTTGATCACCGACAAGATGGCGATGCGCGCGGTCGTCTACAACGACAGCCGCGGCGGCTACATCGACAACGTGCCGGCGACCTTCACGCGCAAGAACAGCGACCTTGGCATCGGCTACGCCGGCTACCCGGCGGTCAACGGCCAGTGCCCCAACGGAAGCCCGCCGGGCAGCTACTACGGTACGCCGGTCTGCGCACCGCCGGGCACCCCGGTGAACAACTACAACATCGCCAAGCGCGCGATCAATCCGGTCACCTATAAAGGTGTTCGCGGGGAGTTCCTCTACAAGTTCAACGACGACTGGAACCTGCTCGTCACGCAGATGTACCAGAACATGGATTCGGAAGGCGTTTTCTATCAGATGCCGAACGCCTCGGACGGTCAGGCGCTGCAGCCCCTCGAGGTCACGCTGTTCAACAATGCCTACGACAAGGACAAGTTCACGAACACGGCCTGGACGGTCAACGGCAAGCTGGGCGCGCTGCACGCGGTCTATACCGGCGGCTATCTCGTGCGCCACGTCGCCCAGGTCGGCGATTACACGAACTACGCCCGCGGCGTGTATGCCGATTACTACCAGTGCACCGCCGGCAGCTGCAACTCGCCGGTATCGACCTGGCAGGAGGCCGAGCGCAACGAGCATCTGAGCCAGGAATTCCGCCTGAGCACGCCGAGCGACTGGCGCACCCGCGGCATCATCGGCGCGTTCTACGAGGACAACAAGCTCTTCGACCAGACGGACTGGGGCTACAAGACGCTGCCGAACTGCACCTCGAACGGCGCGCCGGGAACACCGGGCAATACGGGTTGCCTGTCGAACGTCGGCACCTTCCCCGGGACCAGCGTCGAGAATCCGGGCATCCAGCCGAGCAACATCGCGTTCTTCGAGGACACGCGGCGCGACCTGCGCCAGCTCGCGTTCTTCGCCTCGGTGGACTACGACATCATCCCGAAGGTCTTGACGGTCACCGCCGGCACCCGCCATTACCGCTTCGACCAGAACTTCAAGGGCAGCGTGATGAGCAGCTTCGGCTGTTTCGACGCGGGCACGCCGGTCGGCGGCTGTCAGAGCGCCTATTCGATCAATCTCGACGGCAAGGATCTGCAAAGCAGCGAATCCGGCTTCAAGAGCCGCGCGAACATCACCTGGCACGTCATGCCGGACGTGATGGTCTATTACACCTGGTCGCAGGGCTTCCGTCCGGGCGGCTTCAACCGTAACGGCGGCAATAAATACATCTATGGGACCCCGCAGCCCGGGCCCAACGGCACCACGGTCGCCGACAAGCAGTTCGTGCTGCCGAGCACCTACCAGTCCGACAGCCTGACCAATAACGAAGTCGGCTGGAAGACCCAGTGGCTCGACAACCGCCTGCAATGGAACGGCGCGCTCTACCAGGAGAACTGGAACGATGTCCAGGTCGGCTTCTTCGACCCGGGCCAGACCGGCAACCTGTCCTTCGGCACGAACGGCCAGAACTTCCGCGTGCGCGGGCTCGAGACCTCGATCATCGCGCGGGTCACCGACGGCCTCACCGTGCAGGGGGCCGCATCGTGGAACCGCAGCCAGCAGACCAACTCGCCGGCGCTGACGGATGGCAATCCGCTCAGCAATAACTACGGCAAGCCGATCACCGAGTCCTGCAATAGCACCGGCACGAGCTGCACGCCGATCTCGAATCTGTTCGGCCCGATCGGCAGCCCGAGCGCTAACTCGCCGCCGATCCAGTTCAGCCTGCGGGCCCGCTACGACTGGGCGTTCGATGAGTACAACTGGTTCGTCCAGGCCGGGGCGACGCACACCGGACACTCGTTCACCGAGGCCGGCGCGAATCCTTCGCTCGCCACCGGCGGTGCGATCAACACCACCGTGCTGCGCTTCGAGAATCCGGCGTACTCGACCTACGATGCGTCCTTCGGCGTGGCGAAGGGCGCGTGGAACGCACAAGTGTTCGGCCAGAACCTCAGCAACTCGAACGCCAGCGTGTTCACCAACACCGGGCAGTTCGTCGTCGCCCAGACGGTGCTGCGGCCGCGCGTGATCGGCGTGAGCTTCGGCTACAAGTTCTAGGGCTCATTTTCCTTGGCCTCGGAATTGCAAGCGGGCGCTCGCGCCCGCTTTTTTTTTGAAGGCGCCGGATGAGCACGCCGGCCGACGCGGACGCGATCACGCCGATCGAGGCGCAGGTCGGGCGCGTCCGCAGCCTGCTCGAACACCAGGAGTTCGCGGCCGCCCTCGCCGCGGGTGAAACGCTCGCCGCCGTTGTGCCGGA
>DATLSG010000021.1:0-33003 GCA_035534275.1 Steroidobacteraceae bacterium
CTTCTTGCCAGCGCTCACCGCATCGCCACCTTGGCGAGTCGTTCGCGCGCAGCACTCGCGACCAAATGTCCGTAGTGCTTCTCGATCATCATCACCGAGGTACCCACGAGCCGCGCGACGTCGAGCGTCGAGAGTCCATTGATCAAGGCTTCGGTCACAAACGAATGGCGCAGCACGTAGAGACACGTACCGGCGGGTACGCTTGCCGCCTTCGCGGCGTCGCGCACGAGTTCGTCCCAATCCGAGTGAGCCCACGGCTTGCCGTCATCGCGAATGAGCAGCCGAGCGGCCGGGAGTTTGTCTTTCGCCAGTCGCTTGAACAGCGCCACCGCATCGGGCGACAGCGGAACTGTCCGCGATCCGGTCTTGCCCGTGAACGTCATCGACGTGGTACGCGCATCGAATTGGGATCGGGTCGCGTTCACAAGCTCGCCCGCGTTCCGGCGACATTGCGCTCGCGTACCGCGAGGTTTAAGGCAGCCTTGACCGCGACCAACGTCCGATTGGAGGCGGCGGCCTCGAGCCCTAGGCCATCGCGCCATTCCCGTCGGCGGCGGCGCCGAGCAACACACCGAGCAGCGCGACCCTTAGAAGGCCGTTCCTTCGTGATCTCATGATCGATTCCTCCTGTTCGCCGGCGCCGCATCGTGCCTGGATGCCGGTCGGTTGCTCAATCCTTGGACGCCTGCCCGTGCACGAGCAGCACCGGCACCCTCACGCTGCGCACGACCACCTCGGCGTCGCAGCCGAGGGCGAAGCGGCGCAAGCCGCGCCGGCCGTGCCGATCAAGCGCCGGCGCTGCGTAGGGCAAGGATCCAGGCGATGGCGATCGCCGCGGCCGCGATCGCACCGCTCGCGGCCTGCACGCGCCGCCGGCGGCTGCGGGGCATGCCGATGAGCGCATAGAACGAACCGAGCCCGAGGCCGGCGAGGAACCCGAGCACGTGGCCGAGCACGTCGACATGCTTTGTGCCGGCGCCGAGCAACGCGAGCAAGGCGACGCCGGCGCCGAGCGGCGCCGCGCGGTAGAGCCAGCGCTCGCGCGCGCCGGTTCGCAGGCGCCAGGCGTGGCCGGTGAGCATGCCGAGCGCGGCGAACACCGCGGTCGATGCGCCCGCCGCGCGATAGGCCACGGGCGCGATCGCGAGTTCCACGAGGTTGGCGAACGCGCCCGCGCCGAGAATGCTCAGCCACGCGACGCCGGCGCCGAGCTGGCGGCTCAGCAGCACCCCGGCGCCGATGCCGAACAGCAGATTGCCGAACAGATGCTCAGGCCCGAGATGCAAGGTCAGCGAGGTAATCGCGCGCCACCATTCGTGGCGCATGCCGCTGTCGGCGTCGATCGCACCGGCGTCGAGCCAGTCGACGCCGAACAGGCCGATGCCGGCGCAATACGCCACCAGCAGCAGCGTGAACCCGTAGCCGATCGCCCCGGCGGCGGCGCCGCCGAACGGCGGCTGCGGCGCGGGGGCGGCGGCGCGCGGGCCTTCGGCCGCATAGCGCGCAAGCTCGGCGCGCACCAGCACCGCCTGCGAAGCCGGTGTCCACAGCGTACAGGTCCCGCCCTCCTCGAATAGATCGTACGGCAGGGCGGCGGCTTCGAGCACCAGCCCGTACTCGCGACACAGCGCCCGCGAGCCGCCGCAAATCGGCACCCAGCTTTGCCCAGGGTCAGGATCGAGGCCGGCGGCGCGCGCGGCCCCATCGACGGGTCGTTCGCCAGGCAACAAGGCGCATGCACCTCGCGGTGGAAGGTTCGGCGATCGCCCCAGGTTGGGGGCGCGACGCGCCCAAATCAACTGGGCCGCGCCCTCGCGGCGAGAATTCGGTAGATGTTCAGGACCTTGGGGACGTACGCCTGGGTTTCCTGGTATGGCGGCACGTGCCAGCCGCTGCGCTCGACGGCATCCGAGCCTGCGTTGTAGGCGGCGAGCGCGAGCCGCAGATTGTTGCCGAACCGGTCGAGCAGATCGCGCAGGTACAGGGCCCCGGCATGCACGTTCTGCCGCGGATCATAGGGATCGATCGCCCCGTAGCGCCGCGCGGTTTGCGGCATCAGCTGCATCAGACCGATCGCCCCCTTGCTCGACACCGCGCGGGAATTGAAGCCCGATTCGACGGCGATGACCGCGCGCAGCAGCGCCGGCGCGACCGAGGCGGTGGCGGCCGCGCGATCGATCATCGGATCGTAGCGCGAGGCGCGCGCGAGCAGCATGGGATCGTAGGCCTGACCGCTTTCGGTGCGGCCGGTCAGATGCAGATGCACCAGGGAGTAGGCGCCCGCGTCGGGCGGCGTGTCGGAGAAATTCCGCACGCCGGCGGCATCGACGAACGTGTAGATGCGGGCGCTCGCGGCCGCGAGGCCGACCGGCAGCAAGGCGATCGTCAACAGCAGTGCGCGTGCACCCTTCATGAGCTCCAATCCTCCGCGCCGAGACTAGCGCGGCGGCGGCGGGCGGGATGGGACCTAGGTCAAGGAACCGCCGGCCGGCAGGGGCTCGATCAGGCTCGCATCGTCGTTGCGCGGCGAATTGACGCGCAAACTCACGGGATGGGCACCCAGGCGCTCCGACGGATAGGCCTCGAGCACCGCATGGGCCTCGGCCAGGCTGCCCTCGAGCCAGGCGCGCCGCTGCGCCTGCGCGAGAATCGCCGGCATCCGCTTCCTGGCGTTGTGGATCTCGGCGAGCAGCGCGTTCGCCGGCAGCGTGATGATCGTGAAGGACTCGATGGCCGAGCCGTCCTGCGCGACCGAACGGTCCCACAGGCCGGCGAGGCCGAAAACCGGCTGATCGAGGACGTGGATGTAGAACGGGCGCTTCGAGCCGTCCGCGTTCAGCTGCCACTCGTAGAAACCGAGCGCGGGCAGGATGCAGCGCTGCGCACGGCGCCACGGACCCCGGTAGCTCGCGCTCGTCTCGATCGATTCGAGCCGCGCGTTGATCGTGCTGTACTTGCCCGGCCGGCCCTTGGCGAAGAACGGCACCAGGCCAAAGCGCAGCAGATCGAGGCGCGCGGTGCCGGCGATGAGGCGCACGGCCGGCGCGCTCTGCGTCGGCGCGACGTTGTAGCGCGCGGGCAAGCCGCGCCCCGAGTGCGGCAGGGTGAATTCCCGCTCGATCGCGGCCTCATCGGGACTGACGTAGCGCCCGCACACGCTACCACCCCAGGCGGTCGCTCAGGCGACCGCGCAGCACCGCGGCCCTGACCGCGAGCGGCCAGAGCGGCTGCAGGGCGATGGTCTTCAGCGTCGTCACCGGCATCTCGATGTCCGCGGTGGGCTCGAGTGTGCGCCGCGCAAGTTGCGCGCCGAGCGCGGTCGCGAGCGCGACTCCCCGGCCGTTGTAGCCGAGACAGGCGAGGACTCCCGGTGCCGGCTCGTGCAGATGCGGATAGTGATCCAGGGTCATCGCCAGCCGTCCGCCCCAGCCGTGGGTCCACTCGAGATCGCCGAGCGCGGGCCAGAGCCGGCGCGCATAGGCGGTCAGATGCGCCACCTCCGCGCAACCGCCGATCTCGCGCATCGGACCGCGGCCGCCGATCAGCAGCCGGCGCGCCGCATCCAGCCGGTAATACACCGTGATCGCCCCGCTCTCGTAGAGCACGCTGCGGCCGGGCAGGATCGTGCGCGCGACCGGCTCGAGGATCGGCGCGCTCGCCGCGATCGCGCCGAACAGCGGCACGATCGAGCGGCGCAGCCCCGGCCACAAGGCGTCGGTGTAGCCGTTGGTCGCGAGCACGACGCGCGGGGCATCCACCACGCCGCGTGCGGTGCGTGCCCGCCAGCCGGCGCCCGCCCGGCTCAAGGCCTCGACGCGCGTCGCGCCGTGCAGCCTCGCGCCGGCCGCGATCGCCGCACGCGCGAGGCCGCGGGCGAAGGACAGAGGCTGCAAATCGCCGCCGCGCCGGTCGAACATCGCGCCGCCGTAGCGCTCGCAGCCGGTTGCCTGCGCGACCGCGGCGCGCTCGAGGAATTCGACCGGGGCACCGCGCCGGCTCCACTGCAGGGCGGTGCGGCGCACCGCGGTGAGGTGGCGCGGCCAGACGGCGGCGCGCAAGGTGCCGTTGCGGCGCGCCTCGCAGTCGAGCTTGAGCCGCTCGATCAGCTGGAAAACGAACGCCGGCGCGCCGCCGGCGAACTCGTTCATGCGCCGCCCCCGTTCGACGCCGAAATCGCGCTCGACCTCGTCCGGATCGCGCTTCAGCCCCGGATTGACCTGGCCGCCGTTGCGCCCCGAGGCGCCGAATCCCGGCTCCTCGGCCTCGAGGAGCAGCACGCGCGCGCCGCGCTCCGCGAGATGCAGCGCCGTCGACAGGCCGGTGAAGCCTGCGCCGACGACGAGTACGTCGGCACGCGCATCACCGTCGAGCGGCGGCGTCGCGGCCGCCGCCGCGGCGGTTTGCCGATACAGGTTCGTTCAGAACCTCTGGCCGAATTTCAAGCCGATCGTGCGCGGCTGGTTCGGCACGTTGTAGATCGCGACCGTGCCGCAGGTCGACACGTCGCATTCGGCGAAGCGGTCGAGCACCGCGCGTTTGTCGAACGCATTGTTGACGTACAGATCCGTATGCCAGTTGCCGACGTCGAGGCCGAACGAGAAGTTCGCGAGCGTGTAGGCGGGCTCCTGGCCGAGGTCATTGCGCGCGACCAGCCGCAGGTCGGCCCAGCGGGGGCCCACGTAGACCGCGGAAGCCTGCACGTTCGCGTGCAGCCCCCCGATCGGAAAGGTGTAGCGCGCGGTGACGTTGCCCTTGACTTTCGGCGTGACCGGCAATTGTTCGCCGTTCGGCGCGTACTGCTCGTAGCTCGTGCCCGCGTAGCACAGCGCCCCGGTCGGGTCGGCGCAATACTCACGGGTCAGCTTCGCATCGAGATACGCCATGGCGCCCGTCAGCGTCAGCTGCTCGGTCGCCCGCCAGGCGACATTCGTCTCCAGGCCCTTGATCTGCGCCTCACCCGCGTTGGCGATGATGGTCAGCGCGTTCGGACCGAGATAGGCGAACTGGAAGTCCTTCCACTTTTCGAGGAAGAACGCGCCGTTCCAGCGGAAGCGGTTCTCGTCCCACTGCGTCTTCCAGCCGAACTCGTAGTTCGTCAGGTAATCCGGCTTGTAGGGCGGCAGCGTGCCGCCGCCGTTGCGATTGACCCCGCCCGGCCGGAAGCCCTTCGAGTACGTCGCGTAGATCATCTTGTTCGACGAGAGCTTGTAGGTCAGGTTCAGCTTCGGCGTGATGCCCGAGCCCGTGCTGCGGCCGTTCAAATCCTCGCAGGGCGCATCCTTCCACGGCAGACTCTGGTTGAAGCAGGTTGCGACGCCCTCGTGCGAGCTGAACGTCGAGGCGAAGCCGTAGAAGCCCTCGAGGGTGTTATCGTAAGTGTAATAACGAGCGCCGGCGGTGCCGGTGAGGCTCGGCGTGAAGCGGAACGAGAACTCGCCGAACAGCGCCTGGTCGCGGTCGACGCGCTGCTGGTCGGTCAGCCAGAGCGAGGCCGGCCAGCCCGGAATCGACAGGCTGGACGCGAGCGGATCGTTGTTGTTGTCGATGACGTAGTCTTGCATGATGTCATGCACTTGGCGCTGCATGAACACACCGGCCGTGAAGTACACCGGCTGATCCTTCGGCGAGGTGATGCGCAGCTCGTTGCTGATCTTGGTGTAGTGGTCGCGGCCGATGATGGTTTGCGCCGGGTTGATCACGTTGCCGGCGTTGTCGGTGAAGTACGCACCGTACCCGCCGAAGCTGTACGCGAGGTCATAGGCGAGCGAATAGTCGGTGTAATCGCTCTGCTCGTGGGTGTTGCGGGTAAGGTACGCACCGGCGTACACCAGGTCGAAGCCGTTGATCTTGCCCTCGACCGTGAGCGCTGACTGCATCCAGGAATCGTGCACTTTGTCCGGGAAAAAATGCCCGACCGCGAGATCGCCGAGCTTCGGGTCGTAGGCGAAATTGCCGTTGGTGTCCGCGATCTGGCCCATCACCGTCGGCGTCACGGTCCATTGGTCGTTGAGGTCGATCTTCAGCGCCGCCCGTCCGCCCTTGGTGACGACGTCGTTGTAGTGGTTCTTCACCATCGAGGCATTGTCGAACGGGATCGTCGTGCCGTTCGGGCCCTGGAACTGCACCACGCGGTGCACGTTGTTGATGTAGCCCGCGTCCTTTTCGTACCAGCCGACGAGGCGCACCGCCGCGATGTCCGACAGCGGCAAATTGACGAAGCCCTCGGCCGTGTAGCCGACGCCGCCGTGGCTCACCGAGTTGCCCTCGAGGTCGTAGCCCGCCGAGAATTTGGACGGATCGGGCTTGTTGGTGATGATGCGGATGGTGCCGGCCTCGGAACTCGCCCCGTACAGCGTGCCCTGGGGGCCCGAGAGCGCCTCGACGCGCGCGATGTCGTAGATGTGAATGTTGAGGTTGCCGTCGATCGTCGTCACCGGCTCCTCGTCGAAATACATGCCGACCGAGGGCAGTGACCCGGAATGATTGCCGTCGCCGCCGCTCGCGACGCCGCGCATGTAGGTGTGCTCGACCGACGGTCCGGCGTCCTGAAACGACACGGTCGGCAGGAACTTCACGTACTGGTTGAAGTTCGTCACGTGCAGGCGCTCCAGATCCTTCGTGTCGAAGGCCTGGATGCTGACCGCCACGTTCTGCATGTTCTGCGTGCGCTTCTCGGCGGTGACGACGATCTCCTGCAGCGCACCGACGTTGTTACTGTCGGCGGCTTGGGCACCGGCGCCCGGCGCGCGGTCCGCGGCATAGGCCGCGTGCATGCACAGCAGTAGCGCCGAAGCGACAGGCACACCGCTGCGTGCGAGGGCCCCGCCATGGAGCGGCTTTGTGCCCGTAACAATCGGATTTCTCTTGAGTTTTCGCAAACGGCTACGCGTCATGAATGCATCCCCTTGGCGCCGTTGGGCAGCGCCTGTGTCACGATTATGCCATAACACGCCGAAATCAAAAGTTCGGCGCCGCGGGATATGCCGGCAGCACCTCGCCGAGCGCCGCCTCGAGCGGACCGAGCCAGGCGGCGTAATGGCGCCAGTGATCGACGCCGCTGCGGAAGATCGGCCGGCGCACTTGCTGCGCGCTCGCGGTGCGCACGGCACGCTCGTTCTCGTAAAACCGCAGGCAAGCCGCATCGAAGGGCAGCTGCAGATACGCGAGCACCCGGCGCAGCTCGCCTTCCGTATCCTCGATCAGCCGTTCGTAGATCACGCGGTGGATCCGGCCGGGCAGCACCGCATCGAAATGCGAGAGCAGCTCGACGTAGTCGCGATAATAGCGGCCGAGGTCCTCGAGGCTGTAGGTAAATGCCTGGCCACGCGCGAAGTGCTGCTTGAAACAGGAGAAGCAGCAGCCGAGCGGATGGCGCCGTGCATCGATGATCTTCGCCCGCGGCAGCGCGAGCTGGATCAGGCCGAGGTGCGCGAAGTTGTTCGGCAGCTTGTCGATGAAGAACGGCGCGTCGCTGCGCCGCTGGATCCGTGTCTGCGCGAGGTAGCGCTCGCCGAGCTCGCGGCACTGCGCCGCGTCGAGCGCGCCGAGCGCCTCCGGATAGCCCGGTCCGCCGCCCTCGCGCTTGCCGTAGAAGGGCCGGGCGAGCGCCGGGATGTCCGGCAGCTCCATCGTGCCCTCGATGAGCGGATGGCTCGCGAGCATCTGTTCGAGCAGGGTCGATCCGGCGCGCGGCATGCCGACGATGAAGATCGGATCCGCCGCGGCGCAGCCGAAGTCGCGGCGCGCGGCGAAGAACTCGCGCGTCATCAGCGCCTTGCAGCGCTGCACGTGCGCCGTCATCTCCTCGGCGCGGTAGCCGAGCCCGGCGCCCCGCAAGCGGTTGCCGGCCGCGTACTCGGCGAAGGAGTCGGCGTACTCGCCGGCATCCTCGAGCGCCTTGCCGAGCGCGAAGTGCAGATGGTAGCGGTCCTCCTCGCCGAGGTCCCCCCGCTCGAGCTGCGCGCGCATCACGGCGATCTCGCCCGCCTCGAAGCGCAGGATCTTCAGGTTCGCGAGGCTCCAGTACGCCTCGCCGAGTCCGGGGCGCAGCTCGATGCTGCGCCGGTAAGCGGCAATGCTCTCCTGCTCGCGCCCGCCGGTCTTCAGCGCGTGCCCGTAGCTCATCCAGATCTTCGGCAGGCCCGGATGGCGTGCGAGCAAGTCGTCGTAGATCTCGATCGATTGCGCGACCTCGCCGAGGTGCACCAGAATCGCCGCCTGCAGGTTGCGGCAGCCGGGGTTCTGCGGCTCCTTGGCGAGCAGCGCGTCGACTTCGCGCAGCGCCGCCGCATCTTTATTCTGCCGGTGCAGCACCAGCGCGTACTGCTGGCGCGCCTCGTTGAAGCTCGGGCTGAGCTCGAGGCAGCGCGCGAGCAGGTTCTCGGCGTCCTGGTAGCGGCGCAGCCGCGCCGCGACCTCGGCGAGCATGCGGATCGCGGCGACGTCGGTCGGGAATGCCTTCAGGTGCGCACGCAGCAGCGCTTCGGCGGTCGGCACGTCGTTCGCGCACAGCGCGGCGGCCGGCGCGAGCAGCCGCGGATCCTTGGTCGAGGCGCGGATCTGCCGGGCGTAGGCTGCGTCGGCGCCGGCCGCATCGCCCGCCGCGAACAGTTCATCGCCGAGCGCGCGCCAGGCATCGGCCAGGTCCGGCTGCAGCGCGACCGCGCGCCGCAACTCGCCGATCGCGTCGTCCCGCCGGCCCGCGCCGGCGAGCGTCACGCCGAGCTCGTAGTGCGCGGGCGCCCAGTGCGCATGCACCGCTGCGAGCGGCTCGAGGATCTCGAGCGCGCCCGCGAGGTCGCCGCCGCCGCGCCGCGCGGCGCCGAGGTAGGCGCGCGCGAGCGGATGGTTCGGCACCATGAGCAGCACCTGCGCGGCCTGCAGGGCGGCGAGCGCCGGGTCGCTGCGCAGCAGCTCGGCGGTGTGGCGCAGCGCCGTCTCGACCGTGCCGACGGGTGTCGCCGGATTCGTCATGCGAGGCCCTCCGGGGCAAAGCTCGGAGAGCGAGCCTACCCGCGTTGCCGCGCTGCGGCCACCCCGCCGGCGGGCCGACCCGCTACACTGCGCCGTATGCGCCCGCACGCTCTGGAAATGCACCGCCTCGGCGGGATCGGCTGGCTGCGCGCCGGCGTGCTCGGCGCGAGCGACGGCATCGTCTCGACGGCGAGCCTGATCGTCGGCATCGCCGCCGCGCACGCGAGCCGCGGCACCGTGCTCCTGAGCGGGCTTGCAGCCCTCGTCGCCGGCGCGATGTCGATGGCGACCGGCGAGTACGTCTCGGTCCACTCCCAGGCGGATACGGAAGCGGCCGCCCTCGAGCAGGAGCGCAGGGAGCTTGCGCTGGATTTCGCCGGCGAGAAGTCCGAGCTCAGCGAAATCTACCGGCGTCGCGGCCTGGACGCGGCGCTCGCCCGCCAGGTCGCCGAGCAACTGATGGCGCACGACGCGCTCGGCTCGCACGCGCGCGATGAACTCGGCCTGTCGAGCACCCTGCGGGCGCGGCCCATGCAGGCGGCGGCGACTTCGGCGCTCTCCTTCGCCTGCGGCGCGGCGCTGCCGCTCGGCGCGGCCGCGATCGCCCCGCCGACGCATCTGATCCTGGCCACCGTCGCCGCGAGTCTGCCGTGCCTGCTGGGCGTCGGCGCGCTGTCGGCGCGCGTCGGCGGCGCGAACCCGCGCACCGGCGCGTTGCGGGTCGCCTTCTGGAGCGCACTGTCGATGGCCGTCACCGCCGCGGTCGGCGCGCTGGTCGGCCGGATCGGTTAGGCGCCGAATGCTTCCGGGTCGCCGACTGAACCCTTCGCGGTGAGCGGCACGGGCGACAGCTGGGGGATCGCGCTCTCGACGCACGGACTCGCGGTGTTCGCGAGCGTGCTCGTCTATGTGCTGACGACGCGCACGGCGCAGCACCGCCGGCCACCCTCGATCGCGATCGCCTGGGTGCTCGGCCTGATCGCCCTGCCGTACGTGGTCCTGCCGATCTATCTGCTGTTCGGCCGGCGCAAAGTCCGGCGCAAGCGCGCGCGCGCGCACCGGCCGCACGCCGACGCGCGCCACTGGGCGCGTGCGCTGATCGAGAGCTTCGACCTCAGCGATGCCTCCCCGGCGCGGTTGCGCCTGCACGCCGACGGCGCGGCGGCACGCGCGGCACTCGGCTCGACGATCTCGCGCGCCGGCCGCCGGCTCGACGTCGGCACGTTCCTGATCGGCCGCGACGAAGTCGGCCGCGACACGACGGCCCGCCTCATCGAGCGCGCCCGCGCCGGCGTGCGCGTGCGCCTGCTGATCGACGGCGTCGGCGCGCTGTTCCTGCCGCGCGGCGCGCGCGCGCGCCTCGCCGCCGCCGGCGTCGAGACCGCCGTGTTCTCGCCGCTGCTCGCGCGCAAGACGAGCGGCCCGCGCAATTTGCGCAACCACCGCAAGTACGCGATCGCCGACGAAACCTGGCTCTGGGCCGGCGGGCGCAATCTCGCCGCCGAGTACTTCGAGGGCGGCGCCGCGGCCCCGCCCTGGCGCGACCTGTCCTTCGATCTGCACGGCGCGGTCGCCGCCGCGGCGTCGCGCCAGTTCGAAACCGACTGGACCGCCTCCGGCGGCGCCCCCGCGCCGGTGCTCGCGCCGACTGCACCTGCGCTCGAGGGCGACGCCGCACTCGCGCAGTTCCTGCCGAGCGGCCCGGACCAGACCGAGGACACGGTCGAGGCGCTGCTGATCGACGCCTGCTTTCGCGCCGAACGGCGCATTCTCGCGGTGACGCCTTACTTCGTGCCCGACGCGGCGCTGGAGGCAGCCTTCCGCCTGGCCGCGCGCCGCGGCGTCGACATCGACGTCTGCCTGCCGGCCCGATCCAATCACCGCTTGGCGGATTTCGCCCGCAGCCGCACGCTGCGCGCGCTCGGCGCGGCGGGCGTGCGCTTCCATCTGCTGCCGTACATGGTGCACGCCAAGGCGGTCGTGCTCGACGACTCGTTCGCGCTCTGCGGCTCGGTGAACCTCGATGCGCGCAGCCTGCTGCTGAACTACGAGTCCGCGTTCATCCTGTACGGTTCGGCCGAGATCGACTGGCTGGCCGCCTGGATTCAAGCCCTGCTGCCCGATGCGCAGGCATTCGACCGCCGCGCGCCGGGCCTGTGGCGCGATGTCGCCGAGGGTTTGCTGCTGTCGCTCGCCTACCAGCTCTGAGCGGCGCCTCGACGCCGAGCGCCCCGGGGGCTGCGGGCACCGCCATTGAATGGCCGCGCCGTGGCCATAGTATCCTAGGAGTTCGGTTCGCGGCACGGCCCGGCGCCCAAGGTGAGCGGTGGAATTCAAGGATTACTACAAGATCATGGGCGTCGCTCGCGACGCGAAGGAAGCCGGGATCAAGCAGGCTTACCGCCGGCTTGCGCGCAAGTATCACCCTGACGTGAGCAAGGAGAAGGACGCCGAAGCGCGCTTCAAGGAACTCGGCGAGGCGTACGAAGTACTGAAGAATCCCGAGAAGCGCGCCGCCTATGACCAGCTCGGATCGGGCCACCGCCCCGGCGAGACGTTCCGGCCGCCGCCCGACTGGGACGCCGGCTTCGAATTCAGCGGCGGTGCCGGTGGCGGCTCGGAAGGCGCCGCCTACAGCGAGTTCTTCGAGACACTGTTCGGTCGCAGAGGGCGCGGCGGCGCTGCGCAAGGCGCGTTCGACGCCGGCCGCGGCGAGGATCATCATGCGAAGGTGCTGCTCGACCTCGAGGCGAGCCTGACCGGCGGCACGCGCTCGATCGGCCTGCGCGTACCGGAAGTCGACGCCGAGGGCCGGCTGATCATCAAGGAGCGCACGCTGAACGTACAGATTCCGCAGGGTATCCTGGCGGGCCAGACGATCCGTCTCGCCGGTCAGGGCACGCGCCTGCACAACGGCGCGGCCGGCGACCTGTACGTCGAGGTCGAGTTCCAGCCGCACCGCCTGTACCGGCTCGACGGGCGCGACCTGATCCTCGAGCTGCCGGTCGCACCCTGGGAAGCGGCGCTCGGCGCGACCGTGCAGACGCCGACACCCGGCGGCCCGATCGACTTGAAGATTCCGCCCGGTTCGAAGGCCGGCACGAAGTTGCGGGTCAAGGGCCGCGGCGTTCCCGCGGCGCCGCCCGGGGACCTGTACGTCGTGCTGCAGATCGCCCTGCCCGCGGCCACCGACGCCAAGGCGCGCGCCGCCTACCAGGCGCTCGCCGCCGCGGCGCCGTTCGATCCGCGCGCGCGGCTGGGAGTGTGAACGCCGATGACGCCAAGAAATTACCAGGTTCTGCGCGGCACCATCGTCGAATGCGAGAGCCTCCTGTCGCTCGAGGAGCTGAGCCGGCTGTGCGCGGCCGAGGCGGCGCGGATCATCGAACTGGTCGAGGAAGGCATCCTGCCCGCCGCGGGCGGCGCGGCGGGCGAATGGCGCTTCGGCGGCTCCGCGCTGCGCCGGGCGCGCACCGCGCTGCGCCTGCAACGGGACCTCGAGATCAACCTCGCCGGCGTAGCCCTCGCGCTCGACCTGCTCGAGGAGATCGGCGAGCTGCGCCGCCGTTTGCACGGCACGAACGCCTGACACACCCCGCACCGCGGAGGAACCCCAAGATGATTGCGAACACCCAACGCCTGCACGATCTCGGCCAGAGTCTGTGGCTCGACAACATCACCCGCGCGCTGCTCGACGGCGGCACGCTGCGCCGCTACGTCGAGCAGCTCTCGGTGACCGGCCTGACCTCGAATCCGACGATCTTCGACGAGGCGATCGCCGGCACGGGCGACTACGACGCGGCGATCCGCGGCCGGGCGCGCGCGGGGCAGGGCGTCGAGGACCTGTTCGTCGAGATCGCCCTCGAGGATCTGCGGCGCGCGGCCGACACGTTCAAGGCCGTGCACGCCGCGAGCGGCGGCGCCGACGGCTGGGTCTCGATGGAGGTCTCGCCGCTGCTCGCCGACGATGCGGCGGCGACGCTCGCCGCGGCGAAGCGCATTCACGGCATGGCCGACCGGCCGAACCTCTACGTCAAGATCCCGGGCACGCCGGCCGGCATCCAGGCGATCGAGGAGGCGATCTTCTCGGGGGTGCCGATCAACGTCACGCTGCTGTTCTCGCAGCAACAGTACCTCGCCGCCGCGGCCGCCTACATGCGCGGCATCGAGCGCCGGATCGGTGCCGGCCTCGATCCGCGCATCGCCTCGGTCGCCTCGCTCTTCGTCAGCCGCTGGGACCGTGCGGTCGTCGGCCGCGTGGCGGCGCCGCTCGAGCAAGGCCTCGGCATCGCCGTCGCGCGCCGCTGCTATCGCGCCTACCGCGAACTGCTCGCCTCGGCGCGCTGGCGCGCGCTCGCCGCCGCCGGTGCGCAGCCGCAGCGCCTGCTCTTCGCGAGCACCGGCGTGAAGGATCCGCAGGCGCGCCCGAGCACCTACGTCGAGGCCCTCGCCGCACCGGGAACGATCAACACCATGCCGGAGAAGACGCTGCTCGCGTTCGCCGCCGACGGTCGTCTCGGCGGCGTGCTCGCCGACGACGGCGGCGACGCCGAGGAGGTCATTGCCCGCTACACCCGGGCGGGCATCGACGTCGAGGCGCTCGGCGTGAAGCTGCAGCACGAGGGCGCGCAGGCCTTCGTCGCTTCGTGGCAGGATCTGATGGGCAAGATCGCCGCGAAGAGCGCGGCACTCGAGGGTCGATGAGCCCGACGATCAGCCCGCTCGCCGGCAAGCCGGCGCCGCCCGGCCTGCTCGCGGACATCCCGCGGCTGGTGACGGCATACTTCACCGGGCGGCCGGATCCGGCCGAGCCCGCGCAGCGCGTCGCCTTCGGCACCTCCGGGCACCGCGGCAGTTCGCTCGACGGCTCCTTCACCGAATCGCACGTCCTCGCGATCACCCAGGCGATCTGCGAACACCGCCGCGGCCGCGGGATCGACGGCCCTCTGTATCTCGGCTTCGATACCCACGCGCTGTCGGCGCCGGCGTTTGCGACCGCCCTCGAAGTGCTCGCCGCGAACGGCGTCGAGGCGATGTGCGCCACGGGCGACGAGTACACGCCGACGCCGGCGATCTCGCACGCGATCCTCACGCACAACCGCGGCGCGAGCGCGGGTTTTGCCGACGGCATCGTGATCACGCCGTCGCACAACCCGCCGGAGAGCGGCGGCTTCAAGTACAACCCGCCGAACGGCGGTCCCGCCGACACCGACATCACCTCGGCGATCGAGGCGCGGGCGAACCGCCTGCTCGAGGCCGGGCTCGAGGGCGTGCGGCGCATGGACTTCGCCCGGGCGCGGCACGCGGCGACCACGCATGCGCACGACTATCTCTCGGCCTACGTCGAGGACCTCGGCAACGTCCTCGACATGGAGGCGATCCGCGGTTCGGCGCTGCGGCTCGGGGCCGACCCGCTCGGCGGCGCCGGCGTGCACTACTGGTCGCGCATCGCCGACCGGTACAGGCTGCCTCTCGAGATCGTGAGCGATGAGGTCGATCCGACCTTCCGCTTCATGAGCGTCGATTGGGACGGGCGCATCCGCATGGATCCCTCATCGAGCTATGCGATGCAGCGCCTGATCGGCCTGCGCGAGCGCTACGACGTCGCCTTCGCCTGCGACACCGATCACGATCGTCACGGCATCGTCGTGCGCAGCCGCGGACTGCTGCCTTCGAACCACTACCTCGCGGTCGCGATCGACTACCTGTTCGCCCACCGGCCCGCCTGGCGCGCCGACGCCGCGATCGGCAAGACCATCGTCAGTTCGTCGATGATCGACCGGGTCGCCGCGCGTCTCGGGCGCAAGCTCTTCGAGACGCCGGTCGGCTTCAAGTGGTTCGCCGGCGGCCTCGCGGACGGCTCGCTCGGCTTCGGCGGCGAGGAGAGCGCGGGCGCCGCGTTCGCGCGGATCGACGGCGGCGCCTGGACCACCGACAAGGACGGGATCGCGTCGGCGCTGCTCGCCGCCGAGATCGCCGCGCGGACCGGTCGCGACCCCGGCGAGTGCTACGCCGGGCTCGAGCGAGATCTCGGGCCGGTGTTCGCCGAGCGCCTCGAGGCGCCGGCGAACCCGCTGCAGAAGGAGCGGCTGGCGAAGCTCACCCCGGAGCGCATCGCCGCGAAGAGCCTCGCCGGCGAACCGATCAGCGCGATCCTCACCCACGCGCCGGCGAACGGCGCGGCGATCGGCGGCGTCAAGCTGCTCGCCGCCGGCGGCTGGTTCGCCGCGCGCCCGTCGGGCACCGAGAACATCTACAAGATCTACGCCGAGAGCCTGCGTGACGAGACGCATCTGCGGCGCATCCTCGAAGAGGCGCAGGCGATCGTCGATGCCGCAATTTGCTAGCATGCGCCGCCCATGAACCGCATTGCGCGCCCGGAATCGCCGCCGCCGCTGATCCTCGGCATCGGCGGCACGCCCCGCCCCGGCTCGACCTCCGAGCGCGCGCTGCGCCACGTGCTCGCGCGCGCGCGCGAGCTCGGCGCGCGCACCGAACTGCTCACCGGACCGCAACTGCTGCTGCCGATCTACGTGCCCGAAGTGGGCGAACGCGACGCGGCGGTGGGCCGGCTGGTCGCGGCACTGCGCCGCGCGAACGGCATCATCGTCGCCTCGCCCGGCTATCACGGTTCGCTCTCGGGCCTCGTGAAGAACGCCCTGGACTACGCCGAGGACCTGCGTGACGATCGCCCGCCCTATTTCGAGGATCGCGCGGTCGGCCTGATCGTCTGCGCGACCGGCTGGCAGGCGACCGGCGCGACGCTCGCCGCGCTGCGCTCGATCGTGCACGCGCTGCGCGGCTGGCCGACGCCGCTCGGCGTCGCGATCAACACGAGCGAGTGCCACTTCGACGAGGAGGATCGGCCGTCGATCCCGGCGACCGAACGACAGCTCGCGACGCTCGCCGCGCAGGTCGTGCGGTTCGCCGAGCAAAGAGCCGCGTGGGAGGCATGCGCGCCGACGGCGTAAAATCCTGGACGATGAGCGCCGGCATGGGCTTGGGCGTGCTGTCGCTGATCAATCTGTTCAACTACCTGGACCGCTACGTGGTCGCGGCGCTGTTCCAGAGCCTCAAGGCCTCGCATCTCGGCCTGAGCGATGCGGACCTCGGCTCCTTGATGAGCGGCTTCCTGATCGTCTACACGCTCTCGGCACCGCTGTTCGGCGCGCTCGGCGACCGGCGCTCGCGGCCCAAGCTGATCGCGGCGGGCGTCGCGATCTGGAGCGTCGCGACCGGCCTGTCCGGCCTCGCCGGTTCCTTCGCCGGCCTGCTCGCCGCGCGCGCCTCGGTCGGCGTCGGCGAGGCCGCGTACGGCACGATCGCACCGAGCCTGCTGTCGGATTACTACCCGGCCGAGCGCCGCGGCCGGATCATGGCGATCTTCTTCAGCGCGATTCCCATCGGCTCCGCACTCGGCTATGTGGTCGGCGGCCTGGTCGATGCGCGCTACGGCTGGCGCCCGGCGTTCTTCGTCGCCGGCGTGCCGGGAATCGCGCTCGCGGCGCTGTGTCTCGCGCTGCGCGATCCGCCGCGCGGGATCCAGGATGCACCGGCGCCACCGCCGCCCGCGGCGCGGCCGGCGGGCGCTGCCGGGCGGCGCACCTACCGGCGCCTGCTCGGCAACCGGCCGTACCTGCTCACCGTGCTCGGTTATGCCGCGTACACGTTCGCGATCGGCGGTCTTGCCGCCTGGATGCCCGCCTTCCTCGAGCGCGTGCGCGGCATGCCGCGCGCCCAGGCCACCGTGAGCTTCGGCGAAATCGTCGTGATCACGGGCTTCGTCGGCACGTTCGCCGGCGGCTGGCTCGGCGATCTTTGGGGCAGGCACCTGCGCAGCGCGTTTCTCTGGCTGTGTGCGATCTCGACGCTCGCCGCCGCGCCGTTCGTCTGGTTCGCGCTGACGACCGCCTCGCCGCGGCTGTATCTGGCGAGCATGGTCGCCGCCCAGTTCTGCCTGTTTCTGTCGACCGGTCCGGTGAACGCGGCCATCGTCAACCTGGTCTCACCGCTCGAGCGCGCGACCGCCGTCGCCCTGTCGGTGTTCTCGATCCACATGCTCGGCGATGCGATCTCGCCTTTCTTGATCGGGGTCATATCGGACGCCTCCTCGCTCGCCGAGGCGGTGAAGATCGTGCCGCTCGCGGTCGCCCTCTCCGGCGCGATCTGGGTCTTCGCCGCCCGCGCGCAGACCCGCGCCGAGCGGCGCTCGGCGGGCGCCACGGCGGCGCCCGGCTAGCGGCGCGCGCGTTCGACCGCGGCGAGCGCCGCGAGCAGCTCCGGACGCGCGAGGATGTCCTCGAGATCGACCTCGATCTTGCGCCGCCAGTTCGGGTACTGCGCGTGCGTGCCGGGCACGTTGACCGGAGCGGTCATGCCGAGCAGGTCCTCGAGCTGCAATGCGACGAGTGCGGCCCCGGAATGCGCGAGGTAACCGTGCATGGCCGCCGCGAGCTCGGGCGCGAACGGCTCTTGCGGGCCCGCCGGCCGCGCCGCGGCGAGACCCGCAGCGCGCAGCGCGCCGAGGAGCGCCGCGCGGTCCGCCGCGCGTTCCTCGAGCACCTGGGCGCGCACCTCGGCGCTCGGGTACAAGGCGAGGCTCGTGGCGAGTTCGATGTCGCTGCCCTGCCAGTAGCTGCGGATCGTCGGCATGTCGTGCGTCGTCACGGTCGCGAGCGAGCGCCGCGGATATTCCCCGGGCGCGCGCCACCGGCCGCGATCCTTCTCGAAGATCATCACCTTGTACTGGTACATGCCGTACCGGCCCATCGCCTCGCGCACCTCGTCCGGCACGACCCCGAGATCCTCGCCGACAACCAGACAGCCGGCGCGGGCGCTCTCGAGCGCGAGCACCGTCATCAAGGTGTGCAGCGGATAGTGCACATAACCGCCGTCGGCGGGCGAGGCGCCCGCCGACACCCACCAGAGCCGGAACAGCGACATGACGTGATCCAGGCGCAGCGCGCCGTAACGGCGCATGTTGTCGCGGATCGCGCGGCGAAAGCCGGCGAAGCCCTCCCGCTGCATCGCGAGCGGCTCCGGCGGCGGCACGCCCCACCCCTGGCCTTGCAGTGCCAGCGGATCGGGCGGCGCGCCGATCTCGGCGCCGAGGCAGAACGTCGCACGCTCCGACCAGACTTCCGAACCCGAGGCCGCCGCGCCGACCGCATAATCGCCGTACAGCCCGATCGGCATGCCGAGGCGCCGCGCGAGCGCCTGGGCCGCGGCGAGCTGCTCTTCGGCGAGCCATTGCAGATAGAGGAAGAAGTCCACCTCGCGCCGCTGCAGGGCGGCGAAGTCCGCGACCGCCGTCCCGGCCGGATCGTGGTATTCCTCCGGCCAGTTCATCCAGCCCGAGGGCAGGCCGCGCGTGCGGCGAAAGTACCGGTCGAGCGCCTCGAAGCGTGCGTGCCGCTCGAGCGCCTCGCCGCCGCTCGCGACGAAGGCGGCGAATTGCGCCGCACGCTGCGTCGATTGCGCCATCTCGCGGTCGCAAAACTGCTCGTGCAGCAGCGCCAGGATCTCGAGCTTGGCATCGGCGACGCCGCGATAGTCGACGAGCGCCGCCGTGCGCAGCGCCGCCAGGCGCGCCTGGAACGACTCTTCCGCGACGCGCCCGCGGGCCGGCGCGCAGTCGCCGAACTCGGCGACGGACGGCACCGCGATGTACAGCACGTTGAGGAACCGGCGGTCCGAGGCCGCGTACGGGCTCGCCTGCTCCGGATCCGCCGTGGCGAGCGCGTGCAGCGGATTCAGGCCGACGAAGCCCGCGCCCTGCGCGGCGAATCCGCGGATCAGCGCCGCGAGGTCGGCGAAATCGCCGACGCCCCAGTTGCCGCGCGAGCGCACGGTGTAGAGCTGCAGCGCGACGCCCCAGACACGCCGTCCGCCGCCGAGCGCGGGCGGTTCGTGGCAGGCCGGCGGCGACATGATCAGCAGGCAGCGATGCGCCGCACCCGCGCCGATGCGCAATTCGAGTTCGTGGTAGCCGGGCGGCAACCGCGCCGGCAGCTCGAAACGCCGGCGCGTGATCCAGGAGCCTGCGACCTCGCCGCGCCACAGCTGCGCGCAGTCGGCGGTCGAGACCGCGCCGTCCTGCCGCACGCCGTCCTCGCGGCGCAGCGACCAGACGAGGTAGGCACCGAGCTCGAGCGCGCTGACGTGGATGTCGAAGCCGATCAATGCGCCGTTCGACGCCGCCACCCGCGGCGCGAGCTCGCGCGAGCCGGCCGCTTCGAGCACCGCGATGTCCGCGCGCAGCGCCGCCTCGTCCTCGACGCGCACGCCCATCGCCCGCAGGATCGCCGCCTTGGTAGCGGCGCCAAAGCGGCGCAATGCGCCGCGATAGTCGTAATACGCGTCGCCGATCCCCCGCAGGTTCGCCAGCCGCCCGACGAGCTCGTCGTGCCCCATCTCAGCACTCGAGCAAGGCGACGCTGCGCGCTTCGACCGGGTAGGCGCCGCCGGCCGCCGTCCAAGGCGCATCGAAGGGCTCGAGCGCCGTGTCGAACAGGCGGCGCCAGATCGCGCCCGCCGCCGCGGGCAGCGCGAACGGCTGCGCCGCCGCACCCGCGTTGACGATCAGCAGCAGCCGCCCCGCGTCGCGCGCGCCGCGGCGCAGCCAGGTGCCGAGGGTGCGCTGCTCGCCGTCGGTCCAGTCCGCCTCGCGCATCTCGCCGCCGCGCGGATGCAGCCAGGCCACGTCCTTCGCGCCGGCGCGCTGCGGGGCACCGTTGAAGAACCGGTCGCGCCGGAACTCGGCGTAGCCACGGCGGATCGCGGCGAGCGCGCGCACGAAGGCGACCAGATCCGCATGTTCGAGCGCAGCCCGCCAGTCGAGCCAGGCGATCTCGTTGTCCTGGCAGTAGGCGTTGTTGTTGCCCCGCTGCGTGCGTGCGAACTCGTCCCCGGCCTGCAGCATCGGCACGCCCTGCGAGAGGAACAGGCTCGCGAGCAGATTGCGCATCTGCCGGCGGCGCAAAGCGTTCACCGCCGCATCGTCGGTCGCGCCCTCGATCCCGCAGTTCCAGCTCAGGTTGTGGCGGCTGCCGTCGGCATTGCCCTCGAGGTTCGCCTCGTTGTGCCGGTCGTTGTAGGCGAGGAGGTCGTGCAGCGTGAAGCCGTCGTGCGCGGCGAGGAAGTTCACGCTCGCGCTCGGCTTGCGCCCGCCGTGGCGAAACAGGTCGCTCGAGCCCGCCATGCGTTCGGCGAACTCGCCGATCTTGCCGGCATCGCCGCGCCAGAACGCGCGCACGCTGTCGCGGTAGCGGTCGTTCCACTCCGACCAGCCGGCCGGGAAGGCGCCGAGTTGATAGCCGCCCATGCCGAGATCCCAGGGCTCGGCGATCAGCTTGACGTAGGCGAGCGCGGGCTCGGCGCGCAGCGCGGCGAAGAACGGCGAGTTTGGATCGAAGCCGCGCGTATCGCGCCCGAGCACGGTCGCCAGATCGAAGCGGAAGCCGTCGACGTGCATCTCCTCGACCCAGTACTTCAGGCAATCGAGGATCAATGTGCGCACCGCCGGATGCTCGCAATGGACCGTGTTGCCGCAACCGGTCAGGTTCTCGTAATACCGCCGGTCCCCGGCGAGGAGGCGGTAGTAGACGGGGTTCGCGATGCCGCGCAGCGACAGCGTCCGGCCCTCCTCGTTGCCCTCCGCGGTGTGGTTGAACACCACGTCCATGACGACTTCGAGGCCGGCCGCGTGCAGCGCCCTGACCATCGCCTTGAATTCGCCGACCGGGTCGGCGACGGCGTATTGCGCGGCCGGCGCGAACCAGGCGAGCGGATTGTAGCCCCAGTAATTCACCAGTCCGCGCTCGAGCAGGAAGTCCTCGCTGAGGAAAGCCTGGCAGGGCAGCAACTCGACGGTCGTCACGCCGAGGGACTTCATGTGCGCGATCACCGCCGGCTCGGCGAGTCCGAGATATTTGCCGCGCAGCGGCGCCGGCACCTGCGGATGCAGCGCCGTTTGCCCCTTGACGTGCGCCTCGTAGATCACGGTGTCGCGCCAGGGCACCGCGGGCGACCGGTCGGCGCCCCAGTCGAACCGCCGCTCGGGGATCCGCGCGCGCAGCGGCGCCCCGGCCACGAGCTCGCGCGCGTAGGGGTCGATCAGCGGGATCCTCGCGTCGAAGCGCTGGCCGTTCGCCGCATCGTCCGGGCCGTCGACCAAGAACGCATAGTCGCTGCCGTAGCCGGCGCGGCGCAAGGACACGAGGCCGTGCCAGACCTCCTCGGTGCGCGCCGGCAAGTCGTAGCGCTCGCGCTCCTCGCCGCTGCTCGGGTCGAACAGGCAGACGCTGACGCGGGTCGCGTCGGGCGCATATAGCGCGAAATTCACACCTTGCTTCGTCCACGTGGCGCCGAGGGGCCGTGGCTGCCCGCCCTGGATCCACTTCATCTACGACGGGCCGATGAAGAACACCGCCGCGAGCGGCGGCAGGTCGACGCGGATCGAGCGGGCAAAGCCCTGCCAGCCCTGCGCGCCGCTTGCGACGCTCGTCTGCCGGTTGTAGCCCGAGCCGCCGAAACGCGTCTCGTCCGTGTCGAAGAGCTTGCGGTACTCGCCTTGCTCGGCGACGCCGATCGGGTAGCGGTCGCGCGGCACCGGCGTCGCGTTGAACGCGCAGATGATCGGCGCGCCGGCGTCGCCGCCGATCGCACGCCGCGCAAACGCCCAGACGCTCTCCGCGGCGTTGTGCAGGTCGACCCAGCGAAAGCCGTCCTGATCGCAGTCGCTGCCGTAGAGTTGCGGGCACGCCAGATACAGCCGGTTCAGCTCGCGCACGCAGTCGCGCAGCGCCCGGTGCGCAGGCTCCCCGGCGAGCGGCCAGTCGAGCTGATCCTGGTCGCGCCACTCGCGCCACTGGCCGAATTCCGTCCCCATGAACAGCAGCTTCTTGCCGGGATGCGCCAGCATGTAGGCGAGCAGCAGCCGGCAGTTCGCGCGCTTCTGCCAGTCGTCTCCCGGCATCTTGTCGAGCAGCGCGCGCTTGCCGTGGACCACCTCGTCGTGCGAGATCGGCAGGATGAAGTTCTCCGACCAGGCGTACATGAACGAGAAGGTGATCAACTGGTGGTGGTGGCGCCGATGGATCGGGTCGAGCGCAACATATTTCAGCGTGTCGTTCATCCAGCCCATGTTCCACTTGAAGTTGAAGCCGAGCCCGCCGACCGCCGGGGGCTGCGAGACGGCCGGAAACGCGGTCGATTCCTCGGCGATCGTCAGCACCCCGGGATGGGCCCGGTGCACCGCATCGTTCGTCTCGCGCAGGAACTCGATCGCCTCGAGGTTCTCGCGGCCGCCGTAGCGATTGGGCAGCCACTCCCCGGGATTGCGGCTGTAGTCGAGATAGAGCATCGAGGCAACCGCGTCGACGCGCAGGCCGTCGACGTGAAAGCGGTCGGACCAGAAGATCGCGTTCGCCATCAGGAAGTTGCGCACCTCGTGCCGGCCGAAGTTGAAGATCTTCGTGCCCCACTCGGCATGCTCGCCGCGGCGGCTGTCCTCGTGTTCGTAGAGCGCGGTGCCGTCGAACAGCGCGAGGCCGTTTTCGTCGCGCGGGAAGTGCGCGGGCACCCAGTCGAGAATCACGCCGATCCCCGCCTGGTGGCAACGGTCGACGAAGTCCATGAACTCGAGCGGCGATCCGTAGCGCGCGCTCGGCGCGAAATACCCGGTCACCTGGTATCCCCAGGAGGCATCGAGCGGATGCTCGGCGACACCCATCAGCTCGATGTGCGTGTAGCCCAGGTCCTGCACGTACGGGATGAGTTGCTCGGCCGCCTCGCCCCAGCTCATGAAGGGCGGCGTGCGCGCGTGCCAGGGCCGCCGCCAGGAGCCGAGGTGCACCTCGTAGATGTTGATCGGCCGGCGCCGCGGATCCTCGCGCCCGCGCCGCGCGATCCAGTCGGCGTCGCGCCACTGGTGGCCGTCGAGCCGGGCGACGATCGAACAATTCCCGGGGCGCAGCTGCATCGCGAAGGCGTACGGGTCGGTCTTGACCAGCAGCCGTCCGCTGCGCGTTGCGATCTCGAACTTGTAGAGGGTGCCCTCGCCCTCGCCGGGCACGACGCTCTCCCAGACGCCGGAGACGCCGCGCGCGCGCATCGGGTGGCGCCGCCCGTCCCAGTCGTTGAACGGGCCGACGACACTGACTCGCTCGGCGTTCGGCGCCCAGACCGCGAAGCGCGTACCGCCGCCGCCGTCGAGCTCGCACTCATGCGCGCCGAGCTTCTCGTAGATGCGCTCGTGCCTGCCCTCGCCGAACAGATACAGGTCGAAATCGCTGAGCGAACTGCCGGTCAAGAGCGGGCCCGCAGGGTCATATCACCGGTTTCACGCCCCAGATCCAGTCGGCGTATTCGCGCACGCTGCGATCGCTGGAGAAGTAGCCCATGCCGAGCATGTTGATCGCCGCCTTGCGGCTCCATTCTTCCACGTCCAGGTACAGGGTGTCGACCCGCTCCTGGGCGAGCGCATAGGCGGCGAAATCCGCGAGCACGAGATACGGTTCGCCGTCGCCGAGCAGGCGTTCGACCACCTGGCGGTCCGCCGGCGCCGAGAAGTGGCCCGACTCGATCGTCTCGAGCGCGCGCGCGAGTTCCGGGTTCGCGGCGCATTCGGCCCGTGGCACGTAGCCGGCCGCGCGCCGCGCCGCCACCTCCTCGGCGCTCAGGCCGAAGATGAAGATGTTGTCCGCGCCGACGTGCTCGCAGATCTCGATGTTCGCCCCGTCGAGCGTGCCGATGGTGAGCGCCCCGTTCAGCGCGAGCTTCATGTTGCCGGTGCCCGAGGCCTCCATGCCGGCGGTCGAGATCTGCTGGGATAGATCCGCCGCCGGGATGATCTTCTGCGCGAGCGACACGTCGTAGTCCGGCAGGAACGCGACGCACAGTTTGCCGCGGACGAGCGGATCGGCGTTGATCGTCGTCGCCACGTTGTTGATCAGCTTGACGATCGCCTTCGCCATCGCATAGCCGGGCGCCGCCTTGCCGGCGAAGATCACGGTGCGCGGCACGATCGCGGCGTCGGGATTCGCGCGGATGCGGTTGTAGCGCGCGATCACGTACAGCAGATTGAGCGTCTGGCGCTTGTATTCGTGGACGCGCTTGACCTGCACGTCGAACAGCGAGTCGATGTCGACGGCGAGGCCGATGCGCCGCTCGATCTCGACGGCGAGGCGCCGCTTGTTGTCGCGCTTGATTTCGCGCAAGCGCCGGCGGAACCCGGCGTCCTCGGCGGCGCCGCCCAGCCGGCCGATGTCCTCGAGGTCGTTCTCCCAGGCGACGCCCAGCCGCTCGGTCAGCAGGCCCGAGAGCCCGGGGTTCGACTGCTTCAGCCAGCGGCGCGCGGCGATGCCGTTGGTGACGTTGATGAAGCGCTCGGGAAACATCCCGGCGAGGTCCGCGAACACCTCGCGCCGCATCAGCTGCGAATGCAGGCGGGCGACGCCGTTGACCCGGTGGCTGCCGATGACCGCGAGGTGCGCCATGCGCACGCGCCGCTCGCCCTCCTCGGTGATGATCGACAGCCGGCGCGAGCGCTCGAGGTCGCCGGGGAAGCGCGCGGCGACGGTCTCGAGGAAATCGCGGTTGATCAGGTAGATGATCTGCAGGTGCCGGGGCAGCAGGCTCTCGAACATCGCCACGGGCCAGGTCTCGAGCGCCTCCGGCAGCAGCGTGTGATTGGTGTAGGCGAACACCGCGGTGGTGATGCGCCAGGCATCGGCCCAGGGCATGCCGTGCTCGTCGACCAGCAGGCGCATCAATTCCGCGATCGCGATCGCCGGGTGGGTGTCGTTCAGCTGGATCGCCACCGCCTCCGGCAGCGAGTCGAGCGGCCGGGCTTCGGCGAGGTGGGTCGCCAGCATGTCCTGCAGGCTTGCGCTGACGAAGAAATATTGCTGCTTGAAGCGCAGTTCCCGGCCCTGCGGCGTGCGGTCGTCCGGATACAGCACGCGCGACAGGTTCTTTGCCGCCACCTGCTCGCGAACCGCGGCCACGTAGTCGCCCTCGTTGAACGCGTCGACGTCGAACGGCGTGATGCCGCGCCCGGACCAGAGGCGCAGATGATTGACGGTCGCGCTGCGATTGCCCGGGATCAGGTGGTCGAAGCCGATCGCGAACAGGTCGCTCGTGTCGAGCCAGCGATGCGGGGTCGCCGCGCCGGCCTGCGGGGCGCCGACACTGCGGCCGCCGAAGCGCACCGTGTAGCGCACATTGCCGCGCGGCGTCTCCCAGACGTTGCGCAGCTGCAGCCAGCTGCTCGCGACCTCGCGCTGCGAACCGTCAGCGTCGATCAGCTGCGTGAAGATGCCATAGTCGTAGCGGATGCCGTAGCCGACCGCCGGATACTGCAGCGTCGCGAGCGAATCCATGAAGCACGCGGCGAGGCGCCCGAGACCGCCGTTGCCGAGACCGGGGTCGACTTCCTGGGCGACGATCTCGTCGAGATCGTGCTGCATCTCGCGCAGCGACGCACGCGCCTCCTCGACCATCTCGCCGCCCAAGCTGCTCAGGGCGTTCATCAGCGAGTTGCCCGGCAGGTACTCGACCGACAGGTAGCAGACCCGCTTGACGTGCGCGCGCGCGACCCGGCGCTGCGTCGAGAGCCAGCGCAGCGTCAACTCCTCGCGCACCGCGAGCGACAGGGCGTCGTAGAGGTCGCGCGCCGACGCGATCTCCGGGTTCTTGCCCAGGGCGCGTGTCAGGCGGTCCAGCAAGGCCGCGTGCAGCATGCCCGGCTGCAGCGCGACGTTGCGCCGCGTGGATAGCTGTTTGGCCGCCGTATTCATCTGTCCAGTGTACCGTCCCTAATCGGTTCATCCGCCGGGCCTGCGTCGAGCGCCGCCCGGCTCGCCCCGAGTGCCACTGCGCGACTTTACAGGTTATTATGGGTCGGTTGGCGAATCGATCTCTCGAAACCTCCACCGGAGCGCGGCCGCAAGTGCGAACGACACCGCAAAATCTGCGCATCGGCGTCGACGTCGGCGGCTCCTCGATCAAGTGCGCACTCGTCGACGTCACGAGCGGCGAGCGGCTCGAACGGCACGCCGTGCCGACGCCGGCACAAGGTTCGATCGAGGCGATGCTCGATGCGATCGCCGGCGCGCTCGACGCGCTGCCGCGCGACCTGCCCGTCGGCCTCGCCTTTCCGAGCGTCATCGTCCGCGGTACGGTGCGCACCGCCGCGCACGTGAACAAGGACTGGATCGGCCATCCGCTCGGCGAACTCGCGGTGCGGCGGCTCGGCCGGCCGGTGACGGCGATCAACGACGCGGATGCGGCGGGGCTCGGCGAACGGCGCTTCGGCGCCGCCAAGGGCGAGCCGGGCACGGTGCTGCTGCTCACGCTCGGCACCGGCATCGGCAGCGCGCTGTTCACCAACGAGCAGCTCGTGCCGAACACCGAGCTCGGCCACCTCGAGGTCGACGGCCGCGAGGCCGAACTGCGCGCGGCGCCGCGGATCAAGGTCGAGCGCAATCTCGGCTGGGATGAATGGGTCGGGGAGCTGAACCTCGTGCTGCGCACCATGCACGCCTTGCTCTGGCCGGACCTCGTGATCCTCTGCGGCGGCATCACCGAGGAGCCGGACAAGTTCTTCGGCAAACTGCGCTGCGAGGCGCCGCTGCGCATCGGCACCCTGCGCGCCGACGCCGGCGTCGTCGGCGCGGCGCTCGCGACCACGCTCGAGGCAGCCCGCGGCGCTTGAACGCGCCCACGCCGGCCTCGACGACCTCGACGACCACGCCGCCCGGCGCGAGCCGCGCGGGCCGGGCCGCCCGGCCGACCGCGCTTTGCGGCGCGCCGATCACGCTGTACCATCGCGAGCCCACGCCACGCCAACCAAGGAGTTGCCGATGAAATTGTACTACGCACCGGGCGCCTGCTCGCTCGCCCCGCATATCGTGCTTTGCGAGATGGGCACGGCGTTCACGGCCGAGAAGGTCGATCTGCGCACCAAGAAAACCGCGGCCGGGGCCGACTACACCGCCGTGAACTCCAAGGGTGCAGTACCGGCCCTCGCACTCGACGACGGCCGGGTCCTGACCGAGGGTGCCGCGGTCCTGCAGTACCTCGCCGACCAGAAGCCGGAGGCGGGCCTCGCGCCGCGCGCGGGCAGCTTCGAGCGCTACCGGCTGATCGAGGTGCTGAACTACGTCGCGACCGAAGTTCACAAGGGCTTCGGTCCGCTATGGAACCCGCGGGCATCGGCCGAATGGAAGGCGGCCGCGATCGCCAACCTCGGCCTGAAATTCGATTGGCTGTCGACGTTTCTCAAGGGCAAGACCTATCTGCTCGGCGAGACATTCAGCGTCGCCGACGCGTACCTGTTCACGGTGCTGAGCTGGAGCGGCGACGTGGGCATCGAACTCGGCAAGTGGCCGGTGCTCGCCGCCTATCAGGCCCGCATCGCCGAGCGGCCGAAGGTGCAGCAGGCGCTGCGCGCGGAAGGTCTGCTCAAGTGAGCGCCGCGGCGGGCTCGGCGCCGCCGCCCGCCGCCTCGCCGATGCCGAACTGCAAGGTCGCGAGGCGCGCATACAGCGGGCTTTCGCGCATCAGCGCCTCGTGCGTGCCGACGGCGACCTTGCGTCCGTGGTCCATCACGACGATGCGATGCGCCTTCTGCACCGTCGCCAGCCGGTGGGCGATGATGATGGTCGTGCGCCCGCGCATCAGCTTCTCGAGCGCGCTCTGCACCAGGCGTTCGGACTCGGAATCGAGCGCGCTGGTCGCCTCATCGAGCAGCAGCACCGGCGGGTCTTTGAGGATCGCCCGCGCGAGCGCGATACGCTGGCGCTGGCCGCCGGAGAGGCGCGTGCCGCGCTCGCCGAGAAACGTCTCGTAGCCCTGCGGCAGCCTTTGCAAGAATTCGTCGGCTGCGGCCGCACGCGCGGCCGCCGCGATCTGCGCATCGCTCGCGCCGGGCCGGCCATAGCGGATGTTCTCGCGCGCGCTCGCGCCGAACAGCACCGTGTCCTGCGGCACGAGCCCGATCCGCGAGCGCAGGTCTTGCGGATCCAGGTCTGCGAGACCGCGGCCGTCGAGCGACAGCCGCCCGGACTGCGGGTCGTAGAAGCGCAGCAGCAGCTGGAAGGTGGTGCTCTTGCCCGCGCCGGAGGGGCCGACGAAGGCGATCGTCTCGCCGGGCTCGACCTCGAGGCTGAAGTGGGCGAGCGCCGCGGTCTCGGGGCGCGAGGGGTAATGGAACACCACGTCGTCGAAGCGGATCCGCCCCTCGACCCGCGCCGGCAGCGCCTGCGGCTGCGCCGGCGCGACGATGCTCGGCCGAGCCTCCAGCAGATCCGACAGGCGCTCCATCGCACCGGCCGCGCGCTGTACGTCGCCCCACATCTCCGAGAGGGCCGCGGCCGAGGTGCCGACGAACACCGCATACATCAAGAACTTGCCGAGCTCGCCGCCGCTCATGGTGCCGGCGAGCACGGCGTGCGCGCCCATCCACAACACCAGCGTGACGCCGCCGAAGATGAGCGTGATGCCGATCGCGGTCAGCGCGGCGCGCACCCGGGTGCGGCCGATTGCGGCCGTGAAGCTCTCCTCGACCGCGCGGCCGTAGCGTCCGCTCTGCAGCGCCTCGAGCGTGAACGCCTGCACGGTCTGGATCGCGTTCAAGGTCTCGTCGGCGAGCGCATTGGTGTCGGCGAGCCGGTCCTGCGAGGCGCGCGAGTGGCGCCGTACGCGCCGGCCGGTCACGATGAGCGGCACGAGCACGAGCGGCACGAGCACCAGGATCACGGCGGTGAGCTTCGCACTGGTGACCGCGAGCAGCACCAGCGCGCCGATCAGCGTGAGGCTCGAACGCAGCACGATGGAGAGGTTGACGCCGGCCATCGCTTGCACCAGCGTCGTGTCGGCGGTCAGGCGGGAGAGCACCTCGCCGGTGCGCGTCGTCTCGTAGAACAGCGGGTCCATGCGCACGACGCGCCGATAGACCGCGGCGCGCAGGTCGGCGACGACGCGTTCGCCGAGCCAGGTCACGAGGTAGTAGCGCAGCGCCGCGAACAGGCCGTAGAGCACGGCGGCGGCCAGGAAGCCGACGAAATAGTGATTGATCGTCGCCGCGTCCTTCGCCGCGAGGCCGTGATCGATCAGCCGGCCCACCGCGACCGGCAGGGCGAGCAGCGCACCCGAGGCGGCGAGCAACGCCGCGAGCGCGGCGGCGAGCGTGCCGCGATACGGCCGCAGGAAGGGCAGCAACGCGCGCAGGGGCTTGAGGGATTTGGCACGCGCTCGGTCGATGTTGTCGCTCATGGGCGCATGATCCCATAAACGCCTGCGGCCGCACCCTTGCGCCGTTGCACCCGTCGCGTGCAGGCGACGGGCGATGCGCGCCCCGAATCGGTGCCGGCGATCGGAATTGCGTTTCCCGGCGACCCGCGTTATGTTCGCCGGGGCGGAAAAAACGCCGGGGCCGACCGCCTCGGCTCGGGTGGCCGCAGCTGCCGAATAAGAGGGTTCATCATGCCGGGATGTCGTCGTATTGACTCGTTGCAAGATCACCACAAGCGCTTGCGCCTGGCGGCCGGCCTGGTCGCGGGCCTCGCGACGGCGCTCGCCGCGCCGGCTTTGGCGCAATCCGCCGCGAGCGACGCGGCCGGCGGCCAAATGCAGAGCGGTCCGCTGCAGGAGATCATCGTCACGGCGACCCGCCGCGCCGAGAGCCTGAGCAAGGTGCCCTTGAGCGTGTCGGCGTTCACGCAGCGCTCGATCGACCTGCGCGGCGTCGAGAACATCAGCGATCTCGCCAAATTCACCCCGGGCGTCGACGTCGACAACACCGGCACGAACAACATCTCGATCCGCGGCATCGCCTCGACCGGCGGCGCCGGCACGACCGGCATCTACCTCGACGACACGCCGATCCAGATGCGCGCGCTCGCCTTCAACCCCGATGAGGCGCTGCCCGAGACCTTCGACATCGAGCGCGTCGAGGTGCTGCGCGGCCCGCAGGGGACGCTGTTCGGCGCCGGTTCCGAGGGCGGCACGGTGCGCTACATCACGACCCCGCCGAGCCTGACCAAGAGCAGCATCTACAGCCGCGACGAAGTCTCCTACACGCAAGGCGGGAGCCCGAGCTACGAGGCCGGCGTCGCCGCGGGCATGCCGATCATCGACGGCACGCTCGGCGTGCGCGCGACCGTCTGGTATCGGCGGGACGGCGGCTACATCAACTTGATCGACCCGGTGAGCCTCGACACGATCCAGAACAACGCGAACTTCACCGATACCTCGCTGATCCGGCTCGCCGCGGTCTGGCAAATGAGCGACCGCTGGCGCCTGACGCCGAGCATCTATTACCAGGATCGCTACAGCAACAACACCAACGATTTCTGGCCGCTGTATTCGAATCAGAGCAAGGACCGCTACGTGAGCGCGGATCCCACGCGCCGCGGCCGGCCCGACCGCTTCTATCTGCCGGCGCTGAAGGTCGTCGGCGACTTCGGCTCATTCCAGCTCATCTCCAACACCTCGTACTACCATCGCAAGGACACCTCGGGCTACGACGGCACGATCTACAATCTCGGCTTCTACCAGTCGGGAGCCGTGCTCGCCTCGGTCGCCTCCGGCCTGCCGCTGCTGCTCGACGGCAACGGCGTGCACCTGCCGGCCGGCGCGACCGACTACCGCTCGCCGGCGACGGTCGACAACGGCCAGCAGAACTTCACCGAGGAGGTCCGCCTGCAATCGACGAATGCGAACTCACCGCTCCTCTGGACCACGGGCCTGTTCTACAGCGATGACCGGCAGAGCTATCTCGAGCAGATCCACGATCCGCTGCTCAACGAGCTGACCCAAGCCTACGTCGGCTCCGACTACGGCTCGGTCTTTTGCGTCTTCGACGCCACGACCGGCGCGTGCGCAACGCCCTATCAGCCGGTGCTGTACGATCCACGCTTCCCGAACGACTCGTACTTCCTGCAGACCTCTGCCAAGGACACGCAGATCGCCTGGTACGGCGAGGCGACCTATTCGTTCACCAACCAGTGGAAGCTCACGCTCGGCGCGCGCGAGTCGCACACCCAGTACACGTTCAACACGCTCACCGGCGGCCCGCAGTTGTACCTGCCGCCGCAGACCGGCAGCGGCGGCAAGAGCGAGAACGCGTTCACGCCGAAGGTCAGCGTCTCCTATCAGTACGACAACCACAACCTCTATTACGCGACCTACGCCAAGGGCTTCCGCCCGGGCGGCGCGAACAATCCGGTGCCGTACGCCGCCTGCGCCACCGACTTCCAGAACTTCGGCATCAATGGCGCGCCGCAGACCTTCAGCTCCGACTCGGTGAACAGCTTCGAGGTCGGCGCGAAGAACAACTTCCAGAATCGCGTGAAGATCGCGAGCAGCATCTACTACATCAAATGGAACAACATCCAGCAGACCGTCGTGCCGCCGATCTGCCAGATCTCGTTCATCGCGAACTTGGGAGCCGCGGTCGCCAAGGGCGCGGACATCCAGGCGGACATCGCGATCACCGACCACTTCACCGCCGAGCTGACGGCGGGGTACACCGACGCCCGCTACTCCCGCACCGCGGTCTTTTCACCCGCGGAGATCACGCCGATCGTCTCGAGCGGCGATGCGATCACCGGCCAGAGCGGCCAGCCGGGCGCGCCGATCACCGCCTCGGCGGGCCTGCAGTACAACTTCAGCGTGTGGAGCCACGACTCGTTCCTGCGCTTCGACGACGAGTACCAGGGCAGCGCGAAGTGGCTGTCGCCGCAGCAGGACTCGACGACGCAGCAATTCGATGCGGCGAACTACGTGCTCGGCTCGACGAACTACATGTCCGTGCGCGCCGGCATGGCCTTCGGCAACCTGCAGGTGGCCGCGTTCGTCAACAACCTGGGCGACAACCAGACGATCACCAACTACCATTGGTCGATCGATCCCGGGGTGTGCAGCACGCCGACGCCGGCCTGCGAATCGGCGACCCGCCTGCAGCGCCAGTGGACGTTCCGGCCGCGCACCTTCGGCCTGACGTTCATCTACCGCGACTGAGGCCGCTGCGGTGCGTGGGTACCGTGTGGGGCGAATCGCGGGTTTTCGCTCACGGGTCCACCGGTAGCTTCGCGATTCACCGTGACCAGGTCGCAGCGCTTCGCAGGCGCTGCCGCTCGGCCCTAGATTAAGCAAAAAAAAACGACCTCGCCCGCCTCGGGCGTCTTCAGCACCATGGCCTGCGCCGTATCCGGTCATATCGTGATCGTAGCGGCTAACTTGCGCAGGAATCTTTGTGACCGGCATCACGCCGGACCCTGAATCCGCGCTGATTGTGTAATCAATCACCCTACAGCCTCACGCGGGAGTGCGCTCAATCACGCTTTGCCGGCGCGCATCTTTATAGCCTGCAAGCCGCTCGGATTTTTCGCGCACCGTCTCGTTGATCGGGGTGTCAACATGCGTCACGAATCGTCACCGTCATCGTCGCTGTCGCGGCTGCTGCGCGCCGTCGTCCTCATCGCGGTTTCCTGGGCGCCGGCGGCCTGGTCGCAAGCCGTGGTCACCTCGCACCTGCAAGTGCGGCAGGTGGCGAGCGAGCACGGCCACGAACGGCTGCGGCCCGCGGCGGCCGCCAAACCCGGCGACCTCCTGCAGTACCGTGCGGTGTATCGCAACAGCGGCGGTGCGCCCGCCGCTCACCTGGTCGCGCGTGTGCCGGTGCCCGCCGGCACGACGCTTCTGGAGCGCAGCCTCGAGCCCGCGGGCGCCGAAGCGAGCACCGACGGCACGCATTTCGCGCCGCTGCCGCTGATGCGCAGCGTCGCCCGCACAGACGGCACGACCCGCCGGGAGCGCGTGCCCGCGGCCGACATCCGCGCCGTACGTTGGAACCTACGCTCGCTCCCGGCGGGAGGAAGCGCGAGCGCGCAGCTGCGCGTGCGCATCGATCTGCCGCACACGCGCAAATCGCCGCGCCAGCCGCCAATCAACGCAAAAAAACCCCCGGGTCGGGGTTGATCCGCCGGCCTTCCGGCATCCCATTCGCCATCCATCCCTACAACG
>DATLSG010000022.1:0-7633 GCA_035534275.1 Steroidobacteraceae bacterium
CGCAAGTTGTTCTTGGAGGTGGGGTCTGGTGCCGGCTGCAGGAATCGAACCCGCGACATCCAGTTTACAAAACTGGCGCTCTACCAACTGAGCTAAGCCGGCTTGCCGGACATTTTACCGACCGGCGTGGCCCACCGCCGCGATTCCGACGGGGTCGTCCGGCGCCACGGGTCACGGTCGTTGCCGCACGCTCGTTGCCCGGGCCGCCTGGTGGGTGCCGGCCAAACGGCGGCCGGCACCGGGGCTTCGGCGTCGGTTCGCGGGATCAAGCGATTTGAGTTCGAGCGGCTTGCCGCGGCGCGCGCAAGTTCTCCATGCCTTGGAACTCGACGAATCGCGTCGTCGTCGCCCACAGGTAATCGCCGAACAGGAACGGTTCGAACGGCGCCACCCCCGGGATCGGCAACGGCGCGATCTCGGCATCCGCCCGGGCTTCATAGAAGAACGGGATCGACAGGCGCTCGCGCCCACAGCCGATCACCCGATGCTCGGTCGCCTTGATGTGAGCGCCGCACCAGCGCTCGAGGACTTTGCCGAAGTTGACCGCGAGCGCGTCCTCGATCGGCGGCACGTCGATCCATGCGCCGCTGCGGTGGCGCGCCTGCAGACCCTCGACGCCGTCCTGCGCGAGCAAGGTGAGGAAACCCGAATCGACGTGCGGCGCACCCATCACGGTGCAGCGCTCGCCGCCGCGCTCGACCCAGACCTCGGCATCGGACTCGGCGACCCGCTCGGCGTCCGTGCGCACCGGGTAGCGGATCAAGCGCAAGGTCGACAGGCCGCCCTGCGCGAACGCCCCGTCGAAGTGGTGCTCGGCGAGGCCGAGGCCGCGCGCGATCGAGCGCATCAGCGCCCGGCTCACCCTCTCCATCGCGAGGTAATAGGCGGCGACCGCCGCGCGCCAGCCGGGCAGCGCCTCCTCCGGCGGCAGCGGGGTCGCCTCGCGCAGAGGATCGCCGCAATCGACGACGCTTTGGCCATGGGCCACGTCCGGACCCATGTCGATGCCTTCCTTGCAGGTCAGAAATCCCATCTGCCGCGGGAACCAGCCGCGATAAACGTTCGCGTGCGCCGGCGCGAATTTCTGGCGCCAGAGCTTGCGGATTGGCCCGTCCGGCAAACCGAATATGCGCAGCAAGCCGGCGCGCGTGCCTGCGTCCACCGGGATGTCCGGGCCAAAGCCGGTCGCGACGAAAAAGCCCGTCTGCGCCGCAGCGTCCATGATCGCCCGATCGGCCAGATCCCGTCGTGGTGACGGCTCGCCGAAGAGCGCGTCGATCGCAATCCGAGGGATCGTCTCGCTCAACGCGCCCTCGCGGCTTCGGCGCGCAGCGGGGGCCGATCACGGTCCGTCGGGCAAGCGGTTTTGGTCATGGGGTCGGGCAGGCTCCCGCGGTCGCGGATTGGTGGCAGTTCAGGTCGGCGACGATACCGCGCCGCGGCCCTCGTCGTCGAGCGGACCCGCGCCGATCCCGCCACCGCCTGCACCCGGGTACACTGCGCCGATCATGGATTCAACGCCGGATCCGAATCGTTGCGCCTTGCTCGACACGCTGCGCATGAGCGAAGCGGATCGGCGCACCGTCGCGGCCGGCACGAGCATCGAGCAATTGATGGCGCGGGCCGGCGAGGCCGTCGCGGGCGAAGTCGAGCGACGCTGGTCGGCGCGCCCCGTCGTCGTGCTTTGCGGACCCGGCAACAATGGCGGCGACGGCTTCGTCGTGGCGCGGCGCCTCGCCGAGCGCGGCTGGCCGGTGCGGCTCGCCTTGCTCGGGAGCCGGGACCGGTTGCGCGGCGCCGTCCGCGAGCATGCCGACCGTTGGCCCGGGCCGATCGAGGTGCTCGCCCCCGCGGCTCTCGGCGGCGCACAACTCATCGTCGATGCGATCTTCGGCGCCGGCCTGAGTCGCGCCCTCGACGGAGAGGCGCTCGAGACACTGGCGGCGGCGGCGGCGGCGGGCCTGCCGATCGTCGCCGTCGACGTGCCGAGCGGCCTGCAGGCGGACACCGGCGAGAACCTCGGCGCGGTCGCGGCGCGTTTGACCGTGACCTTCTGCCGCAAGAAGCCGGGTCACTTGCTGTTGCCGGGCCGGACTCTGTGCGGCGAACTGGTCGTAGCCGATATCGGCATTGCCGATGCCGTGATCGCGGCACTCGCCTCCGACACCTTCGAGAACGATCCGGCACTGTGGCTCGCCGCGATGCCCCGACTCGCCGGCGCCGACAACAAGTATTCCCGGGGCCATGCCATGATCTTCGGCGGCTATCCGATGACCGGCGCCGCACGCATGGCCGCCCGCGGCGCCGCGCGCGCCGGCGCCGGCCTGACGACGATCGCCGTGCCCGCGGTCGCCTTGCCGATCTATGCCGCGAACGCCCTCAGTATCATGATCGCACCCATCGCGAATACCGGGGAGTTCGCGCAGCTGCTCGAGGATCGGCGGCATTCGGCCTTCCTGATCGGGCCGGGCGCTGCGCCCGACGAGCAGACGCGCGCGCGGGTCGCGGCGATCCTCGCCACGGGGCGCCCGACCGTGCTCGACGCCGGCGCGATCACGGCGTTCACGGGCGATGCGCCCGCGGTGCGGCGCGCGATTCGCGGTGTTTGCGTGATGACGCCTCACGAGGGAGAGTTCCGCCGACTGTTCGATCTGCGTGGCGGCAAGCTCGCACGAGCGCGCGCCGCGGCCGCGGCGAGCGGGGCGGTGATCGTGTTGAAAGGCGCCGACACGGTGATCGCCGCACCGGACGGGCGCGCCGCGATCAACGCGAACGCGCCGCCGACGCTTGCGACCGCGGGATCGGGCGACGTGCTCGGCGGCATCGTGGTCGGACTGCTCGCGCAGGGCATGGAGGCGTGGCAGGCGGCGGCGGCCGCGGTGTGGATGCACGGCGCCGCCGCCGCCGCGTTTGGCCCCGGCCTGCTCGCCGAGGACCTGCCGGATCTTCTGCCGGCGGTATTGCGCGCGATGTCGGGCGCAGGCACGCGGCTGCCGTGACCTACGCGATGGTGCTCCGGCGCATCGAGGCACGGTGCGAGTCGACCGAGGCGCCGGACCCTCGCACCGGGGCCGCGCGCTTGCGGCTCAACGCGCGAGCTGCCGGCGCATCGCCAGCAGTTCGCGGCGCCGCGCCGGGCTCGTCTTCGGGAATTCGAGCTTGAGCGCAGCGATCGTCGCGAGGATCACGCTCGAGACGATCAGGCGCGCGTTGCGCTTGTCGTCGGCCGGTACGACGTACCACGGTGCGAAGCGGCTGCTGGTTGCCTCCAGGCATTTCTCGTAGGCATGCATGTAGTGCTTCCAGTACCCGCGTTCGGCGATGTCGGCCTGACTGAACTTCCAGTTCTTCGCCGGCTCATCGATGCGCTCGACGAACCTCCGGCGCTGCTCCTCCTTGGACAGGTGGAGGAAGAATTTGACGATACGCGTGCCGTTGATGTGCAGGTGCTTCTCGAGGTTCACGATCGATTCGTAGCGCGCCCGCCAGACGTCCTTGCCCCGGGAGGTGGCATCGGGCGGACCCTCGGCGCGCAGGATGTGCGGATGCACGCGTGCGATCAACACCTCCTCGTAGTACGACCGGTTGAAGATGCCGATGCGCCCGCGCTCGGGCAGGTCGCGCGTGGTGCGCCAGAGGAAATCGTGCTGCAGCTCGGTCGCGCTCGGGTGTTTGAAGCTGAAGACCTGGCAACCCTGCGGATTGACGCCGGACATCACGTGGGCAATCGCCCCGTCCTTGCCGGCGGCGTCCATGGCCTGGAAGATCAGCAGCAGCGCGTGGCTCGCGGTTGCGTACAGTCGGGCCTGCTGGGCGCTCAGCGCCTCGACGTGTTCGCGCAGGGTCTTGGCGTAATGCGCGTCGTTCCTGTAAAGAGGATCGACCTGCGTCGGCCATTTCTTTAAGTTCACGGCGGTCCCCGCGGGGACGCTGAACGCCTGTGGATCGATTTTCATCGCTCATCCCGCCCTTCGGGCCCTCGGCGGCGAGGCTTGCCGGCAGCGTACCCCGGTCGCGGCGCGCCGGCAATCGGGCCGCGGCAAGCGAAAGCCGACAAGGGCCCCGCGGGCGCATACAATCGGCATCCGGAACCACCAAGATAACGGGGCGATGGCAACATGAACCGCATTCTGCCGATCGCTGGTGCGCTGCTGATAGCCGCCGGCCTGTACATCCTGATCAAGGCGCCGACTTATTCGAGCGAGCACAACGTGCTGAAGGTCGGCACCTTGCAGGCGAACGTGCGCGAGGAGAAGCCGGTGCCGCCGGCGATCGGCGGCGGCGCGCTCGGCATCGGTTGCGTGCTCGTCGTGATCGGCCTGACCCGCAAGCGGTGAGCGAGGTGCATTGCATGGAAACGACGCGGCTCGGCGGCCAAGGCTTGGCCTCCTCGATACTGGGATTCGGCTGCATGGGACTGTCCGACTTCTATTCGAGCAGCGCTGCGACCGAGACCGATGCGATCGGGTTGATCCACCGGGCGCTCGACCTCGGCGTCACCATGCTCGACACCGCCGACATGTACGGGCCGCACACCAACGAGCGCCTCGTCGGCAAGGCGCTGCAGGGGCGGCGCGACTCGGTCGTGGTCGCGAGCAAGTTCGGCATCGTTCGTGATCCCGGCGGGGCATCGCGCGGCGTCGACGGCCGTCCGGAATATGTTCGCGCCTGCTGCGATGCATCGCTCCACCGGCTCGGGGTCGACACCATCGATCTGTACTATCAGCACCGCGTCGATCCGAGCGTGCCGATCGAGGAGACGGTCGGCGCCATGGGTGATCTGGTCCGCCAGGGCAAGATCCGCTATCTCGGCTTGTCGGAAGCTGCGCCGGCGACGATCCGTCGCGCGCACAAGGTTCATCCGATCAGCGTTCTGCAGACCGAGTACTCGCTGTGGAGCCGCGATCCGGAGGAGGAGATTCTGCCCACGGTGCGCGAGCTCGGGATCGGCTTCGTCGCCTACAGCCCGCTCGGCCGAGGCTTCCTCGCCGGGCGATTCGACCGCGCCGAGGATCTGGCTGCGGACGACTACCGGCGAGATTCGCCGCGTTTTCGCGGCGAGAATTTCGCCCACAATCTGGCGCTGCTCGGCGAGATCAAGCGCATCGCGGCCGAGAAGTCCTGTTCTGCCGCGCAGCTCGCCCTCGCCTGGCTCCTCGCGCAGGGCCGGGACATCGTGCCGATCCCCGGTACGACGCGCCGCGAGCGTCTCGAGGAGAACTGCGCGGCGACGGCGATCGCGATCGCCGCAGGCGACCTGGCGCGGATCGACGCGGTCGCGCGCCCCGCGGTCGCCGCGGGGGCGCGCTATCCGGAACGCACGATGCATCTGGTGAACCGCTGAGCGCAACGGCGCTTCGTGCGGGTCGAGCGGGGCGCGGCGCATCCCCCCGCGGTTGCGGGGTGGGGCGCGAGAGGCTCGTCGAGCCGACCGGAGCCCGCGTGGGCGATATCGAGGAACCCCGGTGCATTGCGGCGGTCCAAGATCGCGTGGCGCTCGGCTGCGGGAGGCATGATGAGGTCCGGATCCCCACATTTCGCGTTCCGGGGCGTGTTCCGGACCCTCGCCTGCGGCGTCGCGTGCGCATTCGCGCTCGTTCTCGCGCAACCCGCCTCGGCGGCGTTGGGCGGCGGCAGTGCGTCGATCGCCAAGGATCAGGCGGCGATGCGTGGGATCCTCTCGGTCACGCCGATGCAATCCTTTGCGGTCCATCGGCTCGTCGATCCGGCCGGCCAGACCGTGCGCGAGTATGCGGACCGGACCGGCAGGATCTTCGCGGTCACCTGGAGCGGTAGCCACAGCCCCGATCTCCAAGAGCTCCTCGGCGCCTATTACGGCCGGTACCTCTCGGCGGCGGCGCTGCACCGGACCGGGCATCACATCGTGGCGATTCGCACTCCCGGGCTGGTCCTGAGCGTCGTTGACTTCCAGCGCAGCGTCTACGGCCGCGCCTATTTGCCGTCGCGGTTGCCGAGCGGCTTCACGCCGGCGGACTTGCGCTGAGCCTGCGAGGAAATCGCCCGTGTCCCGTCCCCCTCACCAGCTGATCCGAGCGACGCTCGCCGCGACCCTCGTCGCCGGCTACGGGCTGCTGACCGCCTGCGGCGGAGGTGCGTCGGTCGACTTTGCCGGTGGCGGCGGCGGTTCGCCGGGCGGCGGTGGCTCCGGGTCCGGCGGCACCGGCATGAACACCGTGCCCGTGACCGTCGATCAGGGCCCGGCCGCGGCCGGCGGTTCGGTCAACACCCTGTATACGAGCGTCACGCTGTGCGTGCCGGGCAGCACCACGCAGTGCCAGACGATCGATCATGTCGAGGTCGATACCGGCTCGACCGGCTTCAGGATTCTCGCGTCGGTGCTCGGCAGCGGGATCCAGGCGACGGACCTGCCGCTCGCGACCGATGCGTCCCACAACCCGCTCGACGAGTGCGTGCAGTTCGCAGACGGCTACAGCTTCGGGACCGTGCGCACCGCCGATCTGGTCATCGGCAGCGAGACGGCCGCGTCGGTGCCGATACAGGTGATCGGTGACGCCGCCGCCGGGGCGACGCCGGCCTCCTGCGTGCTCGGGCCGCTCGAGAACACCGTGCCGACCTTCGGTGCGAACGCGATTCTCGGCATCGGCAATTTTCTCACCGATTGCGGCATCGCGTGCGCGAGCAGCGCGATTCCCGGCACCTATTACGACTGCCCGGTGACCGGCACCTGCACACCGGTTGCGGTGGCGGTCACGGCGCAGCTGCAGAACCCGGTATCGATGTTCTCGGGCGACAACAACGGCGTCGTGATCGAGCTGCCGGGGATCCAATCGCCGACCGCAACCCTCGCGGGGACCTTGCTCTTCGGCATCGGTACCCAGGCGGACAATGCCCTGCCGAGCACGGCGAACATCTACACGCTCGATCCGAACTACGGCACCCTGACGACGCTTTATAACGGCAGTGTCTATTCCTCGAGCTTCATCGACACGGGCTCGAACGGATACTTCTTCACGGACGACACGATCACGACCTGCACCGATCAGCCGTCCTTCTACTGTCCCGCCTCGACGCTCGCGCTGCAGGCGACGATCCAGGACGTCAACGGCGTCAACGCGATGGTGTCGTTCGACGTCGACAACGCCGACGCGGATTTCGCGACGAATGCCGCGGCGCTGCCCAATCTCGCCGGTCCAGCCGGTTCGAGCCTGCAGGGGGCGTTCGACTGGGGCCTGCCGTTCTTCTATGGGCGGCCCGTCTATCTCGCGTTCGAGTCGAATTCGGTCGCGGGTGTCGCCGGTCCCTGGGTTGGCTTCTGAGGCAGGTCGCCTGCGGATTTTCGAGGTGCCCGGGGCAACGAATTCGAACGCCGGAGCGCCAGATCGTGCTGGGGGAGCGGCTCTGCGAACTCTCGACCAAGCTCCACGTCAGTTGACGGCCATCACTGCGACAGAAACGCTGACCTTGATCGAGCTCGCGCCGCCGAAGTAGCCCGAAGTTCGCCACTCGGCGCCGGAAATTCGCGCTCACGATCGAGGAGAGCGGCTTCGAGGTCCATCGGCTCGAACCCCAGATCGCCCGGGAAGCGGCGCTCGACCGACTCTACGTCATCCGCACCGGCGTACCAAAGAAACCAATGACCTCGGCCGAAACA
>DATLSG010000023.1:0-90462 GCA_035534275.1 Steroidobacteraceae bacterium
GGCGACCGAAGTCACCCAAGCCGCCAACGACAAAGAGCAACTCGTGCCGATGATCGAGAAGCTCCAGGCGTTGCCCGAGGAACTGGGCCGCGCCGAGATCATTCTGGCGGACAACGGGTATATGAGCGAAACCAACGTCGAACAATGCGCGGCCGCGAACATCGAGCCGCTGATCGCTCTGGGGCGCGGCCATCATCATCTGAGCTGGAAGCAGCGTTTTGCCGCCGCTCCGAGGTGTCCACCCGAATCGGTCACGGCGCTTGAGAAGATGGCGTATCGATTGCGAACGCCCCGCGGTAAAGAACTGTACGGATTGCGCAAGCAGACTCCGGAGCCCGTGTTCGGCATCATCAAATCCGTCATGGGTTATCGCCAGTGCCTGCTGCGGGGCCTGGAAAACGTCAAAGGCGAATGGAATCTGGTGACGATGAGCTGGAACATCAAGCGAATGTTCGCGATGCAGGCCTGCTGAGGCGGCATCGCGTTTTCTCAGCCCTTCAATATCGAGAAGAATCGACATGGATCTACGCTCTCTATCCGTTTTCCCGATCAACCAAACCCTCAATCCGACAGGCTGCTAGGCTGAAGATCCCCCGCGATTTTACCGGCTGAGCGATCGAGATCTCGTTGCGAGGATGGTGGAGCGCGGAGCACGTGCATTTTCACGTGCTGATGCTCGACGGCGTGTATCTGCGCGCAGCCGCGACGCCGGTGATGACCGGCATCGCGCAGCCGACGGGCGTGCGTCGGCCGGGCAGCGCGGCGGCGTACCGGGTTCGGCGATCCGCAGCGCGCGCGCCGGGATCACGTGCTCAGTGCTTGGCGTGCGGCGCCATGATCTGGGCGAGCAGGTCCGGCTTGCCCGGGATGCGCACGAGGTGCGGATATCGCCCTCCGGCGAAGTAGCGGACTTCGACCGTCTGGAACCAGCCGTCCTGAGAGACGAGGAAGGCGGTCGGCTGCTTGGTCTTTGCCGCCTGATCCATCACGTAGTTGAGCACCGCGGGAGTGTAGCGCTCGCCGGCGACGGCCACGATCTTCATCCCCGGGGCCATGCCGGCCGTCCAAGCGGGCCAACCCTCGCGCACATCCGCGAGCTTCCCAGTCTTGGTGACATTGAAGCCGTAGGTCTGCCATTGCCTGTCGAGGTGGTGATTGCCCGCGGCCGGCTTCTCGAACTTGTTGGGCTTGCGGGTGTACACCAGCCGCCAGCCGGCGCGCGCGATCTCGGCGGTCGGCGGCAGCTTGGAGATCTCGTAGACATGGCGCTCGAAGAACCCATGCCAGTCGTACGGGACCACCTCGTTCAGCAGCCGTTCGATGTCGGCGCGCGTGTACGTTTTGGTGATCGGCCCGGTGTTCGGCTGCCCCGCGAACAGGTGCAGGAACGTATCGAGTGACTTCTGGTCGTGGGTTTTGGTGCGGATGATGGTATCCACATCGAGCCACAGCAACTCACCCTCGGTGTAGAAGTCCCCGGCCGTGCGGCGGATCGAGGCATACGCTCCACGGGGCGCCTCGTACAGATACGGCGCCGCGGTCGTGGTATCGATCAGCGGGTCGGTGAGCCGACCCGGCTCACTTGCCATGCGGCTGTACAGATAGGCGAGGAATTGCGGATAGTCGCTCGGCTTGCGGATGCCCGCGCGGAAGGAGAGCAGATCGCCGAGATACTGATTCATGCCCTCATACACCCACAGCAGATCGGTGCGCTGCGGGATCTGATAGTTGAGCGTGGTCAGATCCCACGGCCGGCGGAACTTGCCGTTCCAGGAGTGGGAGAACTCGTGGGTGAGCAGGTCCCCGTCGCTCAGCTGCCAGGACGGGTCCGTCATGAACTTCGTCGGCGCGCGGTCATCGCTCGACTGATGATGCTCGATGCCCTCGATGGCGATCTTGTTCGAGAGCACCAGCAGCGAGTGGTAGTCGTACCAGTGGCGCGCGCCGTACAACGCAAGCGCCTCGGGCGTCATGTTCTTGTACGCGTCGAGGATTTTCGCCGGCACGTCGAGATCCTGCGGTTGGTCGGCGAACATATCGAGCACCTGCCGGGCGTCGCCCTGCTGCCAGAGCACCACGTGCTTTTGGTAGAGGCCGCAGTCGAGCGGCGAATCGACCAGCGTCGCGAGCGCAACCTCCTCGAAGTCGACCCGCTCGCCGTCGTGATGGGCCGCGCTGAGCGCCGTGCCGTACCCCCAGCCCTTCGGCAGGATGATGCTCGCCTTGAAATAGACGTGGTGATCGTTGGTGTCGTTCTGATAGAAAAGCGCGCGGTTCCAGTTGACGACCGCGAGATTCGGCGTCGCCATGACATCGGGCGAATTCAGCAGCACGGTGAACTGCACCGTGATCGAGGAGACGTGCCCCGGCACAGCGACGTGAAACGCGTACAGGTTCACCTGATCGCGCCGCCAGCTGAGCGGCTTGCCGTCGGCGCTTACCTTGATCTGCGAGACGTCGGCGAGCGGTCCGGTCGGCCCATGCTCGCCCGGAATCCACTTTGGGTAGACGAAGGTGAATTCGCCGGACTTGACCGGGATCTGCATGGTCGAAGTCATGAAGCCCCGGCCGGCGGTGCTTGCATCCAACACCAGGGTTTCGGGGTGGCTTTTCGTCGCGTAAACGGCGGCATTGGCGTTAGGTGTTGCGCCAAAGGCGGCGCACGCCGCGCCGAGTCCGAGCGCCGCAACACCGAGGCACGAGAGAGTCAGAAATCGCTTGATGGATTGCCCCTCATTAACGAAGCATGAAAGCCCAGACTCCGGCAACAATCACGGCCGCACATCCTAAGAAGAGCGACACGCGCCAGATGCGGGCGATTCGACCGGAAGTTCCTGGTGTCCATCCAGGAATCACGATCATGTAAAAGAGACAGAACACAATCGGTACCGCCGCCAGGGCGAGCGTGATCTTCTGTCCAGTCAATGCCAGGCGCGGCACGAGAACGGCTAGCGCGATCAAGAGAATGAACAGCACGATGGGTATCTCGAGGAGATACCCACGCTGGGACTCGCGCCGCCTCACGCGGGCGGGATAGCATGTCGTGGACCCAGACTTGGGCGAAGGAGGGTTCTGCGGCATCACCGGCCCTTGGTCGCGACCACGGCGAGGCCCTGCAGCACGAGGTCCGGGACGATCTCGCCGCGCGTGCGCATCGCCGCCGTGACCATGCCGGCGTCGCCGCCGGTGACGAACAGGCGCGGTTTCATGCCGCTGCTCTGCTCGATGGCTTCGGCGGCGCGGTCGGCCATTCCCGCCAGGGCGAAGACCGCGCCGCGCGAGACCGCGCCGATCGTGTTGTTCGCGAGCACCCCGGCCATCGACGGGGTGCTCAACTCGATCGCCCTGGCGATGTCGCTGGTCTTCATCAGCAGCGTTTCGCGCATCATGTGGATGCCGGGAGCGATCAGGCCTCCGAGGTGACGCCCGCCGCCATCGACGCCGTCCACCTTGACCGCGGTGCCGACGTCGACCACGCAAAGCGCGGAGCGCGCGATCGTCCAGGCGCCGATCACGGCGAGCCAGCGGTCGGGACCGAGCAAGGTCGGATCGAGGTAGCCGTTGGTCAGTTCGTGGAAGCTCGGGCTCGCGGCGACGAACTGCGCCTTGAGGCCGAAGTGCTTCTTCGTCAGGCGCGTCAATTTCTTGCCCATCGCCTCGCCGGCGACGTTCGCGAGCAGGACGCGTTCGGGCTTCTGGGCCGCCTCGAACAGCGCGGTGGTCCAAAACTTCGGTTTGGCGCCCCGGTGCACGATGGCTTGTTGGTGCGAGAGACCGGCGCTGGTCAGCCAGGCCCATTTCAGCCGGGTATTACCGACGTCGATCAGCAAAATCATTATGTCAGGGTCCGCTTTGCTCGTGCCGTGGGTCGCGATGAGGATCTCAAGGATAGCATTACTCGGGAAACCGGGGACTCCGCCCCGCTGCCCCCCGCGCCGCACGGGGTCCGGGCAGGTACACTGCAGTCGTCGCGCAGATCTCCGGGAGCCCGAGAACGCTTGAGACCGATTCAGTCCCCGACCCGCCGAACGTTCCCGGCCGCTTGATTCGATGGCGCCGGCCGTGCCGCCCTGCGATCGTCCGCTCGTCGTGCGCTGTGGCGCGTTCGGCGACATGGTGCTGCTGACCGCGTTGATTCGCGAGCTCAACGCGCGCTGGAGGGTTCCGGTCGACCTCGTGACCTCGGGGCCCTGGAGCGAGCCGCTGCTGCGCACGCAGCCGGGCGTCGGCGAGATCTACGCGTTGCGCAGCCGCAAGACTCCCTACTGGCTCTCTCCCAGCCAAGGCCTGCTGGTGCGCCGGCTGCGCGCGCGCGGACCATCGGCGACCTGGCTCTGCGACGATAGCGAGGAGTTGCGCGCCCTGTTGGCGCGCGGGGGCCTGCCGACCGAGGCGATCGTCGACGTGCGCGATCATCCGCGCACCGCCGGCGAGCACGCCACCGAGCAATGGCGCCGGCTCGCCGCGATCACGCCACCGCTGTGGAGGGATCGATCGGCGCCCGGCGTGTCCGCCGGGCTCACGGGCTGCAGCCTGCAGGTCGGCGCCGCCGACCGTGCGGATCTCGAGATATGGCTCGAGCGACGCGGCCTCGCCGGTGCACCGCTCATCCTGATGCAGGCCGGCAACAAGCGCACCATGCGCCGAGGCCTGAAGCGCCTGGCGGCGAATCACAAGTACTGGCCGAACGATCGCTGGGCCGCTGTGCTGCGCCGCGTGCACGAGGATCTGCCCCGCGCGAGGATCGTGCTGCTCGGCACCGGCCCGGAGGTCGCGCTCAACGAGCAGATCATGGCGCTCGCCGGCTGCGCGCGCGCCCACAACGCCGCCGACGATCTGCCGATATCGCGCCTGGTCGCGCTCATCGCGCGGGCGCAGGCCTTGATCAGTGTCGATTCCGGGCCCGCGCATGCCGCCGCCGCGGTCGGCTGTCCGCTGATCGTGCTGTTCGGCAAGGCCTCGCCGTCGCTCTACCGGCCGCTCGGTGTGCCCGCGGCGCCGGTCGAGCTGCTGCAAGGCGAGCTCGCCGGCGCACCGTCGCTGCTCGGCATCGACACCGCCGACGTGATCGCGGCGTGGCGGCGGCTGCTGCTGCGTCTCAGGCGCTGAGCAAGCGCATCATATCGGCGGTGACCAGCACGACGCCGCGCTGCGTGATCGTAAAGCGCTGCGCATCCGCGGCCGGATCGAAGCCGATCTGCGTGCCCTCCGGAATCGTGCAGCCCTCATCGATGATGCAGTGTCTGATCGCGCAGTGAGGGCCGATGGAAACCGACGGCAGCATGACCGCATTCTCGATGCGGCTGCCTTCCTCGATGCGCACAGCGGTCGACAGGAGCGACTGCGAGACGTGCGCCCCGGAGATGATGCAGCCGCCGGCGATCACCGAGTTGACCGCCATGCCGCGCCGCCCGTCCTCGTCGAGCACGAACTTCGCGGGCGGCTGTTGTGCCTGGTAGGTCCAGATGGGCCATTGGTGGTCGTAGACGTTGAGCTCCGGATCCAGGGCGACGAGCTCCATGTTCGCCTCGTAAAACGCGTCCAGGTTGCCGACGTCGCGCCAGTAGTTCTGGGCGCGCGTCTCGACGTCCTGGAACGGATACGCGAACACGCGCATCTTGCCGATCGCCGGCGGAATGATGTTCTTGCCGAAGTCGTGCTGGCTGCTCTCGTTCGCCGCGTCCTCGGTGAGCATCCTCGCGAGACGTTCGGTGCCGATCACGTAGATGCCCATGGATGCGCGGGCGAGATGCGCCTGACCGGGGATCGGATCCGGTGCGCGCGGCTTCTCGGAGAATTTCAAGACCCGGTTGGTATCGTCCGTGGTGACGATGCCGAACTCGTTCGCGCGCTCGACCGGCACGTCGACGACGCCCACGGTGATCGCCGCCTCGCATTGCTCGTGGTACGCGATCATCGGCCCGTAGTCCATCTTGTAGATGTGATCGCCGGCGAGGACGAGGACGTGCGTCGGATGGTGTGCGCGGATGAAGTCGAGGTTCTGGAACACCGCGTCGGCGGTGCCCCGATACCACATCTCGCCCATCTGCTGCTGCGCCGGTATCAGTTCGACGAACTCGCCGAACTCCCCGCGCAGGTAGCTCCAGCCGCGCCGAATGTGCTGGATCAGCGATTGCGCCTTGTATTGCGTGAGCACGGCGATCTGGCGGATTCCGGAATTGACGCAGTTCGACAGCACGAAATCGATGATGCGGAACTTGCCGCCGAACGGCGTTGCCGGCTTGCAGCGGTGCAGGGTCAGCGCCTGCAGCCGCTCGCCGCGTCCGCCCGCCATGATGACCGCCAGCGTGCCGCTGGTCAGGCGGCTCACATAGCGACCGGCGTTGCTGCGAGCGGCGTATCGTGTGCCAGTCATCGTTTCCCCGCGCCAGAGGCGCAATCGCCCGGCCGAAGCCGGCCCGCACAGACTGCCACAATCGTTGCGCGACCGCACGCGCTTTCGCCGCAGCGCGTTTGCTAGACTTGGGGACCGTGGCCGCGCTGAAAATTTGTCTGCTGACCTCGGAGATGCTGCCGTTCGCGAAGACCGGCGGGCTCGCCGACGTCGCCGCAGCGCTGCTGCGCCACTTCGGCCGCCTCGGCCACGACGTGCGCGCTTTCTTGCCGCTCTACCGGACCGTGCGCTCGGGCCCGTGGCGCTTGCACGAGGTGCCCGCGGTGTCGCAAGCCGCGCTCTCGCTCGGCGGAATCCGTTATGAATACTCGCTGAGGAGCGCGGTGCTGCCGGGCACCGACCGCAGCGTGTACTTGGTCGATTGTCCGCCGATGTTCGACCGGCGCACGTTTTACACGGAGGACGCCGACGAGTACCGGCGCTTCCTGCTCTTCACGCGGGCGGTCATCGAGTCCTGCCAGCGTCTCGGTTTCGCACCGGACGTGTTCCACTGCAACGACTGGCACACGGCCCTGCTGCCGTTGCTGCTGCGGACAGTATATGCGCGGGATCGATTGCTCGGCGCATCGCGCTCGGTGTTGACGATACACAACATCGGCTATCAGGGATTCATGCCGGCGGGTGCGCTCGCCGATCTCGCGCTCGGCTCCGGCGAGGCGCTGCTCGACGCCGACGATCTGGCGGGCGGCTTCATCAATGCTCTGAAGACCGGCATCCGCCATGCCGACGCGGTGACGACCGTGAGTCCGACCTACGCCCGCGAGATCTGCACGGCGCCGCTCGGGTCCGGCCTGCAGAATGCGCTGCGCGCGCGCGCCGACGGCGTTACCGGCATCCTGAACGGCGTCGACTACGCCGAGTGGGACCCGCGCCACGATCCGTATATCGGCACGCATTTCAGCGCCGAAGAACCGGCCGGCAAGTTCGCGAACAAGCGCGCGCTGATCGGCGCCGACGGCTTGGACGTCGATCCGGCGGCGCCGTTGATCGGCATGGTCGGGCGCCTGACCGAGCAGAAGGGCATCGATCTGCTGATCGACGCGCTGCCCGCGCTCCTCGAGCGGCGCCGCTGCGCATTGTCGCTGCTCGGCGCCGGGGACGCGCGCTACGTGGAGTTCTTCGAGAGCCTGCGACGGCGTTTTCCGGGACGGGTCGCGTTTCACCTGGGGTTTGACGAGGCGAAGGCGCACGCGATCGAAGCCGGGAGCGATGCGTTCCTGATGCCCTCGCGCTACGAGCCTTGCGGTCTGAACCAGATGTACAGCCTGCGCTACGGGACGATACCGATCGTGCGCCGTACCGGCGGTCTCGCCGACTCGGTCGTGCATTTCGATCCCGCAACCGGGATCGGCACGGGTTGCGTGTTCAACGACTACGATGCCGCCGCGGTCGGCTGGGCGCTCGAGACGACGCTCGGCTGGTTCGCGGAGCCTGACTCCTGGGGCCGGCTGATGCGCAACGCGATGGCGCAGGACTTTTCCTGGGACCGGCAAATCCTTCAGTACGAGGCCTTGTTCCGCGGCGTCGCGGCGCGCTCGGCTTCGAGCAAGGCATACCGGCGGCCGAAGGGCAGCGCGTAGATCCTCTCGACGCCGAGGCGTGCCGCCGCGACCCAGGCGGGCGGGGCGCCGTGTCCGACCGGCAGATGCACGCCGAGCGCGCGCGCCAGCGCGAGAATTCTCGGCGACCAGTCCCGTCCGCCGAGCTCTACCAGGAACCGCCGCTGCGAATCGGCGCCGATCGACGCCCGCAGGCGCTGCACACCGCGCGCCCCGACCGGCGCGGGGATTCGCGTCGCGGTGACCGTGGTGTACATGTCGACCCACGCGCGGGTCGTTTCGTCGGCGCCGATGAGCACGAGCGGGGCGCCGCCGAGGTCGGCGCGCAGCGTGCGGCCGATCGAGGCGAGGTCGTGCCAGCGGTCGACTTGGCGGTAGATCTGCGAGGCGGGGAACACCGAGAGCGCGCAATAGGCCGCGAGCAGGGCGGCGAGCGCCCCCGCCAGGTTCGCCCGCCCGGCGAGGCGCCAGCCGCCGAGTGCGAGCCCGGCCGCCGCGGCGATTCCGCCGGCGCAGATGGTGACGTAGAGCGCGCGCGAGGGCAGCGTCTGCCAAGCGTCGTAGCCGATCAATGCGGCGGCCGCGCCGGCCGCGACGCAGGCGAGGAGCAGCATCGCGGCCGTCGCGCGCACGGCGCGCAGATCCCAAGGATCGGGCGCGGCGGCGGCGTTCGCGGCCCACCAGCCGATGAGCAGTGCCGCCCCGGGCAACGCCGGCGCGAGATAGATGTCGCGCGCGGTCGCCGCGATCGACAGCAACGCGAGCGTCGGCAGCATGCAGGCCGCCGCGAAGCGCACGGCGCGCCGATCGGCGGCCGCCGCGCGACGCTGTGTCCACGCGCGCCGTACCGCCGCGGCGCCGAGCAGTGTCCAGGGCCAGAGATACAGCGGCAGCTCGAGCAGATACTTGCCGGGCGAATTCTGGTGGCCGCTCGTGTATTGCAGTCCCGCAGGCGCCGCCACCCGGGTGAACCGGCCGACGAGATTGTCCCAGAAGAAGACCTTGAGATGGGCCGCGCCGTCGCTGCCCGAATAGACCGACCAGACCCAGATCGAGATGACGAGCGCCTGCAGCAGCAGCCCTGCGTATAACTCCCAGCGCAGCAACTCGCGCCAGCGCCTCTCCCAGACGACGAGCGTCGCCAGCACGAGTGCGGGCACCATCCAGGCCGCACCGCTCTTCGCGAGGAAACCCGCGGCGAGCGCCGCGTGCATCAAGGTGTAGCCGCGCCAGCGCTCCTGCCGGCGCTCGGCGTAAAAGCCTTGATACTCGCCGAGCAGCGCGACCGACCCCGCCGCGAGCAACGGCGCGTCGGTCGCGAGCCAGATCGCCACCTGATAGGCGAGCAGAAACGTCGCGATCGCCGCGGCGGCGGCGAGCGCGGCGACGGGTCCGGCGCTGCGTCGCGCGAGCAGCAGCACCGCCCAGGCGGTGATCAGCGCGTACAGCAGGTTCGGCAGGCGCGCCGCCCACGCGGACTTGCCGAAGGCGTGCATCGCCGCGCCGGCGGCCCAGTAGGCAAGCGGCGGCTTCTCGCAAAACGCCTCACCCGCGAGCAGCGGCACCGATTTCTCGGCCTGCCAGCTCATCCTCCACGAAAGGTCCGCCTCGCGCGGCTCATCGGGCGTCCAGTAGGCGCGTCCGAACATGCCGACGAACCATGCGGCGAGCACCGCGAGGCCGAGCCAGGCGAGGAGCGAGCGCGAGTTCTCAGGCACTGCGCACCGCCATGAAGTCGCGCAGATGGCGTCCCGTATGGCTGCGCGCCGCCGCGCGCGCGAGCGCCTCCGGGGGCCCCGCGGCGACGATGCGGCCGCCGCGCGCGCCGCCCTCGGGCCCGAGATCCACGATCCAGTCGGCTTCGGCCATCACGTCGAGATTGTGCTCGATCGCGATCACCGTGTTGCCCGAATCGATCAAGCGGTGCACCACGCGCAGCAAGCGATCGACGTCGGCCATGTGCAGTCCGACCGTCGGCTCGTCGAGCACATAGAGCGTGTGTTGGCGCGCGCGGCGCGGGCCGATCGGCGACCCGGCGTCCGGGCGGACCTTGGCGAGTTCCGTGACGAGCTTGATTCGCTGGCTCTCGCCGCCCGACAGGGTCGGGCTCGGCTGGCCGAGGCTCAGGTAGCCGAGCCCGACATCCGCGAGCAGCGCGAGCGCATGTTGGATGCGCCGATGCGCGGCGAAGAATTCGCCGGCCTCATCGACGCTCATGCCGAGCACCTCGCCGATGTTCTTGCCTTTGAATCTCACGTGCAGCGTTTCCTCGTTGAAGCGCCGGCCGCCGCAGGCATCGCAGAGCACCTGCACGTCGGGCAGGAAGTTCATCTCGATGCGCCGCATGCCCTGACCCTCGCAGCTCTCGCAGCGCCCGCCCGCCGTGTTGAACGAGAACCGGCTCGCCGAGTGCCCGCGGATCCGGGCGTCGGTCGTCTCGGCGAACAAGCGGCGAATCGCGTCCCAGAAGCCGACGTAAGTCGCCGGGCAGGATCGCGGCGTCTTGCCGATCGGCGTCTGATCGACTTCGAGGACGCGCGTGACCGCCTCGACACCGCGGATCCGCGCGCAGCCGATCAGCGCTGCCTCGCCGGCGCGTCGGGGCGCGAGCAGCCGCTGCAGGTTGCCGAGCAGGATCTCGCGCGCGAGCGTCGATTTGCCGGAGCCGGACACACCGGTGATGACGCAGAAGCGGCCGATCGGCAAGCGCACGTCGATGGTGTGCAGGTTGTGCAGATTCGCCCCGTCGATGGCGATCACCGGGGTGCGCCGGTCGATCGGCCGGCGCGGCGAGCGCGGGTGCAGCATCGGCCGTGCGAGGCAGCGGCCCGTCACCGACTCCTCGAGGCGCATGAGTTGCGCCGCGGTTCCCTGGGCGACGACGCGCCCGCCGCGCGCGCCGGCGCCCGGTCCGAGATCGATCACGCGATCGGCCCGGCGGATCGTGTCCTCGTCGTGCTCGACGACGATCAAGGTGTTGCCCTTGGCGCGCAAGGCCTCGAGCGTGTCGAGCAGCGCGCGATTGTCGCGCGGGTGCAGGCCGATCGTCGGCTCATCGAGGATGTAGCAAACGCCCCGCAGGTTCGAGCCGAGTTGCGCCGCGAGCCGGATGCGCTGCGCCTCGCCGCCCGAGAGCGTCGGCGCGCAACGGTCGAGCTGCAGGTAACCGAGACCGACCGACCGCAGGAACTGCGTGCGCGAGACGAGCTCCGCGAGCAGGTCGCGCGCGATCGCGGCTTCGCGGCCCTGCAGCTTGAATGCCGCGAGGGTCTTGGCAAACGCATCGACCGGCAGATGCGCGAGATCCGCGATCGATCTGCCGCGAAACTCGACCGCGAGCGCGGTCGGGTTCAGACGCCGGCCGCCGCAGGCGTGGCAGACGCCGGCCGCGTTCGCGCCCGCGTCCGCCGCCCAGGCGAGTTCCTCGCCGCTCTGCTCGGCGTCGAAGCCCGCAAGCTCGAGGCCGGTGCCGAAGCAGCACGCGCACCAGCCGTGCCTCGAGTTGTAGGAGAACAGGCGAGGATCGAGTGGCGCAAAGCCGGTGCCGCAGGACGGGCAGGCGCGTTTGGTCGAGAAAGTCTCGGCGGCGCCGCTGCGGCCGGCCGCGATATCCTCGACGATCACGACGCCGCGGCCGAACTCGAGGGCGCGCGCGAGCCCGGCGCGCAATTCGCGCTCGCCCCTCGCCGCCACGCGCACGGTGCCGATCGGCAGTTCGATGTCGTGTTCGACGAAGCGCTCGAGCCGCGGCCACCGGGCGGTCGGCAGCATCGCACCGTCGACGCGCAGCGCGGCGAATCCACGGCCGCGGGCCCATTTCGCGAGCGCCGTGTACAGTCCTTTGCGCGCGACCACGAGCGGCGCATACAGGGCGAGGCTGCGGCCGCGAAATTTGCGCAGCAGGCGCGCGCCGATCGCCTCCTCGGTCTGCGGTTCGATCGGCACGCGGCAGTGTGGGCAGTGCTGCACGCCGAGCTTGACGTACAGCAGGCGCAGAAAGTGATGGATTTCGGTCAAGGTACCGACGGTGCTCTTGCGTCCGCCCCGGCTCGTGCGCTGCTCGATCGCGACCGTCGGCGGGATGCCGTAGATCGCATCCACGTCGGGGCGCGAGGAGGGTTGCACGAACTGCCGGGCGTAGGCGTTCAGCGATTCGAGGTAACGGCGCTGGCCTTCGGCGAAGACGATGTCGAAGGCGAGCGTGCTCTTGCCGCTGCCGGAAACGCCGGTGATCACGGTGAAGCGGTCGCGCTCGATGCTGACGTCGAGATCTTGCAGGTTGTGCTCGCGGGCGCCGCGGATCTCGATCGATTCGGCTCCCGGCGCGACCGCGGGCCGCGGTGCGCACTCGCCGGCAAACTGCGCCAAGGGCGTTGCCGCGTCGGCCTGCGCGAGCGCCCTGCCGGTGTGCGATGCCGGCGAGGCCATGACCTCGCGCGGCGTGCCGACGCACACCACCGTTCCGCCGCCCTCTCCGCCCTCCGGACCGAGATCGACGATCCAATCAGCCGCGCGGATGACGTCGAGATTGTGTTCGACCACCAACAGCGAATGACCGCTCTCGACCAGGCGACGGAAGGCGCGCAGCAGCTTGGCGATGTCCTCGAAGTGCAGCCCCGTCGTCGGCTCGTCGAATATGAACAAGCAGCCCGCGGCGCCCGCGGCGCGCGTCGCGGTGCGCGGCGCGAGGTGGGCGGCAAGCTTCAGCCGTTGCGCTTCGCCGCCGGATAAGGTCGGTACCGCCTGCCCGAGGCGCAGGTAGTCGAGACCGACGTCGGCGAGCGGCTGCAGGGCCGCCTCGATCTGCCGATCGCCGGCAAAGAAGCCGAGCGCCGCCGCTGCGGTCATGTCGAGCACGTCGGCGATACTCACTCGCGGGTGGCCGGGCCGCGACAGCTTGATCTCGAGCACCTCGCCGCGATAGCGCCGGCCGTCGCAGTCCGGGCAACGCAGGTAGACGTCGGAGAGGAACTGCATCTCGACGTGCTCGAAGCCGTTGCCGCCGCAACCCGGGCAGCGCCCGGTGCCGGCATTGAAGCTGAACGTGCCGGCCGTGTATTTGCGCGCGCGCGCTTCGGGCAGCGCGGCGAATCTGCCGCGGATCGCGTCGAACGCGCCGACGACGCTCGCCGGGTTCGAGCGCGTCGTGCGCCCGATCGGGTTCTGATCGATCATCACGACCTCGCCGACCGCCTCGGCGCCGCTCAGCCGCCGGTGGGGCCCCGGCGCCTCGGTCGCACGGCCCTTCGCGCGCAGCAGCGCGCGGTACAGCACGTCGTGCACGAGGGTCGATTTGCCGGACCCGCTGACGCCGGTGACGCAGACCAGCCGTTGCAGCGGGAATTCGACGTCGAGGTCGCGCAGGTTGTGCAGCGTCGCGCCCTCGATGCGCAGCGCGGCGCGCACCGGCGCCCCGTCGGCGGCCTCGGCCGCGGTTGCCGCGCCGGTGCGCCTGCGGCCGAACAGATAATCGGCGGTCAGGGAATCGCGCGCCGCGGCGAATTCCGGCAGCGTGCCGAAGAACACCACTTCGCCGCCGCGTTCGCCGGGCCCGGGACCGATGTCGAGGATGCGATCCGCCGCGCGCATGATCGCCGGATCGTGCTCGACGACGACCAGTGTATTGCCGGCATCGCGCAGGCGGCGCATCACCGCGGTGATGCGCTCAATGTCGCGCGCGTGCAATCCGATCGACGGCTCGTCGAGAACGAAGAGCGTGTTGACGAGCGAGGTGCCGAGCGCGGTCGTCAAATTGATGCGCTGAACCTCGCCGCCGGAGAGCGTCCGGGACTGGCGATCGAGGCTCAAATAGCCGACTCCCACCTGCGCAAGATAATGCAGGCGGGTGACGATCTCGGCGAGCAGCAGCCGCGCCGCCTCATCCTGCGGTGGCGCGAGCTCGAGCCGCAGGAAGAAGTCGAGGCAGCGATCGATCGGCAGCAGCGCCAGGTCGCGGATGTTCAAGCCCGGCGTGCCGATCCTCCAGAGCAGCGAATCGGGCTTGAGGCGCGCTCCGCCGCAGGCGCTGCACTCGCTGTATGAGCGATAGCGCGAGAGCAGCACGCGGATGTGCATCTTGTAGGCCTTGGTTTCGAGATAGGCGAAGAACCGGCCGATTCCGTACCAGACCTTGCGGCTCCAGCCGCCTTCGCCGCCGATGACCCATTGGCGGTGCGCCGCGGACAGATCCCGCCAGGCGACGTCGAGCGCAATGCCGCGCCGGCGCGCGAAGCGCAGCAGATCGGCCTGACATTGCGCGTACGCCTTGGTTTGCCAGGGCTTGACCGCGCCCATGCGCAGGCTCAGGCCCTCGTCGGGTATCACGAGGCCGTAATCCACGCCGATCGTGCGACCGAAGCCGCGGCAGGTCGCGCAGGCGCCGAGCGGGGAGTTGAAGCTGAACGCGCTCGGCGTCGGGTCCTGGTAGGCGATGTCGCAATCGGCGCAGTGCAGGCCGGTCGAGTAGCGCCACGGCGGCGCCGCGCCCTCGCGGTCCTGCAGCGGATAGACGTCGAGACGGCCTTCGCCGAGCCGCAGCGCCGCCTCGATCGCCTCGCTCTGCCGGGCCGCGTCCGCGGCGGACCAGCGAAATCGATCCTGCACGACCTGCAGTGTGCGGTCCCGCCGTTCGTGGATCCGCGAATACCCCTGCCGCTCGAGCAGCGCACGCACCTCCGTCTCGGAGAAGTTCTGCGGGACCGTCACCGGAAAGCTGAGCAGCAGCCGCGGGTCGCCTCGATCGCGGGTCACGCGACCGAGCGCGTGGCGGATCGTCTCGACGGTGTCGCGGCGCACCGGCCGGTCGCAGCGGCGGCAGTGCAGGGTGGCGGTGCGCGCGAACAGCAACTTCAGGTGATCGTTCAGTTCGGTCATCGTACCGACGGTGGAGCGCGACGTGCGCACCGGGTTCGTCTGGTCGATCGCGATCGCCGGAGGAACGCCGTCGATCCGGTCGACTTGCGGCTTGTCCATCCGGTCGAGGAACTGACGGGCGTACGGCGAGAAGGTCTCGACGTAACGGCGCTGGCCCTCGGCGTAGAGCGTGTCGAATACCAGGGAGGATTTGCCGGAGCCGCTGACGCCGGTGACGACGGTCAGCTCGCCCAGGTGCAGGTCGAGGTCGAGGTTCTTGAGGTTGTGCTGGCGGGCCCCGCGGATGCGGATCGCGCCGCGGTCAGCGTCCGGCAAACTGTTCCATCATCAGGCCGGTGCCGCCGCGCGTCACGTGCGCGACGATCGCGGTGCGGCGGTGGATCTTGGTCACGAGGCCCAGATTGATCGCAAAGGCCAGATGCACCTGTTGCCCCTTGCGCAGGCCGAGGTTCTCCGTCTCGACGAAGACGCCGTTCGCGCTCAAATTCTTCGCCTTGCAGATCCGGCTCTTGCGCCCCGGCATGACGACGTACACCGTCGTGCGCGCGCGATGGCGAGAGTGCAAGCGACGTTCCATCCGGTTCCGCCTCTTCGAGTGTTCCTGGTGCGAATGCGCATTATGCACTTCGAGGAGCCGCTCGCGAAAGGCCCGGGTGCGCCCCGCGCTTATGTCGCATCGGCGCTCAGAGGATCTGGTCGCGTTTGCGAGGATCGCTAGTCGTGGTGATGAGCACCGGCGCCATGGACGTGGCCATGCGCCAGCTCTTGCGCGCTCGCCTCGCGGACCGCGACGATCTCGACGTGAAAATGCAGCGTTTGGTCGGCAAGAGGATGATTGCCGTCGAGGGTGACCATGTCGCCGGCGACGGCGGTGACCGTGAACAGCCGCGTGCCCCCGGCGGTGCGCGCCTGGAACTGCTTGCCTTTCTGGATCTCGCCGGCGCCTTGTAGCGTGCGCCGGGGGACGCGCTGCACCAATTGCGGGTCGCGCGCGCCATAGCCCTCCTCAGGCGCCACCACGACCGAGAGCGTCTCCCCGCCGCTCCTGCCTTCGAGCGCCCTCTCGAGACCGGGGACGATGTGGCCGCGGCCCTGCAGGTAGGCGAGCGGCTCGCCACCCGCGGAACTGTCGAGAATCTCGCCGCCCGCGTCCTTCAAGGTGTAATGAATGCTCACCACCCGGTCCGCCGCGATTTGCACTTGATCTGGCCTCCCTGAAAGGTCGTTGCCGTCGCCGGCCGCTCGAGCCGGGCGCGTACGAGCCTCACGCCCGCTTCGCCTCGAGATCGTAGGCGCCGGCGCCCGTGATTTGCACATCGGCGAATTCCCCGACGGCGAGTTGCGCGCCCTGCGCGATGCGCACCAGCCCGTCGATTTCCGGCGCGTCGGCGCTCGAGCGGGCAAGCGCGGCCGTGCCGTCGATGCGATCGACGAGCACGCGCATTCGCCGGCCGATTTTCGCGGCGAGCTTGGCGGCGCTGATCTCGGCGCTCTGTTCCATGAACCGCGCGCGCCGCTGCGCCTTGACCGGCGCGGCAACCGCGGGCAGGTCCAGATCGTTCGCGGCCGCGCCCTCGACCGGCGAATACTCGAAACAGCCGACCCGATCGAGTTGCGCGGCCTTCGTCCAGGCGAGCAGTTCCTCGAAGTCGCGCTCCGTCTCGCCCGGAAAGCCGACGATGAAGGTGCTGCGGATCGTGATGTCGGGAATCGACTTGCGCCAGGCGGCGATCCGCTCGAGCGTGTTCTGTGCCGCCGCCGGGCGCTTCATCGCCTTCAAGATGCGGGCACTTGCGTGCTGGAACGGAATGTCGAGATAGGGCAGCACGCGACCATCCGCCATCAATTCGACGACTTCGTCGACATGCGGGTAGGGGTAGACGTAATGCAGGCGGATCCACACGCCGAGTTCGGCGAGTGCCGCCGCCAGGTCGCGAAAGCTCGCGCGCCACTCGCGCTCGCGCCAGCGCCCCGCGGCGTATTTCAAGTCGCTGCCGTACGCACTCGTGTCCTGGGAAATCACCAGGATCTCCTTGACGCCTGCGCGCACGAGCGCCTCCGCCTCGCGCAGCACCTCGTCCACCGGGCGGCTCGCGAGGCGCCCGCGCATCGACGGGATGATGCAGAAGCTGCAGTGGTGGTTGCAACCCTCGGAGATCTTCAGGTAGGCGTAGTGGCGCGGCGTCAGTTTCACGCCTTGCGCCGGCACCAGGTCGAAGAACGGCTCGTGCCGGGGCGGCAGGTGCTCGTGCACGGACGCGACGACCTCCTCGTAGCGCTGTGGCCCGGTGATCTTGAGCACTGCGGGGTGGCGATCGAGGATCCTTTGCGGCTGCGCGCCGAGGCAGCCGGTGACGATGACCTTGCCGTTCTCGGCGAGCGCCTCGCCGATCGCCTCGAGCGACTCGTCGATGGCGGCGTCGATGAAGCCGCAGGTGTTGACCACGACGAGATCGGCGGCGCGGTAGCTCGCTGCGACTTCGTACCCCTCCGCGCGCAAGCGCGTGAGGATGCGCTCCGAATCGACGAGCGCTTTCGGGCAGCCGAGGCTCACGAAGCCCACGGTTGGGCTCTTGCCGGACATCTTGTTCATGTCGGATCAGGGGAGGGCGGGAATAATGGGCGGGTACTATACTGCAAAAGGCCCGCCGCCGACGCTCGATTCAAGCGAGGCCGCCGCCGACCGCGATGATCTGGCCGGTGAGATACGCCGCCTCCTCGGAGGCGAGGTAGCCGACGAGGCTCGCCACCTCGAGGGCGGTGCCGGCGCGTTTCATCGGCACCACGTCGGCGATCCGCGCCTCATCGAATGCCCCGCCGCTCATCGCCGTCGCGATCACCCCGGGCGCGACGGCGTTGACCGTGATCCCGCGGCTCGCGACCTCGAGGCTCAGGGCCTTGGTCGCGCCGTGCAGCGCCCCCTTGGCCGCGGCGTAATTGACCTGGCCGCGATTGCCGAGCAGAGCGGCAACCGACGTCACGTTGACGATCCGGCCCCAGCGACTGCCGATCATCGGCAGCAGCAGCGGCTGGGTGACGTGGTAGAAGCCGTTCAGCGAGACGTCGATCACGCGGCCCCACTGGCCGGCGCTCATGCCGGCGAATACGCCGTCGTCGTGGATGCCGGCGTTGTTCACCAGAATCTGCACGGGCGCCTCGTCGGCGAGCGGCTCGAGCGCCGCGCGGGTCGCTTGCGGGTCGGTGACGTCGAACGCGATGCTGCGCGCGCGGCCGCCCGCCGCGCAAATCTCGCCGGCGATCGATTCGGCCGCCGCCACGCCGCGGTGCGCGTGCACCAGCACCTCGTGCCCGGCGGCCGCGAGGCACCGGCAAATCGCCGCGCCGATGCCGCCGCTGCCGCCGGTGACCAAGGCGCGGCGCCCGGTTCCGTTCATGCCGGCGCTCCCGGCGGTTCGCCGTCGAGCGCGATCGCGAGGCGGCCGCTGACGAGTCCCGATGCGGACGGTGCATCCTCGCGATCGACCGTGAACGCGTACAGGATGCCCTGTCCATCGGCCGCGATGCGCACGGCCTCGCAGATCAGGTTGCCCGCCACGTCGTCGAGCCGCAGGACGCGCAGCTGCAGGTCGCGCACGCTCGCGAGGTAGCCCGCTCGCGGTGCGCTCTGCGGCGCATCGGCCAGCAAGGACGCATGGACCGCAGCCGCCTGCGCGGCATACTCGAGTGCGCAGGCGGCGCCGAGCCGGCCTGCGGCGCGCAGCGGATTGTCGGCAAGACGGTGCGAGCCGCTGCGGCAGCGGATGCGATCGGCATTCCAGTCGAGGACCTCATCGAGCAGGCACATGCTCCCCGCCTGGGGAACGTGCGCCTCGATCCAGCGCCGCTCTAAGAGCATGGCCGGATGTCCACGCCGAGCCGCATCCCGCCGAGGTACTCGAGCGTTGCGCGCCGCGGTGCCTGCGATGCGAGCGCCGCGAGCAGCGGCAGGGCGCGCGCGGCCGGCACTGTCGTGCGCAAGGTCTCGAGGCTGCGCTGCGGCAGCGTCTCGGCCTCGCCGCTCTCGAGTGTCGCCTCGATCCACGCGATGCCGCGCACGCCGCATCGCGCCGAGAGCACCAGGCCCACGCCGAAGGCGTCGGCGATCGGCCGCTTCGCGTGCAGCGGCTCTGGATATTGCGTGTCGCTCACGACCAGCAGGATCGGCTGCGCGTCGAGCGAGACGCGCACGAGAGCCTCGAGCAGGCCGGCGGCGAAACTCGCGTCGTAGGCGCATAGCACCTGGGACGGCTGCATGCAGCCGACCGCGATGCTCCAGTAGCCGGACGCGGCGTTGTGCACCGAATTGGTGAAGCGGGTCGGCGACATTTCGCGGCGCGAGTCGGCGAGCGCGACGCAGATCTCGTGGCAATTCGCGCCGTCGGCGCCGGAGGAGGCGAAGACGCTGCCGAGCATGCGCGGGTCGGCGCCCGCATGGCGGCTCGCCTGCAGCCCGACCGCGAGCGCGAGCCGCACGCTCGCGCCGCTGCGGCGCCGCTCGGCGGCGGGCAGGATCGAAGGAGCGGGCAATGCGGTCGGCGCGGGCAGGTAGGGCCGTTCTCCGGCGAGAACCGCGGCGCCCGTCGCCCAGTCCTCGAGTCCCGGGCCGAGCAGGCCGACGCCCTCGATGCAGGCGCCGAGCGTCATCCGGCGACCCCGAGGAGCAAGCAGCAATTGGCGCCGCCGAAGCCGAAGGAATTGCTGAGTATCCGCCGCACCGGCGCGCACCGATTGTCGGTGATGTAATTGGCTTCGAGCCGCGGATCGACGCGCCTCGTGTGCAGTCCCGCGGGCAGCAGGGAGCCCTGCAAGCAAAGCGCGCCGATGATCGCTTCGAGCGCGCCCGCGGCGCCCAACGCGTGGCCGGTCGCGGCCTTGGTCGAACTGCACGGCACGTCGCGCCCGAGGATCGCCACGACCGCGCCGCTTTCGGCCAGATCGTTGCTCGCTGTGCCGGTGCCGTGCAGGTTCACATAGTCGATCTCGGCGGCGCCGAGCCTCGCATCGGCGAGCGCCGCCTGAATCGCCCTCTGGGCGCCGAGGCCGTCCGGGCGCGGCGCCGACATGTGGTGCCCGTCGTTCGTTTCACCCGATCCGAGGAGCAGCACGGCGTCGCGATCGAGGCTCGCCGGTGCGCGCCCGAGAAGCGCGAAGGCGGCCGCTTCGCCGATCGACAAGCCGTCGCGATCCACGTCGAACGGCCGGCAGGGGGCGCCGGCGAGCAATTGCAGCGAATGGAATCCGTACAGCGTCGTCAGGCACAGAGAGTCGACACCGCCGACCAGCGCGGCGTCGACGATTCCGGCTTCGAGCATGCGCCGCCCGACCGCGAAGGCCTTGGCGCTCGATGCGCAGGCGGCGGACACGGCCGCCGCCGGTCCTTCGATACCGGTGCGCTCGCGCACATACTCGACCAGCGAGTACGCGTTGTGGGTCGCGGCGTAATCGAACTCAGCCGGCAGCGAACCGTCGGTCCGATCGCGCCGGCGATAGGCAATCTCGGTTTCCAGGATGCCGGACGTGCTCGTGCCGAGAAACACGCCGACCCGGCGGCGCCCGTGCCGCCCCGCCGCGTCGCGCACGGCGTCGAGGAATCCATCCTGGCGCAGCGCGAGTTCCGCCAGCCGGTTGTTGCGGCAATCGAAGCGGCGCAGCGTCGCCGGGATCGGCTGGGCATCGACGCCCGCGACCGCCCCGATGCAGGTCGGCAGATCGACGCCGTCGAAATCGCAAGGCCGCAGCGCGCTGCGGCGCCCGCGCAGCGACTCGAGCGTCGCCGCGCACCCCGCGCCGATGCCGCTCGTCGCGGTGAAGGCGGCGAGACAGGTCGGTGCGGTCGAAGGTGTGCTCATTAGCGAATTCTAGCGCGAACTACCCAGCAGGCCGCTGGAAGAAGGCCGGGTCGGACGGGGATTTTCCGGAGCGTGAAAAACAGGATGTTTTTCCCGCAGCCTCCAGGGAAGGATTCACGGCGGTCCGGAAAATCCCCGTCTGATCCGGCCTTCGTGCGCAGATAAATCGATCGTTCCAGGGGTTGGCCGCGCTAGCCCGGTTTGCGCACTTGTCCGCAGCGCTGCGCCGTGAGTGCCGAGCGCAGCGTGATCGGCACCAACTGCCGTTCGCGCAGCGCCTCGAGCAGCGGCGGCAGGATTTCCACCGCGACCGCGGTGCCGGCGGCGGTGCGCGCCGCATGCCCGTCGTGCAGCAGCAGGATTTCGCCGCCGCGCAGGCTTCGCGTCAAGCGCTGCAAGACCTTGCCGGGGTCGTGGGTCACCGTGTCGTAGCCCCGGCGACTCCAGCTCGCGAGCTGCAGACCGAGCCGCGCGAGCACCGGTTGCAGCAACGGGTTGCGCAGCCCCGCGGGAGCGCGAAAGAACCGGGGCGCGACGCCGGCGGCGTCGGCGATGCACTCCTGGGCGCGGGCGATGTCGGCGTGCTGGGCGCCGGCGCCGAGCAAGGAAAATGCATGGCTATGGCGGTAACTATGATTCTCGATCGCATGCCCGCGCCGCACGATCTCGCGGGCGAGATCGCGATGACGCTCGACCCGCTCGCCGATGCAAAAGAACGTCGCCGCGACCCCGAAGCGATCGAGGATCGACAGCACCGCCGGCGTGACCCGCGGATCCGGGCCGTCGTCGATGGTGATGGCGATGCGGCCTTGCAGCGCCGGCGTTGCCGGCAGGCGCGTCCAGTTCGGCCCGAGCAGGCTGCTCCGCGGCCAGAGCCCGGCGCCGACCAACAGCAGCTGATCGGCGACGACGGCGGCGAGCGCGACGGGCCAGATTCGCGGCCGGACGATCCAGGCGATGCCGGCGAGCGCGTGGCCCGCCACCGAGGCGGCGATCAGCGGCGACGGAGCCGCGCGGCGAGGCGCAGGATCGGTGCGCCGCTCAGCCATGCGCCGCCGCCATGCGCGGCTCGCGCCGGGCAATCAAGGCGGAGAAGAGGAACGCGAGCAAGGCGCCCGGAGCGACGGTCATGCCGAGATCCCGCAGGACCGGCACGCCGGCGAGCGCCAGCAGCCCGAAGCCGATCACGGTCGCGGCGTTCGCGACGGCGAGCGAACCGATCGTCGCGCCGTCGTCCGGGCCGCAGTGGCGCTCGAAAAATAGTGCATAGTTCGAGCCGATTGCGACGATCAACAGCATCCCCACCAAATGCAGGATCGTGAGCTTCTCGCCGGCGAGCGACAGCGCCGCGGCGATCGTCAGGACCGCGAGCATCGGCGGCGCCAAGACCCGCAGGGCGCGCCGCGGCGAGCGCAGCGCGACCCAGAGCAACAGCGCGATCGCCACGAACCCCGCCGCCGAGGCGCGCAATGCCTTGTGCAGGTAGCCCGAATACAGCGCCTCCGCCTCCGCCTTCAGATCGAACGCGTCGGCGGCACCGCCGAGCACCGCGCGCACGCGGCGCAGATCGATCGGCGCCGCGCGCCCGCCGACGATCGGCGCGCGCAGCGGCAACAACGCGATCCAGCCATCACTGCGGCGCAGCATCAGGCGGTCGAACGCGACGCCGAGGGACGTGCCCGCGAGGTCGGCGCTCGTCAGGGCCGGGGCGTGGCGCGCGGCCTCGACGTCCGCGACGAAGTGCGCGAGCCGTTGGTCGCGCAACGGCAGTTGGGCGGTCGCGCGGCGCAGGTTGGCCGCGAGCGTCGGCGCATCCGGCAGGCTCCTGCGCCGTGCGCGCTGCACCGCCCGGCTCGGCAGATAATCCGCCGGACTCTCGAAGCCGGCGATGACGCCGGCACCCACCAGCGTCCGCAAGGCCGCGTCGGCCCGCTCCGCGCCGCGCAGCGCCGCCTGACGGTCCGCGCCGCGGGCGACGACGATGTCGCGCACGTCGGCCGCGCCGAGATCCGCGCGCAGCGACGCGTCGAGCCGTTGATCCGCGGCGGACACCGGACTGAGCGCCGCGAGGTCGTGGTTCCACGCGCCGCCGTGGGCGAGAACGAGCGTTGCGAGCGAGACGATTGCGAACGAGGCGGCGAGCGTGTGCGCGATGATCCGGCGCGGGATGCGCCTGCGCAGTGCGCGCCCGAGCGGCGCGACGTCGCGCAGGCGCAGCTGCCGCGGCGCGACGATCGGCAACACGAAACGCGTCGTCAGCGCGGCCGCGGCGAGGCCGCTGATCGAATAGATCCCGAGCTGTGCAAGGCCGGGGAAGCCCGTCGGCAACAGTGTCGCGAAGCCGCAGATGGAGGTCAGTGCGCCGAGTCGCACCGTCGGCCAGAACCGCTGCCGCCACCCTGCGCCGCCACCGTCGCCCGACTGGATGAAGAAGTAGATTGCATAATCCACGGCCTCGCCGATCAGCGTGACGCCGAAGCCGAGCGTCACGCCCTGGACGGTGCCGAATACCGCTGCAACCGCACCGACGCCGACGAGCGCGCCGGTGAGCACCGGCAGCAGCCCGAGCAGCACCGCGACGGGGGAGCGATAGACCACGAGGAGCAGGGCGACGATGAGCGCGCCGCCGAGGACCGACAGCCGCAGCACGCTGCGTTCGATCCGTGCGCGCGCGGCGACGGCGAAGACCGGCGGGCCGCTGAGCCGCAGCCGCAGGCCCGCACCCGTGCCGCGAAAGGCGCGCCGGATCGCCACAAGCGCGCGACTCTGGCCGTCGGTGTCCGAGCCCGAGCTGCGGGTTATCGCAATCAGCAAGGCGCGATCGCCGGTCGGCGACGACCAGACGCCGTGCCGTATCGCCGGTCCGCCGCCCGAGCCCCAGCGGTCCGCGATCCGCTCGACCTCGCCGGTCGGATCCCGCGGGAGGAGCGACTTCAACCACGGACCAGCGGGTGTCGCGAGTTCGTCGATCGTGCGCTCGATCGCCGTGTGCAGGTGCGCCGCGGTGAAATGCGCGGCGGTGATCGCATCGCTCAGAACGTAGCGGTGATCGAAGATGAAGCGCCGGTCGCGCGCCGCGGCGGTCGGATCGCCATTCAAAACGGCCGTGAACGCGCCGTCGCGGCGCAGTCTCGCCGCGAGCGCACGCGAGGCGCGGGCCCGCGCCTCGCCGTCGGCGCCGTCGATCGCGATCAGGATCGACGTCGATGCGGGGCCCGAGCGCAGCAAGTCGGCCAACAGGCGTTGTGCGCGCGTCGGCTGCGCGGGCAACAGAGCGGACAGGTCCGCGACGTAGCGCGCACGCACGGCGAAACACCCGGCGACCGCGAGCGCGGCAAGCCACAGCGCGAGCGGCACGGTGTTGCGGCGGTTCATCGAGCCTCGTCCTCGATTCTCATCGAGGATCGATCGCCGTCGGTCTCGCGGATCTCGACGCGCAGCAGCGCGCCCCTCGCGCCATCGATGCGGATGAGCGCGACGCGCCGGGCGAGTGCCGCCGGGCGCGGCGTGAGGCGCAGCGTCCAGCGGGCGACATCGCCGCTGAAATCGACGGTGAACGAGCGCGACAGTGCGGCGGCATCTCCGGCGAGCGTCGCGCGAATGCTCTCGATCAGCGTCGCAATCGGCGGATAGCGGGTCAGATCGAGCACGCGGCGGTGCTTGCCGCGAGTGACGGTCAGCCGGTCGCCGTCGACGAGCACGCTCTCGCGGCGCGGCCGCAACAGCCGCTCCTCGAGCCGGTCGGGCGCGTCATAGAGCAATTCCCCCGTCACCTCGAGCGGTCGGTCGAGGACCGCAAGGTGCTGGCGCTCGGTGAAACGCGCGCGGCGGTGCGGGTGCTCGCGCAGCAGCCGCATGATGCGGGCGAAATCGCCGTCCGGCGCCGCAACGCCGAGCGCTCGCAGCGACGGCGCCGGCGCGAGCAGTGCGAGCAGCGCGAGCAACACGAGCAGCGCGAGCAGCGCGAACGGGGCGCGCTTGCGGGTCATCCGCCGTCCGCGCCGCCCGGCATCTGCCAGAACTCATAGAAATTGAACCAGTTGTATGGATCGCTGCGACACTGGCGCTCGATCAGCTGCGCATAGCGCTCGATTGCGACCGGTATTGCCGCGGTCCGGGCCGCGCCGTGCAGTCCGGCAAAGTCGGCGACCTCGGCGAAGACGATGTGATAGCGGTTAGCGCCCCGGTACAGTCCGGCCATGAAGATCACCCGGCTGCCGAGCGCCGCGGCGAGGCGCATCGGTCCGGTCGGCAGGTGGACCGTGCCTCCGAGCACGGTTGCGGCGTGCAGTGCTTCCCGGCCGATCGTCCGATCGCCGAGCATGCCGACGAAGGCGCCGGCGTCGACCCGTTCGGCGATCCGCAGCATCGAATCGATCCGGCCGAGCGGCACGACATCGGGTTCGACATCCGCAGCGATCGCGACCAGCAGATCGCGCAGCTTGCGCGCGTTCTCCTCGTACATGGCCATGCTCATGGGCACGCCGCCGATCCGCCGGCCGAGCGCGCCGACCATCTCGAAACTGCCGAGGTGTGCGCCGAGCAAAATCGCCCCGCGGCCGGCGGCGTGTTGCTCGCGCAGCAGTTCGCCGCCCTCGACACTGAGGTCGAACGCGTCGGCGCGGCCGCCGGCGAGGAACACGCGGTCGTGAATCGTCGTCGCGAAGTACGCCAGGTGTCGGTATCGCTCGTGCAGCCGCGGCTTGCGGCCGAGCGCGAGGCGCAGGTAGCGACCCGAGGCCCGGCGCGCCCGCGGCGCGAACAGGAAGAAATAAACCGTCGCCGCGTGCAGTAGGATGCGGCTTGCACGCCGTCCGCAGCGCAGGCTGAAGGCGCTCATCAGCCGCAACAACACGCGGCTGCCGCGCTCGGGCTTCGCCAGCCATTCGGCGCGTGCTGCGGGCTTGGTCGATGAGGCGCCCACGCCGGTCTCAGCGCGCCTCGTCGCGATCGCACGGCGTCACGACGCCGCTCGCCACGGCGCGGCCGCCGGCGCTGAAGCGCAGGCGGATCGAGCCGTTCGCCGTTGCGCTGAGTTCGAGCACGACCCGGTCCGATGGGCGGACGGGGCTCGAGAATTTGCAGGACGCAACCCGGCAACGCGCCGGATCGAGCAGCCCCTCGGTCGCGAGGGCGTGCAATGCGGCGTCGAGCAGCACGACGCCCGGGAGAATCGGCCTGCCGGGGAAATGGCCGGCGTATGCGGCATGATTCGCGTCGATCGCAAGATCGACGCTGCGCCAGGGGCCGTGCGCCGCTTTCATCGCACGATCATTCGGCGTCCGCGGCGAGTGCGCGCAACGCCTCACGCGGCAGCTTGCCGGTCGAATTGCGCGGCAGGCGCTCGACGAACAGCAAGGGCCTGGGCAAAAAGACCGGATCGATCCGCTCGCGCAGCAGATCGAGCAGCGTTGCACGATCGAGCGAGGGCGCGACCACCGCGGCGGCGAGCCGCGCGACGCCGGTTTCGGGATGCGATGCCGCCTCGCCGTGGAAGAAAACGCCGTCGATGACGCCCGGCAGAGAATTCAACTGATGATTCAGGTACTTCAGGGAACTGCGTTTGCCGGCGATGTTGACCAGGTCCTCGGTGCGTCCCTGCAGCAAGAACTCCCCGTCCCCGACGATCTCGACGATGTCGCACAGCGCGGTGGGCGCCTCCAGGTGCCCGCCCTCGACCAGCGTGCCTTCGTCGATGCGGGTGAGCGTGATCCCCGGCCACAGGCTGAAGCGCTTCGTCCGGGCGGTGCGCCGCGTCGCGATTTGCCCCGTCTCGGTCGAGCCGTAGATTTCGATCAGCGGACTCGAGAAGCACCGCTCGAGCCGACGCGATAATTCGCCGGCGAGCGGCGCGGTGGCCGATATGATCAGATCGAGCGCCGGTCGGCCGGCGTCGGCCGCGAGCAGCGCGCGCAGATGCACCGGCGTCGAGATCAGCACGCGCGGTCGGGGCACCGACTCGAGCGCGACGACGATGTCGCCGGGGTAGAACGGCTGCTCCGCGACCAGCGTATGGGCGCCCTGCATCGCGAGCAGCACGGTCGACTCGAAGCCGTACATGTGCTGCGGCGGGACGGTACCGACCAGCGCGTGGACCCTCCCGTCGGCGAGCCCGAGGCGGCGCGCGCCGTCGCGCACGCAGGCGCAAAGTCGCCCCCAGGTCTTGCGATGTGGCACGGGAGTGCCGGTCGATCCGGAAGTGAAGACGATCGCGGCCTGTCGGTCCGCATCGATCGAGGGCACCGCCCAGGGCGCCGCCGTGCGCTCCTCGTCGCGCTGCAGGATCTGCGGCAGATCGATGTCGCAGTCCGGATCGTCGGTCACGCAGATCGTATCCGGCGCGAAGCCCGAGACGTGGCGGATCACGTCCGGCGTGCGCGTCGAAGGCAGCAGCGTGGTGCGCCCATCGACCAGGCAGGCGGCGAGCGCGACCGCGAAGCGGTAGCGGTCGGAACACGCGTTCAGCACGTGCGCGGCGCACGGCAGGCGCTGCGCGAGACCGTGAACGTCGCGCAGGAACTCGTGCGCGCTCACCGCGCGCCCGCCGCGCCAGGCGAAGGGGGCGCCCGGCGAGGAATGCGTGAACAGCGGGACGGCGGCCATCGGCGACGGGTCACGCGCGGCGGCGGAGGATCCTTGCCGCGCCCGGTCGGTCGCCGCCGCCGCCGCCGCCGTTAGCGGGCGCGTTCGAAGCGGCGGCGAGCGTCGTCATTTCGTCCGCCGCGCCGCGACGTAGGCGGTGAGCGTCTGCAGCGAGCGGAATATTTGCTGGTTCTGCGCATCGTCGGCGCGCAAGTGGACGCCGTATCGCTTCGAGAGCAGCAGTGCGACCTCCAGCACGTCGATCGAATCGAGGCCAAGCCCCTCGCCGTACAGGGGGGCCTGAGGATCGATGTCCTCGGCGGCGATCTCCAGGTTCAGGGACTGCACGAACAGGCTGGCGATCTCGCACTGCAGAGCGTTGTCCACGAGCGGTGGCGTTTCGCGCTCGAGCGATTCCTTGTCGGAGATGGAAATGATCGTTTGCCTCCAGTTGCCATGACGGCGGCCATTATAATGGTTTGCCGGGGCGCCGCACCCGCCGCAGCCGCCGCGCCGCGAGCACCGGCAGGCGCCAAAGGAAGCCGCCGAGCAGACGCGCGTGCATCCAGGTGAGCAGCACGTTGTCGCGCAGATAGCGAAAGTGCGATACGCCGCCCTCGTCCGCGGAGAAATAGCGCACCGCGGCGCCGAGACCGATCGGCTCGACGCCGTGCCAGTTCAAGCGAACCGCCGCCTCGGCGTCGAAGTCGAAGCGACGCATCCAGCGGCTCGAGGTCATGATGGCGACCAGCGGTGCGATCGGGTACACCCGGAAGCCGAACAGCGAATCGTCGATCCCGCTCCACAGAGTCTCCAGATTCGTCCACCAGTTGGAAAGTCGCCGGCCGTTGACGCGCAAGGCCGGCGCGCTCGCATCGAAGATCGGGCGGCCCAGGATCATCGCGTCCGCCGCCGCCACGGAGGCGGCCATGAACGCCGGGATTCGGTCGGCCGGATGCTGGCCGTCCGAGTCCATCGTCAGCGCGTGCGTGTAGCCCTGCGCGAGCGCCGCGCGCAGGCCGTGCAGCACCGCCGCTCCCTTGCCGCCGTTGCGCGCCAGGGTGAACAGCCGCAGGCCCGGATCATCGGCCGCGATCGCGGCGAGCGTTGCCGCCGATCCATCGGTGCTGCCGTCGACGACCACCCAGACCGGATCCCAATGGCGGCGGGCCTCGCGTACGGCGTCCAATACCCTCGATCCCGGGTTATAGCTCGGGATCAAAACGAGATGGGTCGTCGATCGTCGCGGCATCGGCTTGCGGCATCGTCTCCGGCATCATAAATTGTGAACTTTATCGTGTGCACCCCGGCGGGTCCAACGAAGCCGGGGCCGGACCACGAGCGCTTCGCCGCCGTCCGCAGGCTGTAGACTACTCAGATCATGCACATCTTGATCGTCGAGGATGACCAGGTCGCCCGGGACCATCTGGCGAAGGCCTTGCGCGAGGTCGGCCACACGGTCGACGTCGCGGTGAACGGCCTCGAGGGGCTGCATCTCGCCTCGTCGATTGCGCTCGATTTGGCCATCGTCGACCGGATGTTGCCGAAGCTCGACGGACTCGCCCTGGTCCAATCCTTGCGGGCGACGGGGCGCAAATTCCCGGTGCTGATCCTGAGCGCGCTCGGCGACGTCGACGATCGGATCACGGGACTGCGCGCGGGCGGCGATGACTACCTGACGAAGCCGTATCACATGTCCGAGCTCATGGCGCGGATCGACGCGCTCGCGCGCCGCGGCGAACTCGGCGGCGGCGAGGCGGCGACCAGGCTGAAGCTCGCCGATCTCGAACTCGACCGCATGACGCGCCGGGTCACGCGCGGCGGCAAGAAGATCGAACTTACGGCGAGGGAGTTCCAGTTGCTCGAGTTCCTGATGCGCCACAGCGGTCAGGTGGTCACGCGGACGATGTTGCTCGAGGGCGTCTGGGATTACCATTTCGATCCGCAGACCAACGTGATCGACGTGCACATCAGCCGTTTGCGCCAGGCGATCGACAAGGACTTCGACAAACCTCTACTGCATACGGTGCGCGGCGCCGGCTACAGCCTCAGCGAAGAAGAATAATGGACCAGGAACAGCGGTTCCTCGGCGTACTGACGAGCTCTCCGTTCCGGATCGCCATCATTTATTCGGTCCTGTTCGCGCTCGGCGCGGTCGCCCTGCTCGGCGCCGTCTATTTCGCGGTCTCCAGAGTCATCGACGGCAGCACCGACAATCTGATCGAGGCGGAGGTGCAGGGCCTGCGTGAACAGGTCCTGGTGCTCTCGCGCAGCGATTTCATCGAGCTGATCGAGCAGCGCTCGCAGGACCAGGACGTGCGCGGCGCCGTTTACCTGATGGTGGATCCGCAGCTGCGCCCGGTGGCCGGCAACCTGCCGGCCTGGCCGACCATCGGCGCCGGCGAAGGCAAGTGGATCCAATTCAAGGTCGCCGTGCCCTACGGCGACCAGACGCGCGTGCACGAGGTGCGGGCGCAGCGCTTTCCGCTGCCGGGCGGCTACCGGATGCTCGTCGGGCACGACGTGCAGGAGCGCCAGGACGTCAAGAACGTGATGATGCGCGGCCTCGTCGCGGCCGTCGTGATGACGATGTTGCTCGGGCTCGGCGGCGGCATCTGGATGGGGCGGCGCATTCTCGCGCACGCCGGCGCGATCTCGGCGGTCGCGACCCAGATCATGCGCGGCGATCTGTCGCAACGCCTGCCCGTGCGCGATGCCGAGGACGAGCTCAACACGCTCGCCCGGGAGATCAACGGCATGCTCGATAAGATCGAACAGCTCACGCTCGGCATGCGCACCGTGCTCGACAGCGCCGCCCACGATCTGCGCACGCCGCTCAACCGCCTGCAGTCGACCGCCGAGGCGGCACTTGCGCATCTCGGCGAGGCCTCCCCGGAACGGCGCGTGCTCGAGCGGGTGACGACCGAGGTCGACCGCATGCGCAGCACGCTCGATGCGCTGCTGCGGATCGCCCTCGCCGAGACCGGCACGGTCGCGCGCGAGGCGGTCGATCTGTCGGAGCTCGTCGCGAGCATCGTCGAGCTATATGCGCCGGTCACGGAGGAGAGGGGCATCGAACTGCAGAGTCGCGTCGCGGCGGGCGCGCACATCCAGGGCAGCCGCCAGCTGCTCGCCCAGGCATTCGCCAACCTGCTCGACAATGCGATCAAATTCACCCCCTCCGGCGGGCACATTCGCGTGTTCCTGCGCAACGAGACGGGCGGTCCGGAGGTCCTCGTCGAGGACGACGGTCCGGGAATTCCCGCCGACAAGCGCGAACTCGCCCTCGGGCGGCGCGTGCGGCTCGACGAAGCGCGCAAGGTCCCGGGGTCGGGCCTCGGCTTGTCGCTGGTCGCCGCGGTCACGAAGCTGCACGGCGCGCGCCTCGTGCTCGCCGACGCCGGCCCGGGATTGAGCGTCGCCTTGAAATTCGCGAGCACGTGAGAGCGCCGAACCGTCGACGCGCGATCGGCCGCGCGCCTCACCGTTTGCGCCCCGATCGAGGGCGCGTGCCGATCCGGGCGAAGGTTTTGCGGCAATTTGCCGCGGAACCAACCGCCGCGGCGAGGATCGAAGGCCTGCATCATCCCCATCGAGAGCGTCGCATCCATGGATTATCAGACCGCGGAAAGCCAGGCCGTTCAACTGCAAACGCAGGCCGATCAGGTCGCCCAGAGCATCAAGGGCCTCGCCGAGAAGCTCCAGACCCAGATCACGGATCCGACGCTCGCGCGCGAGCTGGCGCTCGACCTGCGCGAGGCCGCGCTCGCGGTCCAAAGGCAGAATCAAACGACGATGATGCTGATCGAGCAGATGGCGCAGTACATCCACACGCTCGAGAGCCACGTGGCGACCGTGCCGCAGGCCGGCATGCAGCCGCGCGGCTGGAGCGCCCAGCCGTACGCGGCGAGCGGCGGCGGCGGCTTCATGGGCAACGTGATGTCGGGCCTCGGCCTCGGCGCCGGCTTCGGTCTGGCGAGCGACCTCGTCGGCGGCATCTTCAACGCCCTGTAACGCGCCCGATCGGGCTCAGCCGGCGAGCGCCTCGGCGCCGGCCGCATCGAAGGTGCGCGGGTCGACCTTCAAGTAGGCCATGCGCTCGTCGGCGACGACGGCGGCTTCGGCGACGCCCGCGATCCCGCGAAATTGCCCGGCCAATGCGTTTGAATCGATCGGGCCGCCGTCGCGGATGCGGATCAGCCTCGTGCGCAGGTAGCTCGGCGCCTGCATGGTCGCAGCGACCGGCAGCCAGAGCACGGCGATGGCCGCCGACCCGAGGAACACCCCGGTGGTGCCCCAGAACTGTTGAATCCAGCCGCCGGCGATGCCGCCGACGAAGATGCCGAGGAATTGCGCGCTCGAGTACACGCCGGTCGCGGTTCCCTTGGCGGCGGCGGGCGAGGTCTTGGTGACGAGCGACGGCAGGCTTGCCTCCATCACGTTGAAGCCGGCGAAGAACAGCGTGATCGCGCCGAGCAGGACGTAGAGATTGCGGCCGCCGGCGAGCAGCAACAGCTGGCTCACGGCGAGTGCGCCGACCGCGAGCAGGAACACCGTTTTCATGCGCCGATGCTTCTCGGCGATGATGATCGCCGGCAGCATCACCGCCACGGAGGCGACCAGCACCGGCAGATACACCATCCATTGATCGCGGCTGTCGACGTGCAGCCGTGCGTGCAGCAGCGCGGGGATCACGAGGAAGCTCGCGGTGAGCATCGCATGCAGTGCGAAGATCCCGAAGTCCAGCCGCAACAATTGCGGGTTGCGCAGCACCGAGCCGAACATCGCCGGCACCGGCTCCGCATCCCGGTGCACGCTCAGGCTTCGCGGCGCGGGCACGACGAAGGCGACGATGCCGATCGCGACGAGCGCGAGCGCGACCATCAGCCGGAAGATGCCGGCGACGCCGATGATGCCGGCGAGAATGGGCCCTGCGACCAGCGCGATCATGAAGGAAACGCCGATCGTGATGCCGACCATGGCCATCGCCTTTGTGCGGCTTTCCTCGGTGGTGAGGTCCGCGACCAGCGCGAGGATCACCGCGCCGACGGCGCCCGCGCCCTGCAGCACCCGCCCGGCGATGACGCCGTCGATGGAGGACGCCTGTGCCGCGACCGCGCTGCCGAATGCGAATACCAGCAGGCCGGCGACGATCATGCGCTTGCGGCCCAGCCGGTCCGAGAGCATGCCGAACGGAATCTGCAGCAACCCTTGGCTCAACCCGTAGATGCCGAGCGCCAGGCCGATCTTGTACGGCGTCGCGCCTGCGAGTTGCCGCGCATAGGCCGCGAACACCGGATAGATCATGAACAGGCCCAGGAGCCGGAGCGAGAAGATGGCGGCGAGCGACACCGTGGCGCGAAATTCCTGCTTGTTCATGGTGGTCGATGGCGCAAGCTGATCGGCGATGGTCGCAGGGTTCTCGAGCTTAGTCAGGCGTCGCCGCGCCGGGTTCCCCACGCGTTGCATTTCGGCAACGCCGGCGCGGAGGCTTGAAAATAATCGAAAATACACGCATATACAAATCGGCAAGTCGTGACATCGATGAATCGGACGGCGGTGGCTACTCGAGGCCTCGCGGAGTGCGCAGCATGGCGACGGGTTGGGCGGGCGACAATGCGGTGAACGAGCAGATCGACGCGACCGTCAAGGACGGCGTCCGTCGGGCGCAGAGCCTGCTGCCGAAGGGCCCGTCGCTCAAGTCTTGCGAGGCTTGCGGCAGCGAGATTCCCGAGGCCCGCAGGGCCGCGATCCCGGGGGTGCGCCTGTGCGTTGGCTGCCAGAGCGAGCGCGACCGCGATGCTGCGCAGTTCGGCGGCTACAACCGGCGCGGGAGCAAGGACAGCCAGTTGCGCTGAGGGATTCGCCCGCATCGCGCAGCGTCGCGCCGCGCGATCATCCGCGACTCAACATGCGCGCGAGCGCACGGAACGCCGGCAGCGTGACGGGATCGTTCGCGGCGCTCGTCGCAACGGGATGCGAGGCGAAGCGGGCGATCACGACCTCGGCGCGCGGCGCGATGAACAGCCGCTGGCCATGGATGCCGCGGGCCTCGATCGTGCCGAGTTCGTCGTTCGCGATCCACCACATGTTCCGGTACGAATAGCCCGGCAGCAGCGGGTATTGCGCGGCCGGGACCTTGGTCGGAGCCGATCCGGTGCAAAGCTCGGCGACGACGGCGGCGGGCAGGAGCTGCACGCCTTGCCAATCGCCCTCCCGGCGCAGCAGTTCGCCGAACCGGGCGAGATCCCGCAGGCAGGCGTTGAGGCCGCCGCCACCCATCTCGACGCCGATCGAGTCGACGCTGAAATACGCGTCCTCCTCGCACGCAAGCGGCGACCAGAGGCGCTGCGAAAGCAGATCGGCGAGGCCGATTCCGCTGACCCGCTTCATGATCCAGCACAGCACCTCGGTGTTGACGGTCTTGTATTCGAAACTGCGGCCGTGCTCGCCTTGCTTGCGCAGCGTCGCCAGGAACTCATAGTAGTTCGCCGGGCCATGGCGCCCCGGGTCGCGCGGCCGCAGCCCGCCGGCGCGCGCATACGCCCAGATTTCGGCGTGCGGGTCCGCATATTCCTCGGAGTAGGCGACGCCGACCTGCATGTCGAGCAGCTGCCGGAGAGTTGCGTCACCATAGGCGGTATCCGCCATTTCGGGCAGGTAGAACGGCACGCACCGGGATGCATCGAGCGCTCCCTCGTGCAGCAGGCCGGCGGCGAGGGTCGCGGCGAAGGACTTCGTGATCGAGAAGCAAGCGTGTTGGCGCTGCGGCTGCAAGGCGCCGAAATACCGCTCGTACACGCGCCGGCCCCGATGCAGGACGACGATGCCGTCGGTGTAGGTATCTTCGAGGGACGCGCTCCAGGTGCGCCGCGCGCCGTTCAGGTCCGTGAAGCCCGAGGCATCGATCTCGGTCTCGATGGACGGATTCGCCGCATCGAGCGTGCTCGGCGCGCGGCAGCCGCGCCAGACGTTTGCGGTCGGCACCAACTCGCGCATGTGCGACAGCGTCCAGCGCAGGCGCGGAAACTGCAGAAAGCGATCGTCCTCGAAACGGATGCGCTTGTCCGCCGGCGGCGGAGCGCCGCGCATCCAGCCGAGCGCGACCGGATCCGAAGCGGCGCCGTCGGGATATTCGACACCGTCGAATTGCAGTGTGCGCGACGTCATGCGGACGGCCAGGATAACCCCATGGCACCGCCTAATCGATCGACGGCGCCGCGGCGACCTCGATCGGCTTGCCGGGGGCGAGTGTCGGCGCACCGGCCGCATAGGCGGCCCGGTCGTAGCGCGCAACGTCGCCGGCGAGCAGGGCGTTGTACGCCGCGAGCTTGCCGCCCACCGCGGTGGCCACCGTTTTTTCGATCCGCAGCAAGGGCCCCGTGGGCGCCTGCACGCCGAGTTCGCCGAACATGCTCGCGATGGAATTCACGGCGCCGTACAGGTCCGTCAGTTGGTGCAGATCGTCCTCGATGACCTTGTGCTGCACCTTCGGGCTGTAGAGCGAATCCTTCAGCTTGCCGAGTTCTCCGGCGAGCGCTTTCGCGCGGGCGGCGAGCGCGGCCTGGGCCTTCGCCTCGGCGCGCTGCGACGGATCGACGCTCGCCGACTGCTCGGCGAGTGACTTGCGATAGGCGCCGAGCTGCGACTGCATGGCACTGAGGCGGTTGAGCATCCGGTTCATCGCATCCGCTTGCGCCCGCGCGACGAGCCCCATCTCGAGGGATTGGCGCTGCGCATCGAGCGCCGCAGGCTGGTTCGGATCGGCGACGACGCGGGCCTGCGCGGTTTCGGTCCGGCCGGCGGCGGTCACGCGGATCGAATAGCTGCCCGGGAGCACCTGCGGTCCGCGCGCGCCGCGATCCCACGAGGGCTTGGCGCCCTCGACCGCGGGCTTTTCGAAGTTCAGCTGAGTCGGCCCGTCGTAGCGCATGTCCCAGATGGCGCGATTCACGCCCGCTCGGGACTCGCCGTAGCGGGTCGCGATCAGTGCGCCGTGCGCGTCGCGGACCTCGATCTTGACCGGCGTTTGGTGCAACTCCTTCTCTTGCGCGTCGGCCTTGAGCTTCTTCGGCAGGCTATAGTCGATCGTGACGCCGTTCGGCGCGTTCGGCGCGACGAATGCGGGCTCGGCGCCTTCGCCGCGACTCCAGCGCTGATATTCGATGCCGGTTCCCGGCGTGAACAGCTGCAGCTGCGCCGGCGGCCGGCCCGGATCGAGCTCGGCGACCGCCGCGAAATGATCGAGGACCCACAGACCGCGGCCGTGGCTCGCGAGCACGAGATCGCCGCGGACGAACTTCAGATCGAAGACCGGCATCGTCGGCAGATTGGCCTTCAGCTGCGCCCAGTGGTGGCCGCCGTCGCGGGAGATCCACACTCCGGTCATCGTGCCGGCGGCGAGGACGCGAGGATGGTTCGGATCGGCGCGTACGACCATCACCGAGGCGTTGGGCGCCAGCCCCTGGTCGATACGCTGCCAGCGGCGTCCGTAATCCGCGGTCGCGTACGCGTACGGCCGGTCGTCGTTGACTTCGTGCGCATCGAATGCGATGTAAGCCCTGCCGGGATCGGTCGGGGAGACGTCGATCTGATCGACACGCGCCCAGGCGGGCGCTCCCGCGGGCGTGACCTTGGTCCAGGTCTTGCCGCCGTCGCGCGTGAGCGACACGAGGCCGTCGTCGCTGCCCACCCAGAGCACCCGTGGATCGCTCGGCGCGACCTGCACCGAGAGAATCGTATCGTAGGTCTCCGCGCCCGACAGATCGTAGTTGATCGGGCCGCCGGAGAGTTGCTGCTTCGACTTGTCGTTGCGCGTCAGATCCGGGCTGATCGCCCGCCAGTTCAGGCCGGCGTCGGTCGATTGCAACAGGACGTTGCCGCCGATGTAGACCGTGTTCGCATCGCGAGGATCGACCGCGATCGGCGGCGTCCAGTTGAAGCGCACCTTCTGTGCCGAGGTCGGCAGGTCGTCGATGAAGGCCGGCCCATGCATGTACGGCATGATCAACAGCGATTGCTTGGTCTTGCGGTCGAAGCGGAAGATCGCGCCGTCCTCCGCGTCGGCGTAGATCACGTCCGGATTCGACGGCGCCGGCACGGCGTATTCGCCGTCGCCGCCGACCACCGTGAACCAGTCGTTGCCCGAGACGACATCATCGGCGAGCGAGGAGGACGGCCCGCACCAGCCGCTGTTGTCCTGCAGGCCGGTGCAAAGTTCGTACGGGGTGCGGCTGTCCGCCGCGACCATGTAGGCCTGCTCGATCGGCATGCCGTCGAGAAAGCGCCAGGTCTTGCCGCCATTCAGGGACAGGTACGCGCCGCCGTCGTTGCCCTGGATCATGCGCTCAGGGTTCGCAGGATCGATCCACATCGCGTGATGATCGACGTGCACGTTCTGGTCGATCACGCGCACCGTCTTGCCGCCGTCGTCGGATTCGAGGAGCTGGAAGCCGAGGAAATAGACCCGATCGGCATCGTCGGGCGAGACTTCGAGCGTCGTGAAATAGAACCCGCGGACGTTCAGGGCATGATTGTCCGTGACCTTGTGCCAGTGTTTGCCGAGGTCGTTCGAGACGAACAGCGAGCCCTTGCCGATCGGCGCTTCGAGCAGCGCGTAGATGCGCTCTGGATCGCTCGGCGCGATCGCGAGGCCGATGCGCCCGATGGGCGAGGCGGGCAGCCCTTTGGTCAATCGCTTCCAGGTCGCGCCGCCGTCGGTCGATCGCCAGATCCCCGATCCCGGGCCGCCGTCGTGGAGCATCCACGGCCGGCGATACGCCTGCCAGGTCGCGGCGAACACCACCTGGCCGTTGCCGGGCTGCATCGCGACGTCGATCGCACCGGTCTCGTTGTCGACGTAGAGCGATTTGCGCCAGGTCTTGCCGCCGTCGGTCGTGAGGTACACGCCGCGATGCGGGTTCGGTCCCCACTCATGGCCGAGCGCGGCGACGACGACGTGATCCGGATCGTGCGGATCGACGGCGATGCGGCCGATCTGGCCGACGTGCTCGAGGCCCATGCGCTTCCAGGTCTTGCCCGCATCGGGGGACAGGTAGACGCCGGCGCCCGGAATCACGTCATTGCGGATGTTCGCTTCGCCGGTTCCCACCCAAACGAGATTCGGATTGGACGGGGCCAGGGCGATCGCACCGATCGAACTCGTCGCCTCGTGCTTGAAGATCGCCTGCCAGCTGAGGCCGCCGTCGACGGTCTTGAAGACGCCGCCGCCGGCCGCGCCGACGTAATAGATTCGCGTGTTGCCGGGGATGCCGGCGACCGCCGTGACCCGGCCGCCGGCGATCGCCGGACCGAGGTCGCGGAATTTCAGGTGGGCGAAGACGTCTTTGGCAACTGCGGCGGATGCCGCCGGTGCCCCCGGCCGGCCGGCGGCGAGCGCGGCGCAACCGCATAAGGCGAGCAGCAGGGCGAGCGATCGTTGCGGCACGGAAGAAGCGGTCATCATCGGCTCCTTTTTGAGGGGCAGAGCGTACGGCGCGAGGCCGCGCGGGGCGCGAAGCCCGGAATGGTATCCGCATTGGCGCCCAGGACCAACCGGCTTGACATTCGACGATTCCCCGGGCGATTACTTGGCACCGCGCGCCCGCCCAGCGGCGCCGATCAAATGAGGCGGACGAGCACGGCGTGGGCGCCGTCCCAGATCATGTGTAGCGCGACGTACAGCACCATCAGCAGTCCGGCCCAGGCGGCGGCAGGGCGCTTCTCGAGCGCGCGCGCCACCCAGTTCGCGGCGATGCCCATCAGCACCACCGACAGCGCCAAACCCGCCACCAGCACCCACAGGTGGCCGCGCGCGGCGCCGGCGACCGCGAGGACGTTGTCGAAGCTCATCGACAGGTCCGCGAGCATGATCTGCAACATCGCCTGGCGCAGCGCCTTCGGTGCGATCAGGCGCACGCCGGGCACCCCGCGCTTGCGCAGTTCGCGAACCATCTTCCAGGCGACCCACAGGAGCAGCAGGCCCCCGGCGAGCACGAGGCCGATCACCTGCAACAGCTGCAGCGCCATCGCGCTCAGCGCGATGCGCAGCACCGTCGCCGCGAGGATGCCGACGATGATGGCCGGCCGCTTCTGCCGTGCGGGTAGCCCGGACACCGCCATGCCGACGACCACCGCGTTGTCCCCCGCCAGGGCGAGATCGATCAGCACCACCTGCAGGAGTGCCACGAGATCCTGGATCAGGATATGGTCGTGCATCGTCATCCTTCGCGATCCGCAATACTTTGGCGTGGACGCCCGGCGCGGGTCGCCGTCATTGTAAGCGAAGCGCCGGGCCGGGCGCGGCCGGGCGCGACTGCAAGGGAGAGTTCAGTGAGCGTTACCGTCTATGGACTGCCGAACTGCGATACCTGCCGCAAGGCGCGCCGCTGGCTCGAACGCGCCGACGTGACCCATGTTTTCGTCGATTACCGGGCCGATCCCGTGCCCGCTGCGATCTTGCGCGACTGGGCGGCCCGGCTCGGCGGCTGGGAGAGCCTCGTCAACAAGAGCGGCCCGACCTGGCGCCATCTGCTGCCCCAGCGCAAGAATCCCGCGAGCGGGCCGGAATGGCTGCTGCTGCTCAAGGAATACCCGGCCCTGATTCGCCGGCCCGTACTGGTGCGCGACCAAGCGCAGGTGACGGTCGGCTTCAGTGCCGCGGGGTTCAAGAGGCTGTTCGGCGGATGACCCGCACGGCCGCACGCCGGCGGCCGCGCGAGCATTACTTCACGGCCGGTCCCTTCACCGCGGTGACGAAGGCATCCGGGCGGACGTGGCGCGCGTAGGCACGCTGCACCTGTGCCGCGGTGAGCGCGAGGTAGTGGCGCGCGGCGATCGTCATGGCGTCGAGCGGTTTGCCCTCGATCGACAGATCGAGCAGCCGGCCGCCGATCGCGTCGAAGCTCGATTCGCCGAGCGGGATCTGGCGCAAGAGTATGCCCTTGGCCCGCGCGAGATCGGCCGCGGACACCGGCTCGCGCTGCATCTGCGTCAAATCCCTGACGACGATCGCCCGCGCGGCCGCGACCTTGTCGGGATCTGCGCCGAATGTCACCGTGTAGGTGCTGCGGTGTTTGCCGAAATCGAAGCTGGTGCCGACGCTGTAGACCAATCCGGTTTTGTCACGCAGATCGTGGTACAGGCGCGAGGCGTAGAAGCCGCCGCCCAGCACCTGGTCGCCGAGATTCAAGGCGAAGCGCGCCGGCTCGTCACGGGTGACGTCGATCGTCTGGGCCATCTGCACGCTGTCCTGCGAGGCGCTCTTGTCGGGGACGTACAGGTGCCCGGCGCGATTCGGCGGCACCGCGGCATAATCGACTTGCGGCCGGGCGCCTTGCTTGCGCCAAGCGCCGAAACTGCGCTCGACGATGCGCTTCGCAACGGCCGGTTCGACCTCGCCGACGATCACGATCGTCGTCATGTCGGGGCGGAAGGTTCGCGCATAGTATTGCCGGATCCGTTCGAGCGTGAGGCCCATGATCCGCTGCGGCTTCGGATAGCGCAGCTGCGGATCGTGCGGCGGCAGGAGTGCCTTGCTCAAGCCGAGCTGCAGGAGAAAGTCCGGCGACTGGATCTGCCCTTGGACGATTCCGGCCTGCTGGCGTCGCACGACCGCGAACGCCTTGGGCGCGAGGGCGGGGTGCAACTCCTCATCGGCCAACAATTGCATGCCGCGGGCGAAATGCGCCGCCGGCACCGCGAGGGAGAAGCTCGAGCCGGCGCTCGCACTCGCGCTGATCGCATCCAGCGCCCGTTGGTACGCGAGGCGCCCGAGGTGCGTGCTGCCGTAGGAAAATAGCCCGTCGAGCACGTCGGCGACGCCCTCCTCGCCCCGCGGCGCCTGCAGATCCTGGTTGGTCTTGATCTTGCCGAAGACCTGCACCGTGTCGCTGATCGACTCGGGCTGAACGATCAATTTCAGGCCGTTCGACAGCGTGTACGCGATCGGCTCGAGCCTCGAGCGCGGCACGCTGAGGCGGGCGAACGAGCGGGCGGCCCAGGCCGGCAGGCGGACCGACTTTCCCGGGCTGGACGCGAAACTCTCGGCGCCGCCGAAACCCTTGCCGGAGATCGGTTTGCCCGAACTCTGCGGCGTCAGAATGGCGCTCACTTCGTGCGCGGGATCGAAGGTCGCCTCCGCGAGAGCGTTCACCGCCTGCGGCGTGACCGCCTCGATCGCCTGCGTGATCGCCTCGGGCGAGGCGAGTCCCTGGAATGCGAGCGCGTCCGACCAGGCGTTGGCGAGACCGTCGACGGCATTCTTTTGAAACTCGAGGCCGGCGATCGCCTTGCGCTTGGCCGCCGCGATCAGCGCCGGATCGATGCCCTTGGCGGCGGCGGTCGCCAAAATCGACCGCATCCGCGCGAGCAGCGGCGCGGGATCGCTGCCGCGGGAGAAGATGCCGATCGCCATGCCGATTCCCGCCCGCGGCATCGGCTGATCGAAGAAGCCGCCATACAGCGCGGTGCCGTCCATGCCCAGCCCGTAGAGCGCGGCCCGCTTCGAGCCCAGGGCTTCGCTCATCACGAGCGCGGTCGCGTATTGCCGCGACTTCAGCCCCGGCATGCGCCACGCGAGATAGACCGAGCCGTACGGGCTGTCGGTCGGCAGCGCGACCGTCTCGGCGTGCACGGGCCGGAAGTCGAACTTCGGCCGCACGGGCAGCGTCTTGCGCGCAATGCCGGCGAATTCGCGCCGTACCCGGGCGAGCGTCGCGGCCGGATCGACGTCGCCGGCGATCACCAGGATCGCATCGTTCGGCGCATACCAGCTCGTGTAGAACGCGTGCAATCTTGCCGCCGTCGTCGCGTCGAACGACGGGCGAGTGCCGAGCGGCGTGTGCGCATAGGGCGTACCGGCGAACAATCGGGCCTGCAATTGTTCGTAGAATTTGTACGAGGGATTCGACAGGTCGCCCGACACCTCCTGCTCGATCGCGCCGCGCTCCTTGGCCCACTCGGCGGGAGCCACGTCGAGACCGCGCATCCGCAGGCTCTCGACGTGCAGCGCCACCCCGAGATCCTGCGCCGGCGCGACGAAGTAGAACTGCGTGACCCCCTCGGTGGTGTCGGCGTTGAAGGCGCCGCCGAGGTTCGCGGCAATCGCCGCAAGCTGATCCTTGCTCAAGCCCGGACTGCCGCGAAACATCATGTGTTCGACCGCATGGGCGGTGCCGGGAAACGCATCCGGCGCTTCGTCCGATCCGGCCAGATAGTTGATCTCGGTCGCGACGACCGGCGCGAGCGTGTCGCGCACGATCACGACCCGCAGGCCGTTCGTCAGGGTCGCGCGGGTGACGTCGGCGCCGGCCCGGCCGGCATTTGCGCCGACCGCGGCCAGCAGCGCCAGGGCCGCGAGGCCGAGGGGCACTGCTCGCTTGTTCATCGTAACTGTTCCTCTCCAGATACTGTGGACGGGTGCATTCGACAACGCCGCGCTCGTTTCGTGCAACGACGTCGCGGGCGGCGCCCGCGGCGGCCCGCGCGCAGCTTCCGACATGCGCCGGTGCAAGCTTACAATAGGCGCGAGCCGGCGGGGTCGACGCGGGCCCGCCGCGCCTCGCGCCGCGACGGGCGCAGCTACCCTCGCGGCCCGGGCCGACGGGAGGATCGCCGTGAACGCAGCCGACAGCTTCAGCGCCGACTACCGGCAGGCCCGGGACAAGTTTTGTGCGGCCGCGGCGCAGTGCGCGGGCGTGGTCGATCGGCTGAGCCATCCCGAGCGCGGTCCCGACGGCGGCGAGCTGTCGACCGACCTCGCCTGGTTCGGACCGCGCAATGCCGAACGGGTCATCGTGACGATCTCGGCGACGCATGGCGTCGAGGGCTTCGCCGGGTCCGGCGCCCAGGTCGACTGGTTGGCGCGCGGCGAGGCCTCGCGCCTGCCGCAGGGCGTCGCCGCACTGCTGATCCACGCGATCAATCCGTACGGCTTCGCCTGGTTGCGGCGGGTCACGGAGGACAACGTCGACCTGAACCGCAACTGGATCGATTTCGCGGCGCCGCGGCCGGACAATGCCGGCTACGCGGAACTGAGCGACGCAATCTGTCCGGCCGAGTGGACCGAGGCATCGCTTGGCGCGAGCGCGAGCGTCCTGCGGGCCTATGCGGCGCGCGCGGGGCTGGCGGGGCTGCAGCGCGCGATCAGCGGTGGCCAGTATCGATACCCCGCGGGCTTGTTCTACGGCGGCGCTGCGCCGAGCTGGTCGAGGCGGACCCAGAGCGCGATCTTCGCCGGCTATCTCGGCGGGGCGGCGCAAGTCGCGGTGCTCGACTATCACACCGGTCTTGGGCCCCGCGGCTACGGCGAGCGGATCGTCACGCAGCCACCCGGGACGCCGGCCTATGCTCGCGCCGCGAGTTGGTACGGCGCGGCCCTGACCTGTCCGCTCGATGGAACATCGACGTCGGCGCCGATCGTCGGCGACGGCCTCGGCGCCGCGCCGGCCCTGCTGCCGGAGGCAGCCGTGACCGGAATCGCCCTGGAGTTCGGCACGAAACCTCTCGAGGAAATGCTGCTCGCCCTGCGCGCCGACGCCTGGCTGCACGCCCACGGCGATCCGCAATCCCCGTCGGGCCGCGCGATCAAGGCACAAGTCCGCGCCGCCTTCTACAGCGATGCGGACGACTGGAAGGGCATGGTCGCCGGACAGGCTCTGCTCGCCTGCCGACAGGCGATCGCCGGGCTGCATCGAAGCGACGCAGCCGAGGCCCCGGCGCGCACCGTTTCGGTGCCCGGCGGCGTCCGGCCGATCCACGGCTAAATCGCAAGCCACTGATCTCATAAGACTCCCTGTCATTGGCACGGCGGTTGCTTCAGACCGTCACGTGCCCGCGAGCCGCAGCTTGCGTGCGCAGCCGATCCACGCAGGGGAGGGGTGTGCAGCAATGAAACTGATCAGCGCAATCATCAAGCCTTTCAAGCTCGACGACGTTCGCCAAGCGGTGAGCGACGTCGGGGTGCAGGGCGTCACCGTGACCGAGGTGCGCGGCTTCGGCCGCCAGCGCGGCCATACCGAGATCTACCGCGGTGCCGAGTACGTGGTCGAGTTCGTGCCCAAGACCAAGATCGAAATCGCCGTCGCCGACTCGATCGCCGATCAAGTGATCGAGGCGATCATGAAGGCGGCACGCACCGGCAAGGTCGGGGACGGCAAGATCTTCGTGTTCGATCTCGCACAGGTCGTGCGCATTCGCACCGGCGAACGCGACACGAGCGCCATTTGAAACCAGGGGGATTCGCATTGATGAGCAAACTGCCGAGATTGATCCTGCTCTGCGCGCTGACGCTCAACCTGCCGCTGCGGGTCGCGCTCGCCGACGACGCATCGACGGCGGCATCGACCGCCGCGCCGGTCGCTGCCGCGGTGCCGGCGGCCGCGCCGAATGCCGCAGCCGCGCCGGCGGCGGCGCCGACGGCGCCGTTCCTCGTGACCTTCGACAAGATCAATTCGGGCGATACCGCGTGGATGCTCACGTCCACGGCGCTCGTGCTGATGATGACGATTCCGGGCCTCGCCTTGTTCTACGCCGGCATGGTGCGCAAGAAGAACATCCTGTCGACCATGATGCAGAGTTTCGCGATCACCTCCGTGGTCTCGATCCTCTGGTGGATCGTCGGCTACTCGCTCGCGTTCACGCCGGGGAGCACGCCGTACATCGGCGGGCTGAGCCGCGCGTTCTTCCACGGCATGGCGTACATGCATGATGCCGGCAAGGAGACCGTCTCGCACCTCGCGCCGACGATACCGGAGACGGTGTACGCGATGTTCCAGGCGACCTTCGCGATCATCACGCCGGCGCTGATCTGCGGCTCGTTCGCCGAGCGCATGAAGTTCTCGGCGATGCTGTGGTTCATGTCCGTCTGGTTGATCGTCGTCTACTGTCCGGTCGCGCACTGGATGTGGGAGCCGAGCGGCTGGATGGCGGCGACGCAGCTCGATTTCGCCGGCGGCACGGTCGTGCACATCAATGCCGGCATCGCCGGCCTCGCCTCGGCGCTGATGCTCGGCAAGCGCGACGGCCTCGGCAAAGTGGCGATGGCGCCCTCCAACGTGACACTGACGGTCATCGGTGCATCGCTCCTGTGGGTCGGCTGGTTCGGCTTCAACGCCGGTTCCGCGGTCGTCTCCGACGGTCGCGCAGGGATGGCCTTCGCCGTCACGCACATCGCGACCGCGGCCGCGGCGCTCTCGTGGATGTTCACCGAGTGGCTGCTCAAGGGCAAACCGAGCGTCCTCGGCATCGCCTCGGGAGCGGTCGCGGGTCTCGTTGCGATCACGCCGGCGTCCGGCTTCGTCTCGGTGGACTCCTCGGTACTCATCGGCGCCGTGGCGGGAGTCGTCTGCTACCTGTCGGCGACCTCCCTCAAGCGCGTGCTCGGCTACGACGATGCGCTCGATGCGTTCGGCGTGCACTGCATCGGCGGCATCGTCGGGGCACTCCTGACCGGTGCGCTGGTGAGCAAGGAGATCAGCGGCGCGACGGGCAGCGTGCTGCTGCAGCTGCGGGGCGTGACCGCGACCTTGGTCTGGAGTTTCGCGATGAGCATGATCATCCTGAAGATCCTCGACATGACCATCGGCCTGCGCGTCACGACCGAAGAGGAACGCGAAGGTCTCGACATCGCGCTGCACGGCGAGAGTATCGAGTAAGCGGGGCCGACGAAGATCCACGATTGGCCCGGCGGCCGAGACCGGCCGCCGGGCATCCGGGAGTGCGCACGTTCAACGGCGGGGCGTCCCTCGGGCGAGCAGGCTCCGTGGCCGTTCGTCATTGGATCACGGTAACGAATCATTCGAACCCAAGGAGATCCCTCAGTGAGAATCCGCACTTTCTCTTGCGCAGCAATCGCCTGCGCGTCCGGCCTCTCGGCGGCGCCGGCACTCGCGGACGATGCGCCGGCGGCACCCGCCGCCGCGCCCGCGCCCGCCCCGATCGTCTTGGGAACTCCGGCGATGAGCGGCCCGCTCGCCGCCAACACGAGCCCCGCGAAATTCGACGCCGGCCCCTTGGGCGAGATCTTCGTGACCGGCGCGGTGAGCGGCTACGGTCAATGGCAGGACAACGTCGCGCCCGGTGACAAGGCGGGCCAGTTCGATCTGAGCAACGGCCAGGTGTTCGTGCAAAAGACGGACGGCATCGTGCAGTTCTTCGCCGAGGTTGGCGCGTACTCGCTGCCCGACTTAGGCGTGCCGTACATCCGATCGGGCCTCGCAACCAACGACTTCTATGGTCCGTTCTCGCAAGGATTCCTGAAGATCGCCCCGAACAACAATTGGTCGCTCGAAATCGGCAAACTGCCGACCCTGATCGGCGCCGAATACACGTTCAGCTTCGAGAACGTGAACATCGAGCGCGGCCTGCTGTGGAATCAGGAGAATGCCGTCAATCGCGGCGTTCAGTTGAACTACACGTCGGGACCCGTCAGCGCCGCGGTGTCGTGGAACGACGGCCTGTACTCGAACAAATACAGCTGGGCGTGGGGATCGTTGACGTACACGTTCGACAGCGCGAACGTCCTTTCGGTGATCGGCGGCGGCAATACCCGCCGCACGTCCGTCAATACGCTGGTGACGCCCCTGTATCAGGACAACGAGCAGATCTACAACGTCATCTACACGCACACGACGGGCCCGTGGACGCTCGAGGGGTATCTGCAGTATACGAACGTGCCGGCGAGCACCGCGATCGGCACGACGCAATCGGCGAATACCACGGGCGCGGCATTTTACGCGATCTATGCGGTTCCCAAAGTGGCGGGCCTGAGTCTGCCGGTGCGTGTGGAGTACATCTCCTCGTCCGGCAATGCCGCGGACGGCGCACCGAATCTGCTGTATGGACCGGGAAGCAAGGCTTGGTCGATCACGCTGACGCCGACCTATCAGAAGGGGATCTTTTTCGCGCGTGCGGAATTCGCCTATGTGGCGGCATCGAGCACGACGCCGGGCCTCGCCTTCGGGCCGAACGGTTCGAACGCCTCGCAGACGCGCGGGGCCCTGGAGCTCGGCATCCTGTTCTGAATTCCCGGCCGCGCCTCTCGCCGCCCCGCCGCCGATGTCTCTATACTGAGCCCCCGAACGGCGGCGAAGGGGCGAGGCGGCGATGAGGGTGGCGTACGAGAACATCGCGGCTGCGGTGAAGACTTGCCGGTTCTGCGGGTCGGGCGAATGGTCGACCTTCGCCGATCTCGGGATGTCGCCGCTCGTCCAGAGCTTCCTGGAAGCGCGGCAGCTCGACGCGATGGAGCCGTTCTACCCGCTGCACGCGCGGGTCTGCCACGCCTGCTTCCTCGTGCAACTGGATGAATTCGTCGCGCCGGCGGCCATATTCGGCGAATACGCGTACTTCTCCTCGTTCTCGGACGCCTGGCTCGAGCATGCGCGGCGCTACGCCGAGGCGATGCGCGAGCGCTTCGGGCTCGGCCGGTCGAGCCTCGTCGTGGAGATCGCGAGTAACGACGGCTATCTCCTGCAGCATTTCGCCTCGGCAGGCGTGCCCGTGCTCGGCATCGAACCCGCGGCCAACGTCGCCAGGGCGGCGCGCGACAGGGGGGTGCGCACCGAGGTCTCGTTCCACGGCCGTGCCAACGCCGAACGCATCGTCATGCAGTACGGGCGTGCCGACCTGGTGATCGGCAACAACGTGCTCGCGCACGTCCCGGACCTCAACGACTTCGTCGCCGGCATGAAGACCCTGATGAAGCCGGGCGGCGTGCTGACGATGGAGTTCCCGCACCTGCAACGCCTGATCGAGGAGAATCAGTTCGACACGATCTATCACGAGCATTTCAGCTACTTCTCGTTCTGCACGGCCGAACAGGTGTTCGCCGCGCACGGCTTGACCCTGTTCGACGTCGAAGAGCTGCCGACCCACGGCGGTTCGATCCGCATCTACGGCCGGCACGCCGAGGCGTGCACCGCCCCATGCACGCGCCGCGTCGAGGAGATGCGGGCGCGGGAACTGGCATTCGGCCTGCGCGACGTGGCAATCTACCGCAAGTTCGACGCGCAGGTGCGGGCGAGCAAGCGCGACATCCTCGATTTTTTGATCGACCTGAAGCGGCGCGGCAAATCGATCGCGGGTTACGGCGCGCCGGGCAAGGGCAACACGCTGTTGAATTATTGCGGGATCCGCACGGACTTTCTCGACTACACCGTCGATCGCAGCCCGCACAAGCAGGGGCGGTTCACGCCGGGGACGCACATCCCGATCTTCGCGCCGGAACGGGTGCGCGACAGCCGACCAGACTACCTGCTGATATTGCCGTGGAATTGGCGCGAGGAGATCGTCGCCCAGATGTCCTTCGTGCGCGAATGGGGCTGCCGATTCATCGTGCCGATACCGCAGCCGCGGATCCTGCCGTGAAGCCCCGCGCGGCCGCGCGCGTCGCGCGCCCGCGGATCCGTTGCGTGCTCGCGCTGTTGCTCGCGCTCGCCGGCGCCGTGCAGAGCGCGCGGGCCGCCGATCCGCAGCCCTACCGCGTCGAGCTCGCCCCGACCGGCGACGATGCGCTCGACGCAACCCTCGCCGCGACCTCGCAGCTCGAGTCGCTGCGCGGCCCGGCGCCGGTCGGGCCGTTCGGCCTCGTCGTGCGGGCGCGCACCGATCTCGACCTGCTGCACACCGTGCTCGAGAGCTTCGGCTATTATCGCTCGTCGGTCGCGATCACGATCGACGGCCGACCGCTCGCCGACCCGGCGCTCGCAGGGGCGCTGGCGAGGATTGCGCGAGGACATGAGGTTCGCGTCGCCGTGAAATTCTCGCTCGGACCTCTCTACCGCCTGGGACGCATCACGATCGACGGCCAAGCGCCGCCGCCCGCCCGGATCGCGCTCGGTCTCGTGGCGGGGCAACCGGCGGTTGCCGCCGCCGTGCTCGCGGGTGGCGCGCGGATGCGGCGCGCGCTCGAGGACCACGGCTATGCGTTCGCCAAGGTCGATCCGCCGATCGCCACCCTGCATGCCGGCGCGCCGCTCCTCGACGTCGAATTCCGGGTGGTCGCGGGTCCGCGGGTCCACATCGGCCGGATCGACATCGTCGGCTTGCAGCGGGTGCGCGCAGCCTTCGTCCGCAGCCGTATGCTGCTGCACACCGGGGAGCCGTACTCGCCGTCGCTGATCGAGCAGGCGCGCCAGGACTTGCTGAACGTCGGCGTGTTCTCCGCCGTCAGCGTGCAACTCGGCACTGCCGCCGACGCCGCCGGCGGCGTGCCGGTCACGTTCGATGTGCGCGAGCGCCCGCGGCACGCCGTGTCGTTCAACGCCGCATACTCGAGCGACCTCGGCGGCAGCGGCGGCGTGACCTGGGCCGACCGCAACGTGTTCGGCAACGCCGAGCGCCTGACCGTGTCGGCCACGGAAACCAACATCGGCGGCAGCGCGACGACGGGGCTCGGCTACGACGTCGATGCGAAGCTGCTGAAGCCGGATTTCGGCCGGCGCGACCAGTCGTTGCAATTCGCAGTCGGCGAGCTCAAACAGTCGCTGCAGGCCTACGATCAGACCGCGCTCACGACCGGCGTGACGCTGATTCGCAGATTCTCGCCGGTCTGGAGCGTGAATGTCGGCGTGACGACCGCCAACGAGACGATCATCCAGCCGCCGCTGCAGTCGGGCGTGCCGCCGAGCGCATCGGGGCAGAGGCGCGCCTATACCCTGGTCGCGACGCCGATCGGCATCGACTACGACTCGACGCAGCTGGCATCGCCGCTCGACGATCCGCTGCACGGCATGCGCGACTCGCTCACCGTCACGCCGACACGCTCGATCGGTCAATCGAGCGCGACGTTCGTGATCACGCAGTTGAAGCTCGCCGCGTACCTGGACCTGCATCGATTCGGCTGGACCGCCAAGGGTCGCAGCGTGCTCGCGACACGCGCGCTCGCCGGGCTCGCGCAGGGCGCGGGCGAGTTCAGCCTGCCGCCCGATCAGCGCTTCTACGGCGGCGGCACGGGGACAATTCGCGGCTGGCGCTACCAGGGAGTCGGTCCGGTGTTTCCGGGCACCACGACGCCGATCGGCGGCACGGCGATCATCGCCGGCAGCCTCGAGTTCCGCCAGCGATTCGGCAAGGTCTTCGGCGCCGCGGTGTTCGTCGACGCCGGCGAGGTGAGCGCGAGCCTGAAGCCGTTGCCGAGCGTGCTGCGCGTGGGGCTCGGGGCGGGCCTGCGCTACTACACGCCGATCGGCCCGATCCGTCTCGATGTCGCCGTGCCCGAGCGGCGCTACAGTTCGACCGACGACACCTACGAGATCTACGTGGGTCTCGGACAGGCCTTCTGATGCGCCGCCGCCCGAAGATCGCGCTCGCCGTGGGCGGCACGCTCATGGTCGCACTGATCGGCGCGGGGTGCGCGCTGTACGTCGCCGGCAACACCGCGGCGGGCCGGCGGTTCCTCGAGCGGGCGACGCGCGCCGTGACCGGCGGCCGGGTCGACATCCGCGGCCTCGGCGGCGCGTTTCCGGCGCATCTGACCGCGGCGCAACTGATTTTGCGCGACAAGCAAGGCGTCTGGCTGACGGCGGATCGTCTCGCGCTCGACTGGCGGCCTCTGAGCCTGTTCGGCCGCACCGTCCGGATCGACGATCTGCGTGCCGCACGCGTCGTGCTGACGCGCCTGCCCGCAACCGCGCACGGGGCGCACCGACCGCCGCCGTCGATTCCGCACATCGACGTCGCCCGCGCCTCGATCGGCCGGTTCGAACTCGGGTCCGCGCTCGTCGGCCGGCCGGCCACGCTCGCCGTGCACGGAACCCTGCGCCTGCACTCGCTGCAGAATCTGTACGCGCAAGTCGACGCGGTGCGGCTCGACGGCGCCGGTCGCTATGAGCTGCGTCTCGCATTCGACCCGGTGCGCGTCGCCGCGCGCTTGACGGTGCAGGAACCGGCGGGCGGACCGCTCGAGAGCTTGTTGCAGTTGCCGGATCTGGGAGGGCTTGCCGCGACCTTCGTGCTCGGGGGTCCCCGGCAGGCCGAACGTCTCGATCTGCGCGTCCACGCCGGCGCGCTGCGCGCGCTCGCGCGCGGGCGCGTGAACCTGCCGGCGCAATCGGCGGTGGTCGTCTTTTCGCTCGAAGCCGCGGCGATGAGCCCGCGTCCCGGCCTCGCCTGGCAGAGCGTCGCGGCGAGCGGGCATTGGCGCGGCAGCCTGCAGCAGCCGGTCGCGGACGGCAAGTTCGACATCCGCGAGCTGCGCCTCGGTGGCGCGGCGACGATCGCCGAACTGCGGGCGGTCTTGACCGGTGGCGCCGGCAAGCTGGGCGTGCGCGGCGCCCTCTCCGGCCTGCGCATCGCCGGCCCGCAACCGGATCTGTTCGGCCGGGGCCCGATGTCGTTCGACGCCCTATTCTCGCCGAAGCTCGCGCACCGGCCGCTCACGTTCGATCTGCAGGATTCACGGCTCGCGTTGCGCGGCCGGATCGCGACCACGGCGCCCGAGCACGCCGTGCTGCATCTCGACGTGCCGCAGATCGCGCCGTTCGCCGCGCTCGCCGGGCAGCCCGTGCGTGGCCGCGCGGCGATAAAGATCGATCTGCAGCGGCGAAGCACCGGTGTCGGGTTCTCGCTCGGCGGGTCCGTTGCCGGTCTCGGCGGCGCCGGCTGGGTGGCGGCGCTCGGCGCGCAGGTCTCCCTGCGTGCCGTTGGCAGCGTCGGCGTGCGCCACATCGCGTTGTCGCAATTGCAGGTCGCCGGCCGCGCCTGGACGCTGAGCGCCAACGGCACGGCGGTGCGTGCCTCCGCCTCGTTGCGCGCGCATTGGACCTTCGATGCGGCGAATCTCGCCGTGTTTTCACCGCTTCTCGCCGGCACGCTGCACGCATCCGGAGCGATCGATGGGCCGCCGGGCGCGCTCGCCGCCGATGCGCGATTGATCTCGCGGGTCGCCGTGCACGGCTCGACGCCCCTCGCGCTGACCGCCTCGCTGCACACCGGCGGGGGGGAGGCGGCGGGTCGGGGCTCGCTGCGCGTGGCCGGCACGTTCGATGCGGCGCCGCTGCGCCTGGCACTGCTCTGGCGGCCTGCCGGCAACGGCGGCATCCAGGCCGTGATTCGCCAGGGCGACTGGAAGAGCGTGCGGCTCGCCGGCGCCTTCGCGCTCGACAGAACGTTCGCCGTGAGCGATGGTCGCGTCAGCCTCGACATCGGCACTCTGGCGGATCTCGACCATCTCACAGGACTCGATTTGCGCGGCCGGCTCGCCGCCGACGGCAGCTTCGGCACGTTTTCGGGCCGCCGCCGACTCACCTGGCATGCCACGGTGCCCGATCTCGAGATCGGCCGGTTCGCCGCCGCGGTCGAGGCGAGCGCGTCCGGCCCGCTGGATGGCTTGAACCTGCACCTCGAGGCGCGGCTGCCGGACGTCGGCGGCGCCGCTGCGACCATCGCATCGACGGCGATGCTGCAGCTTGCGAACCGGCAGCTGCACATCTCGGCACTCGCCCTCGGTTATCGGGGCCAGAGCGCGCATCTGCTCGCGCCGGCCGATCTGACCTACGGGGCCGCGGTGTCGATCGCGGGCCTGCGTCTCGGGCTCGGCGGCGCGACCTTGCAGCTCGCGGGACGCATCGCCCCGACGCTCGAGCTGCAAGCCTCGCTCGACGGCGCGGCGCCGAAGCTCGTCGACCTGATCGCACCCGGACTGCTGGCCCGTGGCCGGATCGCCGCGAGCGCCTCGTTGCGCGGGCCACCCGGTGCGCCCACCGGGCAGGTGCGCTGGGATGCCAGCGGCATGCGCTCGGCCGATGCCCTGTCCCTCGGTCTGCCGGCCGTCGACTTTCGCGGCGAGGCGCGTCTCGACGGCGACTCGGCGCAAGTCGCCGCCGAGCTGCGGGCGGGCGCGAAGTCGCAGCTCACCGTCGCCGGTCGCGTGCCGCTGCGCGCCGGCGCGCCGCTCGCGCTCAAGGTCGCCGGAACGATGAATCTCGGGCTCGCCGCGCCGGCGCTCGAGGCGCGCGGAATCTACGCCTCCGGTGCGCTGCAGGTCGCGGTGTCGCTCTCGGGCGAGACGCAGGCGCCGCGGATCGCGGGCACGTTGCGCCTGAGCGGCGGCCATCTGCAGGACTACGTGCGCGGCATCAACCTCGAGAACATCGACACCCGGCTGGTCGGTGACGGCGATGTGCTGGTCATCGAGAGTTTCACGGCGTCGTTGCCGCCGGGCAAAGTCTCGATCACCGGGCGCATCGGTCCGCTCGGCGGTGACCTGCCCCTCGATCTGCACATCGTTGCGACGAACGCGCGGCCGATCGACAGCAACCTGATCACCGCGAATCTCGACGCCGACCTGCACGTCACCGGCACGGCGCGACGGCGGATCGAGCTGGCGGGCACCATCCACGTGCATCGCGCCGTGATCGGCATTCCGAATGCGCTGCCGCCGAACGTCGCCGTGCTCGACGTTCGGCGGCCCGGTCAGGCGGCGGCGCCGGCCGCGGCCCGGCCGGTGGTCGTCGCGCTGCGGCTGAATGTCGATGCGCCGCGGCAAATCCTCGTCCGGGGCCGCGGCCTCGACGCCGAACTCGGCGGCGATCTACGGCTCGCCGGAACGGTCGACACGCCGCAGGTTGCCGGCGGCTTCGATCTGCAGCGCGGCAGCGTCGATCTGGCCGGTAGCCGGCTGTCCTTCAAGAGCGGGCACGTCGGTTTCAACGGCGCGGGATTGCGGCACCGGATCGACCCGACGATCGACTTCGTCGCGCAGAGCTCGTCCGCCGACGTGCAGGCGACGCTGCGCATCACGGGGCTCGCGGACGCACCGCGGTTCGAGTTGACCAGCATTCCCCCGATGCCGCCGGATGAAATACTGCGGGACCTGCTGTTCGGGGTCTCGAATCCTACGCAGCTCTCGGCCCTGCAGGCGGCGCAAATCGGCGCGGCGCTCGCGACCCTGTCCGGCGTCGCCGGCGAGGGACTCAACCCATTGAGCAAGCTGCAGCGCGCCCTGGGCCTCGACCGCCTGAGCGTCGGCGCCGCGCCGACGACCGGTGCCGCGACTTCGCGCCCGGCGAGTACCGGCGCGAGCATCGCCGCCGGGCGTTACATCTCACCGCGCGTCTACCTCGAGGCGTTACAGACGACCACCGGCTTGAGTCAGCTGCAGATCAGCGTCGATCTGACACGGCACCTGAAGCTGCAGTCGCGTCTCGGCAACGGCGCGGCGATCACCCAGGGCACGACGCCGGAGAACGACCCCGGCAGCAGCATCGGCTTGTCGTACCAGTTCGAGTATTGAGGATCCCTGGCGTAAGCGGCGTGCCCCGTTCGGTTACACTGACGCTGCGCTCGAGAGCCGCCGGCGGGCGGGGAGGCCGACCTTGCGAATCCGCACCTTGCTCATCCTGATCGTGCTGTTGCTGGTCGCGGGCCTGCTCGCGCTCAACTGGCCGGCGATCACCATGCCCGCGAAGTTCAACCTGCTGCTGACGACCATCGACGCGCCGGTCGGTCTCGTGATGCTCGCCGCGCTCGCGCTCATCGTCGTGAGCTTCGGCGCATATATCGTCTACAGCCAGGGGGGGAACCTGCTCGCGGCGCGCCGGCACGCGGGGGAACTGCGTACGCAACGAGCGCTCGCCGAGCAGGCGGAAACGTCGCGGCTCAGCGAGCTGCGCGAGTTGATTCGCGGCGAATTCGCGCATCTGGACGAACGCTTGACGCACACGGAGAGCGGCTTGCGAACCGAGATTCGCGACGCCGGCAATGCGCTCGCAGCGACCATCGGCGAACTCGACGACCGCCTGCGCCGCGGCGGCGGCGCCCGACCGTGACGGCGCCGGGCGGGCGGCGCAGGTGATCGGCAGGCAGCCCGCCGGCCCGGGCAGCCGCAGCTACGCGTTCGTGATCGATTGGCACATCCGCGTGCTGGCCGCACTCGGGTGGATGCTGGCCGCGGTTCTCGCACTGCAGCCCGCGTGGAGCCTGCGTTCCGGCCCGGCGTGGATTGCGACGGCGCCGGCGCTCGCGATCTATTTTCTTTATCACCCCGTCGTCGAGATCCTGCTGCGCGGCCAGACGCCGGGCAAGCGCAAGGCCGGCGTGCGCATCGTCGCGCGCGACGGCAGCGAGCCGGACCTGCGGGCAATCCTCATCCGCAACGCCTTGCGACCGATCGACTCTCTGCCCTTGTTCTACGCGGTCGGCCTCGTCTGTTGCGTCGTCACCGCGGAGCGGGTGCGCATCGGCGATCTGGCGGCCGGGACGCTGCTCGTCGAGGCGGCGCCGCGGGCCGCCGAGGATGCGCGCGACGCGCGGGATCTCGCGGAGCGCTTTTTGCAGCGCTGGGCCTCGCTCGATCCGGTCAAGCGCGGGGAGATCGGCCGGCTGCTGCTCGCGCGGCTCGCGGGCGAGCCTGCGGAGGCGGTTCGCCGGTTCGACGGCGAGGAATTGCGGCGGCGCCTTCGCGCCTCGCTGCACCGACGCTGACCCGGGCGCTCGCCGCGATCACCGGCCCGGGAGTTGCGCGACTCGCTGCGCGAGGTCCGCGCCCGTGCGGCGCAGGTCCAAATCGTAGTACAGGGAGAGCAGCACGGTCGGAAACCACAGCATCATCAGGCTGCCGACGGCCACGGATGCCAGGCGCTGCAGGCCGATCACGATGGCGCCGGCCGCGGGGCTCGGCGGCGCCGACAGGCCGAGGAGCAACCCGACGATGGTGAAGAAGGCGAGTGCGATCAGGGCCGCGACCGAGTACAGCGTCGTCGAACGCCACCAGTGGCCCTTGATCAAGCGCTGGCTGATGCGCATGGATTCGACGACGCCGGCATCGCCGATGACCATCGCCGCGAAGGTCAGCAGCCATGCGCCGGCGAGGTAGATGCCCGGCACGAGCAAGAGGAGGAAGCCGACGCCGGTCGCGACCGCGACGAGAATCGACGCGAGGATGGCCCGGGGCAGCAGGCGCACGCCGACGCCGATGGATCGGCCCAGGCTCGCCGGTCGATGTGTCGCGATCGCGTGCATGTGGTCGATCAGCGCATAGTTGAAGAGCAGCAGCAGCAGGCAGCTGAACAGCGCGGACAGCAGGAAATCGCCGGAGCGCAGCAGCGCGAACAGGACCTGCGGATCGGCGAGCGCATGCGGGGGCAATTGCGACTGCAGGTGGATGTCCGTCAGCGCGAGCGCGACCTGCGCAGCGAGCGCGAGCGGCCACGATCGCGGCAGGCATTCGCGATAGAGATTGACCGCGTCGTCCAATACGCCGCCGATCGACTTGGGCGCGGTTGGTCGTGAGTACACCGGAGTTTCCTGATCGTTCGCAACGCTGACCGGCGCCAAGGTTAACATGGCCGCGGGGGCCGGCCGCCGTTCGGCGGCGAGCGTGTTCTGCAACTTTTGCGCGACCTGCGGTGTTATGGCTGCAAGCGACATCATGCCAGTGCATAGCCGACTCAAGCCTGCGACGGATCCGGAGGAATTCAGGACATTCATGCGCGCCTATCAGGACATGGTCTTCTCGACGGCCGCCCGCCTCACCGCCGACGATGCGCAGGCGCAGGACATCTCGCAGGAGGTGTTCGTCCGGGCGTTCGAGCATTTCGACGATCTGCAAACGAGCGCGGCCGCCGGCGGCTGGCTGAAGACGGTGGCGACCAATCTGGCGATCAATCACCTGAACCGTTACCGCAATCGCTGGCGGCTGTTCGGCGAGTTTGGATCGCGCGGCACCGGCGAGCCGCAATCCGCGCCGCCGGAGCCGCCCGTCGCCGACCGGCTCGCCGAGGACGTCGGCGACGAACAGCGGCGCGCGGCGATCGAGGCGGCGCTGCGCCGCTTGCCGCCGCACCAGCGCCTGCCGCTGATGCTCTATCACTTCGAGGATCTGAGTTACGAGGAGATTGCGCTGCGCCTCGGATGCTCGCTTGCGAAGGTGAAGACGGACCTGCACCGCGCGCGCGCGGCGCTGTTGCCGCTGCTGCGCAGCGTCGGGATCGACCGCGAAGCACTGGAGCCTTGAGATGAACCGTGGCAATGCCCCGCAGGACCCCGAAGAGGCGCTCATCGATCGCAGCTTGCGGGCACTCGCGCCGCGACGCGCGCCGGCGGGTCTCGAGGCGCGTGTGATCGGTGAATTGCGGCGACGCGCGGCGCTGCCGTGGTGGCGCCGCTCGTTCGCGCACTGGCCGCGCCCACCGCGGCTCGCGTTGCTGGTCGCGTGCGCCGCCCTCGCGCCGGTCGCATGGCGCGCCTGCGCCTGGGCGGGGGGCGCCGTGGAGGCCCTCGCGCGGCGCGCCGGCGCGCCCATTTCGCTGCTGCGGGACGTCCTGCGTACGGCGATCGACGCGCAGTCCTCGCTGCGCCTGTTCGACGGCATCGTCTCGCCCGCCTGGATGGTGGGCGGCCTCGTCTTCGCCGCATTGCTGTACGTCATGTTGCTCGGCCTGGGTGCCGTCGCGTACCGCGCCTTGTACCTCAGAACCTGACCGGATCGGGAGTCGACATGCACGCATCGCGCAAGCCTGGGATCGTATTCGCCGCACTGCTCCTCGCATTGGCGATCGGCATGCGTGCGGCATCGAGCGCCGCCGCGCCGCCGGCGGCCGCATCGGCCGCATCGGCCGCATCGGCCATCGCCGCCGCCTCGAGCGTCGCTGCGGCACCACTTGCCGCGCCGCTCCCGGCGCCGGCAACGATCGGCGCGCCGAGCGACGCCGACGGCCTCGTGAGCTTCGGCCACGACTCGCGACTCGCCGCCGGCGCTCGTGGAAACGGGGTGGTGTCGATCTTCGGCTCCTCGATCGACGACGGTCACGCGCAATCCGTCGTGTCGATCTTCGGCAACACGCGAGTCACCGGATCGGCGAGCGACGACGCGGTGGCGGTCTTCGGCAACACCTATGTCGACGGCAAGACCCGTGGCGACGTCGTCGCGGTCTTCGGCAGCGTCGAACTCGGTCCGCATGCGGACGTCGGCGGCGACGTGGTCGCCGTCGGCGGCGCGATCAAGCGCGATCCCTCGGCGGTCGTGCACGGTGAAACACAGGACGTCCGCATCGGCATGCTCGCCAACTTTCAATGGCTGCATCCATGGATCGAGCACGGGTTGCTCTACGGGCGGCCGCTGGCGTTTGCGCCCGGACTCGCCTGGGCCTGGTGGTTGGCACTCGGCTTTCTAGCCCTGTACGTGCTCCTCGCGGCGTGTTTTCGCGACGGCCTGATGCATTGCGTGGCCACTGTCGAATCGCGGCCGGGCCAAACCGTGGTGGCGTCATTGTTGGCGCTGCTGGCGATACCGGTGCTGATCGTCCTGTTGTGCGTCACCGTGATCGGCGTCGCCGCGGTGCCGTTCGTTCTGCTCGGGGTGTTCTGCGCGGATCTGTTCGGCAAGGCGGTCGTGCTCGCCTGGCTCGGACGGCTGGTGAGCGCTCGCCGCGCCACCGGAGTTCTCGCGCAGCCGACGATCCTCGTGTTGCTCGGCGGCGTGATCGTGCTCGCCCTCTATCTCGTCCCGGTGCTCGGCTTGCTCGCGCAAAAAGCGTTCAGCGTGCTCGGACTCGGTGCCGTCTTCTTTACGCTGATCCTCGAGGTGCGGGCGCGCCAGGCCGCGGCCGGGTCCGCATCGCCCGACGCCGCTGCGGCCGGTGGCGGGGCCGCCCCGACCGCGCCGCCGCCCGAGGCCGCGACCGCCGCCGCTGCCGTGGCGGCCGGCGCGAGCGCGAACCTCGCCACTGCCGCGCTGCCGCGCGCCGGCTTCTGGATCCGGATGGTCGCTCTGCTGGTCGATGCGATCCTGGTCGGCATCGTGACTGCCATGCTCGTCGGCCGGGCGCACACCGAATTGCTGTTCCTCGCCGCCTACGGGGCGATCATGTGGAAGCTTCGCGGCTCGACGGTCGGTGGCAGCATCTTCCATCTGCGCGTCATGCGCACCGACGGACAGGCCATCGGCTGGGAGACGGCGATCGTGCGCGCGCTGGCGTGCTTTCTGTCGCTCGCGGTCGCCGGTCTCGGCTTCATCTGGATCGCCATCGATCAAGACAAGCAGGCGTGGCACGACAAGATTGCGGGCACGATCGTCGTGCGCACGAGGCCGGCACCGTCGCTCGTGTGACCGTTGCGGCTGCGGGCGCCGACCGCGGCCGAGCACACCGGCCGGCGCCGAGCGTTCGGGCATCGGCTCGTTGGTGTAGGATGCCGGCATCAGCCGGTCGCAGCGCGAACCGTTCGACCCGCCCGCCGATAGCGAGGACGCCGCTTGACCGAACCCGTTGCAGCACCGCGCCGCGGACGCGAGGCCCGCAGACTGCGCGCCGCGACGCCCGCGGCGAAGTTCGGCTACATCCGCCGCAAATTGCCGCCCGTCGAGCTGTTCAGCGCCGAAGCGGCGCAAATCATCGAGGCCAATGCCGAGACCATTCTCGAGGAAATCGGCATCGAGTTTCGGCGCGACCCTGAATCCTTGCGCCTGTGGCGCGCGGCCGGCGCCGACGTGCAGGGCGAGCGCGTTCACATCCCTCGCGGCATGGCGCGGCACCTGCTGCGGACCGCGCCGCGCGAATTCACGCTGCACGCGCGCAATCCCGCACGCAACGTGCGCTTCGGCGGCGACGCGACGGTGTTCTCGCCGGTGGGAGGCCCGCCGTTCGTGACCGACCTGGACCGCGGGCGCCGCTACGGCACGCTCGCGGACCTGCACAACTTCATCAAGCTCGCGCACATGGCGCCGGCGATTCATTTCTCCGGCGGCTGCATGTGCGAACCGATGGAAATACCGCCGAACAAGCGGCATCTGGACGTCCAGTACGCGTTTTTCCGCTACAGCGACCAAGGCTGCGAGGCGACGCCGGAGACGCCGGGACACGCGCGCGATGCGATCGAAATCGCACGGCGGCTGTTCGGCGCGCAATTCGTCGCGCACAACACCGTCGTGCTCGGCAACATCAATTCCAACTCGCCGCTGGTGTTCGACGGCCGGATGCTCGGCGCGCTGCGGGAATTCGCCGCGGCGAATCAGGGAACGATCGTCGTCCCGGCGGTGCTCGCGGGGGCGATGGGACCGGTCACCGCCGCCGGATGCATGGCCGAGATCCTCGCCGAGACGATGGCGGGACTCGCGTTGACGCAGCTCGTGCGCCCGGGCGCGCCGGTCATCCTCGGATCCTTCGTCGGCGCAATCTCGATGCGCACCGGCGCGCCGACGTTCGGCACGCCCGAGGCGACGCAGATGATCTTTGCCACGGCGCAACTCGCGCGGCGGCTCGGCATTCCGTGCCGCAGCGGCGGCTCGCTGTGCTCATCGAAGGTCGCCGACGCGCAGGCAGCCTACGAAAGCGCGCATACGCTGCTGCCGACGCTGCTCGCCGGCGTGAATCTCGTGACGCATGCCGCCGGCTGGCTCGAAGGCGGCTTGGTCGCCGGGTACGAGAAATTCGTCATGGATGCCGATCAGTTGGCGATGATGCAGATGCTCGCCCAGGGCATGGACTTCTCGGAACGGGGGCAGGCGCTCGATGCACTGCGGGAGGTCGGCCCGGGCAGCCATTTTCTCGGTTGCGGGCACACCCAGGCGAACTTCGAGACCGCGTTCTATCAGTCGACGATCGCCGATTACACGTCCTATGAGCAGTGGTCCCTCGAGGGCGCTCTCACCGCCGAACAGCGCGCGAACCGCGTCTGGAAAAAGATGCTCGCGGATTATCAGGACCCGGGCATCGAGCCATCGGCGGACGAGGCGATGCGCGATTACATCGCCGCCCGCAGGGCGGTGCTGAGCGACGCCGTCGAAGACGAATGAACGGGAGCGGAACCGCGCTGCGTCGGCGCGGTCCACCGGGGGTGAGGATCCGAACACTAAGGGGAGGCCATATGCAACGTTCCGTTCTTTGGTTGAGCGCCGCGCTGGCACTCGGCTGCTCGGCAGCGGCGAGCGCGACGGCCACCGCGCCGCCGGTCCGGGCGATCTGGCAGAAGCATTCGATGGATTTCGGTTTCGTCGGTTTCACGACGCATTACTCGTGCGGCGGTTTCGAGGACAAGGTCGACCAGTTGCTCGCAGCTGCGGGCGCGCGATCGGATGCGAAGACCAGCGCCGCGTGTATGGCGCCGATGGGCGGTCCGCAACGGATATCGACGGCGCGTTTGACCTTTCACGTCCTCGTGCCCGCGCCGGCGACCTCCGGCGCGAACGGGCGCGGCGCGGCGCGGATCGTGCCGGCCGAATGGAAGACCGTCCATCTGCTCGCACACTCGCTGCCGGGTCTCGGCGAGGGTGACTGCGAGCTCGTCGAACGCTTTGCCGTGCGGATCCTGCCGCTGTTCACGGTCCGCGACGTCCACGACAACGTCAATTGCGTGCCGCAGCAGGTCAATCTCGGCAGCGTCGATCTTAAGTTCCGCGTGCTGGTGGCCGTGCCGAAGAAGGCGCACGCCTCGCCCGCGCAGCGCTAGCGCCGTGCAGGGGCGATGATCTAAGGGGGCCCGCGCCGCGCTTACTTCGCCGGCGCGCGAATGCGGGCGATCCAGGTCGCATAGGCGGGCAGCATGAGCCCCGCGACCGAACTCACCCGGCGCAAGGACGGCGCATCGGTCAGCAAGGTCCGCACCCGCGCCCGGCCGATGATGCCGATCGGCGCGGTGTCGAGGGTGATCGTGCGCTTTGCCGCCGTGCAGTTCATCGCGACGATGACCGCCCCCGCGCCGCCCGTGCCGCGCGCATAGGCGAGCACGCCGCCGTCGCCGGGATTGAGCATCGTCAGCGCCCCGTCGCGCAGCGCCGGATCCACGCGCCGCAGCGCGATCAAGCTTTTGAACCAGTTCAGCTCGGATCCCGGGTCGCGCGCCTCGCTGCGCACGTTGATCGTCCGGTGATCCGGCGGCACCGGCAGCCAGGTGTGCGGGTTGGTGCTGAATCCGGCCTGCGCCCCCGGCGTCCATTGCATCGGGGTGCGCTCGCCGTCCCGGCCTTTTTGCTTCGGCCAGCCGGTGATGCCGAGCGGGTCCTTCACGTCCCGCCGCCGGGTCGGCGGCGTCGTGTGCATGCCGATCTCCTCGCCGTAGTAGAGCAAGGCGGTGGCGCGCGTCGTCAGCAGCACACTGCCGAGCAGTTCGTTGATCCGCGCGTCGTGCACGCCGTCCCCATAACGATCGATCGAGCGCACGTTGTCGTGATTGTCGAAGACGAACAGCGGCTGTGAGCCGTGCAGCTCGGTCTCGGCCGCTTCGATCCGCCGGCGCAAGGCATTCGCGTCGAGGTGGTCGTGGTCGCCGTGAAAGCCGAGCCGCATGTCCATCGGCAGCTGCAATTCATCGTGGCGCGCACCGCCGTACCATCGATCCAGGTCGCGGATGCTGGGCAGGTAGGTCTCGCCGATCAACACGCGGTCGCCGGGATAGGCGTCGACGAGTCGTCGCAGCCGGCGCATGATCACGTGCACCTCGGGCAGGTCGTTGGTCCGCGAGGGGTCGAGGATCGGATCTCCCTGCGCGTCGACGCCGCCGAGCGGGCGTTCATCGCGCAGCTTGGCGTCCTCGAACAGTTGCGGCACCGCGTCCAGCCGGAATCCCGCGACGCCGCGGTTGAGCCAGAAGCGCATCGCGGCGAACATCGCCCGTTGGACCTGTGGATTGCGCCAGTTCAAATCGGGCTGTTGCCGGTAGAACGCGTGATAGTAGAACTGGTGCACGGCGCTAACCCATTGCCAGGCCGAGCCGCCGAACAGCGATACCCAGTTGTTCGGCGGCACGCGCCCGTCGTGGGCGTTCGGCCCGACACCGGGTTTGCCGTCGCTCCAGACGTACCAGTCGTGCTTGGGATTCGCGCGCGAGCTCGATGCGGCGAGAAACCACGGGTGCTGGTCGGACGTGTGATTCAGGACCATGTCGAGCAGCACGCGGATGTGCCGGCGGCGCGCGGCGGCGATCAGACGATCCATATCGGCGAGCGTGCCGTAGCGTGGATCGACCGCGTCGTAGTCGGAGATGTCGTAGCCGAAATCGACCTGCGGTGACGGATACATCGGCGTGATCCAGATCGCGTCGATGCCGAGGCGCTGTAGATAGCCGAGCCTCGACTCGATGCCCCGCAGATCGCCGACGCCGTCGCCGTTGGAGTCCTGAAACGAACGCGGGTAGATCTCGTAGATGACGGCGTGTTGCCACCAGGGGGCGCGATGCGCGCGGCTGCGCGCGGCGGCGCACGCCGGCGGGCCGGCCGAAAGCGCCAGGGCGAGCGCGAGGACGGCCCCCGCCAGCACGAGCCCGCCGCCGGGCCCCGGCCCGCAACATGGACGCTGTGAAGAGTGCATCGAGCGCCTCCGGTGAGAAGGGCGCAATCTTACCCGCTCGCCCCGCTTGCTGCGCGCCGTGAGGCCGGATCGGCCTTCGAGCGGCCACGCACGCGCCGCGCAGCGCGGGACATTTGCGCTGCGCGCAAAGACGGTGCTAAGTTCACCGCCCACCGCGTGTTCCAGGTCCATTCCCGAGGCGCCTACCATGAATCGCAGTCAATTGCAGAGCGGACGCATCGCGACCTGGGGTTTGAGCGCGCTTTGCCTGGCGGCCCTCGGATCGGCGCGCACCGCCGCCGCGTACGCTTATGTCGGCAATCAGCTGAGCGGTACGGTGTCGATCATCGATACCGCGACCGACACGGTGGTGCGCACGCTGCCGGCGCACGGCAAGATCGGCGCGAAGATACAGGCCGTCGTCGCCGATCGCAGCGAGCGGCACATCTTCGTCGTCGATGCCGCCGGTAACGACCTGGTGGAACTCGATGCGGCCTCCGGCCGCGTGCTCAAGCGCATCAAGGTCGGCAAGGCGCCGGAAGGGGCGTCGCTGTCGCCGTCGGGCAAGACGATCGCCGTCTGTGTGGAAGAGTCCAATCAGGTCGTGCTCGTCGATGTCGCGAGCGCCCGCGTCACGCACGTGATTCACACGCTCGGCAAGAATCCCGAGCACTGCGAGTTCAACAGCGACGCGCACTGGATGATGACCGGCAACGAGAATTCCGGCGACGTCGACATCATCGACCTGCGCACCGATCGGTCCGTCGCACGACTGCCGACCGCCGGACACCCGCGCGGCGTCGCCTGGCTGCCGCACCGGATGATCGCCTATGTCGCGCAGGAGAGTGCGAACGGCGTCAACGTGATCGATGCGGCGAAGCGGCGGGTGATCCGCTTCATTCCCACCGCCCTGCGAGCGGCCGGCGCGATCGCCGCTCCCGACGGCAAAACCGTGTTCGTCAGCAACGGCGGCGCCGGCAGCATCTCGGCGATCGACACGGCGACCGAGCGGGTCATCGCGACGATCCCGGTCGGCAAGCGTCCGTGGAACATGGCGATCACCCACGACGGGCGCAAGTTGTACGTGGCGAACGGCCGGTCGAACAGCGTCTCGGTGATCGACACCACGCGGATGGTCGTATCGAAGACCATACCGGTCGGCAAGCTGCCGTGGGGCGTCGACATTCCCTAGAGACCTCGCGGCGGCGCGTTGCGCCCCCGGGTTACGCCACGCCGATGGCGCAACTGCAACTGCTCCACTGTCACGATCCGGGAACACTCATTGCTGCGACGCACTAGCGGATCCCGATCGATATTTTGTAACTCCATGACCTGCAAGGAATTCTCCGCGCCCGAGGAATTTCGCAGCCATTCCTGCCGGATGGCATAAGCATTGCTAGGTAATGACGTGACGGTCCAGCGGGGAGGGTATGCCACCGACTCGTCTCTCGGGCGGCGTCGGGATTGGCTTCAAAGCAGGAGGAGAATCGAGATGAAATGGGTCAGCGAAAAGATTCACGTCAAACCGTTCATCGCCGCCTTGGCACTGATCGCCGTTTGCGGTGCGGCGATCGCGGGTACGGACTCTGAAGAGTTCCAGCGATTCAAGGACCCCAATCAATGGGGCGCTCCTGCGGGCAATTTGAATTTGACGCGCTACAGCGCGCTCTCGCAGATCGACACCGGGAACGTCAAGAAGCTGCAGATGATCTGGTCGCAGTCGAGCGGTACGCTGCGCGGCCACGAAGGCCAGCCGCTCGTGATCAGCAATGTCGACGGTCGGCCGATGATGTTCATGGAGAGCGGCTGGCCGAACATCGTCCAGGCGCTCGATCTGAGCAATCCGGATCATCCGGTTCAGGTGTGGAGCTACACCAAGACGAACGGACGCGACACCTCGGCGGTGGCCCGCGCCTGCTGCGACACGGTCAATCGCGGCCTGTCGTACGCCGACGGCAAGGTGGTGTTCGGCACGTTGGACGGATACGTGATCGCGCTGGACGCGGCGACGGGCAAGGAGGACTGGGTCGTCAAGTCCGCCTATCCGGCCAAGGGCCAGACCATCACTCCGGCGCCGATCATTGCCCACGGCAAGGTGATCATCGGCTTCGGCGGCGACGAATTCGGCGCCCGCGGCCACGTGACCGCCTACAACCTCGCGGACGGTTCGGTGGTCTGGAAGTGTTATTCGACCGGCAGCGACAAGGACGTGTGTCTGACGCCGAAGACCAACGAGCACAATCCGCAATACGGCACCTACGGCCACAATCTGGGCCTGACCACCTTTCCGGGGGGCGAGTGGAAGCGCGGCGGCGGTTCGGCCTGGGGCTGGTACGCGTACGATCCGAAGCTGCATCTCGTCTACTACGGAACCGGCAATCCGGGCCTGTGGTCGCCGAGCTACCGCTGCGCGCCGCCGATCACGCAGCAGCATTGCAACGACGGGCACTTCGACAACAAATGGTCGATGAGCATCTTCGCCCGTAACGTCGACACCGGCGCGGCGAAATGGGTTTATCAGATGACCCCATTCGACCAATGGGATTACGACGGCGTCAACGAAGTGGTGCTGGTCGACATGAAGATCGACGGCAAGATGCGCAAGACCTTGGTGCACTTCGACCGCAACGGCTTCGCCTATGTGATCGATCGGACGGACGGGACCTTGCTGCGCGCCCACAAGTACGTGACCGTGAACTGGGCCGAGAAGATCGACATGAAGACCGGTCGCCCGATCAAGGTTTACGCGCATTCACCGTTGAAGATCGGCGACACGACGCAGGCGTGTCCGTCGGCGATGGGCGGCAAGGATCAGCAACCGGTCGCGGTCGATCCGTCGCATCCGGAGGACTTCTACGTCCCGACCAACAACTGGTGCATGCAGGACACCCCGCAGGAGCGCTCGAGCACGACCCAGGGATCCGTCTACGTCTTCGCCAACGTCTTCATGTATCCGGAAAAGCCGGGTGTGACCGGCAGGTTCAAGAAGTTCAACGTGCTGACCGGCAAGACGATCTGGCAGATCCCGGACCAGTACCCGAACTGGGGTGGTGCGTTGGTGACCGCGGGCGGTCTCGCGTTCTACGGCAGTCTCGGCGGCGACTTCCGTGCGGTCGATGAGGCGACCGGCCGGGTCGTCTGGTCGCGCAAGCTCGGTTCCGGCATCATCGGCAATCCGATCGCGTACTCGGTGAAGGGCAAGGAGTACGTGTCGGTCTGGTCCGGGATCGGCGGATGGATCGGCCTGCCGGTGACCGCGGGCCTGGACCTGAACGACAAGTACGGCGCGATCGGCGCGACGGCGATGGCGAAAGCGGCGGGCTTGAACCACATCCCGCAGGGCGGCATGCTGTACACGTTTAGGGTGGTCAACGACTAAGATCGGGCCGGCGTTCGACCAATTGCCCGGTGCCGCAAGGCACCGGGCTTTCTCGCGTCCGGCCCAAATGCCGCGCGGCGGCGCGAACCGGGCGCCGCCTGGCATGCCACTTGGAGATGGAGGCCGCAGCATGAACAGCAACTTCGTTCGGATCAAATGGGTCGCCGCAGCGGCGGCGTTGTTGCTCGCCGCGGGTGGCATCGCCGCCGGCGCGACGCTCGACTCCCTGACCGTCTGCGCCGATCCCGGCAACATGCCGCTCTCGAACAACCTCGGCCAGGGCTTCGAGAACAAGATCGCGCAAGTGATCGGCAAGGCGCTCGGCGTCGGCGTCAACTATTACTGGCGTCCGTCGGTTCACCGCGGATTGATGCGCACGACGCTCGGCGCCGGACATTGCATACTGTGGATGGACATGGCGATGGGCACCCAGGGTGCGACGATGCTGCGACCGCTGTATCGCTCGACCTACGTGTTCGTGTACCGCAAGGATCGCGGGATCCACATCACGAGCTTCGACGATCCGATCCTGAAAAAGCTGCGAGTGGGCGTATTTCAAGTGTCCGAGATGCGCGAAGCGCTGCTCGATCACGACGTGGTCAACAACACCGTCGTTCACTATATAACGCACAACGCGGATCTCGTGCCCGCGAACCAACCCTCGTACCAGATCCATCAGGTCATCGACGGCAAGCTCGATATCGCGGCGGTCTGGGGTCCGATGGCGGGCTACTTTCGCACGAAGCTGCACGCGCCGATCGTGATCCAGCCGGCGAATCTGCTGGAGAACGACGTGCCGCTGGAGTTCGACCTGACGTTCGCCGTGCCGATGGGGCGCGAGGACCTGAAGAAGACCCTGGAACAGGTGCTGGTCGCGCACCAGAGCGAGATCCGGCGGATCCTGCAGGATTACGGGGTGCCGCTCGTGAAGTGCGCGGCGTGCATCATCTCCGGTGATCTGCCGTCACACGGACCTTACCACCCGGTGAACCGGCCGGTGATCACGGCGCGCGAGATCGCCGCGATCAAGCGCAAGCGCATGGCCGAGTTGAAGCGCTGGCTCGCGCACGGCGCGAGTCCGGACCGCGAGCTGCAGGATGCGGTCACCGCGGACGACGGCGCCCGGGTGGGCTATCTGCTGAAGGTGGGCGCGCACGTCGAGGCGCGCGACGGCGACGGCTACACGCCGCTGATCAACGCCGCGCGCTTCGGTTTCCTCGACATCGCGCGCAGTCTCATCGCGCACAAGGCCGACGTGAACCAGCGCGACGCGGATGGCTGGACGGCGTTGCTGTATGCGGCGTACGCGGGCGACCCGCGGATGATCAAGCTGCTCCTCGCGAGCGGCGCGCAGATCGATGTGAAGGGCGGTGACGGGTTGACGCCGCTCGCGGTCGCGGCGCAGTACGACAAGATGCGCGCGCTCGCGACGCTCGTCGCCGCGGGCGCCGACGTCAATACGCCGGTCGCCAAGGGCGGCTACACTCCCCTGATGCTCGCGTCGGTCGCCGGTTCGCCGGATCTCGTCACGGCGTTGCTGCGACACGGCGCGCAGGTGAACGCGGCGAACGCGGGCGGCGTGACCGCGTTGATGATCGCCGCGGCCGGCAAGGATCCGCAGCTCGCGCAGATCCTGCTGCGGGCGGGGGCCGACGTCAACGCGCGCAGCGCCGACGGGCGCACCCCCCTCAGCATCGCCCGCCAGAGCGGCAACACGGCGGTCCTCGATGTCCTCGAGAGTGCGCGCGCGGGCGATGGGGCAACATCCGGCTGAATTCGCCTGCGAAGGGCGGCCGCCATTTCACGGTGAATGATCGAGGAGATTTTCAGTGACGCGTCGAGTCATGATCATGATTGCGGTGGCTTCGCTCGCGACGGCGTGTGCCATGACGACCCAGGGGGCCTCGCCCGCTCCAGCCAAAGCGGGCGCCGGGGCCGCGCCCGTGGCGGCATCGACCAAACCGGCCGCGGCGCCCTCTGCCGCAACACCGGTCGACTACACCAAGATCAAGCCGCTCACGCTCGTCAACGAGACGCCGAAGGGCGGCCTGCACAATCCGTACAACGATAAGCAGACCGCCATCGTCGCGCAGGGCAAGCACAACTTTCAGAGCTATGGCTGCAGCGGCTGCCATGGCGGCGGCGGCGGCGGCGGCATGTGCCCGCCGTTGATCAACGGCGTGTGGATCTACGGCGGCCGCGACGACACGCTGTTCCGGCTCGTCACTCTCGGCAGCATCGCTCTGCAGCAGCACGGCTACTCGCGCGAGGCGATCGAGAACGTGGTCGCACCGATGCCGCCGTTCGGCGGAATCATCAAGAATGCCGACGATCTGTGGAAGATCCTCACCTATGTCCGCTCCCGCTACGACGGCAACGCGGCGTATAAGTACGGCAACCCTCCGGGTCAATGACATCCCCGGACGGCGCGATGCTGCAGCGCAGATTGCACTCCCCCCAGAAAGGGGACAGTCTTTGACGGCGGCTCGAGAGGAGAGCGACCGACCGTCGGCAGCCGGCGGTTCGTCGAGGGCAGGTGCGAGCCGATAAAGGACCATAGAATCCTTGGATGGGATCTCGATGAACCGGAACGTCGCGACCAGTCACGCCACGCGGATCATTCGCGTCGTCGAGAGCGGCGTTCAGCCGGCCGGGATCGAGCCGCACATCAGCCGTTCCTGGTACCGCTGCCTGCGCGAGTTCGGGATCGAGCCGAGCGCGCAGCGGCGCAACGAGGTCTTGAACCCGCAGACGGTACGCGAGCTGCAACAGCGCATGGGCGAACTGCTGCCGATCGCGCGTGCCGAGATGGAAAGTCTGTACGAACAGATCGCCGGCTCGAGTTTCGCCGTGATCCTCTCGGACACGCGCGGAGCGGTGCTGAGCTCGATCACCGACCCCTCGCTGCAGCGGGAGTTTCGTCAAGCCGGATTGTCGGTCGGGGCCCTCTGGGACGAGCGCCACGAGGGCACCAACGGCATCGGCACCTGCCTCGCGGAAGGCGCGCCGGTCACGGTGCATCGAGAGGAGCACTTCCTCGGCTACAACCTGGCGCTTTCCTGCTCGGCGGCGCCGATTCTCGATCCGCACGGCGGCCTGATCGCGGTTCTGGACGCTTCGACCGCGAATTCGAGCGACAGCCGCTTGATCCAACGGCACACGATGGCGCTCGTGAACATGTCGGCGAGCCTGATTTCGCGCTGGAACTTCATGCACGAATTCGCCGAGTCCTGGATCCTGCGGTTTCACAGCCGTGCCGAATTCGTCGGCCTGCTGCACGAAGCGCTGATTGCGATCGACCGCTCTGGGACCATTCTCGCGGCGAATGAGAGCGCGCTGTTGCAACTCGGCTGCGCCTCGCGTGGCGCCGCCGTGGGGCGGTCCATCGAGCACTGGTTCCAGTTCGACTTCGGCACGCTCGAGCAGCGAGCGCGTTCCGACCCGGGCGCGATCTGGCCGGTCCGCGATCTGGCGCACGGGCGCCGCTTCTTCGCGGTCGTGCGCGCGCCGTTGCGCGTGGCCGGCGGCCGCGGCGGGATCGCCCTCACCGAGTCGCCCGGTCAGGTGACGGGCCAGACGGCTGCGCCGCAGCGCGGCGTCGCCCATGTCGGCGAAGATCCGGCGATGCATCGGAACATGAGTTTCGGCCGGCAATTGTTCGCGAAGCAAGTGCCGATTCTGCTGCAGGGCGCAACGGGAACCGGCAAGGAGGCGTTCGCCAAGGCTCTGCACCGCGGTTGCCTCTGGTCCGACAAGGCGTTCGTCACCGTCAACTGCGCGGCGATTCCCGAGAACCTGATCGAAAGCGAATTGTTCGGCTACGCGCGCGGCGCATTCACCGGCGCGGTGAAGGAGGGCCGTATCGGCAAGATCCTCCAGTCGAGCGGCGGCACGCTGTTCCTGGACGAAATCGGCGACATGCCGCTGATGTTGCAGACGCGCCTGCTGCGGGTGATCGAGGAGCGCGAGGTGGTTCCGGTCGGCAGCGATCACCCCATTCCGGTCAATCCGCACGTGATCAGCGCGACCCACCGCGACATCCGCAAGATGGTGGAGAGCGGCGAGTTTCGCGAGGACCTGTATTACCGGCTGAACGGCATGACTCTGCACCTGCCGCTGTTGCGGGATCGGACCGACATCGCCGACGTGATCCAGGTGCTGCTGCGCGAGGAGACTGCGGAGCACGAATCGATCGACATCGCCGACGATGCGTTGCGCAGGCTGCTCGAGTATGCGTGGCCCGGCAACATCCGCCAGCTGCGCAACGCCCTGCGCACCGCCTCGGCCTTGTGCCGCGACGGGGTGATTCGCCTGGCGAATCTGCCGCAGGAGATCCTCGACACGGAGCCCCGCGTGCCGCCCCGCGCGATCGCCGCCGATCCGGTGGATCCGGCCGCCGCGCAACCGGGCGCCTTACGCGGGGCGGCCCTGCGCGAGGCGGAATGCGCGGCGCTGATCCGCGAGCTCGAGCGGATGCACTGGAACATCAGCCGCACGGCGCAGGCGCTCGGCGTCAGCCGCAACACGCTCTACCGGAAGATCCACAAGCATCGCATCGTCCTCGGGCAGTGACCCGGTGCCTCGGGCGCGCGATTCCCCGGCCGAAGGATCCGGGGCGATCATCCCGCGCCCCGGATCGATCGCGGCCCCCTTAAGGTCAGGCCTGCAACACACCCGAGAGCTTGGCGGCGTGGGTCGCGAGCGCGTCCATCAGCGGCGGGCTCAGACAATCGTACGGCTCGAGGCCGATTTCTTTGAGGCGCGCACGAACCGCGTCCATGTTCTTCGGGTCGGCGCCGCCCTCGATGATCGAGGAGACGAAAGCGGCGAACGTCGGGGCTGACCAGCCGGAGTCCGGCGACAACTCGGTATGGATGAAGTCGAGGCCGTGGAACGCGTGCTTGGGGTTTTCGATGCGGCCGAACAGGTGTACGCCGCATTCCTTGCAAGCGTGGCGCTGGATCGTCGCCGATGAATCGACGATTTTCAGCTTCTCGCCGTTCTCGACGACCGCCACCTTGTCGCGCGACACCACCGCCACCACCGAGAACGTCGCGCCCTTCGGCTTCCAGCACTTGGTGCACCCGCAGGCGTGGTTATGCGCGCTCTGCGACTTCACGGTGACCTTGACAGGTCGCGTCGCGCATTTGCAGACCAGCGTCCCGCCGGCAAAGTCCTTCGAACCCTGCTTGATGCCATGGTCGACCGACGGATGAATTGAAATTGCCATGATTGATAACTCCCGATGGTTGCCGACAGCCGCGTGAACGGCGCGCTCTGCGAACGGGCGCCGCGCCCGTTCAATACTTGATGACCGACCGCACCACTTTGCCTTCGTGCATCAGCTCGAAGGCGTCGTTGATCTTCTCCAATGGCAACACTTCGCTGACCATTTCGTCAATCTTGATTTCCCCGTTCAAGTAGCGTTCCACGTATCCCGGCAGTTGCGAGCGACCCTTGACGCCGCCGAATGCGGAGCCCCGCCAGACGCGCCCCGTCACGAGCTGGAACGGGCGGGTGCAGATCTCCTGGCCGGCGCCGGCGACGCCGATGATCGTCGCCTCGCCCCAGCCCTTGTGGCAGCACTCGAGCGCCGCGCGCATCACGTGGACGTTGCCGATGCATTCGAACGAGTAATCGACGCCGCCGTTGGTGAGGTCGACGACGACCTGTTGGATGGGCTGGTCGTAGTCCTTCGGATTGATGTAGTCGGTTGCGCCGAGCGACTTGGCCATCGTCCATTTGCTCGGGTTCAGGTCGATCGCGACGATGCGCGAGGCCTTCGCCATCACCGCGCCCTGCACCACCGACAGGCCGATGCCGCCGAGGCCGAAAACGGCGACCGACGATCCCGGCCGCACCTTGGCGGTGTTCAGGACTGCGCCGATCCCGGTCGTGATCCCGCAACCGAGCAGGCAGACCTTGTCGAGCGGTGCCCGCGGATTGATCTTGGCGACGGCGATCTCCGGCAACACCGTGTGCTCGGAGAAGGTGCTGGTGCCCATGTAGTGCAGGATCGGCTTGCCCTTGTACGAGAAACGCGACGTCCCATCGGGCATCAGCCCCTTGCCTTGCGTGACCCGGATCTTCTGGCAAAGGTTCGTGCGTCCGGAGCGGCAGTATTCGCATTCGCCGCACTCCGGTGTGTACAGTGGGATGACGTGGTCGCCGGGCTGGACGCTCGTGACTGCGCGGCCTATGGCCTCGACGATGCCACCGCCTTCGTGGCCGAGGATCGCGGGAAACAAGCCCTCGGGGTCGGCACCGGAGAGCGTGAAGGCGTCGGTATGGCAGACGCCGGTGGCGACGATCCGCACCAGGACTTCGCCGGCCTTGGGTGGCTCGATGTCGACTTCCTCGATGCTGAGAGGTTTGTCGGCCTCCCACGCAACTGCCGCCCGGGTCTTCATTGGGATCGAGCTCCTTGGCCGTTATCGACGATTCCCGCCGCTTCGCCTACTGCAGAATCTCCTAGCAGCTACCGTGCCAGATCGAAGAGTCGGCAGAAAGAGCTTTGGTATCAGGTTCTTACGCGCACGCGGCGCGACCTCGTGGAGGAGTCGGCGGCCGGGTGTTACTGATCCGAAACAGTCGTTGCTACGAAACCGAGGCATTCAGCGCCGCGGCGTGGTGGCGCATATGATCCTCGATGAAACTGCTGATGAAGTAATAGCTGTGATCGTATCCCGGCTGCATCCGCAGCTCGACGCGTTGGCCCGCGGCGCGGCATGCCTCGATGAACAGATCGGGTCGCAGCTGCTCTTGCAGGAATTTGTCCGCATCGCCCTGATCGATCAGGATCGTGCCCGGGAATCGCCTCGTCTTGAGCAGTTCGGTGGCATCGTAGTCGCGCCAAGCGGCCGGATCGGCGCCAAGATAGCGCTCGAAGGCCTTGCGCCCCCAGGGCACCTGCATCGGGGCGACGACGGGCGCGAATGCCGAAACGGATCGGTAACGATCCGCATTCTTCAGCGCGATCGTCAGTGCGCCATGGCCGCCCATCGAATGGCCGAAAATGCCTTGGCGCGCCGGGTCGGCGGCGAAATGTTCGACGACGACCGCGGGCAGTTCCCGCGAGACATAGCGGTACATGTTGAAATGGCGCGACCACGGAGCCTGGGTCGCATCCAGGTAAAAGCCGGCGCCGGCGCCGAACTCCCAGTCCGCCGCCTCATCGGCGATGCCGGTGCCGCGTGGGCTGGTGTCCGGCGCGATGAGCATCAGGCCGAGTTCGGCGGCAAGCCGCTGGGCGCCGGCCTTGATCACGAACGTCTCCTCGGTGCAGGTCAGGCCGGCAAGGTAGTAAAGGGCCGGTAGCGGCCGTTCTCGCGCCTGCGGCGGACGGTAGACGGCGAAGCGCATCGGGCCGGCGCAAGCGTCCGAGGCGTGACGATACAGGCCCTGAACGCCGCCGAAGCAGCGTTGTTCGGCAATCGTCTCGATCGCAGGCATGTTGTTCCCCTCCCCAGCCACTGCGCCGTCGTAAAAGCTCCGCGGCGCGTCGCCGGCCGACCGCGCTCGATGCCGCGCCACCGGCCCCGATTCTAGTGCAGCCGCGCCGGCCTGGCGCGCTTGTGTCCGTTCCAACGCAATATGCGACAAATCTGCGCCTCCGGCGTGACAGTGGTGGTGGCATCCGGGCAACGGGGCAGGGGAATTCTGCCGCAGGCCACGGCGCTGAGCAGGGGCGCGCGTCGGCACGTCTTTTGCACGGTCCGCAGACGGAGTGGGCCCGCCGGACCGGATCTCTCGGTCGCGGCCCCGCGAGAATAAAGAGCGGCAACCGGGAGGGAGTTCGTATGTTAACGCGTTCCAAGCTAGTGATCGCAGTCAGCGCCGCGATTTGGCTCGTGCCGATGACCTGCGCCGTCGCCGGCATCGACGTGACGGCAGGCAATTGGAAACTGGACTTTTCCGGCAACGTCAACGCGTTCTACGTGGGCACGACCTGTGACACCGGCAGCAACACGAGCGTCGCGGGCGGCCTTGCGTGCACGGGCGACCGATCCTCCTCGGTCCGCAATGGGTTGCTGCCGGCGGCGTTCGTATTCAGCGCGACCACCCATCAGGACAATCTGGACATCGGCGTGACGATCGGTCTGTACCCCGGCATCAACAGTTCGGCGGCGGCCGGGGTCAACGGTCCCGGCATGCCGGCGGCGTTGCAGACGCCGGGGATCGATGCCCGCCAGGAGTTCCTCACCTTCGGCAATCCGAGCTGGGGCACGGTGAAGATGGGCCGCGACATCGGCCTGTTCGGCAAGGATGCGATCCTCGACGACATGACCCTGCTCGGCGTCGGTTCGGCGGGCAACAACGCGGCGCCGAGCAACACGAGCCTCGGGCGCATCGGGCTCGGTTACATCTACACCGACTGGGAGCCGCAGATCACTTACACGACACCCACGTACGGCGGCTTCAGCGCGTCGGCCGGGATCTTCCAGCCGCTCACGCCGCTCACCAACACGGCCTACTCGAAGCACACCGCGCCGCAGTTCCAAGCCGGTGCAAGCTACTCCTGGGGCGACGCGCAGAGCATGACGGGCAAGGTCTGGGTCGATCTGATCTCGCAACAGTACCAGTATTCCGGCGCGGTTCCGAGCGGTGTCGCAGGAAGCGTCACGGGCACCGGTTTCGACGGCGGCGTGAAGGTCGGCTTCATGGGTTTCGAGGGCGTGCTGTACGGCTATACGGGCAGCGGCATCGGCACGACCGGCCTGTTCGTGCTGCCGATTTCCGCAAGCGGCCAGAAGCGCGACTCCGACGGCGGCTACATTCAGGCGGCCTACAAGTTCGACCGGTTGAAGGTCGGCGTGAGCTACGGTATGTCGGAGCTGAAACTCGCCTCCGACGAGAGCGCGAGCATCCCCGCGACCTACCCGAACACCGGCCTCACGGGCAACACCCTGGTGAAGCGCAATTCCTCGGTGGTGGGCGGCTTGTACTACAGTCTGACGAAGAGTCTGACGTTGGTCGGCGAATACATCGACACCAAGGCGGATGCCTGGGGCGGCAATTCGGCGCACGAGCATGACTTCGCGCTCGGCGCGATCCTGTTCTTTTGACGGCCGGTTCGACGTCGACGCGCCGAGCAAGCCGGCGGCGCGCGGCGCCGCGCGCCGTCGATCAGCGCGGCAGGCGGCGCATTCGGCGCCAGGCGCGCAGCGCGCGCTCGAGATGCCGACGCGGTGCTTCGAGGAACACCTCGAGCGAGGTGCCGCTCGCGAAGCAATACAGGCGCCCGTCGTCGGGATTGGTCCAGTTGAGCGAGCAGTCGGCCTTGATGCGCGCACCGCCCTCGATGCCGATCGGGTCGAAGTCCTCGAACTCGCCGTGCATCGGCCGCGGCGGCACCGCCGCCTTCCAGATGCCGTCCGGGTGGCCGTGGGTCATCTCGCTTCCCGGAGTCTGCAGTCGCGCCGGCGGCGTCGCGCAGCCGACGAGTGCCGCGGCGGTCGCCACGGCGAGGATCGTCGCGGCCGCGGCCGAACCGCGCGAGCGATGAAGTCGATTCGTCGGCATTCGATGCCCTACCCTTGGCTCGAGGCGCAGCAAGGCCTGAGTGCATGAGTGTGCCACCCATCGATGCCGGTGCAACAGCGCGCCACTGCGGACCCAAGCGGGCGTCGCGCGGCCTCGCCGCCGGCGCGCTCGCGGTGCTCGTGGCTGCCTGCGTGAGCTATCGTCCCGCACCCATCCAACCGCGCCGCAGTGCAGCCGCATTCGCCGCCCGCCGGCTCGACGATCCCTATATACGCGCGGCGGTTGCGCGTCTGCTGCCGGCGCGCGCCGCGCCCTGGCCTCCCGACGACTGGAACCGCGGCATGCTGCTCGCGGTCGCCTGGGCCGATAACCCGACGCTCGCCGTCGCCCGCGCCGAAGTGCGGGCCGCGATCGCGCGGCAGAGGACCGCCGCGCAGATGCGCAATCCCGATCTGCGGCTGATGTCCGAGTATGCACGCCACGATGCGCACCCGTGGCTCTACGGACTCGAAACGGCCTGGCTGATCCGCTGGAGCGGGCGGCGGCGCCTCGCGATGCGGATCGCCTGGCTGCGCTCGAGCGACGCGCAGCTCGGGTTGATGGATCGGCTCTGGGCGGTCCGCCGCGAGCTGATCGCGTCGCTCGCCGATTGGCAGGGTGCGCGCCGGCGGGTCGTGGTGCTCGACCGGCTCGCCGCCGCGCAGAATCGCCTGATCCGCTACGCGCACCGCCGCGTCGTGAGCGGCGAGGACCCATCGGCCGTACTGTTCGCCGCCGAGACCCAGGGAATCGACGTGCAGCAGCAGCGATCGGCCGCGCTCGCGACGGCCGAGGCGGGGCTCGCCGACGCGGCGCGCACGCTCGGCCTGCCGCGCAAGGCGCTCGCCGGCGCGAAAATCCTTTGGCGCGGCTGGGGCCGGCCTCCCCGAATCAAGCCCGCCGTCCTGCGCACGGCGCGCGAGCGCGCGCTGCTGTCGCGCGCCGACCTCGGCGCCGCGATCGGCGAGTACGCCGTCGCGGAGGCGCGTCTACAGCGGGCGGTGGCGCGGCAGTATCCGCAGCTCGTGCTCGGCCCGGGCTACTACTGGGATCACGGCATCGCGAAGCTGCCGTTCGACGTGGGCTTCACGCTGCCGCTCAACGGGTACCGCGGCGAGATCGCCGAGGCGCGCGCCGCGCGCACCGTGGCGGGACGGCGGATGCTCGCGCTGCAGGCGGATATCTATGGACGAATCGCCGCCGCGGTGCGCACGGAGCAGCTCGCGCGCGCGGCGGTTGCCGTCGCCGGGCGCCGCCTCGACGTGGCGCGCCGGCAGGCGGCGCGCGCCGATCTCGCGGCGCGACTCGGCGAGGTGAACGGCGAACGGCGTCTGGCGAGCGCCGTGATCGTCGCGCAAGCCGAACTTGCGCTGCTGCAGATGCGATCGCGCCTGCAGGCTGCGCGCGATGCGCTCGAGGACGCTCTGCATGCGCCGCTCTCGGGGCCGGAATTGGCCCTGATCGGTCCGCGGGCCTTCGCCCGTTCGGCGGCCGGCACATGATCGCGAGGAAGGCATTGACGACGCTTGCGACGCTCGTCGCGCTGCAGGCCCCGCTCGCGCTGCACGCGCGGGCGATCGCCGCGAACGCGCCGGCGCCGGTCGCGACCCCGAGCCTGAGCCGCGCGCAACTGGCGGCGGTCGGAATCGTCGTCGGCCATCCGACCGCGATGACGCTGCCGTTGCGCACGGCCGCGTTCGGCTTCGTCCTGAACGCAGCCGCCGCGCTGACGGCGCTCGATGCGCGAACCGCCGCGCGCGCGCGGCAGCGCGCGGCGGCGGCGGAAGCGGCGCGATTGGCGGCGCTGTATCGGCGTGGCGCCGGCGCCTCGCTGAAGGCCGTCGAGGCCGAGCGGGCCGCGCTCGTCGGTGCGCGCGGCGACGCCGAGTCGGCCGCCGCCCGCTTTGCCGCGCGCTGGGGACCGCTCGATACGCTGCCGTCCGCGCGTTGCCGGCGGTTGATCGTCGCCGCCGCGAACGGCCGCGCAGCGTTGCTGCGCGCGCAGCTGCCGGGCCGGCATGCCGTCGGCGCCTTGCCGCCGCGGGCGCTCGTCGATGTCGACGGGCTGCAGGTCCGGGGTCGCGTGCTCGGCGCGATGCGCCGTGACGGCCAGGCGGGGAGCGCGGCGGTGCTGATCTTCGTCGCGCGCGCACCGCTCGGGCTCGGCAGCGGTGCGCGGGTTCCGGTGTCCTTGCTGCGCGCGCCGCGCTCCGGCCGCTTCGTGCCGCGCGACGCGGTGCTGTACGGCCCGGACGGCGCGTATGTGTACGAGCGGATGCACCGGGGCGCGCCTGCCGGCGCGGTGCGGTTCGAAGCGGTGAAGGTCCGGCTCATCGAAGCCCACCGCGGCGGCTGGCTGGTGGCGGGCGTCGCCGCGCACGACGCGATCGTGGTCCGCGGAGCGGGCGTGCTCTGGTCCCTGCAGGGCCTCGGCAAGCGGGCCGACGACGACGACGACTGACACGTGCTCGCCGCCATCGTTCGTGCCTCCCTGCGACATCCGCGCGTCGTCACCGCGCTCACCTGTCTGATCGCAGCCCTCGGCGTTGCGGCGCTCGCAACCGCGCGCTTCGACGTGTTCCCGGATTTCGCGCCGCCCCACGTCCTCGTGCAAACCGAGGCGCCCGGCCTCGACGCGACGCAGGTCGAGGCACTCGTCACGAGGCCGTTGGAGGTCCTGCTCGCCGGGACGGAGAACGTCAAGACGGTGCGATCGACGTCGAGTCAGGGTCTGTCGGCGATCCAGGTCGTGTTCGACCGCGGCGGCGATCCGTACCAGCGGCGCCAGGTGGTCATGGAGCGTCTCGCCGACGCAGCGGGTCTGCTGCCGGCGGGCGTCGGTCCGCCGCTGCTCTCGCCGCTCAGCTCGTCGATGGAGTATCTGCTGCATTTCGGCTTCACGAGCGCTCGTCTGTCGCCGCTCGCGCTGCGCGATCTGGTGCAGTGGGTCGTCAAGCCGCAGATCCTGGCGGTTCCCGGGGTCGCCCAGGCCACGCTCTTCGGCGGCGACGTGCGCGAAAGACGCATCGAGGTCGACCCGTACAAACTCGCCGCGTTGGGCTTCTCGCTCGATGAGGTGCTCTCGGCCGCAAGGGGCGCGACCGCGTCGATCGGCGGCGGCTACGTCGAGACCGCGACGCAACGCATCGTGATCCGGACGCAGACGTCGGGCATCACGGCCGATCAACTGGCGCACTCGCTGCTCGGCATGCGCGGCAAAATACCCGTACGCCTCGGCGAGGTGGCGACGATACGCGACGGCGCCGCGCCGCGGATCGGCGCCGCGCTGATCGACGGCACGCCCGGTATCCTGGTCGAGACATCGACGCAATACGGCGCGAACACTCTGCAGGTGACGCGTGCGCTCGAGCAGCGCCTGGACGCGCTCGCACCGGTGCTCGCGCGGCAGGGCGTCGTCTATCATCCGGCGCTGCTGCGTCCGGCGAGCTTCGTCGAGAACGCAATTGCCAAACTGCGCAACTCGCTGCTGATCGGCGGTGTTTTGGTGGTGGCGCTGCTGCTCGTCACCTTGCGCGACTGGCGCGGCGCGCTCGTGTCGTTCAGCTCGATACCGCTGACTCTGCTGACGACCGTCTGGCTGCTCGAGATCCTCGGCTTGAGCCTCAACACGATGACGCTCGGCGGCCTCGTCGTCGCGCTGGGGGTCGTCGTCGACGATGCCGTCATCGACGTGGAGAACATCCTGCGCCGCCGCCGCGGCGCGGGCGATGGCATCGCGGCGCAAGCGCTGTTCGTCGGCGCATCCCTCGAGGTGCGCCGGCCGGTGCTGTTCGCGACCGCGGCGGTCGCGGTCGCCTTCCTGCCGATCCTGCTGATGTCCGGGCTGCAGGGGGCGTTCTTCCGGCCGCTCGCCATTGCGTTTCTGCTCGCCGTCGGCTTGTCCTTGCTGGTGGCGATGAGCGCGACCCCGGCGATGTGCTCGCTGGCGATGGCGCGCCATCGCCCGAGACCCGAAGCCGCCTTTCTGCGCGCCCTGAAGCGCGGCCAATCGCGTGCGATCCTCTGGCTGCATGCCCGGCCCGGCACCGCGTTCGCGATTCTGCTGCTGAGCGGCGCCTCCGGCGCCGTTCTGCTGCCGCTGCTCGGCGCACGCTTCCTGCCGGATTTTCGGGAGAATTATCTGATCGCACACGCCTCGCTGCGACCCGGGATATCGCTCGCGGAGACGACGCGCGTCGGCGAGCGGATCAGCCGGCGCCTGCTCGCGATTCCCGGCGTCAAGAGCGTTGCCGAACAGATCGGCCGCGCCCAGAACGGCCAGGATCCGGATGCCCCGAACAAGAGCGAATTCGAGGTGCAGATCGATCCGCGCAAGGGCCACGGGCCCGGCGAGATCGATGCGCGCATCCGCCGGGTGTTCGACGATTTTCCGAATGAGCTGGTCGAGATCTACTCGGTGCTCGCCGAGCGGATCGGCGAGACCTTGTCGGGCGAATCCGCACCGTTCTCGATCAGCGTGATCGGCTCGAACCTCGACAGCGACGACCGGGTCGGCGCCGCGATCGTCGCGACGCTGCGCCGCCTCCCCGGCAGCGGCGTCGTGCGCCTCAGCGTCCCCCCACGGCAGGTCGAACTGCGCGTCACGCCATCGCCGCGGCGCCTCGCACTGCACGGACTGCAGGCTGCCGATCTGCTGCGCACGGTCAACGCCGCCTATCACGGCAGCCTTGCGGCGCAGATCGCCGAGACCGACCGCAGTGTGCCGGTCGTCGTGCGTCTGCGTGGCGCCGCCGATCCGCGTGCGCTCGGCTCCCTGCTGCTGCGCGGCCTCGACGGCACCCTGACGCCGCTCGCGCAGGTCGCGACCGTCGAGGCGACGCTGGCGCGCAGCCTGATCGATCACGAGGGCGGCCTGCGGCGCCAGATCGTCGTCGCGACGCCGACGGGCGCCGACGAAGCCGGCTTCGCGCGCGCGGCGCGGGCCGCGATCGCCGCGCAGGTGCATTTGCCGCGGGGCGTGTATCTGCGCTATGCGGGCTCGGCGCAGGCACAGAGCGCCGCCGCCCGGGAACTGCTGTGGCGCTGCGCCGCGGCGGCGGTGCTGATCGTGTTGCTGCTCGCGCTGGCATTCGGCGATACGCGCCACGTGGCGCTCGTGTTGATCGCTCTGCCGAGCACGCTGATCGGCGGCGTCGCGGCGGTCGCGGCGACGGGCGGCACCTTGACGCTCGGCTCGATGGTCGGCTTCGTCGCGCTTTTCGGGATGGCCGCGCGCAATACGATCCTTCTGGTATCGCACTTCGATCACCTGGCGGGCGAAGAAGGCCGGCCTTGGAACCTCGAAACCGCGCTGCGTGGCGCTGAGGAGAGACTGACCCCGGTGCTGTTGACGGCGCTCTCCACGGGTCTCGCCCTGCTGCCGGTCGCATGGCAGATGCACCAGCCGGGCCACGAGATCGAGGGACCGATGGCCGTCGTGATTCTTGGCGGGTTGGCTTCGTCGACCGTGGTCACCCTGCTGTTGATCCCGCCGCTCGCCGTCCGTTCGCTGCGGCCCGTGGCAGTGAACCAAATGCGCGCGATCGACTCTCAGGAATGATGGGATCTGCGGGTGGCTGGATGGCCCGGACCGGCGAACGATTTGTCCAACGAAGGGAGCAGAGGAAGACCATGAAGAAAATCACGGCGATGGCATGCGCTCTATGCCTGTCTACATCGGCGACGAGTTTTGCCGCGGCGCATTGGCTGCGCGTCACGCAGTCGGTGAGGATCGACGCGTCGGCCGGCAGGGTGTGGGACGCGGCGAAGAAATTCGATGCCCTGGACACCTGGCATCCAGCGGTCGCGGCGGACCGGATCGTCGCCGGCACGAATGACCGGCCCGGGGCGGTGCGTTTGCTCACTCTGAAGGGCGGCGGCACGATCAAGGAACAATTGCTCTCGTTCGACGCGCGCGGCCGCAGGTTCCGTTACAAGATCCTCGAGGGCGTGCTGCCGGTGAGCGACTACACATCGACCTTCACCGTCAAGTCGATCGGCCGCAACAAAAGCGAGGCGACCTGGGCGGGCCGGTTCAAGCGCAAGGATCGCCGCGCTCATCCGGCGCCGAACGACGACGACAAGGCCGCGCTGCGAGCAGTGAAGGGCGTGTATCGCTCGGGTCTCGATAACCTAAAGAAGATCGTCGAAGCGAAATCGCGCGGCTAGCGGGATGCGGCCGGGCCGGCGTACGGCGTCGCGCTGCGCTGCGCGAGAGTGCATCGCGCCGCTGCTCGCGGCCGGCATGACGATCATCGCTGCGCTCGGCGCCGCCGCCGCCGCCGCCGCCGCCGCGCTTCCGGCGCCACCGGCGCCACCGGCGCGACCGGCGCTACCGGTGCAACCGGCCCCACCGGCCGGACGGTCCGCACCGCTCGCGCAGATCGTGATCATCGGCGCGACTCCGGTGCCCGGCATCGGTATCGACGCGGCCAAGATACCGCAGAACGTGCAATCGATCACCGCGGCCGAACTGGCGCGCGACGGTACGGCGAGTCTCACGGGCGCCCTGAACGAGCGCCTCGGCAGCGTCAGCATCACGGACACGCTCGCGGATCCCTTCCAGCCGGACATCCTGTACCGCGGTTTCGAGGCCTCGCCGGTGCTCGGCGCATCGCAGGGACTGGCGGTCTATCAGAACGGCGCGAGAATCAACGAGGCGTTCGGCGATGCGGTCAACTGGGACCTGATCCCCGACATCGCGATCGACCGGATCGATCTCGTCAGTTCGAATCCGTCCTTCGGCCTCAACGCGCTCGGCGGCGCGCTCGCCGTCAAGATGAAGAACGGCTTCGATTTCCACGGCGGCGAGGCGGAGCTCGCCGGCGGCTCGTTCGATCAACGTTCGGGCGCGGCGCAGTTCGGGGCGAACGACGGCCGGTTCGGCATCTACGCGGCGGCGAAGATCCTCAAGCAAAACGGCTGGCGGCGGTTCGCCAGCGATTCCCTGCGCCAGTCGTACGTGGACCTCAGTGCGCGTACCGCGCGCATGAGCCTCGACCTCGCGTACACCTACGCGGACAACTCGCTGCTCGGCCAGGGGGCGGCCCCGGTCCAGGAGCTCGCGGTCAGCCGGCAGCTGGATTTCACGGGACCCCAGGACAACGTCAACCGCTTGAATTTCGCCGAACTCGACGCCTCGTTCTCGATCGATCCGTCCTGGTCGGTGCAAAGCGTGCTGTACGGCCGCGACTACCGGCAGAGCGTCGCGAACGGCAATACGACCAACTACACGGCCTGCGTGCCGGTGTCACTGGCAGGCACCCTGTGCCAGCCGGACGGTCTGACCGCGCTCGTCGATGCGGCGGGCAATCCGGTCCCGGACATCTCCCACGGCGGCACGACGCCCATCGGCGAGAACGACATCGAGGCGATTCACGCGCGTGGGCTCGGCGGTTCGCTGCAGATCAGCGCAACGAACCGTCTGCTGCGCCACGGTAATCAGTTCATCGCCGGCGTCTCCCTCGACACGGCGCGTGTCGCCTATACATCGACCGCCGAGCTCGGTGCGGTCGATGCCAATCTGCTGGTCGCCCCCTCGGGTCTGTTCGTCGCGACGCCGGAGAGCGCGCCGTTCGCGGCGACGCCGGTCGACGTCGGCTCGCGCAGCCGCTACACGGGCCTGTATTTCACCGACACCTTCGATGTGACCGCCGCGCTCGCGATCACGGCGAGCGCCAGATACAACCGGGCGGCGCTCGCTTTCGCCGACCACCGCGGCACTTTGCTCGACGGCGCGAGCCGCTTCGGTCATTTCAATCCCGCGCTGGGCGCGACCTATCGGTTGCGCACGGGCGCAACCGTCTACGCGGACTACGCCGTGACGAACCGTACGCCGACGATGAGTGAGATCGAGTGCTCGGATCCGGCGAAGCCGTGCGTGTTGCCAGCGAACCTCGCCGGCGATCCGCCGAACCTCAAGCAGGTGGTCGCGCGCACCTTCGAAGCGGGGATACGGGGGAGCGCCGCTGCGCGCGGCGGCAGGATCGACTGGAACGCCGGCCTGTTCCGCACGAACCTGTACGACGACATCTATCCGATCGCCGCGTCGAACAGCAGCGGCTACTTCCAGAACATCGGTTCGACGCGCCGGCAGGGCGTGGAAGCGGGTTTCACGTACCACGGCGATCGCTGGTCCGACTATGCGCAGTACAGCGACGTTGACGCGACGTTCCAGTCGCGTTTTCTCGAGCATTCGCCGTCGAACCCGCAGCGGGACGCGAACGGCAACGTCCTCGTGCGCCCCGGAGACAGCCTGCCGGGAATCCCACGTCAACGCGTCAAGCTCGGCGCCGATCGGCGGTTCGGCCGGCGCTGGACGGTCGGGGGCGAATGGATCTACGTCGGCCCCCAGTACTACCGCGGCGACGAGTCGAACCAGAACGCGCAGCTGCCTGGATATCGGGTGCTGACGCTTCACGTCGACTACCGCTTCGATTCGCTCGAGCTCTTTGCCGTCGTCAAGAATGCGCTCGACGCGTCCTACGCGAACTTCGGCCTGTACGGCAATCCGACCGGGGTCGGCGCCCCGGGCATTGCGCCCGGCGCGCCGAGCAACGATCCGCGGGTCGACAACCGCTTCCAGAGCCCGGCCGCGCCGCGCGCTTTTTTCGCCGGCATCCGCCTGCGTTTCTGAGGCGGGCAGGCGATGGCGGCCGACGCCGTCGCCTGCGGGACGTTCGCGGCGGTTTGCCGCATACTGGGCGCATGGCCGGGGGAATCGACATGAGCACGGTGGAGCATGCCAAGGGGACCCTGATCGACCATGCGAACCGCTTCGGCCCGAAGCTCCTCGTGGCGATCATGAGCCTGCGCGCGGGCGACGCCGGGTGAGGGCGTGTGCGCAGCCCGACCATGCCCCACGCCCATACGATTCACGCCCGGCAGCGCCACTTAGGATGGGACAACTCGCACGCCGCGGTGCTGCGCGTCGCACCCGGGGAGGCCATCGAGTTCGACGTTGCAGACGCATCCGGCGGCCAGCTGACGGCGGATTCCTCGGCCTCCGACATCGGTCGGCTGGACTTCGCGGCGGTGAACCCCTTGTCCGGACCCATCCTGGTCGATGGCGCCGAACCCGGGGACGTGCTGCAGGTCACCTTGCTCGATTTTGCCCCCTCCGGATGGGGCTGGACGGCCAACATCCCGGGCTTCGGCCTGCTTGCGGAGGATTTCGGCACCCCGGCGCTCAACGTGTGGCGCTACGACCCGCACCGCCTGGCGCCGGCCCTCTTCGGTCGTTCGGCGAGAGTGCCGCTGAAGCCCTTTACCGGCACGATCGGCGTCGCACCGGCCGAACCCGGCCTGCACAGCGTCGTACCGCCGCGCCGGGTCGGCGGCAACATGGATGTGCGCGACGTGGCGCTCGGCACGCAACTGCTGCTGCCGGTGGAAGTCGCGGGCGCGCTGTTTTCGGTCGGCGACACGCACGCGGCTCAGGGAGACGGTGAGGTTTGCGGAACCGCGATCGAGAGCCCGATGCGGGTCACGCTGCGTCTCGATTTGCTCAAGCGGACGCCGCTCGCGTTTCCGCGATTCACGACGCCGGGGCCGGTCACGCGGCACCTGGATGGCCGGGGCTACGAGGTGACGACCGGCATCGGCCCCGATCTGATGTGCGCCGCTCGCGCCGCGGTGCGTTCGATGGTGGATCTGCTCGGCCGACAGCAGGGTCTGTCGGCGATCGATGCGTACATGCTGTGCAGCGTCTGCGGCGACCTGCGGATCAGCGAGATCGTCGATGTGCCGAACTGGACGGTCTCGTTCTACTTCCCGCGCATCGTGTTCGACTGAGCGCTCCAGGTCCCGGGGCGAGGCGCGGCTTCAGGTACATCGCAGCAGCGCCAGCAAGCGCAAGGTGACCGGATCGAACACCGCGAGGAGCGGCGGACCCCGGCCCATCAGCGGCAGCGAATTCGCCCGATCGGTCGCAATGCGCGCGCGGCGCATGCGCCGCACGAGCGCGGCGATTTGCGCGGCCGAGAAGAAACGCAGATCGCGGACCCTCTTCAAGCGCGCCCGCAGTGCGCCATACCCCTGATTCCAGGGCTTGAAATACGGCGGCATCGACGTCACGTCGAAGCCGCCCGTGATCGCCGCTTGGACGATACCGGCGCGTACCTTCGGGTCCTTCGGCAGCGGCGCCCAGATCCAGCGTGGCAGGCTGTCCCAGCGCGGCGCAAGCGGTAGCTCGGCACGGATCGCGAACCTTGCCTCCGGCGGGTCCAGATCCGACGCCTGGACGAGCTGCAGCATGTTGACCGAGAACGCATAATAGAGCGGGCGCCCCCGCCAGAGCGTCGCGCTCCCGTAGCCGAGTGCGAGCAACTGCATCGCGACGATCATCGCGATGTCGCGTTGCAGTTCGGCGCGGGGTTTGCGCGGGTTGGCGATGAGCAGCGTGAGCAGCGGGCCGAGGGCGACGTCCACGCCGACCATGATCGCCGCCAGATGTGATGCGCCGGTCAGATACCATCCAGGCCAGCGGTACCAGCCGGCATACAGGGCACCGAGCACGAGTAGCAGCACGCTCGCGCTCGCCAGCAGATGTATCTGAAACGCTCTCCTTCTCAAGCCCATGCCGCTCTCCGACACCCGCAGACCAAGGTACACGTCTTTGTTCGCCGCAGATAATCGCTCATTCAACGCAACGATGTCGCGTTAGGCTGCGGCGCCCCAAATTTGTCGCTCCGGCGGCGTCTTGGATCGGGCGTGCGCGAGTGCGGTAGCGCACGTTGGACCGATCGGCGATGCCGGTAGAATGGCCGCTGACGGCCGGTCCGTCGGTACGGTCGATCCACAAGGAGGCATCATGAAATCGCGCATGGCATTGCTCGTGTTACTGCTGACCGCCGGCTTGTATCGGCCCGCCGCCGCGGACGTGCAGATCGGCGTGGGTATCGCGTTGCCCGGAATCCGCGTCGGCATCAACGTTCCGAGCTACCCGGATCTCGCGCCGGTGCCCGGCTACCCGGTGTATTACGCGCCCAACTTGGCGATGAATCTCTTTTTCTACGACGGCGAGTACTGGGCCTTCAGCGACGACAACTGGTATTCGAGTGCCTGGTACGACGGCCCCTGGAACATGGTCGAGCCCGACTACGTGCCTTATTACCTGTTGCGAGTGCCTGTCGGCTATTACCGCCGTCCGCCCGCGTTTTTTCGCGGTTGGAACCGGGGCGGCCCGCCGCGCTGGGATCAGCGATGGGGCAACAACTGGCGCGATCGGCATCAGGGCTGGGATCGCTGGAATCATTCCGCCGAACCTGGCCGCGCACCATTGCCGGCCTATCAGCGCCGGTACTCCGGGTCCCACTATCCAGCCCCCGGCGAGCAGCGGACCCTGAAAAACCGCTATTACCGCTACCAGCCCCGGGGACCACAACCACAGCGGCCGGGAGCCCAGCCCGGGCACCCCCAGCGGCCAGGGGCGCAGCACGCGGCAGCGCGTCGCCAGGCACCGATGGTGCGCACGCCGCCGGGCCGTCCGCAAGCCCAAATGCAGCGCCAACAAGCGCAAAAGCGGCTGGTGCAGCAGCGCCAGCAACAAGCGCAACAGCGCCAAGCGCAACAGCGCCAAGTGCAGCAGCGCCAAGTGCAGCAGCGCCAGGTGCAGCAGCGCCAGCAACAAGCGCAGCGGCGCCAAGTGCAGCAGCGCCAGGTGCAGCAGCGGCAGCAACAAGCGCAGCGGCGCCAAGTGCAACAGCGCCAGGTGCAACAGCGCCAAGTGCAACAGCGCCAGATGCAGCAGCGCCAGATGCAGCAGCGCCAGATGCAACAGCGCCCGGTGCAACAGCGCCAGATGCAGCAGCGGCAACAACAAGCGCCGCAGCATCAAGCGCCCCGAGCGCAGGGCCACGCCCGGCCTGGTCCCGCCGGCCACGGCGGATCGAAGAAGCCCAACAACGGAGGACATCCGCCGGGCGATCGCTGAACGCCAGGCGGGCAGCCTGAAGGCAGGCGCGCCCGCCTGGCCGGGCGCCCACCCTTGGCCGGGCGCCCACCTTTGACCGGGCGCCCACCTTTGACCGGGCGCGCCCGCTTGGCCGGGCGCTCACCTTTGGCCGGGCACCCAGCTTGGACAGGTTCCCTCGAGTCGCAATGGGCGTTGACATGAAGTGCCAGCAACCGCAAAATGCACGGCTCATTTTGCGGAGGGGTACCCAAGCGGCCAACGGGGGCAGACTGTAAATCTGCTGGCTTATGCCTTCGTAGGTTCGAATCCTACCCCCTCCACCATCTGGTTGCGGGTTCGGTGCCATTGGCTTTATCGGAGTGCGGGTGTAGTTCAATGGTAGAACGTCAGCCTTCCAAGCTGATCACGTGGGTTCGATTCCCATCACCCGCTCCAGTGTGTTGCGGCCCACGTAGCTCAGTTGGTAGAGCACGTCCTTGGTAAGGACGAGGTCAGCGGTTCAATCCCGCTCGTGGGCTCCAGATCGGATTCGAGTAGTGGCGAAGCATTTGATCTTTCCGGCGGGCCGAGAGCCCTGAAGATGTCTTGAGGAATATTCCATGTCCAAAGAGAAATTCGAGCGCACCAAGCCGCATGTGAACGTGGGGACGATCGGGCACGTGGACCACGGGAAGACGACGCTGACGGCGGCGCTGACGAAGGTGATGGCCGAGACGAACGGCGGTCAGTTCATGGCGTACGACCAGATTGACAAGGCGCCGGAGGAGAAGGCGCGCGGGATCACGATCTCGACGGCGCACGTGGAGTACCAGAGCAAGGAGCGGCACTACGCGCACGTGGACTGTCCTGGGCATGCGGACTACGTGAAGAACATGATCACGGGGGCGGCGCAGATGGATGGGGCGATTTTGGTGGTATCGGCGGCGGATGGGCCGATGCCGCAGACGCGCGAGCACATTCTGCTGGCGCGGCAGGTGGGTGTGCCGTACATCGTCGTGTTCATGAACAAGGCCGACATGGTTGATGACAAGGAGTTGCTGGAGCTGGTGGAGATGGAGGTTCGCGAGCTTTTGACGACGTACAAGTTCCCTGGGGAGACGACGCCGATTGTGGTCGGATCTGCGCTGAAGGCGCTGGAGGGGGACAAGAGCGAGATTGGGGTGCCGGCGGTGGTGAAGCTGGTCGAGGAGATGGACAAGTACATCCCGGTGCCCAAGCGCGAGGTGGAGAAGCCGTTTCTGATGCCTGTGGAGGACGTGTTCTCGATCTCCGGGCGCGGCACGGTGGTGACCGGGCGCATCGAGCGCGGGATCATCAAGGTGAACGATGAGGTGGAGATCGTGGGGCTGAAGGCCACGGTGAAGACCACCTGCACGGGCGTTGAGATGTTCAGGAAGCTGCTGGATCAGGGAGAGGCGGGGGACAACGTGGGCGTGCTGCTGCGCGGCACGAAGCGCGAGGAGGTCGAGCGCGGCCAGGTGCTGGCCAAGCCCGGCAGCATCACCCCGCACACGCACTTTGAGAGCGAGGTGTACGTGCTGACGAAGGAGGAGGGAGGCCGGCATACGCCCTTTTTCAAGGGGTATCGGCCGCAGTTTTACTTCCGCACGACCGACGTGACTGGAACGATCGAGCTGCCGGCGGGGACCGAGATGGTCATGCCCGGGGACAACATCAAGATGGTCGTGGAGCTGATCAGCCCGATCGCGATGGAAGAGGGCCTGCGCTTCGCGATCCGCGAAGGCGGCCGCACCGTCGGCGCCGGCGTCGTAGCGAAGATTTTGAAGTGATGAGGTGCTTCTTCCGGCGCGTAGCGCCGGCGGCAGTGAACAGCCGGCAAGGGGCCGCTCCCTTTGCCGGCGGCAACTTTGTAGGATATCGCGGAAATCGCCTCGGCGATTTCCGCCAATGAGCAATATGGCCAACCAGAACATCCGCATTCGGCTCAAGGCCTTCGATCACCGGCTGATCGACAATTCAGCGCGCGAGATCGTCGAGACCGCCAAGCGCACCGGCGCCACGGTGCGCGGTCCGGTGCCGCTGCCGACCAAGATGGAGCGCTTCACCGTGCTGGTCTCGCCGCATGGCGACAAGGATGCGCGCGATCAGTTCGAGCTGCGCACCCACAAGCGGCTGATGGACATCCTTAACCCGACCGACAAGACCGTCGATGCGCTGATGAAGCTCGATCTTCCGGCCGGAGTGGATGTTCAAATCAAGCTGAACTAGTCACCACCCTACGCGGGTACCGCGGGCCCCCTGAGATCCGCTCCTGCCGGAGCGGGTGCCTCGGGAAACGGAGCGTTCCTGGGTCCGCTGTACCGTAAACGGGATTTGATTTGGAATCCGGGCGCGACTATACTTCGCGCCCCTTTCGCATCGGGCGAGGTTGGAGCCGCAGGCTCCATGACCACTCGAGAAGCCGGCGCCGCGGGCTCGCGCGCTCCTCTCCTGTCGTCTCCCACGTCCGATGGCGCATAGCGCTGTCAAGAGGCAAGCAATGGCAATTGGAGTCGTCGGCCGCAAAGCAGGCATGACGCGGGTGTTCACCGACGCGGGCGAGACCATTCCGGTCACCGTGATCGAGGTGCTGCCCAATCGCGTCACGCAGGTGAAGTCCCAGGAGAAGGACGGCTATCGCGCCGTGCAGGTCACCTACGGCACCCGTCGGCCGCAGCTCTATTCGAAGGCCGTCATCGGCCACTACGCCAAAGCGAACGTCGCCCCCGGACGCACGCTGGTGGAGTTCCGCCTGGCGGACGGCGACAAGAGCGAGCTGAAGCCTGGCGCCGAGGTGAAGGTGGATCTGTTCAAGGCCGGCGATCCGGTGGACGTCACCGGGACCACCATCGGCAAGGGCTTCGCCGGCACCATGAAGCGCCACAACTTCGCCGGCTTGCCGGCGACCCACGGCGTATCGGTGTCGCACCGCTCGCCCGGCTCCATCGGCCAGCGCCAGACTCCGGGCCGCGTGTTCAAGGGCCGCCGGATGTCCGGCCACATGGGCGTCGTGCGCCGCACCACGGAGAACCTGAAGATCGTGCAGGTGGATGCGGAGCGCAATCTCCTCCTCATCCGCGGCGCGGTGCCGGGGGCGGAGGGCGGCCAGGTGATCGTCCGCCCGTCGCTCAAGGCGGCGCGCCGGGCGCT
>DATLSG010000024.1:0-129907 GCA_035534275.1 Steroidobacteraceae bacterium
CGACGAGTCCGCGGTCGAAGGCCTCATGCAGGCGCTGGCGAAAGACCTCGCGCGATTCACGCCGCGACCGACGACGTGAGTTCGTATTTCGGCTGGGCGCTCGCGGTGCCTCGAGATTCGCCCGGCCGAGATAATCCTTGATCGGCATCAGGGCCGCCGAGTCCTGCGCCCGCGCGCCGATCGAGACGCTGCGGGTCGATCCGGCCGGCGTCAAGCGGCAGGCGCTGCGGCCGTCGTTGATCCAGTGCGGTGATCAGCGCATCGAGGGTGCGATAGACGCCGTCACAAAACTGCGGACCGAGTTGCTTCTCGATCTTTCGATAGCTCGCCTCGATCTTCGGTGCCATCCGTGCCGCGAGGGCCCGGCTCTTGCGGGTCAAAGTAACGCGTACGCGTCGCTGATCGCGGTCGAAACGCCGGCGATCGATGAAGCCCAGTTCCTGCATGCGCGCGAGAATTCCGGCGAGGCTGGGACTCGATATGCGGCACAATGAGCCGATCTCGCGCGGCTCGAGAGCATCTCGGCCCAACAGCACGCGCACCACACGCCACTGCTGCTCGGTGATGCCATGGTCGTTCAAGATCGGCCGAAACCGCGCCATGACCTGTTCGCGCGCCTGCAGCAGCAGCAGGGGCAGGTTCCGATGGACGAATTCGCCTGTTTTGGATGATGCCATGCGGCCAGATTGCCGCATCACTCGCCAATCGGCAATCCGTGCAAGGAGACTGACGGCCGTGGGAGGTAAATTTCCAATCGAGCGCCGACGGGCGTTTGCAAGAGGCCTCGACAGTGGCGCCTCCACCCATGTAATTTGGCAATTCGCACCGCACAGGCCGCGGGCCGAGGCCGGGGAGGATCAACGATGAGATTCCGGGACTTCGTCGCCGGGGCGCACTTTCAGTCGGCACACCGCGACGTCGGTAAGGACGAGATCATCGCCTTCGCGCGCCGCTACGATCCGCAGCCATTCCACGTCGATCCCGCGGCGGCGGCGGCGAGCCGCTGGGGCGGCCTGATCGCGAGCGGTTGGCTGACCTGCGCGGTCGCGATGGAATTGGCGGTCACCAGCGTGTTGACCGGCAGCGAATCGATCGGTTCTCCGGGGGTGGACGAACTGCGCTGGCAGAGGCCGGTTCGCCCCGGTGACCGGCTGCGGCTGTCGCTGACGGTGCTCGACTCGCGGGTCGCGTCGTCCGGCGAGACCGGCATCGTCCGCTGGCATTGGGAGCTGCACAATCAACGCGACGAACGCGTCCTCGAATTGACCGCCGTGAGTTTTTTCGACCTGGCGGCGGCGTAGCGGCCCAGTTCTCTTCGAGGTGCGTCACGGACGTCGTGCCGGGAATCGGTCCGGGCGGACTGACGGGGCCATCGAGCTCGACCGCCCGATCGAGGCGCTGGCGGCTGGCGCATCGGCGCGTAAACCGCACGCTTCGTCCGACGGATATTGGGGTTTGCGCGCGCGGCCCGTTAGACTGTGCGAATGGTGGCCTGGCTCGTCGATTTCGTGTTGCACCTCGATCGGCATCTCGCCGCGCTGCTCGCGCAGGTGGGTGCATGGACCTATGTGATCCTGTTCGCGGTGATCTTCGCCGAGACGGGACTGGTGGTAGCGCCGTTCCTGCCCGGAGACTCGCTGCTGTTCGGCGTTGGTGCACTCGCGGCGATCGACGGCCGCGGCGCGCTGAGTGCGCCGCTCGCCGCGCTGGTGCTCGTCCTCGCGGCGGTGCTCGGCAATACGGTGAACTATGGGGTTGGCCGCCTGATCGGACCGCCCGCGTTCACGGGCCGCTTCCGGCTGCTCAAGGCGGATAATCTGCGCCGCACCGAAGAGTTCTTCGAGCGTCACGGCGGCATGGCGATCGCGCTGTCGCGCTTCCTGCCGATCATCCGCACGTGCATGCCGTTCGTCGCCGGCGTCGGCCGCATGCCCTACGGACGCTTCCAGGGATACAACGTCATCGGCGCGCTCGGCTGGGTGCTGCTGTTTCTCGGCGGCGGCTACTTCTTCGGCAACCTCCCGCTGGTCAAGCGCAACTTCGGCATCGTCACGATCCTCATCATTGTGGGGTCCCTATTGCCGGTCGCAATCACTTTCCTAAAGCGGCGGCGATCACGGACTCACGTTCGACGGTAGCGGGCGGTGCGTGCACAATCCGCATGGCGCCGCGACAGGCGCTATCCGCGCCCAGTCCTTTGCGGCCGAGGAGCGACAACATTCGCGACTTAAGCCACGCCGATTATCTGCGCGGCGGTGCGCATGTCGATGCCCTCGTAGTAGCAGGCGCTGGCGTCGTCCATCGGGTCGGCGCAGAAGAACGTGGCATTGCGGCCTATTGCGCCGGCATTTCCTCGGTATCGATCTCGGCCTGGGTTGCGGCCGGATAACGCGGCCCGCTCACGGTGCGGGAATTCACCAGAGCCTCGACGCGTGTGAATAACGCCGGTTCGAGGCGAAGCGCCGCCGCGGCCACGTTCTCCTCGAGGTGCGTCACGGACGTCGTGCCGGGAATCGGTACGATCAGCGGCGATTTGTGCAACAGCCAGGCGAGCGCGAGTTGCGACGGTGCGCAGCCGGCCTCGGCCGCGAGGGCGCGGTAGCGGTCCTGCAGGGCGGCGTTCGCCGGCCAGTGCTCGGCCTGAAAGCGCGGCATCGGCTTGCGCAGATCGCCGGGCTCGAGCCGGTCCGGATCGGTGATCGAGCCGGCGAGAAAGCCGCGGCCGAGCGGCGAGAATGCGACGAACGCGGCGCCGATGCGCCGGCACTCCTCGAGCACGGCGAGCTCCGCGTTGCGGCTCCAGAGGGAATATTCGGACTGGACCGCGCTGATTGGATGCACCGCGTGTGCTCGCCGCAGCGTCGCCGCGGAGACCTCCGACAGTCCGATCGCACGCACCTTGCCGGCGGCGACCATGTCGGCCATCGCGCCGATGCTGTCCTCGATCGGCACGCGCCTGTCCCAACGGTGCAAGTAGTACAGGTCGATGACCTCGGTGCGCAGCCGCGCGAGCGACTCCTCCAGAGTCCGCTTGAGCGTCGCCGGCCGGCCGTCGATCACCCGCTTGCCGTCGACGCCGGTCATCCCGCATTTGCTCGCGAGGTGGATGTGCGCGCGCAGCGGCGCCAGCACCTCGCCGAGCAGTATCTCATTGCGTCCGAAACCGTACAGCGCCGCGCAATCGAAGTGCGTGACGCCGAGATCCACGGCGCGGAGCAATACGCGCCGCGCCTGCGCGGGTGGGGGTGGCCGGCCGTAGGCATGGCTCAGGTTCATGCAGCCGAGCCCGATCTCGGCGACCTGGTCGCCGCCGATCCGCCGCATCGGAGTTGCCGGGATCACGCTTGCGCTGCGAGCTGACGCTCGAGATCGTGCAAGGTCCGGTAGCAGGGCAGCACCTGGTGGACGCTCGCATGCGGTTCGCGGCCTTCGCGGATCGCGGCGAAGAACTCCCGGTCCTGCAGCTCGATGCCGTTCATCGACACGTCGAAGTTCGCCAGGTCGATCGTCCGGTCGCGCCCGTCGATGAGGTCGTCATAGCGGGCGATGTAGGTGCCGTTGTCGCAGATGTAGCGGAAGAACGTCCCCAGGGGCCCTTCGTTGTTGAACGACAGCGACAGGGTGCAGATCGCCCCGGTCCGGGCCCGCAGTTGGATCGACATGTCCATCGCGATGCCGAGCGCCGCATTGATCGGGCCCTGGATCGCGTGTGCGAGCGTCACGGGCGCGCCGGTCTGATGGGCGAACAGGTCGACGGTGTGTGCGGCGTGATGCCACAGAAGATGATCGGTCCAGGAGCGGGGCTGCCCGAGCGCGTTCATGTTACTGCGGCGGAAGAAGTAGGTTTGCACGTCCATCTGCTGAATGCGCAGCTCGCCGGCCGCGATGCGCCGGTGAATCCACTGATGCGAGGGGTTGAAGCGGCGCGTATGGCCGACCATGCACACGAGCCCGGTCTTCTGCTGCAGCTTGGCGACGGCCTCGGCGTCGGCCCAGCGGTCGGCGAGCGGTATTTCGACCTGCACGTGCTTGCCGGCCTGCAGGCACTCGATCGCCTGGGCAGCGTGCAGCTGCGTCGGCGTGCAGAGGATTGCGGCGTCGACGCCAGGCTGCGCGAGGGCCGCCGCGAGCTCGGTGGTCGCGTGCGGCACGCCGTACCTGGTGGCGACCGCGCGCGTCGGTTCGAGCTCGCGTCCGACGATCGAGAGCACGTCGATGCCGCCGATCGCCTTGATCGCATCGAGGTGCTTCTGGCCGAAGGCGCCGGCGCCGGCAAGGATGATCTTCATCGGGCATTCTCCAGGATCAGGTGTCCCACGGCCGTGTTGGATGCGGGCACATGGTAGAAACGGTGCAGAGTACGGACCTGCGGGTCGAGCGCGCCGCGCATGATGAGCCACATCACGAGTTCGATCCCCTCGGATCCGGCCTCGCGGATGTATTCGATGTGAGGCATCCGCGAGAGCGCCTCGGGTTCATCGATCAGCCGGTCGAGCCAGCGTGCATCCCACTCTTGATTGATCAGGCCGGCGCGGGGGCCCTGCAGCTGGTGGCTCATGCCGCCGGTTCCCCAGACCTGGACGTTCAGATTCTCGTCGAACGACTCGACAGCGCGCCGGATCGCCTTGCCGATCTCGTAGCAGCGCCGCCCGGACGGCGGCGGGTACAGCACCACGTTGACCGCGAACGGAATGACCCGAACCGGCCAGCGCTCGGGTTGGCCGAACAGCAGCGACAGCGGCACCGTCAGTCCGTGGTCCACGTCCATCTTGTTGACGATCGTCAGGTCGAAGTCCTGCTGGATCACGGATTGCGCGACGTGCGCCGCGAGTTCCGGGTGCCCTTCGACCACGGGCACCGGCCTGGGCCCCCATCCTTCGTCGGCCGGCGGGAAGGATTGCGCGCAGCCGATCGCGAAGGTCGGCACGATGTCCAGGCTGAACGCCGACGCATGGTCGTTGTATACCAGGATCACCACGTCCGGCCTTGCCTGCTCGATCCAGCGCTTGGAGAATTCGTACCCGGCGAACACCGGGCGCCAGTACGGTTCGGCGGTGCGCCCGTTGTCGATCGCCGCGCCGACGGCCGGTACGTGGGAGGTCGAAACGCCTGCGGTGATTCGCGCCACGGCCTACTTCTCTCGCTTCGCCGTGGATTCACCGACGCGCCGGTTGCCCTCGGGGGAGCGCCCGCCGTGCAACATCATCTGTGCATATTCTTCCTGGGTCATGCCGGTCATCGATGCCGCCGTGTACTGGAAGCTCTTACCGTCCGTCGAGAACAATTTGGCGAGAAAATAGATGTTGCCGCCGAGCTCGATCATGCGGTTGTAATCGCGCGCGAGCACGGCGTGTTTCTGCGGCTCGGTCAGCGGCCACTGGTCGAGGTAGGCCCGCTCGTCGCGCTGGAAGCACCGCCGATTCTCCTCCTTCATCAAGGACATGCACCACTGGTTGAGGTGATAGCCCTTGCGCGCCTGCTCCGCGTCGAAGATCACGGTGCCCGGCACGTCCGAATAAGGCTTGTCGAGCGCCATGTCATTTCTCCTCGTCGCCGCCGGCCGGTTGCACCCGTCAGCGATCCCAGTAAAGACGTGCCGGGTTGTCCACGAGCAGCCGGCGTTGCAGGTCGGCCGTGCGCGCGATGCGCGGCAGGAAATCGACCAGCCGTCCGTCGTCCGGCATGTGTGTCTTCAGGTTCGGATGCGGCCAGTCGCTGCCCCAAAGCACACGGTCCGGAAAGGTCTCGACGAGGCGTTGCGCGAACGGCACCACGTCGTCGTAGCCCGGCGGTCCGCTGGCGGAGAGACGGTCCGGGCAGCTCACTTTCGACCAGACGTTCGGCTGCTCGCGCATCAGCCGCAGGAACCGTTCGAACTGCGCGCCATCGACCGGCTGCGTGACGTCCGGACGTCCCATGTGGTCGACGACCAGAGTCGTCGGCAGCGAAACGAAGAAATCGTAGAGCTCGGCGAGCTCCGCGGCTTCGAAATAGATGACGATGTGCCAGCCGAGGGCCGCCACGCGGCGCGCGACGGCCGCAAGAACCTCGCGCGGCGTCGTGTCGACGAGCCGCTTGACGAAGTTGAACCGCACGCCGCGCACACCCGCCTCGTCGAGCTCGCGCAACTGCGCGTCGGTCACCTCGGCCGGCACGGTCGCGATGCCGCGCGCGCGGCCGTTCGCCGCGCGCAGCGCATCGACGACGGCGCGATTGTCGGCGCCGTGACAGGTTGCCTGGACGATCACGTTGCGCTCGAAGCCGAGAAAGTCGCGCAGCGCCCACAGATGCTCCTTCGACGCGTCGCAGGGCGTGTACTTGCGCTCAGGTGCGTACGCAAATCGTGCGCCGGGGCCGAAGATGTGGCAGTGCGCATCGACAGCACCGGGAGGCGGCACGAACCCGGGCTTCGACGGCGCCGGATGGAACGGCAGCCAGTCAGGATCCATGGCGAACCCGCCGGAAGCGGCGCTCGACGCCCAGCCCGGGCCGCCGGGAACCAGCGGCGCGGCGCTCATGCGCCCTTCGCTCGCAACAGCGCGTCGAGGCGCGGGAACACGCGCCGCGCGTTCTTCTCGAATATTTGCCGCCGGTCCCCCGCCGGAATCGCCGCGGCGTCGATGTAGCGCTTCGTGTCGTCGAAGTAGCAGCCGGTCTCGGGATCGATGCCGCGAACCGCGCCGACCATCTCCGAGCCGAAGAGGATGTTGCCGACGTCGATCACCTTCAGCAGCAGGTCGATGCCCGGCTGATGGTAGACGCAGGTGTCGAAGTAGACGTTGCGCATCACGTGCTCGGCGAGCGGCGGACGTCGCAGCATGTCGGCGAGGCCGCGGTACCGGCCCCAGTGATACGGCACCGCGCCGCCGCCGTGCGGGATGATGAACCGCAATGTCGGGAAGTCGCGGAACAGATCTCCCTGGACGAACTGCATGAAGGCGGTGGTGTCGGCGTTGATGTAATGGGCGCCGGTCGCGTGGAAGTTCGGATTGCAGGACGCGGAGACATGTACCATCGCCGGCACGTCCAGTTCGACCATCTGCTCGTAGAACGGATACCAGTGCCGGTCGGTGAGCGGCGGCGACGTCCAGTGCCCGCCGGAGGGATCCGGATTGAGGTTGCAGCCGACGAATCCGAGATCGCTCACGCAACGCTGCAGTTCGCGGATGGAATGCGCGATCGGCACTCCCGGCGACTGCGGCAGCTGGCAGACGCCGACGAAATTGTCGGGATACAGGTCGACGACCCGCTTGATCAGGTCGTTGTTCACGCGCGTCCAGGCGCCGGAGACGGCTTCGTCGTCGATGTGATGTCCCATCGCGGAGGCGCGCGGCGAGAATATCGTGAGGTCGCTGCCGCGCAGCTTCTGCAGCTGCAACTGGTTGCTCTCGATCGTTTCGCGGATCTCATCGTCCGAGATGCGCTCCGGCGCCGCCGGCGCGGCCGAAGGGTCCTTGATGCCGGCGATCTGCGCATCGCGAAATCTCTGGTGCGCCGCCGGCGCGGTCGTGTAGTGGCCGTGGCAATCGATGATCATGCGCTCTCCGGTGCCGGTTGCGGCGGTTGCGGGCTGGTCGCGGGCCAGGCGCCGGCGGGAACGAACACGGCGCCCTGCATGAGTTTTCTCGCCGTTCGCAGCAGCGCCGAGCGATTGACGCGGATCCGGCCGTGTTCGCTGGTCACGTCGATCTCGACCGTGAAGAAGCCCGTCGGATGTTCGATGTCGAGTCGTCGCACGCCGCTCACCGTCGCGCCGCCGGCGATGCGTGCGGCGACCGTGCCGGGCACCACGCAGGCGGTCGCGACGCTCACGGCGCCGAGCACGCCGATCGCCTCGTGCACGCGATGCGGAATGAAGGTGCGGGTGTCGAGGATGCCGCCGTGCCGCGCCGGGGCGACGAGCGACATCTTCGGCACGGTTTTCTTCGCGACATCGCCGAGGTTCATCCGCGGGCCGAGCTCGAGGCGGATGGCTTCGATCCGCGCCTTCAGCGCGCCGTCGGCTTCGAGCGCCTGCGGCGATTCGTCGCCGCGGAGGCCGAAGTCGGCGGCATCGAGAATGACGACCGGCATGCCGTTGTCGATGCAGGTGACGGTCACGCCGCCGATCCGGTCGAGCGCCTCGCCGGTCGGCAGGAGGGCGCCGCAGGAGGAGCCGGCGAGGTCCAGGAAATCGATGCTGATGGCGGCGGCCGTTCCGGGAACGCCGTCGATGCGGGCCGGACCTTCGTACTCGACGACGCCGCCGGGCGTCGGCACGCGCGCCACCGCGACGCTCGCGGTATTGACCATGTGGATGCGCACCGGCGTCGAGGGGCCGGCGACCGGCACATAGGAGTTCTCGATGGCCCAGGGGCCGACGCCGGCGAGGATGTTGCCGCAATTCTGCGAGTCGCTGACCTCGGCCTTGTCCACCGCCACTTGCAGAAACAGATAGTCGACATCGGCATCCGGGCGCGTCGCGGCGCCGATCACGGCAACCTTGCTGGTGAGCGGATGCGCGCCGCCGAGCCCGTCGATCTGGCGAACGTCCGGCGAGCCCATGGCGGCGAGCAGCACGCGGTCGCGCGCCGCGCGGTCCTGGGGCAGGTCACGCGCGTCGAAATACAGTCCCTTCGACGTACCGCCGCGCATCAAGGTTGCGGGGATCGCGCGCAGCACCTGCTCATTCCTCGGCCGGCCGAGCGCGGGTGGCGAGGCCGCAGACGCCGCGGGCGAGCAGCGAACAGGCGGGCGGGTCGACGATTGCGCGGTCGGCGCGGCGGATATTCGTGTGGCTGACGTGCATGATGTCTCTCGAAAGGGGGCTGCCGCGCATTGTCCCCCGCAGGCGGGGTCGGCGCCAATTGCCATTGGTCACCGGGCATAAGAAACAGCATACGGCATCCGGCGGCCCCCGGAGTAACCGATCGGGGCGCTGCGCGCCGCGGCGCTTGCGCACACCGGCGCCGCCGATGGCAGGCCGGATCGGCGACGGATTATCCGGAGCGTGGAAAACAGGCTGTTTTTCCCGGCCGGTCAATCGTGCGTATGCCGGTGATGAGTGTCCGGGTAATGCGGGTGCACGTGCCGCAGCGGTTCATGACGGTGTTCGTGCGAATGCGGCTCGACGCCGTTCCAGCCGTCCGGGTGCGCGTGGCGGTGATGCTCGTCATGCGTGTGCGGGTGGGCGTGGGCGTGGACCAACGGCTCGTGTGTGTGCTCGTGATCGTGGCGCTCCGACAGCTGCAAGCCGACACCGAGCGCCATGAGCGCCGCGGCCGCGTAGAAGACGGGCGTCGCCGGCTCGCCGAGGATCGCGATCGCGAATGCGGCGCCGATGAACGGTGCGATGGCGAAGTATCCGCCGGTGCGGGCGCTGCCGAATTCGCGCAACGCGAGCACGTACAGCACCTGGCTCACGCCGTAACCGAGCAGGCCGAGCAGCAGTCCGCCGGCGAGGGCGGGTGATGGCGGCAGCCGCGTGCCGATCGCGAAGGCGAGCGCGAGGTTGACCGGTCCGGCCGCCAAACCCTTGCTGCCGGCGATGAACAGGGCGTCGCCGTGCGATACCCTGCGGGTCAGGTTGTTGTCGATCGCCCAGCACGCGCAGGCGCCGAAGATCGCGAGCGCGCCGCCATCGCCGCTCGCAGCGTTGCCGGCTGCGAAGCCGCCGGCGCCCGGCCAGGAGAGCAGCACGGCGCCGGCGACGATCGCGGCCATGGCGAACACGACGCGTGCGCCGGCGTGTTCGCGAAACACGAGCCAGGCGATCGAGGCGGTGAGCACCACTTCCAGGTTCAGCAGGAGCGAAGCCATCGCGGCGCTCGATCGCGACAGGCCGAACATCAGCAGCACCGGTGCCGCCAGGCCGCCGACGCCGGTCGCCGCCGCGAGCCAGGACCATTCCGCGCCGGCGAGATGCGGGCCGCGCCAGCCGCGGTCGCGGATCAAGCGTGCCGCCGTAATGCCGATGCCGCTGCCGAGATACATGAGCCCGGCCAGCATCCAGGGCGAGACCGTGCCGAGCAGCAGTTTCGCGAGCGGCATCGCCAGGCCGAACAACGCGGCGGCGCCGAGGGCGGCGGCGACACCGGCGCGATTCATCGGTCCGTCGGCCATGCGTGTTCCGCGGATTTCGCGGTGATGCGGGTCGTCATGCTGCGAGAGTCTAACCCCCTTGACGAGCCGGCGGCCGGCGGACGCGGCCGATCCGTTGCCGCTGCCGCGCAACTCCGCTAAGCTCGGCGACTTCGCGGCGTCGCCGTCGGCCACGGCGGCGCCGAATCCACAGGAGCGCGAGTGATGCCAAGAGTCGCCGATATCTCGATTGTCCGTGCCAAGTGTGCGCTCGTCGCGCTCACCGTCTTGCTCGCCGTGTCGAGCACGACTTTCGCCGCCGGTTCGGCCCCGCCGTTCCTCGGCGGCAAGCTCGCCTGGCGCGGCATCGGCCCGAATATCGGCGGCCGCGTCGTCGCGGTGGCGGGCGTGCCGGGCGAGCGCGATCTGTTCTACATGGGCGCGGTCGACGGCGGCGTCTGGAAAAGCGTCGACTATGGCGTCACCTGGCACAACATCACCGACGGCAAGTGGCCGTCGGCGAGCGACAGCATCGGCGCGATCGCGGTCGCGCCGTCGGATTCCAAGGTCCTGTACGTCGGCACCGGCGAGAGCGACATCCGCGGCGACGTGATCACCGGCGACGGTGTGTTCAAATCGACGGACGCCGGCAAGAGCTGGTCGGCCGCTGGATTGCGCGACACGCACACGATCAGCGCCATCGTCGTCGATCCGCAAAATCCCGACATCGTCTACGCCTCCTCGATGGGCCACGTGTTCAAGCCGAACGCCGAGCGCGGCGTGTTCAAGTCGCTCGACGGCGGCAAGACCTGGAGCAAGATTCTCTACGTCGACGCCAAGACCGGCGCGATCGATCTCGTGATGGATCCCGCCAATTCGCAGGTACTGTACGCCGCGATGTGGCAGGCGCAGCGCATGCCCTGGGCGCTCGATGACGGCGGCCCGGGCAGCGGCCTGTACAAGAGCACCGACGGTGGCGCTCACTGGAGCGACATCTCGCGCAATCCGGGATTGCCCCGTGGCATTCTTGGGCACATCGGCGTAGCCGTCGCCGCGAGCGAGCCGAACGTCGTCTACAGCATCGTCCAGGCGAAGGGCGGCGGGGTGTTCCGCTCGGCCGACGGCGGCGCCACCTGGCGGCGGGTGAACGCGAACTGGAGCCTGCGCCAGCGGGCCTTCTATTACATGAGCATCTACGTCGATCCCACGGACCCGCAGACGCTCTACGTGCCCGAGGTCGACGCCTTGTGGGTCTCGCATGACGGCGGCAAGAGCTTCCGCATGCTGCACACGCGGCACGGTGACAACCACATCATCTGGATCAACCCGCAAGACCCGAAGGTCCTGCTCGAGGGCAACGACGGCGGCGCCACGGTGTCGACCGACGGCGGCGCGACCTGGAGCGACGAGCACAACCAGCCGACCGGCCAGTTCTACCACGTCGCGCTCGACGACCAGTTCCCGTTCCACGTCTACGGCGCACAACAGGACGAAGGCTCGTTCGAGGGGCCGAGCGCGATGCCCGGCGGGGCCATCCAGCCCGGCGGCTGGCATGTCGTCGCGCTCGGCGAGAGCACCTTCGTCGCGCCGAAACCGGGCGATCCGGACGTCACCTACGGCAGCGATTACTACACGATCATGCAGCGCTACAACATGCAGACGGGCGAACGGCGCTCGATCAGCCCGGACGGCGTGTACCTCGACGGCGTGTCGTCTGCGGAGATGACCGATCGCCTCGGCTGGACGCACCCGATTTTCTTCTCCCCCGGCGTTCCCAAGGAGATGCTGCTCGCTTCGCAGTATGTGCTGAAGAGCACCGATGGCGGGCGCACATGGACGAGGATCAGCCCCGATCTGACGCGCAACGATCCCGCGACCGAGAAGCCGAGCGGCGGACCGGTCGACCTCGACCAGACCGGCGCCGAAATCTTCCCGGACATTTCGGCGCTCGCCGTCTCGCCGGTCGATCCGCGCGTGCTGTGGGCGGGTTCGCAGGACGGCCTGGTCCACGTCACGACGGACGCCGGGCTGCATTGGCAGGCGGTGACGCCGCCGGCGCTCAGCAAATGGTCGGAGATCACTTCGATCGAACCGTCGCACGTCGCCACCGGCACCGCCTATTTGACGGCGTCGCGCTACATGTGGGACGACTTCCGGCCCTACGTGTTCGTGACGAGCGATTTCGGCCACCACTGGACCGCGCTCACCACCGGGCTCGCCGACGATCAGTACGCGTTCGTCGTGCGCCAGGATCCGAGCGATGCCAAGTTGCTGTTCCTCGGCACGAAGAACACCGTCTACGTCAGTTTCGATGCCGGCGCGCACTGGCGCTCTCTGGCGCTGAACCTGCCGCACGTGCAGGTGCGCGATCTCGCGATCAACGTGCGCCAGGGCGACGTGGTGGCCGCGACCCATGGGCGCTCGTTCTGGGTGCTCGACAATCTCGCCCTGCTCGAGCAGCTGTCGCAGGGACCGGCGGCGCCCGCGGATGCGGTGCTGCTGTACGCGCCGCAGACGGCGTGGCTCAGCAATGCCTACGGACAGGACGATCATGCCAAGCGCAGGGGGCCGGTCGGCACCAATCCGCCGTTCGGCGCGACGCTGTTCTTCCGCATCCCGGCCGCCTACGACGGCAAGGTGCCCGTGAGCCTCTCCTTCCTCGACGCCAAAGGCCGGCTGGTGCGCCGCTTCGCGCTGCATTTGAAGGTCAAGAAGCCGAAGCTCGCTGCGACGGTGCGCGACAACCTCACGCCGTCCGAGGCGAGACTACGTGCCTTGCAGAAGCTCACGGCGATCTCGCCGGGCATGAACCGGTTGCAGTGGGATCTGCGCTACGCCGATGCGACCGACGTGATCGGCTTCGAGCCGCCGGAACAGACCGATGGGCTGTATGCCGATGCACGCGGTCCGCTCGTGAACCCGGGACGCTATACCGCGGTGCTCGACTACGCCGGCCGCAAGACGCGGCAGAAAGTGGTGGTCGCGCTCGATCCACGCCTGCATACGACGGCGGCGGCGCTCGGGCAGCACCTGTCGCTCGAACTGCGCATCCACGCCGCCGTCAGCCGGCTCGACCGGAACATCAATCTGGCGATCGGCGTTCGCCGTGAATTGACGCAGGCGGTCGCGGCGCATCGGCTCGATGCCTCGAAGGCGCACGCCGCGCTCGCGGCGCTGCACGCCGCGATCGATCACGTGGTGCAACTCGACGTGCACTCGAGTGAAGGCGACGTGATGCACGAGATGCGCCTGCGCAGCTTCCTCGCGTACCTGCAGGCCGACGTCGGTCTGTCCTACGTGCAGCCGACCGTGGCGCAGGTGGCGGCGTTCGAACGCCTCGATCGGCAGGCGCAGGCCGGAGAGGGCGCGTTGCGGGCGGCCGTCGCCCACGGTAAGGCCTTGCTGTAGGGAGGCCTTCAACGCGGTTGGTCGGCGATCTCCAGATTGTCGATCAGCCGAGTGCTGCCGAGCGTCGCGGCGGCCAGAGCCACCAGCGGGATGCCGTCGCGCGGCTCACCGAGGTTGTCGCGTCGGCGGATCCCGACGTAGTCGACTTGCCAGCCGTGGGCCGCAAGCCCCGCCTCGGCGCGGCGCTCGAGCGCGGCCCAGTCGCGCGTGCCCGCACGGGCGGCGGTGTCGATGTCGCGCAAGGCCGCGTGCAGACGCGGCGCCTCGCGGCGCTCGGTGTCGCCGAGATACGCGTTGCGCGACGACAGTGCGAGACCCTCGCTGCCGCGGATCGTCTCGGCGGCGAGGATCTCGACCGGCAGCGAGAGCTGCGCAACCATGTCGCGAACCACCAGGAGCTGCTGGTAGTCCTTCTTGCCGAACACCGCGCTGCGCGGTTGAACCGCGTTGATCAGCTTCAGCACGACGGTGCAGACGCCGACGAAGAAGCCCGGCCGGAACCGGCCCTCGAGCCCGTCGGCGAGCGCGGCGCGCGGTTGCACGAAGCACGCCTGCGGTTCGGGGTATAGATCGGCCTCGCGGGGCGTGAATACGATGTCGCAGCCGGATTGCGCGAGCATCGCCAGGTCCCGCTCGATCGTGCGCGGATAGCGCGCGAAATCCTCATCCGGGCCGAACTGCAGGCGATTGACGAAGATGCTCGCGACCACCGGCGTGCCCTGCGCGGCGGCAATTCGCACCAGCGAGAGATGCCCGGCGTGCAGGTTGCCCATGGTCGGCACCAGCGCGGCGCGATCCCGCCCCGCGAGCGCGGCCCGCAGATCCGCGATCCGTTCGATGACCTTCACGGGCGGACCCCTTCAATACCCGTGGAGCATGTCGTCGGGGTAGGCGCCGCTCTTGACGTCGCTCACGTAACGGCGCACGGCGTCCTGGACGCCCGCCCCGACGTCGAGAAAATTGCGCACGAAGCGCGGTCGTGGGCCGGGGGTCAGGTCGAGCATGTCGTGCAGCACGAGAACCTGGCCGCCGCAGCCGCGTCCGGCGCCGATGCCGATCGTCGGCAACGGCAGTGCCTGCGTGAGCTCGCGAGCGAGAACGCTCGGCACGAGCTCGAGCACGAGCATTTGCGCGCCCGCATCCGCGAGGTCTCGTGCTTGCGCGTGCAAGAGCGCGGCGCCACCGGCATCGCGCCCCTGGATGCGATAGCCGCCGAGCGCGTGCACCGTCTGCGGCGTAAAGCCGAGATGCGCGCAGACCGGCATGCCGCGCTCGACCAGCGCGCGAACCGTCGCCGCGACCCAGCCGCCCTCGATCTTGACCATCTGCGCCCCCGCTTGGAACAGCCGGCTCGCATTGCGCACCGCCTGTTCCGCGGATTCGTGATAGCTGCCGAAGGGCATGTCCGCGATCAGCCACGCCGAGCGGTTGCCGCGGGCCACGCAGGACGTGTGGTAGACCATGTCCTCGATCGACACCGGCAAGGTGTTCGGCCGGCCCTGCACGACCATGCCCAGCGAATCGCCGACCAGCAGCACGTCGACGCCGGCGTCGTCCAGGATGCGGGCGAAGGTTGCGTCGTAGCACGTCAGCACCGCGATCTTCTCGCCGGCGCGGTGCATCTCGGCGAGGCGCGGCAGCGTGATGGGCTTGCGCACGCCACTGGACTCTTGTGTGTGTTCGGCCATCGGTCTCGCCGTCCGAGCGCAGCTCATACTTGGAAAAACGGCATTGTCGCATGACCCTGCCCGAAGGGGGGAATGCGGATCGGCGCCGCTAGGGCGCCGCCGCGGCCGCGGGCTTGGCAGGCGCCGCCGCGGCGGCCGAACCGCCGCCGAGTGCCAGGTAGAGCAGCGCCGTGTCCTGGAATCGCCGGGCCTGTGCGCGCACGAGTTGCAGCCGCGCCTGGTTGTACTGCCGTTCCGCGTCCAGGACGTTCAGCACGCCGGTGGCGCCGTCGCGGTAGCTGATGCGCATCAACGCGAGCGCGTGGCCCGCGGTCTTGCCGGCGTTGCGCTCGGCGCGGATCTCGGCATCGTCGTGCTGCAGGGCACGCAGGACATCGGCCACCTGGGCGAACGACTCGAGCACGGTTTGCCGGTAGTCCGACAGCGACGCCCGATACAGGTCGATGGCCGCGCGGCGCCGCGCGCGCAGCGTCCCGCCGTCGAACAGCGGCGCCGTGAGTCCGGCCGCCATCGCCCAGGCGTTCGCCGCGCCGTTGAACAGATTGCCGGGCGAGAGAGCCTGTTGCGTCGTGTTGGCCGAGAGCGTGATCTGCGGGTACAGGCCGGCTGTGGCGATGCCGATCGCGGCGCTCGCCGCATGCAGCGCGGATTCGGCCGCGAGAATGTCCGGACGGGCGCGCAGCAGTGCCGAGGGCAGCAGCAGCGGCAGAACCGCCGGCAGCCGCCAGTCCGTCAGGCGCAAGTCCGGGGCCGGCCGCTGCGCGGGGGCCGCGCCGGCGAGCACGGCGAGAGCATGCGCGGCGACGCTGCGTTGCTGCTGCAATGGCGGCAGCAGGGTCGCGTCGTGGGCGAGCTGGCTTTGCGCGCTGACGACGTCGGTGATCGCCGCGGAACCGGCCGCGCGCGCGGCGTCAACCAGCGCGAGATTGCGCCGGTCGTTGGCGACGATCCGATCGAGCACCTGCAGCTGCGTGTTGGCCGAGGCGATGGCGAGCGCCTGGGCGAGAACGTTGCCGGCAAGCGCGAGGCGCACGGCCCGAAGCTCGTACGAGCGCAATTGCGCGAGCGCGCGCCGCTGCTCGACGGTCCGCCGCTCTGCGCCCGCCAAATCGAGCACGTAGCTCACCTGCGGACCGGCCGTGTAATAGGTGAACGGCGGGATCACGAAATGGCTCGGGCCGAACAGGGAGACGCCGTACTTCTGCCGGCCGGTGGTGCCCCCGAGGGACAGCTGCGGCCACAGGGCGCCGGCGGCGGCGCGTTGCTGCTCGCGGGCCGCCGCGAGCGACGCGCGGGCCGCCGCCAGCGTGCGATTGTCGGCGAACGCGGTCTGCATCAGCGCATCGAGCGGCGCCGAGCCGAAGGCCCGCCACCACTGCTCACCGATCGGCCGGCCGGCGACGATGCGCTGGGCCGTCGTGTCCAGCCCGTCGCCGCCGGCGACGTAGCTCGCGACCGCCGGCGGCGCCGGCGGCGAGAAATCCGGTCCTGCGGTGCACGCCGAGAGGATTGCCGCGAGCGCGACCAGGCCGGCGCCGCGTTGCGCATGCCGGCGCCGCGGGGAGCAGTTGCCGCTAGTCGATGACCGCACCGGATTCACTCCCGGCGCCGCCGCCGCGGCGCATCAGCAAGAGCAAGGGCAGCAGCCCGAGCGTCATGATCATGATCAGCTTGAAATCGTCGATGTAGGCGATCATGCCCGCCTGGCGGGTGACTTCGCCGTTCAGTGCGGCGAGCGCCGCGGGACTCGACATCTCGGCGCCGAGTTCCGGGCGCAGCGCGGCGGCGTAGGGCGTGATGTGGCTCGCGAGACTCTCGTGCAGCGCCTGGGTGTTGCGCGTGAGCAATGTCTGCACCGCCGAGATGCCGATGCTGCTGCCCAGGTTGCGCAGCAGGTTGAAGAACGCGGTGCCTTCCGTGCGGTAGCGCTCGGCGAGCGTCGCGAATGCCACCGTGCTCAGCGGCACATAGACGAAACCCACGCCGAATCCCTGCAGCATTCCCGAGGTGACGATCGGCCAGCTGTTCATGAGCAGCGAGAAATGGGTCATCTGCCACGCCGCCGCGCTCGTGAGCACGAGGCCGAAGCCGATCAGCAGGCGCGAGTCCACCCGGCCGATCAGGCGGCCGACCGTGATCATCGCGAGCAGGGTGCCGATGCCGCGGGGCGCGGTGACGAACCCCGTGGTCACGACCGGATAGTTCATCAGGTTCTGCAGCATCGGCGGCAGCAGCGCGAGGGTTGCGAACAGCACGACGCCGACGACGAAGATGAACACGTTGCTCGCGAGGAAGTTCGCATCCTTGAACAGCGCCCGGTTGATGAACGGATGCTCGTGGGTCAGCATGTGGATCACGAACAGGTACAAGGCGAGACCGGCGACGACGGCCTCGGCCACGATTTCCGTCGACGAGAACCAATCGAGCAGCTGGCCCCGGTCCATGACCAGCTGCAGCGCGCCGATCGCGGCACTCAACGTGATGAAGCCGAAGAAGTCGAACGGACTCGCCCGGTTGTCCTTGCGCGGCGGCAGGTAGAACAGCAAGCCGAGGAAGGCGAGAATGCCGATCGGCAAATTGATGTAGAAGACCCAGCGCCAGTTGTAATTCTGCGTCAGCCAACCGCCGAGCGCGGGTCCGAGGATCGGCCCCAGGGTGACGCCGATGCCCCAGGTTGCCATCGCGCGGCCGTGCGCCTCGCGCGGATTGATGTCGAACAGGATCGCCTGGGAGAGCGGCACCAGGGCGGCGCCGCTGACGCCCTGCAGCAGCCGGAACAGCACCATCTGCGAGATGCTCTGGGCGAGGCCGCAGAGCGCCGAGGCGATCGTGAAGCCGGCGATCGAGCACAGGAACACGATCTTGCGGTCGATCCGGGTCGCCAGCCAGCCGGTGAACGGAATCATGATTGCGGCGGCGACGATGTACGAGGTGAGCACCCAGGTCATCTGGTCCTGGGTCGCCGACAAGGTGCCCTGCATGTGCGGCAGGGCGACGTTGGCGATCGTCGTGTCGAGCGCCTGCATGATCGTCGCCAGCATCACCGAGACGGTGATGACGCCGCGATTCGTGCCGGCCGCCGCGGCCATCAGAGCCAGCCGAACAGCGACGGCCGGTACTGCGTGTCGACCCGGACGCTCGCGCTCAAGCCGTCGCTGAGCGGCAACCCGCGCGGATCGTCGATCGACAGGCGCACCGGCACGCGCTGCACGACCTTCACCCAGTTGCCGGTCGCGTTCTCCGGCGGCAGCACGGAAAACGACGCGCCGGTGCCGGGGCTGATGCTTGCGACCCGGCCCGACAGAGTCCGGTCCGGCCACGCATCGATCTCGATGCGCGCCTTCTGGCCGACGCGCATGTGCGTGAGGGAGGTTTCTTTGTAGTTTGCGACTACCCACACGTCGCTGGTCGACACCAGGGCGAACAAGGGCGTCGCCGCCGTGACGTAATCGCCCGGTTGCAGCCGATCGACCTTGGTGGCAATACCGTCGATCGGCGCATAGACCGTCGCGTAGGAGATGTCGAGCTTCGCCCGGTCGAGTGCGGCGCGCGCTTGCCGGACGAGCGGGTGGTCGGCCACGGCGATCTGCGCGTTGCCGCCGAGATTTGCGAGCACCGTGGCCGCCTCCTGCTGCCGTGCCTCGACGCTTTGCCGCGCCGACTGAAAGGCTTGGGCCGCCTTGTCGAGTTGCGCGCCGGAAGCGATGCCGCTCGCCGCGAGCCGCTTCTGGCGCGCATATTCGCGCTGCTGGTAGGCGAGTTCATCCTCGGCCGCCTGCAGATCGGCGAGCCGCTGCCGGTAGCTCGCCTGCATCGCCTCGATGTCGAGCTTCGTCGCGGCGAGGCGCGCCTCGGCATTCCGTTCGGCGATCACGAAGCGCTGGTCGTCGAGGCGGAACAAGACTTCGCCGCGGTGCACGCGCTGATTGTCCGTGATCTCGACGCTGCGCACCCGCTCCGAGATGTTGGTGCTGACGGCGACCCGCGTCGCGCGGATATAGGCATCGTCGGTGCCGACGTAGCGGGCGAGCGCCAGATACACGCCGAGACCGATGACGAGCATCAGCAGCGGCACACCGATCATCAGCAGGCCCCGGTGGCGGGCGAGCCAGCCCGGGGCGGGCTCTGGTTGGTCGTCGGCGGTCATGGGTGGTCCAGTAAAGGGATCCGCGGCATTTTATATGAACAGCATATAATCCGGATGCATTTTGTACGGCGCGCTTCGACGTCCACGAGGAGGGCGGTGAGCAAACTTCTGCAGCGGTTCGGGGCGGCGCTCGCGCCGGCGGCTCTCGCGCTGGCGCTGCTCGTCGCGCCGCCGTTGCATGCGGCGGTCGTGGTCTCCTCGAAGCTGTCGAGCGAGTCGGCGATGATCGGCCAGATGATCCGGCTGGTGCTGAACGCCCACGGCATCCCGACGGTCGACCGGATGCGGCTCGGCGTGACCTCGGTCGTGCGCGAAGCCCTGCTCGCGGGCGAGATCGATCTGTACGTCGAGTACACCGGCAACGCCGGATACTTCTTCAACATGCCGGCGAATCCGGCCTGGAAGAACCTCGAGGCGGGTTATGCACTCGGCGCGCGCCTCGACTACCGGGCCAACCACATCGTCTGGCTCACGCCGGCGAATGCCGACAACGCCTGGGCGCTCGCGGTGCGCCGCGACGTCGCGGTGGCCGAGAAGCTGAAGACGATGAGCGACTTCGCGCGCTGGGTGCGGGGCGGCGGCAAGGTCGTGCTGGCGTGTTCCGCCGAATTCGCCAACGGCGGAACGCTGCGCTCGCTCGAGCATACCTACGGCTTCAAACTGCGTTCGGCGCAGATGATCGTGCTCGCGGGCGGCGAGACCTCGGCGACGATCGCGGCGGCCGCAGCCGGCACCGACGGCACCAACACGGCGATGGTGTACGGCACCGACGGCGGCATCGTCGCCGCGAACCTCGTGACCCTCGCGGACGATCGTCACGATCAGCCGATCTACGCACCGGTGCCGATCATCCGCGAGGCCGTGCTTGCGAAATATCCGCAGATTCGCCGGCTGTTGCGGCCGTTGATGCGCAGCTTCGACACGCAGACGCTGCGCCGGCTGAACGCCCGGGTGCAGATCGACGGCGAGTCGACCGAATCCGTCGCCGCGCACTACCTGCAGTCGCGGGGCCTGCTGCGCTGAATGCGGCCGCTGCGCCACATCGACCGCCTCGGCCTGCTGCTCGCGATCATCGGCGCCGCGGCGTTCGCCTGCCTGCCGTTCGTCGTGTTCAAGTCGAACCGCATCGTGCCGGGCGTCGCCGTCGGATTCTTCGACGTCCTGCCGCCGGGCGCCGCCGCCGGCGTGCTCGCGCTGCTGATCCTCGCCGCCGCCGCCGCCCTGTGGGTCGAGGAGGCACGCCTGCGCCTCGCGGCGGCCCTGCTCAGCTTGATCGCGGTCGCGCTCTGCGCGGCGGCCGCCGGCAACGCGCTGACCCCGCCCGGCAACCAGGTGGTGCGGATCGCCCCCGGTGCCGGCTGCTGGCTGCTGCTCACGAGCGTCGGCCTGCTCGCCGCCGACGCGATCACCCGCATGCGCCCGGGACCGCTCGCCCGCGTGCTGTCGCTCGCCGCCTTTCTCGGCGGCGCGGCCCTCGCGTTCGCTCACGGCACCTTCGACCACCTGTCGGTGATGCGCGAATATGCGATCAATGCCGACCGCTTCGGCTACGAGATGCGGCGCCACGTGGAGCTCGCGTTCGGTTCGCTCATCGCGGCGCTGCTCGCCGCCTTGCCCCTCGGGATTCTCTGCCACCGTGTGCCGCGCCTGCGCGGCGCGATCCTGGGATCGCTGAATTTCGTGCAGACGATCCCGTCGATCGCCCTGTTCGGCATCCTGATGGCGCCGCTCGCGGTGCTCGCGAGCGCCGTGCCGTACGCGGCAAAGATCGGCATCGAGGGGATCGGCGCGGCGCCGGCGCTGGTCGCGCTGTTCCTGTACTCGCTGTTGCCGATCGTCGCCAACACCGTCGCGGGGCTGCGCCGCGTCTCGCCCGCCGCGGTCGAGGCCGCGCGCGGCATGGGGATGACCGGCGGACAGATCCTCGCCGCCGTCGAATTGCCGCTCGCGTTGCCGGTGATCCTGACCGGGGTGCGAATCGTGCTGGTGCAAAACATCGGGCTCGTGACCATCGCCGCGCTGATCGGGGCGGGCGGGCTCGGCACCTTCGTCTTCGAGGGGATCGGCGAGAGCGCGAACGACCTGGTGCTGCTCGGCGCGCTGCCGACCGTGGCGCTCGCGATAGCGGCCGCGGTGCTGCTCGACGCGCTGATCGAAGTCATCGACCGGAGCAATGCATGATCACGATCGAACATCTGAGCAAACGCTACGGTTCGGCGACCGTGGTCGATGACGCCTGCCTCGCCGTGGAGCGCGACTCGATCATGGTGATCGTCGGCACGTCGGGTTCGGGCAAGTCGACGCTGCTGCGGATGATCAACCGCCTGGTCGAGCCGACCGCCGGTCGCGTGCTGCTCGACGGCCGGGACACGGCTGCGCAGCCGCCGCATCTGCTGCGGCGCCGGATCGGCTATGTGATCCAGGGGAACGGACTGTTCCCGCATCGCACCGTCGCCGACAACATCGCGACGGTGCCGCGGCTGCTCGGCTGGGACGAGCGGCGCATCGGCGCGCGCGTCGAGGAATTGCTCGCCTTGTTCCAGCTGGATGGCGCGACCTACGCGCCCAAGTATCCGCACCAGTTGTCGGGCGGTCAACAGCAACGCGTCGGCGTCGCCCGCGCGCTCGCCGCGGAGCCCTCGGTGCTCCTGATGGACGAACCGTTCGGTGCGCTCGATCCGATCATCCGCGCCAAAGCGCAGGAGGACCTGCTCGACGTGCGCCGCCGGTTCGGCACGACCGTCGTGCTCGTGACGCACGACATCGAGGAGGCCTTTCGTCTCGGCGACCGGGTCGCGGTGATGAGTCACGGTCGCGTCCTGCAATGCGACCGGCCGGCGGCGCTGCTCACCCGGCCCGAAGATCCGTTCGTCGCGCAATTGACCGGCGTCGCCGACCGCGCCTTGCGGCTGCTGTCGCTCACCAAGGCCGGCGCCGCCGCCGTGCCGCTCGCGGCCGGCACGGATGGCGCCGGCGAACGTACCGTGGCGGCCGATGCATCGCTGCGCGACGTGCTCTCGGACCTCACCTGGCACGGCGCCGACTCGGCGATCGTCCTCGACGCCGGCGGGCGGCCGTGCGGCCGGCTTACCGTCGCCGCGATTCTCGCGCAGGGGCGCAGCAACTGATGCGGCGCATCGCGGCGTACTGGCCATTGGCGGCGCTCGCGTTGCTCGCGGCCTTTCTGCTCGCGCCGCAACGCTTCGCGCCGCTGTTCGCGCCGCTCAACCAGTACGGGGCGCCGCCGATCTACGACCAGGGGAATCTGTTGCTGCTCGCGCTCGCGCATCTCGGCATCGTCTGCGCCGCGGCGGTGGCGAGCACGATCGTCGCCGTCGGTCTCGGGATCCTGGTCACGCGCGCGAGCGGCGCCGAGTTCCTGCCGCTGTCGCGCACGCTGGTGAACTTCGGCCAAACTTTTCCGCCGGTGGCCGTGCTCGCGCTCGCCGTGCCGCTGGTCGGGTTCGGCGAGACGCCGACGCTGATCGCGCTGTTCGCGTACGGATTGCTGCCGATCTTCGAGAACACGGTCGTGGGTCTCAAGAGCTGTCCTGCCGCCCTGTTGGAGGCGGCGAGCGGCATGGGGTTGAGCCCGCACCAGCGGCTTCGGTCGGTGGAGCTGCCGCTCGCGATGCCGCTGATCCTCGAAGGGGTCCGGCTCTCGGTCGTGATCAACGTCGGCACGGCGACAATCGGTTCGACGGTCGGCGCGAAGGGCCTCGGCGAGGTCATCATCGCCGGACTGCTGTCGAACAACACGGCCTTCGTTCTGCAGGGCGGGCTTGCGACCGGCCTGCTCGCGATCCTGCTGTACGAGGCGATCCGGGCCGTCGAACGGCGTGTTTGCAAGACGGTGCGCCTCGATTGAGACCGGCGCCGCAGCGACCGTGGTCGGCAGTTCGGCTACAATCGACGGCATGTGCCTGCACTGGACCGACCGATGAACGCAGCGACCCGCGATGGGCGGGCGGGCGGGGCGACCGCGCTACGCGGCGAGCGCGTCGCCGCGATCGAGTGGCCGACCGTCGCGCTGCTGTTCGCGACCTATGGCGGCTGGCTCGCGGTCACGGCCCAGTATCGCCGCTGGCCGTTCGCGATCGTCGCCCCGGCGACCGCGCTGCTGCTCACGCTGCACAGTTCTCTGCAGCACGAAATCCTCCACGGCCACCCGACGCGCAAACCCTGGCTCAACAGAGTGCTCGCGATGTGGCCGCTGTCGCTGTGGCTGCCGTATCCGCGCTATCGCGACGCGCATCTCGCGCACCATTGCGACGAACGGCTCACCGACCCGCTCGACGATCCGGAGTCCTGTTATCTCACGCCGGATGCCTGGGCGCGTCTGCACCCGATCGCGCGCGCGAGTCTCGAGGTGCAACAGACCCTGGCGGGGCGGGTGCTCGTCGGCTCGTTCTGGCGCATCGGCGCCTTCCTCCACGCCGAACTTCGCGGCGTGATGCGTGGCGACGACGGCCTGCGCCGCCTCTGGCTCGAACACCTCGCCTGGTGCGTGCCCGTGCTCCTGTGGTTGAAGCTCGTCTGCGGCATGCCGCTATGGCTGTATGCGGTCTCGATGGTGATACCGGCGTACGGCATCGTGCTGATTCGCTCGTTCGCCGAGCATCGGGCCCGCCCGAACGTTCGCGAGCGGGTGGCGATCGTCGAGGGCTCGTGGCTGCTCGGGCCCCTGTTCCTGTTCAACAATTTGCACGCCCTGCATCACGAGGCGCCGACGATTCCCTGGTACCGGTACAACGCGCGCTATCGGCGGCATCGGCGGCGGCTGATCGCGGCGAACGGCGGCCTGGTCTACCGGACCTATTTCGACGTCGCGCGACGCTTTCTCCTGCGGCCGCACGACGCGATCGCGCACCCCACGGGCCGGGTGCCGGTTGCCGGGCCTTGAGCGCGATGGCGGCCGCGCACGAAGATCTGAGCCGGCGCGGCGGCCGTCGCCGGCCGGCGATGCGCGACCCATGAAGAAATTCAAGCACGAAGCGGAATTGTTCAAGGCGGCTCTGCTCGCCGGCGTCGCCTATGCGGAGGGTCGCAAGGCGGTCGAGTTCGAGCCCGGCGACTCGGCGAGCGCCAAGGCACTGTACGTCTATCGTCTGCTGGTGCACGACAAGCGCATATCGCCGATGCCGGAGGACCAGGTCGGCGAACGGACCGTGCGGCATCGCCTCGCGGCCTGGTACGCGCATCAATTGCCCGCGGGGCACCCGCTGTTGGATTAGAGTTGCGCGCGGTGATTTCGGGAGCGGTTCGATGAAGGGCATGTTCCGCTCGCTCGGCGGCTACAACTATCGCATCTGGGCCGGCGGCGCGATCGTCTCGAATGTCGGCACGTGGATCCAGCGCACCGCCCAGGATTGGCTGGTGCTCACGCAGTTGACCCACAAGAGCGCGACGGCCGTCGGCGTGGTCATGGGGCTGCAGTTCGGGCCGCAGCTGCTATTGCTGCCCTTGACCGGATTCGCGGCCGATCATCTCGACCGGCGCAAGCTGCTGTTCGCCACCCAGGGGGCCATGGGCGCGCTCGCCCTGGGATTGGGCATTCTCACGCTCACCGGGATCGTGCAGTTGTGGCATGTCTACCTGTTCGCGTTGCTGCTCGGATGCGTCGCCGCCTTCGACGCTCCGGCCCGCCAGACCTTCGTCTGGGAGCTGGTCGGAGAGGCGGATCTGTCGAACGCGGTGGCGCTGAATTCGACCTCGTTCAATGCGGCGCGCATGATCGGCCCGGCGATCGCCGGCGTGCTCATCGCGGGCGTCGGCTCCGGTTGGGCGTTTCTGCTGAACGCGGTTTCCTTCGCCGCGGTGATCGGTTCCCTGTTTCTGCTGCGGGTCGGCGAACTCCACACCAGGCGCAGGGTACTGCGCGCGCCCGGCAGCGTCGTCGAAGGCTTTCGCTACGTCTGGAACCGCCCGGATCTGCGGGCGGTTCTGCTGATGCTGTTCTTGATCGGCACGTTCGGCCTGAATTTCCAGATCTTCATCCTCACCATGTCCGTCACGGTGTTTCGCGTCGGCGCGGACCGGTACGGACTGCTGACCTCCATCATGGCGCTCGGCTCGGTCGCCGGCGCGCTGTACGCCGCGCGGCATGCGCGCCCGCGCATGTCGCTGCTGTTCGGCGGCGCCGCGGTCTTCGGTCTGGGATTGGCGGTTGCCGCGTTCATGCCCGATTACCTGGCGTTCGGCGTCGCGCTGCTCGTCATCGGTGCGGCCGCGCAGATCTTCACGACGACGACCAACGGCTTCGTCCAGCTCTCGAGCGAGCCGGACATGCGCGGCCGGGTCATGGCGATCCTGCTGGCGATTGCCTTGGGCGGCACGCCGCTCGGCGCGCCGATCGTCGGCTGGGTGGCGGACACCCTCGGACCACGCTGGGCGCTCGGCGTCGGCGCGGCCTCGGGCTTTGCCGCGGCGATCGTCGGCTTCCGCTACCTCACGAAACACCGCGGTCTGCGCGTGCGCATCGAGCATTGGCGGCTGCGTTTCGGCGTCGACGGCCGTTGAGCCGCCGGGCGCCGAGGCGCCGGCGATGGCCGGCCACGCGACGACCCGGTATCATGGGTGCATGGCGCTTGGTCCCTTTCACGTCGCTTTTGCCGTCGACGATCTCGAGGCGGCGCGGCACTTCTACACCGCCATTCTCGGCTGCCCGCAGGGCCGCAGCGCCGAGCAGTGGATCGACTTCGATCTGTTCGGCCATCAGATCGTCGCCCACCTCAAGCCGCAGGCCGCGCCGCGTCACATGGCGGGGCGTGCCAGCAACCTCGTCGACGGCGACGACGTGCCCGTCCCGCATTTCGGCGTCGTCTTGACGCCACCCGATTGGCGGCGGCTCGCGGCGCGCGTGCGCGCCGCCGGCGTGAGCTTCGTGGTCGAGCCCCACACTCGATTCGCCGGCCAGGTGGGCGAGCAGTCGACGATGTTCTTCCTCGATCCGGCCGGCAACGCGCTCGAGTTCAAGGCATTCGCCGATCCAGGCCGGCTGTTCGCGACCTGAGCGGCCGCCCGCCAGCGGGATGCACCACAGCAGCAGCCACCAGGCGCTGCAGTTGGTGTCGTGCCGGCGGCGCGCGCAAAATCGCGGGCCGGCATGGCACGCCGCGCATCTCGCGCCCGCGGCGCCGATAATGGAGTAGAGTAGCCGGGCAGCGGGGCCGCAGCGGCCGAGTGAGCAGTGCGATTACGGAGAGCGCGTGGCCAAACCGAATTACCATCAGGCAAGAAAGGAACGAGAGCGGGTGCGCAAGGCGCGGCAGCAAGCCAAGCAGCAACGCCGGGCGACGCGGCCGGAGGATGAGTCGGGCGATGGCGCGCAAACGGCGGGGCAGGCGATGCCGGCCGGCGCTGCCGTCGCCGGCGCCGTTGCGCCCTCCGGGATCGAAAAGTGAAGCTCGCTTCGAGCTGCGCCGCGGCACGTCAGGAGCGTATCGAACGGATCCGCCGCGGCCGATCCGCCGCGCAGGCCCTGCGGGTGGCGTTCCCCGGACTCGAGAGGATCCGCCTCGAGCTGAAATTCGCCGGGGCGAGCGCGAACCCGCCGGCCGATCAGTCGCACGTACTGCACCCCTCGGCGCGGGCGTTCTTTGCATTCCCGTGTCCGTACGCCGATTGTGACGGCGAATTCGACCTGACGAGCGCGGTCGGTGCGGCTGTGGCGGGCGGCGCCCATGAGGCCCGCGGCGTTCTCGACTGCTGTGGCCAACGCGCGCTCGATTATGCCTCCAAGCAAACCTGCCACCTACAGCTGCTGTATACGGTGACCGCGACGTATTAGCATGGCCGGGTGAACCACGCGATCCACGCTCGTCTTGCCGCGCTGCGCGCGGCCATGCAGTCGCACGGCGTCGCCGCCGTGCTCGTACCGACCGCCGACCCGCACCTCTCGGAATACCTGCCTGAGCACTGGCAGGCGCGCGCCTGGTTGTGCGGATTCAACGGCTCGGCGGGCACGCTGATCGTCGGGCGCGAGCAGGCCGGTCTGTGGACCGACTCGCGCTATTTCTCGCAGGCCGAGCAGCAGCTCGCCGGCAGCGGGGTCGCGCTGATGCGGCTGCGTGTGCCGCAGGCGCCGGAGCATCTGGACTGGCTGCGGCAGCAGCTGCGTGCCGGCGACGTGCTCGCGGTCGCCGGCGACAGCGTGGCGCTCGCGACGCACCGACAGATCGAACGCATGCTCGGCGGGATCGGCGCCAGGCTGCGCAGCGACATCGACCTGCCCGGGGAGGTCTGGCCCGGTCGTCCCGCCATGCCGCGATCACCGGTGTACGAACACGCCCCGGCCTACGCCTGCGTCACGCGGCGCGAGAAATTCCTCCGCCTGCGCGAGGCCGTTGCCGCGCTCGGCGCGACCCACCACCTGCTGTCGAGCCTGGATGACATCGCCTGGCTGACGAACCTTCGCGGCAGCGACGTCAGTTGCAATCCGGTATTCCTCTGCCACCTGCTGCTCGAGCCCGAGGGGCGCGCGCGATTGTTCGTCGAGCGCGGCAAGCTCGCCGATCGCCTGGTCGCGCAGCTGGGCGCGGACGGCATCGTGATCGCCGACTACGCGGATGTCACGGCGGCGCTGCGCCGGCTCGGCGGTGCGGACGTGCTGCTGCTGGACGCCGGCAAAGTGGTGGCGGCGATCGCCGCGGCGATCCCGCCGACGGTGCGGCTGGTCGAGGCCGCCAACCCGAGCACCGCGTTCAAGGCGGTCAAGAGCGCCGCGGAGCTCGCGCACATCCGCGAGGTGATGCGTCACGACGGCGCGGCGCTGGTGCGCAGCTTCCGCCGGCTCGAGCAGCTCCTCGCCGCCGGCGGCAAGGTGACCGAGCTCACCGTCGATGCTTTGCTGCACGAGGAGCGATCCGCGCAGCCCGGCTGGGTCGGCGAGAGCTTCGCGACGATCGCCGGCTATCAGGCGAACGGCGCGCTGCCACACTACCGTGCCACGGAGCAATCGCACGCGACGCTCGCGCCCGAGGGTCTGCTGCTGATCGATTCCGGCGGCCAGTACCAGGGCGGCACCACCGATGTCACGCGCGTGCTGGCGCTCGGCGGGACGACGGCCGAGCAGCGGCGCGACGCGACCTTGGTGCTGCAAGGTCTGATCGCCCTGTCGCGGGCGCGGTTCCCCGAGGGCGCGAGCGGTCCGCAACTGGACGCGATCGCGCGCGCGCCGCTGTGGGCCGGCGGCCTGGATTACGGCCACGGCACCGGTCACGGCGTCGGCTATTTCCTCAATGTGCACGAGGGCCCGCAGGGCATCCGGCCGCCGGTCGCGGGCGGCGCGCTGGTGGCGCTCGAGCGCGGCATGATCAGCTCGATCGAGCCGGGCGTGTACAAGCCGGGCCGTCACGGCATTCGCCACGAGAACCTCGCCGTGGTCGTCGCCGCCGAGCGCACCGAGTTCGGCGAGTTCAACGCCTTCGAGACGCTCACCTTGTGCCCGTTCGACCGCCGCGCGATCGAGCCCGCGTTGCTCGACGAGCCGGAACGTGCCTGGCTGGATGACTACCATGCCGGCGTGCGGACCGCCCTGGCGCCGTTGCTGGACGGAGCCGATCTGGAGTGGCTGCACCGGCACTGCGCGTCGCTGTGAGCTTAGACCGGCTCGCACTGCACCGGCAGGCCGGTCGCAGACTCTTCCGCCACCATGTCGAGAACGGCGTCGCCGTGACCGCCGGCCTCGCCGCGGTCGCGGTCGGCACGGACCTGTGGCTCGGCTTGCCGGCCGCCGTGCTGGCAGCGATCGGCGCGGCCTGCGTGAGCATCGTCGATCTGCCGTCGCCGCTCGCGACGAAATTTCGACAGCTGAGCGCGGCGCTCGCCGGCTCGACGCTCGTGACGCTGTTCGCGGGCCTCGCGAGCGGCACGCCGTGGGCGATGGCGATCGTCGTCGCGATGACCTCGATCGGCCTCGCGTTCGCGACCGCATTCGGCCGGCCGGCGCTGACGCTCGGCGTCGCCGCCGTGCTTGCGCTGGTGATCGGGCTCGCCCTGCCGGCCGCCACCACCGGCATCGCGCTCTCGCGCACCGGGCTCTTTGCGCTCGGCGGCGTCGCGTACGAAGCGCTGGCGATGCTGCTCGCCGCGCTGACGATGGACCGCGAGCGGCGCATGGCGCTCAACGAGGCGCTGATCGCCTTCGCCGCCTACGTGCGCAGCCGTGCCCGCTACTACGATCCGACGAGCGGTGCCGACGACACGCTCGCCGTGGTGATCGAGAGCCATGGAGCGGTGACCGAAAAAATGCAGGCGGCGCGCGAGATCATCTTCGGCGGCACGCGCGACGGCCGCTGGAGCGGCGGCATGGTGGCTTTGATCGACACGTACGAGGCCGTGCTCGCGAGCGATGCCGACTGGGAAAGCCTGCGCGCACCCGCCCATGCCGCGGCGCTGCGGCGCATCGAGGCGCTGACGCGGCGGATGGCGGACGATATCGACGCGCTCGCGCTCGCCCTCGTCGCGCCGCTCGCCGCGGTGCCGGCCGGCGATTACGCCGCGCCGTTGTTCGCGCTCGACGAGGTGCTCCACGCCGACGGCGGAGCCGGCGGGATCCTGCGCCCCACGCGGGAAAAGCTCGCCCGCGCCCTGCGATGCACGGCGCAGCTCGCAGACTCGCTGTCGGCCGGCGGCGCCGTCGTGGGCGTGCCGTCGGGGGTCGACGTCGCGGTCTTTCTGCAGCCGCCACCGGCGATACTCGCGACCCTGCGCGCGCAGGCGACGCTGACTTCGCCCGTGGCGCGTTATGCGATCCGCCTGACGCTCGCGATGCTGGCCGGCTATGGGCTCACCCTCGTCCTGCCGCGCTACGTGCACGGCGGCTGGGTGCTGCTCACGGTCGCGCTGATCATGCGCACGAGCTATGCGGTGACCCGGCAACGGCGCAACGATCGCCTGCTCGGCACCCTGGCCGGCTGCGCGCTCGCAGCGGTGCTGATGCCGGTGCTGCCGGAGCGCGGCATCGTCGCGTGCATCATCATCGGCGTCGGCGTGAGTCACGCCTATGCCAGCGTGAACTACCGGATCACGTCCTTCGCCGCTTCCGCGATGGCGTTGCTGCTGTTGCATTTCCTCGAACCGCAGACCGGGTTCATCGCCGAGCGCATCGTCGACACGCTGATTGGCGTGGGCATCTGCATGCTGTTCGCCCGCGTGCTGCCGAGCTGGGAATGGCGCGACGTGCCGCGTCTCGTCGACGCTCTGCTCGACGTCGATCGCCGATTTGCGATCCTCGCGCTCGAGCGAGCACCGCCGGAGCAGGCCTACCGTCTCGCGCGCAAAAGAGCGCTCGACGCGTTCACGACCCTCGCGACGACGATCCGGCGGCTCGCGAGCGAGCCGAAGCGGCAGGCGGGGAATTTGCCGGCGCTCAACCGCCTGCTCGCCGCGAATTATCTCCTCGCCTCCGACCTGGTGTCGGTGCAAAGCCTGCTGCGCGCCCGGTCCGCGCAGATCGACGAGGTCCGAGCCGACCATCTGTTGCAGAGCGCGCTCGAGCGCGTGCGCCGGGCGTTGTCACAGCCCGGCGAGGCGCTCGCGGCAGCCGAGGGCGCGTTGCGCCGCCGCGGCTGGGCGGACCTCGGCGGCACCGATCCGGTGGTCTATTTGCGGCGCCGGCTGCTGCACATCGAGCGCAGCGCCGCGCGCCTCGCCGAGGAAGCCGGCAAGGCCCGCGACGCCGCGCCTTGAGACGCCGGCCGAATCTCCGTAGGATGGCGCCGGCCATGCAGCGCGTGCTGACATTCCGTCTGAACGGAGTCGAGCGGTCGCTCGATGTGGACGACGCGCGCGCGCTGCTGTGGGTGCTGCGCACCGATTGCGCGGCGACCGGTGCAAAATACGGCTGCGGCGCGGGCTACTGCGCGGCCTGCACGGTGCTGATCGACGATGCGCCCGTGCGCTCCTGCATCACGCCGATCGGCGCCGCCGACGGCAAGGACGTGACGACCGTCGAGGGTCTCGCCCGCGACGGCGTGCTGCATCCCCTGCAACAGGCGTTCATCGATCACGGCGGCTTGCAATGCGGCTATTGCACGTCCGGCATGCTGCTCGGCGCCCTCGCCTTGCTGCGCGCCAATCCCCGGCCGACGCGCGCGGCCATCGTCCAGGCGCTCGACCACCACCTGTGCCGCTGCGGCGCCCATCAACGCATCGTCGAGGCGATCGAGTCGGTCGCCGGCGGCGCGCCGGAGGCGCGGTGAGCACCGGCGCCGGCCTCGATCGGCGCCGGTTCCTGCAGCTCGCCGGCGCGGGCGGTGTGGTGGTGATCGTCGCGCTCGGCGTGCGGGCCGGCCTGCGGCGATTCGATGCGCCGGAATATCCGACGGACGTCAACGCGTACTTGCGGATCGGCAAGAATGGCCGCGTCACCGTGTTCTCGGGCAAGATCGAGATGGGCCAGGGCGTGATCACCTCGCTCGCGCAGATGCTCGCCGAGGAGCTCGGCGTTTCGGTGCACTCGGTCGACATGGTGCTCGGCGACACCGCTTCCTGCCCGCACGACTGGGGCACGTTCGGCTCGCTGAGCACGCGCGTGTTCGGGCCGGCGCTGCGCGCGGCCGGTGCGAAGGCGCGCGCGGCGCTGCTCGAACTCGCCGCCAAGCGGCTCGGCGCCGCCGCGACGAGCCTCGTCGTCGTCGACGGCGTCGTCTCGGTCGCGGGCGCGCCCGCGCGCCGTGTGAGCTACGCGGTGCTCGCCGGCGGTGCGAAGATCACGCGCGTCGTCGATCGCGAGGCGGTGCTGCGCGGGGTCAAGCAATTCCGTGTCATGGGCCGCTCCGTCAGGCGCACCGACGGCCGCGTCAAGGTGACCGGTGAAGCGCTATACGCCGGTGACGTGCGCCTGCCGGACATGCTGTATGCGAGCCTGCTGCGCCCGCCGATGCATGGGGCGATGCTGATGCGCCTCGACACCGGCGCCGCGGCCGCCATGCCGGGCGTGACGATCGTCCGGCGCGACGGCTTGACTGCGGCATTGCACGCCGATCCGCAGGCCGCACAGCGCGCGGTGCAGGCGATCCAGGCGGAGTGGTCCGTGCCGGCGACGACCGTCGATACCGACAGCATCTTCGCGCACCTCGCCGCCGTCGGCGGACCGCTGCGCGAGGTCGCGCGGCGCGGCGATGTCCGTGCGGCGCGCGCGCACACCTCAGGCTTGGTCGAATCGACGTTCCGCAAGGGCTACGTCGCGCATGCGCCGATCGAGCCGCACGTCGCGCTCGCCGAGGTCAAGGACGGCCGCGCGACGCTCTGGGCTTCGACGCAGACGCCGTTTCCGACCCGCGATCGCGTCGCCGCGGCGCTCGGCCTGTCGCGCGAGTCCGTGCGCGTGATCACGCCGTTCGTCGGCGGCGGCTTCGGCGGCAAGAGCGCGGATCTGCAGGCCGTGGAGGCGGCGCGGCTCGCTCAGGCCGCGGGCCGTCCCGTGCAGGTGGCCTGGACGCGCGAAGAGGAGTTCTTCAACGATACCTTCGATCCGGCCTCGGTCGCGGACCTCGCCTCGGCGACCGATGCGAGCGGGCGCATCGTCTTCTGGGACTACGCCGTGTTCGGTGCCGGCGACCGTGGGGCCGTGCCGCCGTATGCGATCGCGAATCTGCGGGTCCGCGCCGGCGCCAACCTCGGCTACGGACCGGCTTCGAATGCACCGAGCGTGCATCCATTCGCGGTCGGCCCGTGGCGCGCGCCCGGCGCAAACATGAACGTCTGGGCGCGCGAATCGCAGATCGACACCATGGCCGCGGCGCTCGGCAAGGATCCGGTCGAATTTCGGCTGCAGAACCTGCTGGACGTGCGCATGCGCCGCACGCTCGAAGCCGCGGCAAACGCCTTCGGCTGGCAGCCGGCCGCGGCGCCGAGCAGGCGGGGCCACGGGGTCGCCTGCAACATCGATGCCGGCACCTGCGTCGCGACGATCGCGGCGGTCGACGTCGATCCGGCGAGCGGTGCGATCGTGCCACGACGGATCGTCTGCGCGCAGGACATGGGCATCGTCGTCAACCCGGACGGGGCGAAGATGCAGATGGAGGGCGGCATCACGATGGGCCTGGGCTACACGCTCGCCGAGGAATTGCGCTTTCGCGGCGGCGACATCCTCGATACGAACTTCGGCACCTACCAGATCCCGCGCTTCTCCTGGGTGCCGAAGATCGAGACGATCCTGGTCGAGGACGATGCCCTCGCGCCGCAGGGCGGCGGCGAGCCCGCGATCACGACGACGGGCGCCGTGATCGCGAACGCGGTGTTCGACGCGGTCGGCGCGCGCCTGTACCGCTTGCCGATGACGCCGGCGCGGGTGCTCGAGGCGCTGGCGAAAAAGGCCTGAGGCATCACCGTCGGCGTCGGTCCGCCCGCACCGCCCGCAGGCCGGTGCCGCGCAGCCGCCGATCGAGCGCGGCGAGGTCGACGGCGACGATCGCCCGCCATTGCGCGGTGGCTCGATCGAGCCGCGGGCCTAGCGCGCTTGTCGCGGCGACTAGCGCGGCGGTCGGCGGCGCGTCGGCGCGGCCGACGTCGCCGTAGAGCGTGTTGACGTCGGCGTTTACCTGCCGCAGCGTCGGCGCCGCCGCCCCGGCGGATGCGCCCGGGGCGCCGTCGCGCAGGCGCGCGATCTTGTGCGCCAGCCGTTCGAGCCTCGCGGCGGTTGCCGGCGGCGCGTGCGCGGCGAGGGCCCGCAGCTGCTTGCCGACGGAGCGCGCCTGCAGCAGCGCGGCGGCGCTGCGCGACATCATCGCGGCGAGGCGCATCGACAGCCGGAATTGCCGCTCGAGGTCCGCGCGCGTGACCCGCACGCGCGGATCCATCTCGACGATCAACGGCGCCGTGTAACTGCGGCCGGCGACGCGCAGCCGCACCGTGTAGCGACCGGGCGGCGCAAGCGGCCCCTGCGGGCGTCGCGGGGTCGCGTGCGGCACGGCGGCGATCGGATAGCCGTGGATCGTCGACAGCGGCGCCGTGTAGTGCAGATCCCAGACGACGCGATGCATGCCCGGTGAATTCGGCAGGGGCCGCGATCGGGCGACCCAATAGGACGGTATCAGCTGCTTCGCGAGCCGCGCGACGGATGGCCGTGGCGCATCGGTGCTCGAGTAGCGGCGGACGGTTCGTCCCGAGGAATCGATGATCTCGAGCGCTACCTGTACCGCGGCCGCTTGTGGTCCGAGGTCGTAATCGATGATCGCGCCGGCCGGCGGATTGGCGGCCGCGGGTTCATCCGGCGGCAGCGGCGTGTCGGTGTTGGTGTCCCGGCGGATGCGCCAGGCCCGCGCCGGCCGGAACAGGTGCGCCGCCTGGCGCGCGATGCCCGGGCGTGCCTGGCGCAGCGCAGTGATGTCATCGAGGATCCAGAACGATCGGCCGTGCGTCGCGACGATCAAATCGTCGCCGTGGATCGCCAGATCCCGCATCGAGGTATGCGGCAGATTCAGCTGTAGCGACTGCCAGTGGTCGCCGTCGTCGAAGGAGACGAATACGCCCGTCTCGGTTCCCGCGAACAACAGGCCGCGGCGCACGGGATCCTCGCGCACCGTATCGACCGGCGAATCCGGCGGCAGTCCCTGCGTGATCTTGCGCCAGGTCTTGCCGCCGTCGCGCGTGCGATAGATCAGCGGGCGCAGGTCGTCGATGCGCATGCGGCTGACGGACGCATACGCGGTGCCGGCGGCGAACGGCGACGCGGCGATCTGCGTGACCTTGTTCCAGGCGCCGACGCCCGGCGGCGTCACGTTGCGCCAGTGCCGGCCGCCGTCGCGGGTGACCCAGATGGTGCCGTCATCGGTGCCGGCCCACAGGGTGGCGCCGTCGACGAACGACGGGGCGAGCGCGTAAATCGCGCCGCGCTCGCCCGCGGCATGTGGGTGGCCGAGCGCGAGCCGGCCGACGCTCGGCGGAATGCCCGGGTGCGCGCGCGTGAGGTCGGGACTGATGATCCGCCAGGTTTGCCCGCCGTCCTCGGTTTCGAACAGCACGTTCGCGGCGTAGTAGAGCACGTGCGGGTTGGTCGGCGAGAACATCAGCGGTTCGGTGCGTTCCGCGCGGAACCGTCCCTGGATCGGTATCGGCGTGACGTTCTCGACCTGTCCGGTCGACCAATGATATTTCGACACCTCGTTGCGTCCCGCGCCGTACACCACGTCGGGGTCTAGCGGGTCCGGCGCGACATAGCCGTACTCGATCGCGCCGACCGGGTGCCAATCGCGCGCAGTGATCTCGCCGTCATTGCCACGGCTCGCGATACACACCGAGCCGCTCTCCTGCTGTGCGCCGCAGACGCGGTACGGGAAGTGCGAGTCGACGCTCACGTGATACAGCTGCGCGGTCGGCTGGTTGTACCACGAGCTCCAGGTTCGCCCGTGATCGACGCTCACCACCGCACCCTGGTCGCCGACCAGCAGGATCACCTGCGGATCCTGCGGATCGATCCAGATGTTCTGGTAGTCGTCGCCGCCGGGCGCGCCGCGCAGCGAGGCCCAGGTCTTGCCGCCGTCGGCGGAACGCATCGTGACGATGCTCGTGCTGTAGACCACGTCGGGATCGTCGGGATCGACCGCGACCATCGGCAGGTCGCCGCCACCGATCTTCATCACCGGCCGCGGGTCCGTGGTGATCCGGCGCCAGTGCTCGCCGCCGTCGTCGGAGCGGAAGAGGCCCATGCCGGCGCCGGACTGGTAGGCGGTCTTCTCGGTCGTCGAGATCACGGCGTACAGCCGGTTCGGCTCGCGCGGCGCGACGGCGACGTTGATCTGCACCAGGTTCGGCGGCAGCCCCCGGCCGATCTTGCGCCAGGTGTCGCCGCCGTCCACGGATTTGTACAGCCCGCCGCCGGTGCCGCTCTCGTCGTTGTCGTCCTCCCACGGCGCCTGCCGCGCCTGCCACAGCGCCGCGTACACGGTCCGATCGTTCGACGGATCGATCAACACCTGCGAACCGCCGGTGTCCGGTCCGCGGTAAAGAACCCGCTGCCAGCTCTTGCCGCCGTCGAGCGAGCGAAAGATACCGCGCTCGGTGCTCGGGCCGTAAGGATGGCCGAGCACCGCCGCGAACACGCGGTCGGGATCGTGCGCGTCGACCGCGAGCGACGGGATCTGCTCGCCGTCGACCAGGCCGAGATGCCGCCAGGTCTTGCCGGCGTCGGTCGACTTGTAGATGCCGTTGCCGATCGACAGATCCGGCCGCTGCAGTCCTTCGCCGGTCGCGACGTAGACGATGCGCGGCGCCGAAGGCGCGACCGCGATCGCGCCGATCGACTGCGTGGGCTCGCCGTCGAATATCGGCCGCCAGGTGCGTCCGTAGTCGATGGATTTCCAGACGCCGCCGTCGACCGCACCGGCGTATAAGACGGCGGGCCGGCCCGGCACGCCGGCGAGCGCGCGCGTTCGGCCGCCGCGAAACGGGCCGATCATGCGCCAGCGCATCGCCCGGAACAGGCTCGGCGGCATCGCCGCGCGGGCAGCGGGCGTGGCCACCGCGGCGGCCGCGGCGGCGAGCGGTTGCGCCGCGCCTGCCGCAGCGCTCGCGGCGAGCGCGAGCGCGAGCGCGAGCGCGGCGCCGCAACGGGGGTTCACGGCGGTCCGCCGCCGGCGCTCAGAACAGGCCAACGACTTGCCCGTCCGCGCCGATATCGATGCGTTCCGCCGAAGGTGTGCGCGGCAGGCCCGGCATGGTCATCACGTCGCCGCAGATCATCACGATGAACTCGGCGCCGGCCGAAAGGCGCACCTCGCGCACGTTGATCGCATGTCCGGTGGGGGCGCCGCGCAGTTGCGGATCGGTCGAGAACGAGTACTGGGTCTTCGCGACGCAGATCGGGTAATGGCCGTAACCTTCCTCCTCGAGGCTCTTGATCCGCGCCCGCACCTTCGAGTCGGCGTGGACGGCGCTCGCGCCGTAGATCTTGGTTGCCACCGCGGTCATTTTCTCCCACAGGCCCGCCTCGTCTGGGTAGACGAAGCGAAAGTTCGCCGGCGTCGTGTCGATCATGTCGACCACCGTCCGCGCGAGCTCCTCGGCGCCCTTGCCGCCCTGCGCCCAGTGCCGGGCGAGCACGACCGGGGCGCCGTGGTGCGCCATCTTGCGCTTCAGCAAGTCAATCTCGGTCTGCGTGTCGTGGACGAAATGGTTGATCGACACGACGCAGGGCAGGCCGAAGTGGTTGCGGACGTTGTCGACGTGCCGCTCGAGGTTCGCGAGGCCGGCCGCGAGCGCCTCGAGATTTTCGACGCCGAGATACTTCAGGTCCGCGCCGCCATGGTATTTCAGCGCGCGGATCGTCGCGACGATGACGACCGCGTCGGGCCGCAGCCCGCTCTTGCGGCACTTGATGTCGATGAACTTCTCGGCGCCGAGATCCGCGCCGAAGCCGGCCTCGGTGACGACGTAGTCGGCGAGCTTGAGGGCGGTGCGTGTCGCGATCACCGAATTGCAGCCATGCGCGATGTTGGCGAACGGGCCGCCATGGATGAAGGCCGCGTTGCCCTCGATCGTCTGCACCAGATTCGGCTTCAAGGCGTCCTTCAGCAGCACGGTCATCGCCCCGTGGGCCTTCAATTCACTGGCGCGCACCGGCCGCTGGCCGCGCGTGTAGCCGATCACGATGTTGCCGAGGCGCTTCTTCAGGTCGTCGATCGAGGTCGCGAGGCAGAAGATCGCCATCACCTCGGAGGCGACGACGATGTCGAAGCCGTCCTGGCGCGGAAAGCCGTTGCCGGGGCCGCCGAGCGCAACCGTGATGTCGCGCAGCGCGCGGTCGTTCATGTCGAGCACGCGCCGCCACTGGATGCGGCGCACGTCGAGGTCCAGCGCGTTGCCGTGATAGACGTGGTTGTCGATCAGCGCGGCGAGCAGGTTGTTCGCCAGGCCGATCGCGGAAAAGTCCCCGGTGAAGTGCAGGTTGATGTCCTCCATCGGCACGACTTGGGCGTAGCCGCCGCCGGCGGCACCGCCTTTCATGCCGAAGACGGGTCCGAGCGAGGGCTCGCGGATGCAGCTGATCGTCTTCTTGCCGATTCGGTTGAGCGCATCGCCGAGGCCCACGGTGGTCGTGGTCTTGCCCTCTCCGGCCGGCGTCGGCGTCATCGCGGTCACCAGGATCAACCGTCCACTCTTGCGTTTCCAGGCCTCTTCGGCGAAATCGAGACTGATCTTCGCCTTGTAGTGGCCGTACGGCTCGAGCGCCTCGTCCGGAATCCCGAGGCGCGCCGCCACCTCGCTGATGCGCTTCAACGAGACCCGTTGCGCGATTTCGATGTCGCTCAGCATTCGTCATACTCCTTGTATCGCCAGCCGTTCCGAGACCAGTCGCAGCGCGCCATCGGCGAGCGGCAGGCCTGCGCCGAGCATCGCGGCCACCGCGGCGCGCGAGCGCGCCGCATACGCGGCGTCCTGTAGCGCAGGCGCGTTGATCGAGATGTTGAGCGCGCAGGTGCGCAACGCCGCCTGCAGCGCGAGCACGCCGGCGGCGGCATCGCCGGCGACGTTGCGGTGACAGCTGGCGACGCAGCGGTTTGCGAGGTGAATCCCCTCCAGGCAGGATCGAGCCAGGTCGAGCGGCACCTGCACCGCAGTGCGCATCGCCGAGTCGACGGCCGCGGCGCGCGCGGCGCGGCTCTGCTCGTCGGCCGCCGGCATTCGGTAAGCCTCGATGAGACGATCGACGGCGCGGGCGTCCGCCGCGACGAGTTCGGTGAGGCCGGCCCGCAGCGCCTCGCTGCTCGTGAGTTGCGCCTGCAGATCGGCGCGCCGCGGCTCTTCGAGCTTCTTGCCGAGGGTGAGCCGCGTCGCCATCGACAGCAAGGCGGCTCCCATCGCCGCGGTCGCGGCCGCCGCGCCGCCTCCGCCCGGCGTCGGCGCGGCACTCGCCAAGCGATCGAGAAACGCGTGCATCCGGCTATCGTACCAACCGGCGCTGCGGCGGTCTCTCAAAACATGATTCCGAGTCCGATGCCGGTATAATCCGTGAAGCCGCCCAGATTTCCCTGCAATCGCCTGCCCTCTTCGAGATCCACCTCGAGGTTGCGCGTTACGAGATACTGCACGCCGCCGTCCGAATCGCAGCCCCACCCCTGACCGTGGCCGGTGTGTGTCTGTGCGTAGACCTCGGCGTAGAACTGAAGCTTGGGCATGGCTAGCCATGTGGCCACGAAATCGGGATTGAAGGACTGGTATCGTTGGCCGCCCGCCGCAATGGCTTGCGTCTGCGAGGTCAGGCCGAGCATGAGGGATGCGCCAAAGCGGCCCAGGCCGTAGCTGACGATGCCGTTGAAGGCGCCGCCGAGGCCACGGCTACCGTAGATGTGGTTTCCCGAAGGCAGCGTCGCCAGGCCCTCGACGGTCCACTGCCAATGAGCGGTATGTCCGAGCGCATGCTTGATGCCAACCGTCGTTGCGCCGAAACCGTGCGCGTATGCCGGAGGCATTGCGGAACCTGCGTTGGTTTGCTGATACTGAAAATTCGGTGGCAGCCACACCAGTTCCGTCTGCCCCGGCAGGCCCCAGCGCAGTTCCGCATTCGGGCCGTTATAAAACCGGCCGCCCGGCGGCCCCAAAGTATTCCCCCCGTTCATGCCCGCTTCGAGCACGGTATTGCCGTCCGGGATCACACATGTGCTGTCGCCCACGGTTGGTCGATCGAGCAAAGCGAGCATGGCCGAGGGGCCGGCGCAAGAGGCGGGTGCGGGCGCCGCATTCGCCAAGGACACACGCAGCAGCGCAGCGCCTATAATCGCCGAGTATTCTAAGGATCGAATTGGCACGGACGGCGTACGACTCGGCACGGCGGATCGGGAGCGACCGCGCCGAGAATATCACGCCCGTGCATTGCTGCGCCGAAACGAGGAGGTGCACGGACCATGAGCAAGCGAATCGATATTGCCACCGTCCCGGTCGTGCGCGGCACCGGCTATCCACCGCCGTTCGATGCGCCCTGTGCCGCCCGCGTGCGCCAGCGTCTGGGCGAGGCGGCCGGATTGACCGACTTCGGCGTGAACCTGCTGCGCCTGGCTCCCGGCGTTTGGTCGAGCCAGCGGCACTGGCATTCGGCCGAGGACGAGTTCATTCATGTGCTCGACGGCGAGGTCGTCCTCGTCACGGACGCCGGCGAGGAGCTCCTGCGCGCCGGTGATTGCGCCGGCTTCAAGGCAGGGGACCGCGACGGCCATCAGTTGCAGAACCGCTCGGCGCGGGATGCCGTGATCCTCGAGATCGGAGCGCGCAAGCCCGATGCCGATGCAGTCGAGTATCCGGACATCGATCTGCGGCTGCCGCAGGGGCGCCGGGGTTTCGCCCATCGCGACGGCAAACCTTACCCGGCGCGCTAGCGTCGTCGCGGCCGGCGGGATCATGCGCTCGCCGGCGCCCGTCAGCGGATCCGCGCGCCCTGGCGCAGCAATTCGCGCTGCACGGCCGACACGTCGAGGCGCTCGAACGGCGCGCCGCTGCGGCAGGAGATCGCCGCCGCGACACCGGCGCCCTGACCGCCGACCGCGCAGCACATCATGTTGCGGACCGCCGCATGCGAGATCTTGTCGCCGCCGATCGCGCGACCGGCGACCAGCAGATTGGCGACGCCCTTGGGCAGCAGCGCGCGGTAGGGCAGGTGAAAGTACCGCCCGGTGGTCGGCAGGATCAGCAGGCCATAGCCGTCGATGAACTCGGGGAAGATTCCGATCGAGTCCTCGAACCGTCCCTGTTCGCGCACGTCGGTCGCGGTCAGGTTGTAGCGGGCGTCGATCTTGCGCGTGTCGCGGATGCCGATCGTCATGCCGAAGTTGCGCAGCTTGGCCGCTTCGCAGCCCGGCATGAACCGGCGCAGCGCCTCGACCGCGTGGATCGCCTGGCGCCGGCCTTCGATTTCGCCGCGCGTCAGATCGCCGGGGTCGGTGCCGTCGATCGCCGGCAGGTGAATCAGGTTCAGGTAGGTCAGATCGCCCTGATCGCTGACCGAACCCCAGGTGCCGGCGATGGTGCTGAGGTTTGCCGGGATCACGCCGGCGGCGACGGCGCGTTTGAACGGCTTGCGCAGGAACGGCGAGAACAGATCGTCCTCCTTGCCACTCGTCTCGATGCTCCATTCGCCGTTGCCGACCCAGTCCTTGTAGGACTGTGGATCGGCCTTGATCTGCTCCATGAAGCGGCGCTTGTCGACGCCGCACATCGAGAACATCACCGAGGCGGCCATCATCTGCTCGCGCGGGGTCTTGCGCACCGGCGCCCCGGCGCGCGCGGCGACGTCCGCATCGCCGGTCGCATCGATCACGCGCTGCGCGAGGATCGCCTCGCGACCGGCCTTGCTCTCGGTGATGATTCCGCGGATTGCGCCGTGTTCGACGATCGGTGCGACGCAGAGCCGATGCAGCAGCGGCTGGACCCCGGCCTCCTCGACCAGCACGTCGGCAACCCACTTGAACATCTCCGCATCCAGCGCGTGGCTCAGCGACTGCGGTTCGGGGAGCGCCGCGCCCATCGCCTTGGCGCGCTGCTCGAACTCGATGCCGATGCCCTCGGAATCGATCGTGCGCTCGTGGCGATACCACGCGAAGCCCTCGACACCGACTTGGGTGATGTTGCCGCCGAAGCAGCCGTTGCGGTCGAGCAGCGCCGTGCGCGCGCCGGCGCGCGCCGCGGCGAGCGCGGCGGCGAGGCCGCCGGGACCGCTGCCGACGACGAGCACGTCGACATCGAGCACGACGTCCACGGATCGGGCCGGTTCGGCAATCGTCTTCATGGATACCTCGTTCGTGGCTTTCGCGGACCGGTCGGCGATCATGCATCCGCTGCGTCGAGCGCACCGAAGAAGCGTCGATACAGGTACAGGTACAGAGCCTGCAGCGCCGTCGCGATGAAGAACGGCGTGGCGAATCGGCCGGAATGGATCAGCCAACCGCCCAACACGGGACCTGCCGCCCGCGGGATCTGCGCCGACAGGGTCTGCACGCTCGCGGCGAGACCGCGGCGCTCGGGTCGCGTCAGATCGGCGGCGACCGTCTGGCGCGCGCCGAGGGTTCCATGATTGAACGCGGCGCGCAGCGCGTACAGGGAGACGGCCTCGCCGAACAACGGCGCAAACGGCATCGCGAACAGCGCCGCAAGGCCGACGATGCGCATCCGCACGACGGAGGCCACGGCGCCGAAGCGGCTGATCAGCCCGCGGCTGAGGATCGAGCCCAGCGCCGCGAGCACAAACCCCAGCGCCATGGCCGGGCCGATCATCGCCGCAGGCTCGCCGAAACGACGGGCGAACCAGTACGCCATCAGCGGGCCAATGATGCCGTTCGCGCTGCCGTTGATCGCATTGCTCAGGGCGAGGCGCCGCAGATTGCGGTTTTCACTGCGCGTCAGCTGCGCGGCGGCGGCTTGCGCCGCGGCGTCGAGCGCCGCGGCGGGGGGTGTCGCCGATTCGCGCGCGCCGCCGATCAGCGCGATCGCGAGCAGCGAGCCGGTGAACGGCACGAGGAACAGCAGCCGGTAACTGGCGAGATCGGCGAAGCCGCGGCCGAACATCGCCGGCACCGCCACCAGCGCCGCGCCCGTGGCCATGCCGAGGAAGCCGAGCGTTGCATTCAGCGAAAGCGCGCGGCCGCGCGCGGCGCCGTCGACTTCGCGGGCGATCCAGGCCTGCTCGACCGGCGCGAAGGGCCCGGCCGCGCCGTTCGCGCCGCGGCCGAAGCCGGCAATCGTCGCCGCGACGATCAGCACCGCTTCGTCCGGCGAGATCATCGCCGCGAGCGCGGCGCCGGCAGCCGCGGCCTCATACGCGAGCAACATCGGGCGGCGCCCGCGACGGTCGCTCAAGGGGCCGACGACGATCGTCATCACGATGCCGAATGCGAGGCCCGCCATCAGCACCGTGCCGATCGCGGTGCCGCTGTAGCCGAGCGAGTGCAGGTATAGCGAGAAGCTCGCCACCGTGACGCCTTGTCCGACGCTGCGCACGGTCCGGGCCGCGAGCAGTCGTCGCACATTGCGGGTCAGGGTATCGTCACGCGCCCCGACCGCGCCGTCGGCACCGGTCCTCGTCATCGCCTCGTCTGATTCCTCGCGGTCGCCGAGCGGCCGCGCCGCCGGGTGTGCGGCTCCGTTGCGGAGCCCGTCCGTCAGTCTAGCGGATCAGACCCCGATAGGCGTGCCAGGTTGCGTGGCCGAGCAGCGGCACGATCAGCACCAGGCCGAACAGCAACGGGGCGTAGCCGACGATCGTCGCCAGCAGGATCAGCCCGCTCCAGACGATCATCGCCGGAATGTTGCCGAGTACCGCCCGAATGCTCGCACGTATCGCCTGGATCGCGCTCGCGTGGCGGTCGACGATCAGCGGTACCGCGACGACGGAAACCGCGAACACCGCGGCCGCGAGCAACCCGCCGACCGCCGCGTAGGCGAGAATCTGCCGCCGGTTCGTCGCCTGCAGAAATCCCTGGTACATGGTCTCGCGGATGCCCGGCACCCCCAAGCGAAACACCGTGTGCAGCATGACCGCCGAGACGGTGAACCAGGCGATCGCGCAGAGCGCGAGCAAGATGCCGAACTCGACCAACGCCGGCGCGTTGCGTGCAAAGCCGTCGAGGGAGTCGTCGAAGCTCGCCGACCGCCCCTGCGAATAGCGGCGCGACATCTCGCACAAGCCCGCCGACATCAGCGGGCCGACCAGCAGGAAGCCGGTGATCGCCGCCGCGATCAGATACGGATCGGTGGCGCTCACGAGGAGGATGGTCCATCCCAACGCGGCAATCAGCGCCCCGTAGCCGAGGCTCGCGGCCCAGTTGCGCCGCAGGTCGCGCCAGCCGAGCCGCAGCCAGGTCAACGGCAGGTGCATCGGAACGTGCAGAACCTCGAGAGGCAGGATTCGCTCCTCGTCGGTGGCAAGCGCGGTGCCCATGGCAGGATCCTCCCGAGTTCAGAGGCCGTATACGTCTACACCGAGGCGATGCGGATCGAGTCTAGTCCCAATTGCGCGGCGCGGGTACTCGCGGATGCGACGCGCGCAGGCCGCGTGCGGCGCGGCCGTGCGTCAGGCATTGCGTTGCACCAATCGCGGGCGCCCGGCGCGCCTGCAGCTGCCGGTTCAGCCGCCGGCTCCCTTCCAGCGCTCGCCGATCCGATCGGCCACGCGCAGCGCATTGGCGACGATCGTCAGCGTCGGATTCACCGCGCCGATCGACGGGAAGAAACTCGCGTCGGCGACGTAGAGGTTGTCGATCTCATGAGTCTTGCAATCGAGGTCGAGAACCGAGTTGCGCGGGTCGGTGCCGAAGCGCGCGGTGCCGGCCTGGTGCGCGGTGCCCGCGAGCGCAACGTCCTTGGCGAAATACAGCTTCCGGTCGAGCAGCGACCCATGCGTGCCCGCGCCGTCCAGGAGCTGTTCGAGCTTGGCGCGAAGCCGCGCGTGCGCTTCGAGATTGGTCTCGGTGAGTTCGAGCACGACCTGTTCGCCGTCGTAGCGGATGCGGTTCTCGGCGCGCGGCAGGTCCTCGGAGGACAGCCAGAAATTCATCGAATGACGCGCGATCTGGGCGAACGGCATGCCCGGCAGCCAGTCCAGCCAGTTCGGCAGCGTTTCGCCGCGGATCTGCGCCGCATGGGTCGCCGCGCACATCTGGATCAGGCCGAGCGGGTACTGCCAGTCGTCGGCGCCGAAGTAGAAATCCGCGAGGGCGAGGGTCTTCTGGAACACCGTCTCGTTCGGTGCGCGGGTCAAGGCCATCAGCACCGACTGATTGTGGCGCATGTAGTTGCGTCCGACCTGGTCCGAACCGTTCGCGAGTCCGCGCGGATGCCGGTCGCAGGCCGATCGCAGCAGCAACAGCGCCGAGGACAGTGCGCCGCAAGCGACGACGACGACGTCGGCCGAGTACTCTTCTCGCGCTCCGGCGCGCACCACCTCGACGCCGGCGATGCGCCGCCCGGCGGCATCGGTCGCGAGCCGCGAGACGTAAGCCCCGGTGAGCAGCGTCAGGTTCGGATGGGCCTGCAGGGCGGGGTCGACGCACACGATCTGCGCGTCGGCCTTGGCGTTGACGGGGCAGGGAAAACCGTCGAACGCGTCGCAGCGGATGCAGGGGCTCGTCGGCGTCGGTTTGCCGTCGCGCTCCTCGAGGAGGATCCCGAGCGGCAGGTGCGATGGGTGCCGGCCGCCGGCGCGCCAGCGATCGCTGAGCGCCTGGATCGCCGGTTCATGCGTGACCGGCGGGTGCGGGTACGGGCCGCTCGCCGGCGGCTCGTTCGGATCCTCACCGCGCAGGCCGTGCACGTGAAAGAGTCTCTCGGCCTCGGCGTAGTACGGCTCGAACGCAGCGTAGGGCAGCGGCCAGGCGGGCGAGACGCCGTCGACGTGCCGCAGCTCGCCGAAATCGCGCTCGCGCATCCGCAGCAGCGCCGCGCCGTACATCTTGGAATTGCCGCCGACGAAGTAATGCAGTCCGGGGCGAAAGCTGCGCCCGGTGCGATCGTGCCAGGTCTCGTCGGCCTGGTAGACAGAATCGACGAACACCGCCTCGGCGTCCCAGTTGCGGCGCGAGCGGGCCAGGTAGTCGCCGCGCTCGAGCAGCAGGATCCGCATGCCGGTCGGCGCGAGCCGCTGCGCGAGCGATGCGCCGCCCGGGCCGCTGCCGATCACGATCAGATCGTAGTGCGCGTCGCTCATGCCGCGAGGTCAGCCGCCGGTCGCGAAGCCCGGGTACAGGGTCATTCCGCCGTCGACATACAGCGTCGTGCCGACGACGTAGTCGGAGTGATCGGAGGCGAGCCAGACGGCAGCGCGGGCGATGTCCTCGGGTTCGCCGATGCGGCCGTACGGCACGAGCGTCATCAGCTGCGCGTACGCCGCGGCGGTCGCCCACGCCGAGGTGTTGATCGGCGTGCGGACCGCGCCGGGCGCGATGCCGTTGACGCGGATGTGCTGCGGCGCCACCTCTTGCGCGAGGCTCTCCATCAGCAGCTTGATGCCGCCCTTCGACGTCGCGTAGTTCGCGTGGCCGCCCCAGGGGATCGTCTGATGCACCGAGCTCATGCAGATGATTTTGCCGGCTGCGCAGGACACGGACGGCACGATGCCGCGCCGCAGGAACTCGCGCACCGCCGCACGGGCGCAGAGGAACTGGCCGGTGAGGTTCACGCCGAGCACGGTGTTCCACTGCGCGAGCGTCATGTCGTGGAACGCGGAATCGCGCTGCAGGCCGGCGTTCGCGACCAGGATGTCGATCGTGCCGAATTCGGCGATCATCTGCGCGAACATCCGTGCGACATCGGCCTCGGACGACACGTCGCCCTTGATCGCGCTCGCCTTGACGCCCGAACGGCGGATCTCCTCGACCACCGCATTCGCCGCATCGTCGCCCGCGACGTAATTGACGACGACGTCGGCGCCGGCGGCGCCGAGCGCGACGGCGACCGCGCGGCCGATGCCGGAATTGGCGCCGGTGACGAGCGCCTTCTGGCCGGCGAGGACGGGCTGCGCGGGCAGACGCGGTGCGGTCGACACGGGTGCGGGTGCGGATACGGTTGTCATCTCGCTGTGCTCCTGGGGGCGGGGGAATCGAACGATCAGGATATCGGTCCGGTCGCCCGTACCGCAAGCGCACACCGGGCTGGCGGCGCCGGCGGCCTAGCGCGTACACTGCGGGGCGGCAGCGCTCGCGCCCGGCGAGGTCCGCGTCTCGCATGCACAGCAAGTTCCTGAGAAATCACCCGAGACTCCTGGTCGCGGTCGCCTGCGGCATCCTGAGCTATTTCGTGCTGCCGGCGCATCTGCCCGTGCTCAGCCGCGTGCTGGTCGCGTGGAACGCCGCGGCCATCGCGTACCTCACGCTGATCTTGCGCTGGATGGCGACGCTTTCGGCCGAGCAGATCTGCCGCCGGTTCGACGAGGAAGACGAGAGCATGGCCGCGATCTCGATCGTCGTGGTCTCGGCGGCCGTGCTCAGCCTCGCCGCGATCGTCGCCATGCTCGCGACGGCGAGGCAAGTGGCCGGCGGCGCGCGGCTCGCGCACACCGCGCTCGCGGCGCTGACGCTGATCTGCTCGTGGATGCTCGTGCCGACGGTGTTCACGTCGCAGTACGCCCAGCTCTTCTATGCGGCTGCGGCCGAGCGGCGGCCGCTGCGGTTTCCACGCACCGAAATGCCGGTGTTCTGGGATTTCGCCTACTTTTCGTTCACCATATCCTGCGCCTGCCAGACCGCCGACGTGTCGACCACCGAAACGCCGATCCGCCGGGTCGTGCTCGCGCAGACCGTGGTCTCGTTCCTGTTCAACGCCGCGATACTCGGTTTCGCGATCAACGTCGGCGCCGGCCTGGTCGGCGGCTAACGGGAGGTTGGCGATGATCAATTTGCCCTCGACGATGCCGGTGATCGAAGTCGCGACACCGGGTGGCCCGGAGCAACTGCGGCTCGGCACGCGTCCCCTGCCCAAGCCCGGCGCCGGCGAGGTGCTGGTGCGCGTCGCCGCAGCCGGGGTCAACCGGCCCGACGTGCTGCAGCGGCGGGGCGCCTATCCGCCGCCGCCGGGCGCCTCCGACGTGCTTGGGCTGGAGATCGCCGGCGAGGTGGTCGCGCTCGGTGGCGGCGTTGCCGGTGTGCGTTTGGGCGATCGCGTGACCGCACTCTTGACCGGCGGCGGCTACGCCGGCTACGCGGTGGCCGCCGCGCCGCTGTGTCTCGCGGTGCCGGACGGATTCAGCATGGCCGAGGCCGCCGCACTGCCCGAAACCTTCTTCACGGTCTGGACGAACCTGTTCGAGCGCGGCGGCTGCAAGGCCGGCGACAGCGTGTTGATCCACGGCGGCACGAGCGGCATCGGCACCACCGCGATCCAGCTCGCCGTGGCGTTCGGTGCGCGGGTCTATGCGACTGCCGGCTCCGACGCCAAGGCGCGCGCCTGCGAGCGGCTGGGCGCGACGCGCGGCATCGATTATCGGCGCGAGGACTTCGTCGAAGTGATCCGTGCGCAAACACAGGGCCGCGGCGTCGACCTGATACTCGACATGGTCGCGGGCGAGTACGTCGCGCGCAATCTCGCCGCCGCCGCCGTCGATGGCCGCATCGTCACCATCGGCCTGCAAGGCGGAACGCGCGCGCAAATCGACATGGGCACGATCATGCAAAAGCGCCTGTCGTTGACCGGCTCGACCCTGCGGCCGCGCACGGTCGTGCAGAAGGCGTCGATCGCCGAGGGCCTGCGCCGTCACGTCTGGCCGCTGCTGCGCGCGGGCGGGGTGCGGCCCGTCGTCTTCGCCACATTTGCGCTCGCTGAGGCGGCGGCGGCGCACCGCCTGATGGAGTCCTCGACGCACGTCGGCAAGATCGTGTTGACCATCGACCACGCTGCATCGGGGGCGTGAAACGCCGTCGGACCGCATCGCGCCGGTGCGATCGGCGCCGCGGTCGGCCGAAGGCGGCGTTCAGGAGACGTTTTGCGCGCGGTCTGCGGCGCCGGTCGCGGTCGCGAGCCGGCGCACCGCCTCGAGCGTCAACTCGTCGAATCCGGCCGTCTCGCCGGCCCGCAGGCTGGCGACGAGCTTCTCGCGCATCCGCCGAGTCCAGAACTTGGTGATGTGATTGACGATGCCGCCGACGGCCTCCTCGCGATCCGGCTCGGCGTGGAAGAACGCGCCGATGTCGTTCGCCATCTTCACCAGGTGTGCGTCGCTCATGCCCGCCGGCTACTTCGCGACGAACACGTCGGCGCCGCGCAGCAGCGACTCCTGCGTATCGCTGAACTCGCGGAAGCGCCGCTGCCATTGCGAGGGCTGGCTGACGCGCGTGACCTGGACCGCGGTGACCTTGTACTCCGGACAGTTCGTCGCCCAGTCGGAGTTGTCGGTGGTGATCACGTTCGCGCCGGACTCCGGAAAGTGGAACGTCGTGTACACGACTCCCGGCTGCACGCGTTCGGTCACGGTCGCGTGCAGCACGGTCTCGCCCGCGCGGCTCGCGACGCCGACCCAGTCGCCCTCGGCGATTCCGCGCTCCTCGGCATCGTGCGGATGGATCTCCAGGCGGTCTTCGTCGTGCCACAGGTTGTTCTGCGTGCGCCGCGTCTGCGCGCCGACGTTGTACTGCGAGAGGATGCGTCCCGTGGTGAGCAGCAGCGGATATTTCTGCGTGACCTTCTCCGAGGTCGGTACGTACTCGGTGACGAGGAAGCGGCCCTTGCCGCGCACGAACTCATCGACATGCATCGTCGGCGTGCCCTGCGGATGGGCCGCGTTGCAGGGCCACTGGATGCTGCCGAGCAGATCGATCTTCTCGAAGCTCACGCCCGTGAACGTCGGCGTCAGGCGCGCGATCTCGTCCATGATCTCGGACGGATGTGCGTAGTTCATCGGATAGCCCATCGCGTTCGCGAGCAGCTGCGTGATCTGCCAGTCGGCGTAGCCGGATTTCGGTTCCATGACCTTGCGCACGCGCGAGACGCGACGCTCGGCGTTGGTGAACGTGCCGTCCTTCTCGAGGAAAGAGCAGCCGGGCAGGAACACGTGGGCGAATTTCGCGGTCTCGTTAAGGAACAGGTCCTGCACCACGACGCATTCCATCGAGGTGAGCGCCGCGGTCACGTGCTGCGTGTTCGGATCGGACTGGGCGATGTCCTCGCCCTCGATGTACAGCCCCTTGAACTCGCCGTCGAGCGCCGCCTCGAACATGTTGGGAATCCGCAGGCCCGGATCGCTCTGCAGGGGCACGCCCCAGTCGCGTTCGAACGAGGCGCGCACGGCGTCGTCGCCGACGTGGCGGTAGCCGGGGAACTCGTGCGGGAACGAGCCCATGTCGCAGGAGCCCTGCACGTTGTTCTGGCCGCGCAGCGGGTTCACGCCGACGCCTTCGCGGCCGATGTTGCCGGTCGCCATCGCCAGATTGGCGATGCCCATGACCGCCGTCGAGCCCTGGCTGTGCTCCGTGACGCCGAGTCCGTAGTAGATCGCGCCGTTGCCGGCGCCCGCGTACAGGCGCGCGGCGGCGCGCACCTCGGCCGCCGGCACGCCGGTCACGGGCTCCATCGCCTCGGGGGAGTTGTCTTGCGCGGCGACGAAGCGGCGCCACTTGTCGAACGACGGGCCCTCGCAACGCGCCTTGACGAATTCCTCGTCGACCAGCCCCTCGGTGACGATCACGTGGGCGAGACTGTTGAGCAGCGCGACGTTGGTCCCCGGGAGCAGCTTCAGATGGTGGGCGGCCTCGATGTGCGGCGTGCGCACGAGGTCGATGCGCCGCGGATCGGCGACGATCAGTTTGGCGCCCTGGCGCAGCCGGCGCTTCATCTGCGAGGCGAACACCGGATGGCCGTCGGTCGGATTGGCGCCGATCACCACGATCACGTCGGCTTGCATCACCGAGTCGAAATTCTGCGTGCCCGCCGACTCGCCGAGCGTGTTCTTCAGGCCGTAGCCGGTCGGCGAGTGGCAGACGCGCGCGCAGGTGTCGACGTTGTTGTTGCCGAAGCCGGCGCGGACCAGCTTCTGCACGAGATAGGTCTCCTCGTTCGTGCAGCGCGACGAGGTGATGCCGCCGATCGAGTCGCGGCCGTACTTGTTCTGCAGGCGCCGGAACTCCGCCGCCGCGTACGAGATCGCCTCGGGCCAGGAGACCTCGCGCCACGGCTCGCTGATCTTCGAGCGGATCATCGGCTTGACGATGCGATCCGGGTGCGACGCGTAGCCGATCGCAAAGCGGCCCTTGACGCAGGCGTGTCCGTGGTTTGCATGGCCGTCCTTGTTCGGCACCATGCGCACGATCTCCTCGCCCTGCATCTCCGCGCGGAAGGAGCAGCCGACCCCGCAGTAGGCGCAGGTCGTGACGATGCTGTGCTCGGCCTGACCCTTGGCGATCAGGCTGTTCTCCGACAGCGTCGCCGTCGGGCAGGCCTGCACGCAGGCGCCGCAGGAGACGCATTCCGAGTCGAAGAAGGTCTCGTCCTGGCTCGCGGCGACCTTGGAGCCGAAGCCGCGACCCTGGATCGTGAGCGCGAGCGTGCCCTGCTGTTCGTCGCAGGCGCGCACGCAGCGCGAACAGACGATGCACTTGCTCGGGTCGAAGGTGAAGTACGGATTGCTGACATCCTTGGGCGCATCGAGGTGATTGGCGCCGGCGTAGCCGTAGCGCACTTCGCGCAGGCCGACCGCGCCGGCCATGTCCTGCAGCTCGCAGTGGCCGTTCGCCGGGCAGGTCAGGCAGTCGAGCGGGTGGTCGGAAATATACAGTTCCATGACGCCGCGGCGAACGTCGGCGAGCTGCGCGTTCTGGGTCGTGACCTTCATGCCGGCGGCGACCGGAGTCGTGCACGAGGCGGGCAGACCCTTCATGCCCTCGATCTGCACGAGGCAGAGCCGGCAGGAGCCGAACGCCTCGAGCTGTTCGGTCGCGCACAGCTTCGGGATCTTCGTGCCGGCGATCGCGGCGGCGCGCATCACCGAGGTGCCCTCGGGCACGCTCACCTCGACGCCGTCGATCGCGAGCGTGACGGTTTTTGCGCCGGTGCGGGCCGGGGTTCCGAGATCTTGTTCGACGATGGATAACATGAGCCGATCCTCTAAGAATGCTTAACCAGGCGCCGGGGCCCGCTTGCGGAAATCTTCCGCGAAGTGATTCAACGCGGAGCGCACCGGATAGGGCGTCAAGCCGCCCATCGCGCAAAGTGAACCATAGGTCATGGTCTCGCACAAATCGCGCAGCACCGCCTCCTGCTTCGCCGGTTCCTCCCCGGCGAGCATCCGGTCGATGACCTCGACTCCGCGTACCGAGCCGATGCGGCAAGGCGTGCATTTGCCGCAGGATTCGATCGCGCAGAACTCCATCGCGTAACGTGCCTGGGCCGCCATGTCGACCGTGTCGTCGAAGACCACCAGGCCGCCGTGGCCGAGCATGCCGCCGATGTCGGCGAACGCCTCGTAGTCCATCTGCGTGTCGAACTGGCTCTCCGGCAGATAGGCGCCGAGCGGGCCGCCCACCTGCACCGCGCGGATCGGGCGCCCGGAGAGGCTGCCGCCGCCGAAGTCATACAGCAGTTCCCGCAGGCTGAGACCGAACGCCTTCTCGACGAGGCCGCCGCGCTTGATGTTGCCGGCGAGCTGGATCGGCAACGTGCCGCGCGAGCGGCCCATGCCGAAGTCGCGGTAATGCTCGGCGCCGCGATCGAGGATGATCGGCACCGAGGCGAGCGTGATCACGTTGTTGATGACGGTCGGCTTGCCGAACAAGCCGGCTATGGCGGGCAGCGGCGGCTTGAACCGCACCTGCCCGCGCTTGCCCTCGAGCGACTCGAGGAGCGACGTCTCCTCGCCGCAGATGTAGGCGCCGGCGCCGACGCGCACCTCGAGCTCGAAGCGCCGGCCGCTGCCCTGCACGTCGTCGCCGAGGCAGCCGCGTGCCCGCGCGGTCGCGATCGCCCGTTCCAGCGCACGGCGTGCGTGCGGGTACTCGAAGCGCAGGTAGATGTAGCCGTGCGTCGCGCCGACCGCGACGCCGGCGATCGTCATGCCCTCGATCAGCGCGAACGGATCGCCCTCCATCAGCATCCGATCGGAGAACGTGCCGGAGTCGCCCTCGTCGGCATTGCAGACCACGTATTTGCGGTCCGCGACCGCGCCCTGGGCCGTGCGCCACTTGATGCCCGCCGGGAACGCCGCGCCGCCGCGGCCGCGCAGCCCCGACGCCGTGACGCAGGCGACGATCGCCTCCGGCGTCATCTGCAACGCCGCCTCGAGTCCGCGATAGCCGCCATGGCGCCGGTATTCGTCCAGGTCCTGTGGATCGATCAAGCCGACGCGCGCGAACGTCAGGCGTTCCTGATTCTTGAGGTAGGGGATCTGCGCGGTCGGGCCGAGACACAGATGGTGCCGGCCGCCGCCCGTGAACCCGGAGTCGAACAGGCCCGCAACGTCGGCGGCGCGGACCGGACCGTAGGCGATGCGTCCCGCCGGCGTGTCGGCCTCCACCAGGGGTTCGAGCCAGAGCAGTCCGCGCGAGCCGTTGCGCACGACCCGCAGCGGCACGCCGCGTCGGCCGGCCTCGGCGAGGATCGCGGCCGCGGTCGCGTCCGCGCCGACGGCGACGGCGGCGGCGTCGCCGGGCACGTAGACCACGGCGCCGCTCATGCGCGGCTCCGCGCTTCGGCGACGAGCTCGTCGAGGCGCTGTGCATCGACGCGTCCCTCGAGGCGCTCGTCGAGCATCACCGATGGGCCGAGCGCGCAGTTGCCGAGACAGTAAACCGCCTCCAGGGTGATCGCCTCGTCCGCGGTGGTGCCGTGCAAGTCCACGCCGAGACTCGCCTTCGCGTGCGCTTCGAGAGCCGCGGCGCCGACCGCCTGGCAGGCTTCCGCGCGGCAGATGCGCAGCACGCTGCGGCCGGGTCGCGTGGAGCGGAAATAGTGGTAGAAACTGATCACGCCGTGGATCTCCGCCCGTGTCAGATTCAGCTCGTGCGCGATCAAGGGCACGGCATCCTTCGGCACATAAGTGAGCGCTTGCTGGACTGCGTGCAAGATCGGCAGCAGCGCACCGGGCAGGTCCTTCAGCGCGGCGCACGCCTGCAACGTCGCCGCACGCTCGGCGGCGCCGAGGTTCGAGGCCCGCTCGGCCGGGGCCGGGACGGCCCGTTTTGGGGATTGCGTGGTCATGCTGCACTCGCCTGCGGGAACGATCCGGATCAAGGTCTACCAGCCGCCGATGATACCCTGAAAAGCCGACGGCCCGCGTCGGCGCGGCGCACGGCCTGTTGCGCCGCGCGCTACACCCGCCGCGCACACGGCCCGCGCGTCGCGGCCGGTCATTTGGTGGCGTTCTGCCGGGGTGCTATCCTCGGGCGGAGGAACCTAAAATGGCACGTGCGGCCGGTATTGCGCCGATCGAGCGCCCGCGGCGCGCCGCAGCGGCATGCCTGCTGGCGATTGTCGGCCTCGCGCAACATGGCGGCATGGCAGTCGGCGCGGCGGCCGGCACGGCGGCCGGCACGGTGGTCGGCACGGTGGTCGGCGCGGCGGCCGGCACGGTGGTCGGCACGGCGGTCGGCACGGTGGTCGGCGCGGCGCCGCCGATCGCCCCGGACCCGGCGGATGCGCTGTCTCCAATCCTCGTCGAGCAAGCGGGACCGCGCTTCGTTGCGCCGACCCGGCGGGACAGCATCGGGCGCATTTGGGCGCCCGTGTACATCGACGGCAAGGGGCCGTTCCGTCTGGTGCTCGACACCGGGGCGACGCAATCGGCCTTGATCGCGACGGTCGTATCGATTCTCGGGCTGCCGCTCAACCAGACACCGCCGGTGCTGTTGCGTGGCGTCACCGGCGTCGCCACCGTCCCGACCGTGCCCATCAGCGACCTCAGCATCGGCGATCTGGTCGTCAATGGCGCGGTGCTGCCGATCGTGCCGGATGCCCTCGGCGGCGCCGACGGCATCCTCGGAACGGCCGGCCTCGAGGACAAGAGGATCGTGATCGACTTCCTGCACGACCGGATCACGATCACATTTTCGCGCGGCAAGTACCCGCATCGCGGATTCGAGACGCTGCACTTCCTGCCGAACCTCGCGACGCCGATCATCGTCGATGCCCGTGTCGGCGGCGTGCGCACCAAGGCGATCATCGACACCGGCGGCCAGTTGACGATCGCCAACGACGCCTTGCGCGACGCACTGCTGCGCCACAGATTCTGGAAGCACGGCGCCCCGGACCAGATCATGGGTGCGACGCGCGCCGTCCAGGCCGGCGAGATCATCGCGACGCCGGCGATCGACTTCGGTGCGATCAGCATTCGCGATCACTACATCACCTATTCGAATCTGATGATCTTCGACCACTGGCATCTGCTGCACCAGCCGGCGATCCTGATCGGCATGGACGCGCTCGGCACGCTCGACCAGCTGATCATCGATTACCGGACGCACGAAGTGCAGATGCGCGTGCGACCGGGTTAGTGCGGACCGGCGTCCGGGGCGCGCCGGGGGAGGGCGCGAGCTTGCGCGCGGCCCACTCCTCGAGCGGCGGCTGGCTGCGGCTCTGGCTTCTGAAACGCGAGCATCCAGCCCGGGGTTTCGGCCGGCGCCGAGCCGGCGCTGGTACTATGATGTCGGGCCGTGATTGGCCGGAGATTTCGCACATGAAGAAGCCGCTCATTCCGCTCGTCGCGACGGTCGTCGTGCTTGGCCTCGGCCTCTGGTACTACCTCGTGCAGCGCCGGGTGCCGGCGCCGCCACCGGCGCTGCCGGCGCCGAGCGTCGCGCCGGCGCCCGTGCCGCCGCCGACCCACTATCCGGTGCCGAACACTGCGACCGCGAACGGTGCATCGGCGGCATCACTGCCGGCGCTCGTCGCGAGCGATCCGGCGCTGCGGGTCGCGCTCACCGGGCTGATCGGCGCCGACGCCGTCAAGGCGTTCCTCGCGCCGGACCAGCTGATCCGACGGGTCGTCGTGACGGTCGACAATCTGCCGCGCAGCAAAGTGCCGTACGACCGGCTGCCGGTCGCGACGACGCCGGGCGCCTTCCTCGTCGAGGGCGACGCGCAGCATGCGACGCTGGATGTGCGAAACTATGCACGCTACACGCCGATGGTCGATGTCCTGCGCAAGCTCGACGTGCGAGCGCTCGCCAAAGTGTATTTTCACTTCTATCCCTTGTTCGAGAGCGCCTACCAGGATCTGGGCTATCCGGACGGTTATTTCAACGACCGCCTGATCGCCGCGATCGACCTCGTGCTCGCGACGCCGCTGCCGCAGGGGCCGATCGATCTCGTGCAGCCGCACGTGCAGTATCATTTCGCCGATCCGCGGCTCGAGGCGTTGCCGGCCGCAGAGAAGATCCTGATACGCATGGGGCCGGCGAACGCCGCGATCGTCAAGGCGAAGCTCGCCGAGTTGCGGGCGGCATTGACCGCCGCGCCGATGGCGCACTGAGTAGGGCGCCGGCGGGCGGGCGGTTGCGGTTACGAATGCTTAATGTGGATGGTCCGCCGCGGTCCGGCGGCGTTGATGGACTTAGGCGGTGCGCAGTCACGGCGCCGCTGCAGCAAGATCCGATCGGCCTCGAACAGCGAAGGAAGGACACCATGCAGAACCTCAGCACGTCGGCTCGGTCCCCCGGCGGCGACTCAGGGCGTCTCGCGCGTCGCGCCGCGGCGCGGGCGGCGGCGCTCGCGCTCGCAAGCGCACTGCTCGGCGCATGCGTCGTTGCACAACCGTATGGTCAGCCCTATGGTCAGCCGTATGACCAGGCGTCGGCGGGCTACGCCTCGCCGGCGCCGCAGGTCGATGTCAGCGGCTACGCCGGCGCGGGACCGGTCTACGTGCAGGCGACGCAGCCGCCGCCGCCCTTGCCGGTCTACGAGCAGCCGCCCTGTCCGGCGCCTGGCTACCTCTGGACGCCCGGTTATTGGGCCTATGGCCAGGACGGCTACTTCTGGGTGCCGGGAACCTGGGTGATGCCGCCGCAGCTCGGCGTGCTGTGGACGCCCGGCTACTGGGGATGGAGCACGGGGCTGTACGTCTTCCATGAGGGCTACTGGGGGCCGCGGGTCGGCTTCTACGGCGACATCAACTACGGCGGCGGCTATCTCGGCGTGGGGTTCGTCGGCGGGCGCTGGGATCGCGATGAATTCCGCTACAACCGCGCCGTCATGAACGTCGACGATCGCGTGATCCACAACACCTATTACAACCGCACGGTGATCAACAACACGGTGATCAACAACGTGCGGATCAATCGCGTCAGCTACGTCGGCGGTCCCGGCGGACTGCGCGCCGCACCGACGCCCGCGGAGCGGCTCGCCGCGCGCGAGCCGCACATCGCGCGCACGCAGATGCAACTGCAACAGGTGCGCGCGGCGAGCGCGGACCGCGCGCAATTCGCCCGCTACAACGGTGGCCGGCCGCCGATCGCCGCGACGCCGCGGCCGCGCGCGTTCGATTCGCCGCGGGTCGTGCCGGCGCGGGGCGCGGTCGCGCCGCGGCCGGGCACGCCGTTCGAGCGCGGCGCGGCTGTCGCGCGGCCAGTGCCGCCCATGCGGCAGCAGCCGACGCCGCAATTCCAGCGCCCGGCGGCCGGGCGCTACCCGAACGCCGCGGGTTATCCGCCGAACGGCGTGCGCTACCCGAACGGCGTGCGCTACCCGAATAGCGCCGAGCAGCGTGCCCAGGCGCGCGGGGCGCCGGTGCGCAGGCCGGCCCCAGCGGCGCGGTGGGTGCCGGCGCCGCAACGTCGTGCCGCACCGCCGATGCGGGCGGCGAAGGGGCGGCCGGCGAAGGGGCGGGCGCAGCCCGCGAGGCGTCCGCCGCCGCGCCGGCGCCCGGACGGCGGCGGCCACGGCTGACGACGCCGTGCCGGCAGTCGGCTTGCCGCCGCGGCGCCGCGGCCGCATGATCGGATGCGTGGGCGAGATCGCGGGCTGGCAACGGGAGGGGGCGCTATGAGCACAATCGGAATCGCCGTCGCCGACGGGGTGGCGACCTTGTCCTTGCAACGCGAGACGGTCGGCAACGCGATCGACGTCGCCATGATCCGCGCGCTGCACGCCGCGCTCGACCAGATTCAGAAGGGCGACAGCGGTGCGCGGGCCATCGTCCTCACGGGTAGCGGCGGCGTGTTCTGCAGCGGCCTGGATCTGCATTCGGTCGATCTGCGGGCCCGGAACGCGCGACAGCGGGCGCATTTCGAGATGCGCCGCTTCATGGACCCGCTGATTCTGCGCCTCAGCGCCTTTCGCTATCCGATCATCGCCGCGGTCAACGGTGCGGCCGTCGGCGCCGGCATGAGTCTCGCGCTGGCGAGCGACATCGTCGTCGTTGGTGAGACCGCGTACTTCTGTCCGTCATTCGCCCGCTTGGGGCTCGTGCCGGACGCCGGCATCACGTTCCATCTGGCCCGATGTATCGGCGCCAGCCGCTCGCTCTCCTCGCTGCTGCTCGCCGAGCGGATCGACGCGCGGCTTGCGCTGCAATGGGGGATGGCGTACGCGGTCGCGGCGGATGGCGAGGTGGTCGAACGCGCGCACGCGATCGCCCGGCAGCTCGCCGACGGGCCGACCGCGGTCATCGGCCAGATACGCGCCTTGCATGCGGCGACGTTCGATCATTCGCTCGAGGAGCAACTGCGCGCCGAGCGCAGCGCGCAGGAGATCAGCCTGGAGACGGACGACTGCGTCGAGGGCGTGCGCGCGTTTTTCGAGAAGCGCGAGCCGAATTTCTCGGAGCATTAGGCCGGCGCGCCGGCCTGCCTCGAGCGGCGCGCCGCGCCGCTTCAGGGGCATGAAGATATCCTGCCGGCACGTCATGGGTTGCAAACTCCCCCGCGGCAAGGCCTATTCCGAGATCGCATCGATCGCTGTGCTGCTGATCGCCATGGTCAGCATCCAGATCGGTGCCGCGCTCGCAAAGTCGCTGCTGCCGGTCGTCGGCGCGGCAGGAGCCGCGGCCCTGCGTCTCGCGTTCGCAAGCGTGATGCTGCTCGCCGTGGCGCGGCCATGGCGCTCGTGGCCGCGGGGCGCCGCGGCTGCGGCGATCCTCGCCTATGGCTTCGCGATGGGCGCGATGAACCTGCTCTTCTACTCGGCGCTGCGCCGGATCCCGCTCGGCGTCGCGGTGGCGCTCGAATTCACCGGGCCGCTCGCGGTCGCGATGGCCACCTCGCGCCGCGCCCGGGATTTTTTCTGGATCGCGCTCGCCGTGACCGGCTTGCTGTTGCTCCTGCCGCTGCGCACGGGCGCCGGCGCACTCGACCCGGCCGGCGTCGCATTCGCGCTCGCAGCCGGCGCTTGCTGGGCGCTGTACATCCTGTTCGGCAGGCGTGCCGGCACGCTGCATCGCGGTGGTGTCGCGGCGCTCGGCGTGCTCGCCGGCGCGGTCCTCGTCGTGCCGATCGGCGCGCTCAGCGTGGGCCCGCGCCTGTGGTCGCCGCGGCTCTGGCCGATCGCGGCGGCGGTCGCGCTGCTGTCGAGCGCGCTGCCCTATTCGCTCGAGATGTTCGCCTTGACGCGCCTGCCGGCGCGCACCTTCGGCGTGCTGATGAGCGGCGAGCCGGTGGTCGCGGCACTCGCCGGGCTGAGCGTCCTCGGCGAGCGGCTGCGGCCCGTGCAGTGGTTCGCGATCGTCTGCATCATGGCCGCTTCCTGCGGCAGCGTCTCGACCCTCGCGCCGGAGAGCGTGCAGGCCGTTGCGAATGAGCGATAGTCCCCGAACGCCGCGCGCGCCTTTACCGGCCGAGCAGCGCGCGCTTGAGGTCGGCCTGCACGGGGTTCGGCCCCAGCCAAACCTCGAGCAGTTCGCGTTGCAACGCCCGGCTCTTGATCGGCGCGCCCTGCGGCCGGCCGTCGCGGGCGATGCGCGTCGTGCCGTCCGGCAGGAAATCGATCGTCAATATCTCGCCCTCATTGCCGCCGCCGCTCGCGGCCATCATCGCGAGCAGCGAGTCGATCTGCCCGTGCGTGCGGGCGAGTTCGGCGGGCGAGGAGTTGCGCGCGATGCCCTCGCGCAGCGCCCCCACGAGTTCGCCAGCGGTGACGTGGCGCATCAGGGTCATCGACATGCGCTTCGGGCCCCGTTCCGCGAGCACGCGCTGGGCATTCGACGAGCGCGTTCGCAGGTACAGCGCGCCGACATAGACGTTGAAGAAAAAGCGCGTGCGCTTGCCGGCGCCGTTCAGCACGAGCGTCGTGCCGCCGACGCCTACCGTATCGGCGACCGTGACGCCGTCGACGACCGCGGGGCGCGCCGTGCCCGCGAGCAGCACCGCGAGCGTCGTTGCCGGGAGCCATCGTTGCATGGTCGTCTCCTTTGCGCGTTTGCCGATGCCTCGCCGCCGGCCGGCTCGCGCCGCCGTCACGCAGGAGGCGGCTAGCCCCCGGCCAGCCTGACCGCGAGATACAGCACGGCCGCGCCGGCCAGGGTCATCGCGGTCGTCAGGACCTTCGGATGTGCATGATAGCTCTCCGGAACCAGGTCGCTCGCGCCGAGATAGAGAAAAAACCCGGCGAACAGCGCGAGCACGACGCCGAATTGCCCCGGCCGCAGGGTGTAGAACAGCGTCGAGGCGATGCCGAGGGACGGCGCGACCGCGTCGGCCGCGAGCCAGAGGAGCGCCGGGCGCCGTTGCGCCCCGTTCTTCAGCACGATGTTCATCGTGTTGATCCCGTCGGAGAAGTCGTGCGAGAGCACGGCGATCGCGACGACCAGACCGATCGCGTGCGAGGCCTGGAACGCGAGGCCGACCGCGATGCCGTCCAGATAGCTGTGCGCGCAGAGCACCATGGCGCCGAATGGGCCGCGGCGTCCGGTGGCCGCATCCGGCGCGTCGTGCGCCTGCGCGGCGCCGTGGAACAGTAGCAGCCGGTCGAGCACCAGATAGCCGAGGAATCCCGCCGCCGTCCAGGCGAGAATCATCGCCGCGCCGTGGCCGCGCGCGCCGAACGCGATCGATTCGGGCAGCAAATCGAAGAAGGCGACGCCGATCACCGCGCCTGCGCTGAAGCCGAGAATCAGGTGCAACTGGTCGTGCAGCCGGAACGCGAGCAGACCGCCGACAAAGGTGCTGGTGAACGCGGCGCAGGCGATGGCGAGGAGCAGCATGGTCGAGCACATCCGTGATCGGTGCGGCCCGCGGCCGCGATCTTGCGTCGGTTCGCCGCATTATAGCGGCATCGACCGCCGCGCGCCGCGGCGGTATATTCCGCGCCACGTGACCCGCGCCGATGACCGGAGGCAGTGTGAGCAAGGATCGATACCACAAGACCAATATCGGCGCACGCGTCCTCAAGCCCGAGACGCAGATGATGGGCTACGGCTACGACCCGAGCCTTTCCGAGGGTGCGCTGAAGCCGCCGATCTTCCTCACCTCGACCTTTGCATTCAAGACCGCGCAGGACGGCAAGGACTTCTTCGATTACACCTCGGGCCGGCGCGAACTGCCGGACGGACAGAGCTCCGGCCTCGTCTATTCGCGCTTCAACAACCCGAACCTGGAGGTGCTCGAGGATCGGCTCGCGCTCTGCGAGGGCGGCGAGCTCGCCGCGGTGTTCTCGAGCGGCATGGCGGCGATCTCGACGACGCTCTGGAGCTACGTCCGCCCGGGCGACGTCGTCTTGCTGAGCCAGCCGCTGTACGGCGGGACCGAGACCCTGATCGACAAGACCCTGCCGCTGTTCGGCGTCGAGGCGGTGGCATTCGCCGACGGACTCGATCGCGCGGGGATCGCTGCGGCGGCGGATCGGGCGGTCGATCTGGCGCGGCGCAAGGCCGGACGCGTCAGTCTCGTGATCAGCGAAACCCCGGCCAATCCGACCAACGCCCTGGTCGATCTGGCGATGGTGCGCGAGATCTGCGAGTCGATCGGCACGCGCCAGCCGGGCGGCCGGCCGCCGCTCGCCGTCGACAACACGTTTCTCGGACCGCTGTACCAGCATCCGCTCGTGCACGGCGCGGACATCGTGATGTATTCGCTGACCAAGTACGTCGGCGGCCACTCGGACCTGGTCGCCGGCGGCGTGGTGGGCTCGCAGGCGATGATCGGACCGATCAAGAAACTGCGCGGCGCGCTCGGTACGCAGCTCGACCCGAACACGGCCTGGATGATCACGCGGTCGATGGAGACCCTGTCGCTGCGCATGAACCGGGCGGCGCAGAATGCGGCTCGCGTCGCGAGCTTCCTCGCCGGGCACGGCAAGGTGGCGAATGTGAACTACCTCGGCTTCCTGGCGCCGGGGAGCGCCGCCGAGGCGCTGTTCCGGCGCCAGTGCGCGAGCGCGGGTTCGACGTTCGGCTTCTCGATCAAGGGCGGTGAGCAGGAGGCGTTCCGTCTGCTCGATGCCCTGCAGGTGATCAAGCTCGCGGTGAGCCTCGGCGGCACTGAGACGCTGATGTCGCACCCGGCGAGCACGACGCACTCCGGCGTTCCGAAGGCGACCCGCGACCGGCTGGGCGTCGATGATGCGCTGATCCGCATCTCGGTCGGCATCGAGGACCCCGACGATCTGATCGCCGACCTCGCCGAGGCGCTCGACCACATCTAGGCTGGCGCGACCGCGCCACGCGGGGGGTGCGCACGGCCGTCGGAATCTAGTGATTTTATCGATTGACCGCCGGCCGCGTGCTCGCGGATAAAGGCGCAAAGTTCGACGCCGGGCGGAGCGCTCCGACAGCATGCAGCATCGACTCTCGATCGTGTTGGCCGCCGCGGCGGCGCTCGGCGCCGCGCACGGCGCGTTCGCGGCGAGGCCGGCGCGGCAGCGGCCGGGCGGCGACGATGAATTCTCGCCGATCGTCGTCAGCGCGACGCGCGCGGCGCAGTCGAGCTTCGATCTGCCGATCGCGATCGACAGCGTCGATCGTGCGCAGATCCAGGACGGCCAGCCGCGCGTCAATCTCTCCGAGGCGCTCGCCGCGGTGCCCGGCATTTCGGTGCAGAGCCGACAGAACTACGCCCAGGATCTGCAGATCTCGATCCGCGGCTTCGGCGCGCGCTCGAGCTTCGGCGTGCGCGGCGTGCGCCTGTACGCCGACGGCATCCCGGGCACGATGCCGGACGGCCAGGGCCAGTTCGCCAACTTCGACCTGGGATCGGCCGCGCGCATCGAAGTGCTGCGCGGACCGTTCTCGGCGCTGTACGGCAATTCCTCCGGCGGCGTGATCTCGGTGTTCACCGAGGACGGGCCGCCGGGCGTGCGGATCGGTGCGAACGCCGAGTACGGCACGTTCGCGACGCAGCGTTACGCGCTGAAGGCCGAAGGCGATCGGCACGGCATCAACTACGTGATCGACGCCGCGCACTTCCGGACGAGCGGCTATCGCGATCACAGCAGCGCCGAGCGCAACAATCTCAATTCGAAGGTCAAATTCGCGCTTGGCGCGGCGAACAAGGTGACGCTGGTCGCGAACGCGATCCAGACGCCGTACGTGCAGGATCCGCTCGGCCTGACGCGCGCGCAGCTCGCGATCGATCCGGCCCAGGCCGGCGGTCTCGCGGTGCTCTACAATACCCGCAAGGATTTGCGCCAGGAGCAGTTCGGCGCGATCCTCGACAGCACGCTCGGCGCCAGGGACGAGCTCACGGCGATGACCTACGCGGGTCATCGGGCGATCACCCAGTTCCAGGCGATCCCGAAGGCATCGGAGGCGATTCCGACCAGTTCCGGCGGCGTGATCGACCTGTCGAACAACTACTGGGGTACCGACGTGCATCTGCGCGATCGGCGCGAGATCGACGGTACGCCGCTCGCCGTGACCGCGGGCTTCGCCTACGACGATCTCGAGGAGGCGCGGCGTGGCTACTTGAATTTCATCGGTAATGAATTCGGCGTCGAGGGCGCGTTGCGCCGCGACGAGGCGGATCATGTCTATGACTTCGATCAGTACCTGCAGGCCGAATGGGACCCAGGCGCGCACTGGCGCGTGCTCGCCGGGGCGCGCCACAGCCTCGTCGACGTCGTCTCGCACGATCATCTGGCGGCGCCCGGCACGCCCGTCTCCGGCGTGCGCTACTCGGCGACCGATCCGGTCGCCGGCGTCACCTACGAGGCGACGCCGCAGCTGAACTTCTACGCCGCATATGGCCGCGGATTCGAGACCCCGACACTCGACGAGCTCGCGTATCGCTCGACGAACGGCGCGATCCCGGGCCTGAACCTCGGTCTCTCGCCGGCGCGCAGCAGCGACTTCGAGGTCGGCGTCAAGACCCAGGGCCGGCGCTTGCGCGCCGATCTCGACGCGTTCTACGTCAAGACCAGCAACGAACTCGCGGTGCTCGCGAGCGCCGGCGGCCGTACCGTCTACCAGAACATCGGCCAGACGCGCCGGCGCGGCGCCGAGCTCGGCCTCGACGCCGCCTTGGGCGGTGGATTGCGCGCGCGGGTGGCGTATACGTACATCCGCGCGGTGGTCGCGCAGTCGTATGCGACCTGCGCCGGCCTGCCATGTGTGCCGGCGACCGTGCAGGCGGGCAGCTACCTGCCGGCCGTGCCGATGAACGCCTTCTACGCCGGCTTGACCTGGCGCTATGCGCCCGCCGGCTTCACGGTCACCGCCGAGACGCAGAGCCGCGCGAGGATCTACGTCAACGACCGCAACACCGATGCCGCCGCCGGGTACTGGATCGCGAATCTGCGCTTCGGCCTGCACCAGGCGACCCGCCGCTGGCGATTTTCGGAATTCCTGCGGCTGGACAATCTCGCCGACCGGGCGTACGTCGGTTCGGTGATCGTCAACGAGAGCAGCGGCAAGTTCTTCGAACCGGCGCCCGGCCGCACGGAAATGCTTATGTTCAATGCAGCATGGCGCGAGGATTAATTTCCATCCACTCCCTCTTGCAACCCGCCAGGGCGGTCGTAAGCTGAACTTGCAACGAGCTCTTTCGGTCTCAATAGATCGAGATGTGGCAAGAAATAGAGGAAGGAGCGTGGCCGCCATGAACACTCGAATTGGACGCCGGTGTTTGATTCTCGGCACGGCCGGATTGATGCTGTTCGCCGGATCGGTGCTCGCCGACGGCCCGCACGGCGGCGGCGGCCACGGCGGTGGCGGGCGCGGCGGTGGCGGCGGTGGGCGCGGCGCCGCGCCGGCGCATTTCGGCGGTGGCCCCGCGCGGTTCGGCGGTGGTGGCCCCGCGCACTTCGGCGGAGGGCCCGCGCGGTTCGGCGGTGGTGGCCCGGCACGAGCCGCGGTCGCGCCGCATTTTGCCGCAGGTGCCCGCTACGGCGGGGCGCCCGGGCGCGGCTATGCCGGTCCGCATTATGCCCCCGGGGCGCGCTATGCCGGCGCTCCGCACTATGCGCCGGGCCCTGCCCAGCGGCGGCAGTTCGCGGCCGAGCATGGCAACTGGAATCGTACCGGCGGCGAGGGCCACTGGGATGGCGATCGGGGGGAGGGTGGCGGTCAGGGTTGGGGTCACGACCGCTTCTGGTCCGGCGACGACTGGGGCGGCGGTTACTGGGGGGGTGGCTATTGGCCAGGTGTGTCCTACGGCGTCGATTTCGCCTGGTTCCTGCCGGTGCTGCCGGGCGTCTACGCCACCTACTGGTATGACGGGATCCCGTATTACTACGCAGACGACGTGTACTACACCTGGGATCCCGGCTACTCAGGCTACGTCGCAACCGACCCGCCGCCGGTTGCCGGCAACGCGGCGCCGGCGCCCGGGGCGAGCGACCAGATCTTCATGTACCCGAAGAACGGCCAGAGCCCCGCGCAACAGGCCGCGGACCGGCGGGCGTGCGAGCAATGGGCCGCGGATCAGGTCGGCAACTCCTACAACACCGCCGATTACCGCCGGGCGATGACGGCCTGCGCGGAGGGGCGCGGTTACACGGTGCGTTAGCAGGTCGCGTGGCAAGATCACGAGGCGCAGCGGCGTCCGGCGGCGGTTCGCCGGACGCCGCTCGTACCCGGCGCTTTACTTCCAGCAGGTCGTGGAGTTGTCGGTCGCGGCGCTGGTCAACGCGGTGCGCGCACCTTGCGAGCTGACCGTGAACGACTCGCACGACGTGTCTTTCACCTGGTCGCCGATCGCCGTCGCGGTGAGCGAGAAGCTCGCCGGCGTACCGGCGGGCGAGGTCGGACTCGGTACGACTGCCGCGGTCACGGCGGGCTGCGCGATCTGGTAGTAGCCGCTGCCGACGGTGACCGGCCACGCCGCTGATCCATAACCCAAGGTAGACGCGGCGCTCGAGTAGGTGTTGGTCGTGCTGTAGAAGCGCTCTTCGAGACTCGCGAGGTCGAGGAGCGCCGACTTCGCGTCGGTGCGCCGCCCTTCGCGCACGAACGAGGAGTAGGCGGGGATCGCGATCGCCGCGAGGATCGCGGCGATGATCATCGCGATGATCAGCTCGATCAGCGTGAAACCGCGGTTTCGCCGGGGCGAATCGACCCGCAGCGAGACGATCTTTGCGCCGAATTTGCTTGCGTCGTGCATGTGCTCTCCCGCTCTAGCGCTTCTCGATCCAGGTCAGGCGTGTGCCCTTCGTGCCGCCCTGCGGATTGATCGCGGTGATCGCGCCGGTGCCGCTCACGGTCTGCGTGACCATATAGGTCATGTTGCCCTTGGTCACGAACGAGGGGCTGCCCGTGCCGCTCAGCGCGATGCCGCTGATCGCCTGATCGTCGACGTTCAGGAAGTTGTGGTTCGCATCGCCGAAGAACGAGTTGGCGAACGCGCCGCCGGTCGCCGGGTTCACCGCCATCGTCCAACCGGCCGCCGGCGTCGCCGCGCAGCTGCTCAGCGAGTTCGTCGGCGGGATCGTCGTGTTGACGATGAACGCGCCGGCCTCGAGGACCGGATTGAAGATCACCTGCTCGTAGACGGTCGGGTATCGCGAGCCGGTCGACGTCGTCAGGCCGTTCGGATCGGTCGGGTTCGCGTTGCCGGACGTCAGGTTCAGATACCAGCCGAACTGGCTGCAGCCGCTGGTGTCGGCCCAGCAGACCGTGTTCGCACTCAAGGTCCGGTAGTAATACGCGCTCGACGGCGTCGTCGAACTCGCCGACGCGACCAGCGTCGGGTCATAGGTCGCCGTGATCGTCTGCTGCTCGAGCGACGCGGTGCCGGTGATCTGCGCGGTCGGCGCGGCGATCCCGCTCGTGCTCGGCAGGCTCGCGTACTGCACCGCGGACTGGGTGTTCCAGCCGGCCATGTTCCAGTCCCAGATGCCGTACAGCGCCTGCTGCGAGCTTGCGTAGGTCGGCGGCGAGGTCCTGGTGAGCGGGGTCTGCTCGCCGGTGCCGAATTCGACCATCACGCGGCGCGCACTGCCGGTCGTGATCAGCGCGACGATCAAGCGTGTCGTGATCGGCTGGCCGGCCGGCGTCGTGTACACCGGCGCCGGCGACACCGTCCACAGGGTCGGGTCGCTGCTCGTCAGGTCGAAGCGCCAGACGTTGCCCCGCAGGTCGCCGGCGTACACGTAATCGACGACGTGGTCGCCGTCGAGGTCGGCGGTCGTCACATAGGCGATGCCGTCCGGACTCGTCGGGCTGCCGACGCCGGTGCTGAGGTAGTAGAAGGTTCGCGCGCCGGTCGTCGGATCGACGCTCATCACGTAGATGCCCGCGTCGCCGGTCGCGCTGCCGATGCCGTTGCCGAACACCGCGCCCCAAGCGCCGTTGTGGAAGCGGCGGATCTGCGGATCGCCATAGGTGTTGCCGAGATGGTAGCCGCAGTTCGCGGTATTCGGGCAGGTGAGCGTCGAGGTCGTGGTGCCGCTCACCGTCGTCGTGCTCCACTCGCCGATGACCGTGTTCGCCGCGTTCGATTCGGAGAACGTCGCGGGATTCGTGACGTCGAGCGCGTAGATCGCCGAGCCGCCGGGCCCGAGGCCGCCGACCAGCCAGGTGTGCCACTGATTGCCGTAGAACAGGTCGCCGACGCCCGGCGGCGCATCGACGCTAAATTTGTGCGCGTAGTGCGGATTCGAATACCTCAGCGCGGCGACACCGGTGTTGATCGAGTCGACGACGTAGCTCGGCATGTACGCGAGCAATTCGTAGCCGTCATTGGTGGCCGACACGTAATTGCCGGAGCTGTCGAAAGAGCCCGTGCGAAAGCCGTGCAGCAGGCCGTCGTTGGCGCCCGCGTAGACGATGTTGGTGCGGGTCTGGTAGGTGCTCATGAAGCTCGCGTAGGTCTCGGCGCCGCTCGAGTTCTCCGGCATCGTCGCGCTCGAGTGCAGATCGTCCTGCCACGCCGTCGGGAACGACGAGGACGGGGGGCCCACCCACGTCGGGCTCGAATCGACGATGTCGGCGAGCACGCTGGTGCGCGTGCGGAACAGGCCGACGCCGAGGGAGTTCTGTTCGTGGGTGCGATCGCCGCGCAGATAGAGCAGGCGGTTACCGTTGATCGGCGTGCCGTCGCCGGTATCGAGCGCGCTCTGTTCGGCGGCGGTGAGGTTGCTCCATTCGAAGGGAATGCCACTGCTGCCGTTCCAGCTCAAGATCGTGCGGCTGGCCGGCCCTTCGGCGGCGATTGGTCCGGCGGCGCCGGTCGTCGCGCAGGTCTGGCCGGAGGGGACCCCGGTGAGCACGCAGGAGGCGTCCCAGTTGACGACGGGGTCGATCTGCAGTGCGGTCGAGCTCGTCGAACCCGTGGGAGTGTCGAGGTACTGCGAGGTCAGCGACCCGGTCCAGTTGTCCGTGTTGTAGTAGGCGAAGTACACCTGCGTGCCGGTCTGCACCTTCGCGGTCTGCTTCTGGTTCAAGCCCGCCGAGCTCTGCGATTGGTTCTGCGGCGTCGCCTGGAAGCACATGATCTCGTGGATGTTCGTGCTGCCGCCGTCGGAGCCGGCGAAGCCGAAGCGCACGAGTGCCGGGATCGGTCCGTTCGACGCGGTGATGTTCTGGCCGCTGATGACCGGCTGAAACGCGCCGCCGTCGTAGCTATAGGAGAGGCTCAAAAGCCCCGCCGGCGTGATCGTCAGGTCGTAGGTGATCGGTACGCCATAGTTGCTGCCGGTCGTCCCCGACGTGCCGTAACCGCGGTACCGCGCGCTCTCGTTGGCGATCTGGACGCTGGTCAGGACCTTGTACGCCCCGGGGATCGCCGTGTAGTCGGGCACCGTCGTCGACGTCTCCTCCGGCGATGACGGATCGCTGTAGTCCCAGAGGTAGCCCGTTTGACAGGTATTTTGCACCGCGGCCCGCTGTTGCGCGCTCGACAGCGTCGACGGATACTCCGAAGGGTAGTTCGTGTTGAGCGCGTTCCAGGAGACGCTGCCGGCGCCGCGCAGGCCGATGCGGTTCCACTGGTAGCCCCAGCCGCTCGCGGTGTTGTCGCCCTGATTGAGAAAATTGCCGTACTCGTCGATGCCGAGGCCGAGGTAGCCGCCGACGAGGCCGTTGTAGCCGTTGGTCGGATCGTCGTTCACGTTCGAGCATGTATAAGCGAGGCTGCCGCCGTAGTCGCCGCTCGCCGAGGCGGCGACCGGATCGCTCAGGTTGACCTGGCTCGCATCCTGCAGGAAGAAGCTGATGCCGTCGGCGCCGTCACCGCCGCTGCCGCCGGAGTCGCCCTCGTAGGTTTCGGTCGTGAACGTGACCTTGATGCCCTGCGTCGCGAGCGGGAAGGTGAAGTTCGAGATGATCGCGCCGTGCTGATTGTTGTCGTTGTTCGTGAAACGTAGTGCGCCGCCGATCGAAGGGTTGTCCGGCAAGGTCCCGGTATTGCCGCCGACCAGCGTGTCGCCGGCGTAATAGCCGCCCGCTCCGGTCATCGTCGTGCAGCCGGGAATCTGTCCCGGGCTCGCGCTGCCGGCCGCGGTGCTCGCGGTCAGGCAGGCGCCATTGGAGAAAAACCAGGAATTGTTGGTGGTCGAGCCGGTGAAATTCTCGGTGTAGTTGCTCGTCGACGTGGGCGGTTGCGCCGCGGCGGCGCCGGCGGCGAGAACGGCCGCGGCGATCGTGCAGCCGGCGATTGCCAGCCGTGCGGCGCGTAAGGTTCGCTTGGCGTTCATCATGGGCCTCCTGCGTTCAAGGTGTTGCCGCCGGTTTGCACGAGGTACGTGCTCTCGACGACGGCGGTGGTGTTTGCGCTGCCGCCGAAGCCGACGGCGTCGATCTGGTAGAGCGATCCGGTCAAGCCGGTCGCAAGGCTCGGCGTGCCGAGATAGGTGATGTAGTACGCCGGCGGGCTGGACATCGTGGTCGCGTTGGTCAAGCCGCGGTTGTCCGGCGTGTACGTGACGCCCGCGGGCCAGGGCGTGCTGTTCACGTTCGCCGGCGGGTTCGTGCATACCTGGCCGACCGTGTAGGCGACGAAGCCGGTGCAGTTGACGGCGGCGGGCGAGTTGCCGTTCGACAGCCACCATTCGGCGTATTGCTCCGCGCTCTCGGCGGCGTGCAGCGCGAGCTGTTTGTCGCGCATGTTGCCCGCGATCTGCTCGTCGAGGCCGAAGCCGCGGAACATCGCGAGCGCGAGGATCGTCACGACGATCAAGAGCAGCAGGCTCGTGATCAGGACCATGCCGCGCGTGCGGCGTCGCCCGCTGTGCGTGTTCACGTGTTGACCCCCGCCTTGTTCATGAGGTCGATCACCCGCCGGAACGTGATCGTCTGGTTCGTCTGGCCGGGCTGGCCATACAGCGGATTGGTGAAGGTCAGCGCCACCTCGACCGAGATCACATCCGGCCAGTAGTTGCCGGCGGTGACCTGGTTCGCATTCAAGTAGGTGTCGATCGAGTTGTTGCCGGAGGCCGAGTTCGTCTGCACGCCGTACAGGACCGCGATGTTCGTCAGGCCGCTCACCAGCGTGATCAGCGCCGGAGCGCCCGCGCCGACGGTCAGGGTGCACTGCAGATCGCCGTGCGCGTCGAGGCTGAATAGGTTGGTGAGCGTCGCCGCCGCGGTCTGGGTGTTGCCGCTGCAGTCCATGACGTTGTCGGTGCCCGAGGTCGCGTAGCGCACCGAGATCGTGTCGAGCGTGCCGGTTCCCGTGCCGTAGAGCGCCTGGCTCACGACGAAGGCGCCGGCTGCGGGGAATTCGCTCGCCTGGGAATTGTTCAGCGGATCGGGGAAGTAGCCGGTGCTTTGCACCACGTTCGTCACCAGGGTCATCGCCAGGCGCTCGTTTTCCTGCAACTGCGACAGGCCGTTCTGCACGGTGCTGGTGCGTTTCATCGCCTGCACCAGGGTGAGCAGGCCGCCGATCAGGAACAGGCCGATCAGCAGGGCGATCATCAGTTCGATCAGCGTGAAGCCCGCCTGCCGCGCCACGCGCGCCCGCCGCGGGCTTGCGGATGGTCGGCCGGCGAACGGTCCGGGATGGAAAATGGCGCGGTTCATGGTACGACGTAGAGAATGTAGGTGGGCGCGGCCAGCGAGTTCATGTTGCCCTGTTGCTGGGCGTTGATCGCGACGCCGTTCTCGGCCCACTGGATCTGGATCGCGCAGCTGACGGCGGTGCCGACCACCGTCGAGCAGTCGACGGTCGCCAGATACGGCGGCAGCACCGAGGCAAGGTCGGCCGCCCAGGTGTTGACGTCGTGCGCCGCCATGTCCGCGGGCACGCAGGCGCTCGTGCCGGCGGTCGTGCAGGCTGGGTTCGCCTGCAGGGTGGTGTCGGAAATCGCGGTCGTCACACCGGGTCCGCCGGAGATCGTGAAGCTCGCCGGCGCGAAGCCGCCGGCCCAGTAAGCGCGGTCGGCGTGCATCATCGAGGCGAGGCTCGCCGCCTCGATCGCGGCGAGCGAGCGCGTGCCGGCGACATTGGTGCTGGCGATGCCGAGCGAGGCCATTTTCGCAAGTCCCAGCAGCCCGATCGAGATCACGATCAGCGCCACCAGCACCTCGACCAGGCTGAACCCCGCGCAACGCCGGCGCGCGCGGCCCGCCGCTCGGCCCGAGGGATGCATGCGGCTCATGAGCAGGTGCTCACGGTGCTGCCGGGCGCAATTGCGCCCGCCCGCTGGACGCTCAGCATGCCGACCGGCGTGATCGTCAGGCAGCGGGTCCAGTCGGCGACGTTGTTCGGCGCGTGCAGCGTGACCGTCACGACGCTGGTCGTGCCGGTCGCGGCGAAACCTTCGCGGTTGAACGTCGCCCAGGAGAAGTTGTCGTTGGCGACGAAGGTGTCCGGTGTGAACGCGGCCTGCTGGCGCAGCACCGGCTCGCCGGAGTCGACGCTGTGGTTGCCGTTCGAGTCGGCGAACACGATCCAGCCGTTGTTCCAGTTCGTGTTGCCCGCCGCGCAGGTTGCGCCGTCCGTCGACACGCACACCGTCACCGGCAGACCCTCCTTGATCGCCTCGGCGCGTGCATACTGCATGTCCCCGAGCAGCCCGTTGACCTCGGAGGCGATCCGGTTCGACGCCGTGACGTATTGATAGGAGGGCACGCCGATCGCCGCGAGGATGCCGACGATCAGCATCACGATCATCAGTTCGAACAAAGTGAAGCCCGCGGTCGAAGTCATGGCTCTGTGGATCTCCTTGGGGCCCATACTAGGGGGCGAATCTTGCTCCAAGCTGACGCGGGGCGCCGCTTTTGCGGGTATTGTGACGCGGTTCTCGCGCGGGCGGTGGGCGGCGGCCGCGCGAGAACCGCGTTCAGCCGGGCGCCGGAGGGAAGAGCACGGCCACCCGGGCGCCTACGCCCTGCGCGCCGGCATCGATCTTGAGCGTCGCGTCGTGGATCTGCGCGATCTCCTCGACGATCGCGAGCCCGAGGCCGCTGCCGTGGCCGGCGGAGTTCGGCAGGCGGTAGTAGCGTTGCCGGACCCGTTGTCGCTCGCTCTCGGGGATTCCGCGGCCGCTGTCTTCGACCGCGACGAAGCGGCGCTCGCCGTCGCGGCCGACCACCACGGTCACCCGGCCGCCGGCGGGCGTGTACTTGAGCGCATTATCCAGGAGATTGTCGATGAGGTCCTCGAGCAGCGACGGATCACCCTGGATCGCGGCGCTCGCGAGGTCCGCGCCGAGATCGATCCCCGCGCGTAGCGCCCGATCGATGTGCCGGGCGACGACGTCGCGGGCGAGTCCGGCGAGATCGACCGGTTGGCGCCGCGCAGCGACGTTCACAGCGGGGTCGGCGCGTGCGAGGGTCAGCAGCTGGTTGGCCGCGCGCGCGAGTTGCCGCATGCCCTGCTGGACCGTCGCGAGCCGCTCCCGGACCGGCTGCGCCGCCGGCTCCGCGATGAGCAAGTCGAGTTGCGCGAGCATGCCGGTGATCGGCGTTCGCAGTTGATGCGCCGTGTTGGCGATGAATTGCTGCTGCGACTGGACCGAGCCGCGCAGCATCGCGAACAGCCGGTTGAGCGCGCCCGTGAGCGGCACTAATTCGCGCGGCGCGGTGCCGTCGGCGATCGGCCGCAGGTCGGCCGGCGAGCGCAGCGCGAGCTCGTCGCGCAGCCGGCGGATCGGCCGCAATCCCAGCCGGATGCCGATCCAGACGAGCGCGAGCGTCACGTCGAGCTGCAGGAAATCCCACAGCATGTTGCTCATGAAGCCGAAGCGCGCCGCCGGGCCGGCGGCGCCGAGGTCGTCGGCGACCGAGATCAGCAACGGCCCCCGTTCGGTGTGCGCGCGGTAGGTGAGGATGCGCAGATCGCGGCCGCCGACCCGCAGCGTCGAATACACCGCATCGGCAGGGTCGGCGGGTGCGATCGGCGGCAGGCGAGCATCGCCCGCGAGCAGGCGCCCGTGCGGGCCGCGAACCGCGAATGCGGCCGCGTCGATCGGCGCAGCGATCGTGACGCGGCCGTCGGCGATCCGCAGACGCTGCGTCAGGGTCCCGGCCGCCCGGCGCAGGCGCACATCCACGCTCGCGACCTGCGGCACGACGTTGCCCCAGTAGCGCGCGAGCGCGCCGCACAGCGCGAGCAGGGTGAGCGGCACGGCGAGCCAGAACACGAGCCGCCGGCTGATCGAGGCGCTCACGGCGAGCCCGGCACTTCGAGCCGGTAACCGAGGCCGCGCAGGCTGCGGATCACCGCGGCGTCGCCGAGCTTGGCTCGCAGCCGGGAGACGTGGACCTCGACCGCGTTCGTGGTGAGGTCCTGGTCGGGAGCGGCGAGCGACTGCAACAGCCGCTCCTTCGAGACGATCAGGCCTAGCTGCTTGGCGAGACAGGCGAGCACCAGCCACTCGCGCGCGGTGAGCTCGACGTCCGCGGCATCGATGCGCAGCCGCCGCCCCGCCAGATCGACCGTCAGGCGTTGCAGCTTGATCACGCCGCCGACCGCGCCGTGCGCGCGGCGCAGCAGCGCACGGCAGCGGGCGGCGAGCTCGGCTGCCTCGAATGGCTTGCCGAGGAAGTCGTCGGCGCCTAGGTCGAGCGCCTTGACCCGGTCGGCGAGGGTGCAGCGCGCGGTCAAAACGAGTGTCGGCAGCGTCTTGCCCGCCGCGCGTAGGCGGCGGATCAGCGTGAGTCCGTCGCCGCCCGGCAGTCCGACGTCGACGATTGCGAGGTCGAACTCACCGGCCGCGAGCGCCGCGAGCGCCGCTTCGGCGCTCGCGGTGCGGGTCGCACTCCAGTGCTCGGCGGCGAGACCGCGCGCCACGGCGTCGGCGACGATGTCGTCGTCCTCGACGATCAGCAGTCGCATGGCGGTGGGTCCTCGCGCATCGGCGGGCCGCCGTCACGCCTGCGGCGGTGCGTCGGTACCGAAGGTTCCGCGCCGCGGCGGCGCGAGGCTGCGCAGCTTGTCCGTGTACGCCTTGGCGAAGGCCTCGGCGAACCAAAGCGGCAGCCCGCCGTCCGCGCGCTGCGACAGGCCCGCATAGAGGTCCGTGTACATGTCCCAGTACTTCGCCTTGTTCTGCGTCGCAAACACGCCGCGCTTGCCGCCGCGCTCGAAGCGCTCCTCCAGGTCCTTGGGGTCGAAGCGGGCGAGGAACTCCTCGAGCGCGGCGTGCATCGCGCCGAGCGTCGCGCCGCCCTCGGCCTTCAGCTCGCGGAATTTTTCGCGCAGAGACTCGACCGCGCCCGCGCGCTGCGAGAGCGTCGTCAACAGCCGCAGCAAGGTCTCGTCGACGCCCGGGCCGAATTTCACGCCCGGGCCCGCCTCCTCCGCGGGCGGCGGCGCGATGCGCAGGCGGCTGCGCAATTCGCCGCGTCCCTGGCCGAGATCGATCAGCCCGAGCACCGCTTCGCGCAGCAGCTGTCCCGCGAGGTGCAGCGCCGCGGCGCGCGCCGCGGGGTTGAGCGCGCGCGGATCGAGGCCGGCGCCACGGCAGAACGTGGCGACGCCCGGGTCGCATTCTCCATCGTGCAGCGGCGGTGGCGCGACGCGCGGGGTCGGCGCGGCTGCGCGCTCGACCGACAGCGGCCGGGTCATCATGTGCCACGGCACCGCCTCGGCGGGCTCCTCCTCGGCCGGTGCCGGGGGCACCTCCCGGTCGATCGGCCGGCCGTATGCGTCGCGCGCGATCGGACCCGGGCCGGGATCGAGCCGGTCGCTCGGTTCGAGCAATGCGCTCAGGTCGAGGTCCGCGCCGATGTCGTCGGCCGTCGACTTGCGCACCGCCGAGGAGGCGGACGCGCCGTCGTAGGCGACGATCGCGCTCGCATCCGGCGGGAAGTCGTTCGACTCATCGATACTGACCAGCAGTTCGTATTCGCCGATGCGGAAGTAGTCCCCGTCGCGCATCGCATATTCGTGGAAACGGCCGAGGGGCACCTGCGCGCCGTTCACGTAGGTGCCGTTCGAGCTCATGTCGACCAGGTAGTAACGGCCGGCGCGAAACTCGATTCGCGCGTGCTTGGCCGACAGATAACGCTCCGGATCCGGCAGCGGCCATTCATTTTCGAGCGCGCGGCCGATCGTCCCGCCGTGCACGCCGAACACCCGGCTCGCCAGGTCGCCGAGCCGGGTCGCATGTTCGCTCACGATGCTTACGCGCAAGGCCATATTCGCTCCGTTGGACGGGTCACGGGATTTGCGCTAAGGCATCCTATAATATAGCGCAACGGTACCAATATCTGGAGCCTGGCTAATGGCGGCGAGTCACATTTTCAAAGTTCTGTTCGTCAACCAGGGCAAAGTCTATGAGATCTACGCCCGCAAGGTTGGCCATGGGAGCCTGTTCGGCTTCATCGAGGTCGAGGAACTGATCTTCGGCGAGCGTTCGACGGTCGTCGTCGATCCGGCCGAGGAGAAGATAAAGTCGGAGTTCCACGAGGTAAAGCGCACTTATCTGCCGATGCATTCGGTGCTGCGCATCGACGAGGTCAGGAAGCAAGGTGTCAGCAAGATCAGCGTTCTCGAGGGTTCCAACGTCGCGCAATTTCCGCTGCCGATCTACACGCCGGGCGGCGATTCCAACGCGCGCAAATAGCCCTTCGGCCGCGCCACAGTTGCTGCCGTGATCGATTTCCCCGGCGCGCCCGCGCTGTCGCAATTTCGCCTGGACAAGCTCGCGCGCGAGCTGCGAGCGCGCACGCCGCGCCTCGTCTCGCTGGCGGCCGAGTTCGTCCACTACGCCGATGTCGACGGCGCGCTCGACGGCGGGCAGCGCGCGCTGCTCGAGCGGCTGCTCCGGTATGGCGCACGCCGGCCGGATGTGCCGGCAGAGGCGGACGTGGAGGCCGCAGCCGGACCCGGGGGCGCCGCCGGCAGCGTCGAGCAGCCCCTCATCGTGCTGCCGCGGCTCGGCACCGTCTCGCCGTGGTCGAGCAAGGCGACCGACATCGTGCACGTCTGCGGTCTCGCGCAGCTGCGCCGCGTCGAGCGCGGCATCCGCTATCGCCTGCGCCTGCGATCGCCGCTCGCCGAGTCCGACCTCGCGGCGCTCGCGCCCCTGCTGCACGATCGGATGACCGAGTCGCTGTGGCCCGCGGCGAACCCGCCGGCGGACTTCTTCGGCGCCGGCGCGCCGCGCAGCCTGCGCACCGTGCCGCTCGGGCGCGAGGGGCGCGCTGCGCTCGATGCGGCGAACCGCGACTGGGGGCTCGCGCTGTCGGGCGATGAGATCGACTACCTGGCGCAGGCCTTTGCGCAGGCCGGGCGCGATCCGACCGACGCGGAACTGATGATGTTCGCGCAGGCGAACTCCGAGCATTGCCGGCACAAGATCTTCAACGCCGCGTTTCGCATCGACGGCGTCGAGATGCCGCTGTCGCTGTTCGACATGATCCGCGAGACCCACCGGCGCAACGCGCGCGGCGTGCTGTCGGCGTACCGGGACAACGCGGCGGTGATCGAGGGCCCGCGCGCGCGGCGCTTCTTCCCGCAGCCGGGCACCGGCCTGTACGCGGGCCACGAGGAGGCCGTCGACATCCTGATGAAGGTCGAGACGCACAACCACCCGACGGCGATCTCGCCGTTCCCGGGCGCGGCCACCGGCGCGGGCGGGGAGATCCGCGACGAGGGCGCCACCGGCACGGGCGCCAAGCCGAAGGCGGGCCTGTGCGGCTTCTCGGTGTCGAACCTGAGAATTCCCGGACTGCGGCGCGAGTGGGAGGAGGACTGCGGCAAGCCGGAGCGGATCGCCTCGGCGCTGAAGATCATGCTCGAAGGCCCGATCGGCGCCGCTTCGTTTAATAACGAGTTCGGCCGGCCGAACATCTGCGGCTATTTTCGCGTGTTCGAACGCGCGAGCCACGAGGGCGGGCGCACGGTCCTGCGCGGCTATCACAAGCCGATCATGCTCGCCGGCGGCGTCGGCAACATCCGCAGCGGTCAGGTCGAGAAGCGGGAAGTCGTCGTCGGTGCGCCGCTCGTCGTGCTCGGCGGCCCCTCGATGCTGATCGGCCTCGGCGGCGGCGCGGCCTCCTCGGTCGGCAGCGGCCAGAGCGCCTCGGACCTGGACTTTGCCTCCGTGCAGCGCGGCAACGCCGAGATCCAGCGCCGCGCGCAGGAAGTCATCGACCGCTGCTGGGCGCTCGGCGAGCGCAATCCGATCCTGCTGATCCACGACGTCGGCGCCGGCGGCCTGTCGAACGCGTTGCCCGAGGCGATCGCGCACAGCCGGCGCGGCGGCCGCATCGAGCTCGCGCGCATTCCGAGCGCCGAACCCGGCCTGTCGCCCATGGAGCTGTGGTGCAACGAGGCACAGGAGCGTTACGTGATCGCGCTCGAACCCGGCCGCGTCGAGGAATTCGCCGCCATCTGCACCCGCGAGCGCTGCCCGGCAGCGGTGATCGGCGAGATCACCGGTGACGGTCGGCTGCTCGTCACCGACGCTACGCGCGGCGGGACCGCGGTCGACATGGCGGTGGAGACGCTCCTCGGCAAGCCGCCGCGGATGCACCGCGACGTCACCTCGCGGCCGCGCGCGACCACGGCGCTGCCGACGGCGAACACGACGGTCGGCGAATCGCTGCGCCGCCTGCTCGGCCTGGCGACGATCGCCGACAAGTCCTTCCTGGTGACGATCGGCGACCGCACCGTCGGCGGCCAGATCAGCCGCGATCAGATGGTCGGACCCTGGCAGGTGCCGGTCGCCGACGTCGGCGTGAGCTTGAGCGATTACGACGGCTACTGCGGCGAGGCGATCGCGATCGGCGAGCGCAGCCCGGTCGCGCTGCTCGATGCACCCGCCTCCGGCCGTCTCGCGGTCGCCGAGGCGATCACGAACATCCTGGCCGCGGACATCGCCGATCTTCGGTCCGTGCGCCTGTCGGCGAACTGGATGGCCGCCTGCGGCGAGCCGGGCGAGGACGCCGATCTGTATGCGACCGTGCGGGCGGTCGCCGTGGACCTGTGCGCCCGGCTCGGCCTGACGATACCGGTCGGCAAGGACTCGCTGTCGATGCGCACCGTGTGGACCGATGCCGGCGGCGAGCACCGCGTGCTCGCGCCCGTGTCGCTGATCGTTTCGGCGTTCGCGCCGGTGGGCGATGCCCGCCGCACGCTCACGCCGCTGCTCGAGCTAGACGCCGCCTCGCGTTTCCTGCTGATCGATCTCGGCCGCGGCCGCGACCGGCTCGGCGGCTCCTGCTGGGCCCAGGTCTTCGGGCTTGACGGCGGGGCGCCGGCCGATCTCGATGAACCGGAACTGCTCGCGGCGTTCGCCGCCGCCGTGATCGAGCTGAAGGCACGCGGGCTCGCGCTCGCCTATCACGACCGTTCCGACGGCGGCGCGCTGATCGCGCTGCTCGAAATGGCGTTTGCGACGCGCTGCGGCCTGGAGCTCGATTTCGGCGCGGTGCGCGATCCCGTGGCCGCCTGCTTCGCCGAGGAACCCGGTGCGATCGTGCAGGTTCCGGCCGAACGGCTCGAGGAAGCGCTGGCGCTGCTCGAGCGGCACGGGCTCGCCGCTTGCGCACGCGACCTCGGCCGTCCCGTGCCCGGCACCTCGATCAGCGTGCGCGCCGCGGGGCGCGTGCTGCATGCCGGGTCGCGCATCGACCTGCACCGGTCGTGGAGCGAAGTGTCGTTTCGGATGCAGGAACTGCGCGACCACCCGGGCTGCGCGCGCGAGGAATACGATCGGATCCTCGATGCCGACGATCCGGGCTTGCGCGCCGAGCTGAGCTTCGACCCCGCGCTGGACGTCGCCGCGCCATACATCCGTACCGGCGTGCGGCCGGCGGTCGCGGTGCTGCGCGAGCAGGGCGTCAACAGCCAGACCGAAATGGCGGCGGCGCTGACCCGCGCCGGCTTCGACGCGTTCGACCTGCACATGACCGATCTGCTGCGCGGCGAGCCCGGCCTGTCGCGTTTCGCCGGCCTGATCGCCTGCGGCGGGTTCTCGTTCGGCGACGTGCTCGGCGCCGGCGAGGGCTGGGCGAAGTCGATCCTGTTCAACGGCCGGATCCGCGACGAATTCGCGGCGTTTTTCGCCCGGCCCTCGACCTTCACGCTCGGCATCTGCAACGGCTGCCAGATGCTCTCGGCGCTGAAGGAGCTCGTGCCGGGCGCCGCGCACTGGCCGCTGTTCGTGCGCAACCGGTCGGAGCAGTACGAGGCCCGGCTCGCGCTGGTGCGCATTCCGCAGAGCCGTTCGGTGTTGCTGCGCGGCATGTCCGGATCGATGCTGCCGATCGCGGTTGCCCACGGTGAGGGACGGGCCGCATTCGACGCCGCGGACGACGCCGCACGCCTAAGCGCGCTCGGGCAGGCGTGCCTGCAGTACGTCGACAACCGCGGCGAGCCGACCGAGCGCTATCCATTCAATCCGAACGGCTCGCCCGGCGGACTCGCCGGCGTGTGCAACGGCGACGGGCGGGTCACCGCGCTGATGCCGCACCCGGAGCGCGTGTATCGAACGGTGCAGAATTCCTGGGCGCCGCGGCAGTGGCGCGAGGACGGCGGCTGGATGCGCCTGTTCCGCAATGCGCGCTCGTTCGTCGATTGAGGCCGTTCAGGCGTCCGATTCGGCGGCGGCCGGTGCGACGAAACGGCGGAAGGTCATCGCCTGGCGCAAGCGCGCCTTGCGCACGAAGGTCTGGTAGAGCAGGTCGCGCATCGCCTCGAGCAGGATGCCGGCGCGCGCCGCGTTGAGCGTCGGCTGATGGGGCCACGGATCGGCATCGCTGCCGAACAGCACCGCACGCAGCGAGGCGAACGTCTCTTCCTCGAGGTCGGCGAGCTCGCGGATCTCCTGCAGCTTGTCGAACAGTTCGAGCTTGCCGCGCTCGCCGAGCTCGCGGAACAGCGATTGCGCGGTCCGGCGGCACATGGCGCCGAAGGCGTTGAAGCAGCCCGCCGTGTAGCAGGCAAGCGCCTCCTTGAACATGCTGTGCGCCTCGGCCGGCAGGTAGCTGAGCGGAAAGATCTCCGGCACCCGCTCGACCTCGGTGTAGTTGCCCGCGAGTTCGATCCGGTCCGCGCCGTAGGCGCGCACGGCGAACTTCAGGAACACGGGTTGCGCGCAGGCGCTGCACAGGAACGCGGCGCCGACCTCCTTCGGCCGATGGCGGCTGATCTCGGCGAAGCGCGGCACGCCCGCCGCGGTCAGATGCGTGACCGCCTGGCAATGCGGGCAGGTGAGCGACAGCGCCTGCGCATCGATGATGAGTTCGTCCTTCGAGTCGATGTAGATCATGCGGGTCAGCCTTGCAGGGGTTTGTAACGAATCCGGTGCGGTTGCGCCGCATCCTCGCCTTTGCGTCGCTTCAGATCCTCTTCGTACTGCCGATAGTTGCCCTCGAACCAGACCGACTGCGAGTCGCCCTCGAACGCGAGGATGTGGGTCGCGATCCGGTCGAGGAACCAGCGGTCGTGCGAGATCACGACCGCGCAGCCCGGAAAGGCGAGCAGCGCGTCCTCGAGGGCGCGCAGCGTCTCGATGTCCAGATCGTTGGTCGGCTCGTCGAGCAGCAGGACGTTGCCGCCGGCTTTCAGCACCTTCGCGAGGTGCACGCGGTTGCGTTCGCCGCCGGACAGATCGCCGATCAGCTGTTGCTGCTGCACGCCGCGGAAATTGAAGCGGCCGACGTAGGCGCGCGAGGAGGTCTCGTAATTGCCGACCTTGATCAGGTCGAGGCCGCCGGAGATCTCCTGCCAGACCGTGTTGCGGGCCGTGAGCGACTGGCGCGATTGGTCGACGTACGCGAGCTTCACGGTCGGGCCGATGCGGATTTCGCCGCCGTCCGGCTTCTCGGCGCCGGTCAGCATGCGGAACAAGGTCGTCTTGCCCGCGCCGTTCGGGCCGATGATGCCGACGATGCCGCCGGCCGGCAGGTTGAAGCGCAAACCGTCCATCAGCAGGCGCTCGCCGAACCCCTTGCGAAGGTTCGTGCATTCGATCACGAGTTCGCCGAGCCGTTCGCCCGGCGGAATGTAGATTTCGTTGGTCTCGTTGCGCTTCTGGAAATCCTGCGAGGCGAGTTCCTCGTAGCGCTGCAGCCGCGCCTTGGATTTCGCCTGACGGGCCTGCGGATTGGCGCGGACCCATTCGAGCTCGCGCTTCAGGGATTTCGCCAAAGCCTCCTGCTGCTTCTCCTCCTGGGCGAGCCGCTGCTCCTTCTGCTCGAGCCAGGACGAGTAGTTGCCGTGCCAGGGAATGCCGTGGCCGCGGTCGAGTTCGAGGATCCATTGGGCGACGTTGTCGAGGAAATAGCGGTCATGCGTGACCGCGATCACCGTGCTCGGGTACTCGTCGAGGAAGTGCTCGAGCCAGGCGACGGACTCGGCGTCCAGGTGGTTGGTCGGCTCGTCGAGCAGCAGCATGTCCGGTTTCGACAGCAGCAGCCGGCAGAGCGCGACGCGGCGCCTCTCGCCGCCGGAGAGCGTGCCGACGAGCGCCTCCCACGGCGGCAGGCGCAGCGAGTCGGCCGCGATTTCCAGCCTCCGTTCGAGCTCCCAGCCGCCGACTGCGTCGATCCGGTCCTGCAGCTTCGCCTGTTCCTCCATCAGCTTGTTCATCTCGGCGTCCGCCATCGGTTCGGCGAAGCGGTCGCTGATCGAATTGAAGCGGTCGATCAGGCTCTGCACGTCACCGACGCCTTCGCCGACGACCTGGCGGACCGTCCGCGACTCGTCGAGCTGCGGTTCCTGCGGCAGATAGCCGACCTTGATCCCGGGCTGCGCGCGCGCCTCGCCCTCGATGTCCTGGTCCTTGCCCGACATGATGTTCAGCAGGGTCGATTTGCCGGAGCCGTTCAGGCCGAGCACGCCGATCTTTGCGCCGGGGAAAAAGCTCAAGCTGATGTCGCGCAGGATCACGCGCTTGGGCGGCACGACCTTGCCGACCCGGTTCATCGTGTATATGAACTGAGCCATCGGGAACCTATGGTTCATGCGCCTGCCGGCGCGCGGGAAAACCCGGGGATTATCCGTGACCCCGGGGTGCTTGTCACGGTCGCCGCGGCCGCGCCGGGCCCGCCGCAGCGCCGCCGGCGTGCTAGGCTTGCGCCGATGTCGACTCCCGCCCCGGTCCTGGTCGTCGCCGGCGATGCGATCGCCCGTTACGGCTTCGGTGATGGTCACCCGTTCGGCACCGACCGGCACGATCACTTCATCGGCGAACTGCGGGCCCAGGGACTCGATGCCGAGGTCGAGTTTCGCTCGCCGCGCGCGGCGACGGCGGCGGAACTCGCGGCATTCCACACCCCGGCGTACATCGAGTTCGTGCGCCGCAGCTCGCAAGATGGCGCCGGCTTCCTCGACGGTGGCGACACACCGGCCTTTGCCGGCGTCTACGAGGCCGCCGGCGCGGTCGTCGGCGCGACTCTGGTCGCCGTCGAGGCCTTGATGTCGGGCGCCTGCCGCCGCGCGTTCGTGCCGATCGCCGGGCTGCATCATGCCGGCCGCGATCATGCGGCGGGCTTCTGCGTCTTCAGCGACTGCGGCGTCGCGGTGGAGATCCTGCGGGCGCGTCATGGCGTGCAGCGCATCGCCTACGTCGACATCGACGCGCACCACGGGGACGGCATGTACTTCGCGTTCCAGGACGATGCACTGCTGTTCGTCGCCGACATCCACGAGGACGGCCGGCACCTGTACCCCGGCACCGGCGCGCGCGAGCAGAGCGGGCGCGGCGCCGCCGCCGGCACCAAGTTGAATCTGCCGCTGCCGCCGGGGGCCGGCGATCCGGAGTTTCATGCCGCGTGGCAGGAGGTGGAGGCGTTCCTCGAGCGCTTCCCGAGCGACTTCATCCTGTTCCAGTGCGGCACCGACAGCCTCGCCGGCGATCCGATCACGCACCTGCAGTGGAGCGAGGCGGCGCACGCGCACGCCGCGCGCCGTCTGTGCGCGATCGCCGAAGCGCAGGGCCACGGCCGGGTTCTCGGCATGGGCGGCGGCGGTTATGACCGGCGCAATCTTGCCAGGGGCTGGAGCGGCGTCGTGCGCGCCTTTCTCGCGAGGGACGCTAGGGTAGCTTGAGCGCATCGGCTACAATCGGCGGCTACTTTGCCGGAGACCCGCCCATGTTCAGCGCCGCGATGACGATCGCCGGATTCGACCCCGAACTCGCCAAAGCGATGGCCGGCGAGCGGCGCCGCCAGGAGGATCACATCGAGCTGATCGCCTCGGAGAACTATGCGAGTCCGCGGGTGCTCGAGGCGCAAGGCTCGGTGCTCACCAACAAGTACGCGGAAGGTTATCCCGGCAAGCGCTATTACGGCGGCTGCGAGTTCGTCGACGTCGCCGAGCAGTTGGCGATCGCGCGCGCGAAGGAGCTGTTCGGCGCGGCGTTCGCCAATGTGCAGCCGCACTCCGGCTCGCAGGCGAACGCGGCGGTGTATTTCGCCTTGCTCTCGGCCGGCGACCCGATCCTCGGCATGAGCCTCGATCACGGCGGCCACCTGACCCATGGGGCAAAAGTGAACTTCTCCGGCAAGCTGTTCAAGGCGGTGCAGTACGGCGTGCGGCCCGACAGCGGCGAGATCGACTACGATCAGGTCGAACGCCTCGCGCTCGAGCATCGGCCGAAGCTGATCGTCGCCGGCTTCTCCGCCTACTCCCGGGTGATCGACTGGGCGCGCTTTCGGCGGATCGCCGATGCGGTCGGTGCCTATTTCATGGTCGACATGGCGCACGTCGCCGGGCTGGTCGCCGCCGGCGTCTACCCGAATCCGCTGCCGCTCGCCGACGTCGTGACCACGACGACCCACAAGACGCTGCGCGGACCGCGCGGCGGCCTGATCCTCGCGCGGCCGAACGAGGCGATCCACAAGAAGCTCAATTCGATGGTGTTCCCGGGCATCCAGGGCGGCCCGCTGATGCATGTGATCGCGGCCAAGGCGGTCGCCTTTCTCGAAGCACTGCAACCGGAGTTCAAGGCCTACTCGGCGCAAGTCCTCGCCAACGCGCGGGCGATGACCCGCGTGCTGCAGCAGCGCGGCTATCCGGTCGTCTCCGGCGGCACCGACAACCATCTGTTCCTGCTGGATCTGCGGGCGAAAAATGTCACCGGCAAGGAGGCGGACGCCGCGCTCGGCCGCGCGCATATCACCGTCAACAAGAATGCGGTACCGAACGATCCGCGGCCGCCGACCGTGACCAGCGGCCTGCGCATCGGCACGCCGGCGGTCACCACCCGCGGCTTGCAGGAGCCAGAGGTCGAGCAGCTCGCGAACTGGATCGCCGACGTGCTCGACGGGTCCGGCGACGAGAGCGTGATCGAACGCGTACGCAAGGACGTGGTCGCGCTGTGCGGGCGCTTCCCCGTGTATGCCTGAGGCGCAGGCCGGCCGCGCGGCCGGCCGAGTGAGCGTGTGCGATGCACTGTCCATTTTGCGGCCACACGGAGACCAAGGTCATCGATTCGCGACTCGCCGGCGAAGGACGACAGATACGCCGGCGCCGCGAATGCCTCGCGTGCGCGGAGCGTTTCACCACCTTCGAGACTGCGGAACTGCTCCTGCCGATGGTCGTGAAGAGCGACCGCAGCCGCGAGCCGTTCGACGAGACCAAGCTGCGCGCCGGGATGCAGAAGGCGCTCGAGAAGCGCCCGGTCAGCCGCGAGACCATCGACGATGCGCTCGCGCGCATCTGCCACAAGCTGCGCAGCCTCGGCGAGCGCGAAGTCGGCTCGCGCGCCGTCGGCGAGATGGTCATGGAGGAGCTGCGCCATCTCGACGAGGTTGCCTATGTGCGCTTCGCCTCCGTCTACCGCAGCTTCCAGGACATCGAGGCGTTTCGCACCGAGATCGACCAGCTGCGCCGCCATGCGCGGCGCCGCGCGGCGAGCAAGGACCAGCTGCCCTTGCTGCCCGGGGGCGAGGAGCCGTGACGGCCGGTGCGGACGATGCGGCCTGGATGCGGCGGGCGCTGGATCTGGCCGAACGCGGACTGTACACGACGGACCCGAATCCTCGGGTCGGCTGCCTCGTGGTGCGCGGCGATCGCGCCGTCGGCGAAGGTTGGCACCGCCGCGCCGGCGAGGCGCACGCCGAAGTGCTGGCGCTGCGCGCGGCGGGCTCGGCGGCGCGCGGGGCGACCGCCTACGTGACGCTCGAGCCTTGCAGCCACACCGGGCGCACCCCGCCGTGCGCGGATGCGCTGATTGCCGCCGGCATCGCCCGTGTGGTCTGCCCGCAAATCGATCCGAATCCGCGCGTCGCCGGCGCCGGCATCGCCCGCCTGCGCGAGGCCGGCGTCGAGCTGCAGGTCGGGCCGCTCGCAGATGAGGCGCGGCGGCTCAACCCCGGGTACTTCTCGCGCTTCGAGCGCGGCCGCCCGCACCTGCGGCTGAAGCTCGCGGCAAGCCTCGACGGCCGCACGGCGCGCGCCGACGGCCGCCGGGCGTGGATCACCGGCGAGGCCGCACGCCGGGACGTGCAGGCCTGGCGCGCGCGCAGTTCCGCGGTGCTGACCGGCGCCGGCACGGTGCGCAGCGACGACCCGCGGCTCGACGTGCGCTGGCAATACGGCGACTGGGTGCGCCAGCCACTGCGGGTCGTGCTCGATCCGGCGTTGTCCTCGGCGCCGGACGCGCGGGTGTTCGCCGGCGGCAACGCGCTGCTGTTCGCCGCCGGGGATTCGCTGTCGCGAGCCGCGCACGGTGCGGTCGCGGCGGGCGGCGCCGAGCGCGGCGGCGTGCGCATCGAGGCGCTGCCGCGCGCCGGGCGCGGCCTGGATTTGGCCGCCGCGCTCGCGCGGCTCGCGCAACTCGAGATCAACGAGCTGCTGGTCGAGTGCGGTCCGCGGCTGGCTGCCGCCTGGATCGAGGCGGAACTCGTCGACGAGCTCATCGTCTACGTCGCGCCGATGCTGCTCGGCAGCGACGCGCCGCCGCTCGCCGCGCTGCGCGGCGCCGCCGGCGGGCCGGTCGCGCAGCGCTTCGAGTTCGCCGAGATTTGCCGCATCGGCGAAGATGTACGCCTCATAATGCGGCCGCAGGAGAAGCCTCGGTCATGTTCACCGGAATCGTGAGTGCGGTCGGCCGCATCGCCGCGATGAACTCGCGCGGCGGCGACGTCGAGCTCGGCGTCACCGCGGCAGGCGGCGGCGTCGAACGACTGCGGATCGGCGACAGCATCGCGGTCGGCGGCGTTTGCCTCACGGTCACGCGGCAGGAGAGCGGCGCGTTCTTCGCCGACGTCTCGCTCGAGACTCTCTCGAGGACGACGCTCGGCGGTTTGCGCGTGGGTTCCCGGGTGAATCTCGAGCCCTGCCTGCGCGCGGGCGACCCGCTCGGCGGGCACCTCGTGAGCGGCCACGTGGATGCGGTCGGCCGCCTGCTCGAAGTGTTGCCGGACGGCCGTTCCTCGCGCCTGCGCTTCGAGCTGCCGGCGGATCTCGCGCGCTTCCTCGCGCCGAAGGGCTCCATCTGCATCGACGGGGTGAGCCTCACCGTGAACGAGGTCGAGGGCCGCAGCTTCGGCGTGAACCTGATCCCGCACACGCAGACGGCGACGACCCTCGGCGCACTCGCGGGCGGCGACGCCGTCAACCTCGAGGTCGACCTGATCGCCCGCTATCTCGAGCGCCTCACGAGCCGGAAACCGGAGTGACACCGCCAATGACCGGATTGAACACGATCGACGATATTTTGCAGGAGCTGCGCGCCGGACGGATGGCCGTCATCATGGACGACGAGGATCGGGAGAACGAAGGCGATCTGGTGATGGCGGCCGCCTGCGTGCGCCCCGAGGACGTCAATTTCATGGCGCGCTACGGGCGCGGCCTGATATGCCTGACCCTGACGCGCGAACGCTGCCGGCAACTGCGCCTGCCCTTGATGGTGAGCGACACCGACAGCGAGCACAAGACGAATTTCACGCTGTCGATCGAAGCCGCCGAGGGCGTGACCACCGGCATCTCGGCGCACGATCGGGCGCAGACGATCCGCGCCGCCGTCGCCGCGGACGCCGAGCCGGAGGATCTGCGCCAGCCGGGGCACGTCTTTCCGCTGATGGCCCAGCCGGGCGGTGTGCTCACCCGCGCCGGCCACACCGAGGCGGGCTGCGACCTCGCACGGCTCGCCGGCTTCACGCCGGCCGCGGCGATCGTCGAGATCCTGAACGAGGACGGCTCGATGGCGCGCAGGCCGGATCTCGAGGCCTTCGCGAGGACCCACGGGCTGAAGATCGGCACCATTGCCGACCTGATCCGCTACCGTCTGCAGAAGGAGCGCTCGGTCGAGCGCATCTTCGACGGCCCCGTCGAGACCGAGTACGGCGCGTTCCGGCTGTGCTGCTACGAGGATCACGTGCACAAGAACGTGCACATCGCGCTGGTCAAGGGCGACCTCGGCTCGGCGCTGCCGCCGCTCGTGCGCGTGCACATCAACGACACGCTGCGCGACGTGATCGGCGTGCGCAGCGAACGGCTCGGCTGGCCGCTGCGGGCCGCGATCCGTCGCGTCGCGGGCGAACCGTCGGGCGTGATCGTGATCCTGCGCGCCGAGCAGAGCGCGCGCGAATTCATGCAGAACGTGCATGACCTCGATGCGAAGCCCGCGGCGGCGCACGGCGGCCATGGCGCGACCGTGATCCGTACCTACGGCATCGGCGCGCAGATCCTGACCGATCTCGGCCTGAAGCGCATGCGCGTGCTGAGCGCGCCAAAGCAGCTGCAGGGGCTCGCCGCGTTCGACCTCGAGATCACCGGCTACGTGGACGGCGGCGAATGAGCGGCTCCCGGGCTTATAATCCGGCGAGCGCTTGCGACGGGAATTAAGCGGTGCCCAGCGAACACATCAAGCTCATCGAAGGCGATCTGTCGGTCCGCGATCTGCGCATCGCCTGCGTGGCGGCGCGCTTCAACGACTTCGTGGTTGAGCCGCTGCTGCGCGGCGCACTCGATGCCCTCGGCCGCCACGGCGTCGGCGAGGACCGGATCGAGGTGATCCGGGTGCCGGGCGCGTTCGAGATCCCGCTCGTCGTGCGCAAGCTCGCCTCGTCGGGGCGGTACGATGCGCTGATCGCGCTCGGTGCCGTGATTCGCGGCGATACGCCGCATTTCGACTACGTCGCCGGCGAATGCGCCTCCGGCCTCGCGCGGGTGGCCCTCGAGACCGGCGTGCCGGTCGCGTTCGGCGTTCTGACCACCGACACGATCGAGCAGGCGACCGACCGCGCGGGCGGCAAGGCCGGCAACAAGGGCGCGGACGCGGCGCTCGCGGCGATCGAGATGGTCGCCCTGCTGCGCAAGCTGCAACCGTGACCGCGCCCGGCGAGCCGGGTGCCGGGCGCGGCCGCCGCGCGCGCAGCCTCGCGCGGCGCCTCGCGCTGCAGGCGCTGTACCGGATCCAGATCAATCCGGGCCCCTGGCAGGACACGCACGCCGAATTCGCCCGCGACCCGGAGGCGGCACGCGTCGACCGCGACTATTTCCGCGAGCTGCTGATGGCGGTCGCCGAGCGCCGGGCGGAGTTCGACGGTGCGATCGAGCGCTTCGGCGAGATTGCGCCGCGGGATCTCGACCCGGTGGAGCATGCGGTCCTGTGGCTCGGCCTCTATGAGTTGCAGAGCCGGCCGGAGCTGCCGTACCGGGTCGCGCTCGCCGAGGCGGTGGAATTGACCAAGCACTTCGGCGCGACCGACGCCCACAAGTATGTCAACGCCGTTCTCGACCGCGCCGCGCGCGAACTGCGGCCGCTCGAATACGGCCAGGCCCGGGACTGAGCGCCGATGGCCGGGGCTCCGACGGCGCGTGACGGCGAGATACCCGGAGAGTTCGCGCTGATCGACCGGTATTTCACGCGGCCGGCGGCCGCGTCCGGCGCCGGCGGCGTGGTCGCCGGGATCGGCGATGACGCGGCCGTGCTGCGGCTGCCGGCGGGCATGGACCTGATCGCGGCGGTCGACACGCTCGTCGAGGGCCGGCACTTTCCGGCCGGCAGCGAACCGCGCTCGATCGGTCATCGGGCGCTCGCGGTGAACCTGAGCGATGTCGCGGCGATGGGCGCGACGCCCGCCTGGGCGACGCTCGCATTGACCCTGCCGCAGGCCGACCCGGCCTGGCTCGAGGGCTTCTCGGCGGGATTGTTCGAACTGGCGCAACGCCACGGCGTCGCGCTGGTCGGCGGCGACACGACCGCCGGTCCGCTCGCCGTCAGCGTGCAGATCCTCGGATTCGTGCCGCGCGGTGCGGCACTGCTGCGCCGGGGCGCGAGGAGCGGCGATTTGATCGCGGTGACCGGCACCCTGGGCGATGCCGCGGCGGGTCTCGCGCTGCTGCAGGCGCCCCCGGCATCGATCGGCGCGCAGGCGCGCGAGCTGCGGGCCCGCTTCGAATATCCAAGCCCGCGCGTCGAGTTCGGGCTCGCCGCCCGGGGCATCGCCACGGCGGCGATCGACCTGTCCGACGGTCTCGCCGGCGATCTGGCGAAGTTCGCCGGCGCGAGCGCCCTGGCCGCGCACGTCGAACTCGACCGCCTGCCGATCTCGGCGGCGCTGCACGCGTACGCGGCGCCGGCGCAGGTGCTCGACTGGGCGCTCTCGGGCGGCGACGATTACGAACTGCTGCTCGCGGTGGCGCCGGAGCGCGTCGCCGACCTCGCCGCCGCCGCGGCCGGTTGCGCCACGCCATTCGCCGTGATCGGCGAGTTCGGCGGCGGCGGCGGCGTCGCCTGGACCTCGGGCGGGCGGCCGTTCGAGCCGGCGCGGGGCGGATTCGACCACTTTGCCCGACCCTCGACCCAATTCACAGTATGAGGCGGCACGGCTCGGTATCCTGGATTCAACGGACATCGACCCGCCCGAACCCATGCAAATCGCGCCCTTGAGCAACATTCGTTCCAAAACGGTCTCCTTGTCGCCGGCCGGACAGCCGGGCTTGCCGGAGAAGATCGGCAAGTACGCGATCATCAACGAGGTGGGCCGCGGCAGCACGGGCGTCGTCTACCTGTCGCACGACCCCTACTACGGCCGCGACGTCGCGATCAAGGTCTACAACAGCGACGCGAGCGGCGAAGAGAACCGCAAGCGCGTCGCGCGCAAGATGTTCCTCTCCGAGGCGCACATGGTCGGCATGTTGCAGCATCCGAACATCCTGCCGATCTACGACGCGGGCGAGGAAGACGGCCACTGTTACATCGTGACCGAGCACGTGCACGGCGCGCGCACACTCGCCGCGTATTGCCGGCCGGACAACCTGCTGCGCATCGACGACGTGGTGGAAATCGTCTACAAGGCGGCGCGGGCCCTGCATTATGCGCACAGTCGCGGCGTGATTCATCGCGACATCAAGCCGAGCAACGTCATGCTGACGCAGGACTCGGACGTGCGAATCATCGATTTCGGCATCGCGCTGGTCGCCGACTCGGACATCTCGCGCATCGAGGGTATCGCCGGGAGTCCCTCGTACATGTCCCCGGAACAGGTGCAGTCGATCGAGCTCACGAACCGCTCCGACCTGTATTCGCTCGGCGCCGTGATGTACGAGCTGCTGACCGGGATTCGGCCGTTCCGCGCGGGCAACCTGCAGAAGCTCCTGCACCAGATCGTCTTCGCGACGCCGCCGCCGATCCACACGCTGCGGCCGGAGGTTCCGGAGGAGCTCGAGACCGTGACGGCGATCGCGCTCATGAAGGACCCGCAGAAGCGCTACCGCACGGGCCTCGATTTCGCCGCGGAACTCACCCGCGTCCACCAGAAGCTGCGTGCGCAGTACAACCGCATCGATCAGCAGGAACAATTCAGCCTGCTGCGCAAGCTGAAGTTCTTCCATGAATTCTCGCACGGCGAGATCTGGGAGGTGCTGCGGGCGAGCAGCTGGCAGGACTACGGCGACGGCGAGGAGATCGTCAAGGAAGGCGAGATGGACGATCGCTTCTACATCATCGTGCAAGGTGCCGTGGCCGTGCAGCGCAACGGCCGGGCTCTCGGGCGCCTGGATGGCGGCGAATGCTTCGGCGAAACGAGCTATGTGCGCGGCGCCAAGCGCACCGCGACGATCACCGCCGACGGCGCGGTGACCGTGATGAAGGTGAGCTCCACCCTCCTCGAGCAGGTGTCCGCCGAGTGCCAGCTGCGCTTCAACCAGGTGTTCCTGCGCAGCATGATCGGCCGGCTGCAGCGGGCCGAAGCGCGCGCCTGAGCCGCCTCGGTCGCGTGCGCCTCAGCGGCCGCCGTCGTCCGCCTTGTCGTGCTCGATCATGGCGTAGGCGGAATGATTGTGGATCGATTCGAAGTTCTCCGCCTCGACCAGGTAGGCGGCGACCCGCGGCTCGCGATTGAGGACCACCGCCACGTCGCGCACGATGTCCTCGACGAACTTCGGGTTGTCGTAGGCGCGCTCGGTCACGTATTTCTCGTCGACCCGCTTCAACATGCCGTACAGCTCGCAGGAGGCCTGTGCCTCGGCGAGGTCGATCAGTTCCTCGAGCCACATGTGCTCGCTGATCTTCGCCGTGATGGTGATGTGCGAGCGCTGATTGTGGGCGCCGTAGCTCGATATCGTCTTGGAGCACGGACAGAGGCTGGTCGCGGCGACGACGACCTTGAGCCACACCTCGGTCCGGCCGTCGCGGTGCTCGCCGAAGATCGCCGCCTTGTAGTCCATCAGGCTCTCGACGCCCGAGACCGGCGCCTTCTTCATGACGAAATACGGAAACGCCATCTCGATGTGGCCGGCGCTCGCGTCCAGGTACTCGGTCATCTCGGCGAGCATCAGGCTGAACGATTCGACCGACAATTCGCGCTCGTGGCGGTTGAGGATGTCGACGAAGCGCGACATGTGCGTGCCCTTGAAATCGTGCGGCAGGTTCACGTACATGTTGAAGTTCGCGACGGTGCGCTGCTCACCGCCCGAGCGGTCCTTGACCCGGATCGGGTGGAAGATGTCCTTGATGCCGACCTTGTTGATCGGGATGCGCCGCGTGTCGGCGTGCCCCTGGACGTCCTCGACCGCGGCGCCGGGCGACGGCTTTTTCATGGGCAGGCCGGCACTCATGGATGTGGGACGCGTCGGCGGTGCGGATTCAACGGGCGGCGTCCACGACGCGGCGCACGCGCGGCCGTGCCCAGGCGCCGATGCGGCTGCGCAAGGCGCCGAAGTCGAGTCCCGCCTCGGCGAGATTGTCGTTGCGCGAGCCGTGCGCGATGAGGCGATCCGGGATGCCGATCTGCAGCACCGCGCAGCGGTGGCCGCGGCCGTTGAGCACTTCGGTGACCGCGCTGCCGGCGCCGCCGGCGACCACGTTCTCCTCGAGCGTGACGATCTGATCGTGGGTCGCCGCGATGCGGTTGATCAGCTCCTCGTCGATCGGCTTGACGAAGCGCATGTTGACGACGGTCGCGTCGAGCTCCTCGCCGATCCGCAGCGCATTCGCGAGCATGCTGCCGAAGGCGAGCAGCGCGAGGCCGCCGCGGCCCTCGCGCAACACGACGCCGCGGCCGACCGGTAGTGCGCGCATTTCCGTCTGCACCGCCGTGCCCGGGCCGGCGCCCCGCGGGTAGCGCACCGCGGCCGGCGAGTCGATCGTCGTCGCCGTGAACAGCATCTGCCGGCACTCGTCCTCGTTCGCCGGCGTCATCACGACCATGTTCGGCAGGCAGCGCATGATGCTGAGGTCGTAGCTGCCCTGGTGCGTCGCGCCGTCGCCGCCGACGAGGCCCGCGCGGTCGATCGCGAACACCACCGGCAGGTTTTGCAGCGCGACGTCGTGCACCAGCTGGTCGTAGCCGCGCTGCAGGAAGCTCGAGTAGATTGCGACCACCGGCCGCAGCCCTTCGCAGGCGAGGCCCGCGGCGAACGTGATCGCGTGCTGCTCGGCGATGCCGACGTCGTAATAGCGGTCCGGGAATTGCTTCGCGTATTCGACCATGCCGGAGCCTTCGCGCATCGCGGGCGTGATCGCCACGATCCGCGGATCGCGCGCCGCGACGTCGCAGAGCCACTGGCCGAAGATCTGCGAGTACGTCGGGCCGCTGCTCTTTTCCTTGAAGATGGTCGCGCTCGCCGGATCGAACGGGCCGGGACCGTGCCACTTGATCGGGTCGGCCTCGGCCGGCGCGTAACCCTTGCCCTTGCGCGTGACGACGTGCAGCAGCTGCGGCCCCTTCAGGTCGCGCATGTTCTCGAGCGTCGCGACCAGCGCGTGCAGGTCGTGGCCGTCGATCGGGCCGATGTAGTTGAGGCCGAGCTCCTCGAATACGGTGCCGGGCAGGATCATGCCCTTGAAGTGCTCCTCGGAGCGGCGGGCGAGTTCCCAGACCGTCGGCATCTGCCTGAGCACTTTCTTGCCGCCTTCGCGCAGGCTCGCGTAGAGCTTGCCGGAGAGCACGCGTGCGAGGTAGTTCGACATTGCGCCGACGTTGTTCGAGATCGACATGTCGTTGTCGTTGAGCACCACGAGCAGGTCGACGTTCATGCCGCCGGCGTGGTTCAGGGCTTCGAAGGCCATGCCGGCGGTCATTGCGCCGTCGCCGATCACCGCGACGACACGGCGCTTCTCGCCCCGTGCGGCGGCGCCGACCGCCATGCCGAGCGCGGCGCTGATCGAGGTGCTCGAATGGCCGACGCCGAACGTGTCGTACTCGCTCTCGGAGCGCGTCGGGAACGGCGCGAGGCCGTGGTGCTGCTTGATCGTGCGCAGCGAGTCGCGGCGGCCCGTCAGCACCTTGTGCGGATAGGCCTGGTGGCCCACGTCCCACACCAGGCGGTCCTGCGGCGTCTGGAAGATGTAGTGCAGTGCGACGGTGAGTTCGACCGTGCCGAGGCCGGCGGCGAAATGCCCGCCCATCCGGCTCACGGTCTGGATCAGGTAGCGGCGCAGCTCGTCGGCAACCGCCGTCAGTTCGGCGCGCGGCAGCGCCCGCAGGTCGGCCGGCGAGTCGATCTTGGACAGCAGGGGAAAGTCGTCGTCGATGCTCATGTTGCCTTAGTTTACATGGCCGCCCTGCCAAACTCGATCTTCGCGGGGTCAGGCACGCCGCTCGACCACGAAAGCGGCCAGCGCGGCGAGTATTTGGGCTTTTTCGCCCAAAGAGCTGAGACGCCCGCAGGCCCTCGTCTTGATCTGCTGCGCGCGTTGTTTCGCGGCCGCAACGCCCAGCAGGCTGGCGTAGGTCGGCTTTGACCGGGCTGCATCGGCGCCCGCCTGCTTGCCGAGATCCTCGGTGAGGCCCTCCACGTCGAGGATGTCATCCTGGATCTGGAACGCGAGACCGACGTCCTGCGCGAACGCATCGAGGGCCGCATGCTGGTCGCGCGACAAGCCGGGCGCGGCCGCCGCGGCCAGCAGGACGCTGGCGCGGATCAGCGCCCCGGTTTTGCGGCGGTGCATCTGCTCGAGATCGGCCAGATCGATCCGGCGGCCGACCGCGTCCAGGTCGAGCGCCTGGCCGCCGGCCATGCCGGCCGTGCCGCTCGCCTCGGCGAGGATCCGGATCATCGCCAGACGGGCGGTGGCGGGCGGCGCGTGCGCCGACTCGCGCGCGAGCAGCTCGAAGGCGAGCACCTGCAGCGCGTCGCCGGTCAGGATCGCGGTCGCCTCGTCGAACGCGCGGTGCGTCGTCGGCCGGCCGCGGCGCAGATCGTCGTCGTCCATCGCCGGCAGGTCGTCGTGGACCAGCGAGTAGGCGTGAATCAATTCGACCGCCGTGGCCGGCGCATCGAGCGGCGCCGCCTCGAGGCCGAGCGCTTCGCCGGTGAAATACACGAGCAGCGGGCGCAGGCGCTTGCCGCCGCCGAGCACCGAATAGCGCAGGGCCGCGTGCAGCCGGCGCGGCCGCGCATCGGCCGGCGGCAGGCAGCCGTCGAGCACGGTTTCGATGCGCGCCTGGTATTCACGCATCCGCGCGTCGATCGTGCCCGCGGTCATGCTGTCGCTCAGTCGGCGGCCGACGCCTCGGGATCGAAGCTCTCGATCACCGGCTCGCCCGCCTTTTTCAGCAGGATCTGCACCTTCTGCTCGGCCTCCTTCAACGCCGTCTGGCAGGTGCGCGTCAGCAGCACGCCGCGCTCGAACGCAGCGATCGACTCCTCGAGAGGCAGATCGCCGCGCTCCAGGCGTTCGACGATTTCCTCCAGGTCACGCATCGCGGCCTCGAAGTCGACGGCTGCGGGTTCCTTGTCGGCTTTGCGGCTTGCCATGGTGGCCAACGGTACACAGCGCTCGGATCTCGGTCAAACCGGCGCTTGCCAGGGGCGGTGCGTCGCGAGAGACTTTGCAACCATGAGCTGGTTGCAGAAATCGGCGGCGATGCCGCGGCGCGAAGCGGCGCTGCCGGGCCGTGATCGCGCCATGACCGTGGGCGAATTGCACCATGTTTCCGGCCATCGGCTGGTGCCGCCGTTTCCGGAGGGCATACAGCTCGCGCTGTTCGGGTTGGGCTGTTTCTGGGGCGCCGAGCGCAAGTTCTGGCAGCTGCCCGGCGTTTACTCGACCGCGGCCGGCTACGCCGGCGGCTTCACCCCGAACCCGAGCTACGACGAGGTGTGCAGCGGCAAGACCGGGCATGCCGAGGTGGTGCGAGTCGTCTTCGATCCGGCCGCCGTGGATTATCGCGGCTTGCTCGGGGTGTTCTGGGAATCGCACGACCCGACACAGGGTATGCGCCAGGGAAACGACGTCGGCACGCAGTACCGCTCCGCGATCTACACGCTCGACGCGCGTCAGCGCGAGCTCGCCTGCGAAACCCGCGACCTGTACGCCCGCGCGCTCGCCGCGGCCGGCCGCGGCGCCATCACGACCGAGATCGCCGACGCGCCGCCCTTCTACTACGCCGAAGACCATCACCAGCAGTACCTGGCGAAGAATCCCAATGGCTACTGCGGGATCGGCGGGTGTGGCGTTCCCTTCAAACCCGCGCAGTTACCGCCGGGCGAGAAGGCATAGCGGTTCACCCGTCGGACGCAGCGTGCGCGCTCACGGGGGCGGCGCGGACGAAGCCGATTGATCTTGGAGCGGGTAGCTGCGCGGCACTTGCGCGGGCGGCTGAGGCGCGGGCGCCGAACCCGCGGCCGTCCCGGCCTGCGGCGCGGCGGCCCCGCGCACGCTGCTGCCGGTCACCTGGGCGAGGTGCACGAGGAAACGCTGTGCCGCCGGCGGCGCGGTCGGCGCGGTGCCGGCGAAGATGTCCGAGGCGCTGACGTCGCTGCGGCCGTAGAAGCGCGCATTGTCGCCGCTGTCGATGCGGATCACGCTGCCGTCGAGCGCGATGCCGGCGAACAGGCCGCGCGTGCGCGCATAGCTGTAGATCTCGGCACCGAAATTGATGTCGGTCGCGGCCGATCCCTGGCGCCCGACCGGTCCGGCCGCCACCGACGCGTCCGCGCCGAGCGTCAGTTTGCCGCCGGTGATCCCCTCGATCCCTTCCTTGGTGGTGAACACGAGGACGATGTCGGAACTTTGCGCGCCGATCTGCAGGCCCCAGCTGCCGCCCGCGAGGGTGATGAACGCGGGGTTGCTCCACGGCGAGTTCAGGGTCTTGCGCACGACCAGCACGCCGCGGCCATAGCGCCCGCCGAAGATGAAGGCGACCTTGGTCACGTTGGGAAGCACCGCGATGCCGTAGGCGCGCGCCAGCAGGTAATCCGGAATGCGCTGGTCGGGCATCCCCTGGATCTGCTCGAGGACCTGGGTCGCAAGCAGCAGGCGCCCTTCGTCCCCGGCGTCGGCGCGCGCGGTGCCGACCGTTGCGAGCGAGAGCAGGCCGGAGGCGGCAAGCGCCGTCACGGCGAGGAGGGCTTTTCTAATGTTCATCGAGACTCCTTGGGGGACGGCGTACTTGTCATCCCTACCGGCTGCGGACCACCGCCGCATGGCTTAGTTCCGCAGCATGCTGGACGTAGAGCATAGCAAGTCCCGGGTCCGCGGGCGCGCCGCCGCGCGGGGGCGGGCGCGCCGCGAAGCGTGTGCAGCGTGTGCAGCGGGTGCAGCGGGTGGAGCGGGTGCAGCGGGTGGAGCGGGTGGAGCGGGTGGCGCGAGCGGCGCATGTAGAGCGGGTAGACTGGCGGCCGATTCAAAACGGAGGGAAACGATGAATCAGTGCATCGTGATCGCGCACCGCGGGGCGAGCGGCGAACGCCCGGAGCATACGCTCGCCTCCTACCGGCTGGCGATCGAGCAGGGCGCCGACTACATCGAACCGGACCTGGTGATGACGCGCGACGGCGTGCTGATCGCCCGGCATGAAAACGAGATCGGCGGGACCACCGACGTCGCCGCACATCCGCGCTTCGCCGCGAGACGGCGCAGTCAGCTCATCGACGGGGAGACGACGACCGGCTGGTTCACCGAGGATTTCACGCTGGCGGAGATCAAGACGCTGCGCGCCCGCGAGCGGCTGCCGGAACTGCGTCCGCAGAACAGCGCTTACGACGGCCGGCTCGAGGTGCCGACCTTCGACGAGATCCTCGAACTCGCGGCCGTCGCGAACCGCGGCCGCGGCACGGGGCCCCGGGTCGGCGTGTATCCGGAGACGAAACACCCCGCGCACTTCCGCGCGCTCGGTCTGCCGCTCGAGCGGCCGCTGCTCGAGGCGCTCGGGCGCCACGGGCTCGGTGATCGCGGCTCGCCGGTGTTCATCCAGTCCTTCGATCCTGCGAACCTGCGGATGTTGCGCGGCATGACCGCTCTGCCGCTGGTGCAGTTGCTCGAGCGTGCGCTCGGCGATCTCGCCGAGGTCGCGGGCTACGCCGACGCGATCGGCATCGCCAAGGCGCTCGCGACACCGCAAGGGGTGCGCGAGGCGCACCGTTGCCGGCTCGCCGTGCACGCCTGGACGTTCCGCGCGGAGAACGAGTTCCTGCCGGAGGATTTGCGGGTCGGCAGCTCGCCCGCCGGCCACGGCCGCCTCGCCGAGGAGATCGGCCGCTACCTCGCGATCGGCATCGACGGCTTCTTCACCGACTTTCCGGCGATCGGCGTGCAGGTCCGCGATCAGAAGAACATCGACAGGTAGATCTGCCACACGTTCGCGTCGAAGTGATAGAGCGGCTCGCTGCCGGGCTGATAGGCGGGCAAGCCGTAATTCTTGATGTTGCGAAAGTCGCCGTACTTGAAGCTGATGCGGCTGTATTCGAGCGTGGCGGTGCCGCGCTTGAAGATCTTCCACCCATCGGGCAGGAATGCATAGGTCGCCTTGGCGTCCAACATCAGGTTCGTCGATGCCGCCAGGGTCTGGTCGCGCGCCATGAAATTCTGCGAGCCGGCGAACGGGAACAAGTCGCTGTAGAAGCTCGCGTGGCCCTGTTGGTAGTAGCGCACGCGCCCTTCGACGATCCAGCGCCGGCCGATGGGCTGCGTGTAGCCGAGTTCGGCGGTGTTCGCGCGCACCGCCCAGGTGTCGGCGTAGTACCGGTAGGAGACCGCGAGCGCCGCGCGGTTGGGCAGGTAATACTTCGCGCGGGCGGCGATCGCGTCGCTCGTGTGGGTGCCCGGATAGACCTGTGCGCCGAGCGAGTAGCCTTTCGCGTTCGACGGATCGAGGAAGCGGATGCTGCGGTAGGGATTCGCAAGATAACCCTGGTCGGTGACGACCTCGAAGGTGACGCCGGCGATCAGGTTCTTGGTCAGGATCTGCGAGACGCCGGCCTCGTAGCCGAGGCTGTAGGCGTGGGCGAGCCAGGTCGTGACGGAGCCGTTGTGCTCGCCGACGAGGTTGCGGGTGTTGGTGAAACCCAGGGTCACCGTCGTCAAGTCGCCGAACATGTCCTGGCTCAGGCCGAAATGCGTGGTGTTCGAGACGTAATCGTCCTCGACGCTGTTCGTGTAGGACAGCGTGTATTCGGTCTTGTCGCGGATGTAGTTGAGCGCCAGGCTCTTCTGCGTGCGCTGGTCGTGGATCGTGCTCGCGCTGCTCAGCACGTCGATCGACGCGCCGGTCACCGTGTCGATGAAATAGTCGGCCTCGACGCCGAGCTGCTCGGAGAACTTCTTGCGCACCGACACGGATTTGCCGGTGATGTCCATGCCGCCGCCGCTGTAGTTGCTGTAGAAGATGTCGGCGCGGTCGTCCGGCAGCACGGCGGCACCGGCGGTGCGCGCGAGCAGCAGCGCGGTGATCGCGGACCAGCGGCCGAGTTTTTTGTCCGCCTGCGCCATCGCCGTCAGTTGCAGCCGCAGCCGCCGCCGGCGATGCCGGTCGCGCCGCGCGCGCCTTCGCGGGTTTCGAAGATGTGGTTCATGTAGGCGGCCGAGATCGCATCGCGGTTCCAGGACATGATCGGTTCGGCGAGGTGATTGCGCTCGTACGGCTTGACCCACGGCTGCAGGGTCGTGCAGCCGCCGAGCGCGAGCGCCGCGCCGATCAAGGCGAGTCTCAGGCGTGGCACGGCTATTCCTGGATCAGCTGGCGGATGCGGTCCTGATAGCCGTTCTCGTCGCCGGGCTTGTAGCCCCGATGGACGTAGCGGATGTTGCCCTGGCGATCGATGATGATCGTGCTCGGCATCTCCTCGACGTGGTACTTGCCGGCGACGCTGTTGTGCGGATCGAGCAGCACGGTGAAGCTGACCGGTTTGTGCGCGAGCAGCGCCTTGACCTTGGCCTCGTTGGTGTCGACGTTGATGCCGAGCAGGGTGAATCCGGCGGGTGCGTATTGCTTGTAGATCTGGTCGAGCAGCGGCATCTCCTGCTGGCAGGGTCCGCACCAGGTGGCCCAGAAGTTCAGCATGACGACCTGGCCCTTGAACTGGCTGAGCGAGTCCTGCCGGCCGCCGGGCGTGCTCAGGGTGAACGGCGGCGCCGGACCGCCGTCGACCGAGGCCGCGATCGCGGTCGAGGCCGCGGCGATCGCCGCGAGGACGCAGGCGCGGAAGATTTTGCCGGGGGCGGTACGCATCGATCGATCCTCCTCTTCAATAGAACACGGTGAAGCCGAGCGTCGCTTCGATGTTGTCGACGTTCTTCGTCCGGCCGGTCAGGTCGGTCTCGAAGATGTGATCCCGCACGTCCATGTGCATCGCGAGCCAGTCGGTGATCAGGATCCGCTCGCCGACGCCGAAGTTCAGCGCGAACTGGTCCTTGTCGGCGAATTTCACGTCGCCCATGCCGAGCGTCGTGTACAGCGCGGTGTTGAACGCGCGGCCGCGGCCGAGGTACACCTCGCCCGGCAGCACGTCGTAGCCGACGTCCAGATCGTAATACGTGAACTGCTTGCCGGAGTTGCTGAGGATGGTGATGTTCGGGAAGACGTCCTGCAGGCTCGTCGTGCCGGCGGTCGAGCGGCCGAGGTAGCCCTCCATGAACACGTCGTTGGTGACGTGATAGGCGAGGCGTGCGCCGTACACCGGGTTGGTGCCGAAGTCCTGGATGCTGAGCGCGCCGAAGTACGGCCCGAGCTCGAAGTCGCTCGATTTGATCTTCGGCGTCTTGACGACGCGGCGCGTGACCTGCGGCTCGATGATCTCGCCGTTGCGCGCCCCGCCCGCGGTGCGCCCCTCGGCGCCGGCAGGCGCGGAGGCGGCGCCGAGCAGCACCGGACGGTGCGAGCCGCGATGGAACCAGGCGCAGCCCGACAGCAGCGGCGTCGCCAAGAGAGCGGCGGCTAGAAAAAGGCCGCCAAGGCGAATTTCCATTCTTCCGGTTCCTCGTTGGAATTTTGATGGGTGAAGACGACGTAGCTGCGCCAGTCGATGCGCCACATGAAGCGGCGCGTGATGAAGCCGCGTGCGCCGACCGAGACGTAGGCGAGCCGATTGCTGGTCTCGAGCGGCTTCGGCGGCACCTTGGCCTGAGTGTACTGGTAGCCGGTGCCGAGCCCGGCGGTCGGCGAGAAGCGGCGCCACTCGGGGATGAACGTGTGGCGCAGGCCGATCGTCGCGATGTAGCGATTGTCGAGCGTGCCGAACGCCTGCTGCAGGACGAGCTCGGCGTCGAGGCTGCGCGTCAGCGCCCGGTCCACGTAGGCGGTCACGAGGTTCTGCCGGTTGTAGACGCCGTAGCCGGCGCCGATCTCCCAGCGATGGCTCGCGAAATCCGGGTACGGTGGAATCGGCGCGGGCGCGCCGGAAGGCAGCTTCGTTTGCGCGAGCGCACCGCGCCGCACCCAGCCCTCGGCGCCGCGTGGCGCACGCACTTTGTACCAGTCGGTGCGGCTGAACAGCACGGTGAGCGTCTCGCCGCGGGCGACGACGTAGAACACGGGATAATCGCGCCCCGGTCCGAGGCGCATGTTCAGGTATGGCCGGGTCACGACCAGCCGGACATGGCGAGCCGCCGCGTGCGCCGCGCCGGTCGATGCAAGCAGGAGCAGGACGAGCGTCCACCGCCGCGCCATCCGGTCAGTTCGCCGCAGGCGCGACGAAGGGGTCGTCATAGTATTGGGCACCGATGTCCAGCCATTCCGAGATCAACCGCATTTCCGCCGCGGACAGGAAGCCCGTGTGGTCGACGACGCTGTCATGCACCCGGCCGTCGAAGATCGCCAGGAAGGACGACGAGGCGGTCGCGCTGCCGGCGGTCATCGGCGCCGGTACGGACACCGTCTGGCCGGTGACCGGATCCACGACCGGCACCAACACGCCCATATTAAGCTCGAGCTCGGCGTGGGGGAACAGGAGATCCTCATACGAGGTCACGACCGTCGGGTCGACGGTCGATGTGCTCGCGGTGAGATCGAGCTGGCCGGCCGGGACCTGCGGCTGGCTCTGCGCATTGACCGGGTTGTGGCAGGACACGCAGGTGTGGTCGATGACCTGCCCGGTCGTCGGGTTCGTGCTCTGGCGCACCAGGTCCCAGAGGGGCTGGATATGCTGCAAATACTCGATCGTGATCCGGCATAGAGCGCTCCACGGGATGCAATTGCCGTTGATCGGCGCGCTGGTCAGCAGGTCCGTGTAGAGCAGTGAGATCGGCGGATTCGGCGCCGACACCGCGGGGTCCGTCCAGAGGTCGGTGTAGACGAGGTTGGCGCTCAGCACCTGGGAACAGGTGGCGAGGATCGCGCAGCTCGATCGGGCGAGGGTCTCGGCCATCGTCTCGCCTGGATCGGCGGCGAGCGCCGGAGTCGTGTTCGGGAAACCGCCGGCGGGCGCGCCGGCGTAGGCGGGCGCGGTCAAGCCGCCGCGCCCGTGCGAGGGCGTCGGCGATTGCGGGCCGGCCGGCTCGTGGCAGCCGTTGCAGGTGTGCGTCTCGCCCGGCATCACCTGCAGCCAGCTCGGGTGTTCGGGGCCGACGCGCCGGCCGTTCGCGTCGAGCAGTTCGAGGGTGAGCGGCACGTTCGCCGGCACCTGCACGTCGACCGAACCGTCGGGTTGTACCGGCGCATAGCCCAAGATCTCGCGCATGCCCTTGTCGGTCGGCCCGTAGGCGGAGGGGTTGATCTTGCGCAGCGTCTGCGGCGGGATCTCCACCGGCTTCTCGATGCGGACGAAGCGGATCGGGTGGGCGGCGGCGGTGGTCTTGCTCGGATCGGCGAGCGCGGCGATGTCGACCGGCGTGCCGTCGACGGGGTTCTCGGCCTTGCCGTCGACGTCGTAGACGCTGCGGATGTCGAGCACGCCGACCCCGTCGTTCGCGAGGTTGGCCGCGGCGCCCGAGGGCACGCTGTCCGGGACGAAGACCGGCGCCGGCGAGCGCGGCTGCATGATCACCGGGTCGACGATCATGGTGCCGGCGGCGGCGCTCAACACCGGAGTCATGGTGCTCGTGTCCAGGTCGTACAGCCAGAGCGTGTACTGTGGCGGCGCCATCTGCGCGTTCGCGGCCGCGGCGCTCGCGGCGCTGCAGATCGTCGTCGCGGGCGGCGTCACCGAGTCGTCGAGCAACAGGCACGGCGACCAGCTGATCAACATCCGGTTGGTGCCGTCGTAGAGCGGGTATGCCGAGGCGATGCGTCCGCCGAGGGAGGGGAGGTTCGCATCGGTCGTCACGCCGAGCGCGGTCGCGCTCAGCTGGGCGGGGCCCCTGGCTCCCGCCAGCGCGGCCGCGAGCGTCGCCTGGTCGTATTCGACGAACTGATCGGCGTCGATCAGCAGGGCGTCGCCGCCCTGTTGCGTGCCGAGGAAGGGCCGGTCGATCACCAGCAGTTTGCCGTCGGGCCGCTGCCGCGCATCGAGGAACTGCACGACGTTGTCGTTGCTGCCGGCGAGGTTCGCGCCGGTCGCGTGGCTGTTCGCGCCGTAGTACAGCTCGAGTCCGGTGCCGTCGGGGTTGACCCGGTAGAGATTGATCTCGTCGGTGCCGCCGACGTATTCCCAGCGCGAGAAGACGAGCTGGCCGTCGTTCAGCACCGAGAGAGCGAAATCGTGGCCGGTGTTGAAGGTGATCTGGTGGATGCCGCTGCCGTCGGCGTTCATCACGTGCAGGGCGAGGATCGACTGCTGCGGACTGAAGCCGCGCTCGGTCTGCGCCGGGTATTGCGGGCGGTTCTCGTCGAGCAGCACCGCCTGGGTGGTCGTCTGGCGCGTCGAAGCGAAGGCGATGCGCCCGTCCGGGAGGAAATGCGGACTGATGTCGTCGCCGGTCGTGATGTCGTCGTTGGTCAGTTGCACGACCGTCTTGGTGGTCGCGTCGTACTCGTAGATGTTCCAGGTCGGCTGCTGGCTCGCCATCGCGTTGGCGATCATCGGCAGGTGCAGCGCGAACACGAGCTTCGTGCCGTCCGGCGAGACGTCGAGATCGCGAACGTCGCCTTTGCCTTGGGTGATCGATCCGGTGACGTTCGTCTCCGGCGCGCCGGCGCTCGCCTGGTCGCGCACGTACAGGTCCCCGCCCGGCGTCATCGCGAGCGGGTCGCGCACGTCGATGTCGGTCTTCGGCACCGGCCGCTTGACGTAGGCGAGCGGGAAGCTGAGCTCGCCGGGGCTCAGGGTCTCGCCGCCGGCGACGCCGGGCGCATGGCCGCTCACGGCGCTGCTGCAGCCGATCAGGGCGGCAAGCGGCGCGAGCAGCGCAGCCCAGCGCAGGGGACGATGGAACCGGCCGTGCCGGCGGGTCGCGTTCATGGTTGGGGCATCTTGTGGGGCCGCAGCTTCGCGTTCTGTTAACACACTCACAGAAGAACCGTGCGGCATTCACCCATCCTGTGCACGAGGATTCGAGGGACTCCCATCGGCAACGCAGAATATAGGCGCGCACGCCGCGGCCGGTACTGTCGCGAAAAGCCGACGTCGCCGCGCCGAGACAACTGGCGGGGCATTTTTCGCTGCGTATATTGCGAACCGCGACCTGCAATCAACACTCTCGCGAGCGGATGAGCCCATGAAGAACGAGACTGCCGAGATGGCCCCTGATCGCCGCGCCGTGGGGCACGCCGGCCGGCCGCAGCGGCCGTGGAACGGCCGGGCGGCGCTCGCGCTGCTCGCGCTCGTCTGCGCGGCGCGGCCGTTGCCGGCCGCCAACACGACGCCGACCCAGGCGGAGCGGATCTATAGCCGCATCGCCGGCATTCCCGCGCCCGCCACGATCCTGCAGCAGATGACGCAGACCGACCCCTTGAGCGCGGCGCTGCTCGCGACGCAGGACCCGGCGTTCTACGACGACACGATCCGCGACCTCGCGACGCCCTGGACCAACACCGCGCAGACCGAGTTCGCGCCGCTCAACGACTACACGGCGACCGTCATCGGCATGGTGCGCGATAATGTGCCGTTCAACACCCTGTTGTCGGCAGATCTCGTCTACGTCGCCGACCCGAGCCTCGGGCTGCCGGCGTATTCGCTGTCGAACAACGACATGTATCAGGCGCTCGACGACAACGGCGCCGACCTGAAGGCGCATCTGGTCGCCGTGACCCAGTCGTCCGTGACCGGGCTGCCGCCGGCGGCGACGGCCGGCGTGATCACGACGCGCGCGGCGGCCGCCGCCTTCTTCGACAAGGGCACCAACCGGCGGATGTTCCGCTTCACCATGATGAATCACCTCTGCTCCGACCTGCAGACGATCATGGACACGACGCGCCCGCCGGACCGCATCCGCCAGGACGTCACGCGCAGTCCCGGCGGCGACAGCCGGCTGTTCCTCAACAACTGCATCGGCTGCCACAGCGGCATGGATCCCATGGCGCAGGCGTTCGCCTACTACAACTTCGACGACGCGACGCAGTCGCTCGTCTACACGCCCGGCCAGGTGCAGCCGAAGTACCTGATCAACGCGACCAATTTCCCCGACGGCTACGTCACCACCAACGACGATTGGAGCAACCGCTGGCGCAGCGGCCCGAACGCCGTGCTCGGCTGGGATCCGCAGCTGCCCGGCGGCGGCGAGGGGGCGAAATCGCTCGGCCAGGAACTCGAGAACAGCCAGGCGTTCGCCAACTGCCAGGTCACGCGGGTGTTCAAGGACGTGTGTTTTCGCGCGCCGAGCAACGCCGCGGATCGCAACCAGGTCGCGCAGATGATCGCCTCGTTCCAGTCGCACAATTATTCGCTGCGCGAGGTGTTCGCCGAGTCGGCCGTCTACTGCATGGGGAATTGACCATGAACGCGACGACCGTGAACCCGAAGTGCAAGCTGCTGATCCTCTGGCTGGCTGCCGCGGTCGGCCTCGGCGCCTGCAGCAGCGGCGGCGCGCCGACCACGCCGTCGGCGACGGTTGCGCCGATGGGCACCGCCAACGCCTACACCGGGCCGCCGCCCGCCACCGCCGACGTCCAGGCCTTCGCGGTCAGCTTCTGGAACAACGTGCGCGGCCAGGACCGCTGCGGCCAGTGCCACAACGCGACGACACCGGGCCAGATGCCGAATTTCGCGCGCAGCGACGACGTGAACCTCGCCTACGCCCAGGCGAACACCGTGATCAACCTGCAGGATCCGGCCGCCTCGCAGCTCGTGCAGCACGTCGCGGGCGGCCACAACTGCTGGCTACCGGACAACAACGCCTGCGCACAGATCCTCACGACCTGGATCAGCAACTGGGCCGGGGCCTCCGCGGGCGGCGGCACCAAGGTCAAGCTCACCGCGCCGGCGATCCACACCGTCGGCGAGAGCCTGAATTTCCCCGCCGACCCGACCGACTTCGCGAACACCGTCTATCCCTTGCTGACCAAGTACTGTTCGCGCTGCCATTCGCCGACCGCGGCGGTGCCACAGGCGCCGTATTTCGCGTCGAGCGACCTCAACCAGGCGTATCAACAGGCGCTCTCGAAGATCGATCTGAACACGCCGGCGAACTCGCGCTTCTACCTGAAGCTCGCGACCGAATCGCATAATTGCTGGGACGTGTGCGCGAACGACGCGGCGCAGATGCTCGCCGCGATCCAGACGTTCGCCGGCATGCTGACGCCGACCAGCATCGACCCGGCCTTGGTCGTCAGCAAGGCCCTGACGCTCGCCGACGGCATCGTCGCGAGCGGCAACAACCGCTTCGACCAGAACGTGATCGCGAAATACGAGTTCCAGACCGGATCGGGCAACATCGCCTACGACACGAGCGGCGTCGATCCCGCGGCCGACCTGACCCTGAGCGGTCCGGTCACTTGGGCGGGCGGCTGGGGAATCCAGATTGCGCCCGGCGGCAAGGCGCAGGCCTCGACCGCGGCGAGCAAGAAGATCTTCGACCTGATCCAGTCGACCGGCGAGTTCACGATCGAGGCCTGGGTCGCGCCGGCGAGCCTCGCCGCCGACAATTCCTACATGGTGAGCTATTCGGGCGGCGACGCGGCGCGCAACTTCACGCTCGGCCAGACCAATCAGAACTACGATTTTCTGCTGCGCAGTACCGGCTCCGACCTGAACGGCATGCCGCAGCTGTCGACGCCGGACGGCACGAACGTGCTGCAGGCGGCACTGCAGCACGTCGTATTGACCTACGACCCGGTCAACGGCCGGCGGATCTACGTCAACGGCGTGCAGATCCCGCTCGCCGACCCGCAGAAGGGCGATGCGATCTCCAACTGGAACGCGAGCTTCGCGCTCGTGCTCGGCAACGAGGTCTCCGGCGACCGGCCTTGGTCGGGGCTCATCAAGTTCGTCGCGATCCACGATCGCGCGTTGACGCCGGCGCAGGTCCTGCAGAACTTCCAGGCGGGCGTCGGCCAGCGCTACTTCATGCTGTTCAACGTCGCCGACGTGACCGGAGTGCCGCAGTCCTACGTCATGTTCACGGTGAGCCAGTACGACAGCTACAGCTATCTGTTCGCCCAGCCGACCTTCATCTCGCTCGACCCGACCGTGACACCGGACGGCATCGTGGTCAAGGGCATCCGCATCGGCATCGACGGCACCATCCCGAACGTCGGCCAGGCGTTCATTCCGCTCGACACGACCGTGACCGCGGCCAACTACACCGCGCAGGGCGAGGTGCTGTCGCCGGTCGGTACCGTGATCGCGCTGCAGAATCCGGCGACCGACCAGTTCTTCCTCACCTTCGATCAGCTCGGCACGCAGACCCACGTCGTCGTCGAACCGGCGCCGCCGCCGCCGCCGACTCCGGGCGATCTGCCGCCGTCCTCGGCCGTCGGCCTGCGCACCTTCGCGCAGATCAACGCGACGATGTCGCAGATCACCGGCGTGCCGACCACGCAGGCGGCGGTCAACCAGACCTACCTCGCCGTGCAACAGCAGTTGCCGGCCTTGCCGAACGTCCAGGGGTTCGTCGCAGCCGATCAGGTCGGCATCGCCCAGCTCGCGATCCAGTACTGCAGCGTGATGGTCAACACGCCCTCGCTCGCGGCGCAGATGTTTCCGGGCGTGAACTTCAACGCTTCGCTGTTCTCGACGCCGGCGGGCGTCGACTCGGTGACCGGTCCGATCGCCGCGCGGGTGCTCGGCAGTGCGCCGAACGGCGCGCCGCTCGCGAGCCAGCCGGCCGCCTCGACGGTCAGCAACGAGCTCGATTCATTGGTCGGCACGCTGTGCGGCGCGACGAGTCCGTGCAACAACACGCCGCGGGTGCTCGCCGTGGCGAGTGCCGCCTGCGCAGCCGCGCTCGGCAGCGCCGACATGTTGATCGATTGATCCGCAAGCTTGCCACCCAAGGGCCGAACCATGCGTAAGAAACCCCGCACACGCAACCCGCACGAGCCGCTGCGCCATCCGGACCACCCGCGGCCACGCACGCGCCGGGAATTCCTCGCGCAGGGCTTCCTGTCGGGCGCCGCGACCGTGATCGCGCCTTCGCTGCTCGGCCTGCTCGCGGCACCCCGGCGGGCCCGCGCAACCCTGGCACCGGACCTGCAGGCGCTGCTCGGCCCATGCGGCATCTCGCTCGGCGCGGGACTCGTGCCGTTCATCGCCTTCGACCTCACCGGCGGCGGCAACATCGCCGGCTCGAACGTGCTGGTCGGCGGACCGGGCGGGCAGCTCGACTTCCTGAGCACCGCCGGCTACAGCAAGCTCGGGCTGCCCGGGACCATGATCCCGGGCGCGAGCACGTCGGGCACCACCGTCGATGCGACGTTCGGGCTGCGATACCATGCCGACAGCGCCCACCTGCGGGGCATGAAGACGCGCACCGGTGCGCTCGCGATGAGCAACACCAACGGCACGGTGATCCCGGCGCTGTCGCAGAACGATACCAACATCAACCCGCTGAACCCGATCTACGGCATCTACCAGGTCGGCGCGCGCGGCGCCCTGCTCGACCTGATCGGCACCGACAGCACCGTGTCGGGCGGCAATTCGCTGGCGCCGGCGACGATGATCAACATCGCGGCGCAGCCGACGCGCGTCGCGAGCTCCGCCGACGTGGTCGGGCTGGTCAACACCGGGCAGCTCTCCACGCTGCTGCCGAATCCGGCGGACGTGACCGCGGTCATGGAATCGACCAAGCGCATCAGCGACGCGAAGTACGCGCAGGTCCAGGCCTTCACCGATCCGACCGCCGACGCCGCCGCCAAGCAGCTGCTCGCCTGCGGCTACACGAAGGCCGCGTACGTGACCGACAAGTACGGCAGCCCGTCGGCCGTCAATCCGGACCTCGACCCGGACGTGGTCGGCCCGAGCGGGATCTTCAACCCGGCCGAGTACGCGGCGAACTCCGACTTCCAGGCGACCGCCGCGGTCATGAAGCTCGTGGTCGAGGGCAACGCGGCCGCCGGCACGATCCAGCTCGGCGGCTTCGACTACCACACCGGCGATCGCGCGACCGGCGAGACGCGCGATTTCACCGCCGGCGAGTGCATCGGCGCCTGTCTCGAATTCGCCGCGCGGCGCAAGAAGCCGCTGATGGTCTACGTCTTCACCGACGGCTCGATCGTGAGCAACGGCATGATCGACACTTCGGCCGCCGGCCGCGGCAAGGGCGTCTGGACCGCGGACAATTCGAACACCGCGGCGAATTATTTTCTCGTCTTCAACCCCTACGGCAAGCCACTGCCGGCGCAGAACGATCCGGAGGCGAGCCTGCAGATGGGCTCCTTCACCTCGGACGGATCGGTCAACACCACGGGCAGCCCGGGCGCGAACAACGTGTTCAATCTGGTGCAGATGGTGGTGCTGAATTACATGGCTCTGCACGGCACGCAGGGCAACTTCCCGACCCTGTATCCGGCGCCGAACGTCAACGACACGCTCGGCACCGGCGCCGCACTCGATCCGCTGATCGCCTTTGCGCCGCTCGCGGGCCTGGTCAACGGCAAGATCGTCGGCTGATGCGCCGATCGCCGGCCGGGCGTCCTGTCGCGTTCCGGAGACAGGGCCGGACGATGGTTGCGCTGCATTATGATTGAGGCCGCCGTTGGCCGACCAAGCGGCCGGTCCTCGGGGTGTTCCTACGACAGCGGAGTCGCCAGCGTGTCTCGTGTCTGAACCATCGCCGCGCGCTCGCGGCCCATCCCGGCTGGCCGCCCTGGTCCTCGTCGGCCTGGCGGCGACGGCGGCCGCAGCGGCGGCAACCTCGCCATTGATCGGCATGCGCGCGCCGGATTTCGCGCTGAAGGGCACCGACGGCACCAACCGACGGCTGTCCGAATACCGCGGCCGGGTGGTGCTGCTCGACTTCTACGCGCGCTGGGCCGGGGACTCGCGCGTCGAGATGCCGGCGCTCGATCGCATCGAGACCACCTATCGGCGCGCGGGCCTCGTCGTGCTCGCAGTCTCGGTCGATCCGGATCTCGCGCGCGCCGCGCAATTCGCCGCGGCGATGCACGTCAACTACCCGGTTCTGCTCGGCGCCGGCTCGCGGATCGGCCGCGCCTATGCGCTCGAGCGGCTGCCCGAGACGGTGCTGGTCGACCGCTCCGGAATCGTACGTTTCGTCAAAACGGGATACGATCGCGGCGACGATCGGCAATTCGTCGGCGAAATCCGCGCGTTGCTGCGCGAATAAACATCAAGGTCAGCCATGAACTGCAACTGCCGACGAGTGCCGAAGATCCTGCGCGCGGGCCTGCTCGCCGGCGCCTGGGCCCTGCTGCCGCTCGCACGCGCTGCGAGCCCGCCGGCCGCGCCGTCGCCGGCCGCGCCGCAGAGCTTTGCGACACTCGACCAGCAGGTGCAGAGCGTCAAGCAGCAGGTCATCGACTTGAACCGGGATCTGTTCGTGCTGCAGGAGAAGCTGCTGTTCCCGGCGAACACGCAGGTCGCGGTGTACCTGTCGATGGACGTCGGCACGTTCTTCGCGCTCGACTCGGTCACGCTGAAGATCGACGACAAGCAGGTTGCCAATTACCTGTACACGCCGCGCGAGGTCAAGGCGCTCGAGAAGGGCGGCGTGCAGCGCCTGTACATCGGCAACCAGAAGATCGGCAAGCATCGGCTGGTCGCGTTCTTCATCGGCAAGGGACCGCATGGGCTCGACTATCGGCGCGGTGCGACGATCAGTTTCGACAAGGGCATCGGCGCGAAGTACCTGGAGCTGAAGATTTCCGATCGGGCGCGCAGCCAGCAACCCGAGTTCCTGATCAAAGATTGGGAGTGACCGGTGCCGCGGGAGGCCGATCTGCTGCGGGCGCTCAAGGGCGGGGGATGGGCGCTGCTCGCCGCCTGCATCCTCGCCTGCCCTTGGCGGGCGGCCGGGGCGAAGAACGTGAAACCGGATCCAAACGGCCTCGCGCCGCAGCCCGTGCGCGACCTCGCGTACGGCAACGTCCTGTTCTATGACTTCCAGGGCGAGGATTTCGCCGCGATCACCCGCCTGCTCGCGGCCAAAAAACTGCATCAGCTGCCGCGCACCGGCGTCGACGCCGAGCTGCTGCTCGGCGGGCTCTACCTGTCGCTCGGCGAGCACGTGGAGGCGGGCCGGATCTTCGAGGAGCTGCTCGCCGGCAACGCGCCGCGCGCGGTGCAGAACCGGGCTTGGTACTACCTGGGAAAGATCTGGTTCGACCGCGGCTATTTCGCGCAGTCGCAGGGCGCGCTCGAACGGATCACGGGCACGGTCGCACCCCGGGTCGAGGACGAGCGGACCATGCTGCTCGGCGAGATCTTGCTGCGCGAGGGACGATTCGCTGACGCGGTCGCGCTGCTGCGCGCGTGGCGCGGACCGCCGCAGTGGGCCGCGTACGTCGACTTCAACCTCGGCATCGCGCTGATCCGCGAAGGACACCTCGAGGCGGCGGTGCCGTTTCTCGACCGCGTCGGCACGCTGCGCGCCGGCAGCGAGGAGTTCTTCGCGCTCAAGGACCGGGCGAATCTCGCGCTGGGCTATGCTTTCCTGCAAGCCAAACGGCCGGCCGACGCGACCGCCTATCTCGAGCGCGTGCGCCTCGCCGGGCCGTATTCGAGCAAGGCCCTGCTCGGCTTCGGCTGGGCCGAGGCGATGACCGGCCATTACCGGCGCGCGCTGGTGCCGTGGCTCGCGCTGCGCAAGCGCGATCTGCGCGATGCCGCGGTCCAGGAATCCTTCCTCGCGGTGCCCTATGCGTTCGCCAAGCTGCACGCCGACGGCCAGGCGGCGCGCTACAACAGTGAAGCCATCGCCTCGTTCGATGCCGAGAGCAAGGCGATCGACGCGTCGATCGCGACGATCCGCTCCGGCAAGTTCGTCGCGCGCCTGCTCGCCGGCGACAAGAGCGAGCACGCCACCTGGGACTGGCAGCTGCGGCACCTGCCGAACGCACCCGAGTCGCGCTATCTGTACGACCTGCTCGCGAGCAACGACTTCCAGGAGGGACTGCGCAACACTCGCGACCTCGAGTACATGCGGCGCAACCTCGGCGCCTGGCGCGCGAGCATCGGCGCGTTCGACGACATGATCGCGACCAAGCGGGCCGCGTACGCCGAGCGCGTGCCGCAGGCCGATGCGGCGCTCGCGGCGACCCACCTCGATGCGCTGCTCGCGCAGCGCGACGAATTCGAGTCGCGCCTGGACGAGATCGACAAGACGCACGACGTCGTCGCGCTGGCGACGCCGGCGCAAAGGCGGACCTGGGACGAACTCGCGCGGATCGGCGCGTTTCTCGCGGCCCATCCGCACGATCCGCGCCTCGCCGACATGCGCGGCCGGTACCGGCTGATGAGGGGCGTGATGTACTGGCGGCTCACGCAGAGCTTCCAGGCCCGCTTGTGGAACGAGCGGCGTGCGGTGCACGAACTCGACGCGAGCCTGAAGCAGACGGAGCGGCGGGTCGTGCTGGTGCGCGCGGCGCGGCGCGACATCCCGAGCGACACGGGCGCGGATGCCGTCCGCGTCGCCGCGCTCGGTGCGCGCATCGACGCGCTGCGCCGGGCGGTTGCGGCCGTCGCCGCGCGGCAGGAGCGCTACCTGGGGACGCTCGCGATCGACGCGCTCGAGCGGCAGCAGCGGCGCATCGGCACCTACGAGGTGCAGGCGCGCTTTGCGCTCGCGGCGATCTACGATCGCACCGTCAACGGCGCGCGGCGGCCCGCGGGCAAGCCACCATGAGCCGTGCACCGAACGGGCTGCTCCCGGCGCTGCTCGCCGGCGCCGCGTTGCTCGGCGCCTGCGCGCGCGGCGGCGCCGCCGCGCGCGAGGCGCAAACGATCGGCGATCTCGCCGGCGAGCACGTCGCGGTCAGCCCCCGGCCGCCGCGCGGCGTGGATCTCGCGACCGCGATGGCCGGCTACCGGCGCTTTCTCGACCTCAATGCCGGCGACGCGCAGCTGCGCGCCGAGGCTCTGCGGCGGCTCGGCGATCTGCACCTGGAGAGCTCGGCCTCGGCGCGGATCCAGCGCGAGCTCGAGACCAACGAGGTGCTGCAGGCGCACGACGCGATCGTGCTCTATCACGCGCTGCTCGCGAAGTATCCGCACTACGCCCTCGCCGATGCGGTGCTCTACCAGCTCGCGCGGGCCTACGAGACGATCGGCGACTCGGCCCGCTCGCTCGCGACGCTCGACCGGCTGGTGGGCGGTTATCCGCAGAGCCGCTACGTCGACGAGGCGCAGTTCCGCCGGGGCGAGCTGCTGTTCTCGGCCGGGCGCTACGCCGAGGCGCAGCAAGCCTACCGGGCGGCGATCCGCTTCGGACCGCAATCGGAGTTCTATAGCCAGAGCGAGTACATGCTCGGCTGGTCGCTGTTCAAGCAGGGCGGCTACCAGTCCTGTCTCGCGCCGTTCGCTGCGGTGCTCGACGGCGTGCTGATTGCCAAGCGGCCGCCCGGCGCGCTCATCGCCATGCGCTCCTTGAGCCGGCCGAACCGCGAGCTGGTCGACGACAGCCTGCGCGCGATGTCGATCGCCTTCTCCTACACCGACGGCGCGCAATCGATCGACGCGTTCCTGCAGGGCATGAGCGCGAGGCCGTATGCCTACCTGTTGTATGCGCGCCTCGGCGACCTGTACGTCAAGAAGCAGCGCTACACCGATGCGGCCGGCGCCTACCGCGCGTTCGTCGTCCGCGATCCGCGCAGCGAACATGCGCCGCTCCTGCAGATGCAGGCGATCGGCGCCTACGCCCGCGGCGGCTTTGCGCCGCTCGTGCTCAAGGCGAAGCGCGAGTTCGTCGACGATTATGCGTTCGGCAGCGCGTACTGGCAGGGCCGCGAGCCGGGCGCGGAGCCCCAGGTCGTCGGCGAACTGCAGACCAACCTGCGCGATCTGGCGCAGTACTATCACGCCGAGGCGCAGCGAACCCACGATGCGGCGGATTACCAGGCCGCCGCCGGCTGGTATCGCCGCATCCTGGAGGACTTCCCGCACGATCCCGCTGTCGCGGCGACGAATTTTCTGCTCGCCGACACGCTGTTCGAGAGCAAGATGTATCTTGCGGCGGCGAAGCAGTACGAGCGCACCGCCTACGGCTACGGTGCGAACCCGCAGGCGGCCGCGGCCGGCTACGCCGCGATCGTCGCCTACGACGACGAGGCGCGGACCGCGACCGGCGCGGCGAGCGCGGCGGCGCGGCGCCTGAACATCGCGAGCTCGCTGCGCTTCGCCGACGCCTTTCCCCGGGACCCGCGGACCGCGCAGGTGCTGGCGCATGCGGTGGCGGCGCTGTTCAAGGAGAAGCGCAACGGCCGCGCCGCGGCGGCGGCGCGCGAGCTGCTCGCGCTGCGCCCGGCGGTCGACGCGGCGGATCAGCGGCTCGCCTGGGCGGTCATCGGCGATGCCGCGTTCGCGCGCGGGGCGTTCGCGCAGGCCGAGGGCGCCTACCGCAACGACGAGGCGCTGATGGCCGCAGACGATCCGCAGCGGCCGGCGATCGTCGAGCGTCTCGCCGCTTCGATCTACCGTCAAGCCCAGCAGCAGGACGCGGCGGGCCACCGCCGCGCCGCGGTCGCCGATTTCCTGCGCGTCTCGCAGCTCGCGCCGACTTCGAAGATTCGCGCCAATGCGGACTTCGACGCCGCGGCGCTCCTGATCCGCGGCAAGCACTGGCGGCGCGCGATCGCGGTGCTCGAGGATTTCCGCCACAACTTCCCGCAGAGCTCGCTGCAGGAGGACGTGACCCGCAAGCTCGCGGTGGCCTATGCGAAGGCGAACCAGCCGGCGCAGGCGGCGGCCGAGTTCGCAGGCATCGCCGCCTCGCCGAGCGAATCGACCAAGGTGCGACGCGAGGCAACGCTCGAGGCGGCTGAGCTGTACGGCAAGGCGGGCAACGCCGCTGCGCAACGGTCGATGCTCGAGGCATTCGTCGAGCGCTACCCCGAGCCGCTGGATCCGGCGATGGAGGCGCGCAACGAGCTGCGCCGGCTCGCCGCACAGAGCGGCGAGCACGCCGCCGAGACTCATTGGTTGCGGGCGATCGTCGCCGCGGATCGCAGCGCGGGGCCTGCCCGCACCGACCGCAGCCGTGCGCTCGCAGCCGAGGCGACGCTCGCACTCGCCGCGCCGCTGCGCGACGAATTCGACGCCATCCGGCTCGTCGCACCGTTGAAGCGAACGCTGTTGCGCAAGCGCAATGCGATGGAGGCGGCGCTGCACGCCTACACCGAGGCGGCGGCCTACGGCGTCGTCGGCGTCACGACCGCCGCGACCTTCGAGAGCGCCGAACTGTACCGCCGGCTCAGCGAGGATCTACTGCAAGCGCAACGGCCGAAGAACCTGTCCAAGGACGAACTGGCCGAGTATGGCGTGCTGCTCGAGGAGCAGGCGATTCCGTTCGAGGACCAGGCGATCAAGCTCGACGAGATCAACGCGGCGCGGACCCGCCAGGGCATCTACGATCAATGGGTGCAGAAGAGCTTCGCCGCGCTCGCGAAGCTCGACCCGGCGCGCTTCGACAAGGTTGAAATCAGTGAACCGCTGGCCGATACGATTCGCTAGCGCCACGGCGCTCGGCCTGCTCGCAGCCTGCTCGGGGGCGCCGCGCCGTTCGCCTGCGCCGGGCAGGGCCGCGATCGCGGCCGCCGCCCTCGCGCCGGTGGCGGCCAAGTCCGGCGGCGCGCCACCGGGCGGTGCCACGGCGACGCCGATCCCGGTGCAGGCTGCGGCCGGGTACGCCGCGGCGCTCGGTGCGATGCGCGCCGGCCGGACGGCGCAGGCGAGAAGTGCGCTGCAGACGCTCGCGAGCCGCTATCCGCAGTTCAACGGACCGCTGCTGAGTCTCGGGATGCTCGAGCTCGCCGCCGCGCGTCTGCCGCAGGCCGAGGCGGCTTTGCGGCGGGTGCTCGCGCGCGAGCCGGAAAATCCGGCCGCGAACGACGAGCTCGGGATGGTGCTGCGCCGGCTCGGCCGGTTCCGGGCGGCCGAGAGCGCCTACGCCCGCGCGATCGCCGCACGGCCGGATGACGCCGCGGCGCACCTGAACCTCGGCATCCTGTACGATCTATATCTCGGCGAGCCGCGCCGGGCGCTCGCCGAGTACCAGCGCTACCTCGCGATCGCCGGCAAGGACCCGCGGGTCGAGGATTGGGTCATCGAAGTGCGGCGGCGGATCGGCGTGGCTGCGCCGCCGGCCACACCGGGCACCGCGGCGCCGGTTGCGCCGGGAGCTGCACCGCCGGCCACACCGAGCACCGCAGCGCCGGTTGCGCCGCCCGCCGCACCGGCCGCGCACCCGCCGAAGGAGCCGACATGAGACCGCTATACCGCTTGAGGCTGCTCGGGGGCGCGCTCGCGCTGCTCGCGGCCGCCGCCGGCGCGCAGCGCGCCGCTGAGGCGCAGACCACGGTTCGCGCGAAGCCCGCCGCCGCGCCTTCCTCCGCGCGTGCCGCGGCGCACACCGCGCACGCCGCGACGAGCGCGCGGCCGAAGGCGCCGCTCAGGACTGCGCCCGGCCGGCGCACGGGCAAGAGCGATTTCATTGCGCTCGGTACGACGACGGTGACCGGCAACAAGGAACTGCCGAAGGTGATGTACATCGTCCCTTGGCGCAAGTCAGGCCTCGGCGATCTGGGCGGCGAGCCGGTCAACAGCCTGCTCGATCAGGTGCTGGCGCCGGTCGATCGGGACGTTTTTCGACGGCAAGTGGCGTATTACCAGGCACTGGCTTCCGCACCGCCACAAAAGGCGGTTCCGAGCCCGGCTGCTGCGCCGCAGGGTGAGAAGTGAGTCATAGCCGATTTTACGGAATCTGGTTGAATCCGGCGGACGGAGCGGTAGAACAATCCTCAGGAGCGCGCAGATGAATTTCATGAATTCAATCGTCAATTTCTTCAGGGACGGAGGCGTGTTTCTCTATCCGCTCGCCCTGATCTTCGTCGTCGGCGTCGCGATCGCGATCGAGCGCTTCGTCTACCTGACGCGCGAGACGATGCGCAACCGCGGTCTGTGGGACGCGATCGTGCCCGCGCTCGCCGCCGGCAACTTCAAGCAGGTCGTCGCGCTCACGCAGAACTCGAAGGCCTCGATCGCGACGATCCTGAGCTACGGCGTCGCGCGGGTGGCGAACGCGCGCCGGCGCGACGACGTCGAGAAGGCGATGGACGAGAGCTTGCTCGAGGTGATCCCGCGGATCGAGAAGCGCACCCATTTCCTCTCGTCGCTCGCCAACATCGGCCTGTTGATCGGCTTGTTGGGCACGATCAGCGGATTGATCGAGGCGTTCAGCGCCGTCGCCACCGCGAATCCGGCGGACAAGGCGAGCCTGCTGGCCGCATCGATCTCGGTCGCAATGAACAACACGGCGTCGGGCCTCGCGGTGGCGATCACGCTGCTGCTCGCGCACATGTTCCTCGAGGCGAAGACCACCGCGCTGATCGACAGTCTGGAGATCGCTTCGGTGAAGTTCCTGAACTCGATCACCGAGCGCCAGGCGCCGGCACCGGCGGGGGCCGGACCGGGGGCGGGCGTTGGGGCCGGGGCGGGCGCTTCGCGTGTGCCGGCCCCGGCGCGTGGCGCGATCTGACGGGCATTCGATCCCCCACGGCGCCCAGCCCATGAGGTCCAAATCCACCCGTCTCGTCCGGCGCAACCACGCGCGCTATCACCGCGGCCGCGACGACCTGAACATCGTGCCGATGATCGACATGATGGTGATCCTGGTGTTCTTCCTGATCTTCACCGCGGTGTTCTCCAAGACCAACATCCTGCCCTTGAACCTGCCGTCGAATGCGGCGCCGGGTGCGCCGCTGCCGAAGGGACTCGCGCTCGAGGTGATCATCCGGCCCGGCGACATCCTGGTGAACGACCGCAATTCCGGCCCGCTCGAGGATTTCGCGAACCAGGGCGGCGCGTACGACTACGACGGGCTGTCGCTGTTCATGCGCCGGGTCAAGGCGCAGTTTCCGGCGATGACCGCGGCGACCGTCCTGCTCGGGCCGAACGTGCCGTACGACGTGCTGGTGCACGTGATGGACACGGTGCGGGTCTATCAGCTGCCGACGCCGCCGTTCCCGAAGGCCCGGCTGTTCCCGGACATCTCGATCGGGGATGCGCCCACATGATCCCCTACCGCATCAAGCGGCACCGCAAGCGCCTGCACCGCGGCAGCCATTTCGTCCTGGTGCCGTTCATCGACGTGATGACGATCCTCGTCGTGTTCCTGCTCGCGCACACCGCCGACGTCGATCTGTTGCCGAACACCAAGGCCATTCCGATTCCACAATCGCTGTCGCAGCAGCCGCCGCATCCCGCGGTGGTCGTCATGGTCACGAACCGCTCGATCTACGTCGACGGGCGATTGGTCGGCCGCATCGCCGATCTCGCCGCGGGACCGGGTCCGGTGATCGAGCCGCTGAAGGCGGCGCTGGTCTTGGAGCAGGGGCGCACGCCGGATGCGGCTTCGAGCGAGGACCCGGCGGCGCACGAGGTCACGATCATGGGCGACAAGCACATGCCGTACAGCCTGCTGAAGAAGGTCATGATGACGTGCAGCGACGCGGACTACCGCAAGGTGTCGCTCGCGGTCGTGCAGCGCGAAAGGGCGGCGGGTTAAATGGCCAGCCTGAATTCCACGCCGATGTCGGGCGATTTCGCGCCGAACCCGTATTACCGGCGTTACGACCTGCCGTGGTCGCCGAGCGAGGAGATCGAGCGGCGCTTTCGCCGGATCCTGCGCGACCTCGGGATCGTGTTCGCGATCGTCGCGATCGCGATGCCGTTCCTGCCGCACCATCGGCAGCTCATCAACACCAACGCCTTGCCGCCGCGGGCCGTGGCCTTGGTCCTGCAACCGCCGCCCCCCCCACCACCGCCGCCGCCGCCGCGGCGGATCGCGCGGGCGATCGAACCGGCGCGGCCGACGCCGGCGCCAAAGCCGGTCAATCCGCGGGCGCGGCTCGAAAAGACCGGCCTGCTCGCGAGTCTCGACGAACTGGCCGCTCTGCGCAATCAGACCGACATCGAGAAATTTGCCAAGGACCAGCCGCGCACCCGTGATCCGGGCGACGTCACCGCCGTGCAGCGCTCGCTGATCACCGCCAAGGCCGGCGCGACGAGCGGCGGGATCTCGGCGCCGACCAGCAGCGGCCTCGCCGCCGGGTCGGGCTCCCTGAACGGCTATCGCGCGGCCAGGGTGGGCAAGCTGCGGCTCGCCGCGGGCGGCGAACGCTCGACGCGCCGCGGCGGCAGCGGCATGGCCTCGCGCAGCGCCGAGGAGGTCGCGCTGGTATTCGACAAGAACAAGGGGGCGATCTATGCTCTGTACACGCGGGCGATCCGCCGCAATCCTGCGCTGCAGGGCAAGGTCGTGGTCGAGTTGGCGATCGCCCCGTCGGGCACGGTGACCGCCGCGCACATCGTGTCGAGCGATCTGCACGACCCCGAACTCGAGGCCGAGCTGATCGCCCTGATCCGCCAGTTCCGGTTCAAGCCGAAGGACGTCGCACCGTTGATCACCACCAAACCCATCGATTTCTTCCCGGCCTGACCCATGAACATCCAATCCGAAGCCGAGTTCTTTGCCGACCTGGGTCTCGTCGACAAGGCGCGATTCATCGTCCGCGTGATGTGCGAAGTCGCCGATGAGGCCAAGACCGGCGCTCCCGGCGGCGGCGAGGCGCGGCTGAAGTTCGCCAACGAGATCAACCAGCGGCTCGCGCGTTTCACCTATCAGATGCTGAGCGAGGATCCGGCGCGCCCGCAGGACGAGGTGGTGATCCGCATGCTCCTCGGCACGCGCGCCGACAAGAATGCCGAGCGCATCGTGCACAACGCCTATCGGCGCGTCCTCAACACCTTCGAGAGCTTCGACACGACTGTGCTGCTGAACGTGCATTGAGGCCCGGCGCCCGCGCGAGCCAGGAATCATGTTCCGCCAGGGGATCCAATTTCCGGTCAAGGACGAGGCGCTGCGCGAGGACGTGCATGCGCTCGGCGCGACGATCGGCGAGATGTTGCGGGAGCAGGGCGGCGAGGATCTCTTCGACCTCGTCGAAGGGGACCGCCTCGCGGCGATCGGACTGCGTGCGGGCGATGCGGCGGGGGCTGAGCAGCTGCAGCGGCGCGTCGCCGGCCGCTCGCCGCAGGCCGCGGCGGACCTGACCCGCGCCTTCTCGCTCTGGTTCCACGCGGTCAACACCGCGGAGAAGGTGCATCGCGTGCGCCGGCGCCGCGATTACCTCACCGACAACCGGCTGGCCCAGCCCGGGGGGATCGCCGATTGCATCGCGCGCCTGCGCGCCGACGGGATGACGCTCGATGCAGTGCTCGCACTGATCGCGACGATGAGCATCGAACCCGTGTTCACCGCGCATCCGACCGAATCGACGCGCCGGACGATCCTGCGCAAGCAGCAACGGATCGCCCACGACCTGCTCGACCGAAAGAACCCGGCCTTGACGGCGAGGGACCTGACGCGTCTACGGGCGCGCGTGCGCATGCAGATCACCATGATCTGGCAGACCGAGGACCATTCGCGCGACACGCTGACGGTCGCCGACGAGCGCGAGCACCTGCTCTACTACCTGGTGGACGTGCTCTACCGGGTGGTGCCGCTCTTCTACGAGGAAATCGCGGAGGAGCTGGCGCAGGCGTACAGCGTCCCGGCCGAATCGATCCAATTGCCGAACATCCTGCGGGTCGGTTCCTGGGTCGGCGGCGACATGGACGGCAACCCGGACGTTCACGGCAAGACGATTCGTGACACCCTGCAACGGCACCGGCAGGTCGCGGTCTCGACATATTTCGAGGAGTGCCGCCGGATCGGGCAGAGTCTGAGCCAGAGCGGCGGCCGGGTCGCGATCAGCGCTGCGCTGCAGCAGCGTATCGAAGCGTATGCGCAGATGCTGCCGGGATCGGCAATCGCACCGGCGCATCACGCCGGCATGCCCTATCGGGTGTTCTTCAGCCAGATCGGCGAGCGGCTGAAGGCGACCTACGAGGCGCGGCCGAACGGCTATCTGACCGCCGAGGATCTGCTCGCCGACGTCTCCCTCGCCGCCGACAGCCTGCTCGCCCACCGCGGGCGCCATGCGGGGTATTTTCTGCTGCGCCGCTTGATCCGGCGGGTGCTCACGTTCGGGTTTCATCTGGCCGCCCTCGACATCGTGCAGCACGCCCGGATCCACGACCAGGTGCTCGCGCAGGGCCTGGCGCGCCCCGACTGGCCGGAGCTGCCGGCGGCAGCGCGGCTCGCGGAGCTGCGCGATCTGCTCGTGCGCGATCAGGGGCCGGTGACGCCGCTCGATGCGATCGGGCGGCGCAGCCTCGCCGTGTTCGAGGCGATTGCGCAGGCGCGGCACAAGTTCGGCGAGCAGGCGATCGGCGACTACGTCGTCGCCGGTGCACAGGGACCGCAGGACGTGCTCGCGGTCCTGCTGCTCGCCCGCTGGGCGGACATGGGCGACCGGCGCGGCGGCGAGTGCCCGCTCGACGTCGCGCCGGCGTTGGAGTCGATAGCGGCGCTGCAGGGTGCGGGCGCCATCCTCGGCGCCTTGCACGGGGAAAGCGCGTACCGCGCGCACCTCGCAGCCCGCGGCAACCGCCAGACCATCCTCATCGGCTATTCGGATTCGAACAAGCAGAGCGGCATCGCGGCATCGCGCTGGACCCTGCAGGTCGCGCAGACGCAGCTGCTCGAGGCCGCGCGCGCGACCGGCATCGCGCTCACGATATTCCACGGCCGTGGCGGAACCGCGGCGCGCGGCGGCGGGCGCATCGAGCATCTGGTCGAGGCGGCCCCGGCGGGCGCCGTGCGCGGCGTGCTGCGCCTGGCCGAGCAGGGCGAGAGCGTCAACCGCAACTACGGGCTGCGGCCGATCGCGATGCGCACGCTGGAGCGGGCCTTCGCCGCCGTCGCGCGCGCGAGCGCGCAGGCAGGTTCGGCGCCGCCCGTGCCCGCCGCGCAGCGCACGACGATGCAGACGATCGCCGATTACAGCGCGCGCGCCTATCGGGCGCTCGTGTTCGAGGATGGCGGATTCGCGGATTATTTTCGCGCGGTGACGCCGCTCGATGCGATCGAGCGGATGCACATCGGTTCGCGCGAGGCGAACCGCGGCGAGCGGCCGGGGATCGATGCGCTGCGGCCGATTCCCTGGGTGTTCGCCTGGATGCAGAGCCGGCACCTGCTGCCGGGCTGGTTCGGCTTCGGCAGCGGCCTCGAGGCGGCGATCGCGGCCCACGGCGAGGCGGCGATCCGCGAGATGATCGGCGGCTGGCCGTTTTTCGCCCACTTGCTCGGCGACGTCGAGGCGATGCTCGCGCGCACCGATCTGGCGATCGCGGCGCGCTACGACGAGCTCGCGGGCGAGGTGGCGCGGCCCTTTGCGCGGCGGATCCGCGAGGAATTCGACCGCAGCGAATCCCTGGTGCTCAAGCTGCGCGGCTACGCGCAGTTGCTCGATCGCGATGCCACCCTGCAGCGCGCGATCCGCCTGCGAAATCCGTACATCGACCCGATGCATCTGATGCAGGTCGACCTGCTGTGGCGCTGGCGCGCGGCGCAGCGCCGCGATCCGCAACTGCTCGCCGCGCTGTGCGCGACGATCGGCGGCATCGCCCAGGGGATGCAGGCGACCGGCTGAGCGCGCGCCGCGCTCAGCACTCCGGCACGTTCACCGCGAGACCGCCCTGCGAGGTCTCCTTGTAGATGGTCGACATGTCCTTGCCGGTCTGGCGCATCGTCGAAATCACCTGATCGAGCGAGACCTTGTGCGAGCCGTCGCCGCGCAGCGCGAGGCGCGCAGCGTTGATCGCCTTGACCGAGCCCATCGCGTTGCGTTCGATGCACGGGATCTGCACGAGCCCGGCGACCGGATCGCAGGTCAGGCCGAGGTTGTGTTCCATGCCGATCTCGGCCGCGTTCTCGATCTGCTGGTTGCTGCCGTTCAGCGCCGAGACGAGTCCCGCCGCCGCCATCGAGCAGGCGACGCCGACCTCGCCCTGGCAGCCCATCTCGGCGCCGGAGATCGACGCGTTCTTCTTGTAGAGCATGCCGATCGCGGCCGCCGTCAGCAGGAAGCGGATCACGCCCTCCTCGTCCGCGCCGGACTCGAAGCGCCGGTAGTAGTGCAGCACCGCCGGCACGATGCCCGCGGCGCCGTTGGTCGGCGCGGTCACGACCTGGCCGCCGGCCGCGTTCTCCTCGTTGACCGCGAGCGCGTAGACGTTGACCCAGTCGAGCGCGTGCATCGGATTGCCCGGATCGGCGTTGCACAGCTGTCGATGCAGCTTCGGCGCGCGGCGGCGCACGCCGAGCACGCCCGGCAGCAGGCCCTGTGCCTCGAAGCCGCGGCGCACGCAGTCCTGCATGACCTGCCAGATCCTCAGCAGCCCCGCGCGCACCTCGGCCGGCGCCCGCCAGATGCGCTCGCGCGCGAGCATCATCTCGTGGATCTCGAGGCCGCTCGCACGGCCGAGTTCGAGCAGCGCCGCCGCCGAGTCGAATTCGAACGGCGCCGGCGTCCGCGCCTCGCCGGCGCGCTGCTCGGCGCCCGCCTGGACGACGAAGCCGCCGCCGACGCTGTAGTACTCCTCGCGCGCGAGCACGGCTCGGTCCGCATCCTGCGCGGTGAAGCGCATGCCGTTCGAGTGTCCGGGCAGCACCTGATTGAAGTGGAAGAGCAGGTTGAGCGGCTCGTCGAACGCGATCTCGCGGCGGCCGCCGAGACGAATGCGGCCCTCGGCGCGGATCCGCTGCAGGGTCGGTTCGATGGTCGCGGGATCGATCGTCTCGGGCCTCTGCCCTTCGAGCCCGAGCAGGATCGCCCGATCGGTGCAATGCCCGCGACCAGTCAGGGCGAGCGAGCCGTACAGCTGCGCCGAAACCTCGGTGGTGCGCTCGAGCAGGCCGCGTGCTTCGAGCAGGGCGGCGAAGTCGCGCGCGGCGTTCATCGGCCCCATCGTGTGCGAGCTCGACGGGCCGATGCCGATCTTGAAAATGTCGAAGGCGCTGAGACTCATGGACGATCGAGACCTTCCTGTGGAGCGGGCGGTGCGCCGGGGCGGCATCCCGGGGCGATCATGATACGCTGCGCGTCGACCGACCCACTTGTCTGGAGGAGTCACGTATGAACGCGTTTCGCCTCGGCGCCCCTTCGCCGAACTCTCGCCGCCGGCGGCTGTCAACGATGGCGGGTGCGGTCCGTTGTGAACCGGCAGGAGGCCCTCGATCATGGACTGTAGAATGCTGCACAGCAACAATTCGGCTGGAAAGTCCTCGCTTGGGAAGGCCGCGGGAGTCGTGGTAGCCGCGATCGCGGCGGCCTTGCTCGGCGGTTGTGTCGCCGAACCGGTCCGCACGGTGGCGCTGGCACCGCCGCGTCCGCCGCGCTTGTTCGTCTACCCGGCGCACGGCCAGACCCCGGATCAGCTCGAGCGCGACCGTTACGCCTGCCACGTCTGGGCCGTACAGCAGACCGGCGTCGACCCGAGCCGGCCGAATGCGCCGCCCTATGAGCGCGTGGTCGTGCAACCGGCGCCGGGTACCGGCGCGGTCACCGGCGCCGTCGGCGGAGCGATCGTCGGCTCGATGATCGCCGGTGATGACAATTCGGGTGTTGGCGCACTGATCGGCGCCGCGACGGGCGCCATTCTCGGCTCGGCGGCGGATGCCAATACCCAGGCGCAGGCGCGCGTGAGTCAGCGGCAATACGCGGCGGAGCGTGCCTCGGCGGATTCCTATCGGCGCGCGATCAGCGCCTGCCTGGTGGCGCGCGGCTACACCGTCAGCTAGCGCCCTCGCGCAGCCGCCCGGGGTGCGCGTAGACGTTGCATTGGCGCTCGCGCACGAAGCCGGCGAGGGTGAGCCCGGTCGCTTCGGCGAGCTGCACCGCGAGGCTCGACGGGGCGCCGATCGCGGCGAGCAGCGGCACGCCGGCGCGCAGCGCCTTCTGCACGAGCTCGAAGCTCGCCCGTCCACTCAGCAGGACGATGCGCTCGGCGAGCGGCAGGCGCCCGGCAAAGAGAGCCTTGCCGATCAGCTTGTCGAAGGCATTGTGGCGGCCGACGTCCTCGGCGATGTCCTCGAGCGCGCCCGCGTAATCGAACAGCGCGGCGGCGTGGATGCCGCCCGTGTCGCCGAAGGTCGCTTGCGCTGCGCGCATGCGCTGCGGCAGGGCGAGCAGCCGTTCGAGCGCGATCGCCTCCCCGGCCGGGATCCGCGTCGCCGCGGCGCGCGCGATGCTCGCGTCCAGGCCGGTCGTGCCACAGACGCCGCAGGCGGCGCCCGCGCTGAATCGCCGCACGAGCAGCGGCGTCGCGAACGCGAGGCCCGGGCGCAGGCGCACGTTGACCACGTTCGGCCGGCGCGTGCCGGTCTCGATCGATTCGATGTCGCGCCGTTCCTCGATCAGCCCCTCGCCGAAGAGCAAGCCGGCGGCGAGCGCCGCGTCTTCGCCCGGGGTGCGCATCGTCGCGCCGAACGATGCCGGCTCGTTGCCGAACGCCGGGTGATGCAGCAGGATCTCGAGCGGGGCCTCGACCGCGACGCGGTCCGTCTCGAACGCGCGCCCGTCGATGCCGGCGCGCAGGAGCTGCACGCCGAGGACGCCGCTGCGCGGCTCGGGCGCTTCGCTGTCCGCGTCGATCGGTTTGCTCGCCATCGGGGGCAATGATACCGTTCGGCGAGCACGCAGCACCACGCCGGAGGAAGCCCGATGCCGAGAACTGCCGAATTGAAGGCGCGCCAAGCGGCCGCCGTTCCCACCGGCGTCGCGAGCAAATCGATCTACGTCGCGCGGGCCGAGAACGCCGAGCTGTGGGACGTCGAGGGGCGCCGCTTCATCGATTTTGCGGCCGGCATCGCCGTTCTCAACACCGGGCACCGCCATCCGCGCGTGATGGAGGCGGTGGTGCGCCAGACCGAGGCGTTCGCGCACACTTGCTTCCACGTCGCCCCGTACGAGTCCTACCTGCGGCTCGCCGAACGCCTGAACGCGCTCGCACCCGGCGCATTCGCGAAGAAGACGCTTTTCCTGAACTCGGGCGCCGAGGCGGTCGAGAATGCGATCAAGATCGCGCGCATTGCGACCAGGCGCACGGCGGTCATCGCGTTCGCCGGTGGCTTTCACGGCCGCACGCTGCTCGCGATGGGGCTCACCGGCAAGGTCATGCCGTACAAGCGCGGCTTCGGGCCGTTCCCGGCGGAGATCTACCACGCCGGGTTTCCGCTACCCTACCGCGGCGTGACGAGCGCCGATGCGCTCGCGGATCTCGATCGGCTGTTCCACGCCGACGTCGATCCGAAGTCGGTCGCGGCGATCATCGTCGAACCGGTCCAGGGGGAAGGCGGGTTCAACGTCGCGCCGGCCGATTTTCTGCAGGCGCTGCGGCGGCTCTGCGACGAGCACGGCATCGTGCTGATCGCCGACGAGGTGCAGGGCGGCATGGCGCGCACCGGGCGCATGTTCTCGATCGAGCACTCAGGTGTCGTGCCCGATCTGATCACGAGCGCGAAGGGCCTCGGCGGCGGCTTGCCGCTCTCCGCGGTCACGGGGCGCGCGCCGCTGATGGACGCCGCCCACCCGGGCGGCCTCGGCGGCACCTATGGCGGCAACCCGATCAGCATCGCCGCGGCGCACGCGGTGCTCGACGTGATCGAGGCCGAGGGTCTGTGCGCGCGCGCGGCGGCGCTCGGCGCGCGCATGCGCGCGCGACTCGAGGCGCTCGCGCAAGCGAGCCCGCGCATCGGCGAGGTCCGCGGCCTCGGCATGATGGTCGCGTTCGAGCTTGTCAAGGACAAGCGGACCAAGGAACCGGATGCGGCGCTCACCGCCGCGATCCTCGCGCAGGCCGAGCAGCGCGGCCTGATCCTGCTGTCCTGCGGGGTCGACGCGAACGTCGTGCGCCTGCTCGCGCCCTTGACGATCCAGGACGCGGTCCTCGAGGAAGGGCTGGCAATCCTCGGCGAATCGATCCGCGCCGCCGAGTCCGGCGGCGCGGCGACACGGGCCGCTTGACGGGGCAGACGGGCCGTACACGCGCCATGGACCGCCGCCAAGGATAGAGATGCGCCTGTGGCGTATCACGGGCGGCGGATGCGCAAAAGCCGCCGCGCCGCGCCGCTCAGAGCGTGCGGCTGCCGTGGTCGCACGGCGCGAGGTTGCGCCGACGGCTGCGCAGCACGGCCAGACCGCCGAGGAGCAACGCAAAAGCGCTGTACGTCGACGCGGGATTGTCCTCCGGGACTGCGGTCACCGCCGACGTGATGCTGACCAGCGCCGGATCGTAGTTCTGAATCAAATCCGCCGTGGGATTGAACGTCACCGCGAACAGACTGTTCTGTCCGTTGGGATCGCTGGTTTGCGCGATGGAATTGAAGCTGGGATCGGCGATGAACATGAAGAGTCCGTCGGGGATCCCGCCGGCGTCGGCATTCGTCGTCAGGTCGAGCGAGAACGAGAGCGACGCGCCCGGCGTCAGGAGTTGCGCGAATTGGTTATCGGGGGAGCTGTCGGTGATCGACACCGTCGAACCCAGGTCCCCGGAGGCGCCGCCGAAGGTGCTGAAGGGATCCACCGCGCCGACCGTCCCGCCGCCCAGAGCAAAGTTGCTCATCGTGGCGGTGTTGTTTGCATCGCCGCTGCCCGAACCATCGGTCATCTCCCAGAACACTTCGGAACCCGCCATCCCGGCCAGGCTCGAGGTGTTTACCGCGACATTGACGAGCTGATCGGCCCGGGCGCTCAAGCCTGCGCCGCAGAGACACAGTGCGAGCGCGACGACGGGTAGGTACCGATGCGGTTGGTGATTCATGGATCGATCTCCTTGATGTTCATGGCGAACCCGAACCGTTCGCCAACTTCAGGTATTGATAGCTAGGAAAGATGCCGTCGGGATATATCAGGGGCTCTGTTCCACTACCCCTCTGCATCTGAACCAGGACGGCCGGGCTGCCGGCTACATCACCGCAGGCGTAGACCGACCCTGTGTCGGTGGGAGTCGTGCCACTGACTTCTTCGACACTGGTGTTCAGACCCTCGAGCACCACCCAGTCGAAACCGACCGTGGTGCTGTTGGAATCAGTGACCGTGACCGTCTGCCCATAAGAACCAACCGTCTGGCCGGGCACGCCCGGGACGTTTAACACGCCCTGTTCCACTGGAGATGCCGAGACACCGAGTCCGGCGGACGATCCGCAGCTCGACTTTGCCGTTGCTTCATTGGGGGTCAGCAGGGCGACGTACTGGACAGGACCCGCATTTCCAAACGAGCTGCCGATGTTGGTTTCATAGGCATTGGTGTAGAACGTCGCGTAGACCCCGACAAACGAGGCCGGAGTTCCGAGGGGCCCAACGATTTGCTGTTCGACAGCCTCGTTGTATTGGAATGTGAACGTGCAGGCAGCATCGCTTGCGAGCGTGACCGGAAATGGCAGCAGCGTTCCGCTCGCACCGGTGCACCCCTGCCTTAAGAGGGTGAAGGCGCCGGGACCCCCGGTAGTTGATACGGTATTTATCGGCGTTTCGGCACCCGTGATTACAAGCGGCTGGGTCCCGGTATTGGTGACCGTGACCGTCTGATTCTGCAGGCCGCTGGGGTTCGTGAAGTTCAGCTCCTCCGGCGTATACGTCGCGGACAACAGTTGTCCCGAGAGCGGCACGACGCCGACCCCATAGAGCTTGACCTGTTGAATATAGGAGCCGTTGAGCGTGCTTGCGAGGTTGCTCTGCGCCGCGTTATCGAAGAAGGAGACGAGGGCGACCAGATTACCCGCGGTGGACGGGTCGAGCTGGAAGGTGAACACGCAGGATTCACCCGTGACCAAGGTCACCGGGAACAGCGCGACACCGCCTTGCGTGTTGCAGTCCCGGGACAGCGTCCAATACGCCAGGGTACTAGCCGCCCTGGGACTGACCACGATGTTGGCGCCCGTAATCGTCAGCGGTCCGTTACCCGTATTGGTCACGGTGACCTGCTGTGTCGAAGCGCTGTTCTCGGGGACGTTGCCGAAGTTGATCTCCGGGATCCCCGGCGATCCGTTCACCGGCGAATACTGGGCGTTGGGCTGGCCGCCGGTACCTTGCAGCAGGAATTCCTGACCGTTGCCCGACGGGGCACTCAGGTTGCTGCCGCCTGCGGTATCCAGCACCGTGAGCGCTGCGTCAGCAATGCCCAACGCGGTCGGCGCAAACTGCAGGCCGATCGTGCAAATTTGCCCCGGAGCCAAGGTCATCGGCGACGAGGCCGACGGCGCGCCCAAGCCGAGACAGTTCACGCTGGTGATCGACCACGGCGCCGCCGATGTGGGCAAGGACACGCCGCTGATCGTGAAGGGCTCGCCCCCCGTGTTGGTCAGGACGAGCTGCGCCGTCGCGGTACCACCGACATCCGCCGCGAGCGCGACGGCCGGAACGAGGCCGTTTGCCTGCACGATCGGCTGTGTGCCGAGCGAGTAGCTGGCGTAGGACGGCGGCGGCGCCGCGGTGCCGGTGCCATCGAGGGACATCACT
>DATLSG010000025.1:0-48581 GCA_035534275.1 Steroidobacteraceae bacterium
CTGCCTCCCGTAGGAGTCCGGACCGTGTCTCAGTTCCGGTGTGGCTGGTCGTCCTCTCAGACCAGCTACGGATTGTCGCCTTGGTAGGCCATTACCCCACCAACTAGCTAATCCGACTTTGGCTCATCCAATAGCGCGAGGCCGCTCTTCCGAAGAAGAGCGAGCCCCCGCTTTCCCCCCGATTCTTTCGAACCAAGGACGTATGCGGTATTAGCCAATCTTTCGACTGGTTGTTCCCCACTACTGGGAAGATTCCAAAGCATTACTCACCCGTTCGCCGCTCGTCAGCACGTATTGCTACGCCTGTTACCGCTCGACTTGCATGTGTTAGGCACGCCGCCAGCGTTCAATCTGAGCCAGGATCAAACTCTTCAGTTAAATACACTTGACTGAAGCACACGATCCCGAACTTGAACTAACTGTCCTTGCGGACAACTGGTCGTTCGGACTTCGTCATCAAATTGCACCAAAGGCGCCATTGACGCGAGTCCCCACACAAATTACCTGCCCAAATTGTTAAAGAACTACCCACGACGACTAATGGCCGGGGAAAGACTTTCAAGTATAGCCGACATTCGGGGTCCGTCAATGGTCCGAAACCCGCAAATGGCGCCTTTCACTTGGAAGGGCGCGCAGTATATCCGCCCGCCGTCGGCTGTCAACCGCCGGTCGCGCGCGCGGATTTCGCGCCGTTTGCGCTCCTTGCGGTGCGCCGCGAAAAGGCCGCGCTTCAGCGCCGCTGCAGGCGCAACTTGGCGACCGCGCGCTTGCCGACCGAGACCAGGTAAGTGCCCCCCGCCGCGAGTTCCTGGCGCACGTCCGCGACCTTCTGCTGATCGACCCGCACGGCGCCTTCCTCGATCTTGCGGGTGGCCTCGGAGGTGCTCGCGACGAACTGCAGCTCCTTCAGGATCGTGGTGATGCGGACGCCTTGCCCGTCGATCGACAACACGCGTTCCTCGAGCTGCGCGAGATCCTGCCGCGCCGCGCCACGGCCGAAGCGGGCCGCGAAATCCGCTTGCGCGCGCCCGGCGGCGCCCGCGCCGTGGAAACGCCCGACGATCTCGAGGGCGAGTTCGATCTTCGCGTCCCGTGGATTCTTGCCGTCCTCGACCGCCTTGCGCAACGCCGCAATATCGCCCATCGGGCGAAAGCTCAACAGCTCGAAATAGCGCCACATGAGATCGTCGGTGATCGACATCAGCTTGCCGTACATCTGCGCCGGCGGATCGTGGATGCCGATGGTGTTGCCGAGCGATTTCGACATTTTCTGCACGCCATCGAGGCCCTCGAGCAGCGGCATCGTCAGCACGATCTGCGGTTCCTGGCCGTAGGAGTGCTGCAGCTGGCGGCCGACCAGCAGGTTGAATTTCTGGTCGGTGCCGCCCAACTCGACGTCGGCGCGCAAGGCAACGGAGTCGTAGCCCTGCACCAGCGGGTAGAGGAATTCGTGGATCGCGATCGGCTGGCCGGACTTGGTGCGCTGGTGAAAATCGTCCCGCTCGAGCATCCGCGCGACCGTGTGCTTCGCCGCCAATTCGATCAGCCCCGCAGCCGACATCGCGCTCATCCAGCGCGAGTTGAAATCGATGATCGTGCGCTGCGGATCGAGGATCTTGAATATCTGCTCGCGATAGGTGCGCGCGTTGTCGGCGATCTCGGCGGGCGAGAGCCGCGGCCGCGTCGCGTTCTTGCCGGTCGGATCGCCGATCAAGCCGGTGAAATCCCCGATCAGGAAGATCACGTCGTGGCCGAACTGCTGGAATTGCCGCATTTTGTTGATCAGCACGGTGTGACCGAGATGCAGATCGGGCGCGGTCGGATCGAATCCCGCCTTGACCCGCAACGGCACGCCGCGCTCGATTCTTTTGCGCAGATCCGCTTCCTGGATCAGATCGGCGGCGCCTCGGCGCAACTCGCTCAGCTGCTCATCTACTGCGCTCACGAATGTTCGCTTCCTTTGGTGTGCCGATCGCGATGCGCCCGGCCCGGCCGCAAGCGCGCCGCGGCACTTTAACCGGACGCGCCGTTTGCCGGCTAGCGGCGCGGTACTGCGGCAGGCCGGCGATGAGCTCTTGGCATGACGCCCCCGCCGGCACCACGCGTCGGCGCGAGACCCAAGGATTGCGGCGCAGCGAGACGCCATGGTGCGTCGCAATATGAAGGCCCAGACCGGGGCGGCAGTGACGCGGCGCTCGGGCGCAGCGACGGCCGCCGGCGCCGACCGACGGAACGCGCCCGCCGGCGACATTGACCGGGCGGCGACCGGTCGTTAGCCTAACGCGCTCATTGACCCCGGGAGTGGAGCATTGCGCCTGTACGGCTCGATATTGCGCCTGTTGCTGCGCCGGTTCCCGTGGCGCTCGCCGCGGCCCGGCACGCCGGCGGCGCGAATCCTCGCGCACTGAGCCGAAGTCCGACCGCAAGATGGGCTTGTACGTCGGCCTGATTTCCGGAACCAGCATGGATGCCATCGACGCGGCGGCGGTCGATTTCGACGCGACTCCCCTGCGCGTCGTCGCAACCCGCGCGGCCGCCTTCGAGCGCGGTCTCGCGGATCGGCTGGCATCGATACTCGACGGCCCCGGCGCCGCCGCGCTCGATGCGATCGGGCAGCTCGACGTCGAGATCGGCCGGGCATTCGCCGCCGCGGCTCTCGCGCTGATCGACGGCGCAGGGATACCTGCACGCGAGATCCACGCGATCGGCAGCCACGGACAGACGCTGCGCCATCGCGTCGATCTGCCGGCGCCGTTCACCTGGCAGATCGGCGACCCGAACGTGATCGCGGAGCTGACCGGAATCACCGTCGTCGCGGATTTTCGCCGACGCGACGTCGCCGCCGGCGGCCAGGGCGCCCCGTTGGTACCGCTGTTCCATGACGGCGCCTTTCGCAGCGAGGCCGAGGACCGGGTCATCGTCAACATCGGCGGCATCGCCAACATCACGGTCCTCAAGCGCGGCGCGGCGCTCGCCGGATTCGACACGGGCCCGGGCAATCGGCTCATGGACGCCTGGACGACGCGCCACCGCGGCGAGCCGTTCGACCGTGACGGCGCATTCGCCGCGCAAGGCCGCTGCGACCCGCGGCTGCTCGCCCGCCTGCTCGACGAGCCGTTCCTCGAGAGGCGGCCACCGAAGAGCACCGGCCGCGAGTTGTTCAATGCGGCGTGGCTCGAGGAGCGCCTGGCAGCGTGCCGCTCGGGCGGCGCCGATGCGCCGAGCGCCGCGGACGTACAGGCGACGCTGCGCGATTTCACGGCGGAAACGATCGCCCGCGCGGTCACCGCCCACGCGCCCGCAGCGGCGATCTACGTCTGCGGCGGAGGCGCCCGCAACCGCGGCCTGCTCGCCGCGCTCGCCCGCCGCGCCGCACCCTCGAAGGTCGCGACGACGGCGGAACTCGGCCTCGATCCGGACTATGTCGAAGCCGTCGCCTTCGCCTTCTTCGCGCGGCGCACCCTCGCGGGGCGCGTCTCGAGCGCGGCCAGCGTCACGGGCGCACGCGGCGCCCGCGTGCTCGGCGGCGTTTATCGGGCCTCGGGCGTCGATCCGGCATGAACGATTTCGATCTGAGCTCCACCGAGCTGTACTTCAACCGCGAGCTGTCGTTCCTCGAGTTCAACCGCCGGGTGCTCGAGCAGGCGAAGGACGCCGACATTGCGATTCTCGAACGCGTCCGCTTCCTGTGCATTTCCTGCGCGAACCTCGACGAGTTCTTCGAGATCCGGGTCGCCGGCCTGAAGGAACTCGCCGAGGCGGGGGCCACCCAGGGTGGGCCGGACGGCATGAGCGTGCCCGAACAACTGCGGGCGATCAACCGCTGCGCGACGCAAATCGTCGCCGAACAATACCGCGTGCTCAACGAAATCCTGCTGCCGCAACTCGCGATCTGCGGCATCGTCTTCCTCACGCCGGAGAACTGGAACGAGGCGCAGTCCGCCTGGCTCGCCGACTACTTCGCCCGACAGGTCGAACCGGTGCTGAGCCCGCTCGCGCTGGACCCCGCCCGTCCCTTCCCGAAGATTCTCAACAAGAGCCTGAACTTCGCGGTCGTGGTCGACGGCGAGGACGACTTCGGCCGCAATGGCGGCCTCACCGTCGTCCAGGCGCCGCGCTCCTTGCCACGGCTCGTGCGCCTGCCGGACTTCCTCGGGGGCCGCAACTTCGTGTTCCTGGGCACGATCGTCGAGGCCTTCGTCGCGAAACTGTTCGACGGCATGCGCGTGCGCGGCTGCTATCAGTTCCGGGTGACCCGCAACAGCGACCTGTACGTCGAGCAAGAAGAGGCCGACGACCTGCTGCACGCCGTGGAGGGCGAGCTGGCGTCGCGCCGCTATGGCGACGCGGTGCGCCTCGAGACCGCTCACGACTGCCCCGAGGCGATCCTCGCTTATCTGCTCGGCCAGTTCGCGCTCGGCGCGGAGGATCTATATCGGGTCCCGGGCCCCGTGAATCTGAACCGGCTGATGGCGGTCTACGATTTGGTCGATCGACCGGACCTGAAATTCCCGGCCTTCTCGCCGAGCATTCCGGAACGCCTGCGCACCGGCAGCAATCTGTTCGCCGCGCTGCGCGACGGCGACGTACTGCTACACCACCCGTTTCAGGGCTTCTCGCCGGTCGCGGATTTCATCAAACAGTCGGCGGCCGACCCGCAGGTGCTCGCGATCAAGCAGACTCTGTACCGGGCCGGGAGCGATTCGGGGATCGTGGAGACGCTGTGCGAAGCCGCCCTCGTCGGCAAGGACGTCACGGTCATCATCGAATTGCGCGCGCGGTTCGACGAGGAGGCGAACATCGACATCGCGACGAAGCTGCAGGAAGCCGGTGCGCACGTGATGTACGGAGTGTTCGGCTTCAAGACACACGCCAAACTCGTGATGGTCGTGCGCCGCGAGGACCAAGGCCTGCGGCGATATTGTCACCTCGGCACCGGCAATTACCACGCGCGAACCGCGCGCCTGTACACCGATTATGGGCTGCTCACCGCCGACGAGGCGATCGGCGAAGACATCCACCAGATCTTCCTGCAATTGACCGGCCTGACACGGATCCCGCGCCTGCACAAGCTGCTGCACGCGCCCTTCACGCTGCAGCGCGCTTTGCTCGCCAAGATCGAGCGGGAGATTCGCAACGCCGCGGCCGGGCTGCCGGCGCGGCTCATCGCCAAGCTCAACTCGCTGACCGAACCGACCCTGATCCGGGCGCTGTATCGCGCATCGCAGGCCGGAGTCGACATCGACCTGATCGTGCGCGGCGTGTGCTGCCTGCGCCCCGGCGTCGGCGGGATTTCCGAGCGGATCACCGTGCGATCGATCGTCGGCCGCTTCCTCGAACATTCGCGCGTGTATTATTTCGAGAACGCCGGCGACCCCGAGGTCTATTGCGGCAGCGCCGACTGGATGGACCGCAACCTGTTCCGGCGCATCGAGGTGGCCTTCCCGGTCGAAGAGCCGCAGTCCCGGCGCCGGGTCATCGAGGAGTTGCAGTTGTACCTGCGCGACGATGCGCAGAGCTGGCGCCTGGATGCGGCCGGTCACTATGCCCAACCGACGGGGCGGCCCGGGGTCTGCGCGCAGGCGCGGCTGCTGCACTGGTACGGCGAGCGGACCGCGCTCACCGAGGCCTGAGGCCGGCCTCAGGCGTAACTTAAGCGAAACCCCGCGTCCTTCAAATATTGCCGCTCCTGCCCGAGATCCTCGAGCGTGAGCGGATGATCCTTCATCCAGCGCACCGGCAGTTCCAGCGCGAGGCTGCGCCCCTTGACCCGCAATCCGACCTCCGGCAACGGTTCGGGATTGCGGCCGCGGTGCAGCAGCACCGCGAGGCGCAGCAGCACGATGAGGTATTCGGCGAGCCTGTCCCAGGGCGGCACGAGATGCTCGAGGGCATCGAGCGAGAGCTGCCGGCGGTGGCCGCCGACCAAGGCGGCGAGCAGGAGCTGCTCCTCGCGCGGGAATCCGGGCATGTCCGCATGCTCGAGAAGATAGGCGCTGTGGCGTTGATATTTGGAATGCGCGATGTCGAGGCCGGTTTCATGCAGGCGCGCCGCCCAGCGCAAGGCGAGCTCCGCGAGCGGCTCCTCGAGCGCCCACTCGGACTCGACCTGGGCGAGGAGCGCGACCGCACTCGCCTCGACCCGGTCGGCCTGCAGCGCGTCGACGTGATAGCGCTGCTCCATCGCGCGTACGCTGCGCGCGCGCGCGTCCTCGTCCGTGAACCGGCCCATCAGGTCGTACAGCAAACCCTCGCGCATCGCCCCTTCGGCGATCCGCAAGCGCTCGATCGACAGGCTTTCGACGATTTCCAGCAGGATCGCGAGCCCGCTCGGGAAGACCGGCGCCCGCTCGGCGTCGACGCCGAGCGGTTGCAGCCGGTCGACCTGCCCGGCGGCAAGCACCCGGTCGGCGAGCTTGCGCAGATTCTCCGGCGTGATGCGCGGCTCCTCCGGATACAAGCTGCGCAGCACTTCGCCGATCACGCGTACGGTGCCCGAGCTGCCGTATGCGTCGAGCCAGCCGAGCTTGCGATAACCGGCCTGGATCGGTTCGAGTTCCAGGCGCACCGCCGTGCGGGCGCGCTCGAAGCGCTTCTCCGTGATGCGTCCGTCGTCGAAGTGCAGCACGCCGAGGCCGACGCAGCCGACCGACAAGCTCTCGAGCAGCACCGGGTTGAAGCCCTCGCCGATCACCAGTTCGGTCGAACCGCCGCCGATGTCGATGACCAGGCGCTTGTCGGGACTCATCGGGCTCGTATGCGCGACACCCGAATAGATGAGCCGCGCTTCCTCGAGGCCCGAGATGATCTCGATCGGATGACCGAGCGCGGCGCGCGCCCGCTCGAGGAACCAGCGCTTGCGCCGCGCGCGGCGCAAGGCGTTCGTGCCGACGACGCGCACGCTGTCGGCGTGCATCGCGCGCAAGCGTTGACCGAAGCGCTCCAGGCAGCGCAGCGCCCGCTCGACCGCATCGTCGTCGAGTCGATCGCCGTCGCCGAGTCCGGCGGCAAGACGCACCATTTCGCGCAATTTATCGAGGATGACCAGCTGGCCGTGCGACAGCCGCGCGACGACCATGTGAAAGCTGTTGGATCCGAGGTCGACGGCCGCGAGCACATCCGGCACGACTCGCCCGCTGCCCATTTCGGCGGCCGGAAGACCTACGCCGAGAACGAGGAACCGCAGCCGCAGGTGGTCTTGGCGTTCGGATTGCGGATCACGAACTGCGCACCCTGCAGGTCTTCCTTGTAGTCGATCTCGGCACCCATCAGATATTGGGCGCTCATCGGATCCACGAGCAGCTGCACGCCGCCGTTCTCGACGCAAAAATCACCCTCTTCGACGTTTTCGTCGAAGGTGAATCCGTACTGGAAGCCGGAGCAGCCGCCGCCCGAGACGAACACCCGCAGTTTCAGGTTCGGATTCGCCTCCTCACGGATCAATTCCCCGACCTTGCCGGCAGCGGCGTCCGTGAACAGCAGTACGGTGGGTGGGGGCGGTGAGGATTCGACGGATGCAGTGCTATGTTCCATGAGGGCATTTTACCCGGGTATGGGCCGCCGAGCAAAGCGATCCGCTCAGGACCCCGGGGGTGGCTCGCCGGGGCCCCGATCGGCCTGTTCATCGGTCGGATTGCGCCGATGGATCAGTTTGCCGTTGATCTGGGCCCCGATCGCCGTCTCGATGATCTCGTAGTGGACGTTGCCGAGCACCCGTGCCTTCGGTCCGAGTTCCACCCGATTGCCGGCCTCGATGTCGCCCTTGACGATGCCATTGAGCACGATGTTCGGCACGTTGACCGAGCCCTCGATGCATCCCTGCTCACTCACCACGATCATCGCGCTCGAACCGGCTTCGGCCTTGACGTTGCCGTTGATCTGGCCGTCCAGGTGCAGCCCGCCGCCGAATTCGACGTCACCGTCGATGCGTGTGCTGGCGCCGATCAGCGTATGAATCCCCGTCGGTTTGATCTTTTTGCGCTTGAACATCTCGAACACCCCTTCACCGCTGCGCGGTGCCGCCATCCGCTTCCGACGACATTCCCTGCGTGCGCCAGAGAAACGCCTGGCGGTACCCCCGGCCACCCTTGCCGGAGTGCAATTCGACGCCGACGCGGCTCGGCGCGAATCCCGGCGGCAACTGCAGCATTTGGTCGTATTCCTGAAAATAACGGAACGAGTATGCCAGGCGCGCGACGCGCGGGACGGCCACTTGCGCGAAGGTCAGGGTTTCAGGCCTGCCCTGGCGCGTGCCCAAGATCGTCAGATCGACGCGCCCGGCGACGCTGCCGGCCGCCTTGCCCACCTGCATGAGCATGAACTTGAGTGCAAATTGATTCGCGCCCGGCCCCGGCACAATCTGCATCTGCTGCACCTTGACCCCGACGATCGAATCCGGCTGCACGAGACCCTGGTAGAAGGCGAGGCTCTGCTGCAGCCTCGCGATCTGACCCTGCATGTCGGCGAGATTGCGCTCGACCTGGGCATGGCCTTCGCGATCGACCCGCTGCGCGACCTCGTCCGCGGCGAGCTCGGCACGCTGCCGCGCATTCTCGTCTTTGAGCGCCTTGATGCGCCGGTCGGCGGCCCATTCGTGCCTCGCCGCCGCGATCACGCGATAGCCGCCCTCGTATCGGCCGAACTCGAACACTGCGTACACGCAAAGGAGCGCGGCGACGAGCGATGCGCCGAGCACGGCCGCCCGGCGCTTCGGGGCATAGCTGCGGACGACCAGTTTGCGCAAAGACTCCGCCATAGATCCAAGGCTTCCAGCGGCGCAACGGCGCACGGCAACGGTGGCTGACATTACACGAAGCCGGCGCGCTTCTGTGAGACTATCGCAATGCGGCGCGGGCCGCCGCCGGCGCGCGGGTGCGCGCGAGCCGCGCCGGATCCGAACCTGCATTCTGAGGAGCGAACGATGCTTTGGTTGAAAGCCTTGCACGTCATTGCGATGGTCACCTGGTTCGCCGGGTTGTTCTATCTGCCGCGCCTGTTCGTCTATCACGCGGACACCACCGACGAACCCGGGCTCGCTCGCTTCGAGATCATGGAACGGCGCTTGTTCGAGCTGATGACGATCGGCGCCCTCGCCACCATCGTGCTCGGCGTGGCCATGGTCGTGCGCGAGCCCGCCTATCTGCGCATGGGATGGCTGCACGCGAAGCTGACGTTCGTCGTGCTGCTGATCGCCTACCACGCCTATTGCTACAAGCTGATGGGCGAGTTCGCACGCCGCGCGAACCGCCGGAGCGCGCAATGGTATCGCCTGTTCAATGAGATTCCGTCCGTGCTGTTGATCGCGATCGTGGTGCTCGCGGTCGTCAAGCCCTTCTAGTCAACTGGGCGTCGATTTCCGGCCACCATTGCGGGTACGGCGGCAGCCCCGCCGGAAACAGCACGCCGCCGAGTTCGTGCAGCGCGCGCACGTAGACCCGCCGCTTGAAATAGACGACTTCTCGAACCGGGGTCCAGTACTCCGCCCAGCGCCAGCGGTCGAATTCCGGTTCGCCCGTGGTGTCGAACCGCAGCCGCGACTCATCGGCGAGGAGGCGCAGCAAGAACCAGCGCTGCTTCTGGCCGATGCACCGGTCGCGCACGTACTGGCGCGGCAGGCGGTATCGCAACCATCCCTGCGTTGCACCGAGGACCTGCACGTCGTGACGATCCAGGCCGATTTCCTCCTTCAGTTCGCGAAACAGCGCATCCTCCACGCGCTCGCCGCGGTTGACGCCGCCCTGCGGAAACTGCCAGCCCCGGCCGCCGATGCGGCCCCCGAGGAATACGCCGCCGGAATCGCGCGTCAGCACGATGCCGACGTTCGCGCGAAAGCCGTCCCGATCGATGTAGTCGACCCTGGAATCTACCGCCATGGCGCCATTGTTCCACATCGACCGGCGCTTTGGCTCACCCCGTGCGCCGCTCACGGGACTCATCCGACGCCGAGCTGCACGCGATCGCGGCCGAGGGCCTTGGCACGATACAGGGCGGCGTCCGCATCGGCGAGCAGCCGATTGGCGAGCGCGATCAGGTCGACCTCATGGCGGCCCGGGGACAGCGCGGCGACGCCGACCGACACGGTCAGCTTGCGCGCGATCGCTGCGGTCAAGGCGAAGGGTTGCGCCGCGATCGCGCCGCGGATGCGCTCGCCGAGAATCGCCGCCTCGGCAGCCGTTGTCTCCGGCAGCAGGATCGCGAGTTCATCGCCGCCGAACCGGGCCGCCGTATCCATGCTGCGAATCTGTGACTCCACGCGGTGCGCGATCTCCCGCAGCGCGTTGTCGCCGGCGAGATGCCCGTAGGCGTCGTTGACGGCCTTGAAGCGGTCGACATCGATCATCAGGCAGGCGATCGATCCGGCGCGCCGCTGCGCGCGGCCGAGTTCCTCCTTCAAGCGCTGCTGCATATATCGCCGGTTGTGCCATCCGGTCAGGAAATCGGTGATGCCGGCGCGCAGCAGGCGCGTGCGGTTGATCGCGTTTTCGATGCACACGCCGGCGATCGCCCCCAGGTGGGCGAGAAAATCCGTGCCGTGATGGCGCGTGAAGCGGGCCGGATCGCGGCTCGCGAAGCACATGGCCCCGATCGCGCGATCTTTGCGCGGCAAGGGCAGCAGCGCGATGCTCTGCAGGTCGCCGCCGTGCGCAAACAGCAGATGATGATCGGCGCCGGCGTAAGGGCCCAGCCAGGGCCTCTGCAGGTTCGCGAGCTGCGGTGCAAGGCCGAGCAGGGAGTCGGTGAAGAAGACCTGGCGAAACTCCTCGGGGCGATCGCCCCCGGCGATCAGCAGATGACGGATCTCGTGCTGCGGATCGAGCAGGACGACGCTGACGGCGTCCAGGGCGTAGGATTTGCGCAGGCCCTCGACCATCTCGCGCAGCAGCGCAGGGAGGCCGTCGGCGCGCACCAGGTTCAGTTCGCGCGCCTGCGTGCGCTTCAGGATCGCGTCGTTCTGCGCCGCCTCGGCGGTGAGCTGCGCGAGGCGCTTGCGCAATTCGTCCGCCTCGGCGCTACCCCGTTCGCCCGACATCGCGCTCAGGCGCCGCGCGACGCCGCGCGCCCATCCAGGTAGGCGCGGCCGCGCTGCATCATCGAAGCGAATTGCGCCAAATCCCCGGCTGCGACCGTGGCGATCAAGCGTTCCACGGCGCCGCGCAGCGCGCGCAGTGACTCGCCGCCGTACTCGTTGAGACTCTGGATCTCGAAATACAGCTCGGGACTCTCGGCGGCCACCCGGCTCGCGACCTCGAGTTGCGCGTCGAATGTCGTGCTCGACAGGCGTGCCATGCGCAAAGCCGCCTCGCCGCTCTCGGCGAGCGCGCTGAAGAACGCGATGTTCAGCGCATGCGACAGTCCGAGCACGTACGCGATCAGGCGATCGTGCTCGTCGAGACCCATGACGACGCGCTCGGCCATGGTCGGGGCGAACAACTCCTGCGCCTCGCGCAAGGCTTGTGCATGGCCGAGATCGATGAATATCACGTGGCGGCCGGAGAGCAGCTCCGTGTCGGGGCCGAACATCGGATGCAGCGAAGTGACCCGGCAACCCGCGCGTAGCAAGGCGTCGAGCCCGGCGCGCAGCGGCGTCTTCAAACTTCCCAGGTCGAAAATCAGTCCGCGCGGCGCGCGCTGCGCGAGCGCCGTCAGCAGGCCGGCCGTCGCCCCCAACGGCGTCGCCAGCACGATCAGGTCCTGCCCGAGCGCGTCCTTGCGCCAGTCGTCGACGAAGTCGAACGCCGGATGCGGACCCGCCGGGTCGGCGATCGCGACGCGAAATCCCTGCGAGGCGAGAAAATCCGTGAACCACCCGCCCATCTTGCCGCGGCCGCCGATCACCAGCGCGGTCTTGCCGCTGCCGTGGGCCTGAGCGGCGACTCGCGCCTGCTCCTGGGTCGCGAGCGAGGATTGGATCAGCAGGCGCAGCAGCGATTCGACGAGATCCGGCGGGACGTTCAGTCGCTGCGCCGCACCGCGCCCGCGCACGATCACCTCGCGCTCGCGTCCGAAATCGCGCGTCGGCCGCCCGGCCGCGCGCTTCACCGCGGCGATCTGCTCGCTGAGCGCCTGGCGCCGCGCGACCAGATCGACGAGTTCGCCATCGAGCTCGCTGATGGCAGTGCGCAGTTCATCGAGGTTCATCCGACTTACTTCTCCGCTCGGCCGCCGCGGTTCATCCGCGGCCTCGCCGTCCCTTTTACTGGCCGCCTGCACCGATCGCAAGGCGGCGGCCACCCAGGATGACGGAGGCGTGCGGCGCGGCTACCATGCGCGCATGGAGAACCTCGCGGATCCGCTGCCGGAAAATCCCCTGAAAATCGCCGCCGCATGGCTCGGCGAGGCGTGCCGGGACGCGGCGCAACCGAATCCAAACGCCATGGTTCTCGCGACCGTTGATGGGCGCGGCCGGCCGTCGGCACGGGTGGTGCTGTGCAAGGCGATCGATGCGGATTCCGGGGCGATTTGCTTTTACACGAATTACTGCTCGAGGAAGGGCCGGGAGCTCGCCGCGAACCCGCGGGCGGCCGTCGTCTTTCACTGGGATCACCGGCACCGCCAGGTGCGCGCCGAGGGCCGCGTCGAACGGCTGGGCGGGGCGGACAACGACCGCTATTTTGCCTCGCGTTCATGGCAGAGCCGCCTGGGCGCCTGGGCCAGCCGGCAGAGCGAGCCGGTCGAATCCCGCCACGCGTTGATTGCGGCCGTGGCCGCCACCGCGCGGCGGTTCGGCATCGCCTACGACGGCCCGGGGACGCCGGAGCCGGCGGCCGCCGGCATCGAGGTGCCGCGACCCGAGCACTGGGGCGGATATCGCCTGCGGGTCGATGCGATCGAGCTGTGGGTCGAAGGCGAATTCCGGATCCACGATCGCGTGCTCTGGACACGCAGCGACGAGGCCGGCGGCGACGCCCGCTGGAGCGCGATGCGCCTGCAGCCTTGAGCGGGACACCGCGTTCGGTCGGCTGGCGCAATCTGCGGATCCTGGGCCTGTCTCTGATCCTGCTGTTCGTCGCGCTGAAGACCTGGGAGGAACATTACCAGGCCACGCGCTGGATCTCGCCGCTGGTCGTGGCGATCTATCCGATCGCCGGTGACGCGAGCCCGGTCACCGCGCGCTACATGGGGGCGCTCGACGCCGCGCGCTTCGCGCCGATCGACCGCTTTTTCGCCCGCCAAGCGGCCCATTACCACCTCGAGGAGCGCGTGCCGGTGCAAACGCGGTTGCGGCCCGCTCTCGCCGAGCGCCCGCCGCACAGGCCCGCCGGCGCCGGCATGCTGGCAACGATCGCCTGGAGCCTGCGACTGCGCTTCTGGGCCTGGCGCATCGGCGAACGCGATCGCGCGCCCGCAGACATCCAGATGTTCGTGCTGTACCGCGACCCGGCGTGGACGCCGACGGTACCGCATTCGCTCGGTCTCGAAAAAGGCCTGATCGGCGTCGTCTACGCGTTCGCCGATCCGCGGATGAACGGCGCCAACGACGTGATCATCGCCCACGAACTGCTGCACACCCTCGGCGCGACCGACGAGTACGATCCGGCGAACGATGAACCGCTCTACCCGCAAGGCTACGGCGACCCGGATCAGGTGCCGCTGTTTCCGCAGAAGGCCGCCGAATTGATGGCCGGGCGGCGGATGGTCGCGCCTGACCGCTGGGTCGAGCCACGCAGCCTCGAGGAGGTCGTGATCGGGCCGGCGACGGCGCGCCAGATCCGCTGGATTCGCTGACCCGCCGCGCAAGGCGCAGCGGATCACGGCCGGCGCGCGAGCGCGGCAAGCACCGGCTCGTGCAAGCGCCCGTTGCTCGCAAGCACGCTCGTCGAGGCGAGCGTGATCGGCCTCCCGTCGAGGTCCGTGAATCGGCCGCCCGCCTCGCCGACGATCGCGACCGCGGCGGCGATGTCGAGGATGTTGACGTCGCTCTCGATGACGACGTCGATCTTGCCGGCCGCGAGCAGGTGATAGTGCAGGAAGTCGCCATAGCCGCGGATCCGGCCGACGCGCGCCACCAGGGCGCCGTAGGCCGGCCAGCCGGCGCCGCTCGCGAGCGTCTTCAGGTTGCCGGAGGACAGCGCCGCCGCCTCGAGGGTGTCGACGTCGCTCACCGCCAGCCGGCTGCCGTTCAGATAGGCGCCGCCGCCGCGCTGCGCATGTGCGATCTCGCCGTACACCGGCGCGCAGGAGACGCCGAGGACGATTTGCCCGCGCCGCAGCAGCGCGATCTGCGTGGAAAACATCGGATACTCACGGATGAACGCCTTCGTGCCGTCGATCGGGTCGACGAGCCAAACGCATTCGGCGTCGGTCGCCGACGCGCCGGTCTCCTCGCCATGGAAGCCGTAGCCGGGGAAGCGCGCCGACAGGATCTCCCGAATCGCCAGTTCGCTGCGCACGTCGGCGTCGGTGACCGGCGATTGGTCCGTCTTCAGCCGGACATCGAGATTGTGTCGATAGAGCGCGCGGACGATCTGTGCGGCTGCGGCCGCGGCGTCGAGCGCCGCCTGCAATTGCGGCGAGGAACCCATCGCTTTACTCCATTCAGATTCGGTCGCCGGCGCCGAGCGGCCGCCTGCCGGCGCTTACCTTGACAGAAACCGCGCCGGCCGCCTACCGTCCGAGCCCCGGCATCGATCGCGAGACACCCATGGGACATCGGCTCAGCAAAATCTATACGCGCACCGGCGACGATGGGAGCACGGCGCTCGGCGACGGCTCGCGCGTGCCCAAGGATCATCTGCGGGTCGAAGCGTACGGCACCGTCGATGAGGCGAACAGCACGGTCGGCATGGTGCTCGCCGTGCCCGGCCTGCCCGAGCCGGTGCGCCGCTGCCTGACGCAGGTACAGCACGATCTGTTCGATCTGGGCGCCGAGCTGTGCATCCCCACGCATCGGGTGATCGGTGCCGCGCACGTCGCGCGGCTGGAAGCCGAGCTCGACGCGTTCAATGCGGCACTGCCCCCGCTGAAGGAATTCATTCTGCCGGGAGGCGGTCCGGCCGCCGCCGCCTGCCACCTGGCGCGCACGGTGTGCCGGCGCGCCGAGCGCAGGGGCTGGTCGCTCGCGCGCGAGGAAAGCGTCGCCGCCGAGGCGCTGATCTACCTGAATCGCCTGTCGGATCTGCTGTTCGTCCTCGCCCGGATCATCGCGCGCCACGAGAACGGCGCGGAGATCCTCTGGCGCCGCACGCCGCCCGCCGGGAGCGCTCAGGGGCGCGGCTGATCGCGCTTCGCGCCGAGCGCGAGCGCGACGAGCCGGCGCGCGCGCGGCCAGTCGAAGGCCGGTCCCGGATCGCTCTTGCGTCCCGGCGCGATGTCGCTGTGGCCGACGAGCCGCTGCGCCGACAGGGCCGGGTACGCGGCGCAAAGCGCTGCGACGACGTTCGCGAGCACGCGGTACTGCGCGTCCTCGTAGGGTGCCAGATCGCTGCCTTCCATCTCGATGCCGATCGAGAAATCGTTGCACGCATCGCGGCCGAGGTAGCGCGACTCGCCCGCATGCCACGCACGATCGGTGAATTTCACGTACTGCGTCACCGCCCCGTCGCGTCGGATCAAGAGGTGCGCCGAAACCCGCAGCGCCGACATCCCGGCGAAATAGGGATGCTCGTCCGCGGGCAGCGTGTTGCTGAACAGCCGGTCGATCCACGGGCCACCGTAGGCGCCGGGCGGCAGGCTGATGCCATGGACGACGATCAGATCGATCGGCACGCCGCGCGGGCGGGCGTCGAAATTCGGCGAGGCAAGCTGGCGCGCTCCGCGCAGCAAGCCCGAGCGCACATCGACCTCCAAGCCTGGCAGACGCATCGTCGTTCCCCGCAATGGGCTCTCCTGTGCCGCAAGCATATGCGAAAATGCGCGCACCCATGAATTCCGACCACAGCAGGGCGCAGGGCACGGCCGCCACCGGCACCGCGGATCTGGCGGCGCGCGATCTGCGGCTGGTATGGCACCCATGCACGCAGATGAAGGACCACGAGTCGCTGCCGCTGATCGCGATCCGCCGCGGCGACGGCGCCTGGCTCGAGGACTTCGACGGCAAGCGCTATCTCGACGCGGTCAGCTCCTGGTGGGTGAATCTGTTCGGCCACGCGAATCCGCGGATCGCCGCGGCCATCGCCGACCAGGCGGCGAACCTCGAGCACGTGATCTTCGCCGGATTCACCCACGAACCGGCCGTGCTGCTCGCCGAGCGGCTGGTATCGATTGCACCGCGGGGCCTCACACGCTGCTTCTTCGCCGACAACGGTTCGGCCGCGGTCGAAGTCGCGCTGAAGATGAGCTTCCACTACTGGCGCAATTGCGGTGAATCGCGCAAGACGCGCTTCATCGCGCTGCAGAACGGCTATCACGGCGAGACTCTCGGTGCGCTCGCGGTCGGCGACGTCGAGCTGTACAAGGCGCTGTATCGGCCGATGCTGATGGACGTGATCATGGCACCATCGCCCGACTGTTATCAGCGCGATCCCGGCGAGTCCTGGGAGAGCCATTCGCTGCGCCAGTTCGCGCACATGGAACGGCTCCTGCAACAGCATGCGGACGAGGTCGCCGCGGTCATCGTCGAACCGCTGGTACAGTGCGCGGGCGGCATGCGGATGTACCACCCCGCGTATCTGGCGCGGTTGCGCGAGGCCTGCGACCGGCATCGCGTGCATCTGATCGCCGATGAGATCGCCGTCGGCTTCGGCCGCACCGGCACGATGTTCGCCTGCGAGCAGGCGGGCATAACCCCGGACTTCCTCTGCCTGTCGAAGGGTCTCACAGGCGGCTTTTTGCCGCTGTCGCTGGTGCTGACGAGCGCCGGGGTCTACGCTGCTTTTTACGACGAGTACACGTCGCTGCGCGCATTCCTGCATTCCCACAGCTATACCGGCAACCCGCTCGCCTGCCGCGCCGCGCTCGCAACCCTCGACATCTTCGCCGAGGAGAACTCACTCGAACGGAACCGGCCGAAGGCCGAATACCTCGGGCGCCGCGCGCGCGAACTCGCGGATCATCCGCACGTCGCCGAGGTCCGCCAATGCGGCATGATCGTCGCGGTCGAATTCGTGAAGCACAAGCTCGCGCGCGAGCCCTATCCCTGGCAGGAGCGGCGCGGCCTGCGCATCTACCGGCACGCGCTGTCGCGGGGCGTGCTGCTGCGCCCGATCGGCAACGTCGTGTACTTCATGCCGCCGTACGTCGTCGACGCGGCCGAGATCGACCTGATGGTGGACACCGCGGCCGAGGGCGTCGCGCTCGCGACATGCGACTGACCCGCCTGCACGTCGCAGCACCGCTCGCGAGCGGCAGCCTGATCGATCTGCCGCCCGAGGCCGCCGTGCACCTCGCGCGGGTGCTGCGCGCGCGTGGCGGCGACGCCCTCGTGCTGTTCAACGGCGATGGCCGGGAGTTCGCCGCGGTGGTCGAATCGGTGCGCGGCGCGCGCGTCGCGGTCGCGGTCGGCGAAGAGCGGCCCACAGACCGTGAATCGCCGCTCGCGCTCACCCTGCTGCAATGCATCCCCCGCGGCGACCGGATGGACTGGATCGTGCAAAAGGCGACCGAGCTCGGCGTCCAGCGGATCGTGCCGCTGGTGAGCCGGCACGTCGTCGTCAAGCTCTCCGCCCGCCAGGCGCAGTCGAAGGCCGCGCACTGGCGCGCCGTCGCCGTGAACGCCTGCGAGCAATGCGGCCGCACGCGCCTGCCGGCGATCGACACGCCGCGCCCGCTGGACGAATTCCTCGGGGCCGCACCGGCGGGCGGCGCACGCCTGCTGCTCGACCCGGACAGCGACGACGCGACCTCGCTCGACGCCGCACCGGCCGCGATCGAGTGCGCGGTCGGCCCGGAGGGCGGTTTCGCGCCCGAGGAGATCGAGTGTTTGCGCATCGCGGGCTTTCGCGCCCTGCGCCTCGGGCCGCGCATTTTGCGCACGGAGACCGCGGCGCTCGCGGCGCTCGTCTCGCTGCAATTGCGTTGCGGCGATCTGCGCCGCCCGTCCTGAGCGCACCGGCACGATCAAACGATGACCGAGGTCTCCTCGGCGATCATCTGTTCGAGCCGTTGCAAGTCGGGCACGAGCGGTGCTTCATTGACCATGCGCACCTGGCAGATGACCGGCGACCTCTCGCCGAAGCTGCGCGAGGAATCCGGACGGATCACGTCGGCATTCACGCGCACCAGCTGCGGGAAGCCCTGCGTCAACATGCCGAAGTAGCCGCAGGGCAGCTTGCCGTCGGTTGCATGGAAGACGACGATCCGCGTCCGGCCGGATACGATGGGCAGCGGCTGGCCGAGCGCACCCTCGAAGGAGACGAGCGGCACGTTCGAGCCGTTCCACGATACGAGGCCGAGGTACCAGGGAGGTGCGTTCGTCATCTGCGCCGGCGTCTGATAGCCGATGACCTCGGCGACGCACGCCCGTGGCACGATCAGCCGCTCCCCGTCCAAGGGGACCAGCAGGCTGTAGAGTTCGTCGCGTAGCTCCGACATGGGCAGCGCCCCGTTACTGCACGACCGCACTCGGGCGGTTCACCAGCGGCTCGATCGCATCGAGCAGCTGGCTCTCCTGGTAGGGCTTGCCGAGATAGTCATCGACGCCCAGTTCGATCGCCCGCGCCCGGTGCTTCTCGCTGACACGCGAGGTGATCATGACGATCGGCACGTGTTGCAGCCGCGCGTCGTTGCGCACGTGCGCCGCGACTTCGTAGCCGTCCATGCGCGGCATCTCGATGTCCAGAAGAATCACGTCCGGCTTCAGGTCCTGCAGGATCGAGACCGCCTCGACGCCGTCCTTCGCCGTCACGACGCGCATGCCGTTGCGCTCGAGCAGACGCTGCGTCACGCGCCGCACCGTGATCGAATCGTCGACCACCAGCGCGACCGTGCGGCGGTCGCGCTGGTCGAGCGGCGAGCCCTCGGCGGGACGCGAGCGCCACTCGGAGCGAACCAGGGAACCCATGTCGAGGATGATCACGATGCGACCGTCGCCGAGTATCGTCGCGCCGGCGATGCCGCGAATCGCGGAAATCTGCGGCCCCAGCGATTTGACGACGATTTCGCGGCTGCCGACCAGTTCCTCGGTCACGAGCGCGGTCGAGTGTTCGCCGGCCCTGATCAGCACGACCGACATGGACACGTCCGCTTCCGGCAGCTGACTCGCGCCCAGACCGACGAAATTCCCCAGGTGCTGGAATCGATACTTCTGGCCGCCGTATTCGAACGGCGGCGCGTCGCGTCCGAGGTGCCGGGCGACGATGTTGCGCGGCAGGCGCACCACACCCTCGACGGTCGCGAGCGGCAGCGCATACACCTCATCCGCGACGCGCACGATCAAGGCCTGGCTGATCGCGAGCGTGAACGGCAGGCGGATCGTGAAGCGCGATCCTTTGCCCATGCTCGACTCGATGAACAGTCCGCCGCCGAGCTTCTTCACCTCGGTTGCGACGACGTCCATGCCGACGCCGCGGCCGGCCGCCTGGGTCACCCGGCCGGCGGTGCTGAAGCCCGGTTCCAGGATCAGCTGGATCGCCTCCTCGTCCGTGAGTTTTGCCTGCGGATCGGCGAGGCCCAAGGCAATCGCCTTCTCGCGGATCAGCTTCACGTCGATGCCGGCGCCGTCGTCGGCGACGACGATGACGATCTCGGCGCCATCGCGTTCGAGAGCGACCGAGATGCGGCCCACTTCGGCCTTGCCGAGCGCCGCCCGGCGTTCGGCCGTCTCGATGCCGTGCACGACCGCGTTGCGCAGCATGTGCTCGAGAGGCGGGACCATGCGCTCGAGCATCTGTCGATCGAGCTCCGCGGCGGCGCCGTGAACGTGCAGCTCGGCCCGCTTGCCGGTGTCGTTCGCCGCCTGGCGCACCAGGCGCGTCAAGCGTTGCACGTGCCGCTGGAAGGGCACCATGCGGGTGCGCATCAGGCTGTTCTGCAATTCGGTGATCACGCGCGCCTGCTGGGTCAGCAGATTCTGCGCCTCGCGGGCCAGGGTCTCGAGCAGTCCCTGGATGCTGGCGACGTCGCTCGAGGTCTCGGCGAGCGCGCGTGAATACTGCTGCAGCGCGGAGTAACGGTCCAGCTCGAGAGGATCGAAATCGGCGCGGCGCGGCTCGAGGTCCTGGTGGCGGTTGAGGATCTGCGCCTCCGTCTCGATCTCGAGGCCGCGCAACTGCTCCTTGAGCCTCGTGACCGTGCGCGCGAGTTCCACGAGGTTGAAATCGATCGAGTTGACCTGTTGGTCGAGGCGCGCGCGGAAGATGCTGACTTCACCGGCGTTGTTCAGCATCGTATCGAGCAGATCCGCGTCGACGCGTGCCATCTCCGCGCGCTCGACCGGTGCGCTCTCGCGCCCCGGTAAAACGGGCGCGCCGGCCGGTTCCGGGGCCGATGCGGCGGGTTCTTGGCTCTGCACCATCGCCGGCTGCACGACATCGGGCGGCGCGGGCGGCGTGCCGTCCGCCTGTCCGGCCGCCGCCGCCGGTGCCGGCGGAACCGCCTCGGGCGTGGTCGCGGCGAAATCCTGCTCCGCGACCGCGGGGGCGGCGGGCGGCTGCACGGCGTCCCCGGCGCCCAAGGCCCTGATCTGCGCGATCAGCGCGTTCGCCGGCGGCGGCCACGAACCGATGCCGACCAGATCGCGCATGTGCGCGAGCTCATCGAGACTCGCCTGCATAATGGCGTGCGCAAGATCGGTCGCGGCGACGATTCCGCCGTCGATCTGCATCACCAGCGTCTCCAGCTCATGGCTCAGATCGCCCATCGGCGCGATGCCGGCCATCCGCGCACCGCCCTTCAGGGTGTGCAGCTGCCGCTGCAATTCGGCAACCGGCGCCTTGTTGCGGCGGTCGCCGTTCCACGCGCCGAGCGAGGCTTGCGCACTCTCGAGCAGTTCGGTCGCCTCTTCGCTGTAGATGTTGGCGATCTCGTGGTCGAACGCTTCGACTTCGGCCGCCGGCGCCGAGCCGGCCGATCCGGCCGCTGCGGCCGTGTGCGCCGTCTGCGCCGTCTCGGGCAGCACCTGCGTTTCGGCGGCTGCGCCACCGATCGCAATCACCTGGGAGGCGCCCGAATCCTCTTCCGCTCGCGCAATCTCGGCATCGAGAGCGACCTCGAGCGCGCGGATGCGTTCGAGCAGGAGCGGCTGTTCGGCGAAGAACACCGTCGATTCGTCGATGTGCGCGATGACGTTCTCGATCGCCGCGACCGCTTCGCCGAGCACGACGACGCCGGCATCCGGCAGGCCGACGCCGCTGTCGTACGCCTTGCGCAAATAGTTGTTCAACGGCTCGGTGATGCGTATGCCGTGGCGCGCCTCGGCCATCTTCGAGCTGCCGCAGAGCGTATGCACCGCGCGATAGATGCTCTCCGGCAGATCGTGGGGCGCGAGTTGACCTTGGCGCTTGTGCAGATACTCGCGGATCACGGCCAGATGGGTCGCCGCCTCCTTGCTGTAGATGTCGTGCAGCACCGGATCCATCGCGCCCGAAGCCGGTTTGGCCGCCGCCGGCGGCGGCGCTGCGGCGGGGGCGGCAGGCTCGGGTATCGCCTGCACCGCGCCGGTCCGATCCTCCGGCGCACTCTGCAGCGAGGCATCCTCGCCGTCGCGCGCGCCGGCGCACGCATGCGCCCGCGCCATGATCTCGCCGACCGCGGCCGTCGGCGGGCGTCCGGTCTCGAGCTGCTCGACGACCAGCGGCAATGCGCCCACCGCGGCACGGATCACCGCAATGATCGCCGGCGTCCGGGTGAGCGTCTTGTCGATGATCCGGTTCAGCAGGTTCTCGATCGACCAGGCGAGTTCGCCGACCACGCGCGCGCCGACCATGCGGCCGCTGCCCTTCAGCGTATGGAAACTGCGCCGCATCGTCGCGAGCGACTCCGTGTCCATCGGATTCTGTTCCCAGAGCGGAAAACTGCGGCCGATCGACCCGATCTCCTCCTTCGCCTCCTCGATGAACAGCTCGACCAGCTGCGGATCGAGCGTTGCATCGATCACCGCCGCCGGCAGGGGCGTCGCCGGCAACTGCGTGGTGCGGATCAGCGCGACGGTGTCCGGCGCATCGATCTTGACGGTTGCCTGCGCGCCGTCGATGCCGGACAGATCCATCGCCGGCAGGCGCTGCACGCGATCCGCCGCCAGAGCTTTGACGCAGGTTTCGGCGTTGTCGAGCATGTACCAAGGATCGGTGCGGCCGCTTTGGATCGTCTCCATGTAGTATTCGATGCTGACGATGGCATCGGCGACGCGTTCGAGACGCAGCGGATCCGCCGGCGCCGCGCCCGGCTCGACGAGTGCGCGCACATGCACGCCGATCGCGTCCATCAATTCGGCCGCCCGCCCCTTGCCGAGCATCAGCAGACCCGCGGTGATGCCGCGCAGCAGCTGCGGCACATTATCGAGCCCCTGCGGCGAGGCATCGGCCGATTTGTGCACCGCGAGCGAGATCGCCTCCTTGATGCGCGCGAGGTTGACGCTGCATTCGCGCAGGACCGCCTCGGTGACGAGGCGAAAATCCTGGTCGCCCGCGACGTCCGCGCCGCCGACGGCGCTCTGCGGCAGGATCAGCCGTACGAGCTGATCGTCGAGGCTGTCCTCGACCGAGAGCAGCACGCTCGCGACCTTGACCAAGGCTTCCTCGGCGGGCGGTTGGCCGGACGCGAGAAGCCCGGCGAGATCGGCGATCTCGAGCTGCACGCGCTGGCGCAACTCGCCGAGTCCGAGCACGCCGAGGGTATCGCTGATCTTCTTCAGCAGATCGAGCTGCGGCAGCAGCTCCTCGCCGTGCCCGCCGCCGCGACGCACGAAGATGTCGAGCACGTCTTTGACCTTCGCGAGGTCCTCCTTGATGGCGGCGGCGACCGTGTGCATCAGCTTGACGCTCGGCGCCGAAAGGCTCTCGCGCTCCTGTTCCACGGTGTCGTCGACCGGCAGCAGTTCGGCGAGCTTGAATGACGCGCGCACCGCGCCGACGCGCCCGCCCCCCGCCGACGAGCGGGCGACGTAGTAGAGCAGATTGTTCAGCAGGTCGACGGGCGGCCGCTCGCAATAGCGCGCCTCGCCGCTTTCGTAGAGCGCCTTGATCTGCCGGTCGGCCTGACCGAGCAGCCGCTTCAGCGTCGCGCTCGCCTCGAGCGCGTTGGCGAGCAGGGCCTCGAGAATCGCGCCGGTGACCCACCAGAACTGGAACACCGGCTGCGTGGTCGCGACCTGTTCGAGTTTCTCCGCGACCTTCGCCATGATCTCCAGATTCTGCGCGGTGCGCTCGCCGCGAATCAGCCCGAGGAGCCCGATCTGAAAGCGCGGCCGGAGCCTCCTCGCCCACAATGCCGTCGATGCCTGCTCGTCACCGCTTTGCTGCGGTTGCGCCGCCTGATTCGATCTGAGGTTGAGCAGCAGCAGCGTACCTTCCGAGAGCAGTGGACTGCCGCGCACCGACCGCAGATCGTTCAGCAGCGGCAGCAGCACGAGCGCAAGGTCGCGTCCCCCGGCGAGCACCCTTTCCAGATAGGTCGGCAGCTGCACCATCGCGCGCATCAGCGCGTCCATGCCGTCCGTCTGCCGCTTCTCGTCGTCGCTCGACTCGAGCAGGTAGCGCGCCACGTGCTCCATTTCCTCCGCGAGCAGCGCCGCGCCGTAAACCTCGACGAGGCGCAGGACGCCGTACGCGACGTGCAGCTGGTCGGCGCATCGGTCGAGCGCGTCGCGCTGGTCGGCCCGCTCGGCGTACGCTTCGAGGCAGACGCGCGCATCGCCGAGGGTCGCCGCCAGTTCCTTGGCGACGATATGCAGGGTCTGAGAGCTGAGATCCGTCATCGGTCGGTCCTCGCGCCGCGCATCAGGCGCCGAAGCCGCTCGCCTTGCGTATCTTGCCGCCGTGACCGGCGGCGCCCGCGGCGTTGCCGGCATCGACCTCGGGGGCACCGGGCGAATCCTGCAGCGTGGGCAATCGCGACGAAGTCGAGTCGACGAGCGTGGTGGTGCCGCCGGCGGCGTCGGGCAGGCGGAAGCCCGCGACCGACTTGCGCAGTTGCGCGGCGAGCGTCGCGAGCTTGGAGATCGACGCGGCCGTTGCCGACGAGCCCTCGGCGGTCTGGCTCGAGATCTCGCGCACGACCCGCATGTTCTTCGAGATGTTGCCCGATGCCGCGGCTTGCTGGCGCGCGCTCGCCGAAATATTCTGCACGAGGCTCGCGATCTGGTTCGACACCTGTTCTATCTCCTCGAGCGAGGCGCCGGCGTTCTCGGCGAGCAAGGCGCCGCCGACGACGTCGGTCGTGCTGCGCTCCATCGACACCACCGCCTCGTTGGTGTCGGTCTGGATCGTGCGCACCAGCACCTCGATTTGTTTGGTCGCGTTCGCCGCGCGCTCGGCGAGACGCTGCACCTCGTCGGCGACGACGGCGAAGCCGCGGCCGGCCTCGCCGGCCATCGACGCCTGGATCGAGGCGTTCAGCGCGAGTATGTTCGTCTGCTCGGCGATGTCGTTGATCAATTCGACGATGTTGCCGATCTCCTGGGAACTCTCGCCGAGCCGCTTGATCCGCTTGCTGGTCTCCTGGATCGTCTCGCGGATGGCGTTCATACCGTCGATCGTGCGCCGGACCGCGTCGCCGCCCTTGTGGGCGATGTCCACCGAGTGGCGCGCGACGTCGGAGCAGCGCTCCGAGTTGCCGGAGACCTCCTCGATCGAGGAGGCCATCTCGGCCATCGATTCGCTGGCCGCGGAGATCTGCCGCGACTGCGCGGCACTCGCCTTGGCCATGTGCGCGGCCGCCGTCTGGGCCTGCTTCATCGCGCCGTCGAGCTGGATCGCACCGTCGTTGATCGTCGTGACGAGCTCGCGCAGTGCCTCGATCGCATAATTGATCGAATCGGCGATCGCACCGGTGATGTCCTCGGTGACGGTCGCCTGCACGGTCAGATCGCCGTCGGCGAGGTTGGAGAGCTCGTCGAGAAGGCGCATGATCGCCTCTTGATTGCGCTCATTCTCGCGCGCGCGCAGTTCGATGCTGCGTCGCATGTCGACCGCCTTGCGATATACCCAGGCGAGGCAACCGAGGCACAACAGGGCGATCGCCAGCGCAAGGAGGATCCACAGCTTCGCTGCGCCCCCGGCGCGAGCGGAGCCGGCCTGCGCGAACAGCGTCAGTGCGCCGGCAACCGCAACGCAGAGCGCCGCCAGGGCGGCGAGCGCCGGCGGTACGTGGGCCCATCGGTTCGTGTCGCTTGCTTTGCTCATCTCGCGCCTCCGTCGGCGCTCAGCTCGCCGCCTGCAAAAAACCCTGGCTCTCCACGAGAACCTTCATGCTCAGCACCGGCCACACCTCGCCGCTGCGGCGAAAGGCGCCCGCCAGGTAGCTGTCGCAGCGGATCACGGTGGGCGGCGGATCGGCGCTGAACTCGCTCTCCGCGAACCGCCGGAAGCCGTGCACCTCATCGACGATCAAGCCGACCGGCACCTCCCGGTGATTGACGACGATGATGCGCGTGTTGCGACCCGCGACCGTGACACCGCTGCCGAGGAACTGGCGCAAATCGAGCATGGGCATCAGCTGTCCGCGAATGTTCGCGAGCCCCTTGATCCACGTCTTCGCCCCCGGGATGCGCGTCACGGAGCTTGGATGGCCCAGCACCTCGCGGGTTTCTTCCCGCGCGAGAAGAAACGTCTCCCCGCCCATGCGAAAGGCGACCCCGACCCATTCGCCGCCGGCCGCGGCCTCGGCGCCGACGCCCGCAGCATTGGTGCGGCTGCGTTTTTCGAGTTCCTTCAGCAGTTCGAAGGGGCGATCCCGCAAGGCCCGCAGGTTCTCGACGGTCCCACCGTCGCTTGCATTCATACGGCGAGCGCCGCTTGCGCCTTCTCGACCAGTGCCTGGGCCGAGACCGGCTTCACGATGTAGTCGACGGCTCCCTGCCGCAGGCCCCACACACGGTCCGTCTCCTGCCCCTTGGTCGTCACCATGATGATCGGAATCAGGCTGGTCTGTGGATCGTTGATCAGCGTGCGCGTCGCCTGGTAGCCGTTGACCCCGGGCATCACGATGTCCATGAAGATCAGATCGGGCTTCATCTCCTTGGCCTTGCGTATGCCCTCGGCGCCGTTCTCGGCCGCCGCGGTCCGGAAGCCATGCTTCTCGAGCGCCTTCTGCATCACGAACACTTCCGTGGGCGAATCATCGACAATCAGGATCAATGGCATCGCGGATTCTCCGTCACTTGGCCACATGGGCCTCGATTGCGCCCAACAACTCGTCCTTGGTGAATGGCTTGGTCAGGTAATGCTCCGAGCCGACGATGCGGCCGCGTGCGCGGTCGAACAGTCCGTCCTTGCTCGACAGCATGATGACCGGGATCTGTCGGAACACCTTGTTGTGCTTGATCAGGGAGCAGGTCTGGTAGCCATCGAGGCGCGGCATCATGATGTCGACGAAGACGATGTCCGGCTGATGATCGGCGATTTTCGACAGGGCGTCGAAACCGTCGATCGCGGTGAACACCTCGCAGCCTTCCTTGCTGAGGAGCGTTTCGGCCGTACGGCGGATCGTCTTGCTGTCGTCGATCACCAGCACTTTCAAGCCGGTCAATTTGGTTTTGTCACTGGCGGTCATACTGTCCTTCGGAATCCGTTCGCAAGCCGGTCGGGTGGACTGCCGGATCACGGGCGCACAGGCACTGGAATATAGTGGCGTTTTAACATATCCGGGCTTGCCCGGCCACGGCACGGGCGTCACATTTCGCGGCATGCGGCCCGAAACGACGGCGCACTGGTTCACATTTCCCGCACCTGAGGTCCGGGCGCGTGGGCTTGCGTTAGACTGCGGGCGCGTCGGCCGGTGCACGGTGCCCGAGGAGCTCAGATGTCGACCGATAATCGTCTGCTCGTCGTGATGGACCCGATCCAGCGCATCAAGCCCGCCAAGGACAGCACGCTCGCGATGCTGCTGGCGGCCCAGCGGCTCGGCAGCACCCTGCTGTACGCCGAGCAAAAGGATATCTGGCTGCGCGACGGGATCGCGTTCGGGCGCCTGTCGGCGCTGCGGGTGCGCGACGACCCGGAGCATTGGTTCGACCTCGCCCCCGCCGAGCCGTCGCGGCTCGGTGATTGCGACGTGATCCTGATGCGCAAGGACCCGCCGTTCGATACCGAGTACATCTACACGACCTACATCCTCGAGCGGGCGCGCGACCAGGGCGCACTCGTCGTCAACGATCCGCGCGGCCTGCGCGACATGAACGAGAAGGTCTATACCGCGTGGTTCGCCGAGTGCTGCGCCCCGACCCTGATCACCCGCGACATGGGCGACATGGCGCAGTTCCTGCGCGAGCACGGCAAGGTGGTCTGCAAGCCGCTGCACGGCATGGGCGGGCGGTCGATCTTCGTCATCGAGGAGGGCGACAAGAATCGCAACGTGGTCTTCGAAACCCTGACGGACTATGGCAATCGCTATGCGATCGTGCAACGCTACCTGCCGGAAATAACCACCGACGGGGATTGCCGCATCATTCTGGTCGACGGCGAGCCGATTTCTCATGCGCTGCAGCGCATGCCGAGCGAGGCCGACAATCGCGGCAACCTCGCCGCCGGCGCGCGGGCCGACAGCCGGCCGCTGAACGACCGCGATCGCTGGCTGTGCGAGCGCATCGGGCCGAAGCTGCGCGCCGCCGGGATGATCTTCGTCGGCCTGGACGTGATCGGCGGTTACGTCACCGAGATCAACGTCACGAGCCCGACCGGAATTCGTGAACTCGACAAGAAACACGCTGTCGACATCGGTGGCGCGTTGCTGCGCGCGATCGGCAGGATACTGGAGAACGCGTGAGTGGCGAACTGCTGGAAGCCGGACTGCCGCCCGCTCAGGACCGCCTGCTGACGACCTGCTTCCTGGCGGCATTGCTCCACGGGATCATCATTCTCGGCGTGACCTTCAGCCCGTCGCAACGCGCTGCCGGCGGCGCACACGCACACGCGCTGCAAGTAATCCTGGTGAGCGACCGGACGCCGGCCGCGGCGGCGAATCCCGATGCGGCCTATTTGGCGCAGCGCAACCAGCACGGCGCGGGCAACACCCTCGCGCACGAACGGGCGCGGATCCCGAAATCCTCGCCGGCGCCGATCGACCATGCCGGTCTCGCCGACGCCAATGCCCTGAGGTTGCGCCGGCATGGCGAGCGCCGGATCGCCGGCGGCGACGCCGTGATCGCGACGAGCGCGCCGGTGCCGCGGATTCGCTACTTCGCCGCCGGAGCCGCATCGGCGGCCGCCGCCGCGATGCCCATCCTCCTGAAGAACCGGCCGGATTTCGGCATGCGGCCGAATGCAGACGGCGTCGAACTGCGGCTGCGCGGCAAGCGGCGCCGGCAACTGTGGATCGCCGCCGACACCCGGGCGGCCGACGTCGCCGAGTACCTCGACGGCTGGCGGCGGCACGTCGAGCGCATCGGCACCGTGAACTTCCCCAGCGCGGCGCGACTGTCGGGCCCATCCGGAACGCCGATCGTCCAGGTGACGATCGATGCCGACGGACGGTTGGCCGGCATGCGCGTCAGCCGTAGCAGCGGCAATCCGGCGATCGACGAGGCGGCGATCCGCATACTGCGCCTCGCGGCGCCCTTCGCGCCGTTCCCGCGCAAGCTGGCCGCCAAACACGACCAGATACGCATCGCCTACCAGTGGGAGTTTCTCGCCGGCGCAGCGCGCGGCCCGGCCGTGTTCTACGCACCCCCGCCGCCGGCGCGCGCGCGACAGGGGACTCGCAAGGGGACCCCGGCTGCGCGATGATGCGCCCATGAACGATTCGGGCTACTTGACGAATCAGCTGTTGATCGCGATGCCCGCGCTCGGGGATCCGAATTTCGCGCAGGTCGTCGCGCTGGTATGCGATCACGGCCCGCGCGGGGCGCTCGCGCTGATCGTCAACAAACCGCTGCCGATGCGGATGGGCGAGATCTTCGATCAGCTGGAGATTCCGATCGAATCCAGCCCGCTGGCCGAGCGCCGGGTCCTGCGAGGCGGCCCGATGCAGACCGAACGCGGCTTCGTCGTGCATCCGGCGGGCGCAGAATGGGATTCGACCCTGAAGGTCTCCGATCGCATCCACGTGACCCACTCGCGTGACGTGCTCGTGGCGATGGCCCGCGGCGAGGGGCCGACCGACGCGGTCGTCGCCCTCGGCTACGCCGGCTGGGACGGCGGCCAGCTGGAGGAGGAAATTCGCGCCAACGCCTGGCTCAACGCCCCGCTCGACCGCGGCATCATCTTCGATTTGCCGTACGAGGCGCGCTGGCAGGCGGCCGGCCGGCTGCTCGGCGTCGATCTTGCGCGCATCAGCCCGATGAGCGGTCATGCCTGAGGCCTCGCGCGCCAATCCGCCCCGGATCGTCCTCGCATTCGATTTCGGCAAACGGCGCATCGGCATCGCCTGCGGCGATACGATCAGCCGCACCGCAATGCCGCTCGCCGCTCTCGCCCATCGCGACCGCCATGTTCCCTGGGAGGCGATCGGCAGGACGTTCGGCGAGTGGCAGCCCGCGGTCGCGATCGTCGGCCTGCCGTATAATGTCGATGGGTCCGAGAGCCCGCTCGGCCGCGAGGCGCGGGAGTTCGCCGCGCAGCTCGCCGGTCGGTTTCCCATTGACGTGCACCTCGTCGACGAGCGCTACTCCTCGCTCGAGGCCGCGGCGCGGCTGCGGCAGGCACGCGCGTCGGGGCTGCGCCGCCGGCGGGTTGCCAAGAGCGACGTGGATGGCGCCGCGGCGTGCGTGATCCTGGAACGCTGGTTCGACGAGGCGGGCACCGAGGCAAATGCGCTCACAAACCGATAACGCCGGCGGCCTGCGCCACCTCGTCACGCTCGAGGGCCTCGCGCGCGATCAGCTGACCGCGCTACTCGATCGGGCGGAGACCTACCGCCGGGTGCCCGGCCAGCCGGCCTACGAAGGCCGCGAACTCGCCGCCGTCACGGTCGCGAACCTGTTCTTCGAACCGAGCACCCGCACCCGGGCGTCGTTCGATCTGGCGGCGCGCCGGCTCGGCGCGCACGTGCTCAACCTGGACCTGCACTCGAGTTCGCGCGTCAAGGGCGAGTCGATGCTCGACACGATCTACACGCTCGAGGCGATGAACACGGACGTGTTCGTGATCCGCGATTCGGCGGCCGGCATGCCGGAATTCCTGATCGATCACGTCGCCCCGCATGTCGCCGTGATCAGCGCCGGCGAGGCCCATCTGTCGCATCCGACGCAGGGCTTGCTCGACGTGCTGACGATCCGGGCGCACAAGCGGCGCCTTGCCGGGCTCAAGGTGGCGATCGTCGGCGACATCAAGCACTCGCGGGTCGCACGGTCGACGGCGCAGGCGCTGGCGACGCTCGGCACGACGGATCTGCGCCTCGTGGCGCCGCAGGCCTTGCTGCCGTCCGAAGGGGAATTCCCGGGCGCGCGGCGCTTCACGCGGATCGAGGACGGCATCGCCGGCGCCGACGTCGTGATGATGCTGCGGATCCAGAAGGAGCGGATGGTCGAGACGGCCTCGCTCGACGAAAGTGCCTACTTCCGTGAGTTCGGCCTGACCACGGCGCGCTTGCGCCTCGCCTCGCCGAGCGCGCTCGTGATGCACCCGGGACCGATGAACCGCGGCGTCGAAATCAGCTCGGAGGTCGCGGACGGGCCGCGCTCGGTGATTCGCGAACAGGTGAACAACGGCGTTGCGGTGCGCATGGCGGTGCTCATCTCGATCGCAGCGACGCTCACCCGGCATCGGCGGCCGCTGTAGCGCGGCACCGCGCGGCGAGTCGCGGCGCGCGTCAGCCGAAGTTGATCTTCGCCTCGAGATTGGTCCGCGAATCGGCGGTCGTGAGCGCCTCCTCGAGCCCGATCCGCCCCTCGCGCACGAGGTTGTAGAGCGCGCTGTCGAAGCTCAGCATGCCGCGCTCGGTGCCGGTGCGGATCGCTTCCTTGACGCCGATCACGTCGCCCTTCTTGATGAGTTCGCTGATGTGCGGCGTGTTGACCATGACTTCGCAGGCGGCGACGCGCGAGCCGCTCTTGGCGACGACGAGGCGCTGCGAGAGGATCGCCCGCAGGTATTGCGACAAATCGAGAAAGATCTGGTTGTGCTGGTCGCGCGGGAACATGTTGATGACGCGATCGAGCGTCTCGGCGCAATTGTTGGCATGCAACGTGGCGATGCACAGATGGCCGGTGCCGGCGAGCGCGATCGCCGCCTCCATCGTCTCGCGGTCGCGGATCTCGCCGATCAGGATCACGTCCGGCGCGGCGCGCACGGCGCTGCGCAGCGCGCGGGCGTAGGACTTGGTGTCGAGGCCGACCTCGCGCTGATTGACGATCGATTTCTTGTTGGTGTGCAGGAATTCGATCGGATCCTCGATCGTCAGGATGTGGTCCGAGGACGTCTCGTTGCGGTAATTGACCATCGCCGCGAGCGTGGTCGACTTGCCGGCACCGGCGCCGCCGACCATCAAGATCAGGCCGCGCCGCAGCATCACCAGCTCCTTCAGGACCTCCGGCATGCCGAGGTCCTCGAGCCGCGGCATCTCGCCCGTGATGTAGCGCAGCACCATCGCCGGATAACCGCGCTGATGGAACACGTTCACGCGGAAGCGGCCGAGACCGGGCTCGGAAATCGCAAAATCGATTTCCAGGTCCTCGGTGAAGTGATCGATCTGTTCCTGGGTCATCAGCCCGAGGGCCGCCTGGCGCACGGTCTCCGGGCTCAGCACCTGCTTGTTGACGGGGAAGATCTTGCCCTCGATCTTGATCTTCACCGGCGCGTTGCAGCTGAAGAACAGGTCCGAGGCCTTCTTCTCGACCATCAGTTTGAACAGCGGCTTGGTGTTCATCGTCTGCAGCGGCGCGGCGGCGGCCATGGTTCAGAACACCTGGCCCGTTTCTTCGCCGGCAATCTGCAGAGACTGGCCCGCTTCGTCGGCGTTCTTCGTCTCGCGCTTGCTCTCGAGTTTGACGCGCAGGCGCAGCTCGTTCTTCGAATCGGCGTTGCGCAGCGCGTCCTCGTAGGACACGAGGCCCGCCTCGTAGAGCTCGAACAGTGCCTGGTCGAAGGTCTTCATGCCGAGCCGGTTCGAGCGCGCCATGACATCCTTGATCTTGGTCACGTCGCCCTTGAAGATCAGATCGGAGATCAACGGCGACTGCAGCATGATCTCCATCGCCGCGATGCGGCCGGATCCGGACTCGCGGGGAATCAGCCGCTGCGAGATCAGCGCACGGATGTTCAGCGAGAGGTCCATCAGCAGCTGTTCGCGCCGCTCCTCGGGGAAGAAGTTGATGATCCGGTCGAGGGCCTGGTTCGAGCTGTTCGCGTGCAGCGTCGCGAGCACCAGGTGCCCGGTCTCGGCGAACTGGATGCAGTACTCCATCGTCTCGCGATCCCGGACCTCGCCGATCAGGATCACGTCGGGCGCCTGCCGCAAGGTGTTCTTGAGCGCGAGGTGCCAGCTGTCGCAGTCGACGCCGACCTCGCGGTGCGTGATCACGCAGCCCTTGTGCGTGTGCACGTACTCGACCGGGTCCTCGATCGTGACGATGTGGCCGCGGGTCTTGTCGTTGCGATAGCCGACCATGGCGGCGAGCGAAGTCGACTTGCCGGAGCCGGTGCCGCCCACCAGGATCACGAGCCCGCGCTTCGAGAGCACCACCTCCTTCAGCACCGCCGGCAGTTCGAGTTCCTCGAGGCTCGGGATCTTCGCGTTGATCGTGCGCACGACCGCGCCGGTGAACCCCTGCTGGATGAAGGCGCTGACGCGGAAGCGGCCGATCCCCGGCGGCGAGATCGCGAAATTGCACTCCTTGGTCGCGTCGAATTCGCGCGTATGGCGGTCGCTCATGATCGCACGCACCAGCGACGCGCTCTGCTCGGGCGTCAAGGACCGCTCGGATTGCGGGCGGATCTCGCCGTCGATCTTGATCGCCGGCGGAAAGCCGGCGGTGATGAACAGGTCCGAGCCCTTTTTCTCCACCATCCGTCGCAGCAGGTCCTGCATCAGCCGAATCGCTTGGTCTCGTTCCATGATCAGATGCTGTCCTTGTTCTGCGCCTTGTAGCGGGCTTCCTCGCGGCTGACGACGCCCTTCTGCACCAGGTCCTGCAGGCATTGATCGAGCGTCTGCATGCCCTGCGACTGGCCGGTCTGGATCGCCGAGTACATTTGCGCAATTTTCCCTTCGCGAATCAAGTTGCGGATGGCGGGCGTGCCGATCATGATTTCGTGCGCCGCAATACGCCCGCCGCCCATCCGCTTCATCAAGGTCTGCGAGATCACGGCCCGCAGACTCTCGGACAACATCGCACGGACCATTTCCTTCTCCGCGGCGGGGAAGACGTCGACGATGCGGTCGATCGTCTTTGCCGCAGAACTCGTATGCAGGGTGCCGAAGACGATGTGGCCGGTTTCCGCCGCCGTGAGCGCGAGGCGGATCGTCTCCAGGTCCCGCATTTCGCCGACCAGCACGACATCCGGATCCTCGCGCAGCGCCGAGCGCAGCGCCTCGCTGAAACCGAGCGTGTCACGGTGCACCTCGCGCTGGTTGACCAGGCAGCGCTTGCTTTCGTGAACGAACTCGATCGGATCCTCGATGGTTATAATGTGGTCGGGCCGGTTGTCGTTGCAGTGGTTGACCATCGCCGCGAGCGTCGTCGACTTGCCGGATCCGGTCGGTCCGGTCACCAGCACGAGCCCCCGGGGGAGCATGCACAAGTCCTTGAAAGTCTTGGGCGCGTTGAGTTCGTCGAGCGACAGGATCAACGAGGGAATCGTGCGGAACACCGCGCCGGCGCCGCGATTCTGGTTGAAGGCGTTGACGCGAAAGCGCGCAAGCTTGGGGATCTCGAAGGAGAAGTCGGTCTCGAAGAACTCCTCGAAGGCCTTGCGCTGCTTGTCGTTCATGATGTCGTACACCATGCTGTGCACTTCCTTGTGCGCGAGAGCAGGCATGTTGATGCGTTTCATGTCGCCGTCGACGCGAATCATCGGCGGCACGCCCGCCGACAGGTGCAGGTCCGACGCCTTGTTCTTCACCGCGAAGGCGAGCAGTTGCGCGATATCAACCGCCATTGACGGCTCCTGAGTCGGCCGAATTCAGCCGCTTGCAGTATATAAGAGGGTGTGCACCCCCAATATGTTAATTGGTCCGCAGAATCTGCCGCTCAAGCTGCGTGCAGTGCGCGATCGGATCGCACATTCCGCGCGCAGCGCCGGGCGAGATCCGGCCGGGATCACCTTGATCGCGGTCGGCAAGAGCCACTGTGCCGAATTGCTGCGCTCGGCCGCTACGGCGGGCGTCACGGATTTCGGCGAGAACTACCTGCAGGAGGCGCTCGGGAAGATGGATCGTCTGGCGGACCTGCCATTGCACTGGCATTTCATCGGCCGGATCCAGCGCAACAAGACACGGGCGATCGCCGCGCGCTTCGATTGGGTGCACAGCGTCGATGGTATCGACGTCGCACGGCGCCTGTCGGATCAGCGATCGGCGCATCTGGCGCCGATCGACATATGCATCCAGGTGGCGCTCGCCGAGGAAAAGACCAAGGGTGGACTGAGCCCCGCGGCGCTGCCGGCCGCGGCGGCGGCGATCGCCGCCCTGCCCCGCCTGCGCCTGCGCGGCCTGATGTGCGTGCCGCCGGCCGCCGCCGATCGGGCGGCGCAACGCGCCCCGTTCGAGGAAATGCGCCGGCTGCTCCAGGAGCTGAACGGCCGCGGCTTCACTCTCGACGCACTGTCGATGGGCATGAGCGGGGATTTCGAGGCGGCCGTTGCGGCCGGCGCCACCCACGTCCGGATCGGCACGGCCCTGTTCGGCGAGCGGCAATGAGGGCGGTCAAGCAACCACGGGTGGCAACATGAACGATTTCGGCAAACTGGGCTTCATCGGCGGCGGCAACATGGCGGCGGCGCTCATCGGCGGCCTGATCCGCCGCGGCGTGAGGCCTGCGCAAATCGCGGTCGCGGATCCGAGCGAAGAGCGACGACGGCAGCTCGGGGCCGAGTTCGGCGTCGCGGCGTCGGCCGAGAATGCCCGGGCCGTCGCCGGCTGCGAGGTGATCGTGCTCGCGGTGAAGCCGCAGCAGATGCGGCCCGTCGCGCTCGCGCTCGCGCCCGGATTGCGCGATTCGCCGGCACTGGTGGTGTCGGTCGCGGCGGGCATCCCGCATGCGGCGCTCGCGCGCTGGTTCGGCCCGCGGGTGCCGGTCGTGCGGACGATGCCGAATCGTCCGGCGCTCAACGGATTCGGGGCGACGGGCCTGTATGCCCCGGCAAGCGTCGGCGCGGCCTATCGCGCGCTTGCCGAATCGATCATGAGCGCGGTCAGCGCCACGGTGTGGGTCGAGCATGAATCGCAGATGGATACCGTCACCGCACTCTCCGGCAGCGGCCCGGCCTATTTCTTCCTGTTCATGGAGGCGCTGCAGGCCGCCGCGCACGAGCGCGGCCTGCCATGGGACATCGCGCACCGCCTGACGCTCGAGACGGCGTTCGGCGCGGCGCAGATGGCGCGTCAATCGACCGAATCGCTCGCCGCGCTGCGCGAACAGGTCACTTCCCAGGGGGGCACCACCGCAGCCGCGCTCGCGGTGCTCGACGCGGCGGGGCTGCACGCGATCGTCGCCCACGCGATCGCCGCCGCGGATCGCCGCTCGGCGCAGCTCGCCGCGGAATACGGCACACCGTGAACCGATCCTGCAGGAGCCCGCAGTGGACGTGATCCGCTTTGTCGTCGACACCCTCCTGTGGCTGCTGACGCTCGCCTTTCTGTTGCGCCTGATCTTTCAGCTGGCCCGGGCGGATTTCCGCGATCCGCTCGCGGATGCGATCGTGCGGGTCACCAACTGGCTGATCATGCCGTTGCGCCGCGTGCTGCCGCCGGTCGGCGGAGTCGATTCGGCGACGGTGGTTGCTCTGTTCGCGGTCGCGGCGACCCGGTCGCAGGCGCGGCTCGTGCTCGCGGGCCTGTTCGTGGCCGATCCGGCGTCCATTCTGCTGGGCACGGCCCTGGACCTCGCGGACCTGGTTCTGCGCGTCTACCTGTTCGCACTCCTGATCTACTGGCTCACCAGCTTCATCGCCCCCGGGGGCTATGCACCCGGGATCCGGCTCGTCGGCCAGGTGTGCGAACCCGTGCTCCGGCGCATCCGCCGCTGGATACCGCCGATCGGGCAGATCGATTTTTCGGTACTCTGGGCGTCGATCGCGATCGGCGCGCTGTTGATCCTCCTGCGGCACGGTTGACGCCCCGGCGCGTCGAAACGACCGGCGGCGTCGCGCGAAGTCCCGAAAATATTAGCCTTCCACGCATGCAAAGCGCGAACTATTTTTTCCGATTGCGCTAAACATCGGCTTTTTTCTATGTTATTTTCTGCGCCGAGTTTCATTTGTGGGCAATCGCAACCCGCGTCGCAAACACTGTTAGGAGATTGCAATGGCGAAAAAAAATGCAGCACCGACCAAGTCGGAGATTCTGGCGAGCATTTCCAAGGAAACGGATCTCACGAAGAAGCAGGTCGGAGCCGTGTTTGATTCCCTGTCCGCGACGATCAAGAAGAGTCTTCGAGGCCACGGCATGTTCACGCTGCCGGGACTGCTGAAGATGAAGGTCGTCAAGAAGCCGGCGACGAAGGCGCGCGAAGGCGTCAACCCGTTTACCGGCGAGAAGATGATGTTCAAGGCGAAGCCGGCGAGCAAGAAGGTGCGCATCGCGGCACTGAAGAATCTCAAGGAATTCGTCAACTAAGGCGTTACCGGCGCGGATCCGGAGCGGCTGATCGACTCTCAGACGCTCCGGAGTTCGCCTTCCACGGCGTGCCGCAAATCATCCAGGCGGCCATGAAAGAAATGCCCGACGCCGGGCACCAGCAGCAGCTTCGGCGGCGGATCGAGCCCGCGCGCCCACCTTTTGACGGATTGCGGATCGACGACGTCGTCCGCATCCCCCTGAACGACCAGCCACGGACAGCCGGGAGCCGTGAGCGGCGAAAAGTCGAAACGCCCCACGGGCGGTGCGACGAGGATCAGTCGATCGGGGACACGCCGCTGGGCGAGGCGCAGCGCGACATAGGCGCCGAACGAAAAGCCCGCGAGCACGAGCCGCCGGCCGCCCCAGTGCCGCGCGCCCCAATCGGCGACGGCGAGCGCGTCATCGGTCTCGCCGACGCCATCGGCATACGAGCCGGTGCTCGCGCCGACGCCCCGGAAATTGAAGCGCAAGGTCGGCACCCCGCACGATTGCAGCGCCCGCGCAACCGTCGTGACGACCTTGTTGTCCATCGTCCCGCCGAAGAGCGGATGCGGATGACAGACGAGCGCATAGGCGTCGCCATGCGCCTGCGGCGCCTCGATGAGCGCCTCGAGGCTCCCCGCGGGGCCCTCGATCGCGATCCGCTGCGCGACCGCGGGACGCGAACTCATTCGATGTCGACCAACTCGATGTCGAAGACCAGGGTCGCATTCGGCGCAATTACGCCCTCGGCGCCGCGAGCGCCGTAGGCGAGCCCTGGCGGGATCACCAGCCGGCGCCGCCCCCCGACCCGCATGCCGGCAACGCCCTCGTCCCATCCCTTGATCACACGGCCCGCGCCGAGCTTGAAGCGCAGCGGCGCTGAGCCGAGCGAGCTGTCGAATTGCCGCCCCTGGTGCTCCGGCGCCGCGGCATCGTAGAGCCAGCCCGTATAGTCGACGACGGCCGTCTGGCCGGCGTGGACCGCCGGGCCCTTGCCGAGACGCAGATCCACGATGTGCAAGGCCGCCGGCGCGCCGGCGATCGAGGGGGGGGTGGGGGCTTTACCGTGACAGGCCGTGAGCAGCCCGCAGAGCAGCCAAGGCATCATCCATCGGCGCATGGAGGTTTCGCAACGGTTCATTCGCGGCACATCTTAGCGCGGTCGCGCGGCGCGATGGCAGGGCAACTGCCACACCATGCAGCCAGTGCCGGAACATGCCGAACAGGTCGTCGACTTCATCGAGCAGTTGCAAAAGACATTCCATGAGGCTCAGAGTCTAGCCGGCGCGAGCAGGCGGGGACGTGAGTCAGATCACAGCCCGCCACGGCCGTCGGCGCCGCCGATGCCGTTCGCCGCTCGCGATGTCCCTTATTTCTTTTCGCCCCAGCTGCCGCGCATCTTGTCGGCCCAGTTCTTGTAGCTGTGCCAGCTGTAAAGATCGGTGGTGATCGCCGCATGCCGGCCGCCGATCTTCGTGCCGCGCTTCAGCGGAGCGCCGAACGCATCGGCGCCGTCCGCATCGGCGGTCACGGCGCCGGCCGCGCGGCGATCGACGCCGTGGTAACGAGATTTGAACTTGCTGTCGCTCATCGGGTACGCCTGCTTCGGGGTCCTCAAGGTAAGGCCCGCCGGCGCCGCTCGACAGGAACTGTGTCACAGGCGCCGCGGCACCACGCCGACCCGGCGGTGCGCATTGCGATGCGCCTCTCAGACAATGTCGCGGTAAGTTAAATCGTGGTCTCGTCGCAGCCGCGCCACGCCGCGGCGCCGTCATGCGACGAGGCGGTAGCAGGGTCGGTATTCGGCGCCGGCGAGCTTCATGCGTCGCTGCGCGACGAAGGCGCGCAGCAGCTGGTCGAGCGGTTGCATGATCGCCGGCTCACCGCGAAGATCGAACGGCCCGTGGCGCTCGATCGCGTTGATTCCGTACTCCTTGACGTTGCCGGCGACGATTCCGGAGAACGCGCGGCGCAGGTCCGCAGCCAGTTCGTGCGTCGGCCGGTCCCGCGTGAGGCGCAGAGCGCTCATCGAGTCGTGCGTGACCTGGAACGGCCGCTGGAATTCCAGCGGGATTTTCAGCAACCAGTTGAATCCAAAGGAATCGCTGACCGCGCGGCGGTGTTCGCGGACCTTCGCGAGGCCGTGAACCAGCGCGCGCGCCACCGCCGCCGGGTCGTCCAGGATGATCCGGTACCGTGATTGCGCGACCTCGCCGAGCGTCGCGCCGATGAATCGATGGATCTGTTGAAAGTACTCGGCGCTGCCTGCGGGACCCGTGAACACGACCGGCAACGGCTGCTGCCGGTTCGCCGGATCGAGCAGTATCCCGAGCAGATAGAGGATCTCCTCGGCCGTGCCGGCGCCGCCCGGAAAAACGACGATGCCGTGCCCGAGCCGCACGAAAGCCTCGAGGCGCTTCTCGATGTCCGGCATGATGACCAGCTGGCTGACGATGGGATTCGGCGGCTCGGCGGCGATGATCCCGGGTTCGGTCAGCCCGAGATACCGGCCGTGGCTGATGCGCTGCTTCGAGTGGCCGATCGTCGCGCCCTTCATCGGCCCCTTCATCGCGCCCGGGCCGCATCCCGTGCACACATCGACGCCGCGCAAGCCGAGTTCGTAGCCGACGCGCTTGCTGTAATCGTATTCCTCGCGCGAAATCGAGTGGCCGCCCCAGCAGACGACCAGATTCGCCCTGGTCTGCAGTTCGAGTACCCGCGCGTTGCGCAGGATGTGGAAGACCGCGTTGGTGATGCCGGTCGAATCTGCGAGGTTGAACCTGCCGCTGTCGACGATCTCGTTGGCGATGAACACGACGTCGCGCAACACCGCGAACAGGTGTTCTTTGATGCCGCGGATCATCAGGCCGTCGACGAATGCGCCAGCCGGCGCGTTCTTGATCTCGAGCTTGATGCCCCAGGCCTGGCGCACGATGCGCAGGTCGAAATCCCGGTACTTCTCGAAGATGATGCGTGCGTCGTCGATCTTCCCGCCCGAATTCAGGACCGCCAGGGCGCACTTGCGCAACAGCGGATACAGGCCGCCCTGCCCGGCATCGAGGAGCTTGGCGATCTCCTGCTGCGACAGATACTCGAGGCTGCCTTTCGGCGTGACCCGCGCGTCGACGACTTCCGGGGAGGGGATTTCGGTGGTCACGCGCGGCTCGCTCTTGTCAGGGATAGATGTCGATCGGTGTGTCATCCTTGGTCTTCATCCACACCTCGATCATGTTGGAGTCCGACAGGGCGATGCAGCCGTTGGTCCAGTTCTGGGTCCGATAGTAGGCGCCCGGAAGGCGCGGCGCGTTCGGCGTACCGTGGATCATGATGTCGTCGCCCGGCGCCCAGTGATGGCGCTTCGCGCGCGCCTCGTCCTGCTCGTTCGGGTACGAAATCTGGATCGACAGAAAATAATCGCTGCGCGGGTTGCGCCGCTCGAGCAGGTAATGCCCCTCCGGCGTGCGGAAGTCGTCCTCACGCCTCTTCGGTCCGACCGGATCCAGGCCAAGCTCGATCGGGTAGGCACCGAGCAGCTGTTTGTCGTGGTACAGGTACAGCATGTGCGCCGCCTTGCGCACGACGACGTGGTTCGCGAAGAGTTGCCCGGCCGCCGGCGCGGCCGCCGCGGTCGCGGCATGGACGAGTGCGGCCAGAATCCAGCCGAGGCCCGCCATCGCCGGCACGCCCGAGCACGCGCGCGATCGGATTTCCATGCCCGCATTATAGGCGTGATCGGCCGCGACGCGCGCGGGCGTGGTTCACACGCATCGACCGCCGGGCAGCGGCGGCGAAGCGCGCCGGCGGAACGCGGGCGGCCATTTCCGCGGCGGCCACGGACGGGCGTATCCTCGGCCCCGGACGGGCGTATCCTCGGCCCCGCATGATGCACACAACACCGAGAGAGCCGTGGGCAGATCTGTTCCGGCGGATGCTCCGGCGGATGCCCCGGCGGCTTTGGCCGGCGCTGCTCGCGCTGCTCGCCGCCTGCAGCCAGCACGCGCCGCCCGCGTGGCGATTGACCGACATCGACGGCCATCTGCCGAACCTGCGCCTGCACCTCACCGACGGCGAGGGCCGCACGGTCACGCAGCGCAACTACCTCGGCAAGGTCGTGGTGCTTTATTTCGGCTACACGCACTGCCCCGATGAGTGCCCGCTGACGATGACGCACCTGCATCTGGTGATGCAGCGGCTCGGACCGCTCGCCGGGGACGTGCGCATCCTGTTCGTCAGCGTCGATCCGGCCCGCGACACGCCGCCGGTCGTCGGCCGGTACGCGGCCGCCTTCGATCCCCGGGCGGTCGGCCTGACCGGGGCGATGAGCGAGATCGAAGCGCTCGCCAAGCGCTACCGAGTGGCGTTCGAGCGCGGTCCGGACCTCGGCGACGGCGCGTACGACGTGAATCATAGTTCCGCGATCTACGTCTTCGATGCGCACGGCCGGGCGCGGCTGCTGGCGAGCCCTGCGGACAGCGATGCGGACATCGCGCACGATCTACGCATCCTGATCGGCCGGGAGCATCTGTCGTGAACCGGCCGCGTCCGCCGTCAGGCGGGACGGGCTCGCGCGCGCGGGTTGCGGGTCGCTAGCCGCACTTCGAATCGCCGCAATTCAGGCAGGTATTGCAGCCGTCCATCATCACGACCGCCGCGACGCTGCACTTCGCGCAGAGCCGCGCACCTTCCGGAAAGAGCGACTTCGAGAAGGCGTCGGTCTGCTTGGTGCGGGCCTCGAATTCGGCGCGCTTCTCCTCGACCAGCTTGCGTTGGTGCTCGTCGAGACCCGGCTTCTGCAGCATGCCGATCGATTGCAGATGCCGCTCGATCACGTAGCCGAGCTCGGCGATCGTCGATGGCATGTACTTGCCGCCGGGTTGCCAGTAGCCGCCGCGCGGGTCGAACACCGCCTTCAATTCATCGACCAGGAAGGTCGTGTCGCCGCCCTTGCGAAACACCGCCGAGATCACCCGCGTCAGCGCGACGATCCACTGGAAGTGGTCGAGGTTCTTCGAATTGATGAACACCTCGAACGGCCGGCGCTGCTCGTGCGCGGTGCCCTCGTTCAGCACGATGTCGTTGATCGTCACGTACATCGCATGATCGGAAACCGGCGTCTTGATCTTGTACGTCGAGCCGATCAGCACCTCGGGCCTTTCGAGCTTCTCGTGCATTCGGATCACGTTGTCCTGGGGCTTCGCCGCATCCTTCGGCGCTGCCTTCGGCGCCTCCTCGGTCGCCGCTTTGCGGACACGATACTTCGTGATCTTCTTCTCGATCTTGAGGTGCGACATGTCAGAATTTTCCATAGTAGCCTTCCTTGAGCGCATCGAAGAGATTCGCGGCGGTATGCCGTTCGCCGTCGTACTCGATCTCCTGGTCGCCCCGGGCCTCGATTTCCGCGCCGTCCTCCAGCGTGAAGACGTAGGTGGTGTTCTTGAGGTCCTCCTCCTTGACCAGCACGCCCTGGAATGCCTCCGGATTGAAGCGGAAGGTCGTACAGCCCTTCAGTCCCTGGTCGTGGGCGTACAGGTAGATGTCCTTGAAATCCTCGTACTTGTAGTCGGTCGGAACGTTGGCGGTCTTCGAGATCGACGAATCGATCCACATCTGCGCGGCAGCCTGGATGTCGACGTGCTCACGCGGACCGATGTCGTCCGCCGAAACGAAATAATCCGGCAGCCGTTCCGCCGCGTTCTGCGAATCCGGTATCGCGCGTGGGTTGACGAGTTCCCGGTACGCCAGCAACTCGAACGAGAACACGTCGATCTTCTCCTTCGACTTCTTGCCGACGCGGATCACGTTGCGGAAATAGTGATGCGCGAACGACGGTTCGATGCCGTTCGATGCATTGTTCGCGAGCGACAGGGATATCGTGCCGGTCGGCGCGATCGACGTATGGTGGGTGAAGCGCGCGCCGACCTCGGCGAGTTCATCGACCAACTCCGGCGCCGCCTCGGCGATTCGCTGCATGTAGCGGCTGTAGCGCGCGTGCAGCAGCCGTCCGGGCACGCGGGCGCCGGCGCGCCATCCGTCCCGGACCATCTCGGGGCGCTTGCGCAGCATTGCCGGCGTGACCGTGAATTCCTCGGTCATGATCGGTGCCGGTCCCTTCTCGCGCGCCAAATCGAGCGCGGCTTCCCAGCCCGCCACGGCCATTTCGCGCGAGACGCTCTGCGTGAACGCGACGGACTTGCGCGAACCGTACTTCATGCACAACATCGTGATCGCCGAGCCGAGGCCGAGGAAGCCCATGCCGTGGCGGCGCTTGCGCTGGATTTCGTCGCGTTGGGGCGCGAGCGGCAGACCGTTGATCTCGACGACGTTGTCGAGCATGCGGGTGAAGATCTTGACCACCTTGCGGTAGGTGTCCCAGTCGAAGCGCGCATGGTCGGTGAACGGGTCGACGACGAATTTGGTGAGGTTCACGGACCCCAGCAGGCAGGAGCCATATGGCGGCAGCGGCTGCTCGCCGCAGGGATTCGTCGCGCGAATGTTCTCGGTCCACCAATTGTTGTTCATCTCGTTGACCCGGTCGATCAGGATGAAGCCGGGCTCGGCGAAATCGTAGGTCGACGACATGATCAGATCCCAGACGCGGCGGGCCGGCAGCGTCTTGTAGATCCTGCAGGCGACGAGACCCTGTTCGTTCGCGACGTAGCCGTCCGCGTAGGGCCACTCGCGCCAGAGGAACTTCGAACGGTCGGCGAGGTCCGGACGATCGGCGTCGTACTCGCGCTCGCTCAGCGGATACGCGAGGCTCCATTCCCCGTCGCTCTTCACGGCGCACATGAATTCGTCGGTGATCAGCAGCGACAGGTTGAACTGGCGCAGGCGGCCGTTCTCGCGTTTGGCGCGGATGAACTCGAGCACGTCGGGATGGCCGATGTCGAACGTGCCCATCTGGGCGCCGCGTCGCCCGCCGGCCGACGAGACGGTAAAGCACATCTTGTCGTAGATATCCATGAATGACAGCGGACCCGAGGTGTACGCGCCCGCACCGGAGACGTAGGCGCCGCGCGGACGCAAGGTCGAGAATTCGTAGCCGATCCCGCAACCGGCCTTCAGCGTCAGGCCCGCCTCATGCACCTTGTTCAGGATATCGTCCATGGAATCGCGGATCGTCCCGGAGACGGTGCAGTTGATCGTCGAAGTGGCCGGTTTGTGGTCGAGGGAGCCGGCGTTCGAGGTCACGCGGCCGGCGGGGATCGCACCGTGGCGCAACGCCCAGAGAAAGGATTCGTACCATTGCTTGCGCAGTTCCTCCGAAGTTTCCACCCCGGCGAGCGCCTGCGCGACGCGCTTATAGGTGTCGTCCATCGACTGGTCGATGGGCGAACCGTCCTTGGCGGTGAGGCGGTATTTCTTGTCCCAGATGTCGATCGACGCTTCCTGGAATGGAATACTGCCGATGTCTTTGGTTTGTATTTTGACCACCGTATTCATGGGCGTGACCGCTGCTCCTTAGAGTGATTATCGAGCGACCCCGAATTCAAGACCACGGCGAACCCTCGCCGCGGATGATTGACCGATCTGAAGCCGCCCCGCAATCGCGGGCCGCAAGGGAATCGGTCGAACACTAGATCTTGTGATCGGGGTGGCAAGGTTAAGTCTCGGCACGGACGGGCGTCAAGACATATTTCGACTCAAAACAGCCATTTTTTCATTAGAAATATCAAATACATATGAAATATTCCCGATAAATCCGTTGATTGCATTTTTACGGGCGCCGGTCAAGTGGGCGGCAAGGCCACCGCAAGATCTTGTGTTCGCGAATTCCGCCGCGGCACGGGCCGATGTCGTTGAAATTCCACGCCCCTTCGCCGGTTCCGGGCTGTGCAGATCTCGCCTGCAAAAGATCAACCGCGTCGTCCGTCTGCGTCGATGTCGATCTTCCGGGGGTGCGCCCGATCGCGGTTCAAATCACCTGCGAGCCGGCAGTGCCAATGGTTCGCGGGCGACGCCGAAGAGGCGCACCGCGTCAGCGGCGAGGGATACCTGCGCGTCGCGCGCATCCTACAGGCGGGTTCGACCGCATGTTCAGTCGGCCCGCGACGTCGGACACGCACGGCATCGCGTCGAAGGCGATGCACGGCGTCGCCGGCGATCGCGATTCCCGAAGCCCGCTCAGGCGCAAGCGCGGCGCAGCGCCGTCGAAGCGGTCTTGGGAAGCGCAACGGGGCGCATGTTCGACGGCACTTCCGTGTAATATCGCGGGCCGGACGGCCGAGCCGGCCGATCGCCTCGATCGATACGGAGTGGATTGCGAATGAACCCGCGTTGCAGTTTTGCGGCCGCCGTGCTGGCGGCGGCGTATATGGCGTCCTGCGCCGCGGTGCCCGCGTTTGCGGCATCGTCCGCCGAGCTCGCGCCGATGCCGTCGCTCGCGCCGATCGTCAAGCGCGTCTCACCGGCCGTCGTCAACATCGCGACGCGCGGCACGATCAAGGTGGGTGGCGGCGCGCACAATCCGCTGCTCGACGATCCCTTCTTTCGCCACTTCTTCCAGGCGCCGCCCGACGCGCAGCCGCACGAGCGGCAATTCCAGAGCGCGGGCTCCGGCGTCATCGTCGACGCGAAGAACGGCTATATCGTCACCAACTACCATGTCGTCGAGAACGCGAGCGAGATCACCGTCACCCTGCTCGACAACCGGACATTCAGCGCGAAGGTCGTCGGCACGGACAAAGGCTCGGATATCGCGCTGCTGCAGGCCAAGCAGCCGGACCTCGTGGCGATGCCGCTCGGCGACTCGAGCCGCCTGCAGGTCGGCGATTACGTTCTCGCGATCGGCAATCCCTTCGGGCTGCAGCACACCGTGACCGCCGGCATCGTCAGCGCGCTCGGCAGGTCCGGCATCAACCCCGAGGGCTACGAGGACTTCATTCAGACCGATGCGTCGATCAATCCCGGCAATTCGGGCGGCGCGCTCGTGAATCTGCGCGGCGAGCTGGTCGGCATCAATTCGGCGATTCTGTCGCGCAGCGGCGGCAACATCGGTATTGGCTTCGCGATTCCGGTCAACATGGTCAAGAGCGTGATGGCCCAATTGATCCGCTACGGCCAGGTCAGGCGCGGCGTGCTCGGCGTGAACATCTACGACGTCACGCCGGACATCGCCAAGGAGTTCGGCCTGCGCGAGGCGAGCGGCGCCCTGGTCGCCGGGGTCATCCACGGCTCGGCCGCCGACCGCGCCGGGATCGAGACCGGCGACATCATCACCTCGATCGATGGCGCGCACATGAAGAGCGCCGGCGAACTGCGCAATGCCATCGGCATGCTGCGGGTCGGCTCGACGATCCACATCGGGCTGCTGCGCGACGGCAAGCGGCGGCAGCTGACCGCGACGATCGCCAATCCGTCCGCCGGCGAGACCGCCAACGCCGGCATCATCAACAAGGCGCTCGACGGCGCGCAGCTCACGGACTTGCCGGATGGCGGCGGCGTGCGGATCACGTCGATCCAGGAGGGCAGTGCCGCGGCGCAATCCGGCCTGCGCGCCAACGACCTGATCATCGGCGTGGGCCGCAACCCGATCGCCAATACCAAGGCCCTGCGCGCGATCGCGAAGGGAGCCGACTTCCTCATGCTCAAGGTCCGCCGTGGGTCCTCCGTCCTGCTGATCCCAATTCGCTGAGCGCGCCACTGGACGGTAGCTTGCCGACGATCCACGCGGCAATCGGCGCCGCAACAAGTACCTTGATCTGGTCAGTGCTGAATGAGGAGCGGATGGGCGTTGCCGATCGGCGCCCAAGTGGCTCGGCGCAGATTTCGCCTTCCTTGACCGCGGTTGATGACTCTCAGGCGGCCAGCAGCTTCTTTTCGGCCGCGATCAAGCCGGCGAAGCTGGGCCGGGCAAGGATCGAAGCGAGCCACGCTACCGTTTTTGGGTGTGTCTTCGTGGAAACGGCGATGCCGGCGTGTGCGAAGTTGACGAACATACTGGCAACGGCAATATCCGCCACACCCAGGCGGTTGCCAACGAGAAAGTGTCCCGGCGCGGCAACCACCGATTCGAGGTAGTTGAGTAGCGGCGGCAGGTCTTTCGCTTCGCCTTCGACCGCCACGGCCTCGTCGCCCGGTTTGTGGAAGAACTTCGGTGCGACGACGCGATTGAAAAAGGTCTTGAATACCACACCCGAGAGCACCGTGTCGGCGAACTCCTCGAACCAGACCGCACGGGCGAGCGATGCAGCGTCCGCCGGGTACATCGCCGGCGTCGGGTGTTTGCGTTCCAAATAGGCGATGATGGCCGTGGAGTCGGCAATGCTGAAATCGCCGTCGACCAGAGCCGGCATCTTGCGCAGGGGACTCGCGCGCAAGAACTCCTCCTGCATGACCGGCCGCTCAATCTGCACATTGTCCAGCGCAAGGCTCTTTTCGGCCGCGAAGACGAGCACTTTGCGCACGAACGGGGACAGGCTGTTGCCGTAGAGTTTCATGGTCTGGTTCGCCTCGGAGCCGGTCGCATGCGGTACGCACGCGTCTGGAACGATAGCTTAGCTGTTCGCGACGTCGGCTGCGATAGGCGCGGATTTGCCGATAATTCGCCGGCGGAATCGGTCCGAAGCGCAACCCGCAACGAGGCAAATGCCCGCTAAGCGGTTCTTCGATACGAATGTTCTGATCTATGCCTTCGCGTCCAATGATCCGCGAAGTGCTCGAACCGAGTCGCTGATCGCGGCGGGTCGTTCAGGAATTGTTCAGCCCCGTCGCTCCGCTCACCACGTCCATCCATGCCAAGGCCCTGGTAATTGCACGCGAGCGCGAGTTATCCGTGTATGACGCCTTGATCATCGCTGCAGCCCTGGATGCCCGCTGCGAGCTCCTAGCGATCGCCAAGCACCGCAAGGCCAAGAAGTTACTGCGCGCTCGGGAGGCTCAGACCCTGGTGTCCGCCGCGGCGCCCTCCCGCGGAAATTGCCCCGAAATGCGTTCCCACATCTGCGGAATGTGCGACATTACTTTGGTGTGAGGCTGAATTGGCTAACGAAGAACTGAATCAGCGCAGCAGTTGGTTTTCGGGCCGTCGGATCGATTTCGCGGTGATGGGTATCATCGCGTGCATCGCCGCAGGCTGCGCAAGCGCGCCCATTCCGCCGCCGGCGACGGACCATTGGATCTCCTTGCCGGTCAAGTTCAAGGATGCGTTGACCTCTGCAGACTTGCCGGGCGAACACCCGCATGTGGTCGCATTCACGCTGGGCGCGCTGCCGGGCGAGGTTTTTGTGGCTAACGTGCACCACGGACTCACGATCGAGTTCCGCATTCGCGACGGGCGCGCTCTGCTCGACGTCGATGCGCTTTCGCGCGTGGTCGCCGCTCAGGCGCGCCCGTTCTCATGGAGCGGGTCGCGGGAGGGCTTGCGGATCGAGCCCGCGAGCACACGCTTCGCGAGGATCTTAGCGCTCGCGACGCGCAAGGACGTGCGGTCGCCAGTCGTGGCGGCCTCGTTCGTCGACCCTTCGACCCAGAACTTCTTGGCGCCGGTCTATTTCGATCGACCCTGCCGATTGCGAGGTCACATCTCCGGCCGCACCTCGCATGGAGCACTTCAGGTCAACGACTTCGATGTGATCATTCCAAGGCCGGGGATCGCGTGGCTGGAGTTCGTTCGGAGTCCAGTCACGGGGGGCTTTGAGGTCAAAGAGGCGTTGACGTCCGTCAACCCGACGTTGATCGTGTGGCTGCCCTCGCATTAACAAGAATTGCCGCCAATTAGATCCGGTTGGAGAGCCGCCGCACATGGCGGGCTTCATGGGGTCGCGACTGCCCCTTGGCGGACACCGGCAACTCTGGCAATGGCAAATTCGCCTGAACGACGGGATCGGAGTGGAGAGCCGGTCTCTTCCCGGCCA
>DATLSG010000026.1:0-227431 GCA_035534275.1 Steroidobacteraceae bacterium
GCGCCGGATGAGCACGCCGGCCGACGCGGACGCGATCACGCCGATCGAGGCGCAGGTCGGGCGCGTCCGCAGCCTGCTCGAACACCAGGAGTTCGCGGCCGCCCTCGCCGCGGGTGAAACGCTCGCCGCCGTTGTGCCGGAAAACCGCGACGTGCTGTACATGATCGCCGTGAGCCAGCGCCATCTGCAGCGAACCGCCGAGGCCCTCGCGACGCTCGCCGAGCTCGAACGCCATCACCCCAACTACAGCCGCCTGCAGCAGGAGCGCGGCCATTGCTACGTGGCGATGCGCGACGCGCCACGGGCGATCGAGGCGTTCCTCGCGGCGGTGACCCGCAATCCGGCGCTGCCGGCGAGCTGGCGTGCGCTGCAGTCGCTGTATCGCATGATCGGCGACTCGGCGAATGCGCAGACCGCCGGCGGTCACGTGGCGACGCTCGCCCGCCTGCCGCCCGAGGTCGTCACGGCGACCAGCATGTTCCACGACGGCGAATTGGTGCCGGCGGAGCGCATCGTGCGCGACTTCCTGTTGCGCAACGGGCATCACGTCGAGGCGATGCGCCTGCTCGCACGCATCGGCATCGAGCACGAGATCTTCGACGACGCCGAGACGCTGCTCGACGCGGTGCTCCTTGTCGCGCCGGACTACCACGCGGCGCGTTTCGATCTCGCCCGTACTTTGCTCGGCCGGCGCAAGCATCGCCGGGCGCTCGAGGAGCTCGAGCGGCTGTTGCAACTGGAGCCCGGCAACCGCCTCTACCGGACGACCTACGCGACGACCTTCGTCGGCCTGGGCGACCACGAGCGAGCGCTGTCGCTGTACCGCGAACTGCGGACGGACGCGCCCCAGGCGGCCGTGGTGCAGCTGTCGATCGCGCACTGCTTGAAGACCCTCGGTCGCCAGGCGGAGGCGATCGACGCCTACCGGGATGCGGTGGCGATACGTCCGAACTACGGCGACGCCTACTGGAGCCTCGCGAACCTGAAGACGTTCCGCTTCACCGACGAGGACATCGAGCGGATGCGGATCGAGGAAGCGGCGGCATCGACCCCGCTCGAGGATCGCTATCACCTGTGTTTCGCGCTCGGCAAGGCGCTCGAGGACCGGGGAGAATTCGCCGGCTCCTTCCAACATTACGAACGCGGCAATGCCTTGAAGAAATCCACGAGCCGCTACCGCCCCGAAGCCGTCGAACAGAACGCGCGCCTGCAGGCGGCGGTCTGCACGCCGGAATTCTTCGCCGCGCGTCGCGGCTACGGCCACGACGATCCGGCGCCGATTTTCATCGTCGGCCTGCCGCGCTCCGGCTCGACGCTGCTCGAGCAGATCCTCGCCTCGCACTCCCAGGTCGAAGGAACGATGGAACTCGCGGATGTGCCGCGCCTGGTTCACGAACTGCAGGGCCGTGGGTACGAGGGCGGGGAGCCGCGCTACCCGGGCGTACTCGCGGAAATGACTGCCGAGGACTTCCGGCGTTTCGGCGAGCGCTACATCACCGACACGCAGGCCTATCGCGGCGGCAAGCCGCATTTCATCGACAAGATGCCGAACAACTTCCGCCATGTCGGGCTGATCCACCTGATCCTGCCGAACGCGAAGATCATCGACGCCCGGCGCGAGGCGATGGCCTGCTGCTTCGGCAATTTCAAGCAGCTGTTCGCCTCGGGGCAGGAATTCACCTACGGACTCGAGGACATCGGCCGCTACTACCGCAGCTACATCGAACTGATGGATCATTGGCAGCAAGCGCTGCCGGGCAAGATCCTGCTCGTGCGGCACGAGGATGTCGTCAACGACCTGGAGGGCAGCGTGCGGCGCCTGCTCGAATTCTGCGGATTGCCCTTCGAACCCGCCTGCCTCGAGTTCTACAAGACCGAGCGCAGCATCCGCACCGCGAGCTCGGAACAGGTGCGCCGGCCGATCTTCAAGGAAGGATTGGACCAGTGGCGGCATTTCGAGCCCTGGCTCGATCCTTTGCGCGAAGCCCTCGGACGGTTGGCCGGACAGCCCGTATAGTCGGGGTTTGATTCGCGCGAGCGATTCGAGGAGTTCTCATGGCGATGTTCTCCGCAGGGCCGGCGCACGAGCGCCTAGCACGGACCTTGCTCCGCCTCGCGCTCCCTGTCGCCCTGCTCGTCTGCCGGGGGTCGCGGGCCGCCGATTACCGTCCAATCACACCGACGATGACCGACCGGACCGTCGTGCTGGACGGCCATCATCTGACACTCGGCGAGGTGGTCGACGTGGCGCGCAACGGCGCCCGGGTCGCGCTCAGCCCGGGTGCGCGCCAGCGTTCCGCAGATGCCTACGGGCTGCTCCTGGAGGCGGCGCGCGAGGGCGTGCCGGTGTACTGGTTCAACCGCGGCTCGGGCGCCGGCCGGCAGAGCGAGGTCTTTTCCGGCGATCCGACCTCGCCGGACAACGCGAAGCGCCTGGCAGCGCGCGAAACGGCGCTGTTCCGGCGCGGCGCGCTGGTCGGCCTCGGTCCGCAGATCGACGACGAGGCGATCGTGCGGGCAATGCTCGTCGTGCGCGCGAACACGATGATCTACGACGCGGCGAGCCCGGCGCTGACGCAGCGATTGCTCGATCTGTTGAACGACCGGATCACGCCGGTGGTCCAGTCGCGCGGCACCGTCGGCGAGGGCGATCTCAGTCAGTTCATGAACGTCGCCGCGACCATGGTCGGCGCCGGCGATGCGTACTATCGCGGCGCGCGCATGCCGGCCGCCGAGGCCTTGAAGCGCGCAGGCCTCGAGCCGCTCGCCCCGTTCGGCGCCGACGACAGCGCGCTCGAGAGTACGAACGCCTACTTTACGGGTCTTGCGGCGCTGATGACCTACGACGCGCGCGAGGCCCTCTCTTGGGCCGACCTCAGCTATGCGATCGACTTGAACGCCATGAACAGCGATATCGCTCCGCTCGCCCGGCCGGTCAGACGAAGTCGCCCCTTCAAATGGCTGAACTGGGATGCCGCACGCGTTCTCGACATGATTCGCGGCAGCTATCTGTTCGATCGCGACGACAAACGCATCATTCAGGATCCGGAGAGCATGCGCGCCTCATCGTTGCGCCAGGGCTCGGCATGGCAGGCGTGGGCGCAGATGCGCGACGACCTGTTGATCCAGATGAACTCCTCGGATCACAACCCGTCGGTGCGCGTCGGCGCCTCGCCTGGCGACTCCTGGGAACTCGACACGCCGCAACTGCGCCAGTTCTACGTCAAAGGCGGACCCTTGAGTCACGGCCAGCATGGCTACGTGCTGTCGGACGCCAACTGGGACCCCTACCCGCTCGCCAATGACATCGAAGCGTTCACGATCGCACTCGCCAACATGGATGTGGCGATTTCGCAGCGGATCCTGCGGTTCACGAGTACGTTCTTCACCGTCATGCCGCCGATGCCGGACGTTCCCGGCAAGGCCGACCGCTACGGGCTGTCCCGGGCCGGCGATTTCGTCACCGCGGACCTGATGCAGGACATCGATGGTTTGATCGACCCGGTCCCCCCGGAAGGCAACGCGCTCATCCAGAACGTCGAGGATCTGCAGGCCCAGACCCGCCTGAAGGTACGGCGCGCCCGGCACGCCGTTGCCGACACGTTCGATCTGCTGGGGGAAGATTTGCTGACCGGCACGTACTGGCTCGACATGCGCAAGCTGCAAGATTCGAGCCGCGCGTTCGGCCCCGCGCCGACGGCGGTGTGGAACGCGTTCCGGCGCGTCGTGCCGTTCCGGCCCGACGAGGCCTTGCCGCTCGCCCGGCCGGTGGCCAACGTCGCCGCCGAATTCATCCACCAGCACCCGGCGGACAGCTTCTACGGTGCGAATGCGCGGGCCGACCGGTGAGCGCGACGAGCCTCCCGCCGGCGCTGCGCATCCGCTGGCGGATGTTCGCGTTCCTGTTCGGCTTCGGACTGCTCGCCTACATGCAGCAGAAGAGCATCACCGTCGCCGCCGAACGCATCATGCCAGACCTATCCTTGAACCAGTTGCAGATCGGCTGGATCGAGCAGGCCTTCGTCATCGGTTACGCCCTGTTCCAGATGCCGGGAGGCCTGTTCGGCCAGCGTTTCGGCGCGCGGCGCACCTTCGTGATCATCGGCCTCGCCGCCTGTCTCGCCATGCTCGCGACCTCGGCGGGCCCGGCGTTGCTCGCCGGCCGGGCGTTGTTTTTCGAACTGCTCGGGATGCAACTACTGCTCGGCGTCGCGCAGGCGGCGATCTTCCCGGTGTCCGCGGGCGTGTTCGAGTCCTGGTTTCCACCGCGGCGCTGGGCCTTCGTGCAGGGTCTGCAAACGATGGGATTGCAACTCGGCGCGGCAATGACTCCGCCCCTGATTGCGACCCTGATGCTGGGGTTCGGCTGGCAACGCGCCCTGTTCTGGACGACACTGCCGGGCCTCGCCTTGATCGCACTCTGGGCCTGGTATGCACGCAATACGCCTGAAGAACATCCGTCGATGACGGCGGCGGAGCTCGCGGAAATCGGCGACCATGCTGTCATCGCGGCGCCGGCCGCGCCGGTCGCCGTGCGGCAGTTGCTGCGGCTACTCGCCGACCGCAACGTGTTGCTGCTCGCGATCTCCTACCTGTGTATGAACTACGCGTTCTACCTTCTCGCGAACTGGGTGTTCCTGTACCTCGTGCAGGAACGGCATTTTTCCTCGCTTCAGGGCGGCTGGCTTGCGGGCGCGCCGCCGCTCGCCGCCGCCGTCGGCGCAGGCTTGGGAGGCTGGCTCACCGGGGTGGCGTGCAAGCGCTTCGGCAACCGTCGCGGCTTCCGCCTGGTTCCGCTCGTCTCCCTGCCCGCGGCCGGTTTGCTGCTGCTGTATGCGGTCGACTGCGCGAATCCGTATCTTGCGGTCGCGACCTTGTCGCTTTGCTATGGACTCGTCGAGCTGAACGAGGGCGCGTACTGGGGCGCCGCAATGACCGTCGGCCGCGGCGACACGATGGCGGTGAGCGGCTTCATGAACACCGGCGGCAACCTCGGCGGCATCATCGGCATCCCGATCGTCGCCTACTTGTCCGGCCATCACCGGTGGCACGCCGCGTTTCTGCTCGGCACCGGTTTTGCGCTCGCGAGCGCGGCCGCATGGCTCGCGATCGACGTCGACCAGCCGGCGCGCGACTGAGGCAGGCGGGGCGCGTTCAGCGGCGGCCCGCACTGCCCGGCGGATGCATCGCGTCCACGGCGCCAAACAGCAGGTTCTGGAAATTCGCCTCCGTACGCCGCGGCATGGGAGCCCCCGTGGGATCGACTTGCGTCAGCAGCACGGCGACGACGCCGGTGCGCGGGCTGACGATCCAGTGCGTATCGAAGATTCCGCCCCAGGCGTAGTCGCCGTCCATGTCAGCCTGCGGGGCGTGGGCGGCGTCGATCTCGACGCCGACGCCGAGGCCATAGCCCAAGCCGAGCGAATCCGGCCCCCAGTAATCGAGCATCGCATCCGGCGGCACCTGATTGTGCGTCATCAGGGAGACGGTGACCGGCGAGAGAATCTGGCGCCCGTCGAGACTGCCGCCGTTCGCGAGCATCTGCGCAAAGCGCAGATAGTCGCCGGCGGTGCTGATCAGTCCGCCGCCGCCGGAAGGCCAGACCTGGGTGTCCGTCGGGTCGTTGAGCCAGGGCGAATGGCTCACCTCGAGGTCGCCCTCCGTGTCCGGCTTGTACATCGTTGCGAGGAGCGGCGCGTCGCCCGCAGTCAGCGAGAAGCCGGTCGAATCCATCTTCAGCGGCTGGAAGATCCTCTCTTGCAGAAAGCGGCCGAACGGCATCCCGGACACGACCTCGACCAGCCTGCCGAGCACGTCATCGGCGTAGCTGTAGCGCCAGCCGTGGCCCGGTTGGAAGTACAGCGGCAAGGAGGCGATCCGTCGCACCGTTTGCGCGAGCGTTGCGTGTGGGTCTGGATGCATCGCGCCGTAGACGTTTGCCAGAGGCGTCTTTGTATCGAAGCCGGGTAGGTATCCGAGGCCGCTCGTCTGGGTCAGCAGTTCGCGAATCGTGATCGGCCGCTTCGCCGACTCGGTGAGCATCTTGCCGGCGGCGTCGACGCCCGCAAATACACGGGAGTCGGCGAATTCCGGCAGAAATCGCGATACCGGATCGTCGAGCTGAAAATATCCCTGCTCGTAGAGCATCAGCACGGCAACCGTCGTGATCGGTTTGCTCATGCTGGCAATCCGAAAGCGCGTGTCCAGGGTCATCGGCAGGTGCCGTTCGAGGTTGCGGTAGCCGATTGCGCTCGCATCGACCAGCTTGCCGTCACGCGCAACCATCACCACGTAGCCCGCGGCCTCGTGCCGCTCGGTCTCGATCTTGAAAAATTCGTTCATGTGCCGCAGCCGCTCGGCCGACATGCCGACCGATTGCGCACTGGTCCGCGGCAACGGATCCGCGGCGCCCGGCGCGGCGCGGGCCGCGCCCGCCAGGGCGGTCGATAGAACGAGGCAATAGAGAGGTTCGAATCGCATGATGTTCGGCACTCCGTCAGAAATCGGTGAGGGTTTCGCCAATCCATTCCAGCAGATGATCCACATGGACGCGCTCGACGAGCAACAGAAACTCTCCGGCATCCAGACCGACCGCCGTTGCCGGGATGTCGGCGAACCGGCCGCTCGATGCTTCGCCCACGCGCGGGATCGAGGCGGGGGAACCGAGGCGCGCCAGCAGATCGAGCGTGCGGGCACCGCTCATGTGCAATGCCAGGATGCCGCCCGTCTGGTCGACGACGCAGGCGTTGTGCGACGCCGCCGTATCGCGCCGGACGGCGTCGATCGGCGCCGCCGCCGCACATAGCAGCCAGCTCTCCGTGGGCGCGCGCCAGAGCAGGATGAACGGTTCCTCGGCCGCGATGCAGCGGCCCCGCGCGAAACGCCGCACGAGGGGCAGCCCTTCCCCGAGCACACGGTGCAGAAGGAGCGAGAACTCCTCGACGTCGAAATACCGCAGGGCGGCAACCCGCACCGAGCGGTCGATCGCGACCGAGATGCCGGCGGCGGCGAGTGCCGCGACGGATTGGCCAGGCTCATCCATGCAATCGCTCGCCCAGCGGATCGACGAACGGCGCTTTGACCACCACCGCGTCGATCCGCCGTCCGAGATGTTGCACGCAGATACGCGCGCCGAGCCTTTCGCTGCCGCGCGCGAGCATCGCAAGCGCCACCGGCGCCTCGAGCTCGGGACTCCAATAGCTCGAGGTGACGTGGCCCTCCGCCCGCGTCGGCGGCACGCCGTCGGCGACTTGCGCACCCGTCGGCAACAAGGTGCGCCCGTCCGCGGGCGCCAGGGCGACGAGTTGCAGGCGCTGCGGATCGCGCGCCGCCGGTCGCAGCAAGGAGCGGCGGCCGACGAAATTCGCGCGCTTGCCGTCGAGTGCGCGCGCGAAGCCGATGTCGCCCGGCAGCGTCGTGCCGTCGGTGTCGGTGCCGACGTGGATGTAGCCCTTCTCGGTGCGCAGGATCTCCAGCGCCTCGATCCCGTAGACACAACCGCCGCGGCCGGTAACGGCCGGCCAGAGCCTCTCGAGCATTTCCCCGGTCTGCTCGACCGGCAGGTTGATCTCGTAGGAGAGTTCCCCGGTGAAGCTCGCGCGCAGAACCCGCAGCGGCAGCGCGCCGAATGCGCTCTCGCGAATAGTCATGTGCCGCATCGAGTTTGGGGCGAGCGCGGCATCGAAGCCAACGGCCGCCATCGCCTCCCACGCCTTCGGTCCGCAGACGGTGACGTTGCCGAAGCGCGAAGTCACCGGTGTGACCAACACCTTCAGCGCGGTGAATTCGCATTGCAGCCATTCCTCGAATGCCGCCGCGGTGCGCTCGACGCCCGCACTCGTGGTATTGACCCAGAAATGCCCTTCACCCAGCCGGGCGACGATGCCGTCGTCGACGACGACGCCGTGCTCGTTCAACAGCAGGCCGTAGCGTGCCTGACCGGCGGCCAGCGTCGACATCGTGCCGACGTACATCAGATCGAGAAATTGCGCGGCATCCGGCCCCCAGAGCTCGATCTTGCCGAGCGGCGAGCCGTCGAACAGGCCCACCGAGCGACGCACGGAGCGAGCCTCCCGCTGGGCCGCGTCGTGCAGCGATTCGCCCGCGAGCGGATAGGCAGCGGGCCGGTGCCAATTGCCGAAGTGTTCGAACAAGGCACCACGCGCGGCGTGCCAGTCAACGGCGGCGAGCCGCTTCAGCGGACGGTACAAGGAGCCGACGCGCCGACCCACCAGCGCACCGAAGCTCACCGGCGCGAACGGCGGTCGATACTTCGTCGTACCGACCTCGGCCGGTTCGCGGCGGGTCAATTCGCCCAGCAACACGAGCGCGTCGACGTTGCTGGTCTTGCCCTGGTCGGTGGCCATGCCGGTCGTCGTGTAGCGCTTCAGGTGTTCGACCGACCGGTAGTTCTCGAGCGCCGCCAGGCCGACGTCGCTCACCGCGACGTCGTTCTGCAAATCGATGAATTGTTTGCCCCGCGCGGTGCCGAGGCGGCTCGATGCTAGCGAGCGTCCCAGTCCGCCGACCGGCGCCGCGGGTACCGTGAACCCGAGCGCGAGCGCGCGCCCTACTTCCTCCGCATGCTCCGCGACGATCGCTTGCGGGAACACGCCGGCGCAAGCACCAACGCTCACGAGGCCCGGCGCGAAGCCATCCGGTACGAACATCGATGCCTCCTTCACCCAGCGCAGCCGCCCTCCGGCCTGGGAATGTAGGTGCACGGCCGGCGCGTAACCGCCGGCGCTCAGGATCAGATCGCAATTCAGGCGTTCGGGCGGCGTGCTGTGGCCGTCCGCGGCGACGGCGATGCAGCCGCGCACCGAGGAGGAGCCGATGACCCGGCCTATGGCCGTATGTGCGAGCGAACGCACGCCCTCAGCGTGCGCACCGATGTGCGAATTCGGCCGCCGATCGAGCACCGCCAGCACTTCCATGCCGACCGCGCGCAGCGACCCCGCGATTCGATAGGCCGAATCGCCGTTCGCCGCGATCACGACGCGCCGGCCGCAGGCGACACCGTAGGCATGCGCATATTTGTCGGCGGCGCCGGCGAGCATCACGCCCGGCCGGTCATTGCCGGGGAAGATCATGGGTCGCTCCGTTGCGCCCTGCGCCGAGACGATCGAGCGCGCACGAAATTTCCAGAGCCGTTCGCGCAGCGCGCCCGGCAGCGTCGCTGTGCCGGCGAGCTGCTCCGTCGCACACACGAGGTTGTGGTCGTACACGCCGAATGCGAGCGTGCGCGTCATGATGGTGACGCCGGCACGGGCAGCCTTGGCGATTTTTGCGGCGATGGCCGGATCGCCGCGCCAGCCGAGCGTTCCGCCCGGCACCGGCCCCGCGCACAACAGGGTCGTGCGCGCGCCGCCTTCGGCCGCCGCCGTCGCGGCGCACAGGCCGGCGATGCCGCCGCCGATCACGAGCACGTCGACTTGCGCGGATACCTCCTCGTAACGGTCCGAATCCGCGGCGAGCGATGCGCGTCCGAGACCGGCCATCCGGCGAACAGCGGGTTCGAACAGGCGCCAGGTGGGCCATTTGAACGTCTTGTAGTAGAAGCCGGCGGGCAACAGTGGCGCGAGCCAGCCGTTGACCGAGCCGACGTCGAAGGCGACACCGGGCCAGCAATTGACGCTTTGCGCCGCGAGTCCGTCGTGCAGCTCGGCGAGCGTCGCGCGCACGTTGGGCGTGCGGTGCGACCCGTCGATGAGATCGACGATGCCGGTCGGCTCCTCGATGCCGCAGGAGAAGATACCGCGCGGTCGATGCAGCTTGAAGCTGCGTCCCACGAGGCGCACGCCATTCGCGAGCAAGGCCGAGGCGAGCGTATCGCCCTGCAGACCGGCGAGTACGTGGCCATTGAACAGGAAGCTGATCGGCCGCGACCGCTCGATGCGGGTGCCGAACGGCGGCGCGAGGCGGGATCCGCTCATCGCGGCGGCGGCTCCGTGACGGCGTATACGGACGATATCTCGTGCGTCACGCTGTGCCGCTCGATGTTGAACCATTGTCCGCAGCCGTAGCTGTGGCGCCAGCGCTCGAGGTGCACGCCCTTGGGGTTGTCCCGAAAGAACAGATACTCGGCCCATTCGCGGTCGCTCGCCTCGAGCGGCGGCCGGACGAGATGCGCCGTGCCGCCGCAAGTAAACTCGCTCTCGTCGCGCTCGCCGCACAAAATGCATGGAATCCGCATCATTGGTCGTGCTTCCTCGTCCCCGGGGTCAGTGAGCGATGCCGGAGGCGGCCGCCTCGTCGATCAGCCGCCCCGTGATGAATCGTTCGAGCTGGAACGGCTCCGCGAGCGGATGGTTCTCACCCGTCGCGAGCACGTGTGCGAGCGTCCAGCCGCCGACCGGAATCCCCTTGAAGCCGCCGGTGCCCCAGCCGCAATTGATGTAGAGGCCCGGGACCGGCGTGCGGCCGATGATCGGGCTCGAATCCTGCACGACGTCGACGATGCCGGCCCACTGGCGCAGCATCTTCAGGCGCGAAAAGGCGGGGAACAGCACCAGCACGCCGGCGAGAATCGACTGCGTGATCGCAAAGCTGCCGCGCTGGGCGTACGAGGGAAACAGATCGAGCATCGCACCGATCACGAGTTCGCCCTTGTCGGACTGGCTCAGGTAGGCCCCGGTACCCGGCGACAGCACCACCGTGTTCAGGAACGGTTTCAGAGGCTCGGACACCAATGCCTGGAGGGCGTAACTCGTGACCGGCAGGCGGAATCCGGCGAGTTCGGCGAGCACCGAGCTGTGACCGGCAGCCGCGATGGCGACCCGCTCGGCGCGGATCGGCCCGAGGTTCGTGTCCACACCGACCACGCGTCCGTCGCGCAGCGCGAATCCCCGCACTTCGCAGTTCTGGATGATGTCCACGCCGAGCAGCGACGCGGCGCGTGCGTATCCCCAGGCGACCGCGTCGTGGCGAGCCGTGCCGGCGCGGGGTTGCGTCAAGGCGCCGAGCACCGGAATTCGCGCCCGCGGGGACATGTCGAGCCCCGGCAGCAGTGCGGCGACCTGGCTTGCGGTCAGTAGATCCGCGTCGATGCCGTTCATCCGCAGCGCATTCGTCCAACGCGACATCGAATCGAGATCGTGCCGGCTGTGCGCGAGCAGCACGAGGCCCCGCTGGCTCAACATTATGTTGAAATTCAACTCGAGCGACAGCTTCTCGTAGAGCTTCAGCGAGAAGTCGTAGAGCCGTGCACTCGCGGGATACAGATAATTCGAGCGCACGATCGTCGTGTTGCGGCCCGTGTTGCCGCCGCCGATCCAGCCGCGTTCGATCACGGCGACGTTCGTGATCCGGTGGTTCTTCGCGAGGTAGTACGCCGTCGCAAGACCATGGCCGCCGCCGCCGACGACGATCACGTCGTAGGCGGGTTTCGGCGTCGCGTCGCGCCACGCCGCGGTCCAGTTGCGGTGTCCGGCGATCGCGCCGCGCAGCAGGGACCAGGCCGAGTAGTGATTCCTCATCGGACGCCAGTCTGCCTTCAAGGTACGCGCAATTCCAGCCGATTGCGCGCTGCTGCGAGCCTTCAGGACCGGCGTCGCGGCAGGCGCCAGGCAAAATACAGGAGCGGCAACGCCAGCAGCGAAGCGGCCAGATAAATCGTCGGCAGCGCGATCAGCCGCTGCAGGGCGCCGGGCGCGAGCGAGCCGATGCCCTCGCCGATCATCAACGCAGCGACCAGCAGGCCGGCGAAACCGACCGAGCTCGCCGGCCACGCCGCGAGGCCGAAGGCCATCGCGTAGGGATAATAGATGCTGCACGAAGCACCGGCGATCGCGTAGGCGCCGATCAATCCATCGACCGATCCCAGCCGCGAGAGGAGCACGAAGCTCGCGCCGATGCCGAGCGCCGACACCAAAAACAATGCGCGGCGCATGCCGCCGCCTTCGGGCACCAAGCCGAGCAGCACACGCAGCAGGGTCAAACCGGCCCAGAACGAGGACAAGGCGAACGCCGCCCGGGACATCGCCGCGCCGCCGACGTGAGCGACGTAGATTTGCGCCCAGCTGCTGAAGCTGCCCTCGGCGATCGCGTAGAGCAGCACCGCGAGCGCGAACGGCCACATCGCCGGCGACATCGGGCGCGCCGGGCCGTCACCGGCAGCCGCAGCGGATGCCGGGTGCGGCGGTGACGTCGCGATCAGCGCGGCGAATCCGGCCAGCAGCGCGAGCGGTAGCAGCCCCCAGGATCCGACCCGGCGACAGGCGTCGAGTGCGAGCGGCGCGAGCGCGGTCGCCGCGCCGATCAGTGCGTTGAGGAGCGTGATCGCCGTCGTCGGCGTGCGCGGGAACAGCAGCGCCGCGTACGGATTGAGGGTCGCGAGAGTCAGGCCGAAGCCGAGTCCGAGGCAGAGCGTTTCGGCCAGGATCGCGGCATAGGCAATCGGTCCCGAGGTGAATGCGGCGAGAGCGAGCAGCGCCATGCCGACGAGGTTGGCGATCAGTCCGGCGCGCAGCAACGCGCCGCTACCGGCGGTGCGCTGCAGCCGGCCGGCGGCGAACGCGCCGATGACGGCGCCGACGATCTCCGGGAAATAGAGCACTCCGTAGGCCGTTGCGCTGACCCGATATGGCGGGCCCTCGAGGATCTTGCCGAGCGAGGGCACGAGCACGAACGCCGCGCCCTGCAGGATGCCCGCGCCATATACGGCGAAGATTTGGCGGCGTCTGATCATCGGTTTGCGCCCGATCATAACCCAGCCTGACGGGGTACGCGCCCCGATTCACGACCGCCGCGCAGGCCCGTGCTCCCGGCAACCGCGCTACACTGGGCGCCTCCACTGCCCGTTCGAGGAACGCGATGCGACCGGCTGGATTCCAAGGGCGCGCCCGCGCTTACGCGCCGTGGCTCTCCCTGGCGCTGCTGCTTTGCGCCGCGGCGCGGACGCTGCCGGCGGCGAGCCTCGAGATGGGCGCAATGCGCCTGCACCGCTGCGCCGGGGTTGCCGCCTACTGCGGCGATCTGCGCCGACCGCTCGATCCGGGCGGCGCGATTCCCGGCCACATCATGATCCACTTCGAGTACTACCCGCGGACTCGCCCGGGTCCTTCGCGCGGCACGCTGGTCGCGACCGAAGGCGGTCCGGGCTATCCGGCGACGCTGTCGCGCGCCGATTATCTCGCCCTGTTTCAGCCGTTGCGCGCGCGACGCGCCGTGCTGTTGATGGATAACCGCGGCACCGGCCGGTCCGGGGCGCTCGACTGCCGTGCGCTGCAGACCGCGTCGCGCTGGACGATCGCCGGCGTCGCCGCCTGCGGCCGCGCGCTCGGACCGCGGGCGGCGCTGTACGGCACCGCTTTCGCGACGGACGATCTCGCGGCAATTCTCGCCGCACTGCAAATCCGGCGCATCGATCTGTACGGCGATTCCTACGGCACCTACTTCGAACAGGTGTTTGCGCTGCGCCATCCCGGCGTCCTGCGCTCGATCGTACTCGACGGCGCCTATCCGCTGAACGGTCCGCACTATGCGTGGTATCCGCACTACGCGCCGGCGATGCGTGCCAAGTTCGACCGGGCCTGCCGCCGCTCACCGGCGTGCGCGCGCCTGCCGGGGAACTCGATCGCGCACATCCTGCCCGCCCTGCGCCGCCTGCGCGCCGCGCCGTTCGCGGCCACGGCGCTCGATGCGGACGGGCGGCGGCGCCATTTCACGGCCGATGCCTCGAAGCTCGCGATCGTGATGTTCGCCGGTTCACCGGCGTTCGCCTCGGTGCGGGAGACGGACGCGGCGGCGCGCGCGTTCGCCGCGGGCGACCGGGCGCCGCTGCTGCGCTTGATGGCCGAAACCCTGAGCGGCGTAGACTCGCGTGATCCGACCGACGATCCGACAAAATGGAGCGCCGGGCTCGCGGCGGCCGTGCTGTGCCACGACCCCCCGCAGGTCTTCGACATGCGCCTCGCGCCCGCGGCGCGCCTGCGCGCGCGCCATCTGGCCATCGAGCGCTACGCGCGTGCCTACCCGGACGCCTTTGCGCCGTTCACGATCGACGAGTACCGCGGCATGCCGCTCGACTACAGCTTCATCGACGAGTGCGTCGGCTGGCCCGTGGCCCCTGCTGCAGATCCGAGCGGCGACGTCGCCCCCGCCCCCGCCCGATACCCGGACGTACCGGCGCTGATCATCTCCGCCGATCTCGACGACATGACCACGGTCGCCGACGGCGCCGCCGTCGCCCGCGAGTTTGCGCGCGGGCGGCAGATCGTGCTCGGGAACAGTTTTCACGTGAACGCGCTGCCGCGCGCGCGCAGCGCTTGCGCCGCGCGCATCGTCCGGCGCTTCATCGCGACACTGCGGGTCGGCGATACCACGTGCACGGCGCGCGTGCCGGCGATTCGACTGCTGCCTCGGTTCGTCCGCCGCAGCGAGCGGCTCTCGCCGGCGGCCGCGCTTGCGGGAAACCGCGTCGATGCGGCCGCCCTGCGCATCGCCAGGGCGGTCGTCATGACGGTCGGCGACGTCGTGGTTCGCGCCGCCGAGAACACGGTCGGCACCGGTCCCGGCTTGCGTGGCGGTCACTTTCGCGTCGCCGCCGCCGGCCGCACGCTCTACCTGCGGGGCGTGCGCTGGACCGAGGATCTTGCCGTGAGCGGCGTGGCGCAGCTGCCGTCCGGCCGCCGCGGCACCGTCCGTGCCCGCGTCGCATTCGCCGGCCCGCACCGCCTGCACGGCGAGCTCGCGATCTCGTGGCCGCGATACCCCGCTGCCGCCCGCGCGACCATCATCGGCACCGTCGGCGGGCGGGTGATCCGCGCCGCGACGCCGGCGCCATGACGCGGCCGGCGTCGCCCGGCGCCGGGCGCAGCGCCCACCGCGCTAGCCGGTGCCGCCGAACCGGTATCGAATGTGTATGCCGAACACCCGCGGCTCGTTGGTGGTCTGCCGGTGATCGTAGTTGTAGGTGTTGACGTAGACGACCGCGCGCGTGTTGTCGAGATTCGTGATGTAGGCCTCGAAGTCCCAGACATTGTCCGGCGTATGCCAGCCGGCGCGCAGGTTGGCGATGTTGAAGGACGGCTGCAGCGTGCGGTTGTCGACGCGCAGGTCGCTCCACATCGCGCCGGTGTGCGAGATGTCGTACTGCAGGTAGCCGATCACGTTGGGGCGGATCGGCACCGAGTAGCGCGCCGAAGCGCTGCCCTTGAAATAAGGCACGAACGGCAGCCGTTCGCCCGCCAACACCTGGTAGTTCGCGTTCGAATAGGTGTCGCTGGTCAGCTGCGAGTCATTGTACGCAAGCGATACCGACAGCGTGAGCCCCTCGATCGGGCGCGCATCGACGTTCGTCTCCATGCCGTACACTCGCGCGTTGCCGATGTTCGCATTGAACGTATTCGGCGAGATCGCCAGATCGAAGACCGCCGTCTGGTAGTTCTTCCAGGGCATATAATAGGCCGCGCCGTTCCACCGGTACCGGCCCTCGTCGAACAGCGCCTTCCAGCCGACCTCGTAGCTGTCGAGCGTGTCCGGGGCGAAGCTCGCGGGAACCAGCGGATTCTGGGCAAAGCCCGTGTTGAAGCCGCCGTCGCGAAAACCCTGCGCGAACGAGAGATAATACAGCGTGGTCGGCGTCGCCTGGAAATTGATGCCCGCCTTGTAGTCGATCTTCGAAAAGGTGACGCTCTGTACGGGAGTCGGCACCTTCGGCTGGTAGAAATACCCCGCCCATGCATCCGAGCCCGAGACACGCGAGCGGAAGTCACGCAGACCGAAAGTCAGGCTCAGGCGCTGTGTCAGGTCCTGGGTGATCTCGCCGAAGGCCGCGACATCGTGTTCGTCCAGGCGCGAGGCACTGCTGTACCACTCCTGCGGTAGCGGCGTGCCGTGGTAATAGCTGATGTACGAAGCCGCCTGCGTGCCCTGGAAATTGATCCCCGGCATGTCGTAGAAGTAGGTGTAGTCGTCCTTGGTCTGTTCGAAGTACAGGCCGACGGTCCAATGCGTGTGGCCGCCGGGTTTCGATTGCAGCCGGACCTCGTGCGACCAGCGGTAGACCTGGTCGCGATAGTTATAGTACAGGGTCGGCACGTTGCAACCCGAGAACGTCGGCGGCGTCGTCGTCGAATCATAGGCCTGACAGGTGAACGACTGGATGGTCGCCGGCGTCACGCTCGGTGTGTTGACGTACTGGACGTACTCGGAGTATTCGTTGATCTGGTGATTCGCCCGGCTGAAGTAGCCGCCGGCGTAGATCAGATCGCCGATCCCGACGTCGCCCTTGACGGTCAGCGACATCATCCGGTTGTAGCGATCCTCGGCCTCCGGACCGAAGCGCGCGACGTTGCGCGGTCCGTTCAAGCTCGGGTTCTGGTCCCAGGCGCCGTGGACCTTCTGGTGCTGGAAATTGACCGACAGATTCGCTTGCCAGCGGTCCCCGAACTTCTGCAGGAGCTCGATGCGCCCGCCGGAAAATAGTTCGTGGTTGTAATTATTGCCGGCCCATTCGGCATTGGTGCTCGTCGTGCCGTTGACCCAGTTGCGGGTCTCCAGCAGGTTGTTGATGAAGCCGCCCTGCTTGACGTAGAAGCCCGACACTCGCACGGCGCTGCGGCCGGCGACGAGCGGCAGGTTGAGGAAACCCTCGATGCTGTCGTTGCGAGCTCCGCCGTCGATCTGGCCGCCGTCGAGATCCATGCCGCCGCTGAATTTGTTCGGGTCCGGCTTGTTCGTGATCAGGCGGATCGCGCCCGACATCGCACCGGCGCCGTAGAGCGTCCCCTGCGGTCCGTTCAGCACCTCGATCCGCTGGATGTCGTAGGCATGCAGATCGGGAATCCCGCCGTAATAGGAGAGCGATTGATTGTCGAGGTAATAGCCGGTGGTCGACGTGTTCGCGTTGTTCGGGGTACTGCCGTCGGACACGCCGCGCATGAAAAACTGTTGGTACCCGGGGCCGATGCTGATGAACGAGACGGACGGCACCTTGCTCGCATAGTCCTCGAACTGCGTGATACCGAGGTTCTGTAGCTGCTTCGCGCTGAAGACATCGATGCTTTCGGGAACCTTCTCGAGGTTTTCGGCTCGCTTGCGCGCCGTCACGATGATCTCGGCGAGGCTGTCGCTCGGCGCCGCGTCGCCGGCATGAGCCGGTACCGGCGCGAATGCGGCCATGGTGGTGCCGGAGAGGATCGCGGCAATCGCGAACCGCAGGGCGTGCCCGGCATTGGCGCCGGCGCAGGCCGTCGAGGGCCCCGCGGTCGCGACTCCGTGGCAAGGCCCACGCTGCTTGGCGAATTTGGTCATCGCGATCCTCCCGGGCGTTGCGTCTTGGCGACGGGCGCTTTGCCGTAGGCCTCTATCATGGACGCGGCAAAACTCGCGAGTCAACAAAAATTATATGTTCATATAGTATCGCGATACGCACGTATAGCGCGGCCGGGGCCCCGCGCCGGTGCGCCGAGGCGCGCGCGCAGACCGCCGGTCCGTCGATCGGCCGTTCAATCCGCCGGGAAGCGCTCCAGACAATCGCCCAATGCTCGGCGCAAGGGAGCGAGCTCGGCGGCGAAATGCCGCCAATGGCCGATCCCCGTCGCGTAGATCGGCTGCCTCACCTGTTCGGAACTTGCGGTCCTGACAGCGCGTTGCGTTTCATGGAAGCGCAGGCAGGCAGGCTCGAACGGCAGGCCGCAGTGTTCGAGCAGGCGACGCAACTCGGTCTCGGTGTCGCGCACCAGCGCCTCGTAGCGCAAATGCAACACCCGGCCCGGCAGCACGCGATGCCAATGATCCATCAAGGCGAGGTAGCTGCGGTAATACCGCCCGAGGTCCTCCAGGTCGTAGGTGAATGCCTGACCCTTGGCGAAGTGCTGCTTGAAGGCGCTGAAGCAGGCGTCGAGCGGATGGCGGCGGACGTCGATGATCCGGGCCTGCGGCAACGCCAGATGAATCAGTCCGATGTGGCTGAAATTGTTCGGCATCTTGTCGACGAAGCGCGGCCGTCCGGCGCGAAAGATGCGTGTCTCCTCGATGTAGCGCGCGCCGAGCGCCGTGAAGCGATCCGGCGGCAGATCCGCGAGACACTCCGGGTAGGCGTCGGCGTCCTCCGAGAGCAGATCGAGTTCGCGGACGATGCCGCCGATGGTCGGCAGTTCCATCGTGCCGTCCACCGAGGAATGACTCGCCAGCATTTGTTCGACGAGTGTCGATCCCGACCTCGGCAGGCCGACGACGAAGATCGGTGCCGGATCCGCCAAACCGATGCCCTCCCGGGCGGCGAGAAAGGAGCCATCGATCGCCGCGGCAATGCGCCGGCATTTGAGATCGAAGCCGGCCGCATCGAACGGCGCTTCGCGCCGGCGGGTCGCATTGCCGGACGCGAAGTGCTCGAAGGCCCGCGCATACAGACCCCGTTGCTCGAGCGCCCGGCCAAGGGCGAAGTCGAGCTGCGCCGGGCTCGCCGTGCGCCCGCCCGCCGCGGCGCCGGCGCGCAGGCGCTGCATGGCCGCGAGTTGCGCGTCGTCGAACCGATAGTTCTTCAGGTCCGCGAGGCTGTAGTAGGCCTCGACGAAATCCGGCTGGCGTGCCAGACACTGCTGATACACCGCCTCGCATTCGGCGCGCCGGCCGAGTGTCTTCAGGGCGTGGCCCTTCGACAGCAGCACCTGCGGCTGGCGAGGATCGATCGCGAGTGCCCGGTCGTAGGCGTCGAGCGCGTCCTGCGGTCGCAGCGAATGGGCGAGCACCGTGCCGAGGATGACCCAGCCGGCGGATGGCGCATCGTCGATCAGCAGCGCATGCCGGATCGCCTTTTCCGCCTCGGCGAAGCGCGCGCTTTCCAGGAATGCCTGCGCCAATCCGCGGTGAATCAGCGGCAGGTGCGCCGTCTGGCGCGAGGCGTGGCCCAACAGGCGCAAGGAATCCTGAGGATGGCCGGCCGCGAGCGACACCGCAGCCAGGCCGCACAGCGCGCCGACTTGATCGGCGTCCTGGCGCAGCACCTGGCGAAACAGTACCTCGGCGCGGCGCCGATCGCCGCCGTTGAGCAGACGGCTCGCCTCCTCGAGCGGCTGCGCGTACGGGCCGAGGCCGAGCGCGGTGGTGAACGCGACGCGTGCGCCGGCAAAATCTCCGCTATTGACCAGCAGATCGCCGAGCAGCAGCCACGCGCCCTGTAGCGTCGAGTCGAGGCGCAGGGCGTGCCGCAGCTCGAGGACCGCGCGCTCGAGGTGGCCTTCGGCCCGATGCGCCTTGGCGAGGTCCGCGCGGGCATGCGCGAAGTCGCCCGCCGCCTGCACGGCCCGTTCGAGCGTGTCGATCGCCTCGGCGCTGCGCCCTTGCGCGAGCAGCGCGATGCCGAGCACGCGCAGTGTGTTCACCTCTCCGGGGAGCGTGCGCTGGATCGTCCGCAAGCGCTCCTCGGCGCCCGGCGCATCGCCGCGCTCGAGCAGCGCGAGCGCCGCCGTGTAGGCTTCACGAAACCAGGCGTCTTGTCGATCGGTTTGCATCGGCGCTCCATCGGCGGTTCGCGCGCAGCACGAGGCTGTGGACGGCGCCCACAGCGTAGCACGCGTCGCGCGCATGCAATTGCGGGTCGCATCCGACGCGGCCCGCGTACAAAGCGTCTCCGGTATGATTCCGGCCATGGAATACCAAACTTCTCATCCCTACGTGCTGACCGCGACCTGCCCGAGCCGCATGGGTACGACCGCGGCAGTCGCCGGCTTCCTCACGGCGCACCGGCTGTACATCATCGAGATGCATCAGTTCGACGACGTGATGACGCGGCGATTCTTCGTCCGTGTGACTTTCTGCGCGGTCGCCGGCGAAGCGCTCGACGTAGAGCGGCTGCGCGCCGATTTCGTCGCCTTGGCGGGCGCCGAGCAGATGCAATGGGCGATCCACGACGGCACGCTTCGCAGCCGGGTGATGATCCTGGTGTCGAAGCTGGACCATTGCCTCGAGGATCTTCTCTACCGGCAGCGCATCGGCGAACTGCGGATGGAGGTGAGCGCGATCGTCTCGAACCACCCCGACATGCGGCCGATCGCCGATCGCTACGGGATTGCCTATCACTGGTTGCAGGTCACGTCGGCGACCAAGGCCGCACAGGAAGCGCGGCTCCTCGAGTTGATCGAGCAAAGCACCACCGAACTGGTGGTGCTCGCGCGCTACATGCAGATCTTCTCGGACGATCTGTGCAGGCGCCTCCACGGCCGGGCCATCAACATCCATCACTCGTTCCTGCCCGGGTTCAAGGGGGCCAAGCCCTACCACCAGGCGCATGAGCGCGGAGTCAAGTTGATCGGCGCCACCGCCCACTTCGTGACCGGCGATCTCGACGAGGGTCCGATCATCGAGCAATTCGTCGAGCGCGTCGACCACAGCTTCACGCCGGACATGCTCGCCGCCGTCGGCAGGGATTCGGAACGCCGGGCGCTCGCATCGGCGCTGCGCCTGCTGCTCGAGAACCGCGTGTTCCTCGACGGCAGCAAGACGGTCATCTTCAAGTAAGCGCTGCGGCGCGCCGGAGCAGCTTGCGCTCGGCGCTCGGCGGGTGGCCGAACTGGCTGCGGTAACATTTCGAGAAGTGCGGCGGGGATTGGAAGCCGCAGGCGGCCGTGATGTCCATGATCGGCATCGCGGTCTGCAGCAGCAACTCGCGCGCGCGGCGCAGGCGCATTTCGAGATAGTAGCGCTTCGGCACGCAGTGCAGATCGCGCCTGAACAAACGCTCGATCTGCCGGCGCGACAGCCCGGTCGACTTCGCGATCTTATCGAGCGACAGCGGCTTTTCGATGTTTTCCTCCATCAGCTGCGCGACCCGTATCAACCCGCGGCTCGCCGGCCCGATCTGCGCGCGCAAGGGCACGTACTGGCGGTCGGTGTCCTTGCGCACCCGCTCGAGGATGAATTGCTCGGACACCAACTGCGAAATCCGCGCACCGAGCTTCGACTGGATGAGGTGCAGCATCAGATCGAGCGGCGCGGTTCCGCCGGAACAGGTGAAGCGATCCCGATCGATCGTGAACAACTGGTCGCTGATGCGCACGCGCGGGAACTCCTCGCGCAGCGAGGACAGGTTCTCCCAGTGGATGCTTGCCTTGAAGTTATCGAGCAGGCCCGCCCGTGCGAGCACATAGCCGCCGGTGCACAAGGCGCCGAGCGGCACACGGCGCTCCGCCAGACGCCGCAACTGCGTCAGCAGCGGGGCCGATACGGCTTCGCGCACGTTCACCCCGGCGCAGACGAACAGGATGTCGACCGGACCCAGGTTTTCGAGCGCCACGGTCGGTGCGAGCGACATGCCGCTGCTCGACGGCACGGCCTGACCGCTCGTGCTGGCAATCGACCATTCGTAGATGTCCCGGCCGATGAGCCGATTCGCCATCCGCAGCGGTTCCAGCGCGTTGGCGACCGCGATCAAGGAGTAGTTGGGCACGGTGAGGAAGGCGTACTTGCATTTGCGCAGCACGGCCGCGGTTTCCAAGGGAATCTCCAGCGCGTTCAGGCGGCACTCGCCACCCGCGCAGTATGCCATTGCCCGGCCGATTTGGTCTCTTTTGGGTAGGAAGTTGTCGTATTTCCGACAGTGCGGAATCGACCTCCCGGGGGACGGCGCCGGGCGTCCTGACGCATTTCAAACAGCCATTGTCGCAAATGGCCTCGCCTTCGGCCCGTCTCTGGTTACACTGCCGCAGCCAATAAACGACGGAGATTGCCCGCGATGAAAACTCATGCCCGCGTCGTCGTTATCGGCGGTGGTGTCGTCGGTGTCAGCACGCTGTACCACCTGGCGCGCAAAGGCTGGACGGACGTCGTGCTGCTGGAACGCGCCGAATTGACGGCCGGTTCGACCTGGCATGCGGCGGGGCTGCTGCCCCTGTTCAACATGAGCTATACGGTCGGGCAGCTGCATAAGTATTCGGTGGATCTGTACAAGAAGCTGCCCGCCGAGACCGGCCAGGACGTGAGTTTTCACGTCACCGGCAACCTGCGTCTCGCGACCTGCCGCGACCGCATGGACGAGTACCAGAAATATTGCGGAACTGCGAACACGATCGGCGTGCCCTTCCAAATCATCGGTCCCTCGGAGGTGCGGGACCTGTGGCCGCTGATCGAGCTCGGCGACGATCAGGGCACTCCGAGGATCGTCGGCGCTCTCTATCATCCGGACGATGGACACATCGCCCCGGCGGACCTGACCATGGCGCTGCGCAAGGGCGCCCGCAGCGGCGGCGCCGAGATCCACGAGCAAACCGAAGTGGTCGGCGTCAAGCGCGCGCCTTCGGGCGAATGGCTGCTGACGACCAACAAGGGCGACATCGTCGCCGAGCACGTCGTTTGCGCGACCGGCAACTACGCTCGGCAAACCGGACGTCTGTTCGGCATCAACGTGCCGTCGATCCCGGTCGAGCATCAGTACATCGTTTACGACGAATCGCCGGAGCTGAAGACCTATCGTCAGCGCGGTGGCCGCGAGCTCGCGGTGCTGCGCGAATCGGACAAGTCCTATTACCTTCGCGAGGAGCGCATGGGCTGGATCCTCGGACCGTACGAGGCGGGTGCGCCAGCGCGCTTCGCCGATGGCGTGCCGGACTGGTTCGGCAAGAGTCTGTTCGAGGGCGATCTCGACCGCTTGTTGCCGCACGTCGAGGCGGCCATGCGCCGGGTGCCGGCGCTCGCCGGTTGCGGCATCAAGGACATCGTCAACGGGCCGATCGCCTACACGCCGGACGGTAGCCCGCTGGTCGGCCCCGCCTGGGGGGCGCGCAACCTCTGGCTCAACGAAGGTCACAGTTTCGGCATCACGGCAGCCGGCGGCTCGGGCTGGCAGCTCGCCGAGTGGATCGTCGAGGGTGAGCCCGGCATCGACATGGCGGCGACCGACCCGCGCCGCTTCGGGCCCTACACCGGCAAGCGCTATGTCGTCGCGAAGAACGAAGAGACCTACCGCAACGTCTTCGTCATCCATTATCCAGATGAGGAGCGCGCGGATGCCCGGCCGGCGAAGAGCAGCCCGGTGTACGACAAACTCGCGCGCATGGGTGCCGTGTTCGGCCAGCGCTACGGCTGGGAGCGTCCGAACTGGTTCGCACCGCCCGGCGTCGAAGCCCGGGATCGATGGAGTTTTCGCCGCTCGAACTACTTCGAGCACGTCGGCAACGAGGCGCGCCGGATGCGCGGCGCCGTGGGCATCATCGATCTGTCGCCGTTCACCAAGCACGAGGTCTCGGGCCCCGGCGCGGAAGGCTGGCTCGACAACCTGGTCGCCAACAAGGTCCCGACCAAGATCGGCCGCATCGCACTGTGTCATGCCCTGACCCGCCGCGGTGGGATCCGCTCGGAGTTCACGATCACGAAGCTCGGCGATGAGCGCTTCTATGTCGTCAGCGCCGGCGCGGCCGAACGCTACGACGGCGATTATCTGCAACAGATGCTGCCCGCCGGTTCGGGCGGCCGGATCGAGCTGCGCAACGTGACGACGAGCCGCGGCTGCTTCGTCCTCGGCGGCCCGCGTTCGCGCGAAGTGCTCGCCGCGCTGACCGACACGCCGCTGGATAATGCGGCGTTCCCGTGGCTCACCGGCCAGGTCGCCGAGGTCGGTCTCGCGACCGACGTGCACCTGCTGCGCGTGAATTTCGTCGGCGCGCTCGGCTGGGAGCTGCACTTTCCGATCGAATACGCGCACCACCTGTTCGACGCACTGCTCGCGGCAGGCGCGCCGCACGACATCGGCATGGTCGGCATGCGGGCGATGGAATCGCTGCGCATGGAGAAGTCGTACCGCATGTGGGGCACCGACCTCACGCCCGACTACACACCCTTCGAGGCGGGTCTCGACCGCTTCGTGCGCATGAACAAGGGCGCCTTCATCGGCAAAGAGGCGCTCGAGAAACAGCTCGCCGCCGGCGTTGCGCATCGCTTCATCACGCTCGAGGTGCATGGGGTCAGCGACGCGGATCCGCTCGGCAACGAGCCGCTGTACGACGCCGATGGCCGGCTGGTCGGGCGCACAACCTCCGGCTATTACGGCCATACGCTCGGCAAGAGCCTCGCGATTGGCTACATTTCGCCCGCCTTCGCCGCCGTCGGCACGCCGTTGCACATCGAGATCCTCGGCGAGCGCAAGCGCGCGACCGTGCTCGTCGACTCGCCCTACGATCCCGAGAACAAGGACCTCAGGGCGTGATCGAGACGGCAGCGCGCGCATGAGCAGGCAACGATTCTCCGGCTTTGCGCTGCTGCGCCGGGCGCTCTGCGGCCATCGCGGCTGGCGTCCGCAGTGGCGCAAATGCGAGCCGAAACCGGCGTACGACGCGGTGATCGTCGGGGGCGGCGGCCACGGCCTGGGCGCGGCGTATCACCTGGCGAAGGAGCATGGACTCGGCAGCGTCGCGGTGCTGGAGAAGGGCTGGATCGGCGGCGGCAACACGGGCCGCAACACCACCATCATTCGTTCGAACTACCTGTTCGACGAGAGCGCGGCGCTCTACGACCACTCCGTGAAGCTGTGGGAAAACCTCTCGCAGGAGCTCAACTACAACGTGATGTTCTCGCCGCGCGGCGTGATGATGCTCGCGCACACGGTGCACGACGTGCAGGTGTTCAAACGCCACGTGCATGCGAACCGCTGCAACGGCGTCGACAACGAGTGGCTGAGCCCCGAGGAGGCGAAGGCGTTCTGCCCGCCGCTCAACATCGGCGACGACATGCGCTATCCGGTCCTGGGTGCGGCCTTGCAACGACGCGGCGGAACCGCACGGCACGACGCGGTCGCCTGGGGTTACGCCCGCGCGGCCGATGCCCTGGGTGTCGACATCATCGAGAATTGCGAAGTCACCGGGATTCGCCGGGACGCCCAGGGACGCGTCGAGGCGCTGGAAACGACGCGCGGCCCGATCGGCGCCCGCAAGGTGGGGATCGCGGCCGCCGGCAACACGAGCGCGGTGTTGAATCTTGCCGGCGTGCGGCTGCCGCTCGAGAGCTACCCGCTGCAGGCGCTGGTCTCCGAACCGGTCAAACCGATCTTTCCCTGCGTCGTGATGTCGAACACGATCCACGCCTACATCAGCCAGTCGGACAAGGGTGAACTCGTGATCGGCGCCGGCACCGACGCCTACACTTCGTACACGCAGCGCGGCGCGCTGCACATCAACACGCACACGCTCGACGCGATCTGCGAGCTGTTCCCGACGTTCCGTCGGCTGCGGATGATGCGCAACTGGGGCGGGATCGTCGACGTCACGCCCGACCGGTCGCCGATCATCGCCAAGACGCCGGTGCCCGGTCTGTACGTCAACTGCGGCTGGGGAACGGGCGGGTTCAAGGCGACGCCCGGCTCGGCGCACGTCTTTGCCTGGACGATCGCCCGCGACGAACCGCATCCGATCAACGCGCCGTTCACCATCGAACGCTTCCGCGACGGTCATCTGATCGACGAGGCCGCGGCCGCCGCGGTCGCTCACTGAACGAGGCGCGCGATGTTGCTGATTCCCTGTCCCTACTGCGGTAAGCGCCCGGAGCTCGAATTCACCTACGGCGGTGAGGCGCACCTCGCCCGGCCGGCCGACCCGTCGCAGCTCGACGATCGGCAGTGGGCCGAGTACCTGTACATGCGGACGAACACCAAGGGTGTACACGCCGAGCGATGGCGGCATGCGCGTGGTTGCGGCCGCTTCTTCAACGCGCTGCGGGATACGACCAGCGACCGGTTCGTCGCGAGCTACCGGATCGGCGAGCCGCGGCCGGCGCGAGCGGCCGGAGATCCGCGATGAGCCGATGGCGGACCGCCGCCGGCGGCTGCGTCGATCGGTCGCGGCCGCTCGCGTTCCGCTTCGACGGCCGCGCCTACGAGGGTCTCGCCGGCGACACCCTGGCCTCGGCGCTGCTCGCGAACGGCGTGCACCTGCTCGGCCGCTCGTTCAAATATCACCGCCCGCGCGGCATCCTCTCGGCAGGTGCCGAGGAACCCAATGCGCTCGTGACCCTGCGCCGGGATTCGGCCAGGGTGACGCCGAATCTGCGCGCAACCCAGATCGAGCTGTACGCGGGCCTCGAAGCGCAGAGCCAGAACCGCTGGCCGAGCCTGCGGCGCGACGTCGGGCGGATCAACGACTGGCTCTCGCCGCTGTTCCCGGCGGGCTTTTACTACAAGACCTTCATGTGGCCGAGGAGCGCCTGGAAATCGCTCTATGAGCCGTTGATCCGCCGCGCCGCGGGACTCGGCGTCGCGCCGTCCGAAGCGGATCCCGACCGTTACGCTCAATGTTATGCGCACTGCGACGTCCTCGTGGCCGGCGGCGGCCCCGCGGGCATCGCCGCCGCGCTTGCCGCGGCGGATCAGGGCGCCCGCGTGATCCTGTGCGACGAGCAGGCGGAATTCGGCGGCACGCTGCTCGCTGACCCGCGCGCGAGGATCGACGGTGCGCCGGCCGTGCAGTGGGTCGAGCGCTCGATTGCCGAACTGGCGAAGAATGACCGCGTCGTCCTGCTGCCGCGGACCACGGCCTTCGGCTACTTCCCGCACAATCTGCTCGGACTCAACCAGCGCTTGACGGACCACCTGGCGACTCCGGCGCCGCAGGCGGCGCGCGAACGCCTGTGGCAGGTGCGGGCGCGAGCGGTTGTTCTCGCAACCGGCGCGATCGAGCGGCCCATGGTGTTTCCCGGCAACGATCGGCCCGGCGTCATGCTCGCCGGCGCGGCCCGTACGTTCCTCAACCGCTACGGCGTGCGCGTCGGCGACCGCGCCGTGTTGCTGGCGGCCTGCGATTCGGCGTACGCCGCCGCGCTCGACCTGCATGCCGCCGGGGTGACGATCGCCGCGATCGCCGATGTGCGCGCGCAAGCGACCGGCGCCTTGCCGACCGCGGCGCGCGAAGCCGGCATCGAGGTGCTCGATCGGGCGACCGTCCTCGGGACGCGCGGCGCACTGCGCATCCAGCAGGTTTCCCTCGCCGAGGTGGACGGCTCGGGCGCGCTCGGACGCGCACGCACCGTGCGCTGCGACGCGCTGTTGATGTCCGGTGGCCACACTCCGAGCGTGCATCTTTTTTCCCAGTCGCGTGGCCAGCTCAAATGGAGCGACGCGCTGCAGGCCTTCCTGCCGGAGCGCTCCGCGGAAGCCGAGCGCTCCGCCGGTGCCTGCCGCGGGATCTACGATCTGCGCGCGGCGATCGACGATGGAGCCGCCGCCGGCGCCGATGCGGCGCCGGCGCGCGCCGGTGCGCGGCGCGATCCGCCGGTCGACGCCGACCCCGCCGATGCGGGCGGCTATCTCGGCGCGCTGCCGCTCGCCGGGACGCGCTCGCAGAAATCCTTCGTCGATTTGCAGCACGACGTTACGATGAAGGATCTCGCGCTTGCGACGCGCGAGGGCTTTCGGTCGATCGAGCACGTCAAGCGCTTCACGACGACGGGCATGGCGACCGACCAGGGCAAGACCTCGAACCTCAATGCGCTCGCGATCGTCGCCGGGGCGCTCGATGTGCCGATTCCGCAGGTCGGCCTGACCAGTTTTCGCATGCCCTATACGCCGACGAGCTTCGGCAGCTTTGCCGGTGCGTCGCGCGGCGACCTGTTCGATCCGGTGCGATGCACGCCGATGCACGATTGGGCGCGGACCGCGGGCGCCGTGTTCGAGGACGTCGGCCTGTGGAAGCGCGCGCGCTATTTCCCCCGCGGCGGCGAGGACATGCACGCGGCGGTCGCGCGCGAATGCCGCGCGGTGCGTGCCGGCTGCGGCATCTTCGACGCCTCGACCCTCGGCAAGATCGAAGTCGTCGGCGCCGGCGCGGCGCAGTTCCTCGAGCGACTGTACGTCAACAGCTGGGCCAACCTCGCCGTCGGCCGTTGCCGCTACGGCATCCTCTGCCGGGAGGACGGCTTCGTCTACGACGACGGTGTCGTCGCGCGCCTGCGCCCGGACCGCTTCCACGTGACGACGACGACCGGCGGTGCGCCGCGGGTGCTGGCGATGATGGAGGACTATCGGCAGACCGAATGGCCAGAATTGCAGGTCTGGCTCACCTCGACGACCGAGCAGTGGGCGGTGATCGCCGTGCAGGGGCCGAAATCCCGCGAAGTGCTGCGAAGCCTCGTCGAAGACGTGCAGCTCGATGCCGCGGCACTGCCGCACATGGGCGTCGCGTACGGCCGCATCTGCGGCGTGGCGGGCCTCGTGATGCGGGTCAGCTTCACCGGCGAGCTCGGTTTCGAGCTCAACGTGCCTGCGGACCACGGGCTCGCCGTGTGGCAGGCGGTCCACGCGGCGGGCGCCGCGCACGGCATCACCCCTTACGGCACCGAGACGATGCACGTGCTGCGCGCTGAGAAGGGCTATATCATCGTCGGCCAGGACACTGACGGAACCGTCACGCCGGACGACGCCGGACTCGCGTGGGCCATCGGCAAGAAGAAACCCGACTTCGTCGGCCGGCGCTCGTTGCAACGCGCGTCGATGCAGGCTGCCACCCGCAAGCAACTCGTCGGCCTGCGAAGCCGGGACGGCCGGACCTTGCTCGACGAAGGCGCGCAGATCGCCGAGACGCCGGCGCAAAAGCCGCCGATGCGTTTGATCGGTCACGTGACATCCTCGTACCACAGTGCCGTCCTCGAACGGCCGATCGCTCTGGCCATGGTCGCGGGCGGACGCTCCCGCATGGGGCGCACGTTGTACGTGCCGATGCCGGGTGGCGACGTCGAGGTCGAGGTCGTTGCGCCGGTGTTCTATGATCCGAGCGCAGAGCGTATCCATGCCTGAGGCGGCCCCGCGGTCTTACCTGGCGTTCGCGCCGACCTCCTGGATGAGCGCCCTGCCGCCGGCCACGCGGCTCGTGTTCCACGGCGATCGCACCGCGCGCGCGGCCGTCGGCCGCCTGTTTCCGATCCCCGTGGACGATGAGGTCTGTCGCGCGCGCGTGGACGGCGAGCGGGCCGGCCTCTGGCTGGGTCCCGACGAATATCTGCTGCTCGCGCCGGCCGAGCAGAGCGCGGCGTCGATTGCGCAGGCGCTGGACGCCGCCCTCGGCGCGACCGCGCACGCCATCATCGACGTCAGCCATCGGCAGATCGGCTTGGAGATCCGTGGGCCGCTGGCGGCCCGCATCTTGAACGGCGCATGTCCGCTCGACCTCGACCCCGCGCAGTTCCCGACCGGCACGTGCACGCGAACGGTGCTCGCCAAGGCCGACATCGTCCTCTGGCGCCCGCGCGCCGAAGCGTTCCGCGTCGAAGTCTGGCGCTCGTTCGCGCCTTACGCGATCGCCCTGCTCACCGAGATTGCGCGAGATCTGATTCCGGCCGATTCAACGAGTGCTTGAGGCTCGCTCAGTGCGGGCCGCCGGGTCCGCGAGCCCGCGGCCGGCCCGCGAGCGCGGCCTGCTGCGCCCGGTAAGCCTGCCAGCTTTGATCGATCAGATAGGCGTGAATGTCGTCGACGTCGGCTTGGGTCAGCAGATCGTCGAAGCGCTCCATGCCCGCCGGCGCCAGCAATCCGCGCAACACGATCGCGTCGAATTCGGCATGCAGGCCGGGGCTCAGCTTGCGCAGGTCCGGTGTCACGCTCGGGCCGAACACATGGCAGCGTGAACACTCGCGGACGAACTCGACCTCGCCTAGGTGGATGCGCGCCGCACTTGCGGTCTGCGCCGGGGGTTTGGGGAACGGCATTGCGACCCGGCGCGGGGGTTTCGGCACGGCGCCGCCGCCGAGATCGAATGCGATGATGCGATTGACGTTCTGGTACTTGAAGGCGGCGCTCGACGGCGGAATCGGTCCGGCGCTGATCGCCGCGCCGCCGTAGCCGACCTGCACGGCCACATATTGCCGGCCGCGCACGGCGTAGGTCATCGGCGCGGCCATGATGTGGCTGCCGGTGGATATGCGCGCGAGCACCTTGCCGCTGTGCGCCGCATAGACCCACAAATCGCCGCTACCCCGCCCCTGGATCACGAGATTGCCCGCGGTCGAAAGGATGCCGCCGTCATAGCCGCGCACGCCGGTCGAGGTCACGTGCTGCCAGAGCACTCGCCGCTTGCGCGGGTCCCATGCGCGGATCAATTCGCGCACCGGCGCGACGTGGCGCATGGCCTCGACCGAGGCCACGCTCGGCAGCGGTCCATAGAGCGAGCGCACATCCGCCGCATGGTAGGTGTCGTCGGCGATGATGGCATTGGTGGTGAAGAATCCGTCGATGAAGCGCACTGTGCCGCCGTTGTGCGCGAGATCCACCCAGACGCTCGGCGCGTCGATGACCGGGATGTAGACGAGACCGGTCCGCGGGTCGTAGGACATTGGATTCCAGGTGTGACCGCCGGCCCAGGAGGGATAGATCACGCGCGGCCCCGCGTGCCAGTTCGCGTTCTTCGTCAGCACGGGGCGGCCCGTACGCGGATCGACCGAGCTCGCCCAATTGGCGTAGGTGTAGTTCTTCGCCGAGAGCAAGCGCCCGGTGCGCCGGTCGAGTACGTAGAAAAAGCCGTTCTTCGACGCTTGCATGATCACGCGGCGCGCCTTGCCGCGGATTCGCAGCGTCGCCAGGATCAGTTTTTGTGTCGAGTCGTAGTCCCAGCTGTCGTGCGGCGTCGTCTGGTAATACCAGGCGAGCCTGCCGCTGCCGGCGTGCAGTGCGACGATCGACGCACAGTACAGTGCGTCGCGCGGCGACGCTCCGAGCTCGCGCAGATCGTATGGCGCGGCGTTGCCCGTGCCGAAGTAGACCAGGTTCAGCTTCGGATCGTAGGCGAACCCGTCCCAGGCCGTCCCGCCACCGTAGAAGCGCGCGGGGCGATGGGCGTCCCAGGTACGGGCCGCGGCCACTTGCGCCGCGCCTTTCACCGGCTTTCCGCGCGGCGGTGGCACCGTGTAGAAGCGCCAGCGCAGCGCACCGCTGATCAGGTCGTAGCCACTGACATAGCCGCGCACCGCGCCATGCCCCATGTCCGCACCGCTGTTGCCGATCACCACCACCTTGCCCGCAATGAGCGGCGCGCCGGTGATGGAATACGGCCGCGAATGATCGACAATCGTATCGACGTTCCACAGCGGGCGGCCGGTCGCCGCGTCGAGCGCGTGCAGGCGGCCATCGACCGAGGCCACGTAGACCCGCCCCTTCCAGACCGCCACGCCGCGGTTGACCAGATCGCAGCAGGGCTCGCGCGCGGCGAAGAAGTCCGCATGCGGATCGTAGCGCCACAACAGCCTCCCGGTCGCTGCGTCCAGCGCATAGACGTAGCCCCATGTGCCGGAGGTGTACATCACGCCGTCGACCACGAGCGGCGTCGCCTCCTGGCCGCGGCGCGGCTCGCCGAGGTCGTACTGCCAGGCGAAGCCGAGGCGCTGGACATCGTGCGCATCGATCTGCGTCAGGCGCGAATAATAGCTGCCGTCGACATCGCCGCCGGCGAGCGGCCAGTCGCGCGCTGCGCTGCGCGCGGGCGTGCTGGCCGATGCGGCACCCGCGTGCGCGCCGCCGAGCAGCAGCACAGCGCCGAGCCAGCCGAGAAACGGCGAGGCGTTCATGGCGGCGACAGCAACTGCCGTTCGCGGGCCGGCCGGTCCCGGGGCGGCCCGCTGGCGCGCCAGGCACTATTGTGGCGATTCCCCAACATTAAACCACCTTTCAACGCAGCGCGAATGTCGCCATCCCTGAAAACGCGTGCTGACTGTCTCATAGTACACTGGTTTCCAAGAAATTCCCGCAACCCGATCCGACCCTTGAATCCTGGCCGCTCTTGACTCAAGATATGTTGCACGGTGTGGAATCGATCCATTATCTAAACGTTCAACGCCGCGCCGATGCGCGCCGGCAGACTTCTAATAATCGTCCGAGCCACAGGGATCAAGCCATGAATTCGAAGCTCTCTTACGCGATAGCCGCGATCCTCGGGGGCGCATCCTTAGGCGCGCATGCGGCGACGCCGTCGCCCGCCGCGGGCGCCAGCGCGGCCCCTACCGATTCGCTGCAGGAGATCGTCGTGACCGCGCAGCGGCGCGCGCAGAGCATGCAGGACGTGCCGATCTCGATGCAGGCGTTCACCGCCAAAACGCTGAGCCAGCTGCACATCTCGACCTTCGACGACTATCTGAAGTACCTGCCGAACGTCACGAGCCAGGACAACGGTCCCGGCCAGAACGAGGTCTTCATGCGCGGCTTGAGCGCCGGTGCGCAATCGACGCAGGGCAGCGGATCCACCGGCGTGTTCCCGAACGTCGCGATTTACCTCGACAACCAATCCGGCCAGCTGCCGAATCGCAACCTCGACATCTACGCGGCGGATTTGAATCGCATCGAGATCCTCGAAGGCCCGCAGGGCACGCTGTTCGGCGCCGGCGCCGAGGCCGGCGTGATCCGCTACATCACCAACAAGCCGATACTGGACAAGACCGAGGGCAACGTCGACGCAGGTTACAGCGTTACCGCGCACGGCGATCCGAACACGCACCTGACAGCGGTGCTCAACGTGCCGCTGATCAACGACAAGCTGGCGGTGCGCGCAGTCATCTACAACGACAGCCGCGGCGGCTATATCGACAACGTGCCGGCGACCTTCACGCGCAAGAACACCGACATCGGCATTCACTACGCGAATTACCCCGCGGTCAACGGTCAATGCCCCGACGGGCAGCCGAACGCCGGGTCTTGCGTGCCGCCGGGCAGCCCCGTGATCAACAACTACAACATCGCGGCACGCGCGATCAACCCCGTGACCTACAAGGGCGGGCGCGTCGAGGCCTTGTTCAAGATCAACGACGACTGGGACGTGTTGCTGACACAGATGTACCAGACGATGGACTCTCAAGGGGTGTTCTACCAGCAGCCCAATGCCTCGGACGGTGCGCCGCTCGCGCCGCTCGAAGTGACCATGTTCAACAATGCCTACAACAAGGACCAGTTCGAGAACACGGCATGGACCGTCGACGGCAAATTCGGGCCCTTGAAGGCCGTCTACACCGGCGGCTACCTGGTCCGCCACGTCGATCAGATCGGCGATTACACCAATTATTCGCGCGGCGTGTACGGTGACTACTATCAGTGCTACGGTCCGGGAACCGGCGGCGATGCGAATCTGACTTCGACTTGCTTCTCGCCGAGCGCGACCTGGCACTCGCTCGAGCGCAACGAGCACATGCAGCACGAGTTCCGCCTGAGCACGCCCGGCGACTGGCGACTGCGCGGGATTGCCGGCGTCTATTACGAGGACAACAAGGTGTTCGACCAGTCCTCGTGGCGCTACAAGACGATCCCCGCATGCACGAGCAGCGGCCCGGCCGGCACCGCCGGCGATACCGGCTGTCTGTCGAACATCGGCACGATCGCGGGCACGAGCGTCGAGAGTCCCGGCGTGCAGCCGTCGAATACCGCCTTCTACCAGGATCAGTACCGCGAGGTGAAGCAGACCGCGTTCTTCGCTTCCGCCGACTACGACATCATTCCGAAGGTCCTGACGATCACGCTCGGCACGCGGCATTTCGAGTTCCAGAATTCCTCCGGCGGCAGCGTGACCAGCAGCTTCGGTTGCTTCGAGCAGGGGACGCCCGCGGGCGGCTGCATCAGCAGCGTCGAGGCGTACAATCTGAATGCGCAGGACCTGCACGACACCGAGTCCGGATTCAAGAGCCGCGGCAACCTCACGTGGCACGTGACGCCCGACGTCATGTTGTACTACACCTGGTCGCAAGGCTTCCGTCCCGGCGGCTTCAATCAGAACGGCGGCTCGACGCATGCGTACGGGCCCGACGGACAGATCCAGTACATCTTGCCGAAGGCCTATTTCTCGGACCAGCTGACCAACAACGAGATCGGCTGGAAGACGGAGTTCCTCGACCATCGGCTGCAATGGAACGGCGCCGTGTACCGCGAGAACTGGGACAACGTGCAAGTCGCCTTCTTCCAATCGGGACTGCTCGGCAACGTGTTCTTTGACACGAACGGCCAGAATTTCCTGATCAAGGGCGTCGAGACCTCGCTGATCGCCCGGGTCACCGACGGCCTGACGCTGCAAGGCGCCGCCTCGTGGAACCAAAGCCGGCAGACCAATTCGCCGATCCTGCTCAACAACAACCCGGCCGACACGGCCAATTTCGGCAAACCGATCACCCAGGTCTGCAACAGCGCCGGTACCGGCTGTTCGCCGATCACCAATCCATTCGGACCGATCGGGGCACCGAGCGCCAATGCGCCGCCGATCCAGTTCTCTTTGCGCGCGCGCTATGACTGGGAGATCAACGACTACAACGCGTTCGTCCAGGTGGGGGCGAGCCACACCGGCCATTCGTTCTCGCAGGCGGGTTCGAATCCGACGATTGGTGTCGGCGGCGCCGTCAGTACGTCGCGATTGCGCTTCGAAGTTCCCGCCCACACGACCTACGATGCGTCCCTGGGTATTGCGAAGGATGCATGGAACGTGCAGCTTTATGGCGAGAACCTCAGCAACTCGCACGCCAGCGTATTCACGAGCACCGATCAGTTCATCGTCGCCGACACGCCATTGCGGCCGCGGGTGATCGGCGTCTCGTTCGGCTACAAGTTCTAGCGCCCCGTCGCCCCGGCCGCAGCCGCCGCCGGACCGGCGCCGTCGGCATGAGTGGGCGCTGATCCACTAAAACGCCAGCAGGTTTCCCGTCCATGCGCTGCCCGACGCGTAGCGTGATTCACGCTGCCGCAAAGCCGTCAGATCCCATCGCAGCCGCTTCGCCAAAGCGATCGCGTGAGCCTCGTCGCGCACCGCTGCCTTATAGTTGCCACGCGATGCGTTTGCCGCGGCGATGATCTCCCACAGGCTCGGATCGTGACTGTACTCACGTTTGGCCTGATCGGCCAAGGTGAGCGCACGGTCCGGATCGCGTACGTCCGCCGAGGGGTTCGAGGCCAAGATGGCTGCAAGCCGCAGCTTGCCGTAAATATTCCCCTGACTCACCGCGCGATCGAGCCACGTGATCGCGGCGGTGACGGCGTGCTCGGGCGGATGATCCTGCAACAGATATTCGGCAAGGCCGACCTCCGCGTCCGGCTGACCTGCCTGTGCCGCTTTTTCCAGCCAGATCTGGCCTTTACCGGGATCGCATAGACAACCGTGACCCTTGAGCAATCCCATGCCCACTTGATATTGGGCGTAGGGCACGCCTGCTTGCGCCGCTTTCAGAAACCACGGCAATGCCTGATCGTACGTCTTCTTGAGCTGTGGTAGACCGGCCAGCATCATCCCATAGAGCATTTCGGCGCCGGGATCGCCGGTCTCGGCTTCCTTTTTCGTTTTGCGAACGCGCGACGCGAGATCGCCATAATCGTAAATCGATGTTCCACGCATCGTGAAGTTGTACATCATGCTGGTCGAGGTCGCGATCGGCTGCCCCTCTCTGCGCGCAGGCAGAAAGTCGCTGCGCAGGACGCTGTTGATGACGGTGGTCTCGAAGTAGCCCGGTGGCAGCGCAAACAGAATATGCGGTATGCGCGCATGGCCGTCCTGCGCGACGATAAACTCGACATAGACTTGCCCCTGGATGCCTTGGACCTGCGCGTCGACGGGATAATCGGGCACGTAGGCCTTCAAACGCATTGCCGGATCGATACCCGCATATTCCTTGCCCTGGAGGAATTGCGGGAATAGGCGTGCTGCCAGCGTCGACTGACTGTACTGCGCTTGAATCTGCGATGAGAGCAGCAGCGAGTTCGGCGTGAGTTGCGGGCGCAAATCAGCGGCGAGCGCCTTCGCCGGCGCCACGCCGTTGGCGGCCGCCACGGACGCCCACGATTGCGCCAGCGTGAAACTTTGCATCACCCCTTGTCCCCGCGCATACATGACCGCGAGGTTGAATTGCGCGGTCGGTTGGCCCAACTCCGCCATGTCTTTGTATTGTGCAAACGCCGATTTGTAATCGCCCTTGTGGTAGGCCATATCCGCCGAGACCAAGTCCGCCCACGATGGCTTCACCGCGAGCAACGACAGCGCCGTGAGCAACACGATCCCGGGGGTCAGAATGGCCTTCGATCGCATGCCCATGCTCCCACATCGCCACCGCGATCCCTCTCGCGAACCGCATCCGCGCGCGCCATGGGGCGCGCTGCTACGTCCGTGTCGCGCGCCAGGGCGACGATAATACCGCACGATCGGTTCTCGCACATCCAGCCCCGGTAGCGGTCCCGCGGGGCCGCTGTGGCAGGGCGCCGGTGCGTCAGCGCTGGGCGTGTTGCCAGTTCTGCGCCGTATGGAACGGCGCGTCCGACGGCGCGAGCATGCCGCGACCGAGGATGTGGTCGGCGGCCTTCTCGGCGAGCATGATCGTCGGTGAGTTGAGGTTGCCGGTCGTCACCGACGGCATGATCGAGGAATCGACGATGCGCAGGCGCTCGATCCCGCAGACCCGCGCTTGCGGGTCGACGACCGCATTCGGATCGGACGCGGCGCCCATCTTGCACGAGCAGGACGGATGGTAGGCGCTCTCGACCTTGGCGCGGATGAATTCGTCGATCTGCGGATCGGTGACCACCTCGGCTCCGGGCTGGATCTCGCGGCCGCGATAGCGGTCGAACGGCGCCTGCGCGAAGATCTCGCGCGTGAGGCGCACGCAAGCGCGCATCTCGGTCCAGTCGTCCGCGTGGCTCAGATAATTGAACAGGATCCGCGGCTTGTCGAACGGATCCTTCGACACGAGCCGCACCCAGCCGCGGCTCTTGGAGCGCATCGGGCCGACGTGCGCCTGATAGCCGTGCTCCTTGGCGAGCGTCGAGCCGTCGTAGGCGACCGCGAGCGGCAGAAAATGGAATTGGATGTCGGGGTATTCGATCCCGGGCCGGCTGCGAATGAAGCCGCCGGTCTCGAAGTGGTTGCTCGCCCCCAGGCCGTCCTTGAACAGCAGCCAGCGCAGGCCGACGCGCAGTTTGCCGAGCGGCGTGACCGACGGATACAGGCTCACCGGTTCGCGGCAGGCGACCTGGAAATAGAACTCGAGATGGTCCTGTAGATTCTCCCCCACCCCGGGCAGGTCGTGCACGACGGGTATGCCGAGCTCGGCGAGTTCCGTGGCCGGACCGATGCCCGACAACTTGAGCAACTGCGGCGAGTTGATCGGTCCACCCGACACGATCACCTCACGGGCCGCGTGTGCGAGATGCAAGGAGTGGCCGCGGCGAAACTCGACGCCGACGGCACGCTTGCCGTCGAAGACAATGCGGGTCGCCATCGCGTGCGTGAGCACGGATAGATTCCCGCGCTGCATCGCCGGGTACAGATAGGCGTTCGCCGCGCTGGCACGCCGGCCGTTGGCGACGGTCATGTCCATTCGGCCGAAGCCTTCCTGGCGGGCACCGTTGATGTCGTCCGTGCGCGCATAGCCGGCCGCCTCGGCCGCCGCGAGCCAGGCCGCATGCAGCGGGTTTTGCAAAGTCCCGTAGCACGTGCCGAGCGGGCCGCGGTCGCCGCGGTAGGTATCGCCGCCCGCCGCGCGAGTTTCCGCGCGCTTGAAGTACGGCAACACGTCGCGGTAGCCCCAGCCGCCGGCCCCCTCCTGCACCCAGCGCTCGAAGTCCCGGGGATTGCCGCGAACGTACACCAGGCCGTTGATCGACGACGAGCCGCCAAGCACTTTGCCGCGCGGCGTATGCAGCACGCGCCCGCCCAGATGCGGCTCAGGTTCGCTGTGGTAGAACCAGTTGTACTTCGGCATGTTCATCGGAATCGACAGCGCCGAGGGCATCTGGATGAAGACCGAACGGTCCGATCCGCCGTATTCCAAAACCAGCACCCGCAGCTTGCGGTCGGCGCTCAGCCGATCGGCGAGCACACAGCCGGCCGAACCCGCGCCGACGATCACGTAGTCGAACTGCATCTCGTTCAAGGTCGACCCACTCCGTCCTCAGTACGGCGCCTCGACGTCACCCATGGCGACGTAGACACTCTTCAATTGGCTGTAATGCTCGATCGCCGCACGACCGTTCTCCCGGCCGAGACCCGACATCTTGACCCCGCCGAACGGCAGTTCGATCGGCGTCACGTTGTAATGGTTGATCCAGCACGTCCCCGCCTGCAGGCGCGAGATGACGCGGTGCGCGCGGCTCAGGTCGTTGGTGAAGACGCCCGCAGCGAGTCCAAATTCCGTCGCATTCGCCCGCGTGACGACGTCGTCCTCGTCCTCGAATTCGAGGACCGACATCACCGGCCCGAAGATCTCCTCGCGCACGATGCGCATGTCGTCGTGGCAGCGGTCGAACACGGTGGGTGCGACGAAATAACCGTTCGCGAGATCGCCGGTGGTCACGCGCGAGCCGCCGATCAGCGCGCGCGCGCCCTCGGCCGTCCCCTGGGCAATGTAGCGCAGCACCTTTTGCATGTGCGCCTCGCTGACGAGCGGCCCGACCTGCGTCGCCGGATCCATCGGGTTGCCGATACGCATCGCCGCGACGCGTGCGAGCAAGCGTTCGAGGAATGCCGCCTTGATCGCCCGATGCACGAACACGCGCGTGCCGTTCGAGCAGACCTGGCCGCTGGAGTAGAAATTCGCGAGCAGCGCGCCGCCGACCGCATTGTCGAGTTTCGCGTCGTCGAAGATGATCAGCGGCGACTTGCCCCCAAGTTCCAGCGTCACGTGTTTCAGCGTGCCGGCGGCCTCGCTCATCACGGCCTTGCCGGTACCGACCTCGCCGGTCAGCGACACCTTGCTGATTCCCGGGTGCCTGCTAAGCGCCCGGCCCGTGTCCGCGAAACCCTGGACGACCTGGAACACGCCGGCCGGCAGGCCCGCCTCGAGAAGGATCTCTTCGAGCTTGACCGCGCTCAGTGGCGTGATCTCCGCCGGTTTGAAGATCATCGCGTTGCCGCAGGCGAGCGCCGGCGCGGCCTTCCAGCACGCGATCTGCAGCGGATAATTCCACGCGCCGATACCCGCGACCACGCCGAGCGGCTCGCGCCGCGTGTAACCGAACGCCTGCGCGCCGAGATCGATGTGCTCGCCGCTCAGGGACTGCGCCAGTGCCGCGAAATATTCCAGGCATTCCGCGCCCGACGTCACATCCACCACCCGGGTTTCCTGGATCGGCTTGCCGGTGTCCCGGGTCTCGAGTTCGGCGAGCGTGTCGTTGCGTTCGCGCAGCAGAACCGCAGCCCGGCGTAGCACCCGCGCCCGCTGCGCACCCGGCCACGACGCCCATTGCGCCTGGGCGCCGCGCGCGCGCGCCACCGCCGCATCCACTTCGGCGGGACCCGCGGCGGTCACGTACGCAAGGACCGCGCCGGTCGCCGGGTTGATCGTCGCAAAGCGTTCGCCCGCCCCGGGGGCCGCGGCGCCCGAATCCGGCGCGCCGCGTGGCGCCGCGCCGCTCGCCTCGAGATTCGCGGCAAATTCGCGCAGCCGTCCGTCGACGAACGCCGTCAACAATGCCCGCGCCGCTTCGCTGTCGGCCTCTTGCCAACCGGACAGAGCGGCGCGCAGCCAGACGCCGTCGATCATCGCCGCGATCATCGAAGCGATGCTGTGCGCCTGATCGGCAGCCACCAGTTTCGCGAGGGACGTCCGCAAGGTCGACAGCGTGCGCCGCTGATAGATCGATTGGACCCGCCGCAAGCCCTCGACCTGCAGCACTTGGCCCCAGAACGCCAGCCACGCGGTTCCGGTACGCCGCTCGAATTCTTCCGGCGCGAGATTGGCGTCGATCACCGCTTGAATGCGCCCGCGCGGGGTGTGCGCGTGGCGCAGACGCGCGCGGACCTGATCGCCGACCCGCCGCGCGAGCGAGCGGAACGCGGCGACGAGCAGCCCATCCTTGTCGCCGAAATAATGGGCGACGAGTCCGGGGGAAACGTCTGCGCGGGTCGCGATCTGCGCGAGCGTCGTGCCGCTGAAGCCGAGTTCCGCTAGGCTGTCGATCGTGACATCGATCAGCTGGCGCCGGCGCATGTCCTCGACGGGTTCGCGGAGGGCTCCGTTGCGGGAGGTTGAGTGATTGTTCAATGGGGCTATCCTCGAACGTCTCGAAGCAGCGTCCTATGGACGCAAGACGGAATTCCGCCTAAGATCGGCTGAAAGAAAAATCTGTCAATTCTATCAATATATTAGAGAACATTTGGTGAGCGCAGATCGGACCACGTTAAACGCCTGTTCAAACCGCTGTCCGGACGCGCCATCATGCCGCCCTGCCGACGAACCGGTCAAGTCCCGCAAGCGCATCGCCGGCCCATTGCGCACCGCATTGATCGCATGGCTCCTCGCCGGCGCCACACTCGCGGGTGCACCTTGGGCGCGCGCGAGCGCCGATCCCGCCTCCTGCCGCACGGTGCGCTTCTCCGATGTCGGCTGGACCGACGTGACCTCGACCACCGCCATCACCAGCGAGCTGTTGCGTCGCCTCGGCTACACGCCGACGATCACCGTGCTCTCGGTGCCGGTCACTTTCGCCTCGCTCGCCGACAAGGATATGGACGTGTTCCTCGGCAACTGGATGCCGACCCAGGAAGCCGATCGCCACAAATACATCGCGGACGGGTCGATCGTTGTGGTGCGCGCGAATCTGGTCGGCGCCAAATACACCCTCGCGGTGCCTGCCTACACCTATGCGGCCGGCCTGAGGAGCTTCTCCGACATCGAGCGTTTCGGCCCGCAGCTGCGCGACCGGATCTACGGCATCGAGCCCGGTAACGACGGCAACCGCAAGATCCTGAACATGCTGCAGGAGAATCTGTTCGATCTCGGCAACTTCCAGCTCATCGAGTCGAGTGAACAGGGAATGCTCTCGCAGGTGGCGCGCGCATTCCAGGCGAAACAGCCGATCGTGTTCCTTGGCTGGGAACCGCATCCGATGAACATGCGCTTCGATATGCGCTACCTGAACGGCGGCGACGCGGTGTTCGGCCCGAATTTCGGCGGCGCGACGGTGTACACGGTGACGAGGGCCGGATACGCGGCGCAGTGCCCGAACGTCGGCCGCCTGCTCGCCAATCTGCAATTCACGCTGCGCGGCGAAAATCAGATGATGGACGCGATCCTGGATCGCCACGAGCAACCGCGCGCAGCCGCCGCGGCGTGGCTGCAGCAGCACCGGCGAACCGTCGCCGCCTGGCTGCAGGGGGTGCTCACCGTCGCCGGCCGGCCTGCCGGCGCCTCGATCGTGAACGGTGCGCCGAAGCGCGGACCCGCCGACTTCGAACAGTGGATCGTCGCCCACAAGATCCCCGTCGGCGACGCGATGGCGGTGCTGATCCATGCGATCAAGACGCACGGCACCCTGTTCTTCGGCGGGGTTTCCTCGGTGATCGGCACGACCGTCGACGGCCTCACGGCCCTGCTGCACATCGTGTCCGCGCCGGTGTTCATCGTCACCGCCGCACTGCTCGTCTGGGGCCTGCGCCGTTCCTGGCGGCTCGCCCTGTTCGTCGCGCTCGCGCTGCTGTTCATTCTCAATCAGGGCTATTGGGTCGCGACCCTCGAGACCTTGTCGCTCGTGATCGTCGCGACGGTGCTGTCGACGGCGATCGGCGTGCCCCTCGGGATCGCCGCGGCCCATCGCCCGCGGCTGTACGCCGCGATGCGTCCGATACTCGACCTGATGCAGACGCTGCCGACATTCGTCTACCTGATCCCGACGCTCGTGCTGTTCGGCCTCGGCGTGGTTCCGGGATTGATTTCGACGGTGATCTTCGCCCTGCCCGCGCCGATTCGCATGACCCATCTCGGCATCTCCTCCGTGCCGCGGCCGCTGATCGAGGCGGGCGAGGCGTTCGGCGCGACGCCGATGCAGCTGCTGTGGAAGGTGGAACTGCCGAGCGCCTCGCAAACGATCCTCGCAGGCATCACTCAGTGCATCATGCTCAGCCTGTCGATGGTCGTGATCGCCGCGCTGGTCGGCGCGGGCGGCCTCGGGGTACCGGTCGTGCGGGCGCTGAACACCGTGCAGGTGGGCATGGGCTTCGAGGCGGGCTTCGCGATCGTGCTGCTCGCGATCATCCTCGACCGCGTCAGCCGACCCAAGGAAACGGGGACGCCGCGATGAGCGTCGCAATCGAGTTCCAATCGGTCGACATCCTGTTCTGCGCGCGCCAGGGGCGCGAGGGTCGCAAGGCGGTACGCGACGCGCTCGCGCTGCTCGACTCGGGCGACTCCCGCGCCGAGATAGCCGAGAAGCTCGGCGTGATCGTCGGCGTCGCCGGGGCCTCCTTGAGCGTCGCCCGCGGCGACATCTCGGTGCTGATGGGCCTTTCGGGATCCGGCAAGTCGACCCTGCTGCGCGCCGCCAACGGCCTGAACCGGATTGCGCGCGGCGCGGTCCTGGTGCACGAAGGCGACGCCGCCATCGACGTCGCCAGCTGCGATGCGCCGCAATTGCGCCGGTTGCGACGCGAGCGCATCGCAATGGTGTTCCAGCAGTTCGGACTGCTGCCGTGGCGCACGGTCCGGGACAATGTCGGCTTCGGCCTCGAACTGCGCGGCGAGGCGCCGGCGGCGCGCCGCCGGATCGTCGAGGAAAAGCTCGAACTGGTCGGCCTCGCGCAATGGGCCGACCGTTACGTCGCCGAGTTGTCCGGCGGCATGCAGCAGCGCGTCGGGCTGGCGCGCGCATTCGCGACCGACGCGGACATTCTGCTGATGGACGAACCCTTCTCCGCTCTCGATCCGCTGATCCGCGGCAAGCTGCAGGACGAGTTGCTGGAACTGCAGGCGCGGGTGAGGAAAACCATACTGTTCGTCAGCCACGACATGGACGAGACTCTGAGGCTCGGCGACCGGATCACGATCCTGCAGAACGGGCGCATCGTGCAGACTGGCACCGCCGAGGACATCGTCCTCGAACCGGCCGACGAGTACGTCGCCGAGTTCGTGCGCCACATGAATCCGCTCGACGTGCTGACGGGCGCGATGATCATGCGCGAGCGCGGCCGATTCGGCGGCGAAGGCGGCACCGTGCAGCTCGATGCGGCGGGCCGCTACCGCTTGTTGCTCGACGCGGACGACCGCATCGTCGAGCTGCGGGCCGACGATGTGCCGCTCGCGGTCGTGCCGGTGCCGGCCGACGGCGCCATGCCCGCCGGCACGGCCGGCTTGCCGCTGGCGCCGGCCTCCCTGTCACTGCACGAAATCATCCGGTTGCGGCAAAGTGCCGGGCACCCGGTGCTCCTCGGCGAGCAGGGGCGCGTCATCGGCGTCTGCGGCGAGCAGGAGATCCTTGCGGCGCTCGCCGGTTCGCGGCGCAGCGGACCGCCCTGAGGGCGGTTCGGCGGCGGCGGACCGCGGCGGGTCCCGATCCCGGGTCAAGGCCTGGTGTAAATATTATCATCAAGATAATATAAGTGGCGGTACGCGACTTTCGCGGACGAGGAGACGCCATGAATCACGAAGTCATCATTTCCTGCGCCGTGACCGGCGACGACACCAAGGTGACCAGGAGTCCGCACTGCGCGGTGACTCCGGCCGAGATAGCGGCCACCTCGATCGCGGCTGCGCAGGCGGGCGCGGCGATCGTGCACATCCACGTGCGCGATCCGGACAGCGGTTCCTTCAGCATGGAGACCCGGCACTACCGCGAAGTGGTCAAGCGGATCCGCGAGAGCGGCGTCGACGTGCTCGTCAATCTGACCTGCGGCATGGGCGGCTACATCGTCGTCGGCGAGCAGGGTCTCGCGGACACTCCGGGACCCGGCAGCGACTTCGTCAACCAGGAAGACCGCATGCGGCACGTCATAGATCTGTGCAACGAGGGCAAGTATCGCCCGGATATCGCCACCCTCGATTGCGGCAGCCTGAACTTCGGCGACGGCAACCGCGCCTACGTGTCGACCCCGAACTACCTGCGCCAGGGCGCGGCGATCCTCAAGGACCTCGAGGTCAAACCGGAGCTCGAGGTGTTCGACACGGGCAATCTGTGGTTCGTCAAGCAGCTGATCAAGGAAGGACTCCTGAACGGCCCGTCGCTGATCCAACTGTGCATGGGCATTCCCTATGGCGTACCGGCCGACGTCGGCCACCTGCTCGCGATGGTCAATGCGCTGCCTGTGGACTGCAACTGGGGGAGCTTTGCGATCAGCCGCATGCAGATGCCCTGGGTGGCGCAATCGGTGCTGCTCGGCGGCAATGTGCGTGTCGGTCTCGAGGACAACCTGTACCTCAGCAAGGGTGTCTACGCGAGCAACGCACAGCTCGTGCAGAAGGCACGCGTCATCATCGAGGCGATGGGTGCGCGCGTTTTGACGCCGGCCGAGGCCCGGGAACGCCTGAAGTTGAGCTGAAGGGGCCGCCGTGGATGCGCTGACTGCCTACCGGGTCGCGATCGAACCCGCGTGGATCGACTACAACGGCCATTTGCGCGATGCCTATTACGGCGTCGCGTTCAGTCTGGCGATCGACGACGTGATGGATCAGCTGGGCATCGACGAAGCGTATCGCGGCCGCACGCGCTGTACGCTGTACACGCTCGAGACGCACTGCCATTTCCTGCACGAGGTCAAGGCGAGCGACGAGCTCGCCGTGCGCACGCTGGTGCTGGACCATGATCGCAAGCGGCTCCTCGCCGCGGGGGTTTTCGAGTGTTCGCGGGTCGCGGGCCCGGTCGCCGTCGCCGAAGCGCTGCTGCTGCACGTGCACCAGGGCGAGCATCCGGCGAGTGCACCCATGCCGGCCGGGATCGAGGCGCGCCTCGCGGGCTTGAAGCTCGCGGCCGCGCCGACCGATCTGCCCCGATCGCGCGCGCTGGAATTGCGCCGGCGCTGACCCCCGATGCCGGCTGCGGACATACGCCGTCTGATCGCGCCGCGCAGCATCGCGCTGATCGGTGCCGGTGCATGGACCGACGCCGTCGCCGCGGGTAGCGCGGCGATCGGCTTCGACGGCGAGCTGTGGCGGGTGCATCCTTCGCGCGCTTCGACCCCCGACATCACCTATTACCGCTCGATCGAGCAACTGCCCGCGACGCCCGACGCGGCATTTCTCGCGGTACCGAACCGGGAAGCGCCGGGCGTCGCCGCCGCGCTCGCACGGCGCGGCGCCGGCGGTTTCGTTTGCTTCAGCTCCGGCTTTGCGGAAACCGGCACGGAGCGCGGTCACGGGCTCACGCAGGACCTCCTCGCCGCCGCCGGCGAGCTGCCGTTCTTCGGGCCCAATTGCTACGGCTTCGTCAACTACTTCGACCGCGTCGCGTTGATGCCCGATCAGATCGTCGGCACGGCGCCCGAGCGCGGCGTCGCCCTGATCTGCCAAAGCGGCACCCTGGCATTGACCCTGATGTTCAACGACCGCTCGCTGCCGATCGGCTACCTGTTCACGGTCGGCAATCAGACCCGGCTCGCCGTCGAGGACTTGATCGAATTTCTCGCCGAAGATCCACGCGTGACGGCGTATGGCCTGTACCTCGAAGGGGTCAAGGATCCCGCGCACCTCGCGCGCGCGGCCGAAGTCGCGCGGCGCGCGGGCAAGCCGATCGCGGTGATCAAATCCGGCCGAACCGCAGCCGCCGCGCGTACCGCGCACAGCCACACCGGCGCACTCGCCGGCGCCGATGCCGTGTTCGACGCATTCTGCCGCCAGGCGGGCATCGCCCGCTGCGAGACGCTCGGCGCCTTGTGCGAGACGCTGAAGATCTTCCATCTCGGCGGCCCGATCCGCGGCGGCAAGCTGCTGATCATGGGCGCGTCTGGCGGCGACATGGCGATGACCGCCGACCTCGCGCGCAATATGGAGCTCGATTTCGCGCCGATTCCCCCGGCGCAGGGCGCCGCGCTCGCGACCCTGCTCGGCGAGCGGGTCACGATCGCCAATCCGTTCGACATTCACACCTATCTATGGTTCGACCCGCCCGCGCTGCGCAAGGTGTTCGCCGCGGTGCTGGCGAGCGGCTACGACGCCGTCGGCTTCATGCTCGACTGCCCGCCGGACGGCAGGGCCGACACGGCGGCGTTCGACGTCGTCATCGACGAATACATCGATGTTGCGGCGGGCGCCCAGCCGCGCGTCGCCCTGATTGCCTCGCTGCCCGAGACGATGGGTGCACGAACGCGCGGCAATTGCCTGCGCGGCGGCGTCGTGCCGCTGCAAGGACAGCGCGAGGCGCTCGAAGCCCTGGCCGCGGCCGGTGCGGTCGGTCGCGCCTGGCGTGGTACGGGGCCGCAGCTGCAAATCCCGCGGCGGCCGGTTGATCCCGCAGCTGCCCGCAGCCTCAGTGAGTACGACGGCAAGGCGGAACTGCGGCGGTTCGGCGTACCGACCCCGCGCAGCGTGATTGCGACGCCGGCACGGACCGCCGATGCCGCGTCGGCCCTCGGATTCCCGGTCGTGATCAAGGCGCTCGGCGCGCATCTCGAGCACAAGACGGAGCTCGGCGGCGTCGCGCTGAACATTTGCGACCGCGACGCGGCCTCATCCGCCGCCGGGCGGCTGGCGGCGCTCTCGGCCTCGCTGCTGATCGAGGAAATGATCGTCGACGGGATCGCGGAGATTCTCGTCGGCATCACGCTTGATGAGCAATTCGGCCAGGTGCTGGTGCTCGGCGCCGGCGGGGTGCTCACCGAACTGCTCGGCGACTCGGTGAGTCTCTTGCCGCCGTGGACCGCGCAATCCATACGCGCCGCGCTCGACCGGCTCAAGGTCGGCCGGCTGCTCGCGGGCTTTCGCGGCAAGCCGGCCGGCGACTTGCCCGCCCTCGTCGGGGCTATCGAGCGGGTGGCGGCCTACGCACAGGCGAATCTCGATCGGCTGGTCGAAATCGACGTCAATCCGCTGATGGTGCGGCCGGCCGGATCCGGCGTCGCCGCAGTCGACGTCCTCATACGATTGCAACAGGAGTAGGCCATGTCGGACGGCATAAGAACGAACCAGGACGGCGCGATTCTCGAGGTGACCATCGATCGGCCCAAGGCGAACGCGATCGATCTCGCCGCGAGCCGCCGTCTGAACGACGTGTTCAGCGCGTTCCGCGACGATCCAAAGCTGCGGATCGCAATCGTCACCGGCGCGGGCGACAAATTCTTCAGCCCCGGATGGGACTTGAAGGCCGCGGCGGCCGGCGAGAAGTCTGACGAGGACTGGGGCGTCGGCGGCTTCGGCGGCTTGAATTATCCGCGCAATTTGAACAAACCGATCATCGCAGCGGTCAACGGCATCGCCTGCGGCGGCGGCTTCGAGATCGTGCTGGGTACGGACATCATTGTCATGGAGGAACAGGCGAAGTTCGCCCTGCCGGAGATCAACGTCGGCGTCCTGGCCGACGCCGGCACGATCAAACTGCCGCGCCGGCTGCCCTATCACGTCGCGGTCGAATTCCTGATGACCGGCCGCTGGATGGACGCAGCGGAGGCGAAGCACTGGGGCCTCGCCAACCACGTCGTACCGAAGGGCCAGGCGATGCCCAAGGCGCGCGAGATCGCGCGGCAACTCGCCGACGGGCCGCCGCTGTTGTTCCCGGCGATCAAGCAGCTGATCCGGCACACGGAGGTCCTCGCCGAACACGAGGCTTTCGCCGTGCACGATGCGCTCGATGCCGTGCAACGCGTCGTGCGCTCCGAGGACCTGAAGGAGGGAACGCGCGCGTTCGCCGAGAAGCGCGAGCCCCGCTGGAGCGGACGCTAGCGAGCGCGGCTCAGCCGCCGAGCGGCCGCAGCATCGCGCGCGAGATGATGTGCCGTTGGATCTCGCTCGTGCCTTCCCAGATGCGTTCTATGCGCGCGTCGCGCCAGATCCGTTCGATCGGCAGATCGCTCATGAGGCCCATGCCGCCGTGGATCTGCAGGGCCTCATCGGCGATCATGCCCAGGGTTTCGCTCGCCTTCAGCTTGGCGATTGCCATGTCCATGTCGGTCGAGATCTTGCGGTCGTGCTTCCAGGCCGCGTGCAGCACCAGCAGTTCCGCCGCGCGCAGCTCCGTCGCCATGTCGGCGAGTTTGAATCCCACGCCCTGAAACTTGCCGATCGCCTGGCCGAACTGCGTCCGCTCGGCGGCCCAGCGGGTGGCGAGATCGAGCGCCCGTTCGGCCCGGCCGAGGCAGGTCGCCGCCACCTGCAGCCGCGTCGTGCCGAGCCAGCTGTTCGCGACCTCGAACCCGCGGTGTAGCTCGCCGAGGATCGCCGTCGGCGGTACGCGGCAATCGGTGAACTCGAGGATGCTGTTGGTGTAGCCGCGATGCGAGACGTTTTTGTAGCCGGGTCGAATCGCGAACCCCGGATGGTCCCGGTCGATCAGGAACGCGGTGATCTTCTTGCGCACGCCACGCGGCCCGCTGTCCTCGCCGGACGCCGCGAACAGGATCACGTAGTCCGAATGGTCGGCGTGACTGATGAAGTGCTTCGTGCCGTTGATCACGAAGTCGCCGCCGGAAGCCACCGCGGAGGTCTTCATGCCCCGCAAGTCGGAGCCCGCGCCCGGCTCGGTCATCGCCAGGCACTCGGTGCGCTCACCGCGCACCGTCGGCAGCAGGTAGCGCTCACGCTGCGCGCCCTCGCAGGCGAGCAGGATGTTCGACGGTCGGCCGACGCACGACCAGTGCAGGGCGTAATTGGTCGCCCCGAGCTCCTTTTCGTACAGGACCCAGGCGACGGTATCGAGGCCCGCGCCGCCGACCTCGGCCGGCATGTTGGCCGCGTACAGTCCGGCGGCGATCGCCTTCGCCTTCAGCTCGGCGCGCAGGTCCTCGCGCAGCACTCCCGTCGCCTCGATCTCCTGTTCGTGCGGTTGCAGTTCCTTGCGGACGAAATCGCGCGTGGTCTTGACAATCAGTTCCTGTTCTTCGGTCAGCGAAAAATCCACCGCAGCAACCCCCTCAAGAATTCGCCGCGACGCGCGGCTGTCTCGATTCCGCCCAGACGCGCAGCATCTCGAGCTGCTGGCGCAGCTGCGCCAACTGCGTCGCGGCCGGCCAGTCCGCCGGGCTGGTCACCGCGCTCGCAGTCAGCCCGTTGATGAACGTCACCGTGGAACGCAAGACGCCGTCGCGCACGCTCTTCGGCCAGAAGGCGGACGCCGGCCAGTGAAGCTCGAAGCAGCGCGAGTACAGGCGCATGTACTCGCGATGCACCCAGGCGTTGAGACGTCGGACCTTCTTGTCGGCCGACACCTGGCCCCAAAAGGCCATCCAGAACGCGCATTCGGTGAGCCGCTGGGCATCGATCGGCAGCGTTTCGGCGAGCACGCTCGGCAGATCGTCCTCGGCGCGCTCACGCCGGCGCGTCAGGCGCAGCTCGACGCGTCTGAGCATCAGGCGCAGGCTCGCCAGAATGATCTGCTGCTTCGAGCCGTAGTAATGCGCGATCATGCCGGTGGTGTAGCCCGCCTCCTTCGCGATGCGCGCGATGGTCGCATGTTCGAAGCCGTGCTCCGCAACGACCTGGCAGGCCAGCTGCGCGATCTGTGCCCGGCGTTCGGCATGGTCGACGATCTTGGGCATCGGCGCCGCTCCTTCAGCCGCTGCCGTCGCCGATGCGCCGGCCCGCTTGCGCAGGCCTCGGCAGCGAGGCGTGGGCCCTGCGGATGCGCTCGAGCTTCGCCCGCAACATTGCGCCGATCGGCGCAGCCTTGGCGGCGGCCGTGTCGACGTGCAGGTGCATCTGCTCGCCGGTCGCGATCGTCCGCTCGTCGCGCCGGCGATTGACGCGATGAAAGACGTGCAGTCGTTTGTCGTCGACGCCGAGCAGCTGCGTCGTGACGTAGATCGGCTCGCCGGCCTTGGCTTCGTGCAGATACCGCACGTGAGTCTCGACGTCGTAGAACATGGCGCCCGAATCGCGGTACGGTTCGTCGACACCGACCAGCCGGTACAGCGCGTCCATCGCATCGCCCATCACGGACAAATATCTGGAGTCCGTCATGTGCGCATTGTAATCGACCCACTCGGGGCGCACGATCGCGTCCACCAGCCGCAACGGTATGGCCGCGTCCAGGTCGAGCGCTTCGACCGTTTTCGCGGCGTCTTTGTACAGCCGCTCCTCGAGCGCTCGCAGGGTGGCACCCGCGCCGATGTCGTACTGGCGCAGCACCTGCTGGATCGCCACCAGATAGTCGTCGCGCAGACGCTCCAGCTCGCGAATGGAGCGGCCCCGCGCCTGGACCTCGGTGCCCTCGACCATCCGATCGATCAGCGTCTCGCCGAGTTCCGGCGCCTCGAGACGGGTCCAGGGCCATTTGAGGCAAGGCCCGAATTGCGCGAGCATGTGGCGCATGCCGGCTTCGCCGCCCGCCAGGTGATAGATCATGTTGGTGCCCATCGCGGCCCAGCGCAGGCCCGGGCCGTAGACGATGGCATCGTCGAGTTCACCGGTCGTGGCCGTGCCGTCATTGACCATGTGCAGGATCTCGCGCCACAGCGCCTCCTGCAACCGGTCCGTCAGGTGTCCCGGCACCTCGCGGCGCACGTGCAGCGGATGCATGCCGATGTAGCGGAAGAAATCCGCGGCCGCATCGAGCGTCGCCGGCGCGGTCCGATTGCCGCCGACGAGCTCGACCAGCGGCAGCAGATAGACCGGATTGAACGGATGGGAGACGCAGAAGCGTTCGGGCACCAGCATGTCCTGCTGCAGGTCGCTCGGCATCAGCCCCGAGGTGCTGGAGGAGATGATCACGTCCGGCGGCGCATGCCGACTCACCTCGCCGAGCACCCGTTGCTTGAGCGGCAGTTGCTCCGGGATGTTCTCCTGGATGAAATCCGCACGCTCGGCCATCTCGCGCGGGTCGGTCGTGAACGACAGAGTGCCCGCCGGCGGCAGCGGCGCGGACGTCAGCCGGGAGAGCGCCGGCTGCGCGTTCGCAACCGCCCCACGCAGCCAGGACTCCATTTCGGGCTTGACGTCCGCCGCGATCACGTCGATGCCGAAATGCAGTGCACGCGCAGCCCAGCCGCCGCCGATCACGCCCGTGCCCATGAGTCCGAGAGTCTTGACCTTCCTCACTAGCGCAATCCCCGCCCGCGGGCACAGTTTTTAATATTTGGACTATAATATAAAAAAGCGGCGGCGGCCAGCGGTGCGGCGGCGTCAGCGGCGGTCCGGCGGCCTCACTGCGGCAGCAGCACCGCCGATTCGGCGGGCCAGCTGAGGTAGACCTGGTCGCTCCAGTCGATGGACCACTGCGCCGTGCGCCGTTCGTTCTGCGCGAACACGGTGATGAGCTTGCCGCACTCGGTCTTGATGCGGTAGGTGGAACGATTGCCGAGGTAGCCCAGCTCCCAGACCGTTCCCTTGAGCTGATTGAGCCGTTCGCCCGACTCCGGCTGCTTCGACAGGCGAATCTTCTCCGGTCGCACCGACAGCCAGACCCGGTCGCCGCCGCCATGACGGCCGGCATCATCGACCAGCAACTGCGTGCCGGTCTCGGCGCAATGCAGCGCGATCAGGCCGTTCTCGCGCCGATTCACCGTGCCCTCGAACAGATTGGTCGTGCCGACGAAATCGGCGACGAATCGGCTCGCGGGAAACTCGTAGATCTCGGCCGGGGCGCCGACCTGCAGCACCTGCCCGCGGTTCATGACCGCTATCCGGGTCGACAGGGCCATCGCCTCGTCCTGATCGTGCGTGACGAAGACGAAGGTGATGCCCACCTGGTATTGGATGTTCATCAATTCGAATTGCGTCTGTTCGCGCAACTTCTTGTCGAGCGCGCTCAACGGCTCGTCCAGCAGCAGCACCTTCGGCCGGCGTATCAGCGCCCGCGCGAGCGCAACCCGTTGGCGCTGGCCGCCGGAGAGTTGATGGGGCTTGCGCCTTGCCATCGCCCCGAGCTCCACCATCTCCAGCGCCTCGCGAATCCGCCCGGCCTTGACGGCGGGCGCCTCGCGAATACGCCGCAGACCGTAGCCGACGTTCTCCTCGACCGTCATGTGCGGAAACAAGGCGTACGACTGGAACATCATGTTGACGGGCCGCCGATGGGGCGGCACGCCGGTCATGTCCACGCCCTCGATCAGGATGCGTCCGGCGCTCGGCTCCGCGAAGCCGGCCAACATCCGCAACAACGTGGTCTTGCCGCAACCGGACGCGCCGACCAGCGCGAACATCTCGCTCTTGTAGATCCTCAGGTCGACGTGATCAACGGCAGTGAAGGCGCCGAACGTCTTGTCGACGTTCTCGATCACGATCTGCGGCGTGGCGTTGGGGTCGAGCCACGGCCGATCGGCGAGCGATTGCAGCTGGGCGGAAACCATGGGCTTCAAAAGTCCGCCGGCGGCGTCGCGGCCCGGCGCTGCGGCGCGTAGAAGACGCGATCGACGACCGTCGCACGCGTCATCCGTCGCTCCCAGGCCAGTTCCCGGTTCAAGTAGATGTCCACCCAGACCGAAGCACCCGATTTACAGTGCGGCGCATCGACCATAGCAAGCGCGACGTTGCGCTTGCAAGTCGGCGACCAAACGGCGGAGGTGACCGCGCCGATCCGCCGTCGCGCGCGCCGCTCCGCGTACAGCAGCGCATCGTGCGCCGGCTTGTTGCCGGCAACGTCGAGTCCGACGAGCCTGCGCGGCGCGCCCCGGCGCCGCTCCTCGAGCAAGGCACGCCGGCCGGTGAAATGTCCCTTGTCGAAATCGACGAAACGGTCGAGGCCGAGCTCGAACGGCGTACGCGCGCGATCGACTCGTATGGTCTGTTCGGCGGAAATGAAGTCGACGTTCGGACTGAGGAAGCCCGCCTCGATCCTCGCGATGTTCAGGGCACGGGAACCGATGGGCCGCAGGCCCCACGAACGGCCGGCCGCTATCAGCCGGTCCCAGACCGGTTCAGCCGCGCCCGGGTCCATCCACAGTTCGTAGCCGAGGTCGCCGGTGAAGCCGGTGCGCGAGATCGTGAGCGGCGTGCCGAGGTCGTAGTGGCCGATCTGGAACGGCTTCAAGCGCTCGACCTGCGCCAATCCACACGCCTTCAAGACCGCGTACGAAGTCGGTCCTTGCAGGGCGAGCGCGGCGACGCTCTCGGTCACCTCCTCCACCGTCACGTCGAAGCCGATTGCCGATGCAAGCAGCCAATCGAGCTGGCGCACCGCCGTGCACAGCTGGTACTCGGATTCGCCGAGGCGAAACAAGGTGCCGTCGTCGATCAGACGGCCGGCGTCGTCGCACCAGATGCAGTAACCGACGCGACCGGGCGCGAGCCGGGCGACGTTGCGCGTCAGCAGGCGATTCAGGTAGCCGCCGGCGTCGCGCCCGCCGATCCGGTACTTGATCATCGGCGTCAGGTCGTAGAGCGTCGCGGCATTGCGGATCGCAAAGTATTCCTGCTCGACCGTCGTGAACACGTCGACCGTCGTGTAGCCCGACCAGGCGATGAATTGATCGACTTGGCTGAAGGTGCGCGATCGCGCGTGGAACGGCGTGCGCAGCAGCGGCTGCTCGAAATGCGGGGCTTGCCCGTGCGGATCGGCCATCTTAGTGCCCCCCCCGGGTGATTTGCCGTGCGGCATTGCGGCCGGCCGCGCCGATCACCCCGCCCCCCGGCGGGCATCCGGCGCCGCAGAGGAACAGGCCGGGTAACGGCGCCCGATATTGGCTCGCCCCCGGAACCGGCCGCGTGAAGTAGAACTGGTCGAGTGCCAGATCGGCATGGTGCCAGTGCCCGCCGGTGATGCGAAATTCCCGTTCGATGTCGGGCGGTGCGAGCAACTCCGCCGCGACGATCGCGCGGCGCAGCTGCGGCGCGTGCCGTACCAGCGTGTCGATCGTAAGCTCGGTGAAGCCCGTGCGTCCGGCGTCCCAGCCGCCGTTCAGGGCGTAGGGGGCATATTGCACGATCGCCGACAGCACGTGCCGCCCCGGCGGTGCGAGCGTCGAATCGTTGACGGTCGGCACGGTGATCTCCATGATGGGCGCTGCCGAGCATTCACCGTACTTCGCGTGATCGTACGCATGCTCGACGTAGCGCAGCGAGGGCGCGATCAGCAGCCTCCCCTTCAGGCGCTGCGGGTCGAGCCCGGAAAAATCCGGCAGGCGGTCGAGCGCGAGGTGCAGCTTCGCCGCCAGGCCCCGGGTACGCAGCCGGACAACGCGGCGCACGAAACCAGCGTCCAGGTGGCCGGCTCCAAGAAGGCGCAGCAAGGTCGTCTGCGGATCCGCACTGGAGACGACCGCCCGGGCGCCGATCCGCTCGCCGCCTTCCAGCTCGACGCCGGTGGCGCGATCGCCGTCGACGGTGATCCGCACGACCGGCGCCGAAGTGCGTACCACCGCGCCGGCCGCCTTCGCCGCCGCCGCCAGCGCGTCGCACACCGCACCCATGCCCCCGCGCGGCTGGGTGAGACCCGATCCGCCGGCGGCGATTTGCCCGGCAAGGCGGTACAGCAGTGTGAACACCGTACCCGGCGAGCGCGGCCCGAGATTGCTGCCGAGCACCGCGTCGAACGCGAGCGCGCCCCGCAGAGCCTGCGATTCGAAATGCTCGTGCAGCAGATCGAAGACGTTCATGGCGCCGATGCGCAGCAATTCGCGCATGTCCCGGCGCCCCAGACGGCGCAGCCTCAGGGCGAACCGCAACAGCTCCATGCGGTCCGACCAGTTCGCCGTTCCCAGCCGCGGCGGCGTGCGCAGCAGCGCCGGCACGAGTGCAGCCGCGAGCCGCCGCATGCTCGCGTCGTACGCGGCGTGCGCCGACGCTTCGATGCCTCCGCCCGCCGGATCGATCGCGAGCGGCGCCGCATCGTCGAGCAGAGCGGTGGTCGGCATCGACACGGCGGCGGCGGACAATCCGTGCGCCTCGAGGGCGAGATCCCGGCGCAATTCCTCGGGCATCGAGTGCAACAGGTGCGCGCAGCCCGACACCCGGAAGCCGGGGGCGAATTCGCGCGTCCCCGCGGCACCGCCGATCCCCTCGCCCGCCTCGACAACGAGCACCGATCGACCGGCGCGCGCGAGGTACGCGGCGCAGCTCAGGCCGTTGTGGCCGGCGCCGATCACCACGCAGTCGTAGCCGGAACCCGGCGATCCGCCGCTCATGCGGCGGCGCTGCGGCCGAGGTCGCGCAACACCGCGTGCGCCGCATTCGCGCCGGGCGCGCCCATGACACCGCCTCCCGGGTGGGCGCTCGCGCCGCACAGATAGACGCCGCGCACCGGCGTGCGATATTGGGCGTAACCGGGGATCGGCCGGTTGAACAGCAGCTGATCCATCGTCAACTCGCCCTGGAAGATGTTGCCCTCGGTCAGTCCGACCTCGTTCTCGATGTCGCGGGGCGTGCGGATCTCCGCGTGCAGGATCAAGCGCTCGAAGTCCGGACTGTGCCGCGCGATGGTTTCGATCACGGTGTCGCCGAAGGCCTTGCGCCGCGCATCGTTCCAGGGTCCCTGCGCGAGTTCGTAGGGACAATACTGGACGAACACCGACATGTAGTGCTTGCCGTGCGGCGCCATCGTCGGATCGATCTGCGACGGGATCAACATGTCGATGTACGGCGCCCGCGACCAGCGGCCGTCCTTCCAGTCGTCGTAGGCGCGCTCCATCATTTCGATCGTGTCCGTCACGTGCAGGTCGCCGCGCAGGCACGGCGAGCCGCGGGGTATCGCCGGAAAATCCGGCAGCCCGTCGAGCGCGATATTCAACTTGCCCGAGGAGCCGCGAATCTTGAAATGGCGGACCTGGCGCAGGAAATCCTCCGGCAAATCCGCCGGATCCATCGATTCGAGGAAGGTGCGGCGCACGTCCATGTTCGACAATACCAGCCGCGCGGTGATCTGCTCGCCGTTCGCGAGCGCGACGCCGCGGGTTCGGCCGCCACGCACCAGAATCCGCGCGACCTGCGCGTCGGCGCGGATCGACCCGCCGCTCGCGAGCAGCGAGGCCGCCAGCGCATCGCTGACCGCGCCCATGCCGCCGCGCGCGAATCCCCAGGCTCCGGCGGTGTCGTCGATGTCGCCCATGTAATGATGCAGCAGCACGTACGCAGTGCCTGGCGAGCGCGGCCCGAGCGCGGTGCCGATGATCGAACTGCCGGCGAGGTGCGCCTTGACGATCTCGCTCTCGAAGTACTCGTCGAGAAAATCGGCCGCGCTCATGGTCCAGAAGCGCAAGGTATCGTACATCCGTGCCTCGCCGAGACCGTGGAAGCGCCGGGCGAGAAAGAGCATTTCGCCGATGTCGCGCGGTTTGCAGGAGGTCGGATCCGGCGGTTCGCGCAGCAACAGGGGCCGGATGAATTTGCACTGCCGGATGACGTCGCGCGAATACCGCTCGTAGGCCTCGGCGTCGCGTTTCGAGTACCGTGAGATCTCCCGGCGCAGGGCGTCGTGGTTGTCGTACAGAGCAAGATGGCCGCCGTCGCGCATCATCGTGCAGCCGCCCTCGTAGGGGATGATCTGCAGGCCGAACTTCGGCAGTTCGAGCGCGCGCATGATCTCGGGGCGCAGCAGGCTGCAGACGTAGGAGCAGTTCGAGTACGTGAACTCCCCATACAGCCGGCGGCTGACCGCCGCGCCGCCGACGTAGGCGTTGCGCTCGAGCACCAATACGTCGAGACCGGCGCGTGCCAGGTAGCAGGCGGCGACCAGCCCGTTGTGCCCCGCCCCGACGATGATCGCGTCGTGCTCGCGCCGCGCCGCCATGGTTGCGCTCAGGCCGTCACTTTGCGGGCGGCACCGGTCGATTCGAGCGTCGCGTCAACCGCCGCGGCGAACGCCCGCATGGTGTCGGCGAAGCAGGACGCATCGTGCGCGGCGCTGACGAACCAGGGTTCGCGGGAGTCCGGCTCGCACAGCACGCCTTGGTCGTGCAACACCTTCGCCATCGCGTCGTAGAACGTGTAGTCGCTGCCCTTCCAGTCGCGATAATTGCGCGGCGGCTCGTGGGCGAAATACAGGCCGCTCATCGAGGGATGGCCGACGAAACTGTGAGCGATGCCCCGCGCGACCAGGACCTCGTGCATCCCGGCGCGCAGCCGCGTGCCGTAATCGGCGATTTGCTCGAGCGCGTCGGTCTCGTCGAGGATCTCGAGGGTCTTCTCGGCCGCCGCGAGCGACACCGAGTGCGCGGTGTAGGTTCCACCGTGGGCGACGCCGCGACCGAGCTTGCGCATGATGCGTTCGCGACCCGCCAGCACCGAGATCGGATAGCCGTTGCCGAGCGCCTTGGCAAACGTGCAAAGATCGGCGTCGACGCCGTAGAGTTCCTGAACGCCGCCGCGGGCCACGCGAAAGCCCGTCTTCACCTCGTCGATCAGCAGCACCACACCGTAGCGGTCGCACAGAGCGCGAGCCGCCCGCAAGTACGCGGGCTCGGCCGCGATGCCGAGGCAATTACCCATGATCGGCTCGATCAGAAGACAAGCGACCCGGTCCGCGTGACGCTTGAGGACATCTTCCAGCTGGTTCACGTCGTTCGCCTGGACGAAGTGGGCGTAGGCGCGCGTGCCGAGCGGCACGCCCTCACTGTACGGGAATACCTCGGGGTCGCCGATCCGCGACCATTTGTCCATCGGCGTGAACCACATGGCCGCGTCGAACAGTCCATGGTAGCCGCCCTCCAGGATCACGTAATCGTCGCGCCCGGTGTACGCCCGGGCGAGCCGCAGTCCCGCCATGACGGCCTCGGTCCCGGAGTTCGAGTAGCGCACGAGTTCGGCCGCGGGCACCATGTTCGCGATGCGCTCGGCGACGGCGAGCTCCCGTTCGGTCGAGAGCGCAAATACGCCGCCGACCTCCATGCCCTCGCGGGCCGCCGCATCGACGCGCGGATCGGCGTAGCCGAGGATTCCCGGGCCGTAACCCATCCGGTAGTCGACGTAGACGTTGTCGTCGAGATCGACGATGCGAGCGCCGCGACCGCGCTTGACGTAGATCGTGCGCTCCTCGCCCCAATAGCGGAAATTCGAGGCGACACCGAGCGGCAACCTCTGCACCGCGCGCCGAAAGTGCGCGTTGCTCTTGGTCAGATCTCTGGCCATCGCTGCTACCCCCTGGGGCTGGATTTTTCGCCGCAATGCGGCGCCGCGCCGCCCGACGCAGTGCCGCCCATAAATACTATATGATTATATAGTAATTGGCCATCCCCGACCTCTGGAAAATCACGCGCGTCGCGCAAATCTCGCCCAGTGCGGCCCAATGTGGCAGATAATATCCATGCCGGCGCAGATTTGCGCGTCAGGCTTGTCAGCGATAGGCCCTTCGTCGTAAATTATACATCCATATAGCTCACGCTCTCGGAGAATCGCCATGCCCGGCATGCCAGCCGCGAAATCGCCCGCCGATTCGCCAACCGCGGCGGCGCACGCGCTGCCTGCCTGGGTATACGCAAACCCGGATCTGCAGCGGCTCGAAATCGAGCGCATCTTGATCCCCAGTTGGCAGATCGCCTGTCACGTCAACTCGATCGCGCATCCGGGCGATTTCGTGACCCTGGACCTCGGACCGGAGAGTGTCTTCGTCTTGCGCAGCCGCGAGGGGCGGATCCGCGCGTTCCACAACGTCTGCCGTCACCGGGGGGCGCGGCTGCTCGATGGGACCGGCAACTGTCCGACGAGCATCACCTGCCCCTACCACGGCTGGTCGTACCGTCATGACGGCGCATTAATCGGCGTACCCTCGCGCGAGAGCTTCCCGGGTCTCGACCGCTCCGCCCATGCGCTCAACGAGGTTCGCACCGAAACCGCGTTCGGCTTCGTCTTCGTCGCGCTCGGCGGCGATCCGGCGCCGGTCGCCGCGACCTGGCAGCCTTTCCTCGCCGAACTCGCTCCGTACCGGATCGAGGAGATGGTGCCCCTCGGTCCGATCTCGCTCGAGCATTGGGACGTCGACTGGAAGCTCGCGATGGACAATTACCTGGAGTCCTACCACGTGCCGATCGGACACCCGGGATTGAACCGCATGTTCACGCCGGACTACGAGGACATGGCGGTAGCGCCGACGATCGCGAGGGGAACGAGCTGGCTGCGCGAGCAGGAATCCTCCCGCTGGTCGGAGCGCATGTATCAGCGGCTCGTCGGCCACATCGGCGCCGACCTGCCGCAGGCCTGCCGCCGCTCGTGGCGCTTTTATAGCGCGCTGCCAAATCTGGGAATCGACCTGTTCGCCGAACAGATGGACTTCTTCCAGGTGATTCCGCGCGGCCCCGGCAAGTGCACGATCCGCAGCGGCGTGTTCGGCCGGCCCGATTCGAGCCGCGAGATGCGCCTCGTCCGCTTTCTCGGCAGCCGGATCAACGCGCAGGTCAACGCGGAGGATCGCCGGCTCTGCGGCCGGGTGCAGCGCGGGCTCGCCTCGCGCAGCTATCGCCCCGGCCCGCTATCCGGCCTCGAGAGCTGCATGCTGGAATTCCATGAACTGCTACGCCGGCGAATCCCGGAATTTCGTCTGCCCGAAGCGCCAAGCAGCTTCGCCGGGTTGCCAACGACCTAGCCGAGGTGGAGCCACGCGGATTTCGTTTGTGTGTACGACAGCAGGCTCTCGATGCACTTGTCGCGCCCCTGCCCGGACTGTTTGTAGCCGCCGAACGGCTGGGTCATGTCGCCGTGGTCGAAACAATTGACCCAGATCACGCCCGCCTCCAGATCGCGAACCGCCTTGTGCGCGACGCTCACGTCGCGCGTCCAGACCGCCGCCGCGAGTCCATAGATCGAGTCATTGGCGATCTCGATCGCCTGTGCGATACCGTCGACCTCGATGGCGGCGGCGACGGGGCCGAATATTTCCTCGCGCGCGATCGTCATCCGGTTGTCGACCCCGGAAAACAGCGTCGGTTCGACGAACGCGCCCGGCAGCTGCGGCGCATTGCCGCCGAATTCCAGCCGCGCACCTTCGCTCTTGCCGCGGGCGATGTAGTTCATGACCCGGGAGCGATGCGCCGCCGTCACGAGCGGGCCGAGGTTGGTCGTCGGATCCAGGGGATCCCCGGGCCGGTAGGCATTCCTGCCCCGCTCGATGAATCGCGCCAGGAACTCCTTGGCGATCGGCCGGTCGATCAGCAGGCGCGATCCGGCATTGCACACCTCGCCCATGTTGCCGTAGATCCCGTTGATCGCGTAGCCGACCGCGACGTCGAGATCCGGCAGATCGGCGAGGAAGATCTGCGGCGATTTGCCGCCGCATTCGAGACTGACCCGCTTCATGTTCGATCGCCCGGCATAGATCAGCATCTGCTTGCCGATTTCGGTGGAGCCGGTGAAGGCGATCTTGGCGACGTCGCCGTGCAGCGCGAGTGCGGCACCGGCGGTCTCGCCGTGGCCGTTGACCACGTTGAACACGCCGGCAGGGCCGCCCGCCTCGACGAACAGCTCCGCCATCAGCGGGCCGGACAGCGGCGACTGCTCCGCCGGCTTGAGCACCACGGAATTGCCGGCGGCGAGCGCGGGAGCCACCTTCCACGCGGCCATCAACAACGGGTAGTTCCATGGCACGATGCAGCCGACGACGCCGAGCGGCTCGCGCAGAATGTAATGGAACGCATCGGCCGCCGTCGCAGTGACCGCGCCCTCGATCTTGTCGACGAGCTCGGAAAAGTACGTGAAGTTGCCCGCGGCCGAAGGCACGTCGATCGAAACCATGTCGCGAATCGGCTTGCCCATGCACAGGGTATCGAGCAAGGCGAAGCGCTCCGCGTTCGCCTCGATGAGCCGGCCGAAGGCTGCGAGCACGGCCATGCGCTCGCGCGGCGGCTTGCGGCTCCAGACGCGGGCGGTGACGCTGCGTTTGGCCGCGGCCACGGCGGCGTCGACGTCGGCGGCCTCGCCGGCGCTGACCTCACAGAGCGGTGCCGCGGTCGCGGGATTGACGACCGTCAGGCGACCACCGGCGATCGAATCGGTGTACCGGCCGTCGATGAAATGCCGCGTTTCGAAACGCAGCTTCGCGGCCCGTTGCCGCCAATCCGCGGCCGTCAATGCCGTCAAAGTCATCTTGCCTTCCTCCATGATGCCGTTCGGCGCACCGTGCGATTATACGAGCGGCCGCCAATCCGCGGGTGCTTTTGCCAGCGCGAGCGCGGGGATGCGTTGCCGGATCCATGTACGGAACGCGTCGGCCGCACCCGACGATCGCTGCGCGCGCGAGGCTTCGTAGCCGAAGCCGACGAGGCCGCGTTGGATCGACTCGATCAAGGCAACCGCGTCCCGGCGCAGGCAGCACAACAGCCGATCCGCGAGGTAGGCCGCAGCGAGGCCGCGACGGTCCGACGCGAAGCGGCTGTAGGCCTGGCGCAGGACGCGGCAGCCGCCGGCCTCGAGGGGCAATACCCGCATGAGCGTGATCCCGTCCGGCCGGATCTCGGCGAACTGATTCGGCGGAATGAACGTCCTGCGCCATGGCACGAACCCGTCCGCGCCGAGGAGCGTGCGATAGCGGCGCGCGGACCAGAGGTCGGTGGCCGCATCCACCTCGGCGATCCAGTCCAGCTCGGCAGCGGCGTTGATCGTCAGGGCGACCGAGGACCAGGCCTGCCCGCTGGCCTCGTCGATCCGCGCCGGCATCGACATGTCGAGGCATTGCTCGACCATGAGTTTCCAGTCCGCCGCCACCCGCCATTCGGCAGGCGCACCGATCGGCGCAACGGTCGGCGCATCGGCAGCCGCGATCCACGCGCTCGGGGCCGCGGCACCCGTCCTCGCCGATCCGCCACGCGCGAAGATGATCCCGCGGACGACGGCGAGTTCGAGCGGCTGCATTGCGGCGTTGCCGTCGAGCGCGGTGCCGTCGAGCGCGAATCGCAGGCCATGGGCGCGGCACGCAATCACACCCCCGACGAAGGAACCGGAGCTCTCGCGGACGAGGCCGTGCGGCTGGACCGGACAGCTGTTGCGCAACGCCCGCAGCGCTCCGGACGCATCGCGCACCACCAGCGCCCGTTCCGCACAAAGATCGACGGCCAGGTAATCCCCCGGTGCTTGGACTTGCGATTCGTGGCCGACGCATTGCCAGCTGCCGCGGAACAGCGTCTCGCGTTCGATCGCCGCGAGGCGCGCATCGTCGTAGCTCCAGCCCGGCAGCGAGCCGGACGGCCGCCCCGGCTCGCCGTCGCCGGCGGCCGCCCGATTGAGGGCGAATCGGCCGGGAAAGATCGATCGCAGATACGCCATGGCGCGATGCTTGGCGGCGGCGCGATCGATCGCGGTCTCGCTCTGAAAGGCAAAACCTTGCCAGAGCATCTCGAGCACACCGATCAGCCCGAGCGCGATCCCGTCGGGATCCAGCTGCGCCTGTCCGGTCTCGACGATCAGGCGCTCGATCAGCTCGCGCAGCAGCGCCGCGAACCGCTCGTCCTTCTGGCCGCAAATGTCGTAGTATTCCTGACGCGAGCTGGCCTCTCCCCAGAAGGAGTACCAGACCGAGACCTTGCGCGCGCTGGCGATATGCGGATCGAGGTACAGATCGACCAGGAGTTCGAGCGCCGCAACCGGCGCGTCCTTCAACCGGGCGACCGGCAGCAACACCCGTTCCTCGAATTCGCCCGACAGGAACTTCAGCGAGGCGACCAGCATGGCGGCTTTCGAGTCGAAATAGAACCTGACGATGCCCGGCGACATGTCGGCGATGGCCACGACCTTCTCGACCGTCGTACGCGACGGCCCGTAGATGTGCAGGGCCGATATGCAGGCGTCGATCAGGTGCTGGCGCTGCCGGCCACGCGTCGCCCGTGCGCGCCGTGCCGTCGGCTGCGGCTTGCCGCCCTTCTTTTTGCGCATGCTCATCCCGTCCAGTAGCCGATGAACGCCACCGATCCGTCGTCCGTCCCGCGAGCCGTGCTACGGCGACCGCGGCCTCCTTGGCCCGGCCGCTGGATCACCCGCCATGGCAAGTGGCTGCTCATCCTGCCACCGATGTTGTACCTGTTCGTGTTCTTCCTCATTCCGTTTGCGTTCGCGCTGAAGATCAGCTTCGCGGACCTCGCCCTGCGCATACCGCCGTTCACGGACATTTTAACCGTGACGCGCGACTCCCACATCCACCTGACCCTCAATCTCGGCAACTACAAATACCTGTTCACCGACGACATCTACCTGCTGTCCTATCTGTATTCCCTGCGCACCGCGTTCTTCTCGACCGTGGTCTGTCTGCTGCTCGGCTATCCGATGGCCTATGCGATCGCCCGGTCGGGCAAGAGTACCCAGAATATCCTCCTGCTGATCGTCATCCTGCCCTTCTGGACCTCGTTCCTGCTGCGGGTCTACGCGCTGGAGGGGATCATCCAGGAACACGGCCTGCTGAATTCGCTGCTGCTGCGCCTCGGTTTGATCGATCATCCGCTGCAAATCATGCAGACGACCCTCGCGGTCTATCTCGGCATCATATATTCGTACCTGCCGTTCATGGTACTGCCGCTGTTCGCGACCCTCGAGAAGCTGGACGACGACCTGCTCGAGGCGGCGGCGGATCTCGGCAGCCCGCCGTGGCGCGCGTTTCTCGACGTCACCCTGCCGCTGTCGGTGCCTGGGATCATCGCCGGCTCGATGCTGGTGTTCATCCCGGCGATCGGCGAATTCGTGATCCCCTCGCTGCTCGGCGGGCCGAACAATCTGATGATCGGCCGCGTGCTCTGGGACGAATTTTTCTCCAATCGCGACTGGCCGGTCGCGGCCGCGGTGTCGATCCTGTTCCTGATCTTCCTCGCCGGGCCGATCGCGATCTACCAGCACTACAACGTGAAACAGCTCGAATCCTGAGCCATGGAGCGCCGCGCCCCACCGCTCGCGTTGACGGTCCTGTTCATCGGCATCGCGCTCCTCTACCTGCCGATGCTCGTGCTCATCGCCTATTCGTTCAACGCCTCGCCCCTCGTCAGCGTGTGGGGCGGGTTCTCCACCGTCTGGTACGGGCGGCTGCTGCACAACACCGAGATCCTCGACGCGGCGTGGCTGTCGCTGAAGATCGGCGTCGCCGTGTCGACCGGCGCGGTGATTCTCGGCACGCTCGCCGCGATCGCGCTCGTGCGCTTCAGGCGGTTCCGCGGCCGCTTGCTGCTCACGGGCATGGTCAACGCACCGCTCGTGATGCCGGAGATCATCACCGGCATCACGCAGCTGCTGCTGTTCATCTCGATGCTGCACATGGTCGGCTGGCCGCGTCGCGGCGCCTTGACGATCGTGATCGCGCACATCGCGTTCTGCACGTCCTACGTCACGATCACCGTGCAATCGCGGCTGCAGACAGCCGACCGTTCGCTCGAGGAGGCGGCGATGGACCTTGGCGCCGGTCCGGTCGGCGCCTTCCTCGACACGACCCTGCCGATCATCGCGCCGGCGCTCGTCTCGAGCTGGCTGCTGTGCCTGACGCTGTCGCTCGACGATCTGGTGATCTCGAGTCTCGTCTCCGGACCCGGCGCGAGCACCCTGCCGATGGTGATCTACTCCAAGGTGAAGCTCGGGATCAGTCCGGACATCAACGCACTCGCGAGCCTGATAATCTGCGTCGTCGGCGTCTGCGTGCTGTTCGCCGGCATATCGATGCGCCGCGCCGAGCGCGAGCGCATTCGCGACCAGCAACTCGCGGCGCGCTGACGCGGGTTCGTGCGCGTCCGTCCGCTCAATGACCCGTCTTGATGCGCGTCCAGGTCCGCGTCAACAACCGTTCCCTCGCCGTGTCGATCTGTGCCGACATATAGAGCCGGGATTCGATCTGCGGGGTCGGATAGAGCGCCGGGTCGGCGAGAATCCACGGCGTCACGTAGGGACGCGACGCGAGATTGTCATTGCCGTAGTAGATCGTGTTCGTGACATCGGCGATGACGCGGGGCCGCAGCATGAAATTCAGGAACTGGTAGGCCGCCCCGGGATCCGGCGCTGCGACCGGGATCAACAGCGAGGAGTAATCCAGATTGGCGCCCTCCTCCGGCACCGTGAACTTCAGATCCAGCTTGACACCGACGGCCGCGGCGCGCGCGCGCGCGACCGCGTAGTCGCTCGACCAGGACATCGCGATGCACAGGTCGCGGTTCGCGAGGCCGTTCATGTATTCGGCGGAGTCGAAGGTCCGAATGTACGGCCTGACCTTCAGCAACATGCGCACGGCGGCACGCAGATCCCGGGGGTTCTGCGAATTCGGGTTCAAATGCAGATAGCGCAATGCGAGCTCGATCACATCCTCCGGCGAGTCGAGAAATGTCACGCCGCAGTCCGCGAAGCGGGATACGACCTTCGGGTCGAACAGCATCCGCAGGCTGCCGACCGGCGCGTTGGGCATGCGCGCCCGGATCATGTCGACGTTGTAGGCAAAGCCGTTGATGTAATGCAGGTACGGCATCGCGTGCGCGTTGCCGGGGTCGTACCTCGCCTCGACCGCGAGCACTTGCGGGTCGAGGTACTTCCAGTTTGGCAGCCGGGACTTGTCCAAGGTTTCGTAGACTCCGGCCCGTATCTCCCTGCCGTAGAACTCGGTCGACGCGCTGACGATGTCGTAGCCGGACTCGCCCGCCATCAAGCGCGCCTCCATCGTCTCCTCCGAGTCGTAGGTGTCGTAGATGACCTTGATGCCGGTCTCGCGCTCGAATTGCGCGATCGTGTGCGGGCCGATGTAATCGGCCCAGTTGTAGATGTAGAGCTTGCGGTCGCGGCGCGCCCCCGCGCCGTGCGCCGCGAAATGGCTCCACGCGATGCCCGCGAGCACCGCCGCCGCGACCGCGATCAGCGCGATCCGTCTGCGGTCGCGCATGCGCCGGCCTCGTCGAGACTCGCATCCAGGATCGCAATCGCCTCGTCGACGTCCGCCTCGCCGATCATCAACGGCGGCATGAAGCGCACGGTGCTCGTGCCGCAGGCGAGCAGCAGCAAGCCGTTGTGGAATGCGCGCGTGACCACCGCCTCGCACAACGCCGTCGCCGGCGTCCGGCTCCCGCGGTCGGTCACCAGTTCCATGCCGATCATCAGCCCCTTGCCCCGCACCTCGCCGATCACCGCGTGTCTCGCGGCGAGATCGCGCAGGCGCTGCATGAAGTGCCGGCCGACGCGCGCCGCGTTTTCGCGATATTGCGCCTCTACCAGATCCAGGGTCGCGAGCGCCGCCGCGCAGCACAGGGGATTGCCGCCGAAGGTGTTGCCGTGCGCACCCCGCGGCCAACGCTCCATGATCGAGCGCTTCGCGAGCATCAGGCCGATCGGCAGCCCCGAGCCGAGTCCCTTGGCGAGCGTGACGATGTCGGGCGCGACCCCCCAGTGCTCGCTGGCGAACATCCGGCCCGTGCGCCCGACGCCGCACTGCACCTCGTCGAATATCAGCAGGATTCCGTGCCGGTCGCACAGCGCCCGCAGTCCGGCGAGGAAGCCGTCAGGCGGCACGATGTAGCCGCCTTCCCCCTGGATCGGCTCGACGAGCACGGCGGCGATCTCGCCGGGCGGCAGGTTGCTCGCGAAGAGCGTCCGTTCGACGTAGTGCAGAGTCGCTTCCCCCGACTCGTCGCCCGCGAACAGCGGCCGGTAGGGGTTCGGATAGGGTACGTGCGTGACGCCCGGCATCGTCGGGAAGAAGCCCTTCTGCTGAGTGTACTTGCTCGCGGTGAAGGCGAGCGAACCCATCGTCCGCCCATGGAAGCCGCCGAGAAAGGCGATGAACCGCGGTCTGCCCGTCGCGTGCCGGGCGAGCTTCAGGGCCGCCTCGACGCTCTCGGTGCCGGACTGTGCGAAGAAGCTCATGACCGGCTCCTTCATCGGCGCGAGTTGCGCCATCCGCTCCGCGAGGCGTACCTGGCCCTCGTGCCAGAAGTCCGAGGAGATGTGCAGGAACCGGTCCGCGGCGTCCTTGACCGCCTGCACCACCGCCGGATGGCTGTGACCCGTGCTGCAAACCGCGATCCCGGCCGCGAAGTCGAGGAAGCGGTTGCCGTCGACGTCCCACACCTCGGCACCCCGGCCGTGCGCCATCACGAACGGATAATCGCGTGAATACGCCGGCGACACGACCGCGGCGTCGCGCGCGATCAACTCCCGGGCGAGCGGCCCCGGCAAGGGCGTTATGATTCTTGCATTCTTCACCGGCGTTCCTGAAGGATCAGCGGGCCATCGCCGGGAAATGATACACCGCCTCACCCCGCTTTTGATTTGACCGCGGTTCTCGTCTAGGCTTGCGCAGTGCGATCCGTCAACGACCCCCACAGCGACGGATCGCCGATGCGCCTGGAATCCGGCGCGCGCCGGCAACGGCTCGGTCTATGGGCGTGCGTCGCCCTCGTCATCGGCAACTCGATCGGCGGCGGGGTGTTCCTGCTCCCCGCCTCGCTCGCACCCTACGGCTTGAACAGCCTGATTGCGTGGGCACTCGCAGCCTGCGGCGCGATCCTGCTCGCGCTGATGTACGTGCAATTGAGCCGCGCGCATCCCGATGCCGGCGGACCCTACGCTTACACCCATGAGGCGTTCGGACCCTTGATCGCGTTCCTGGTCGCCTGGGGCTACTGGGTCTCGATCTGGGTCGGCAACGCCGCGATCGCCGTCGGCGCGGTCAGCTATCTCATGTCCTTGTTGCCGTGGATCGGCACGGTGCGAGGAGCGCCGCTGGTCCTCACGCTGTCGATTCTGTGGTCGCTGACCTGGGTGAACTGCTACGGGATCAAGGCCGCGGGATGGGTGCAATCGGTGACGACCGTGCTCAAAGTGCTGCCCTTGATCGCCGTGGCCGCCGCCGCGCCGTTCGTCCTGCGCCGGCATGATCTCGCGGCCACAGCCGCCACGGCGCCGCTTTCCTTCGGTGCCGTCACCACCGCGGCGACGATGGTGCTGTTCGCACTGCTCGGCTTGGAATCGGCAACCGTGCCGGCCGACAAGGTCCGCGATCCGGCGCGCACCATTCCGGCCGCGACTTGGATCGGCGCCGTGGCGACCGCGCTCCTGTGCGCCGCGGCCTCCGGGGCGGTGCTGTTGCTCGAGCCCGCGGCGGTTCTCGCCCGCTCGAACGCGCCGTTCGCCGATTTGGCGGGCGCGCTCTGGGGCGGATGGAGCGCGCCGCTGGTGAGCGCGTTCGCGGCCGTCAGTGCGATCGGTGCGCTGAACGGCTGGATCCTGCTGCAGGGCGAGCTGCCGTACGCGATGGCACGCAACCACGCCTTTCCGCAATTCTTCGCGCGCGAATCGGCGCGCGGCACACCCGTCCGCGCGTTGCTGTTCGGCAGCGCGCTGGTGAGCGCCTTGTTGCTGATGAACGATCGCGGCTCCATGGTCGACGTCTTCACGTTCATGATCCTGCTGTCGACCAGCGCATGCGTCGTGATGTACGGAGTTTGCGCGCTCGCGCTGCTGCGCCTGACGTGGACCGGCAGAATGGCCGGTGCGCGCCTCCGCCGGGGACCGTTGACGGCGCTCGGGATCGCCGCGACGATCTATTCGCTGTGGGCGATTGCCGGGGCCGGCCGGGCCGCGAACCTTTGGGGTTGCGCGTTGTTCGTCGCCGGATTGCCGCTCTACTACCGGGTCAGGAGCCGGTCTGCGCGCTGAGGGATTGCGGCACCATGCCGGGGCCCTGGGCGCGCAGCTGGCGCTCGAGCCGTGCGCGCGAGGCCAAACCGCGCACGACCACCTTGCGGTCCGCTCGCCGTTCGACGACCAGCAGATGGGTCAAGCCTGCATGCCGCAGCAACTCGAGCAGATCGCCGGCACGCGCCGCCTGCACGTCGCTCCATCGAAGGGCGAGAAGCTCCGACCACGACGTCATGATGTGCCCGACCCGGATGTCGCGGTGATGATTGTAATTGGAATTCTGCAGGAACTGCAGCGGCCGTTCGCCCTGTATGTCGTACGAGGTGATCATGCCGACGATGCGTCGCTCGCGCACGACGAGCAGCGCGCGCACGCCGAAGCGCGCCATGTCTTCGAGCGCCGTGTCGATCGGCCGCTCGTCCTCGACGGTTATCGGCGCCTCGCGGGTGAAGTCGGTGATCGCGAGAACGGCTGGATCGTCGTGGCCGATCGATTCGCCGTCCGTTGCCGAGCGCTGCGGCAGAACGCCTTCACCGTCGATTTTCCAGGGCGTCAGGGAAATCGTGTCCATCGAGAAGGCTCCCATTGTCCTTGGCGTCGTTGCTGGGTGGACAACGCGCGTGCGCGCGCGTTCCCCCCGGGCGGTCGATCCATGGTATATTCATTAGACTTCTAACTATTTGTCGGCCTGGCAAAGATCATGAGCGGCACCGAAGAGCGATTCGCGGCGGCGCTGCACGGCACGGCCAGAGCATGGCGCCAGGCGCTCAACCGGCGCCTCAAACACCTCGGCATCAGCCAGGCGGGCTGGATGGCGATCGCCGTCGTCGCCAAGGCCAGGACTCCTCCGTCGCAATCGGCAATCGCCGACAAACTCGGCGTGGAGGCCGCGACGGTGGTCGCGATGATCGACCGGCTGGTGACGGCGCAACTGGTCCTGCGCGAGCCCTCGGCAACGGATCGGCGGATCAAGCGCGTCGCCCTGACCGAGTCCGGCCGCCGCCTCTACGCCAAACTGCACGCGGAGGCCGAAGCGTTTCGCCGCGAGATCCTCGCGAGCGTCGAGCCTGTGAAGCTACAAATCGCGACGGAGTTGCTCGAGCAGCTTCTCGCCGGCGTCGAAGCGCACCTGACCGGGTCATCGGCGGTTGCGGTGAGCAGCCACGCGCCGCCGCGCCTCGGACGGCGCGACCGCGCGCATGGCCCTCAAAGCACGTCCCAGGGGTAGCCACCCTCATCCAGCACGTAGTCAGCCAGGGCGCGCACCGCCGCATCCTCGTTGCGCGTGATTCGCCGTATCGTCGCCGCCATGCGTCGCTTGGCCTGTTCCGCGAACATGCCGGCGATCGCGGCCGCCTGCGGCCCGCGGCCTGCCTCGCCATCGAGCGCGGCGGCGCGGGCGAGGACGCAAAGACCGACGAACAGATCGATCGCCAGATCGGCGATGCGCTTCAATTCGAACTGCCGGTCGGCAATTCCCCTGCCGTGCTTGCGCAGGACGAAATCGGCGGCTTTCGCGAGTTCCAGCGTGTACCTCTCGTAGATTTCGCTGGCACCACGCAGCGACGCCGGCACCTGCGCCGAGATCCGGTCGCGGCCGATTCCGGTCGCCTGCGTCAGGCGCTTTTCGGCGTAATCGCCGAGCAGGCCGAAGCCCTTGATCGGATGATTGAAGATGTCGTCGAGCGCCGATCGCAGGTCGCCGAAGGAGCGGCCGAGTTCCTTCAGGCCGGACAGCGCGATGTACAGCCGCAGGACCTCATTGGTGCCCTCGAAGATCGTCAGTATGCGGCTGTCGCGAACGGCCTGCTCGTAGGGGTAATCGCGCATGAACCCGCCGCCACCGGCGATCTGCAAGGCCTCGTAGGCTGTGCGTTGCATCGCCTCGCTGGCGAACACCTTGCTGATCGCCGCCTCGATCGAATAGTCGTCGTCCCCGGAATCGATGTAGTGCGCGACCATCCAGACGACGCTCTCCGCAGCGAAGCAGTCGAGGGTCATCTGCGCGAGCTTCTCCCGGATCAGATCGTACTGCGCGATCGGATGGCCGAACTGCGTGCGCGTCTTGGCCTGTTCGGCCGCGAGCGCGAGCAGCGCCTTCATGCCGCCGACCGTGCCGCCGCCGAGGCCCGTGCGTCCGCTGTTCAGGATCGCCATGGCCACCTTGAAGCCCATGCCCTCCTCGCCGAGCACGTTCTCCGGCGGCACGCGCACGTTCTCGAAGCTCACCGTCGTCGTCGAGGAGGCGCGAATACCCATCTTGTCCTCGTGGCGCCCGTGGCTGACTCCGGGCCACCGGGCCTCGACGATGAAGGCGGTGATCTTGCCGGCGGCCGACGACGTGCGCGCGAACACCGTGTACAGATCGGCGATCCCGCCGTTCGTGATCCAGATTTTCTCCCCGTTCAGCAGCCAACTGCCATCCTCGCTCCTTTGCGCCTGCGTGTGAATCGAGGCCGCGTCGGAGCCCGCCGCGGACTCGGTCAGGCAGAACGCCGCGACCATCTCGCCGCTCGCGAGCTTCGGCAGGTAGCGCGCCTGCTGTTCGGCCGTGCCGAACAGCAGGATCCCCTTCATGCCGATCGAGCTATGCGCGCCGATGGTGAGCGACACCGAGCTGTCGTGACGGCTACTCTGGGAGAGGACGCGCGCATAGCCGGCGTTCGACAAGCCGACGCCGCCGAATTCCTCCGGAATGATCAAACCGAACATACCCAGATCCCGCAGTCCCTGGATGAACTGCGCCGGCTGTGCCCCCTCGCGGTCCCAGAGCTTGAAATCGGCATGCCTCGGCGCGAGGAACTGGTCGATCGCCTCGACCATCAAGCCGAGCGCTTCGCGATCCTTGTCCGGCAAGCGCGGATACGGCAACAGGTTTTCCGCGCTGATCCGCCCGCAGAAGAGTCCCTTTACCGTGCTCATGGCCGTCGCCTATGGTTCGATGCGGTCGATGAGGAGCCGCGCGCTGCCATGCGGTTCGACCTCGTACCGCAGCTCGCCGTACAGGTCGCCGGCGGCGGGCAGCGCTCGGCCGTCGAAGCTCACGCGCGCCGTCAACAGCACATGCTCGCCGACCGCGAGCACACGGCCGGGAACCAGCGAATCGGCGCTCGACAGTTCCACCGTCTTACCGATCGCCGCGGTGCTCAGGCGCTTGACCGCGAGCGGCGGTCCTTGCACGCCGGGTTCCGCGGCGAACACGAACAGCGTCGCGTGCGCCTTGAGGCGACGCCGCAGGGCGGGCGTGATCGCCAACCGGATCGTCACCGACGCAGGGGCTGCAGCCGTCGCGGCGCCAGCCGCGGTCGCCGTCGGCGATTCCTGCGATGGCGGTGTCGGCGGCGACGGTCCGAGATCGGCGATTCGGGCGTTCAGCAGCTTGACGACGGGCGCCGGCGGATTCATCGCGATCAGCGCCTGCCAGCGACTGCGGGCGAGCGCGTCGTCGCCGCGGACGGCGGCGGCAAAGCCGCCATACAGCAGCGCCTGCGGATTGGTCGGCGCCATCGTCACGGCCTGCTCGAACAGCTGCGCGGCCTGCGGCGTGATCTCGCCGCCGGCCTGCAGACTCAGGGCCTCGCCGTAACCGATGGTCGCCTCGAGACTCTTGCCCTGACTCAAAGTGAGCGCCCGGTCGAACGCGAGGATCGCCTCATCCAGCCGTCCCGTGGCTACATAGGAACGGCCGAGCATCACCCAGCCCCGCCGATCGTCGGGATGCTCGTGCATGTGCTTCTCGAGCTTGGCAATCATCGCCGCGATCTGCGGGCTCATCGGCATGGAGGCCGGTTGCGCCGGCGCGCTCCAGTTCCAGGTCGACCATGACGCGTACAACCCGCCGGCCGCGCCGACCAGGATCAGCGCCGCCACCGCGGCGATGATGCGATTGCGCCGGTCCTGGAGGAGCGGAACGGCGACCGCAGCGACCGCGATCGCGGTCATCGCGGCCGCGATGAACAGAAATGGCAGCATGCTATGTGGGTCCCGCTGCGGGCTCGTCGTCGAGGGGCATCTGCGATCTGACGCGCACGACCCGGTAGATCACCACGGCGCCGATGAGCAACAGGGCGAACGGGGCGCCCCAGATGAAGATCGTGCGCGCATCGACCGGCGGATCATAGAGCACGAACTCGCCATAGCGGGCCTTCATGAAGCCGTAGATCTGCGCATCGCTGCGACCGGCGAGGAGCATCTGCCGGACTTCGGCGCGCAACTCCGCCGCGAGTTGCGCATCCGAGTCCGCCACGGTCTCGTCCTGGCAGACCAGGCAGCGCAAGCGTCGCGTGATGTGTTCGTAGCGCGTCTCCAGCGCCGGATTCGCCAGTTCGCCGTGCTCGTACAGGCCCGCCGCCCGCGCCTGCCCGCCGAGACAGATTCCCGCGGCGAGCACCACGGCGATGCATGTGCCGCGAATCGCGGGCGACCACCGGATCACGCTCCGCCCCGCCGCGCCGCCGCGATCCGCGGCAGGAATTGCTTGTTCCAAACTTGCATCGTCATGGGCGCGATGTGCTTGAACAAAATACGACCCTGCCGGTCGATGAGATAAGTCTCGGGCGCGCCGTAGACGCCCCAGTTGATCGCTACGCGACCGTTCTCGTCGAAACCGACCCCCTGATAGGGATTGCCGAGATCCCGCAGCCACTCCTGCGCTCGGCTGCGCTGGTCGTTCCAGTCGAGCCCGAGTATCGGCACGACGTGCTGTTGGGCGATCTCGAGCAGTGCGTGCTGCTCCTCGCGGCAGGCCGCACACCAGGTCGCCCAGACGTTGAACAGGTACACGTGGCCGCGCAATGCGCGGTTGCTGACAGTGCGATTCGGCTCGAGGACGTCGGACAGCGTGAACTGCGGCGCCGGTTTGCCGATCAGCGGCGAGGGCAGGTAATTGATGTCGCGCTTCTGGTTCAAGCCGAGCGCGAACAGCACGATCAAGCCGAGGAACGCGACCGACGGCAGCAGGTACTTCCACATCAGGCGACACCCGGCGTCGGCTTCGGATCGGGATTCGGCGGTGCGCCGACCTGCACGGTGGCCCCCGCGTGGGCCCTGAGGCGATACCGCCGGTCGCTCGCCGCGACGATGCCGCCGACCGCCATCACGAGTGCGCCGAGCCAGACGTAGCGCACGAGCGGCTTGTACTGAATGCGCAGGCTCCAGGCACCGCCGCCGAGCGAATTACCCATCGCGACGAACAGGTCACGGGTCAAGTTGAAGGAGATTGCCGCATGGCTGTTGTCCACCTGTTGCACAGCGAAGTGCCGCTTCTGCGGCCGCAGCGTCACCACCGGCCGTCCGTCACGCGTGACGCGGATCAGACCCTGCACGGCCTCATAGTTCGGCCCGAACACGTTGCTCGTCGAAACGAACTTGAAGTCGTAGCCGGCGATCGAGAAGGTCTGCCCGGGGTGCAACGCGACGTCCTTCTCGATCTTGTAGGTCGAGGCGCCGCTCACCCCGATCGCGAACATGCCGACGCCGATGTGCGCAATCGTCATGCCGACGAGCGCGACGGTGAGCTTCTGACCCTGGCGCCAGCGCTGCAGAGGCTCGAGCAGCGCGGAGAAAATGATCCAGAAGCCGAAGGCGAAACCAATCAGGGAGACCCAGTGGACGGAGCCGTAGCCAAGACGTTCGATCGCGAGCGCGAGCAACACACCTGCCGCGAGCAGCCACCAGAGGGGTTTGGCCGCGACGGTGAGCTTGCCGCGGCGCCATGCGGCGTGCATGCCGACGGCGAGGAAGGCGAGCATCGGCAAAATCGGCACCAGGAACATCAGATTGAAGACCGGGCGACCGACGGAGATCCTGCCGATGCCGAGCAGCTGGTAGAACAGCGGTGCGAGCGTGCCCCAGAGCACCAGACCCGCCGCACAAACCAGCAGGACGTTGTTGACCAGCAGGAAGAATTCGCGCGAGAAGAGCTCGAATCCGCCGGGCGCGTACAGCTTGGGCGCGCGCCAGGCATACAGCGCGAGCGAAGTGCCGATCGTGACCACGAGGCCCGCGAGGATGAACATGCCGCGCTTCGGATCGGTCGCGAACGAGTGCACCGAGACGAGCACGCCGGAACGCACCAGGAAGGTGCCGATCAAGCTCAGCGAGAACGCAAAAATCGCCAGCAGCAGCGTCCAGCTCTTGAAGATCCCGCGCTTCTCGGTAACGCTCAAGGAGTGAATCAAGGCCGTGCCGACCAGCCACGGCATGAAGGAGGCGTTCTCGACCGGGTCCCAGAACCACCAGCCACCCCAGCCGAGCTCGTAGTAGGCCCACCAACTGCCGAGCGTGATGCCGATGGTCTGGAAGATCCAGGCGGCGATCGTCCAAGGACGAGTCCATTTCGCCCAGGCCTGATCCAAGTGTCCTTCGAGCATCGCCGCGATCGCGAAGGCGAACGCGACCGAGAAGCCGACATAGCCCATATAGAGCATCGGCGGATGAATCGACAGCGCAACGTCCTGCAGGATCGGATTCAGGCTCGCGCCGTTCGGCGCCGCCGGCAGCAGGCGCTTGAACGGATTCGACGTCCACAGTGTGAACAACATGAAGCCGCTGCTCACCGTGCCGAGCACGCCGAGGACACGGCTCGCGAACCGCGCGGGCAATCCGCGACTGAACGCCGCCACGGCGAGGTTCCAGATCGACAGGATCATGATCCACAGCAGCAAGGAGCCCTCGTGCGCCCCCCACACCGCCGTGACCCGATAAAAGAGCGGCAGATCCGTATTGGAGTTGTTCGCGACGTAAAGGACCGAGAAATCATTGACCACGAACGAATGGACCAGGCAACCGAAGCTCATCGCGACGAATACGAACTGGCCCGCGACCGCAGGTCGCGCGACGGCCATCCACGCGGGCCTCTCGAGCCACGCGCCGACCAGGCCGAAGAAGGCCTGCGCCGTGCTGAGCAGCAGCGCGAGAATCAATGCGAACATGCCGAGTTCTGGAATCATCGCCGCAATTCCTCGCGCCGGACCGTCAGCCCGGCGGGCTCGGTGCGCCCTTGCGCTTCAGAGAGGCCGCCACCTCGGGCGGCATGTATTTCGAGTCGTGCTTCGCGAGCACCTGGTCCGCGACGAACACGCCGTTGGGTCCCATCTGGCCTTGCGCGATAATGCCCTGCCCCTCGCGAAACAAGTCCGGCAACACGCCGGTGTACTTGACCGGGACCTGATGGGCGTAATCCGTCAGGACGAAGTGTACCGTCAAGTCCCCGGGCTTGCGCTCGACGCTGCCCTTCATCACCAGGCCGCCGATGCGGAAGCGCTTGGCGGCCGGCGCCTTGCCGAGCACGACCTGCGTCGGATCGTAGTAGAAGCTGATGTTCTGGCGCCCGGCGACGACCGCGAGTGCGACCGACGCCGAGACGCCGCCGAGGATCCCCAGAACGACCAGCAGGCGCTTGCGGCGCGGTGTCATCACTCCTCGCTCCTCGCCATCGCCAACGCGCGCCGCACTCGCAGCAGCGCCCGCGCGTAATGGCGCCGCGCGGACCAAACGTTCCATAACAACATGCACAGCGCGAAGCCGATGCTCGGCCAGACGAAGCGCGCGTAACCGCCCATCTGCCAAAAATTCGTGCGCATCATGCCTTGACCGCCTCACGCACCCAGGCGGACTGGCGTTCGCGACCGAGGATCTCGCCGCGCAGCCGCATGCACAGCACGGCGCCGAAGAAGCACATGAATCCGCAGAGCATCGCGAGCAGGGGCCACAGCATGCTGCCCGGCATCTCCGGCTTGCCGAGCCGCATGACGGTGCCGCCCTGGTGCAGCGAATTCCACCAATAAACGGAGAAGTGCACGATTGGGACGTTGACGAAGCCGACGATCCCGAGCAAGGCCGCCGCGCGGTCGCCGCGGACGGGATCCTCGAACGCCTGGCGCAACGAGATCACACCGAAATAGAGGAACAGCAGGATCAACTCGGAGGTCAGTCGCGGATCCCAAACCCAGTACGTACCCCACATCGGCCGTCCCCAGAGCGAGCCGGTGACGAGCGCGGCCAGCGTGAACGAGGCGCCGATCGGCGCGGCGGCAGCGGCGACCGCATGACCCACCTTGATCCGCCAGATCAAGGCGATCGCGCCGGCGATCGCCATCGTCGAGTAGGCGAACAGCGACAGCCACGCGCTCGGTGCGTGCACGTAGATGATGCGGAAGGCATCCCCTTGCTGATAATCCGGTGGCGCGAAGACCAGCCCGTCGATGAGGCCATAGCCGATCATACCCGCCGCGACCGCGAAGAACCATGGCATCAGCGCCTCGGCGGTCCGGTACGCGTATGGCGGCGAGGCGAGCTTGTAAAACCACGTCCACATGTTGATCCGCGAGCCGCCCTCGGTCATTCCAGCGTGATGCGCAATGCAGCAGACGCCGCCAACGGCGCGAGACTGCACGTGAACAGGCACAAGGCTGCGAGAAACAACATGGCTCCAGCCGGATTCTCGCCGCCGATCGCGCGATCGGTCGCGCTCGCGCCGAAGATCAACAACGGCATCGCGAGCGGCAGCACGATCAGCGACAGCAACACGCTGCCGCGGCGCAGGCCGACGGTCAACCCCGCGCCGATCGCACCGAGCCAGCTGAGCGTGAGCGTACCCAACGCGAGACTTGCGAGCATCGTGCCGAACGCGGCTGCCGGTATCGCGAGGGCGGTCGCGACCAGCGGCGAGATCGCGACCAAGGCGGCGCCGCTCAGCAACCAGTGCGCGAGGGTCTTCGCGATCACGATGGCCTCCAACGGTTGTCCAGACAACGCCAACTGCTCCAAGGTTCCATCATCCGCGTCCGCCTTGAACAGGCTTTCGATCGACAGCAGCGAGGATAGCAGCGCGGCGACCCAAAGTACGCCCGGCGCCATGTCTCTGAGCAGCGACAGCAGCGGACTCAATGCGAGGGGAAATAGGGTCGTCACGATCAGGAAGAACACGAGCGGCTGCAACAGTTGGTCCGGGCGGCGAAAACTGAGACGCAGTTCACGCCGCAGGATCAAGGCCATGGCCCGGAACACGCCGACGCTCATGACGACAGCCCCAGCCGCCCGATCGCGCAGCCGAGTTGCAGCGCATGGTGCGCGACTACAAGCGCCGAGCCGCCCGCGGCGATGTGCTGCTCGAGCAACCCGCCCATGAGTTCCGTGCCTTTGGTGTCGAGATTCGCGAACGGCTCGTCGAGCAGCCATAGCCGGGCGCGCACCGCCAGCACCCTCGCCAGCGCAACCCGCCGCCGCTGTCCGGCGGACAGCACGCGCGCCGGCAAATCCGCGCAAGCGCCGACGCCGGTCCGCTCGAGAGCCGTGCGCAATTCCCCGTCCTGCACGCGCCGCTTCAAACCGACCGCATAGCGCAGATTCTCGAGCGCAGTCAGATCCGCCTTCAGCGCCGCCTCGTGCGAAGCGTAGGCCATCGCCGCTTGGTACTCGGCCTGGACGGTCTGAATCGGCCGCGCCGCCCACAGGATTCGGCCTTGCTCGGGACGCAGCAAGCCGCAAACCACACGCAGGAGCGTCGTCTTTCCGGCGCCGTTCGGGCCGAACACATGCAGCAATTGCCCGGGTTCGACGGCGAAACTCACGCCGCGCAACACGTGGCGCTCGCCGCGCCAGACGTGGATCGTTTCCGCGGCCAATGCGCAGCGCGGATCATGCATCGTCAGGGCTGCCGTTCATGTGGCGGCGAGCTTAGCGAAATCAATCAGTTGAGGCCACCACGACGATCGACGATGTCGCGCCCGCCGATCCCGCTAGGATCCGGGCCGCCGCACCCGGTAGACTAGCGACGCGCCCCGGTGGCGAAATTGGTAGACGCAACGGACTTGGATTGAAATTGAGCGGCGGGGAGGGAAACGCCCCGCTGGATCCCGTCAAAGTCGGCGAACCCCCTGGGCCGAAGCCCGCGGCAACGCCGAGCCAATCCGGTGCGCCGCAGTTCGCACCGGCAGGTGTAGAGAGTGGACGGCGGGGGCCTAAAGCGGTCGGGATTCGGCCGTCACGGCCGTGGCGCACTCCGGGCCTCGAACGCGCGATGCGCGGCGGCGAAAGCCGTCGAGGAGCAGAAAATCCGTTGGCCGCAAGGCTGTGCCGGTTCGACTCCGGCCCGGGGCACCACGGCGTCGGCCGATGGATCGCGTACGACGCATCGCTCAGCAACGCGGCGAACGGGTGTGGAGGCTAGGGTCGGAATCGAACCGGCGTACGCGGCTTTGCAGGCCGCTGCATGACCATTCTGCCACCTAGCCCGGGTCTCAAAACGTCGAACCCCGGGCCGAGCCGGGGTTCTATTGCGCGAATCTGGAGCGGGAAACGAGGCTCGAACTCGCGACCTCAACCTTGGCAAGGTTGCGCTCTACCAACTGAGCTATTCCCGCCCTGAACAGACCGGCAATTGTAGGGCCGCGTCGGCAGTAGTCAAGAACGGCGGCGTGCCCGCGAACCGCTAGCGCCTGGAGCTGTCGCGCAGTTCCGGCCATGCGAGGCGCAGGTACAAGATCATCGACCAGAGCGTCAGGACCGCGGCGATCACCGTCAGAATGACGCCGATCTGGTAGATCGGGATACCGAACAGATCGCGCCGGAAGAGCAGGAACGACAGGCCGACGATCTGCATGATCGTCTTGGTCTTGCCCCAGGCGGAGACCGCCACCCGGCCGCGTGCGCCGATCTCCGCCATCCATTCGCGCAGCGCCGAGACCGCGATCTCCCGGCCGATGATCACGATCGCGACGATCACCAGGTACCAGCGTGGATCGCGGCTGACGATCAGCACCAAGGCGCAGACGACGATCAGCTTGTCCGCGACGGGATCGAGAAACGCGCCGAGGCGGGAGGTCAGGCCGAGCTTGCGCGCGTAGTAGCCGTCGAGGGAATCGGTGATGCCGGCGCACGCGAAGCCGGCGCAGGCCGCGGGATCCGCCCACCAGTACGGCAGATAGAACAGCGCCACGATCGCCGGGACCATCAGAATGCGCAGCCAGGTCAGCGCATTCGGCAGGTGCATCCAGCGTCTGCGGTCAGCCGCCGGGGTGGAGGTGCTCATAGATTACCTCGGCGAGATGCCGGCCGAGACCGCGTATCCGCAAGAAGTCCTCGACACCGGCACGCAGCACCCCCTGCAGCCCACCGAATTGCTTCAGTAGCTCGCGACGCTTGACCGGTCCCAAACCCGGAATCGTTTCGAGGATCGATTCGCTGTGACGCTTGGCGCGCTTGCGGCGGTGACCCGCGATCGCGAACCGGTGTGCCTCGTCGCGCACGCGCTGGATCAAGTGCAGCGCACCGCAGTCCGGCGCAAGTATAGTCGGCGAATCGCGGCCCAACAAGAACAGCTGTTCCTGCCCGGCCCGCCTGTCGGGCCCCTTCGCAACGCCGATCAGCGTGATGCCGCGCACGTCGAGTTCGGCGAGCACGCGCGCCGCCTGGGCGAGCTGCCCCTTGCCACCGTCGATCAACAGCACGTCCGGCGCCGGCACCTCGCCGCTGTGCACGCGTTTGTAGCGACGCGTCAGCGCCTGGTACATCGCCGCGTAATCGTCGCCCGGCTGGATCTCGCTCACGTTGAACCGGCGGTACTCGCTCTTGCGCGGTCCGTCGACACCGAACACGACGCAGGAGGCGACGGTGTCGCTGCCGCCCGTATGGCTGATGTCGAAACACTCGAGCCGCTGCGGCGTGCGCTCGAGGCCGAACACCTCGCGCAAGGACTCCAGGTTCGCCTCGATGCTCGCGCGCGCGAGGCCGCGCATCTTCACCGCCTGCGCGGCGTTCTCGCGCATCATCGCCAGCCAGCGCGCGCGGATCCCGCGCACCTTCGAGGCAATCCGCACGCGATGTCCGGCGCGCGCGCCGAGACTCGCCTCGAGGACGCCCCGCTCCTCGACCGCTTGTTCGACGATGATTTCCGCGGGCGGCTCGCGCTCCGCGTAGTATTGGGCGATGAACGCCGCCAGCACCTCCGGGGGCTCGGCGAGCGGTGCGCGCGCGAAGAAGGTCGTGCTGCCGAGGCTGCGGCCGGCGCGGATGAACATCAGCGCGATGCAGAACTCGCCGTTGCCGGGTGCGAGCGCAATCACGTCGGCGTCATGGTGCGGATCCGCGGTCACGATCTGTCGCGCCTGCGTGCTGCGCAGGTCCGCGAGCTGATCGCGAACCTTCGCCGCTTCCTCGTAGTCCATGCGCTGCGCGGCTGCCTCCATGCGGCCCGCCAGGTCGCGGTTGACCTCTTCGTTGCGCCCCTCGAGCACCTTGATCGCCGCCTGCACGTCCGCGGCGTAGCCCTCCTTCGACACCAGGCCGACGCAGGGTCCGGTGCAGCGCCGAATCTGGTACTGCAGGCAGGGCCGCGAACGGTTTGCGAACATCCCGTCCTCACAGTTGCGCAGGCGAAAGAGCTTCTGCAGCTGGTTCAGGGTCTCACGCACCGCGCCGGCCGACGGGTAGGGCCCGAAATACCGGCCCGGCTCCTTGCGCGACCCGCGGTACAAGGAGAGCCGCGCGAACGCATGATCGGTCGAGAAGCGCAGGTATGGGAAGCTCTTGTCGTCGCGCAGAATCACGTTGAAGCGTGGCCGGTGTCGCTTGATCAGGTTGAGCTCGAGCAGCAGCGCCTCTGTGTCCGAGTTCGTGATCGTCACCTCCATCGCGGCGGTTTTGCCGAGCAGCGCCTGCACTTTCGGCTGGACGTTGCTCGGTTGGAAGTACGAGCCCACGCGGTTCTTGAGGTTGCGTGCCTTGCCGACGTAGAGGATCGTGCCGGCTTCGTCGAGCATCCGGTACACGCCCGGCCTGCCCGGCAGTGCCTCGACGAACGACTTCGCGTCGAAAGGCGGCCGGCCGGCCGGCATCGAGTCCGCGTTCATGCGGCGAGCTGCGCGGCCCGCGCGACGACGGCGTCGAACATCTCGGGGGTCAAACGGCGGGTCTGGGTGTTGTAGCGGCTGCAATGATACGAATCCAGCAACAGCCGTTCGCCCAGCCGGTGCAATGCGCCGTGCGCGAACCGGTGGGCTCCGGCCTTCAGGCCGCACGCGCGCAGCACGGCCCCGTGCGCGATTGCACCGAGCGCGAGAATGACGCGCGCCTCGCCGCTCGCCGCGAGCTCCGCGCGCAGAAACGCGTTGCAGGTCGCCACTTCCGCCGGGCGCGGCTTGTTCTGCGGCGGCAGGCACTTGACGGCGTTGGTGATGCGGGCGCCGTGCAATTCGAGACGGTCGTCGTGACGCACGGACTGCGGCGCGGTGGCGAATCCGAAGCGGTGCAGCGTCGCGTACAGCAGGATACCCGCATGGTCGCCGGTGAAGGGCCGCCCCGTGCGGTTCGCGCCGTGCTTGCCCGGTGCGAGCCCGACGATCAGCAAGCGGGCGCGCGGGTCGCCGAAAGGCGGTACGGGCTTGCAGAAATAGTCGGCCCGCTCACGTTTGACCTCGTCGAGGAAGCCTGCGAGTCGCGGACACCGGCGGCAGGCAGGGTCGTAGGCGATGTTCATCGAGTGAAGCGTTGCTGACGAGAAAAAACGGGCTACGCGGGGATGCCGCGTAGCCCGCCATCGATCGCGCCTGGACTTTGGACTAACCCGAGCGCAATCCAACCTCGGCTCAATGACTCCAGCTGAGCCTCGCTGACCGTTTCTTGCCCCTCGCAGACCTCGTGAGACAAGCCCGTGAGGCAAAAATTCCATGGCGTCAGCCCGAAACTCACTGCGCGTCGAGGGCGGTTGCGCGGGGTCTCGCAAAGAGGTCCCGGGTCAACTCGGCGCTGCAAAGTTCAGCGGGCGGGAGCGGTACGCCGGCAGGATAACACCTGCGGGCATCGAGGCAAGCCGCGAATTCAAAAATCGCCGGCCATTGATTTCAGTGAAATCGAGGATATTAACTTAAATAATTGATATATATACTATTATTTCTATCAACAGCGCGACTCAGGCGCGCCCTCGAGGTGCCGGTTTCGCGCCCCGGGCGGCCGTGCGGCGGTCGGAGCGGGCCCGCTGCGCGATCCGCATCGCGAGCTCGAGCGACTGCTCCGCATTCAGCCGCGGATCCACCGCCGATTTGTAGGCTCTCGCCAGATCCGCCTCTGCCAGCCCGCGTGCTCCGCCGATGCACTCCGTGACGTCGTCGCCGGTCAATTCGATGTGCACGCCGCCAAGCATCGACCCGCCTTCCTCGTGGATGCGGAACGCGGCCTCGACCTCGGCGAGAATGTTCTCGAAACGCCGCGTCTTGATTCCACCGGCCGTCGTCTCGGTGTTGCCGTGCATCGGATCGCAGACCCAGAGCACGCGCGCGCCGCAGCCCCGCACCGCATTGATCATCTCCGGCAGCCGCTGCTCGATTTCCCGGCTGCCGAAGCGGTGGATCAGCGTCAATCGGCCCGGCAGCCCCTGAGGGTTCAGGACCTGCACGAGTTGCTGCAACCATTCGGCGCTCATTCCCGCGCCGACCTTGACGCCGATCGGATTGGCGATGCCGCGGAAGTACTCGACGTGCGCGCCATCGAGGTTCGCGGTGCGCATGCCGATCCACGGCATGTGCGTCGACAGGTTGTACCAACACTGCCGGCGCGCGATGTAGCGCGTTTGCGCCTGTTCGGACAGCAGGTGCAATCCCTCGTGGCTCGTGTAGAAGTCGCAGCGCGTCGCCGCGTGGACGCGCTGGCCGCTCATCGACTCGAAAAACTCGAGCGATTCGGCGATCGAGTCGACGATCCCCTGGTACGCCTCGCGCAGGGGCGTGTGGCGCAGGAATCCGAGGTCCCAGTATTCCGGATGATGCAGATCGGCGAAGCCGCCATCGATCAGCGCGCGCACGAAATTCAGCGTGAGCGAGGCACGCTCGTAGCCGCGCAGCAGCAGTTCCGGATCCGGTTCGCGATCTTCGCGGCTGAACCCCGGACGATTGACGTTGTCCCCGCGATAGCAGGGCAGCGTCATGCCGTCGCGGGTCTCGGTGTCGGCCGATCGCGGTTTGGCATATTGGCCGGCGAAGCGGCCGACGCGAATCACCGGCTTCTTAAGCCCCTGCAGCAGCACGAGACTCATCTGCAGCAGTATCTTCAAGCGCCGGGCGATATTGTCCGATTCACAGTCCTCGAAACTCTCCGCGCAATCGCCACCCTGCAGCAGGAACTGCTCGCCCCGCTCAGCCGCGGCGAGCTTCGAGCGCAGCGCCTCGATCTCCCAGGAGACGACCAGCGGCGGCAGCCGGCCGAGCGCCGCGATCGCAACGGCGAGCGCCGCCGCATTCGGGTACTGCGGCTGCTGCGCTGCCTGCCGGCCCTGCCAGCTCGCGGGATGCCAGTTCGTCATCAAGGGGCTTTTCGACATGGGACGCCGATCCTACACAGCCGCCGGCCGCTGCGCAAAGCGCACATCCTGCGCCGCGGGTTGGCGTTGCGCGGCGCGGCGCGCCACAATGCCGCCGCATCGAAGCGCGAGATTCGCTAGCTGGGAGTGTCGAACCATGAGCCTGCCGAACGACAACGAGGACCGGCGGCCGCCGCAGACGGCCGGCGATGCGCTGCACACACTCGGCATCGGCGCCGAGAACGGCGGCGCATGGAGCGGCACGCACGGCTGGAACGATCGCGGCGAAGGCGCGTGGATCGAGTCGATGAACCCCTCGACCGGCCGGCGCATCGCCAGCGTGCGCGCGGCCACCGCGGCGGATTACGAGCAGATCATGGCCGCTGCGCTCGAGGCGGCGCAGCAGTGGCGCCGCGTGCCGGCGCCGAAGCGCGGCGAGGCGGTGCGCCTGATGGCCGAGGAGCTGCGCCGGTTCAAGGGCGCGCTGGGCAGCTTGGTGTCGCTGGAAAACGGCAAGATCAAGGCCGAAGGCGACGGCGAGGTGCAGGAGATGATCGACATCGCAGACTTCGCCGTCGGCCAGTCGCGCATGCTCTATGGCTCCTCGATGCACTCGGAACGCCGCGAACATCGCATGTACGAGCAATGGCATCCACTCGGCGTCGTCGGGGTGATCTCGGCGTTCAATTTTCCGGTCGCCGTCTGGTCGTGGAACGCGTTTCTCGCGGCGATCTGCGGCAACGCGACCGTATGGAAGCCTTCGCCGAAGGTGGCGTTGTGCGCGATCGCCGTGCAAAAGATCTGCAACCGGGTGCTCGAGCGGCAATCCCTGCCGCCGATCTTCCAGATGTTCATCGACGCCGGCACCGAACTCGCCGAGAGATTCGCCGACGACCGGCGCGTGGCGCTGCTGTCGTTCACCGGCTCGACCGAAGTCGGCCGCCGCGTCGGCATGCGTGTCGCCGGCCGCCTGGGAAAGAGCCTGCTGGAACTCGGCGGCAACAATGCAATCATCGTCGAGGCGGGCGCGAACCTCGATCTGGCCGTGCCGGCGATCGTCTTCGGCGCCGTCGGCACCGCCGGCCAACGCTGCACATCGACGCGCCGGGTGTACGCCGACGCGAGCGTGCACGCGCAGCTCGAGCGACGCCTGGTGGCCGCGTATGGACAGGTGCGCGTCGGCGATCCTCTCGACCCGGCGACTTTGATGGGGCCGCTGATCGACGCTTCGGCCGTGCAGCGTTTCCTCGCGTCGGTCGCCGCGGCGCAGTCGCAGGGCGGCACCTTGCTCTGCGGCGGTCGCGCGCTGAGCCGGCAGGGTCATTTCGTCGAGCCGACCATCGTGCGCGCCTGCGCGTCGATGCCGATCGTGCAAACCGAGACATTCGCGCCGATCCTGTATCTCATGCGCTACGAGCGGCTGGAGCAGGCGCTGGCGGCGCACAACGCGGTCGCATACGGCCTGTCCTCCGCGATCTTCACCGACCGGCTGCAGGCCGCCGAACACTTTCTGTCGGCGGAGGGCAGCGATTGCGGCATCGCCAACGTCAATCTCGGCACCTCCGGCGCGGAAATCGGCGGCGCGTTCGGCGGCGAGAAGGACACCGGCGGCGGACGTGAAGCCGGCTCCGATGCCTGGAAGGCTTACATGCGCCGCCAGACCACCACGATCAATTGGAGCACGGAGCTGCCGCTCGCGCAGGGAATCCGCTTCAAGGTCTGAGCCATGCCCCGTCCTCGGGCCGAGCGCAGACGCGCCACGATCGACAGCAAGCGCGCCGGGGCGCGCTCAACCGGAGCCGGCGGCGCGCCGCTCGAGCATCCGGCGCAAGGTCATCAGCATGCCGGCGGTCGCACCCCAGATCCGCCGCCCGCCGTAGGCAATGTCGTACACCGTCAAGTTGACGTCGCCAAGCATGCGCACGCGCGTCTTATGGTTGGCCTCGTCGAACAGGAAATCCAGCGGCACCTCGAACGCGTCCTCGACTTCCGAGGCGTCGACGCGCAGCGTGTAGCCGCCGTCGACGAATCCGACCACCGGTGTGACGCGATAGCCGGTAACGATCAGGTGGTCCGGCAGGTAGCCGGCGAACTCGACACCCGCCGGATCCAGACCGATCTCCTCCTGCGCTTCGCGCAGCGCGGCGCTCCAGGGATCGGCATCCTGCGGTTCGATGCGCCCGCCCGGAAAGGCGATCTGGCCGGCGTGATCGCGCAGCGTCGCAGCACGCTGTGTGAGCAGCACCGAGAATGCACCATCGCGCTCGATCAAGGGCACCAGCACGGCCGCGGCGGTCCGCAACTGCGGCAGCGCGCTGCGGATGCGCGCGCGCAATTCCATCGTCGAGCCGGGCAGCCACTCCATGTCCTCGTCGGCGCCCGATGGCCGGGGCCGCAGCGCCTGCCGGACGATCACCCGGTCGTAGCGCGATTTGCCCCGCCCGCCTTCAGGCGGCTGCATCGGCATCGGCCGCGACCCGTTCGCATCTGGCATTCAAGCGCTTCTCCGCGGGCATTCGTCGATTGCGGTAGTATGTTCGCATTCTAACATTCGACGGCACCCCACGACGATGTCGAACCGGCCCATCGATGCCCTCTCGCCATTGGACGGACGCTACGCGACGAAGCTCGCAACGCTGCGTGAGATATTCAGCGAGGCCGGATTGATGCGCGAGCGGGTGCGCGTCGAGTGCGCGTGGCTGCTCGCTCTCGCCGGCGGCCCCGCGCGGATGGCGCTCGCCGACCTGCCGCCCGGCTGCGGCGAATGGCTCGCCGCCCTGGCGCACGACCCGATCGCGACCGACGTCGCGGCAATCAAGCAGATCGAATCCCGCACGAACCACGACGTCAAGGCGGTCGAGCTCTGGTTGCGCGACGGCATGGCCGCCCGCGGCGCGACGCCGGCGCAGCTGGAGTGGGTGCACTTCGGCTGCACGTCGGAGGACGTCAACAACCTCGCCTACGCTTCGATGCTGAAGGCGGCGCGGTCCCGGGTGCTGCTGCCGATGCTCGAGGAGATCGGGGCGACGCTCGATGCGCTCGCCGAACGGCATGCGGCGACGGGAATGCTCGGCCGCACGCACGGACAAGCCGCGACGCCGACAACGGTCGGCAAGGAGTTTGCCAACTTCGCCGCACGTCTGCAGGAGCAGCGCGACGGCATCGCACGCATCCGCATCCTCGGCAAGATGAACGGTGCGGTCGGCAATTTCAATGCGCACATCGCGGCGCTGCCGGCGGTCGACTGGCCCGCCCTTAGCGCCGCATTCATCGGCTCGCTGGCGCTCGAAGCGAACGAGTACACGACGCAAATCGAACCGCACGATTGGATCGCCGAGTATGCGCACGCGGTGATCCGCGCCGATACGGTGCTCCTCGCTCTGGCGCGCGACATGTGGAGCTACATTTCGATCGGTTATTTCCGGCAGCGCGTCGTCGCCGGCGAGGTGGGCTCCTCGACGATGCCGCACAAGGTCAATCCGATCGATTTCGAGAACGCCGAGGGCAATCTCGGCATCGCCAACGCCCTGCTCGGACATTTTGCGGAGAAGCTGCCGGTGTCGCGCTGGCAGCGGGATCTGACGGATTCAACGGTGCTGCGCAATTTTGGCGTTGCACTCGGCCACGCCGCACTCGCCTATGCAGCGCTTCGCGCCGGTTTGGGCAAACTGGAACTCGACGAGGCGCGGGTGCGTGAGGATCTCGACGGCGCCTGGGAGGTGCTCGCCGAGGCCATTCAGACCGTAATGCGGGCAAACGGCTTGCCCGACGCCTACGATCGGCTCAAGGCGTTCACGCGCGGCCGCGCGGTCGATCGGACAGCAATGCGCGAATTCGTCGCCTCCCTCGAATTGCCGGCGGCGGAAAAGGAGCGCCTGCTGCGCATGGAGCCGGCAAGCTATCTCGGACTTGCGCCCACGCTCGCGCGCCGTCGCCGCTGACCCGCCGGCGCCCGGCCGCCGTCGCTGCGCGCGAAGGGGGCGAAACGTGACGCAGTCGGCACCCGCCCGGCATCGCAAACGGTAGGATTCACTCGGTCGTTTGCCCGGCGAAGATCGATGGTCCGCCCATCTTAACGAGGCTCAGCGAAATATGTCCGGAAGCGCGAACGAGGGTCCTGTGGTCAATGGCGCCGGCGGCAGCGCGGACGGCAGCACGCGCACGATCTTGAGCACGATGCCCGAGGTGCGCGAGGCGAGCCTCCGGGTTGCCAAATCCGCACAGCGCTTGCTGTCGATCTTCACGCAGGACCTCGAGCCGATGATCTATGGTGAGGAGCCATTCCTCGAGGCGATCAAGCGGCTGGTGCTGGCTCGATCGTACGCCAAGGTGCGCGTCCTGCTCTCCGATCCGTCGCGCGCGATGTTCGACAACAACCGCTTTCTCTCCCTCGCCCGCCGCCTGACCAGTTGCATCGACCTGCGCACGATGGGGCAGGAGTACCCGGCGACGGCCGGCGCGTTCATCATCGCCGACGACAAGGCCCTCGTTTACCGGCTGCAGACGGACCGCTGGGACGGGATCTCGGACATGAACGACCCGTTGGTCGTGCGGCGCTACCTCACGTTCTTCGACGAAGTCTGGAACATGAGCATGCAAGAATCCCAGATGCGGCAGATGCTCATGTAAATTCGGCGGGGTCGGCCGCCCGCCGACCCGCTTTTACGCCGCGCCCGTATAATCGGCGCATGCGCGTGTTCCCCGAAGACCCGAGATCGGCCGGCATGGTCATGGTCGCCATGTCCGGCGGCGTCGACTCCGCGGTCGCGGCGCTGCGCCTCGCGGAACACGGTTTCGCGGTCCAAGGCCTGTTCATGTCCAATTGGGACGAAGGCGACACCTACTGCACCGCGGCAGCCGACTACCAGGATGCGCGCCGCGTCTGCGAGATCCTCGGCATACCGCTGCACCGCGCGAATTTCGCCGAGCAGTATCGGCAGCGCGTGTTTGCGCAATTCCTGCGCGCCTACGCGGCAGGTCTGACACCGAATCCCGACGTGCTCTGCAATCGCGAGATCAAGTTCGGCGTCTGCCTCGAGTACATGCGGCGCCTTGGGGCGGCGTGGGTCGCGACCGGGCACTATGCGCGCATCGAGCACGGGAGCGGCGGCAGCCGCCTGTCCAAGGGCGCCGATGCAGCGAAGGACCAGAGTTATTTCCTGCACGCCGTTGAACCCGCGGCGCTCGCCCGGCTGTTGTTCCCGATCGGCGATCTGACGAAGGCCGAGGTGCGCCGGCGCGCCCACGCCGCCGGCCTGCCGGTGCACGACAAGCCGGACAGCACCGGCATTTGCTTCATCGGCGAACGCCCGTTCGCCGACTTTCTGAGCCGCCACTTGCAGGCGCCTCCGGGGCCGATCGAGACCGAGGACGGCCGCGTCCTCGGCGAACATCGCGGTTTGCCGTTCTACACGCTCGGGCAGCGCGGCGGCCTGCGGATCGGCGGCCGGTCGGGCGCGCTCGCGGCGCCCTGGTACGTCGCCGCGAAAGACCTCGCACGCAACGCACTGATCGTCGTGCAGTCGCTGGATCATCCCCTGCTCCTCACCGAGGCGTTCGAGATCGCGGAGGCGAACTGGTTCGCCCCGCAGGATGCGCAGGGCGAGTTCGCCTGCGCGGTTAAGACGCGATACCGCCAGCGGGATCTCGCCTGCCGCCTGCGCATCGGCGCGCATGGTCACGCGCAAGTTTCCCTGCGTGAACCGGCGCGGGCCGTCACGCCGGGCCAGTACGCGGTTTTCTACGACGGTGACACCTGCCTCGGCGGCGGAGTGATCGAGCGCCGCCACGACTCGGGCTGCGTCCCGGCCGCCGGGCCGATCACGTATAATGGGAGCATGGCGCTGGAGGGATCATGACGGACAGTTTCAAAACGCGCACGACGCTCGAGGTCGGCTCTCGTCGGTACGAAATCTTCGGCTTGACCGCATTGCAGGGGCGCAAGGTGCAGCGCCTGCCGTTCGCGCTGAAGATCCTGCTGGAGAATCTGTTGCGCTTCGAGAATGGCGTCGACGTCGCGAAGCACGACATCGACGCGCTGCTCGACTGGAATCCGCAGGCGCGGCCGAACCATGAAATCGCCTTTACGCCGGCCCGCGTGATCATGCAAGACTTCACCGGAGTGCCATGTGTCGTCGATCTCGCGGCGATGCGCGAGGCGATCGTGCGGCTCGGCGGCGACGCGCAGCGTGTCAACCCGCTCGTGCCCGCCGAACTCGTGATCGATCATTCCGTCCAGGTGGACGAGTATGGCGCCGCGGATTCGCTCCGGCACAACAATGCGATCGAGTTTGCACGCAACGGCGAGCGCTACATGTTCCTGCGCTGGGGTCAGAGCGCCTTCAGCAACTTCAAGGTCGTGCCGCCGAACACCGGCATCGTCCATCAGGTCAACATCGAGCATCTCGCTCGCGTGGTGTTCGCGGACGAACGCGGCGGTCGGCTGTGCGCCTATCCCGACACGCTTGTCGGCACCGACTCGCATACGACGATGGTCAATTCTCTCGGCGTGCTCGGCTGGGGGGTGGGAGGGATCGAGGCGGAGGCCGCGATGCTCGGCCAGCCGGTGACGATGTTGATCCCGCAGGTCATCGGCTTCAAGCTCGATGGTTCGCTGCCGCCCGGCACCACGGCAACCGATCTCGTGCTGACGATCACCGAAATCCTGCGCAAGAAGGGCGTCGTCGACAAGTTCGTCGAATTCTTCGGCGACGGCCTCAAAAGCATGCCGCTCGCGGACCGTGCGACGATCGCCAACATGTCGCCCGAGTTCGGTTCGACCTGCGCGATCTTCCCGATCGACGAGGAGACCATCCGCTATCTCGCGCTGACCGGACGCTCCGTCGACGAGCTCGCCTTGGTCGAGGCCTATGCGCGCGCCCAGGGACTCTGGCGCATCGACGGCGCCGCGGCGGCCGACTACAGCGATGTCGTCGCGCTCGATCTGTCGACCATCGAGCCCTCGCTCGCCGGACCGAAGCGGCCGCAGGACCGCGTGCCGCTGCGCTCGGCGAAGAGCGTCTACCGATCGAGCGTCGCGAAAATGGCCGAGGATCGCACCAAGCGGGCCGCGCCGGCCGGCGGCGCGGCGACGGCCAGGGTCGGCGGCGAAACATTCGTCGTAGAGGACGGCGCCGTACTGATCGCGGCGATCACGAGCTGCACGAACACGTCGAACCCGGCGGTGCTGATCGCCGCCGGCTTGCTCGCGCGCAACGCCGCCGCGCGCGGCCTCCGGTCAAAGCCATGGGTGAAGACCTCCCTGGCACCCGGATCGCGCGTCGTCACCGAATACCTGATGAAGGCGGGACTGCTGAAGGATCTCGAGGCGCTGGGCTTCTATACGGTCGGTTATGGTTGCACGACGTGTATCGGCAACTCCGGTCCGCTGAAGCCGGAGATTTCCGCGGCCGTGCGCAAGGGGGAGGTGATCGCCGCGGCGGTGCTGTCCGGCAACCGGAACTTCGAGGGACGTGTGCACCCCGAAATCAAGATGAACTTTCTCGCCTCGCCGCCGCTCGTCGTCGCCTACGCCCTCGCCGGCAGCATGGATGTCGACGTGACGACCGAGGCGCTCGGTGTCGGCACCGACGGCAAGCCGGTGTATTTGCGGGACCTCTGGCCGAGCGCGACCGACGTGGCGCGCACGATCGAGGCGACGATCGATTCGTCCATGTTCAAGCAAGGCTATGCGCACGTCTTCGAGGGCGACGCGGACTGGCGCGGCATCAAGACGCCGGCCGGCAAGATCTACGCTTGGGACACCGCGTCGACTTACGTGAAGAGCCCGCCGTACTTCGACGGCATGACGATGGCGCCGGCGCCCATAGCCGACATCCACGGCGCACGCGCACTCGCCGTGCTCGGCGATTCGGTGACCACCGATCACATATCGCCCGCCGGTGACATCGCCAAGACGAGTCCCGCGGCCAGGTATTTGCTCGCGCAGGGCGTCGCCCCCACCGACTTCAACTCGTACGGCGCGCGACGCGGCAATCATGAGGTCATGATGCGCGGCACGTTCGCCAACATCCGCCTGCACAATCTGCTGCTGCCCGGCACCGAAGGCGGCGTGACCGCATATCTGCCCACCGGCGAGCAGCTGTCGATCTTCGACGCGGCAATGAAGTACCAGGCGGACGGAACGCCGCTCGTGATCCTCGCCGGCAAGGAGTACGGCGCCGGCAGCTCGCGCGACTGGGCGGCGAAGGGCACGATGCTGCTGGGTGTGAAGGCCGTGCTCGCCGAGAGCTTCGAGCGCATCCACCGCTCGAATCTGATCGGCATGGGCGTGCTGCCGCTGCAATTCCAGGGCGGACAAAACGCGCAGAGCCTCGGCCTCGACGGACGGGAAGTGTTCGAGATCACCGGACTGCAGGCAGGCGCCGCAAAATCGGTGCGCGTGACGGCGACCGCCGGCGAAGGTAAGGTCGGCATCTTCGAGGTCCGCGTGCGCATCGATACGCCAAAGGAACTCGAATATTACCGGCATGGCGGCATCCTGAAGTACGTGCTGCGCACCCTCGCCACGGCCGCGTAGCCGTTAGCCGGGTCCTGCACCGCAACGCCGTCGCTTGACGGCTCGGCCTCGCGATCGAGTTGCAGGGCGGCATCTCACAGCGTCACTTCCTGCAGAGAAACTGCCTTCTGACCCCCGGCTACGCGCTGACGGCCGACCTCATGAAAACCAAAGCGTTCATGAAATCGGCGCGACGCCTCATTGGGCGGCTCAATGTCGAATTCACAGGTAATCCGCCGTACTTGCGCCCGCTGCGCCCGCTCGAACAAGTCTTCGTACAGGCGCACGCCCAATTGCCGCCCGCGAGCCGCCGCATCGATGACGACACGATCGACATAGAGGAACTCACTGTAACGGCCGATGAACCACCGATAGTTGAGGCTGTCGTAGGCAAGGCCCTCGCGCAGCGCGATTAGAAACCCTTGGACCGAGCTCCCGGAGCCGATGATCCTGCAGTACCACGCCGCCGAATGCAGCCATTGCAGCCGTTCCAAGGACAGCGGGCTGAGCAAGCGCTCCGACTCGAGATTGAGCCGCAGTATCTCGGGAAAATCCGCTGTCGTGGCTTCGCGGATCACGACTTCGAGCGCGGCTACACCCAAACCAGTTTCTCCGAGCTCAGTTCCCGCTCCCCGTCCCACCGGTACGCGACCAGCGGGCCGCCTTTCGCGACACTGAAATCCAGGCACGCAAACCGATGCGAAATCACCGCGGGGACGCCGCTGAACCAATAATGCCCGAAGAGCACCGGCGGACCCGAATACGGATGCCCCGTCCATTGCGCCGGCAACGGCACATCCGGAACGAATTGCTCCTCACCCTGCGCAACGATCGCCGCGTCACGGTATGTCGTTACGTCCTCCTCCCACCACCGCACCCGCACGTGCCGACGCACCTTGCCCTCTTTGTCCTTGAAGGACGAGGCTCCCGGCAACGCGATATCCGGCCCCTTGCACACGACCTCGATTGCCTCGTACGCCCAGTGGCCCGGTTGATTGCCGAGCAATACCAACTCATCGGTGATCGTGTTGCCGGGACCCAGCAGCGCCTGCAGCGGATCCATCGATGCCTGATGCCAGCACGCATGCACGACCCGCAATCCGCCGAGATCCAGCCACAGCGGCAGCGTGCGAAACCACGCGATCGTCTGCGCGTGCCGGTGACTCCCCTCGACTTCCTTCAGGAACGCATGATGCTGTTTTCGATTCGCGCGTTTGCCGTGCGGCCGCAGAAAGCGCTGCGGACGCCCGGGATCGCGCGTGACCCACGCGATCGCGTTGAACTCGTGGTTTCCCATGATGCATTTCGCCGCCCCGCCATCCACCATCCGCCGCACGAGATCCACGGTCGCCAATTGCTTCGGTCCGCGATCGATCAGGTCGCCGACGAACACCGCGGTGCGGCCCGGATGACGCCACACCGAGCCGGATTCGGCATAGCCCAGGCGTGAAAGCAGCGCGATCAGCTTGTCGCAGTAGCCGTGCACGTCGCCAATCACGTCGAAAGCGCCGGTCAAAGCGGCCTACTCGCCAGGACTGCGCAATTGCCGACGACAGACCCCATGACTCTCCAAGCTCCCGCGATCCGCTAGCCTCTGGATCGAGAGTGTCCAAGGGCGAACGGATTTTATAGCAATACCACGTGGGCGCAGCCCAAATCCACCCGCCGTGTCGGGGACCACAGGCGCAGCTTCCGGCGCGCGGGTACGGGGCGGGCTTTAGACCGTTGCCTTCGGCCGCAGCGCGGCCTCGCGTTCCTGCAGAGCGCGCCATTGCACCTTGCCCGTGCCGGACTTGGGCAGGCTGTCGACGAACTCCACGATCCGCGGGCTCTTGTACGAGGCCATCTGCGCATGCGCCCAGTCGATGATTGCCTGCTCGCTCACGCGGCCACGTGCATCGGGCTTGAGCACGACATAGGCCTTCACCGTTTCGCCGCGCTTGTGGTCCAGAGCGCCCACCACGCAGGCCTCGGCGATTTCCGGATGTCGGTACATCATGGCCTCGACTTCGGCCGGCCAGACCTTGTAGCCCGAGGCGTTGATCATGCGCTTGAGCCTGTCGACCATGAAAAAATAGCCGTCCTCGTCCACGCGCCCGAGATCGCCGGTGCGCAGAAATCGCCGGCCGTCGAGCACGATGAACGCCTCTTCGGTGGCTTTGGGCTGTCGCCAGTAGCTCTGCATCACTTGCGGCCCGTCAACGATGATTTCGCCCACCTCATCCGGCGGCAGTTCGCGCAGTGTGCGGGGGTCGATGACGCGCGCATCGACATCGAAAATCGGCACACCGAGACATTGTTGTTTGGGCCGCTGCACCGGATTCACGTGGGTGGGCGCCATGGTCTCGGTCATGCCGTAGCCCTCGATATAGGTGATGCCGCAGAGGTCGAGCAACTTCTGCGCCACCGCCTCGGGCATCGCGGCGCCACCGCCGCTCATGTTCCACACGCTGGAGAGGTCGTACTCCCCGATGCGCGGATTCATCAGGAAATCCACCACCATCGGCGCAATCGCCTGCCACGTTCCCACCTTGTAGCGCTGCACGCATTCGGCCGCGGCGTCCCGGTCCCAACGGGGCAGCACCACCACGGTGTTGCCGTTATACAGCGCCCCGTTCATCGCGCCCTGCATCGCAGTGACGTGAAAGAACGGCAGCACTGCGAGCGCCACGGTGTCCTTGGGCATGCGCAACCATTCGGCGCCGCCGACCAGTGTGCACATCACGCTGCGGTGGGTGTGCATGCAGCCCTTGGGCTTGCCGGTGGTCCCCGAGGTGTAGGGCATGACGCACAAGTCGTCGGGCCCGGTCGTCAGCGGCGCGGGCGCGAGCTCTTGGGCGAGCATGTCGGCCCAGAGGGTCACGCCGGGCTCGGCGAGGCTCTCGCGTGGCGCCGCGGCGAACGGCGGCACGGTGATGCGCGCTTCCGGCGAGATATAGTCGCTGTAGGCTGCGACGATGATGTGGCCCAGGAATTCACCAAGGAGCGGGCGCATCTGCGCGAACAATTCCTGGCCGGTGAAAGCGACGGTCGCGCCGCTGTCCGCACCATAGTGCGCGAGTTCCTCGGTCAGGTTCATCGGGTTGATCGGCACCACGATCGCGCCGGCTCGCAATATTCCGTAGTAGGCGAGCGCGAATTGCGGGCAATTTTGCATGTCGAGCAGCACCCGGTCACCCATCTGCACGCCGCAGCGTTGCTGCAGGAACCCCGCGATCGCCTCGGCTTGGCGCTTGAACTCGCCAAAGCTCAAGGCTCGGTCGTAGAAGACGAGGTAGGGCTTGTCCGGGTAGCGCGCCGCCGAGATCTCGGCATTGGCGAACAGGTGGGTGTTGGGGATGGTGAGGTGATGCGGCACTGCCTTGGGCCAGAATTTGAAATGGCGCGAGTTCATGGCTGCTCCTTGGGTCTTGCCGGCCCGTCAATGCCGCGGACGATAACGCTCCAGTTCCAGCCGCGCGATCTGATCGCGGTGTACCTCATCGGGACCATCGGCAAAGCGCAGGCTGCGGGCGTTGGCGTAGGCGTAGGCGAGGCCGAAGTCGTCGCTGACGCCGCCGCCGCCGTGAACCTGCATCGCCCAGTCGATCACCTGGCAGGCCATGTTCGGCGCGGCGACCTTGATCATCGCGATCTCCTTGCGCGCCGTCTTGTTGCCGGTGCGATCCATCATGTCGGCGGCTTTGAACACGAGCAGGCGCGCCTGGTCGATCAGCAGACGGGCGTTGGCGATGCGCTCGCGCGTCACTCCCTGGTCGGCAACCGGCCGGCCGAACGCGGTGCGCGCGAGCGCTCGCCTGCACATCGCCTCCAAGGCCCGTTCCGCAAGGCCGATGAGCCGCATGCAGTGGTGGATGCGTCCCGGCCCGAGGCGCCCTTGCGCGATCTCGAATCCCCTGCCCTCGCCGAGCAGGATGTTGCCGACCGGGACGCGTACGTCGGTGAATTGGATTTCAGCGTGGCCGTGCGGCGCGCCGTCATAGCCGAACACGGGCAGGTGTCGCAGCACCCGCACGCCGGGGGCATCCATCGGCAGCAGAATCATCGACTGCTGACGGTGACGGTCCGGCTGGCCGGAATCGGTCTTGCCCATGAAGATCAGCACCCGGCACCGCGAATCGTTGGCACCCGAGGTCCACCACTTGCGGCCGTTGACGATGTAATGATCGCCGTCGCGGCGGATGCTCGCCTGAATGTTCGTGGCGTCGCTCGAGGCCACCCCCGGCTCGGTCATGGCGAAGGCCGAGCGAATCTCGCCGCGCAGCAGCGGCTCGAGCCACTGTGCCTTTTGCGCCGCAGTGCCGTAGCGTTCCAGCACCTCCATGTTGCCGGTGTCGGGCGCCGAACAGTTGCAGGCCTCCGGCGCGATCGGCGAGCGGCCCATGATCTCGCAGAGCGGCGCGTACTCCAGGTTGCTCAAACCCGCGCCGCGCTCGGAATTTGGGAGGAACAGGTTCCACAAGCCCGCCTTGCGCGCCTCGGCTTTCAGTTCCTCGATCACCCGGGTCGGCTGCCAGGCATTGCCGGCTTTGCGGTTCGCCTCGACCTCGGCAAAAAACCGCGCCTCGTTCGGGTAGATACGTGCCTCCATGAAGGCGCCGACACGCTCTTGCAGGGCACCGACCTTGTCACTATGACTGAATTCCATGTGGATTCCTTGGTGTTCGGGTTACGGGCCCGATGGCCTCTCAATGACGGAACACACGCTCGACTTGCGCCCAGGCGGCTTCGGCCAAGGGTCGCGCGCGACGGCCGGCTTCGAGCGCTTGCGCGCTGGACGCATTGCCCTGCAACGCACGCGCCAGCACCCCCTGCAGAATGCCGGCAAGGCGGAACATATTGAAGGCGACGTAGAATTCCCAGTCGCTCGGCGAGACCGGTGCGCGCCCGGTGCGCTCGCAGTAACGCGCGACGTAGGCGGCCTCGCCCGGTATACCGAGTGCGGCCAGATCGCCGCCGACCAGGCCGCGAAACTGCGCGGGTTGCAGTCGCCACGCCATGCAGTGATAGGCGAAGTCCGCGAGTGGATGGCCGAGCGTGGACAGCTCCCAGTCGAGCACCGCGAGGATGCGCGGTTCGGTCGGGTGAAAGACGAGATTGTCGAGGCGAAAGTCGCCATGCACAACCGTGATTTCCTCGCCCGCGGGAATATGCGCGGGCAACCAGGCGATGAGCTTGTCCATTGCCTCGATGCGCTCGGTTTCACTGGCGCGGTATTGCTCGGTCCAGCGGCTCACCTGGCGGGCGATGTACCGCCCCGGCTTCCCATAGTCGCGCAGACCGAGCGCGGCGTGATCGACGCTGTGCAGGGCGGCGATTACGCGGTTCATCTCGTCGAAAATTGCCGCGCGCCCGGCAGGCTCCATGCCGGGCAGCAGCGGATTCCAGAGAATGCGGCCCTCGACGAAGTCCATGAGGTAAAACGCAGTGCCGATGACGTTCTCATCCATGCACAACAGCCGCATGTGCGGCACCGGGACCGGGCTTTGCCGCAACGCCTGCATGACGCGAAACTCGCGCTCCACCGCGTGAGCCGAAGGCAGCAGCTTGCCGGGCGGCTTGCGCCGCAGCACGACACGCCCGCCGTCCGCCGCCGTCAGCAGGTACGTGGGGTTCGACTGGCCGCCCTTGAACTGCGCCACCTGCAGGGGCCCGGGCACATCCGGCACGTGCCGGCGCAAGTAATCGGCGAGGGCCCGCCCATCGAACGCCAATGCGGGGGTCACTTCGCGCGTATCGTTGTGCATCGCGTGCCCTTGGCGCAGCTCGATTCGGCTCAGATCAGCTTGACCAACTGTTTGCCGAAGTTGCGGCCCTTTAGCATGCCGATGAATGCGGCCGGCGCCTGTTCGAGCCCCTGTGCCACGGACTCCCGCCATTGCAAGCTGCCGCCGGCCACCAGGGCGCCGAGCTCGCCGAGCGCAGCGGGCCACTGGTCCATGTGTTCGGAGACGATGAAGCCCTGGAGTTTCAGACGATTGATCAACACCGTGCGAACGTTGCGCATGCGGTATGGCTCCGTGGTGTTGTAATCGGCGATCATGCCGCAGAGCGCAATGCGGCCGAAGGCGTTGGTGCACGTGAGCAGGGTGTCGAAAATCTCGCCGCCGACGTTCTCGAACACACAGTCCACCCCGCCCGGCAGCGCCGCGCGCAGATCGTCCTTGAGCTTGCCGGCCTTGTAGTCGACGCAGGCGTCCAAGCCGAGCTCTTCCCGCACATAGCGGCATTTCTGCGCACCACCCGCGACGCCCACCGTGCGGCAGCCCTTGGCCTTGGCCAGTTGGCCGACGACACTCCCCACCGCGCCGGACGCGGCAGTCACCACCACGGTCTCGCCCGCCTTCGGCGCGCAGATGACATTCAGCCCGTACCAGGCAGTGACGCCCGGCATCCCCACCGGGCCGAGGTAAGCGGCCAGGGGCACGCGCGTCACATCCACCTTGCGCAGCGCGCTTGCGGCAGCGACGCCATACAACTGCCATCCGAGCATGCCCACCACCGGGTCGCCGGGTTTGAATTGCGGATCGCGCGACAGCACGACCTCGCCCGCCGTGCCGCCCACCATCACCGCGCCGAGTGCCACCGGCTCGGCGTAGGACTTCGCGTCGGACATGCGCCCGCGCATATACGGATCGAGCGACAGCCAGTGATTGCGCACCAGCACTTCGCCGTCGCGAGGCTCGGGCAGCGCGCGCCGTTCGAGCCGCAAGTGATGCTCCTCCACCCAGCCGCTCGGCCGCTCGGCGAGGACGAATTGCAAATTTTGTTCGCTCATCGGTGTCCTCCAGATAATGCGCCGCGACGCGTTCGCCGGCGTACACGCGGGTTCGTCGCGCGCTTGCCGTACGGGTTCGCAGCCCGCGCCGTTAGATGCTGCTTGCGCCGCCGTCCACCGCCAGACACTGACCGGTGACGTGGCGTGATGCATCGCTCGCGAAGAACACCGCCGCGCCCATCAGATCTTGCTCGCCGCCGATGCGCGCGAGCGGAGTTTTCTGAATGACCTGGTCACGCATCTTTGCCAGCAAGCCGGCGGTCATTTTGGACGGGAAAAAGCCCGGCAGGATGGCATTGACGCGAATGCCATACTGGCCCCATTCGGCAGCCAGCGCACGGGTGAAATTGATCACCGCTCCCTTCGACGTGTTGTAAGCGATGGTGCGCATGGCGAGCGGGTTGCCGCGCAGACCGGCGACGGAGGCGATGTTGACGATGCTGCCGCGCCCCTGCGCAATCATGCAGCGCTTGCCGACCTCGCGGCTCAGGACGAACACGGCGTCGACGTTCAAGCGCATGACCTTGTCCCAGGCTTCGTCGGGGTAATCCTCGGCCGGCGCGCCCCAGGTGGCGCCGGCATTGTTGAGCAGGATGTCGATGCGGCCGAGCGCGGCCTGCACGCTCTGCACCAGCGGAGCGATGGCCTCGCGGTGCGAAAGATCGGCCGGAAAAATCTGCGCGTGCAGCCCGAGGCCATGCAGATGTTCGCGCGCCTGCTGCAGTTCGCCGACATTGCGTGCGACGAGGGCGAGCTTGGCCCCCGCTTCCCCCAGCGACTGCGCCATTTGCAGTCCGAGCCCGCGCGAACCGCCGGTGACCAGCGCACAACGGCCGCTCAAATTGAAAAGATCCTGCACCGTGGACGTCATGATCGGTCACAGCACTTCGAACAAGCCCGCCGCGCCCTGGCCGCCGCCGATGCACATGGTGACCACCACGTATTTCACGCCGCGGCGCTTGCCCTCGATCAGCGCGTGGCCCACCAGGCGCGCGCCGGTCACGCCATAGGGATGGCCGACGGCAATGGCGCCGCCGTCGACGTTCAGGCGATCGTCGGGGATGCCAAGCCTGTCCCTGCAGTAAATGACCTGCACGGCGAATGCCTCGTTCAACTCCCACAGGCCGATGTCGGCGATTGTCAGCCCCGTGCGCTGCAGCAGGCGGGGGATGGCGAACACGGGGCCGATGCCCATTTCATCGGGCTCGCATCCGGCCGCGGCAAAACCGCGGAACGCGCCCAGCGGTTCGAGCCCGCGCTGCTCCGCGAGCTTGGCGTTCATCACCACGCAGGCCGAAGCACCGTCGGAGAACTGGCTGGCGTTACCGGCAGCTATGACGCCGCCGGGCAGCGCCGGGCGGATCTGCGCCACCGCCGCATACGTGGTGTCGGCGCGGATGCCTTCGTCGGCATCGAGGGTGATCTCGCGCGTGAGCAGTCGGCCCGTCGCCTTGTCGGCCACGCCGGCGCGCACGGTGATGGGCACGATCTCGTCCGTGAATTTGCCCGCCGCCCGCGCGGCAGCGGCGCGTTGCTGGCTTCGCGCGCCGTATTCGTCCTGCCGTTCGCGCGAGATGCCGTAGCGCTTGGCCACGGTTTCGGCGGTTTGCAGCATGCTCCAGTAAATCTCGGGCTTGTGCCGCAGCAGCCAGGATTCGCGCAACATGTGCTTGTTGGCGCGGTCGTTCTGCACGCAGGAGAGGGACTCGACGCCACCGGCGATGAGCACCGGCACCTGATCGACGATGACGCGTTGCGCGGCGATCGCGATGGCCTGCAAACCCGACGAGCAGAAGCGATTGACGGTCACACCCGCGGTCGTGACGGGAAGTCCGGCGCGCAGCGCGATCTGCCGCGCGATATTACCGCCGGCTGCCCCCTCGGGCAGGGCACAACCGAAGATGCAGTCCTCCACCTCGGCGGGGTCGATGCCCGCGCGCCGCACCGCGGCTTGCACGACATGGCCGCCGAGAGTGGCGCCGTGGGTGAGATTGAGCGCCCCACGCCAGGATTTTGCGAGCGCCGTGCGCGCAGTGGAGACGATGACGGCGTCGGTCATGGGCAACTCCGATTTGAGCGCTTACGCGCGCCTATGCGGCGCCGTTGAAGGTGTTGCCCTGCGCCGCCAGTTCCGCAAGCAACGGCGCAGGTTGCCAGAACTCGGCGTCGCCTCCAGGCTGAGTCGCGAACTGGCGCATGCGCCGCGCCACCATGGCGAGGCCGACGCGGTCGGCATATCCCATCGGTCCTCCGCGCCAGGCCGGAAAGCCGTAGCCGGCCAAGTAAACCAGGTCGATGTCCGAGGCACGTTGCGCGATGCCTTCGGCGAGCAGCCGTGCGCCTTCGTTCACCAGGGCGTAGATGCAACGTTCGACGATCTCGTCATCGCCGATCCGGCGCGGCGTGACGCCGATCTCCTTGCGGTAGTCCAGAATCAACGCGTCCACTTCGGGATCCGGCAGCGCAATGCGTTTGCCCGGTTCGTAGCGATACCAACCCGCGCCCGTCTTCTGGCCGAAGCGGCCACGCTCGCACAGGCGGTCGCCCAAAGCCGAATACCGCACCTTCGGCTTCTCGACGTAACGCCGTTGGCGAATCGCCCAACCGATGTCGTTGCCCGCCAGGTCGCCCATGCGGTACGGCCCCATCGCCATGCCCCAGGTTTCGAGCGCGCGGTCCACCTGCTGCGGGCTCGCGCCTTCCTCCACCAGGAAGTTGGCCATGCGGCCATAATGTTCGATCATGCGATTGCCGATGAAGCCGTCGCACACGCCGGACACCACCGCGGTCTTGCGGATGGTCTTGGCGAGTTGCATCACGGTCGCGAGCACGTCCGTCGCAGTCGCCCTGCCGCGCACCACCTCGAGCAGCCTCATGACGTTGGCCGGGCTGAAAAAATGCATGCCGATGACGTCTTGCGGTCGCTTGGTGAAGCCGGCGATCGCGTCCAGATTGAGCGTCGAGGTGTTGGAGGCAAGAATCGCACCCGGTTTGGCCACGGCATCGAGACGCAGAAACACGTCGCGTTTGACCTCCATGGTCTCGAACACCGCTTCGACGACGAGATCGCTTTCGGCCAGTTCCGTGATGTCCAGGGTGGGGTGCAGCAGGTCCATGCACTGCGCCACGCGCTCCGGCTTGAGTTTGCCCTTGCTGGCCGAACTCTCGTAATTCTTGCGAATCGCGGCCACGCCACGCTCCAGGGCTTCTTGCTTGGCTTCGAGCAGCGTGATGGGAATGCCGGCATTCAGAAAATTCATGCTGATGCCGCCGCCCATGGTGCCGGCGCCGATCACACCAACCCTGGCGATCGGGCGTGTTGGCGTGCCGGCAGGCACGTCGGGAATTTTGGACGCTGCGCGTTCGGCGAAAAAGGCATGGCGCAGCGCCTGCGATTCGGCGCCGGCCATCAGCATCGCGAACAGTCCACGCTCCCGCAGCAAGCCCTCGTCGAACGGCTCGAGCGAGCCCGCCACCGCCTCGACGCATTGCAGACGAGCCGGCTCACGGGGAAACTGCGCCTGCACCACGGTGCGGGTGAACTGGATGAAGGCTTCGGCGTCGGTCTTATCCAGCGCAAGCTCGCGCAGCTTGGGCGTGGGTAGAGGCGAGGCCGCGAGAACGCGCGCGACTTCAGCGGCCGCCGCTACCACGTCCTGCTCGACGACGGCGTCGAACAAAGCGGTTTGCGCCAGCATCTTGGCCGCCACCGGTTCGCCGGAAACGATCATGTTCATGGCATGCTCGAGCCCCACGGCCCGCGGCAGACGCTGGGTGCCGCCGGCACCCGGCAGCAGGCCGAGCTTGACCTCGGGCAGCGCGATCAAGGCAGACGCCAGGGCGACGCGGCCATGACAGCCGAGCGCGAATTCCAGCCCGCCGCCCATGCAGGTGCCGTTGACGGCCGCCACCAGCGGTTTGCCGCTGCTCTCCGCCACGGCGATCACGTCGCGCAGATTCGGTGAGGCCAGCGCCTCGGGCTTGCCGAATTCACGAATGTCCGCGCCGCCGGAAAATATCGCCCCGGCACCGGTGACGACGATGCCCCGCACGGCAGGATCGGCGGCGGCCGCGTCGATCGACTCGACGAGCGCTCGCCGCTGCTGCCTGCCAAAACCGTTGACCGGGGGATTATCGAGAGTGAGGACGGCGATGTCGCCGAGGAGCGATGTCGTGACGCCGCTCATGCTGTCTCCTGGAATGTGAACGAGCGCGGCGCGCAATGGCGGCCGTGCGATTCCGCTACGCAGAACTCCATTTTGGATGCATTGGATGCTAGCGTGCCCGTCTTCGCTTGTAAAGGCGCCGACCGCCGGCGTGGCACCGGCGCTAAATCACCGGAAGACTCACCTCCTTGCGGGCGCGGACCGCAGGACGGCGTTCAGCGCGTGGTCAGCGATGTCAATTGCCGCACCATCGCCAGCAGCTTCGGCCTCACCTCGTCGAGCAGGAACTTGCGGGACAAATGGAACGCGGGACCGCCGCAACTGATGGCCATCGGCGCAAGGCCGTCGCCCGCGTGGAAGCCGACGGCAATGGCGTTCACATCCGGTTGCCAGTCACCGAAGGAACAAGCCACGCCCAAACTGCGGTAGTCGCCGAGCGCCTTGTCGATGCCGCGCTTGAGGGCAGGCCAAGCAAGGGCGTCGAGCGCGGCCAAATCCTCGCAAATCGCGGTGCGCTCGCGCTCGCCGATCACGCCGAGGTAGGCGCGGCCCATGGCGGTGGTCGCAATGGGGATGCGCGAACCCACGTCCAGGCTCAGGGTCAGCGCCGATGCGCTGCGGCAGTTCTCCACATAGATCAGCGACAGGCGGTCGCGCGCGCCCAGCGCCACCACCGCTTTGGAGGCGTCAGCCAGCTCTTGCATCAAGGGCCTCGCCGTCCGGCGCACATCCATGCGCGCCAGCACTTTGCTTCCCAGCGACAAGGTGGCCATGCCCAATCGGTACTTGCCGCTGTCCTCGTCCTGCGCGAGATAGCCGAGGCGCGTCAGCGTGTGGGTCAGGCGCGAGACGGTCGACTTCGGCAGTTGGCAGCGTTCGGCGATTTGCATATTCCCCAAGGACTTGTCGCGCGAGCGAAAGCTGGACAACACCTCCAGACCCCGCGCCAGCGCGTTGACGAATTGGCGCTCGTCTTGCACATCGGCGCCGGGCTTGCCGATCGGCACGCGTCGTGACGGTTTGGATTTGGTCGCTTTCATGGTCGGTCGAAGTCCCGATGCTTGACAGTCCACCGAGCACGCCAAACAATCACCACCTTATTGCACGGAACGAAATTCCGCAATGCGGTTTTTCGGCCGATCGACGTTCGCCAATCCGACTCCTGCAACAGGCAATTCGCGCATGGATATCGACCTGGCTCCCGAGCACGCGGCTTTCCGCACCGAGGTGCGGGCCTTTTTGGCCGCGGCGTTACCGGCGCAAATTCGCCGCAAGATGTTGTGCGGTTCGCGTCTCGAGAAGGAGGATCTGGCGGGCTGGCAACGAATCCTGCACGCCCATGGCTGGGGCGCGCCGAATTGGTCGCAAGACTACGGCGGCACCGGCTGGAGCCCCGTGCAGCAAGTTCTGTTCGATGAGGAATGCGCTCGCGCCGGCGCGCCACCGCAGCTACCCTTCGGCTTGAAGATGCTGGCCCCGGTGCTGATGCGTTTCGGCAGCGAAGCGCAGCGCCGGACCCTGCTGCCGGACATTGCGAGTGGCGCGGCTTGGTGGTGTCAGGGCTATTCCGAGCCCGGTTCCGGATCGGACCTCGCCTCGCTCAAGACCCGGGCGCTGCGCGACGGCGACGACTACATCGTCACCGGCCAGAAGACCTGGACCACGCTCGGCCAATATGCCGATTGGATTTTTTGCCTGGTGCGAACCGACGTCACCGCCAAGCCACAGCAAGGCATCTCCTTCCTGCTCATCGACATGCGCTCGCCCGGCATCACGGTGCGCCCCATCATCACGCTGGACGGTGAACACGAGGTAAACGAAATCTGGTTCGACGCGGTGCGCGTGCCCGTGGTCAATCGCGTGGGCGAGGAGAACCAGGGCTGGACCGTCGCCAAATATCTGCTCGGTCACGAACGCAGCGGCATTGCGGGCGTCGGCATCGTCAAGCGGGACATGGCGCGCCTCAAGGACATCGTCGCCCGGGCCGACGCCGGCGGCCGGCGACTGCGGGCGGATGCGCTGTTCGCGGTGCGCGTCGCTCAGCTCGAGATCGATTTGCTGGCCCTGGAGGCGACGCAACTGCGCATGCTGCAACACGCCGGACCGCCGGGGCCCGAAAGCTCCATGCTCAAGGTGCTCGGCAGCGAGTTGCAGCAGCGCTTGTCGGAACTGCTGATGCACGCCGCGGGCGAGCGCGCCCTGCCCTTCGGGCTTGCGGTCGGAGCTGCCGGCGCGCCGGCGACTCTCCACCAGGAAGACCAGCTGCTCGGCGCCCAGTACGCCAACCGGCGAAAGCTCTCCATTTTCGGCGGCAGCAACGAAATCCAGAAAAACATCCTCGCCCGCGCTTTGGGTTTGTGAAGGAAAACCTCATGCAATGGCTACCGAGCGATGAACAGAGCCAGCTCGCCGATGCGCTGCGCCGCTTCATTCAGCGCGACTATGGCTTCGAGCAGCGGCGCGCGCTGGCCGCCGCCGAGGGTTTCAGCCCGAAGGCCTGGGCCACACTGACCGAACTCGGCATCACCGCCCTGCTCGTACCCGAAGCCCACGGCGGTCTGAACGCGAGTGTGCAGGACGGCCTGCAAGCCCTACAGGCCCTGGCCCCTGCGCTGCCGCTCGAGCCGGTGTTGGCAAGCAGTCTGCTGGCGACACGACTGCTCGCCGCCAGCGAGGCGAGCGCGGCCGCGCAAACCTGGCTGCCGCGAATGGCTCGAGGCCGGGCGATCGCCACACCGGCGGTGTTCGAGGCGGGCGAGGGCTTCGATGCCGGGCACCCCGGCACCACGGCCACCCGGCATGCCGATGGCTGGCGGCTCGACGGCGCCAAGGCCCTGGTGCTGCAAGCGCAATTCGCCGATGTCCTGCTGGTGTCGGCACGCATCGATGATGCGGCGGTCGCCTGGTTTGCCGTCTCTGCGGGCGCTCCCGGCGTCAGCCTGCGCCCCTATGCCCTGCTCGACGGCCAGCGCGCCGCCGACGTGACACTGGCTGGCGTGCACCTTGCGGCCGACGCCCGCATCGACACAGCCGGTCACGGCGGGGCGTTGCTCGAAGACCTGCGCGCGTTGTGGCTGGCGGCGCTGTGCGCCGAGGGCGTGGGTCTTTTGCAGGCAACCCTGGATGCCACCGTGGCTTATCTGAACACTCGCCGGCAATTCGGCCAGCCGATCGGCCGCTTGCAGGTGCTACAGCACCGTGCCGTGGACATGTGGCTGGAGATCGAGCAGGCGCGGTCCATGGCTTTGCTCGCCGCCGATGCGTCCACCCGCGTCGATGAGCGGCACGGCGCCTGCCTGCTCGCCGCCGCCAAAGCGCGCGTCGGCCAGGCTTGCCGCTTCGTCTCGCAGCAAGCCGTGCAACTGCACGGCGGGATGGGCATGACGGACGAGATGCAGGTGAGTCACTGGTTCAAACGCCTGACCGTCATCGAACTCTGGCTGGGCGACAGCGACACCCATTTGCAACAAGTCGCGCGCGGCCTGATCGCGGCCTGATCCGCGCCGCCCGCCGCAACCGAGGTACCCCGATGAAAGCCCTGCTGTGCACGGCCTACGGCCCGATCGACGCGCTGCGACTGCAAGAGGCGGCCGAACCGACGGCTGCTGCCGGTGAGGTGGTCATCGCCGTGCGCGCATGTGCGCTGAACTTTCCCGATGCGCTCATCGTCCAAGGCCTGTACCAAAACAAGCCGCCGCTGCCCTTTGCGCCCGGCGCCGAGATTGCCGGGACCATCCTGCACATGGGCGCAGGCGTGACCGCCTACGCGACGGGCGACGCCGTCATCGCCATGCCCGGCCACGGCGGCCTCGCCGAACGCTGCGCGGTGGATGCGCGCCGTGTGATGCCCTTGCCTGCCGGCATGAGCTTCGAGCAAGGCGCCGCGTTCATGCTGACCTACGGCACCGCCATCCACGCGCTGCAGGACGTGGGGCAGGTGCGGCCGGGCGAAACGCTGGCTGTGCTCGGGGCCGGCGGCGGTGTTGGCCTGGCCGCGGTGGACGTCGCCAAGGCGATGGGGTTGCGGGTGATCGCCGCGGCATCCAGCAAGGCCAAGCTGCAGCTCGCACAGGAACATGGTGCCGACGCGCTGCTCGACTACGCCGCGGCAGACCTGCGCCAAGGACTGCTCGAGCTGACCGCCGGCAAAGGGGCCGACGTCGTTCTCGACCCGGTGGGCGGTGTCTACGCCGAAGCCGCACTGCGCGCCACCGCCTGGCGCGGCCGATTCCTGGTCGTCGGCTTCGCGGCCGGTGAGATCCCGCGCATCGCGCTCAACCTCGCGCTGCTCAAGGAGCGGCAGATCCTCGGCGTCTACTTGGGCGAGGCGGTGCGGCGCGACCCCCGCCAGCATGCCGTCAATGTGCGGCAATTGCTCCAATGGTTTGCTGCCGGCAAGTTGCGCCCGGAGATCACCGAACAGCTGTCGCTCGATCAGGCCGCGCAGGCGATCGCACGGCTCAGCAAACGCGAGACGATGGGCAAAATCGTCGTGCAGATCGGGGCGTGAATGCGGCATGCGCGACGCGACGGCACGCCTCTTGTGCCTGGCAATGTCCGCCTATTTCAATCCCAATACCTTCGCCGGCAGCATCACCACCGCCCGCAACAACGCGAACACCCCGTCGACGGCGATCCCCACGACCCGCAACGGCAACGACAGCAACCAGACGAACGGCCACAGCACGAGCGCGAAAACCGCGAGCGGCCAGCACAACACCAGCAACAGCAGCCAGAGCAAGAATTTGAGCATCGAGTACTCTCCTGCTAATCGCCTTCACGAGCCTGCGTCGCGCTGCGGGCGCATCACTGGTGATCCCGCGGGACCGGGCGCTTCCACGTCCTGGTGATCAGCACCTTGCCGTCGCGCAGCAGCGTGCGCGTGTAACGGTAGAAGAACGTGTGCGCGTCGCTCGAGATCACGAGCTTGCCGCGCCAGGTGAGCATATGCCCGCGCACCGCTTGATGGTAGACCGAATCCCCTTCGACCCGCGCATCTTGCGGGCGGGCGTCATCGACGTGATAGGTCAGGCGTTCCGCATGATCGAAGCGACCCCAGGGATACGACACCGCGGTCTTGCCCGTCCAGACGACGGTGCTGCTTTGGTGCACTTCGTCGCGCGTCACCGTCCAGCCGCCGGGCCAGGTTTCGCCGCCGATCGCGTGGATCCCCGGCGCACTCGCGAGCGGTTCGGGCGGCGTCAACAGCCCCGGTGGCACCGGCCGTCCATGCGCGGGGACCTGCGGCAGGATCAGGCGCGAGCCGTCCGCGCCGCCGAAATGCAGCGATGTCGTCATCGGATACGGTGTCGGCCACATCATCGGCCACAAGGCGTTCGACACCGCGATGCGAATTCGATCTCCCTTCGGAAACATCCAGCTCGCCAGGTGCAGATCGATCGGAATGCGATAGACGTTGCCCGGCTGCAAGGCCTTCGGGTCGCTCATCGAGCGGCGCATCGCGCCATTGATCCCGGCGCCGGTGACCATGGTCACGCGGCCGTCCGGTGCGACGTCCGACAGGCGCACGAACCAGTCGGCCTGCGGCGCGCTCGCCGAGACGTGCAGCACGATGCGCGGGCGGCCGATGATCGCCACGTGCTTCGCCAGTGGCGCCGAGTCGTACACCAGGCTATAGGCGTCGACGGGGCGTTGATCGGTCAGCAGATCGCCCCACCAGAATCCGGCCTCCGCGCCGGCCGACGGCACGTAGCGCAGCTCATCGACGCCCGCCGCAGCTATCGCGGCGCCGAGCTCGTGATTCGGCTGCAAATACAGCGTGGTCGGCCGCAACCCCGCCGGCGGCCAGGTGTCGGCTCGCCATTCGCCGGGCAGGTTCTGCGGCACGGCGGTCGGCGGATGCCAGTGCTGCAAATAAATGAGCAGGCGCGGATCCTGCATCACCCCCGTATCGCGGCCCTTCAGCCAATAATCGAACCAGCGCACCGCCTGGTTGCGCCATTCGTACCGGGGCCCGTAGTCACTCTCGTTCGCAAACGCGTGATTCCAGGGTCCGATCCATGCCTTGATCGGCGCCTTGACGCGCTCGAGCATGCGCGCAACGCTGTCGCGGTAGCCGTCTTGCAATCCGCCGATCAGGAAGGTCGGCACGCTAAGTTGGTCGATCGGACGTGCAAAAGGCGCGTGCCAGAACGAGCCGTCACGCTGATGTTCCAGGTACAACAAGGACCACGGCGGCGCGTTCATGCGCGGGCCGATCACCCGCGGATCGAGACTGAAATCCGGCGCCCCGCTGCGCCCCTCGTCCAGATCCATCGTCAATTCGAACTCATCGACGTGGAACACGCCGTCGATGTAGTGCACGTCCTCGTTGAACAGCGCCTCGGTCGCGTCCACCGCGAGAATGGCCTTCAACGCCGGCGGCCGGCGCAAGGCCATCTGAATCGAATTGAATCCACCCCAGGAAATCCCGAGCATGCCGACCTTGCCGTTCGACCACGGCTGGCGCGCGAGCCAGGCGATCACTTGATCGCCGTCACGCAATTCCTCGGCGGAATACTCCCGATTCGGCGGCGTGCCTTCACTGTTGCCGAAGCCGCGAATATCGACGCGCGCACCGACGAAGCCGCGCTGCGCGAAGTAGCTGTGATCCGCGTAGTCGCGGACCGCCTCGTCGTCGTCCTTGCGATACGGCAGATACTCGAGCAGCGCCGGGAATCGCGCACCGGCCGGCGCACCGGCCGGCATGTACAACGTCACCGCGAGCCGTACGCCGTCGCGCATCGGGATCCAGGTCTTGACGAGGCGCACTCCGTAGACCGGCGGCGACGGCGGCAGCACCTTGCCGGATGCCACGCGTCCGGCGGCTGCGCCGGACGCGGCGAGGCAGAAGCAAAGCGCGAGAAGGCATGCTCGTCGATGTCGCATGGAAGCCGCCTGCGAGGTGGGAAATTCCGGCACTATAGCTGCAAGACGGTCCGCCTAGCCGGCTGGCGGCGCCCGGTCGCGCGCGGCTCGCATGCGCCGCACGGTTGCATCGAACATCAGGCGCACGAGGTTCGCGGAGGCCGCGAAATCCACCGCCGATGCCCGGCACCGGCTGCGCACGGCGTCGCCGAGCTCGACGTTCTCGCCGGAAATCGCCGCCGCCTGACATTGGATTTCCGCCGCACGCTGCACGGTCCACAGCAGGGCGAAGGTCCAGGGGATGTCGCGCTCGCACACCGCGACGCCATGGTTGCGCAGGACGAGCACGTGCTTGTCGCCGAGGCTCGCGACCATCCGCGGCCGTTCGTCGGCGAACAGGGTGATGCCCTCGAAATCGTGGTAGGCGACCCGGCCGTCGAGTTGCGCGCCGTAGAAGTTGTTGTGATCGATCCCGCCGCGCTTCATCGCGATCGCCGACACGGCGGTCGTGTGGGTGTGCGCGATGCAGGTCACGTCGGCGCGGCTCTCGTGGATCGCGCCATGCAGCGCGAACCCCGCCGGATTCGCCGGGTACCGCGAGGGTTCGATCAGGCGACCGTCGACGCCGACCTTGAGCAGATTGGCGGGCGTGACTTCGCTATAATTCAGGCCGAACGGATTGACCAGATATTGATGCTGCGGTCCCGGCACGCGCACCGAGATGTGGTTGAAGATCAGCTCGGTCCAGCCGAGGTAATCGACGACGTGGTAGAAATCGGCGAGTTCACGGCGCAAACGCCACTCTTCGGCGTCCATGTCGCGTAACGGCGTGGCTTCGGACATTTTTGCAACTCCTGCGTCGCGGTTGGAATCGACACCGCCCGCGGCTAGTGTCGCCGTTTTTCCTCCACAGTTCGAGTCCCACCGCGACGCCGGCCCATGACGCCCGCCGCGAACACCGCAGCACCGGGAGTCGCGATCTTCGACCTCGACGGCACCCTGAGCCGGCGCGACACCCTCATGCCGTTTCTGCTCGGCTACGTCGGCCGGCGGCCACGCCGCTGGTGGCGCCTCGCGCTCGCGCCTCTGGCATTCGCCGAGTATCTCGTCCTGCACCGTGACCGCGGCAGGTTCAAATCACGCCTGATCCGGATCGCCATGGGCGGCGACCGCCGCGAGGCCGTGGGGCGCTGGGCCGACGACTATGTCCGCTCCCTCTGCTCGCGCGGCGCGTTCCGCGCCCAAGCGCTCGGGCGCCTGGCACGGCACCGCGAAGCGGGCGAACTCTTGATTCTACTGTCGGCGAGCCCGGACCTGTACGTGCCGCGAATCGGCGCGGCGCTGGGATTTGCGCAGACGATCTGCACCGAGATCCTGTGGCGCGGCGACCGGCTCGACGGCGCCCTCGTAAACAGCAATTGCCGCGGCGCAGAAAAGCTGCATCGCCTGGAATCACTGCGCCGCGCTTTTCCGGGCCGCAGATTCATCGCTTATGGCAACGCCCGATCGGACCTCGTGCATCTGCGCCGGGCGGACCATGGCGTGCTGGTCAACGCCGGCCGCAAGGCACGGCGGGCGGCGCGCGCCCAGGGAATCGCGGTCGATGACTGGCACTGACCGCCGCGGCACGCCACGGCGGCTCAGCGCCGCAGGGTTTGCAGCGACCGATGCAGTTTGAGCAACAGGCGCTCGGTGGTGGGCCAATCGATGCAAGGATCGGTGATCGACACGCCGTACTCGAGGTTCGCGAGATCCTGCGGAATCGCCTGACTGCCGCCCTTCAAGTGGCTCTCGAGCATCAGCCCGAGGATCGACCGATTGCCGTCGACGATCTGCGTGACACAATTTTCGGCGACCAGCGGCTGCAGCGCCGGATCCTTGTTCGAGTTGCCGTGGCTGCAATCGACGACGATGTTCTCCGGCAGATTCGCCGATCGCAGTTCCCGCTCGGCGACGGCGATGCTGACGGCGTCGTAGTTGACGCGGCCGCCCCCGCCGCGCAGGACGATGTGGGCGTGCGGGTTGCCCCGCGTGCGGAACACCGCCGACTGGCCCTGCTGCGTGATCCCGAGGAAATGGTGCGGCAGGCGCACGGTCTGCAGTGCGTTGATCGAGGCCGCGAGGTTGCCGTCGGTGCCGTTCTTGACGCCGACCGGCGTCGACAGCCCGCTCGCCATCTCCCGATGCGTCTGCGACTCGGTCGTGCGCGCGCCGATCGCCGTCCAGGTCACGAGCTCCGACAGGTACTGCGGCATGATCGGATCGAGCGCCTCCGTGCCCGCCGGCAGACCAAGTTCGGCGATGTACAGCAACAGCTCGCGCGCGAGCAATATCCCCTTCTCGATGCGGAACGAGTCGTCCAGGTCCGGATCGTTGATCAAACCCTTCCAGCCGACGGTCGTGCGCGGCTTCTCGAAATAGACCCGCATGATCGGCAACACCGTGGACTCGACGAGCAGCGACAGCTCCTTGAGCCGGTTCGCGTATTCCCGCGCGGCCGCCACGTCATGGATCGAGCATGGACCGACGACGACGAACAGGCGCGGATCGGTCCGCTCGAGAATGGCGCGGACGACATTGCGGAACTTGAACACGTTGGCCGCCGCCCGCTCCGTCATCGGCAGGCGCCGCTTCACCTCCTCGGGCGTCGCGAGCAGCTCGCTGGAGAGGACGTTGACGTTCTGCAGTTGATCTTGGATGTTCACCGTTGCGCCTACATCGATGTTCTGATGGTCCAGAGTTCGGGGAAGAATTTCAGCTCGAGCGCCTTGGTGAGGTAGGACACGCCGCCGGTCCCGCCGGTGCCGCGCTTGTAGCCGATGATCCGCTCGACCGTCTTGACGTGCGCGAAACGCCAGAGCTGGAACTTGTAGTCCAGATCCGTCAGGCGCTCGGCAAGCTGGTACAGCTCCCATTCCTCGTCGGCGTTGTGGTAGACGCCGAGCCACGCCGCGGCGACCTGCTTGCTCGCGCGATAGGGCAGCGAGAAATCGCGGTCGAGCGTTTCCGGGGGCAAATCGAAGCCGCGCCGGCTGAGCAGACGCAGGACTTCGTCATACAGACCCGGCGCGTGCAGAGCTCTTTCGAGCATCTCATGGCTCACGGGGTCGTTGCCGAAGACCTTGATCATCTCCGCGTTCTTGTTGCCGAACAGGAATTCGAGCAGCCGGTACTGGCACGATTGGAAACCCGATGCCTTGCCGAGTGAATTGCGGAAGGCCGAGTAGTCCGACGGCGTGATCGTCGCCAGCACGTCCCACGACTGGAGCAGCTGCTGCTGGATCGTCGACACGCGGGCCAGCATCTTGAAGGTCGGGCCGAGGTCATCGCGCCGCACGCAATCGATCGTCGCCGTCAGTTCATGCAGGCACAGCTTCATCCAAAGCTCGGAGACCTGATGGATCATGATGAACAGCATCTCGTCGTGCTGGTACGACAAGGGGCGCTGTGCATCGAGCAGCTTGTCGAGCCGCAGGTACTGGCCATAGCTCAGGGATTCGCCCAGGTCCCAATGGACCGGCTCGTCGCTCAGATCGACGAACGGCTTGACCGGCGGGTCCGTCTCGCTCACGGCGCCGCTCAAGCGTCGAAGACCCAGGCCGGCACGGTGCGCCAGCCTGCGAGCAGTTCGCGATCGAGGCGCCGATAGTCCGGCTCGAGGGACTCGACCAGCCGCCAGAAGCGCCGCGAGTGATTCATCTGGCGCGTATGCGCCAGTTCGTGAACGAACAGATAGCGCACGACCGGTTCGTGCAGGAACAGCAAGCAGGCGTTCAAGCTGATCGTGCCGCGCGTCGAGCAACTGCCCCAGCGCGTGCGCTGGCAGCGGATCGCGACCCGCGTCACGTCGAACCCCAGTTGCTGGATTAGCGCTTCCAGGCGCGGTACCAGCCGCGTCTCGGCCGCGCGTTTCAACCAGGCGCGCAGCAGCAACCGTGCAGCCTGCGCGTCCGCGGCCCGGACGAACAGCCGATCGCCGAGCACGCGCAGTTCCCGTGAGGACTGCGCCCGCCACTCGACCGCGAAGCGCTCGCCGCTCAGTCCGAGATGGATCTGCCCCGGGACCGGCTCGTCCGGGCGCGCCGCCGCTTGCATCGTCGCGACCTTGCGGTCGATCCAGGGGGTGAATCGCCGCACGAACTCGCGCACCGTCTGCGGCCCGACCCCGACGGGCACCACGATCTCGACGCGGCCGCCGACGTGCACACGCGCCGTCAGGCGTCGGGCGCGCGCGCTGACGCGCACCGCGAAGGCTGCCGACGCGGCCCGCGATTCGAACAAAGATAATTGCATGCCTGAACCATTCACGCGCCGGTACTCCGACGGCGCGCATGATACCAGGTTCGGCTGCGCCGCCGGGCCGCCGCGCTCATCGTGTTTCCAGGATCGCGAGTTCCCGCCGCGCCGCTTTGTAGGCCGGTGCCGCGAGCAGCGCGCGCTCGATCCAGTTCCTCGCACCGAGCACGTCGCCGCGCAAGCGCAGTTGGTGACCAAGGGCGAGGTACGCCTCCGCGTGCCCCCACCCCGGCGCGTCGGGGCTCGTCGCCGACGTATGCTCGAACGAACGGACCGCGCGTCGCAGACGCAGCAACGCCCGCGCGGCGGCGGCCGAGCCAGGCTTGGATCGTGCAAGCGCAAATTGCGCCTTCAGGTACAGCGCCCGCGGATTGTGCGGATCGATCCGCAGGGCCTCTCGCAGGCGCCGATCGGCACGCGCGCGCAGCAAAGGTCCCTCGAATCGACTCGATGCGGCGAGCTCGCCGTCGCAGGCACCTTGCAAGGTGAGCGCCTCGGCGGATCGCGGGCGGCGCTTGAGCAAGACGCCCAGTTGCGCGACGCAGTCCGCCGCCGCGGCCGCCGCGCCGCGCTGCGCCGCGCGGCCGTCGAGTTGCGCGTAGCGGTAGTCGGCCTGGGCGAGGTAATAGCGCAATGCCGCGCCGTCCGCACCGGCCGCCAATTTGGCCCCGAGGGTCTGGCGCAGGTCGCGCAGCGCGTTCAGATCCTCGGTCTGGTAGGCGTAGACGATGCGCGCCTGCAGGTCGCCGCCGCGCTGGGCAAGGGCCGGAAGCGCGAGCGCGCACAGCAACAAGCCGGAGAATGTCCGCATCGCGCGACTCCAGAGGTTTACAATGCGGCGCAAACCTATCACAGTCCGATCCATTGCGATGCTCACCCTGATCGACATCGGCGCGAACCTCACGCACGAGAGCTTCGCGCGGGACCTCGATGAGGTTCTCGCGCGGGCCGCTGCCGCCGGCGTCGTCCAGCAGCTCGTCACCGGCGCGGATCTGGCGAGTTCGCGCCACGCCGCGCGGCTCGCGGCCGCGCACCCGTGGGTGCTGCACGCAACCGCCGGCGTCCATCCGCATCATGCCGCCGGCTATGCGAGCGCTCAGCGGGACGAATTTCTCGCCCTCGCGGCCCTGCCGCAGATGGTAGCGATCGGCGAATGCGGCCTGGACTATTTCCGCGACCTGTCGCCGCGCGCGGCGCAACGCACGGCATTCGTCGCGCAACTGCAGATCGCCGTCGAGACGCACAAGCCGGCATTTCTTCACCAGCGCGACGCGCATGAGGACTTCGCGGCAATTCTCGCCGATTTCGCGCCCCGCCTCCCGGGCGGCGTCGCGCATTGTTTCACGGGCGGCCCGCGCGAACTCGACCGGTACCTGTCGCTCGGCCTGGCGATCGGCGTCACGGGCTGGGTCTGCGACGAGCGGCGCGGCGCCGCGCTGCGCGAGGCGGTGCCGCTCATCCCGGCTGATCGGTTGATGCTGGAGACCGACGCGCCGTATCTGTTGGCGCGCGACCTGGCACCGCGGCCCTCCTCGCGCCGCAACGAGCCCGCGTTTCTGCCGCACATCGCCCGCGCAGTGGCCGCCCTGCGCGGCGAGCGGCTCGAGGACCTGGCCGCGACGACGACGCGCAACGCCCGCCGGCTGTTCGGCCTGGCCGCCGCCTAAAGATTCGTGATGTCGTGCGGACTCTGGCGCAGTTGTGCGACCAGGGTCGACCATGCTGCGCGATAGCCGGCGAACTGCGCGCTCTGCTCACCCGCCGGTTCGCTCGCCGCGCACTCGAGATCCAGGCCGTCGAGCATGGTCACGCATTTCGGCACGCCCTTGGCGAATCTGCCGACATTCGAGAACACCACGAGACCTTCGACCGGAACCTCGCCGACGATTGCCTTGACCGCCGCGATCCGGTCGTACAGCGCCGGCTGCGGGTTGTCGAAGGTATAGCGGGTACCCCGCGCCATCACGGTCCACTCATTCATCTGGTCGCCGCCGAATATCAGCCCCGGGACGCGGCGTGTATCGAGGATCAGCACCCCGCGCGGCGTCAACAAGAGGTGATCGACGTGAATGGTGCCTCCCATGCCGTCGGGAACTTGCACCCGGTGCACGGCCTCGACCGCTATGCGTTCGAGGCGCGCGAGCAGTGCCCGCCGCCGCGCGCGCCGGCGGTGCCTGCGCAGCAGCATGGTGCCTGCGGCGGCGAGTGCGAGCACCGCCGCGACCGCCCCGATCCACCACGCTGGAGATTCCGGAATCGTCATTCGATCGCCGCGGCCACAGAGTCGAGCCTCGGCGCCACGTCCGTCAGTTGCCGCGGCAGGCTCAACAAGCGCGCCAGGCTCTCGGGAACCTCGACGGCGGTGCCGAGCAACGGCTCGACGACTTCGTTGAATTTCGCCGGATGCGCGGTTGCGACCAGCACCCACGGGCGCCCGGCCCGTTCGGCCACAGGCAGCCGCTCGTAAACCTCGGCGGCCGTCGCAGTGTGCGGGCACCACGCGCGGCCGAACAGTCGGTGACCGGCGCGGATCCGCTCGCAAATCGCCGCATCGTCGACGGCGTGGGCGGTGATCTGGCCGCGCAATTGTTGCCAGGTCGGGTACAGCGTGCGCAGCCGCTCCATGTTGCTCGGATTGCCGACGTCCATCGCCGTGGCGAGGGTCCGCACGCTCGGCCGCGGCCGCCATTCGCCGGTGCGAAGATAGTCGGGGACCGTGCGGTTCGCATTGTGCGCGAGCACGATGCGATCGATCGGCATGCCGATCGCGCGCGCCCAGACCGCCGCGAAGCCGTTGCCGAGGTTGCCGGCCGGGATCACGAAGTTGGCGGGTTGCCCGGTCTGCGCGTGGATCTCGAGGCTCGACGCCACGTAATACACCATTTGCGGCAGCAGCCGGCCGATGTTGATGCTGTTTGCCGAACTGAAGCGATGGCGGCAGGACAACAATGGATCGACGAAGGCCTCCTTGACGAGGCGCTGGCAATCGTCGAACGTGCCGTCGACCCGCAGCGACGTGACGTTCTCGCCCCAACACGTGAGCTGTTGTTCCTGACGCGGGCTGACGAGGCCCCGCGGGTAGAGGACCACGACGCGCGCCCAGGCGCGGCGGTGGAATGCCGCGGCCACGGCACCTCCCGTGTCGCCCGAGGTCGCGACGAGAATCGTGAGCGGCGGCTCCCCTGGCGCGCGCAGCCGCTGCAGGCTCTCGGCGAGAAAACGGGCGCCGAAGTCCTTGAACGCCGCGGTCGGCCCGTGAAACAGTTCCAGCACGTACAGTGGATCGGCGCTGCCTTCGACCGGGGTCGTGGGCGCCGGCAGGTCGAGGGCCGCATCCGCGATCTCGCCGAGGCGGGGCAACAAGCGATCGCCCGCGAAGAAGCCGCGCAGCGCGACGCGGGCGAGCGTCGGCAGCCCGCGCAATGCCGCGAGCGGGCCGGCCTCGACTTGCGGCAGCCGGTTGGGCACGTACAGACCGCCGTCGGGCGCGAGACCGCGCGCCATCGCATCGCTCAAGGACAGCGGCGGCGCGACGCCGCGCGTGCTGACATAGCATAGGTCGCCCATCAGCCGCTCACCAAGCGTGCGCCGTGATTTTCGATCGTCGATATCCAGGCGTCCGCCGCCAAATCGTGCGCGGCGAACGCCGCGACCATCCCGCCGCGCACCGCCTCGACATACGGAATCTCGGACCACGCGAACACGGTCGGCCCGGCGCCGGAAATCGAGCAACCGAGCGCCCCGGCCGACATCGCGGCATGCTTGACGTCGGCGAAGCCCGGTATCAGGGACGAGCGCTGCGGCTCGATGATCACGTCGTTGAACGATTCGCGGATCATGTCCAGATCGTCCGAATAGCAGCCGCTGATGAAACCGGCGAGGTTCGCCGTCTGCCAGACGAAATCCGAGCGGCTGACGTCGGCCTTGAGCATCGCGCGCGCCTCGCGGGTACCGAGGTGCATGTGAGGATGCACGATCACACAGCGCAGCGTCGGTGGTACCGGAATCTTTTTCACCCGCGGATGATCGATGCCGACCGTGAGCACGAGGCCGCCAAACAGGCTCGGCGCAATATTGTCCAGATGCGCCGAACCGCTCGCGACGATCTCGCCCTGCATCGCGTACTTCAGCAGACGCAGGGGCGGCAAGGGCGCGGCGAGCAGCGCGTTCGCGGCAACGACCGCGGCGACCGCGGACGCGGCCGAGCCGCCGAGTCCCGAGGCGAGCGGGATGCCCTTGTCGATCTGCATCTCGAATCCGTGGCCGAGGTCGAGATCCTCGATCATCGCCTGTACCGCGCGGCCGGCGGTGTTGCGCTCGGGCTCGATCGGCAACGCGCCGGCGATGCCGGTGACCCCGGCGATGCGCACGCCGCGCTCCCCGATCCGGCGCACCCGCACACGGTCGCCGAGCGCCTCGACCGTGTGGCCGAGGATGTCGAAGCCGATTCCCACATTGGCGACCGTGGCCGGAGCGAAGGCGGTGACGTCGGTGAGCACGGGACTGGTTCCTCGACCCTGTCGGCTACAAATGCGCGCCGAGATACGCGGCGAGACGCAGGACGTCGGCGAAGACGCCGCCGGCGGTCACCGCCGGCCCCGCGCCGGGTCCCTGCACGATCAGGGGATTGTCGCAGTAGCGGCGGGTCGCGAAGCGGACGATGTTGTCGGTCAGCGCAATATTGGCGAAGGCATGTCCCGCCTCGACCCGCGTCAGGCCGACGGTCGCCGCCCCCGAGGCGTCGATCCGCCCGACGTAGCGCAGCACCTCGCCTGCCGACCGCGCCTCGGCGTAGCGCGCGGCCATGGCCGCGTCGAATTCCGCGAGCCGCTCCATGAATTGCGCGACTGTGCAGTCCGTCAGTTGCCGCGGTACGAGTCCTTCGATCCGCACGTCGCGCATTTCGAGAGTGAGGCCCATCTCCCGCGCGAGAATGATCAGCTTTCTCGCGACATCCACGCCCGACAGATCGTCGCGCGGATCGGGCTCCGTATATCCTTTCTGCTTCGCGGCGCGCACGATCGAGGAGAATGGCTGCCGGCCGTCGAAAATGTTGAAAAGATAGGCGAGCGTGCCGGAGAATATGCCTTCGATGCTGGACACCTCATCGCCGGTCTCGCGCAGGTCGCGCAGCGTCTGGATGATCGGCAGCCCCGCTCCGACCGTCGCCTCGTACAGATAGTGCGTGCCTGCCGCGCGCGCCGCCTCCTGGCACTGCCGATGGTAGATCATCGAGTCGCTGTTCGCCTTCTTGTTCGGCGTGACGACGTGGATGCCGCGGGCGAGCCATTCCCGATAGTGCCCCGCGATCTGCGCGCTCGCGGTGCAGTCGATGATCAAGGCATGCGGAATGTAATCCGGTTGCATCGCGTCGGCGAACTTGCGCAGATCGACCGGTTCGCCCGCCTGCTCGAAGCGCTGTGGCCAGTCCGCGAGGTCGATCTCGTCCTGCGCCAGCAACATTTTCTTCGACCCGGCGATGCCGCGCAGCCGCAGATCGATGTTCAGGGCGCGCAGCCGGCCGATCTGGCCCGCGATTTGCGCGAGCAGTTCGCGGCCGACGGTGCCGGGGCCGATCAGACCGATGGAAAGCGTGTTCGGCGACAGATAGAAGCCGGCGTGCACGGCACGCAGCGCCTTCGCCGCGGCCTTGCCGTCGACGACGACCGAGATGTTGCGTTCCGAGGCACCCTGAGCGATCGCATGCACGTTGATCGCCGCGCGAGCGAGCGAATCGAAGACCCTGGCGGCGACCCCGTGCGCCCCGGCCATGCCGTCACCGACGACTGCGAGAATGGCCATCCCGGCTTCGACGTCGACGCTCTGGATGTGTCCGGCGCGCAGCTCCGTGTCGAACGCGCGCCGCACGGCCTCCTCGGCACGGGCCGCCTGGTCGGCCGGAATCGCGAAACAGATCGAATGTTCGGAACTGCCCTGGGAGATCAGGATCACGGAGATCTCCGCATCGCGCAATGCGCCGAACAAGCGGTTGGCGGTGCCCGGCACGCCGATCATGCCGGCGCCTTCGAGGTTCACGAGCGCGACCGGCTCGATCGTCGTGATGCCCTTGACGGTGTGCGCAGAAACCGCCTTGGCGCAGATCAGCGTGCCGGGCTTCGCCGGCGCGAAGCTGTTGCGGATGTAGATCGGGATGTCGCGGGCGATCGCCGGTTCCATCGTCCGCGGGTGAATGACTTTGGCGCCGAAATAGGCGAGCTCCATCGCCTCGTTGTACGACAGCTGGTCGATGACCCGGGCGTTCGGCACGAGACGCGGATCGGCGGACAACACGCCGTCGACGTCGGTCCAGATATGGATCTGCGCCGCGTTCAGCAGCGCGCCGAAGATCGATCCGGAATAGTCGCTGCCGTTGCGGCCGAGCGTCGTCGGCACGCCCTTCTTGGTCGTCGCGATGAATCCGGTGACGATCAGCCGCCCGCGGAAATCCGCCGGCACGACCGCGGCCATGCGCCGTTCGCTCTCCTGCCAGTCGACGCCCGGACCGAGCGGGCCCCACTCGACCACGACGACGCGGCGCGCGTCGATCCAGAGCACTTCGCCGGCGATGCGCGCGCGCTCCCGCAGGAAGGGCGCAAACAGCCGCGTCGACCAGATCTCTCCATAGCCGGCGATCACGTCCCGCAGCGCGTGTGGCGCCGCCTTGATCAGGCGAATGGTCTGCAGCATGCCCGCGACGTCGGCGACGTCGCGCCGCAAATCCGCGATGTAGGCGTCGCGCGGGACTGCCGACAGCAACGCGGTGGCGAGCTCGACGTGGCGAGCCTCGAGGGCGGCAAGCGCGGCCGGATCATCGCCCTGCGCGCGTTCGGCGAGGGCGATCGAACCGAGCAGTGCGTCGGTGACACCGCGGCACGCGGATAGCACGACCGCTTCGCGCGGATTGCCCGAGGATTCGACGATGTCGGCGACGCGCCGAAAACACGCGGCGTCGGCCACGCTCGATCCGCCGAATTTGTGCACGATCCATTGACTCATAACTCGCCCGCGTCCGCCCGTCCGGCGGGCGGACGCGGCACTCCCTGGATTTCGTTCGACCGTGATGCTTGGCGGCCGGACCATGTTGGCCAGCCGGGAACTCTAATCGTACCGAGCGGAGCCAGGCAAGCGATTCCGCTAGACTGTGGGGCATGGATGATCACTTGAGCGGGCTGGCGAATTTTTTCGCCGCGGCACGGGCCCTGCAGGAGCCGCTGGTCATGGCCACGGTGCTCGCGACCACCGGATCGACCTACGCGAAGGCGGGCGCGCGCATTCTGCTCGCGCCGGACGGGTCGGCGAGCGGTATGTTGAGCGGCGGATGCCTGGAAGCGGATCTGCGGGAACGCGCCGGCCGAGTGCTGGCACTAGGGCGTCCGCAGCGCGTGCGCTTCGATTCGCGCATCGACGACGACCCAATCTGGGGCATGGGTTCGGGGTGCGAGGGGGCGATGGAGGTCTGGCTCGAACCAGTGGCCGCACCGCTGTATCCCGCGGTCTCCTATTTGAATGCCTGCCTCGAACGCGACGCACCCGGAGCCATCGCGACCGTCGTCGGTGGCGACGCAACGGCGACCGAACTCGGCGCGCATGCGCACGCCGATTCGCCGTCCGCCGATGGCCTCGGCGCCATGCTCGCGGCCGCCGCCGCCGCCGCCGTGTCCCGCCCGCCCCACCTGCGGCGGTTCGCGTTCGGCGGCCGGGAAATCGAGATCTTCGTCGCCCCGGTCGCACTGCCGACGAGCTTGCTCGTTCTCGGCGCGGGCCTCGACGCGATTCCGCTCCACGACTTCGCGGCGGATCTCGGCTGGCGGGTCACGATCTACGATCATCGCCCGGCGTTCGCCTCGCCCGCCTCATTCGCGCAGGCCGTCCGCGTCCTCTGCGGGCGCCCCGAGGAGGCGGCCGGGCGGCTCGCAGGCATGCGCTTCGACGCCGCCGTCGTGATGAGCCACCAACTGGCGGCCGACGGCGAATACCTGCGCTGGCTCGCCCGCGAACCACCGCGATACATCGGTCTGCTCGGACCGCCCGCCCGCCGCGCGCGCCTGTTGCTCGAACTCGGCGCGGCGCTCAGCCCCATCGCCGACCGCGTGCATGGGCCGGCCGGACTCGACATCGGCGCCACCTCGTCGGCGGCGATCGCGCTGTCGATCGTCGCACAGATCCAGGCGGTGCTCGCAGGCCGCTGCGGCGGACGCTTCGGCTGAGGACCCCTCGGCCGGGGAATCAGCCGCCGCGGCGCTTCGCGCCAGCGCGGCGCGGCGCCGCTGCGTCGGGCAGTCCGCTGTGTTGGGTCCGAAAGCGCAGGCGCGACGGCACGGCGCTCAATGCGACGCGATGACCGCGTTGCGGCTGATACGCGGGCACGAGGTGTTGCTTGCCGTTGCCGATCAGGTCGGCCCGACCCATGCGCTTCAAGGCATCGCGCAGCAAGGGCCAGTTCAAGGGATCGTGATAACGCAGGAACGCCTTGTGCAGGCGGCGCACTTTCAGGCCCTTCGGCACGACCACGTTCTCACCCGTCCGGGAGACGCGTTTCAAAGGATTTTTGCCGCTGTGGTACATCGCGGTGGCGGTCGCCATCGGCGAGGGCAGGAACGCCTGCACCTGATCGGCGCGAAAGCCGTTCTTCTTCAGCCACAGCGCGAGTTCCAGCATGTCCTCGTCGCGTGTCCCCGGGTGCGCGGCAATGAAGTACGGAATGAGATACTGCTCCTTGCCGGCCTCGCGCGAGTAGCGGTCGAACAACTCCTTGAAGCGATAGTAGGCGCCGACGCCGGGTTTCATCATCTTCGACAGCGGCCCCTCGCCGATCGCTTCCGGCGCGATCTTCAAATACCCGCCGGTGTGATGCGTGGCGAGTTCCTTGACGTAATCCGGTGACTCGATCGCGAGGTCGTAGCGCACGCCCGAGGCGATCAGCACCTTCTTCACCCCGGCGACCGCGCGGGCCCGACGATACAGGCGAATCAGGGGAGCGTGATCGGTGTTCAGGTTCGGACATACGCCCGGGTAGACGCACGAGGGGCGCCGACAAGCCGATTCGATCGCCGGACTCTTGCAATGCAGGCGGTACATATTCGCGGTCGGGCCGCCGAGATCGGAAATCACGCCGGTGAAACCCGGCACGCGGTCGCGGATGGTCTCGATCTCGCGGATCACCGATTCCTCCGAGCGGCTCTGGATGATGCGTCCCTCGTGCTCCGTGATCGAACAGAACGTGCAGCCGCCGAAGCAACCGCGCTGAATCGCGACCGAGAAGCGGATCATCTCGTAGGCCGGAATCCTCGCCGCGCCGTAGGCAGGATGCGGCCGCCGCGCATAGGGGAGTTCGTACACGGCGTCCATGTCCCCGGTCGATAGCGGCAAAGGGGGCGGATTCAGCCAGACGTCATCGGCACCGTGACGCTGCACCAGGGCGCGGGCATTGCCGGGATTCGCCTCCAGGTGCAGCACGCGTGACGCGTGCGCGTAGAGCACCGGGTCCCGACTAACCGCCTCGAACGACGGTATACGGATCACGCTGCGATCGCGCCAAGCGTTCGGCACCGCACGACCGTGCTTGACGAGCGCCGCACCCGGCGCACCGCCTCTGCCCTCGCCGGCCGCATAGGGATTCGTCGGCGGATTGAGGCCCCCCGGCTCGTCGATCTCGGAGGAGTCGATTTCGACCCAGCCGTCCGGATTGGCGCGGCGCAATAGCGCCGTTCCACGCAGGCCGGTGATCTCGCGGATCGACTCGCCCGCGTCGAGGCGCCGTGCGATCTCGACGATTTGCCGCTCGCCATTGCCGTAGACCAGCAGGTCCGCCTGCGCATCGACGATCACGGAGCGGCGGACCCTTTCCGACCAGTAGTCGAAATGCGCGATGCGCCGCAGGCTCGCCTCGATGCCGCCGATCACGATCGGCGCGTCGTGGTACGCCTCATGCAGTCTCTGCGAGTACACGATCACGCAGCGGTCCGGCCGCCTGCCACCCCACCCCCCGGGCGTGTAGGCATCGTCGCTGCGCACCCGCCGCTCCGACGTGTAGCGGTTGACCATCGAATCCATGTTGCCGCCGGTGACCCCGAAAAACAGGCGCGGTTCGCCGAGCGCCCGGAAATCCTCGACACCGCGCCAGTCCGGCTGCGCAATGATGCCGACCCGAAATCCAGCCGCCTCCAGCACCCGACCGACGATCGCCATGCCGAAGCTCGGATGGTCGACGTACGCATCGCCGCTGACGATGATCACGTCGCACCGATCCCAGCCGAGCGCGGCCATTTCGGCGCGGTTCATCGGCAGGAACGGCGCGCACGCGCGCCCGGAGCCGGCCGGTGGGTCCGCAGGGGAAAAGAGCGGTGAAGCGGTTTGCACGCCCGCGATTAGAGCCTATTACCCGGATCAAGTACACCGGCGCGATGCCGGGGCCACTTCACCCGATGTCGATCGGGACGTAGATCTGGGCATTGTGCCGCTGGATCAGCAGCGCAACGTCGTGTCCGGATCGGTCGACCGCGCGCGTCAACTGTTCGACCGTGTCGACGCTCGCGCCGTTCACGCCAAGCACGACGTCGCCGGCCTGCAGGCCCGCGGTCAGCGCAGGGCCCGAGACCGCCTCGATGACCAGATGCCCCCGGGTATGCAGCTCGCGCCGCTCGTCCGGATTCAACTCGCGCACCGCGATGCCAAGCTTGCCGCCGCTGTGGGTCGTGCCGTTGCGCGCGAGCTGCGCGCCCTGGTCGACCAGCAACACGGTGCGCACGTCGACGCCGATCCGCTTGTGGTTGCGCCAGATGCCGAGATGCACGAGAGATCCCGGCTGCAAGACCGCGACGATCGACGGCAGATCGATCGATCGATCGATCTTGCGGCCATTGACGCTGAGTATCACGTCGCCGGGCCGCAGGCCCGCCAGGTGCGCCGGACCCTTGGGATCGACACCGCTGATCAATGCGCCGCGCGGCAGGCCGAGGCCGAACGACTCCGCGAGCTGCTGGTTCACGTCCTGCACTTCGACGCCGATGCGGCTGCGTCGCACCGTGCCGTTGCGCAGCAGTTGATCCTTGACGTTGAGTGCGATGTCGATCGGAATCGCGAACGACATGCCCATGAAGCCGCCGGTTCGGCTGTAGATCTGCGAATTGATGCCGATGACCTGTCCTTGCATGTTGAACAGCGGGCCGCCCGAATTGCCCGGATTCACCGCGGCATCGGTCTGGATGAACGGAACGTAGTTTTCCTCGCCCGGCAACGCCCGCGCAGTCGCGCTGATCACGCCGGCGGTCACGGTGTTGTCGAAGCCGAACGGCGAGCCGATCGCGACGACCCACTGGCCCGGCTTGATTTTCGACGGATCGCCGAATCGCACCGCCGGCAGGCCGACGGCGGCGATCTTCAGCAACGCGACGTCGCTGCGCTTGTCCATGCCGATCACCTTCGCCGAAAACTCCCGCCGGTCCGTGAGCTTCACGGTCACGTGAGCCGCGCCATTCACCACGTGCGCGTTCGTCAGGATGTAGCCGTCCGAACTGATGATGAACCCGGAGCCGATCGCGCGCTCGGGCGGCATGTTCTGCTGCGGCAACTGAAACTGGCGGAAGAACTGCGACAGCGGATTGTCATCGTTGTTGCCCCATTGCACCGCATCGGATTGGCGCGGCTTCTCGATCACACTGATGTTGACGACCGACGGGCCGTTGCGCTCGACCAGCGCCGAAAAATCGGGAAGCCCGGTGACTTCCGGTGCCGCGGCGCGGTCGGCGCCGACGGGCGTCGCCGGGGCCGATTGTCTCACCGCCGCCGAGGGCGCATTGCTCTGCAGCGTACCGGCAAGCGCCAGGGAACGCTGTTGCGTCACCACGGCGACCAAAAGGCCCGCCGCGGCGGCGAGCGACCATATTCTGAGACTGCCCATGCGTATACGCCCCTTCCTCAAGGTATTGCGGACAACACCCCCTACTGACCGGCCAAACCGGCGTTTGGTTTCAAATTTTCGCGACTCTCGACGCATTTTTTTGCCGAAACCGCGGTTAGATTGTGCTTCGCGCCCCCCTTTTGGGGAGCCGGTGCCGCCCCCGGGTATCGAACGCCACGTCTAGAAGTCGCCAATGACCGAGATTCCGCCCGCTCCGAATTTGCTGGTCGTCGGCAGCGACGCCAAGCGCCTGCAGTGGCTCACGCATCACGTGACCAGCCACTGGCCGGCCGCGAGCGCGATCATCGTGCCGGCCGGCGATTCGGCCTCTCTCACGAGCCTGCTCGAGGCCCGCGAACCGGATGCACTGATCCTGCAGATCGATTTCGGCAGCGACGGTGCCGCCGCCCACGGGATCGCCTCGATGCTCGAATGGCTGCGGATCCGTCCGACGCTCTACTGCATCGTGCTCGCGGAGAACGGCGGCGAGCTCTCGGCGGTGCGCGCGCTCAAGAGCGGCGCCAGGGATTATCTGCCCGTCAGCGGTCTGTGCCGCGAGAGCCTGCTTGCGGCCGTCGCCGAGGCACGCGCGCAGCGCGACGAGGCGGTGCGGGAAGCCTCGATCATCGGTGCCGTCCCGGACGAGGGTCCGCCGGTCGAGGTGCCGCACTATTCGATCATCAAGGGGCTCGCGACCAGCAATTTCTCCTCGGTCTACCTCGCGCGCGCCGAGCGCTTGCGGCGCAACGTCGTGCTGAAGGTGATGCACCGAGGCTCGAGCCCGCGGGAACTCGAGGACGCGGAGCGCTTCCAGCGGGAACACGAGATCATCTCGAGCATCGCGCACCGGGCGATCGCCGAGATCTACGATTTCGGCAGCCTGCCGCACCATCTGTACCTGGCGATGGAATATTTCCCGTGCGGGGATCTGCGCGACCGCCTGCGCAATCCCTTGAGCACCGAGGAGAGCCTGTATTACCTGCGCTCGATCGCCGAGGCGCTGCGCGTGATCCACGTCTTCGGCATTCTGCACCGCGATCTCAAACCGGCGAACGTAATGCTGCGCGAGGACAATGCGCCGGTGCTGATCGACTTCGGTCTCGCCCGGCGCTCGCTCGACGAAGTCTCGATGACCGGGGTGGGCCAGATCCTCGGGTCGCCCTACTACATCAGCCCCGAGCAGGCGCAAGGCCAGCGGGTCGACGCGCGCACCGATCTGTACAGCCTCGGCGTGATGTTCTTCGAGATGCTGACGGGCCGCAAGCCCTACCTCGGCCGCAGCGCCGTCGAGATCATGTCGCAGCAAACGAACTCGCCGGTTCCGCAGTTGCCCGACACGGCCGCCGCGCAACAGGCGATCCTCAACCGCTTGATGGCGAAGCGGGCGGACGACCGCTTCGCCTCGGCCGACGAGTTGCTCGCCGAACTCGATCCGGCGATCCGCGCGGTCGCGTGAGGAGCCTGATGCACCCCGCGCCTATCACACCGATCGCAACGGTGACGCCGATCGGCTCGCCCGCGCCGCCGCCGTCCCCGTCCGCTCAAGCGTCCGCGCTCGAACCGATCTTGGATGTGCTTGCCCCAGGGGTCCTGATCCTCGACGCGCAGGACGTCATCGTCGGCGCCGGATCCCGCGCCGCGGCGACGCTCCTGCGATGTCCCGATCTCGCCGGCGCCCATTTCGCCGAGGTTCTCAAACCGCTCGCCGGCGACAAGGTCCTCGCCGCGGTGCTCGCTGCGCTCGCGGCGTGGCGCGAGACGAGCGCGCAGGCCGGCGAGGAACCCAAAATCCTGGAGGAGATCGAGTTGCGCCTGCCCGGGCCCGACGGCGCCGTGCAGAGGGCCTATTACCGGCTCGAGTTTCACGCCGCGCCCGCCGCTGCGCAACGCGGTCGATGCGTGGTGGTGATCACGGACGCAACCGCGCTCGTGCAGCAGGCGCGGGAGCTTGCGGAACTGCGGCATGAACGCCAGGCGCAGACGGAAATCCTGCGCGGCGTGCTGCGTCTCGGCCGCGGCCGATTCGTCTCATCGGTGCAGAAGACCGACGCGGCGATGTCGCAGATCGACGCGATCCTGCGCAAGCCGGCACGCGAACAGGCCGCATTCCGCCGAAAACTCGAGGAAACTCTCGACCAGGTCGATCGCATACGCCGCGAGGGTGCCGCCCTCAAGCTCAGCTCGCTCGAGAGCGCCGCACGCTCGTTCGAGGACGCGCTGCACGATCTGCGCGGCCGGCCGAAACTAAGCGGCGGCGATTTCCTGCCGCTCGCGGTGAAGCTCGACGGTCTCTTCGGCCAGTTCACGATGCTGCGCAGCCTGACCAGAAGCGCCCTACCACAGCCGGGACCGGCGGATGCCCAGCCGATCACGGCCAACGGCACGCAGATCATCGATGCGCCGCAATTCATCGACCAGATGCGCCTCGCCGGTTCGGATAGGCTACCTCGTCCGCGTGCGGTCGGCAGCCTCGAAAGCACGCTCACGAGCCTCGCCGAACTCATCGCCGAAGAGCACGGCAAGAAGGTGGCCCTGGTCTGCGTCGGTCTCGAGAGCGTTCCCGCGGGCTATCAGACGACGGTCAAGAACGTCGCGATCCAATTGATCCGCAATGCGATCGTCCATGGGCTCGAGTCGCCGATAGAGCGCAGCCGTGCCGCCAAGCCGCCCTCCTCCACGCTGCGGCTCGAATTCAAGCGACCGCCCGAGGGCGGTTTCGAGATGCGCTTTGAGGACGACGGGCGCGGCATCGATCCGCAATTGGTACGCCGAACCGCGATCGCGAAGGGCTTGCTGCGCCCGGAACAGGCCGCAGCGCTTTCGGACCGACAGGCGATCAAGTTGATCTTCAAGGCCGGATTCACCACGCTGTGCCCGGAAGGCGGCGGGCCGGCGCACGGTGGCGGCTTGACGCTCGTGCGCCGCTACGTCGATGAGGCCGGCGGCACGATCGCCCTGGCGAGCGAGTCGGGTCGCGACACGCGTTTCAAGATCAGCCTGCCGCCGATCGCGCCGGGCGGTCCCTGAGGCGCGACGAGCCGGGTCCGATTCACCTGCGCCTCGCGGCGCGGCGCCGCGAGGCGGCGAGAAGTCCAGCGCCGACCAGCAGCTCCGGCCAGCCGATCGCGCCGCCGCCGCTGCTCGGCGCCGTGACGGTCAAGCTGGCGGTCGCGGCGGCCGTATTGGCGCCGGCCGGACCGGTGGCGAGCGTATTGGCGGCGATCCCGATCGTGTAGGTGCCCGCGCTCGCGCTCTCAACCGGAATCACGACCGAACAACTGCCGTTCGCAGGGACCACCGCACCGGTGATGGCGACGTTGGTCGTCGAATAGGTCGCCGCGAGTTCCCCGCCCGTGCAACTCGTCGTCGTCTGCGGGCTCGAGGCAATGGTGAGATTACTCGGCAGCCCGTAGTTGAACGCCGCCTGGGTGAGCGCGTAGGGATTGGTGTTGCCGAACGTGATGGTCAGCGTCGACGCGACGTTCTCGGCGACACTCGCCGGCGACACCGTCGCGGCGACCGTCGGCGGTGCCGCCGTGAATGCCACCGGCTTCGGACAGGCGGTCGCCGCGCTGCCCGCGGACATGGGCACTCCCGGCGCGCTCGGTGCGCCGTTCGCGGGCACCTGGATCGTTGCCGTATCGCTCAACCCGGCCGAATCGGTGACCGTCAGGCTCAGCGTACCGGCCGTCGTTCCCGGGATCGCGCTGACCTGCGCCGCATTTGCGCCTGAGGCGATCTGCACGCCGCCGGTCGCGGTCCATGCGTAAGCGGCAATCGACTTCGGCGCGCCTCCCGTCGGGTCGCAGGCGGCCGCACTGCCGCTCGCGTCGAACGTCGCATTCTGGCCGCTCGCGACCGTGGCGGGCAGCGCCACCGCGGCAATGGGCCGCAGCGCCGACTCGACGGCGGCGAGCGCATCGACCATGCCGGCGCCGCACTGGCCGCTCGGCGGACAGGAACACTCGCCGGTCACCGGATCCGAGGCCGGACAGATCGGCAGATTCGCGCTGTTTGCCGGGAAGGGCGTGGCGCTCGCAGCGAGGCGCGCGGCGATCTCGGCGGGCGTCAGATTCGCGTTCGCCGAGCGCATCAGGGCCGCGATTCCGGCGACGATCGGCGCGGAGAAACTCGTGCCGAGGTTGGAATTCGTTTGATCGGTGTAGCCGTTCGCGCCGGGCACCGTCGTGCCCTCGTTGGTCGTCGTGTCGAGCGTGCGCAGGCAGGGCCCGGAGAGCTCGACACAATTACCGGCAGACGCGGACAGCGTGACCTCGGGTCCGGAACTGCTGTAGCCGACCTTCGTGCCCACGTTGCGCAGGCCGGCGACCGCCACCACGCCCGGGACGAGCGCGCTGCAATTGGCCGGCGCGTCGACCGGCGCAGTCGCGCCCGGGTTGCCGCCGTTGCCGGCGGAAGCGATGACGAGCACGCCCAGGCCGGTCACCGATTTCAGCGCCGCCTCGTAGCCGCTCGGACAGCTGCCGCCGCCGCCGAGGCTCAGGTTGATGATGTTCGCCGGAAACGGATTGTCCGGCAGCGCATTGCCCGATGAGTCGGTGACCGGCATGCCCGCCGCCCACTCGATGGCGGTGATGATGTCCGAGTCGTAGCCGCCACACTTGCCGAGCGCGCGGACCGGCAGCAGGTAGGGCCCCCAGGTCATGCCGGCGATCCCGGTGCCGTTGTCGGTCAACGCGCCGAGCATTCCCGCGACCCGCGTGCCGTGCCAGGAACTGTCGACCGGCAAGTAGGTGCCGCTGGTCGGCCCCGGCTGGCCGCAGGTCGCCTGCGGAAACAATGCATTGCCGAACGAGTCCATGTAGGCGAAATCGGTGCTGCTGACCCAGTCCCCGGGATCGGAAGGATCCGGATCCCAGCCGTCGCCGTCGTTGGCAACTTTGTACGTGCCGAGCGCGCTGCCGTTGACCGGATCGTAGTCCTGGCCGACGAAGTCGTAACCCGGCAGCAAGCGGCCGCCGAACCCGGCACGGCCCAGATCCGGGTGATCGAACACCACGCCGGTATCGACGTCGGCGATCACGACACCGGCGCTGCCGGTCGTGATTCCCCAGGCGTCGACGGCATCGGTTGCCGCGAGATCGTCATCGGTCGATGTCGCGACTGCCGGCGGCGCGCGCAGATACCACTGGCCGCCGTAATAGGATTGCGGCGGATTGCAGCCGTCGGCGACCGTGCACAGCGTCGGTGTCGGTGGCGCCGGGAACAGCGGGTCGTTCGGCGGGTTCGCCGCGAGCGGATAGCGCCGTCGGTCGACCTGCGCGAACGCGACCGCCGGATCCGCGCGCAGCTTCGCGAGCGCGGCGAGCGCCTGCGCGCCGTACAGGGTCTGCGGCAGAAACAACAGATGCATGCTCGGCGTGAGCTGCCGGGATCCGGCGAGCGCGAGATCGACGCGCTGTGCGAGCGCGGCGACGTCCTGCGCGCTGGTGCGCGCCTGGACGAGGCGCACGCTCTGCGCCTGCATCCGCGAGGCGATCATCGTGCTCATCGCGTTCGCCGGGTTCGTCTTGAAGCCGACGATGATGCGGCTCGCCTCCGGTCCGATCGCGACCGGCGCCACGCGCACGGGATTGCGCTGCGCAGCGTGCACCATCGGCGCGCCCGCCACCACCGTCAAGACCAGCAGCCAGAATGCCGGACGCCGCATGCAATCACTCCCCGCGGCCCAGGAGCCGCACCGCCTATGTTTCTCTACTTGGCCTTCGCTTCGACCGCTCGAGTTTAAACGGTCGGCGCGCATTCGGCTCGCCTCGATGCGCGCCGTCGGCAAGCGGCGACAGCCGCCATCGAGTACAATGTCGCCGTTATTTTGTCGAGTTTTCCGAGGGACGGAACCACCCATGTACGACGAGCGCAAATTCTACATCGACGGTCGCTGGGTCGACCCGGCCGAGCCGAAGGAATTCCAGGTGATCAACCCGGCGACCGAGGACGTCGCGGGGGTGATCTCGATGGGCGGTGCCAAGGACGTCGACCGGGCGGTGGCGGCGGCCCGGCGTGCATTCGACGATTTCTCGCGCACCACCCCCGCGCAGCGACTCGCGCTGCTCGAGCGGATGCTGCAACGCTACCAGGCGCATTACGACGAGATCGGCGCGGCGATCTCGGCTGAGATGGGCGCGCCGATCTCGCTCGCCAAGGGCTCGCAGGCCGGCTGCGGCACCGGCCACCTCGAAGCGATGATCGAGGTGATGAAGTCCTTCAAGTTCGAACAGATCCGCGCCTCGACCCGCATCGTGCTCGAGCCGGTCGGTGTCTGCGCGCTGATCACGCCGTGGAACTGGCCGATCAATCAGGTGGCCGCCAAGGTGGTGCCGGCGCTCGCCGCGGGGTGCACGATGGTGCTCAAGCCGTCCGAGTTCTCGCCCTTCAGCGCGATCCTCTGGGCCAGGGTCATGGATGAGGCCGGTGTGCCGCATGGCGTGTTCAACCTCGTCAACGGCGACGGGCTGCACGTCGGCGCGCCGCTCGTGGCGCACCCGGACATCGACATGGTCGCATTCACCGGTTCGACGCGCGCCGGCACCGAGATCGCGAAGAGCGCCGCGGCCTCGGTCAAACGCGTGCAGCAGGAACTCGGCGGCAAGTCGCCGAACGTCCTGCTCGACGATGCGGATCTCGAGCGCGCCGTCAAGCGCAGCGTTCTCCACGTGTTTCAGAACACCGGCCAGTCCTGCAACGCGCCGACCCGTCTGCTGGTACCGGAGGGGAAGCTGGCCGCGGTCGAGGAACTCGCGAAGCGCGTCGCCTCTGCGGTGGTGGTCGGCGACCCGGCCTCGCCGGCGACGCAGATGGGACCGGTCGTCTCGAAGATCCAGTTCGACCGCGTCCAGAACCATATCAAGAGCGGCATCGCCGAGGGCGCGAAGGTGTTGATCGGCGGTCTGGGCCTGCCGGATGGGCTCAAGAAGGGCTACTACATCCGGCCGACGATCTTCTCGAACGTCCGCAACGACATGTCGATCGCACGCGAGGAAATTTTCGGGCCGGTGTTGTGCATTCTGCCATATAAGACCGAGGACGAGGCGGTCCGAATCGCCAATGACACGCCCTACGGGCTGTCTGGCTACGTCTGGTCGCGCGACAACGCGCACGCACGACGCGTCGCCGACCGCATTCGCGCCGGACAGGTCACGATCAACGGCGCCGCCGGCGACTGGCAGACGCCCTTCGGCGGCTTCAAGATGTCCGGCAACGGTCGCGAATACGGCGAGTACGGTCTGCGCGACTTCCTGGAAACCAAAGCGGTCATCGGCGTCGACGCCGCCTGAGGAGCGGGCGAGCCGGTGGCTGAAGGAGCGGCGGCGGCTCGGGCGGTCATCAGCCTCGAAGCGGTGCACAAGCGCTATCGCTCCGACCGGCCCGCCGTACTCGACGGGATCGACCTGCAGGTCGCCGAGGGGGAGTACCTCGCGGTCATGGGCGAGTCCGGCGTCGGCAAGACGACGCTGCTGAACTTGCTCGCGGGACTCGACCGGCCAGACGCCGGCCGCGTGACGGTCGATGGCGTCGATCTGTCGACTCTCGACGATGACGCGACGACGCTCCTGCGTCGTCGCGCCGTCGGCTTCGTCTTCCAGGCATTTCACGTGCTGCCCTATTTGAGCGTGCGCCAGAACGTCGATCTGCCGCTGCGACTGCAGGGCGTCGATGCCGGGGCGCGCCGTGAGCGCACCGAGCAGATGCTCGCTGCGCTCGGCATCGGCGCCCTCGCCGACCGGCTGCCGCGCGAATTGTCCGGCGGGGAACTCCAGCGCACCGCGATCGCCCGCGCCCTGATTCATCGGCCGCGCATCGTGCTGGCCGACGAACCGACCGGCAACCTGGATCCGCGCAGCGCCGCGCAGATGCTCGCGCTGCTGCGCGCGCAGATCAAGGCCCACGCGGGCGCGGGGATCCTGATCACGCACTCGCGCGCGGCGGCGCAGACCGCCGATCGGATCCTCATCCTCGACGCGCGGGGGCTGACGACCGCGGAGCGAGACTGAAATGCGCGGCCGGCGCACGCTGCGCGGCGCCTGGCGGGTATGGGGCGTGCTGCTGCGCTCGCAGCTGCGCGAGCAGCCGACGCGGCTGATCCTCAGCGTGCTCGCGATCGCGCTCGGCGTCTGCCTCGCTGCCGCAATCTTCCTGGTCAATCAAGCGGCGCTCGCGCAGTTCACCGACGCGGGCCGCCGTCTCGTCGGCAGCGCGAACGTGATCGTCCGCGGACCCCGAGCGGGCTTCGCAGAAGCCCTGTTCGGCGCACTCGCGCGCGATCCGCGCGTCGCCATCGCGAGTCCAGTTCTCGAGATCGAGGCGGCGGTCCCCGGCCGGCGCGAACCGCTCGCGATCCTCGGCATCGATCCGTTTCGCGCCGGCCGCTTGCAGAGCGCGCTCGTCGACGGCATCGGCCCGCGGCTGCCGGCGCTGTTTCGCACCAACGCGATCCTGCTGAGCGCCGTGGCCGCCGCGCGCCTCGGGCTGCACGCGGGCGATGCGCTGCACGTCGTCGTCGGCGACCAGCCCGAACGCCTGCGGGTGATCGGCATCCTGCCGGCGCGCGCCTATTCGCAGCCTCTCGGCCTGATGGACATCGCCTCCGCGCAGTGGATCTTTGCGCGTATCGGCCGCCTGAACCGGATCGACCTTCGCCTCGCCGACGGGGTGGACGCCGCGGCGTTTCGCGCCGAACTCTCCCGTCGCCTGCCGGTCGGGGTCCTCGCGCTTGCGCCCCACACGCAGATCGACCGGACGGCCGCCGCGACACGCGCCTACCGGGTGAACTTGAACATGCTGGCGCTGGTCGCGCTGTGGACCGGCGCGTTCCTCGTCTTCTCGACCCAGTCCTTGTCCGTGTTGCGGCGTCGCGCTTCGCTCGCGCTGCTGCGTGCGCTCGGCGTCACGCGCGCCGAACTGCAACTCGCCCTGGCCGCCGAGGGCGCCGCGCTCGGTGCCGCCGGCGCCTTGCTCGGCGTCGCCGGCGCCGTCGCGCTCGCCGATGCGATGCTGCGCACATTTGCCGGCGGCCTGGGCGACGGCCGCCTGCAGGCCGTCGGCGCCGCGCTACCGGCGCAGCCCGCGGCGATCGTCGGCTTCTTCTCGATCGGCGTACTGGTCGCCGCAATCGGCGCCTGGCTGCCGGCCCGCTCGGCCGCCCGCCGGCCGCCGGCCGCCGCGTTGAAGGGCGGCAACCTCGGCGTCGAATCGACCGCGCCGTCCACGTGGCTCCTCGGCGCCGGCTTCCTCGCGCTCGGCGGTGCGCTCGCCCGGCTGCCGCCGATCGCGCACCTGGCGCTCTTTGGCTACCTCTCGATCGCAGCGCTGCTGCTCGGCGCGGTGCTCACCGTGCCCGCCGCGACGGTCGCGCTGTTGCGCGTGGCACCGCATACCGGCCGTCCGGTGTTCGACACCGCGATCGCGCAGCTGCGCGACAACGTGCGACCGTCGACCTTGAGCCTCGCATCGATCATCGTCAGTTACAGTTTGATGGTGGCGATGATGATCATGGTGCATTCGTTTCGCTCCTCCTTCGAGAACTGGCTCGTGAAATTGCTGCCCGCCGACATCGAGATGCGCGTGCCGCCGGGCAACGACACCGCGTTCTGGTCGGCCGGCGAGCAGGCGCGAATCTCGGCGGTGCCGGGTATCGCGAAGATCCGGTTCCGCCGCACGCTGCGGATCGCGCTCGATCGGCGGCATCCGCCGATCACGCTGATCGCGCGCGACATCGACGCGGCCGACGCGCGGCAGGTTCTGCCGATCGTCGCCGAAGCTGCGCTTGCGCGCGCGGCGCGCCTGCAACCGGTGTGGATCTCCGAGGGCCTCGCCGATCTGTACGGCTATCGCGCCGGTCAAACGATCCGCTTGCCGCTCGGCGGGCGCCTGCTCGGCTATGCAATCGCCGGCGTCTGGCGCGACTACGCGCGCAGCGACGGTTCGATCGTGCTGCCTCGCCCGGCTTACGAGGCGGCAACAGGCGACCACGACGCGACTCAGGCGTCGCTCTGGCTCTCGCCCGGTTTCGGCGCCGCATCGGTGGCGGCGGCCGTGCGCGCGCGCCTCGCCGCGGGCGACGCGGTGCAGATCATGACATCGACCGCGGTGCGCAGACGGTCCTTGCGTGTCTTCGACCGGGCATTCGCGATCACCTATGCGCTCGAGGCCATCGCGGTGGCGATCGGTCTGGTCGGTGTCGCCTTCGCCATCGGCTCCACCGCGCTCGCACGGCGCGCCGAATTCGGCATGCTGCGGCACATCGGCTTGCGCCGCCGGGACGTCGTCGCCCTGCTCACCGAGGAAGGCGTCGTGTTGACCTCGATCGGCGTCGTCTACGGCTTGCTGCTCGGGGTACTATTGAGTCTGGTGCTGGTCTTCGTCGTCAATCGCCAGTCGTTCCACTGGAGCATCGATCTCGCGATACCCGTCTTGCGTCTGCTCGAACTGGGTCTGATCCTGGTCGCCGCCGCGGCCGGCACGGCGATCCTGAGCGGCCATGCCGCCGGCGGCGAGGATGCCGTGCGCGCGGTGCGGGAGGACTGGTGAGGCGCCCGATCGCACGGCGCACCGCCGCCGCAGCCACCCTCGCACTGCTGGTCGGCCTGACGGTGATCGGCCCCGATGCGCGGCCGGGAACCGTCGTGAGCGTCCGGCGCCACACTCCGGACGCGAACTACGCTGCGAACACCCGCTACGCCAAGGTCGAGCCGGGCCACCCTGTGCGCTTTCCCGCGGACTTCGGCAGCCATCCGGCCTACCGCATCGAGTGGTGGTACCTCACGGGCTGGCTCAAAACCCGGCGTGGCGCCCCGCTCGGGGTGCAGATCACGTTCTTTCGCAACCGCCCCGACATCTGGCGAGGCAATCCGAGCGCCTTCACGCCGCGTCAATTGCTGATCGCGCACTGCGCGCTCGCCGACCCGCAGCACGGCCGCCTCTGGCGGGCGCAGCGGATCGAGCGCGCCGGCTTCGGTCTCGCCGGGGCCGGGATCGGTGACACCGATGTCTGGGTCGGCCGGTGGCGTCTGGTCCGCAACGGTGGCGTCTACCGCGGCCGCTGCGCGGGCAGGGATTTCTCGGTCGACCTGTCGTTCACGGCGACGCAGCCGCCGCTGCTGAACGGCGTCGACGGCTACAGCCGCAAGAGCGCCGATCCGCGATCGGCGAGCGAGTATTACAGCATCCCGCAGCTGCGCGTTGCCGGTCGGATCACGCGCGATGGCCGCGCCGAACCGGTCACCGGCGCGGCCTGGCTCGATCACGAGTGGTCGAGCGCGTACCTCGCGCGCGGCGCGGTCGGCTGGGATTGGATCGGCATCAACCTCGAGGACGGCGGCGCATTGATGGCCTTTAGGATTCGCGGCAAGAACGGCCTGACCCGATGGGCCGGCGGCACCGTGCGCAGCGCCGACGGTCGCGTGCAGATCCTATCACCGGCGGATGTCAGGTTCACGCCCCTCAGGCAATGGGTATCGCCGCGCACCGCGATCCGCTATCCGATCGAGTGGCGCGTACGGGCCGGCCGCCGGATTCTGCGCCTGCGGCCCCTGCTCGACGACCAGGAGAACGACGCGCGCGCCTCGAGCGGCACGATCTATTGGGAAGGGGCCGTGCGCGCGTTCGACGAGCACCGCCTCGTCGGCCACGGCTATCTGGAACTCACCGGATACGGCACCCCGCTGCGCCTGCGATGAAGAGCGGGGCCCCGCAGGGCGTCCGTTCTCGAGCAGCCGCGCACGGCGCCGGACTCGCCGGCTAGGGCGCGTCCAGGATCGCGCGTATCCGGCTCGTCAGCTCGTTACGGCGGTAGGGCTTCGACAATAATTGCACGCCCGGATCGAGCCGCCCCTGGTGCAGGATCGCATCCTCGGTATACCCTGAGGTGAACAGCACCTTCAGATCCGGCCGGCGCGCGAGCGCCTCATCGGCCAGCTGCCGGCCGCTCAGACCGCCGGGCATCACGACGTCGGTGAACAACAAGTGCACGTCGTCGCGCCGCGCGAGGATCTCGAGCGCCTCGACGCCATTGGCGGCCTGCAATACTTCATAACCAACCCTCTCGAGTTGATCGAGTGCGAAGCGCCGCACCTGGGCGTTGTCCTCGACCAGAAGGATCGTCTCGCTGCCGCGCAGCGCGGGAAAAGTGCCCGTCACGGCGGCCGCCGGCATCCCGGCCTCAGCCGCTCGCGGCAAATACATCTTCACCGCCGTTCCCTCGCCCGCTTCGGAGTAGATGCCGATGTGGCCGCCCGATTGCTTGATGAAACCATAGACCATCGCGAGGCCGAGACCGGTGCCGCCGCTCTTGTCCTTGGTCGTGAAGAACGGCTCAAACACGTGTGGCAGCAGCTGCGGCGGAATGCCGCAGCCGGAATCGGTGACCGTGATCATCACATATTCCCCGGCCTTCACGTCGATGTGGCGCGCGGCGTACTCCTCGTCGATCCGGGCGTTCGCGGTCTCGATCATCAGGCGGCCGCCGCCCGCCATCGCGTCGCGCGAATTGATGCACAAGTTCAGCACGGCGTTCTCGAGCTGGGCCGCGTCGACCAGCGCAAGCCACGGACGCGCGACCGACGCGAATTGAATGTCGATGTGCGCGCCGAGGGTGCGCCGCAGGAGCCCGTGCATCGCCGAGATCAGGCCGTTCGGATCCACCGCCGAGGGGTTCAGGGCCTGCTTGCGCGCGAACGCGAGCAGCCTCTTGGTGAGTTCGGCGGCACTGCGCGCTGCTTCGACGATCACCGTGGCGGACTCGCGCAGCGGCCCCGGCAGACCCGATCCCTCACGGATGAGTTCCGCATTGCCCATGATCACGGTCAATAGGTTGTTGAAGTCGTGCGCAACTCCGCCGGTCAACTGGCCGATCGCCTCGAGGCGGTGCGACTGACGCAGCTGCTCCTCGAGCGCCACCCACTCGGTGATGTCGTTCATCCCCGCCAGCATCCGGATCGGCTTGCCGGCGCCATCGCGAACCACCTGTCCGCGATCGGCAACGTGCGCGTAGCTGCCGTCGCGTCGCGCGATCCGGTAGCGGTCCGTCCAGGAATGCGCGCCCGCGTCGATCGCCTGCCGAACGCCGCCGAGGACGCGGGCGCGGTCGTCCGGATGAATCCGTTCGCTCCAGGCATCGATCGGCGATGCCACCTCCGTGCGGCGCAAGCCGAACAGGGTTTCGAACCCCTCGTTCCACCAAACCGTATCGCCCGTCAAATCCCAGTCGCGCACCGCATCGTTGGTTGCGCGGGCGAGCATCTCGAAGCGCTCATTGCTCACACGCAGGAGATCCTCGGCCTGCTTGCGCTCGGTGATGTCGACATGCGAAACGACGGCACCGCCTTGCTTCGTGCCGAGCGGCGTCGCGCCGAGCAGGAACCAGCGCGGCCGGTCGCCGCTGTGGCAGGGATATTCGAGCGTGAAGCTGCCACGCTCGCCGCGCAGCAACGCGCCGAGCTGCGTGTACACGCGGGTCGCGTACTCGTCGCCGTCGGCCACCGCCGGGCGACAGGCCTCGAGGTAGTTCGTGCCAAGATCCGTACCGCCGAGCGCAGCGCTGCGCGGATCCGCGTTCTCCCGCGCGAACCGCCGCCAGGCCGCGTTCACGGCGAGCAATTTGCCGTTGCGGTCGAGTACCGCGATGTGCGCGAGCATGGAGTCGAGCACCGCGCGATTCAGCACCTCGCTCTCGCGCACCGCGGCCTGCGCCTGGCGTTCGTCCTCGAGCAGGCTCAGCAGCGCGTGATTCATGCGGCTCCGCTCGCGTGTCTGACGCCGCAGTTCGAATTGCGCCATCACATGCCGGCTGAGCAAGGTCAGAGCGCGTGTTTGGTCCGGAATCAGCCGGCGTGGCTGCCGATCGAGCACGCACAACGTGCCGAGCGCAGCGCCGTCCGGCGTGAGGAGCGGCGCGCCCGCGTAGAAGCGGATCCTCGGCTCGCCGACCACCATGGGATTGTCGACGAACGCCGCGTCCTGCTTCGTGTCGGGCACGACGTAAACGCCGGCCCGGCGGATCGCGTGCGTGCAGAACGAGTGTTCGCGCTCGATCTGCTGCAGATCGACGCCGAACGCCGCCTTGCACCACTGGCGTTGCGCGTCGACCAGCGAAATCATCGCAATCGGCGTGCCGCAGATCTGCGCGGCGAGCCGAACGAGATCGTTCAGATCCTCCTCCGGCGGGGTGTCGAGCACGTTGTAGCTCGAAAGCGCCGCGAGTCTGTGCGCCTCGGCGCCTTCCGGCGATGCATTCATTCGCCGGCCACCCCGCCGCCCGGCGCGTCCGCGTAGCGCGGCGGATGACCGGCCGCGGCGAGCAGCGCGTTGACCTCGGTCTTCAATACGCTGACGCGCTCCTCGCGCCCGAGGGTCACCTCGCGCCAACGATGCAACTCGCTCAGTTGGCGGCGAATCTGCTCCTCGGTACGCTCGCGTTCGCTGATGTCGATACCCACGGCGAGCATATGGCCGCCGCCGTCGATCGCAATCAGCCGGCCGCTCATCAAGTACGGCGTGACGCTCCTGTTCTTCGACAGGAGGCCCGCCTCGACCTGGGCGGCGCCGCGGGCGAAGATCTCGCCGATGCGCCGTTCGACGAGCGCACGATCCTCGGCGACGATGAAATCGAGCGGATGCATCGCCTCGATCTCCCGGCCGGTGTAGCCGGAGACGGTCTCCAAGTGGCCGTTCCAGCGCACCATCCGCCCCTGCGCGTCGCACAAGCAGAATATACCGGGGAGGCTCTGCAGAATCGTCCTCGAGGACGCCGCCTCGCGTTGCGCGTCCCCGCCAGTTTCCAAACTATGCGTCGACAAGTTCGACTCCTCGAGGTATTTCGTCCGTGCGCTATAGCAACGGTGTCTGTGTTGCGCCGAGTTGCAGGCGCCCTGCATCCTGTTCGAGCCACGCGGTCGCATCCGCCGCGTACATCGGCATGGCGATGAAGTATCCCTGCGCCAGGTCGCATCCGGCATCGCGCAGATACGCCAGCGTGGCGGCATCCTCCACGCCCTCGGCGACGACGCGCAGGCCGAGGCTGTGGCCGAGCTTGATGATGGACTCGACGACCGCACGCGACTCGATCGAGCGCGTTGCGGTCATGACGAAGGACTTGTCCACCTTGATCTCCGAGAAAGGCAGGCGCACGAGTTGCAACATCGAGGAGTAGCCGGTGCCGAAGTCGTCGATCGACAGCTGAAAGCCCTTCATGCGCAGCCGCGTCAACAGGTCGAGCGAGGCCACCGGATCCTCCATCGCGCCGGTCTCGGTCAGTTCGAGGATCACGTTCTCGGGCCGCAGGCCGCTCGCGCGGCAGCGGTCCTTGACCCGGTCGACCAACGAATCGCCGCCTGCGCCCGTCGCATGGCCCATGCCCGTTGCACCGCCGACGTCGCGCGCCGCGGGCGCCAGAGTGCCGCGGGCCGACAGATTCACGGAGATGGTCAGTTCGGTGCCGGCGAACCGCGACGCGAACCAGACGAGCGCCATGTCCAGAACCTGATCGGTGAGCGGCTCGATCAAACCGTTCGTTTCCGCGGCCAGGATGAAGCGACCCGGCGCGAGGATTCCGTGCACGGGATGACGCCAGCGTACCAGCGCCTCGAATCCGGCCAATTCGCCGTTGACGCATTGGACCTGCGGCTGATATGCGACGACGAATTCGCGATTCGCGAGCGCGCGCTCGAGATCCGCGACAGCGATTGGCAGCGTCTCGCCGGCATCGCGCATCGGGGAATATCGCGAACTGCTATCGTCGTTGCCGTCGACCGAATCGCCGGTCAGCAAGCCACGCAGCGTGCTCGGGGAAAACGGCTTCGACATCACGCCGGCGATGATCAAGCCGTGCTCGTTGGCGGAGCGCCCGGCCGCGTCGAGCACGCGCGTACCGACGCCGCTCGTGATGATGATTTTGGCGGTGCAGCCGCGCTCGGCGAGCTTGACCAGCACCTCGACGCCGTCCATTTCGGGCATGACCAGATCGATCGCGATGTGCGTCGGACGCCACGCCTCGACCGCCTCGAAGAACTCGTCGGTGTGCGTCAGGAACCGCGCCGCAACGCCCGCCGATTCGGCGATCACTTGGATGAGTTTGCCGATCTGGGCATCGTCATCCAGAATCAACAGGCGCGAGTCATGCACGAGTCCCTCCGTGGTCTGCGGGTCAAACCGGACGATCGGCCCGGCTTGCGCCTGGCAACACGCCGCGGCTCCTCGTCGAGCCGAGCCCGACTATACATCCGCGTCCGGATGGTGACTGTGTGGTGGGTTGCATTCGCGAGGGATCGCGGTGCACCGCCGCGGTGTTCTCGAACGGCTGCCCGGTCGTTACGCTGGACGCGCTGGTTTCGCTCGTACCACTGTGTTAACTTGTTGATTCTGCGAACGATGCAGTGTTGGACCGGCGTGCATGCATTCCGAACGTAAGGACCGCAAGATCCCGCCGAGTCGGCGACACGAGTTCCTGACGCCCACCCAAGTCGCCGATCGATTGCTGGTCGCACCGGTGACGGTGCGGCTGTGGGCGAGTCGCGGATTGCTGCGTTCGGTGAGCACTCCCGGCGGACATCGCCGGTTTCGTGTTGCGGACGTCGAGGATTTCGTTGCCGCCAGACAGCGGCTGCTGCCGGCCGACGGGCGGCCGCCGTCGCGTCTGTTGATCATCGACGACGATGCGCAATACGCACGATATCTGGCCAATTTGATCGCCTCGCGAGCGCCCACGGTCGCGGTCGACATCGCACTCGCCGGCTTCACCGCCGGGATCAAGTGCGAATCGATGCGGCCCGACGTCGTCACGCTCGATCTGCAGATGCCCGACATGGACGGCTTCGCGGTGTGCCGCCTGCTCCGCGACATGTTCGGCGGGCGCAAGCCCCGCATCGTCGCGCTGTCCGGGTTCCTCTCCGTCGAGAACGCCGAGCGGATAAAAGCGGCCGGTGCGGATGTCTGCCTGTCGAAGACGGCCAGCACCGAAATCTTACTACACGAACTAGGCCTCGATGCGCCGGCGCCCGCCGCGCCGTCGCCTGCCGCTGCGTAGCGAAGCCGGTGGCCACGCTGCGCAGCCCCGGACAGGCTGAGGCCGCGTTGGCGCAGGACGTCGCGCACGAACTGAACAACGTCGGCGCCTCGCTCTACGGCTTCCTCGAGTTGATCGACGACCGGACTGCTGGCGACACGCGGCTCGTCGAGTTGCGGATCGGCGTGCGCCGGATCATTGCGCTCGCGGCCCTGCTCGAGTCGCTCGCCGAGACCAAGGCACAAGCGGCCTCGTGCACGCTCAGCGCGTGCCTGCTCGGCCCTGCGTCCCGGGATCCCGTTCCCGGCCTCGGGCTCGAACTCGCCGTCGGCGAGATCACCTGGGCATGCGATCCCGAGACGCGCGTCGACGCCGACCCGGAGAGTATCCGTCGCGCGGCGTGGACGCTGCTGGAATTCGCCGCCCTCAAGGGCGGCGGCGATCGACCGACGATCGCCGTCTCACGCGCGACGGCCGCGATCGATCGCTGCGGCATCTGTGGCGCGGCGCTCGCCGTGGATGGCTTGCGCATCGCGACCCTCGCCGATTCGGCCCGGGACCTGTTCGGCAAGCACGACGTCGAGCGTCACCGCACGGGCGTCGCGCTGGCTCGCTTGATGCTTCGCGCCACCGGCCATCTGGCACACCTGGGCGGCGGCCATTTGGGATTCGATGCACTAACTGGCACGATCGCGATCGCTTTGCGGGCATCGACCGGCTTGCACGGGCAAAAATCGCCGCCGTCTTTGACATAATGTGCCGGGGCTCCGGCGCGCGCGGGCCGACTTCATCAGACTGTGGACTGCCGCTCACTCGACCGTTACCCCAATAACCGCTATTTCCGCTATCCTGTCTGAAGTCGGATGCGGCGTGTGGCCTGACCCTTGCGGCCGCAGTTGTCGTCGATGAAGCACCGACGCGCAATGGAGAGGCAAATGCAAGCCGGCACCGATTTAATGTTGATCATGGACAGCGACGGTCCGTCCCTCGAGACCTTGCGCGCGACCGCCGCACGGATAGGCTGTGATCGCATCGAGCTCGCCGGACTTCAGGAACTCGAGACGATCCTCGCGGTACGCCGACCGACGCTCGCGGTGTTGGCGGTCGATCGGCTGGAAACGGACGGCTATGGCGTGCTGCAGGCCCTGTCGCAACACGGCGCGCGGCCGGCCACGCTGTTGATCGGCACGGTCGACGCTCGCGTCCTTTCGAGCGTGCGCCGAGCGGCCGAGAAGCGCGGATTGCCGATCATCGGCATGCTGAGCCGGCCGCTCGACGAAAATGCCCTGGAACGAATCCTGGCCGCGAATCTCGCCACACCGGCGTCGGCGACGCGCGAGGAGATTCTCACGGCGCTCGCCGAACAGCAGTTCACGCTGTCCTATCAGCCGAAGATCGCGCTCGGCGACGACGAACTGCGCATTCAAGGCGTGGAGGCGCTGATACGCTGGCAGCATCCGCGGCGCGGCGAACTCGCACCAAGACATTTCCTGCCGAGCGTCGATACACACGGCCTCGTCGGCGAACTGACCGACTTCGTGCTCACCGAAGCGATCCGGCAGCTCGGCGTCTGGCGCCACACCGGCATGCGCCTGCAACTCGTGGTGAATCTCAGCCCCCGCCTCGTCAAGGATCGCGGCTTCCCCGATCGGCTCGCCTCGCTCCTCGAGGAAAACGAGGTGCCCGCGGACCAAGTGGTTCTCGACGTCGGCGAAACCGCCGGCGCGACGGATCGCGACCTGCTGCTCGACGTGTTCACGCGTCTGCGGATACTCGGCGTCGGTCTGTCGCTCGACGATTTCGGCACCGGGCTGTCATCGCTCACCGAGCTGTATCGGATGCCGTTCTCGGAGATCAAGGTCGACCGCGCGCTGCTCGCCGACGTGGCGACGGAACGCGACGCCGAGATGATCGTGCGCGCCGTCGCGCAGCTCGCACACACCATGCAGATCACGGTTTGCGCCGAAGGCGTCGAAACTCGCGACATGCTGGACTTCGTGAGGTCGGCGCACTTCGACAGCGCCCAGGGCAGGCTGTTCTGCGGTCCGGTCGCACCGGCGCAGATTGAGCGCCTGATCGCCGGGTGGCCCGACACGGCGCCTCCCGCGCTCGGCACACGCCGGCCGATCAAGCCCGTGGCGGAGGATTCGACGATCACCCGCCGCCTGAAGCGCCTGAACCTGATCGCCGCCGCGAGAGCCTGACGTGGATTCGGCCCGGCGTCATTGCGCCTGAGCCCCTGGGCTCGGCACGCCGGCGCCCGCCGAGCGGCTCCAACCCCGACACCGCCTCGCGTATGAGCGCCCCTCGGGCGGCGCTCGCTTGATGCGGATCACGGCGCGCAATCCGCACGAGGACTTCGCGTTCGAAGAGAGCGCGTGCAATGCGCGCCCGCACCGTGCGCACCGCGCGACCGGCAACGACTGTCCGGCGTTCGGCAGTTTCGTAAGCAATGGCGGACGACGTTGGCGCAGCGAGCCGCGGGTGCCGGATCACCCGGCGGGTCAGGCGCCGGCAAAACGTGGATAGCGACGGCCGTCTTGCGTCGCTGATCCGGATCGTGTCATTGTGCAAAAAACACCGGGGCGATTCGGATGAAGCGCGTGATCCTTGCAGCGTACCTGCTGTGCCTTGCGGTGCCGGCGTTCGCCGGGCATCCAGATGCCTATAGCGCTGGCTTAGCCGCGTACGACGCTGGGAACTATTCGACGGCGCTCGCGGATTTTCGGTCGGCGGCACAACAGCGCGATGCTCGCGCACAGCTCGAGCTCGGCGCGATGTACGCCAATGGCCAAGGCGTACCGCTGAACTATGCCAAAGCCGTCAAGTGGTTTCGGGTTGCTGCGAAACAGGGCAATGCCCACGGACAGTACAACCTCGGAGTGGCGTACGAGCAAGGCGACGGCGTGGCGAAGAATTACAGCGAATCCCTCAAGTGGTATCGCCTTGCCGCACAGCAAGGGAATGCCAACGCACAGGCTAACGTTGGTTTTATGTACGCGCAAGGCCATGGCGTGCCGCAGAACTATGCCGAGGCCGTGAAGTGGTACCGGCTTGCCATCCAACAGGGCGACGCCCGCGCACAGTTCAATCTCGGCAGGATGTATGGCTTAGGCGAAGGCGTGCCTAGAAATTACGTCGAGGCGTACAAATGGTGCGCATTGTCGAAAGCGAGCGCTCCAGCTCGGTCCGCCGCATATAAGAGTTCAGACACGACGTTGACCGTGCTCGCAAAATCAATGACGCACGCGCAGATCGCCCAAGCCCAGCAAGAAGCTTCCGCATGGTGGGCGAAGCATCACGCGGGGACCAAATGACCAAAGCGATTACGCCAGCCCCGAGCAGCATGATTACCCTGTTCGAGCGATAGTTCCGCGACCTACGCGCGCTGGCTTGGCGTAAAACGGAAGAAGCCCTCGCATCGGTAGGCCGCTGGGCGAAGGTTACTCGGCATCCAGGTACCTCAGAGCCTCATCCCGCGTCTTCGCTGTGCCCCTTGGACGGCATCGCCACCTTCCAGTAGTTTTCGGCGCGCTTTCGTTCGGCTCGTTTCCCTAACTCTTCTTCATCCCAACACGAGACCGCTTTCGCAATCACCGAAAGATCGTACCGTATTTGGTGATCGCCTCAGTGGGTACGGCACCTTGTAAGTTCAGGGGAAGCCGATCAATTTTCTGACCGATCTCATGCAATATAATTGCGCATGACCCCAGCATCCACGCGCAGACAACGAGAAGTCCCGCGATTGTCCAAGCCACGCTTACCTCCTAATGTCGAGTTGTTGCGTCCGTCGAGATACTCGCTCAACGTTTCGGATGGGCCACAACCGTGCCCGCACCCCTTACAGTGTCGTGAGCTTCGACGGAACAGCCGCTGCCCGTGGCGCGGGCCGTCGAAAGGACGCCGCACGCCAGCGTCGCGAACGCGAGGACTAGACAGGCCAGCGCACCGATGCGAGCCACGTGCGAACATGGTTTGAGTCTGTTGGCGCACGTCTTGCCGCGCGTCACATCGTCTGCGTTGATTGCTGCCGCGGACAGGGACGCATGCCATTGGTCGAGGAGGGCTGTGGAAGCGAGCAGCACAATGCCCCCCGCCACGGCGAAGAGGGCGAAAGCCAAATACCACATCAGCGCATGCAGCAGTGCTTCCTGGGGCTTCTCAAAGATCCGCTGGAGCCACGCCGCAAGAACGACACCAAGGCCGCCGAGGACTGTCGCGAGCAGCTTCACGAACTGTGTGGCGGTCCGCTCGTAGGTCTGGTGGGCGCGCACCCGTTGTTCTTCATCTGACATGTGGTTAGCGCCACGCCCGATCAGGAGCGGACACAAAGGCGGACACAAAAACGGACACAGAGCACCAAGTCAACATCGAGGAAAAGCTGGTCGGGGCGACAAGATTCGAACTTGCGACCCCTTGCACCCCATGCAAGTGCGCTACCAGGCTGCGCCACGCCCCGACCGGAGCGGGAATGATAGCCGAAAAGACCGCGGGATTCTCGTTGCCCGCCAATCGCGGACTCAGCGGCGCAGGATCTTGACGAGTTCCTCGAGCTCGATCCGCATCTGGTGGATCAGCTGCTGGCTTTGGTTCAGGTCCGTTTGCGCCTCGTTGCCCATGAGCCGGTTGCGGGCGCCACCGATCGTGAACCCCTGCTCGTAGAGCAGCCCGCGGATCTGGCGGATCACCAGCACGTCCTGACGCTGGTAGTAGCGCCGGTTGCCGCGCCGCTTCACCGGCTTCAACTGCGGAAACTCCTGTTCCCAATACCGCAGCACATGCGGCTTGACACCGCACAGTTCGCTGACCTCGCCGATCGTGAAGTAGCGCTTGCCCGGGATCGCCGGCAGCTCGCTATTGTTGCTTGGTTCCAGCATATGCCTCGACCCGCGCCTTCAATTTCTGGCCCGGACGGAACGTCACCACCCGCCGTGCGCTGATCGGAATCTCCTCACCGGTTTTCGGGTTGCGCCCCGGCCGGCGGTTCTTGTCGCGTAAATCGAAATTGCCGAAGCCGGAGAGTTTGACCTGTTCGCCGGAGGAAAGCGCCGCGCGGATCTCCTCGAAAAACAGGTCCACGAGCTCACGCGCCTCGCGCTTGTTCAGCCCCAGTTGATCGAACAGGGCCTCGGCCATTTCCGCCTTGGTCAGGGCTGCCATGTCTTATTGGTCTCTTATCGTGGCGCTGAAAACATCCCGCAGCCGAGCAACCACTGCGGCCACCACGGCATCAGCATCGACATCGGTAAGAGTGCGGGAAGAATCCTGCAAAATCAATCCTAAAGCGATACTTTTTCGCCCTGAATCTATGCCAGGGCCACGATAGATGTCGAAGACGATGAAATCGCTGAGCAGGTCAGCAACCGTAACACTAACATTTTCCTGTAGTTCGGCGAGCGAGACCTTTTCATCGACGACGATCGCGAGATCTCGTCGCACGCGGGGAAATTTAGATATTGGCTTATATAACAGTTTACTAGTGTATAATCCTGATTCTATTTCTATCTCAAATAACCAGGGTGCGGGCGACAGGTTGAACACCTTTGCGAGCCGCGGATGCAACTCGCCGAGCCAGCCGATCGGCAGGCCCTCGCGCCAGAGCCGTGCGCAACGGCCGGGGCGCAGGCATGCGAGCTCGCCGGGCAAATAGTGGATCGAGGCAGCATCCCCGGTCAGTGCGAACAGGCCGCCGAGATCCGCCTTGAGGTCGTAGAAGTCGGCGCTCTCGCGAGGAGCGCCCCACTGCTCGGGCCAGCGCGCACCGCCGACGATCCCCGCGACCGTGTCGACCTCGCGCAGTTGCGCGCCAGCGAGGACAAACTTGCGCCCGATCTCGAACATCCGTGGCCTGGATTGCTGCCGGCGGAGATTCTCGCGGCACGCCTGTAGCAGCCCCGGCCAGAGAGAGACACGCATCTCGCCGAGTTCGGCCGAGATCGGATTCGCAATCACGAGCGCCGGCGCATCCGCAAACACCGCGCGCTGCAGCGCCGGGTCGACAAAGCTGTAGGTGATCACCTCGTGGTATCCGCGATCGATCAGGGCAGCGAGCAGTCTGTCGTGCGGCACCTGCGCCTCGCTGGCGAATCCTGCGACCTGCGCGGCGATTGCCGGGCTTTCCGCGATGCTGTCGAAGCCGCGCAGCCGCGCGACTTCCTCGATCAAGTCGGCTTCGATCGCGATGTCGAAGCGGTGCGGCGGCGAAACCACATCCCAACCGTCCACGCGATCCTCGACGCGCCGGGAGATCGCACGCAGCAGTTCGCCTACCTCGTCATCCGGCACCGCCGCGCCGAGCATCCGCGCCAGACGGCTTCGGCGCAGTGGCACCCGCCGTTCACCGGTCGTGCCGGCGCCACCACGAATGTCGACGGGGCCCGGTTCGCCGCCGACGATGTCGAGGAGCAACGCCGTCGCGCGTTCGATCGCCTGCAGCGGCAACTGCGGGTCGACGCCGCGCTCGAATCGTTGCGCCGCATCGGTGACGAGACCGAGATCTCGCGCCCGGCCCGCGAGCGCCTGCGGCGTGAAATGAGCGGCCTCGAAGAACACCTCGGACGTGCTCGCGGCGATCGCCGTCCGCCGTCCGCCCATGATTCCAGCGAGACCGACCGGGCCATGCGCGTCGGCGACGACGAGAAAACCTGGATCCAGCACGTATTCCTGGTCATCGAGCAGGACCATGCATTCACCTTCGGCGGCCCAGCGCACCGTGATCGAACCGGCGAGCCGCGCCGCGTCATAGGCGTGCATCGGCTGCCCGAGTTCGATCATGACGTAGTTCGTGACGTCGACGACCGGCGAGACGGCGCTCACGCCGACCCGCCGCAGGCGCTCGCGCAGCCACAGCGGCGACTGCATGCCGGGCCGGATGCCGCGAATCAGGCGCCCCGCGAACACCGGGCATGCGGCTGTCGCCACGAGCTCGACCGGTACGACTTCTTCGTGACGCGCGACCACCGGGGTTGCCGTGTAGCTTAAGTACTGACGGCGCCGCGCAGCGGCATGGTCGCGCGCAATGCCGAACACGCTCATGCAATCGCCGCGATTCGGCGTCGCGTTGACCTCGAGGATCGTATCGTCGAGATCGAGCGCCTCGCGCAGGTCGCGGCCGACCGCGAGTTGCGCGGGCAGTTCGAGGATCCCGTCGTGCTCGCTGCCGAGCCCAAGTTCCCGCGCCGAACAGAGCATCCCCTGGGATTCGAGGCCGCGCAGCTTCGCCCGCTTGATCACGATTTCGCCGGGCAGATGAGCGCCGATCCGCGCGACGGCGACCTTCAGCCCCGAACGCACGTTCGGTGCACCACAGACGATTTGCAGCCGGTCCGTGCCGTCGGCCGTCACCTCGCAGATGAACAAGCGTTGAGCGTCCGGATGCGGCGCGCACTGCAGCACCTCGCCGACGACGACGCCGCTGAACGGCGGCGCAGCCGGCTCGAGCGACTCGACTTCGAGGCCGGCGCTCGTCAACTGCGCCGCGAGATCGGCCGGCCCCGCGCCATCCTGCGTGAACTCCTCGAGCCAGCGACGCGTGATCTTCACGGAAACTGCTTCAGGAACTGTAGATCGTTTTCGAAGAACAGCCGCAAATCATCGACTCCATAGCGCAGCATCGCGAGGCGCTCGATGCCCATGCCGAACGCATAACCCTGCCATCGCTCGGCGTCGATTGCGGCCGCTGCGAGCACGTTCGGATGGATCATTCCGCAGCCCAGGATCTCGAGCCAGCCGGTCTGCTTGCACACCCGGCAGCCGCCGCCGTGGCAGAAGACACACTCGATGTCGACCTCGGCCGACGGTTCGGTGAACGGAAAGTACGAGGGCCGAAGGCGCATGCCGAGCGCCTGCTCGAAGAAGTGCTCGACGAAACCGTGCAGCATCGACTTCAGGTTCGCGAAGCTAACGGTCTCGCCGACGACGAGGCCCTCGACCTGATGGAACATCGGGGTGTGCGTCATGTCCGAATCGCGCCGATAGACGCGCCCCGGCGCGATCAGGGCGAGCGGCGGCTTGCCCACCTGCATCGCGCGGATCTGCACCGGCGAGGTATGCGTGCGCAGCAATCGGCCGTCGCCAAAATAGAACGTGTCGTGCATCGCCCGCGCCGGGTGGTTTTGCGGGATGTTCAGCGCCTCGAAGTTGTGGAAGTCATCCTCCACCTCCGGCCCGGTCGCGACCTGGAAGCCCGCTTGCGTGAAGATCTGCTCAATGCGCAAGCGCGTCCGCGTCACCGGATGCATGCTCCCCGGCGCCTGCCCGCGCCCCGGCAGACTCACGTCGATGCGCCCCGCCGCGAGCGTCGCGGCGAGCGCCGCCTCCTCGAGCGCGCTACGTCGAGTTTCGAGCGCCGCCTGGATCGCAAGCTTCGCGTCGTTGATTTTCTGCCCGGCCGCCGGCCTCTCGGCGGCCGCCAGCGCACCGAGAGCCTTGAGACGCTCGGTCAGCAGCCCCTTCTTGCCGAGCAAGCGGACGCGCACTTCGTCGAGAGTCGCAAGTTCGGTGCACGCGCCGATTTCGCCGAGCGCCCGCTCGACGAGAGAGGACAAGGTTTCGGTTGCGGCCATGGCAGGCAGGGCGGCGGAGGCGTTTGGCGTTCGGCCCGGTGACCGAAGCCCGATCGCGCTCCGCCTGCGTGCGTCAGGCCGAAAGACTCGCCTTGGCCTTATCCGCGATCGCCGCGAACGCCGGCAGATCGTGCACCGCGAGATCCGCGAGCACCTTACGGTCGATCGCGAGACCGGCCTTGTTCAAGCCGTCGATCAAGCGGCTGTACGACAGGCCGGAGAGGCGTGCCGCCGCGTTGATCCGCGTGATCCATAACGCGCGGTACTCGCGCTTTTTCTCCCGGCGGCCGCGGTAGGCGTATTGGCCCGCCTTGATGACCGCCTGCTTCGCCGCGCGGAACACCTTGCGCCTCGCGTTGAAGTAACCCTTGGCTTTTTTCAGGACTTTCTTGTGCCGGCGGCCGGCGATGACGCCGCGTTTGACTCGTGCCATATTCTGTTACTCCTTTCTAGCTCAAGCGTACGGCAGCAGTTGCTTGACCCGATTCTGATCGGTCTCGTGCACCTGCATTTCCCGGCGCAACTGCCGCTTACGCTTGCTCGGTTTCTTCGTCAGAATATGACGGCGGTGGGATTGGCCGCGCTTGAAGCCGTTTGCCGTTTTACGGAAACGCTTCGACGCAGCCCGGTTCGTCTTCATCTTGGGCATTTGTCGCTCCTAAATTTTCTGGCCCTGTTCACAAGCGACGGACCGCGACCGGGGGCCGCGATCCGCGCCGCTACAGGCGGGGTGGAAGGCCCTTACGGCCCTCCGCTCACTTCTTTTTTGGCCCGAACACCATGATCATCTGCCTGCCCTCCATCAGCGGATTCTGCTCGACCACCGAGTGCGGCGCGAGATCCTCCGAAATCCGCATCAGGAGCTTGCGACCGATGTCTTGGTGCACGAGCTCGCGGCCGCGGTAACGCAAAGTCACCTTGGCCTTATCACCCTCGGTCAGGAAGCGGATGATGTTACGCAGCTTGACCTGGTAATCAGCCTCTTCCGTCCCGGGACGAAACTTCACTTCCTTGACCTGAATCTGCTTCTGCTTGCGCTTCGCCGCGTGCGCCTTCTTGTTCTGTTCGAACAGGAATTTGCCGAAATCCATGACCCGAACCACCGGCGGATCCGCCGTCGGCGAGACCTCGACGAGATCAAGGGCCTGCGAACCGGCCATTTGCAGAGCTTCCGCCCTCGACATGACCCCGGCTTGGCTCCCATCCGCGGCGATGACTCGCACGGACGGGGCCGAGATCTCCTCATTGCGCCTTACGCGCTTCGAAGTTGCGATACGCGATCCTCCAATACAATACGGCCGTGGCTCGCGACTTCCTCGGCAAGGCCCGCGGCGAGCGCGTCGATCTCGACGGTCCCTAGGTCCTTGCCGTTGCGCGTGCGCACGGCCAGGGCACCCGCCTCCACTTCCCGGTCGCCTGCAACCAGGAGATAGGGGACGCGCTTCAGTGTGTGCTCGCGAATTTTAAAGCCTACCTTCTCGTTCCTCAAGTCCAGTTCGACCCGAACCCCCTGATTTTTCAGGTTTTCCGCGACCTCAATGCAATATTTGGCCTGTCGCTCGGTAATTCCGAGCACCACGGCCTGCACCGGGGCGAGCCAGGTTGGCAGTTTGCCGGCATGGTGTTCGAGCAAAATGCCGATGAATCGCTCCAGCGAGCCGAACATGGCGCGGTGCAGCATCACCGGCGTGTGCTTTTGGCCGTCCTCGCCGACGAAGGCTGCGCCGAGACGGGCCGGCAGATTCAGGTCGACCTGTAGCGTACCGCACTGCCAATCCCGGCCGATCGCGTCACGCAGCACGAACTCGAGCTTCGGGCCGTAAAAGGCGCCCTCGCCCGGATTCAAGGTCGTGTCGATGCCGGCCACCGACGCCGCGTGTCGCAACGCCGCCTCCGACTGGTCCCAGATCTCGTCCGAACCGACGCGCTTGACCGGCCGATCGGAGAATTTGATGCGCACGTCCTCGAAACCGAAGTCCCGGTAAATGCCGAGGATCAGCTGGGTGACCTTGATCGATTCCTCGGTGATCTGCCCGGTCGTGCAGAAGATGTGCGCGTCGTCCTGCGTGAACGCGCGCACCCGCATCAGGCCGTGCAGCGCGCCCGAGGGTTCGTAGCGATGCACCTTGCCGAATTCGGCGAGCCGCAACGGCAGCTCGCGATAGCTGCGCAGACCCTGCTTGAACACCTGCACATGACCCGGGCAATTCATCGGCTTGATCGCGAACGTGCGCTCGTCCGGCGTCTTCGTCATGAACATGCTATCGCCGAATTTCTCGACGTGCCCGGATTGGACCCAGAGCTCCCGATCCATGATCTCCGGCGTATTGATCTCGACGTAGCCGGCAGCCGTCTGCCGCTCGCGCATGTAAGCGATCAGCGATTGAAACAACGTCCAGCCCTTCGGATGCCAAAACACCGCGCCCGGCGCCTCTTCCTGGAGATGGAACAGGTCGAGTTCCTTGCCGATGCGCCGATGATCGCGCTTCTCCGCCTCCTCGAGCCGCGTAAGGTAGGTCTTGAGCTCTTTCTCGTTCGGCCAAGCCGTACCATAGATTCGCTGGAGCATTTCGTTGCGCGAATCACCCCTCCAGTAGGCCCCGGAGACCTTGGTCAGCTTGAAAGCCCGCAGCTTGCCGGTCGAAGGGACGTGCGGACCGCGGCACAGGTCCTCCCAGGAACCCTGGCCATAAAGGCTGATCGCCTGGTCCACGGGAATCGCGGCGATGATCTGCGCCTTGTAGCGCTCGCCGAGGGATTCGAAGTGCCGCACGGCCGCATCGCGCTCCAGGACCCGGCGGTGGATCGGCAGGTCGCGCGCGGCGATTTGCGCCATACGTTGCTCGATCGCCGCGAGATCCTCGGTCGAGAACGGCCGTTCGTAGGCGAAATCGTAGTAAAAGCCGTCTTCGATCACCGGCCCGATCGTCACCTGCGCCTGTGGGAACAACTCCTGCACCGCGTTGGCCAGCAGATGCGCCGTTGAATGCCGGATGATGTCGAGTCCGTCCGGATCGCGGTCGGTGACGATGCTGACGCCGGCATCGCCCTCGACGCGGTACGACAGATCGACGAGCCGCCCGTCGACTCGGCCCGCGAGTGCGGCCTTCGCGAGCCCCGGACCGACCGCGGCGGCGATCTCGGCGACGGTCACGTCGTGGTCGAAATGCCGGCGATTGCCGTCGGGAAGAGTGATTTCTGGCATAGGCATCAAGTCTATCAAATGCGCGGCAACCGCCGGCCTTTCGGTCCGCACCCCTCGAGATCGCGCGCAATTTAAGGAGGTGGTGCGCGCTAGTGGGATCGAACCACTGACCCCCACCATGTCAAGGTGATGCTCTACCGCTGAGCTAAGCGCGCACGGAGGGCGCGAAAGATACCGGATTCGGCGGCGCCGTGAAAGAGCCGGCGACGATATCCGTCGATTCACCAGGGATTTCCTGGCCGCTCTGTCCGCTCTGTCCGCTCTGACCGCACTGACCCCTCATCGCCTCTGCGTCTCCGGCCGCGCCCCGCCCGGGCCCGCGACCCGAAATTTCGCATCGCCGATCGTCACGGCATCGCCGTCGCGCAGCCGGCTGCGCTTGATCTTTCGGCCGTTGACGTGCACCCCGTTGGTGCTGTTCAGATCCTCGATGATCGCCCCTTGGTCGTCCACGAGCAGCAGCGCGTGCTGCCGGCTGACCGACAGAGAGTCGAGGACGATCTCACAGCCGGCGCCGCGACCGATGCGCGTGCGGCCGGAGAGTTCCAGCGTGCGCTCATCGACGAGATCGAGCCGGACGAGGCTCCACCCCGATGCGGCGGCCGTCGGTGGCGCGTCGGGGTACGGGCGCCCGGCCTCGAGCGTCGCGATGCGCACAGCGGCTCGCCGCAAGGCCTCGCGCAACTGTTCGATCTGGGCCGACTGTTCGGCGAGGCGTGCATCGCGCTCGGCGAGCGCGCGCTGATGATCGGCCTCGACCGACGCTTGCCACCATCCCTCGGCGGGCGCGGTGCAGGGCACTCCCGGTGGAGAGGTGGATTCCTCCGGCATGAGGATCGGCAGTACCGCGCCAGTCGCCGCCACCGTCGCCGTCGCCCCCGTGCTCTGCGCACGGTCGAGTGGATCCACGGCGACGCTCGCGCGATAGGCGCGCCGCCACTCGCGGGTCTGCAGGACTTCCCGATGAGCCGCCGTCCGTGCGTGCACCACGTCGAGTTCGTGGTGGGCGAGTGCGATTTGCGCGCGCAGCTGCGCGAGCTGCGCGGCGGGATCCGTCGCCGGTGTCCGCAGGTCGGTCCGGGCCGGCCTGCCGGGTGCGTGATCCTCGTGGGGCCCCGGCAGCCGATTGCGCTCGTCTGCCGCCGCCGCAGCGGCCGCAGCCGCTGCACCGGGGTCGACCTGAACGTCGTTCAGCACCGGTAAGCGGTCCGTCTGGTCCCGGTCCGCGAACTCCCGCGATCGGCCGCGTTCGTCCTGCATGTCTAGAGGCCTAGCCGACGAGCTTGTCCGGAATGCCGAACGCCGCCTGGCGCAGCAACCGAATCTCATCGCGCAGCTGTGCCGCCCGTTCGAACTCGAGATTACGGGCCAGGCGCAACATTTCGGCCTCGAGCTTCTTGATGCGCTTTGCAGCCTGTTCGGGCCCGAGCGCGCCGCGCCCTGCGCGCTCCGTCGCGCCTTCGCGCACCTCGACATTCCTCGCGCCTTCGATTGCATCGCCGACCGCCTTGACGATGCCGCGGGGCGTGATGCCGTGGACTCGGTTGTAGTCGATTTGCCGCGCACGGCGCCGATCCGTTTCCGCGATCGCCCGCTCGATCGAGCCAGTGCGCCGATCGGCATACAGAATCGCCTTGCCCTCGATGTTGCGGGCGGCTCGGCCGATCGTCTGAATCAGCGAACCCTCCGAGCGAAGGAAGCCTTCCTTGTCCGCGTCCAGAATCGCGACGAGCGACACTTCCGGCATGTCGAGGCCTTCGCGCAGCAGATTGATTCCGACGATCACGTCGAACTTTCCGAGCCGCAGATCGCGGATGATCTCCGAGCGCTCGACCGTCTCGATGTCCGAGTGCAGGTATCGAACCTTGACGCCGTGCTCGTTCAGATATTCGGTCAAGTCCTCGGCCATGCGTTTCGTCAGGGTCGTCACGAGCACGCGCTCATTGCGCTGCACGCGCAGGCGGATCTCCGAAAGCAGATCGTCCACCTGGGCGCGGACCGGGCGGACCTCGACGAGCGGATCGACGAGCCCGGTTGGTCGAACGACCTGTTCGACGATACGGCCCGAATGACGCTGCTCGTACTGCGCCGGCGTCGCCGAAACGTAGATCGTCTGCGGGGCCGCCTTCTCGAACTCCTCGAAGCGCAGCGGTCGGTTGTCGAGCGCCGACGGCAGGCGGAATCCGTATTCGACCAAGGTTTCCTTGCGCGAGCGGTCGCCCTTGTACATTGCACCGAGCTGCGGAACGGTTTGATGGCTCTCGTCGATCACCAGCAAGGCGTCCGGCGGAAGATAGTCGAACAAGCAAGGCGGCGGCTCCCCGGCGACCCGGCCGGAGAGGTAACGCGAGTAGTTCTCGATGCCGGCGCAATAGCCGACCTCGTGCATCATCTCCAGATCGAACGTCGTCCGCTGCTGCAGCCGCTGCGCCTCGACGAGCTTGCCGGCAGCCTGCAGTTCGAGCAGACGCCCGCGCAACTCCTCGCGGATCTCCTCGACCGCTTGCTGAACACGCTCCTTCGGCGTCACGTAGTGCGTCGACGGGTAGATCGTCAGCCGCGGCACGCGCCGCAGCACTTCGCCAGTCAAGGGATCGAACAAGCTCAGGTTCTCCACCGTGTCGTCGCACAACTCGACCCGCACCGCCTCGCGGTCCGACTCCGCCGGAAAGATGTCGATCACGTCGCCGCGCACCCGGTAAGTGCCCTGCTGCAGGTCGAGCTCGTTGCGCGTGTACTGCATGTCGGCGAGGCGCCTCAGGAGCTTGCGCTGCTCCAGCCGGTCGCCGCGCGACATGTGCAGCACCATGCTCAAATACGCCTGGGGGTCGCCCAAGCCATAGATCGCCGACACCGTCGCGACGATGATCGCATCCGGCCGCTCCAGCAAAGCCTTGGTCGCCGACAGGCGCATTTGTTCGATCTGTTCGTTGATCGACGCATCCTTCTCGATGAACGTGTCGGACGCCGGCACGTAGGCCTCCGGCTGATAGTAATCGTAATAGGAGACGAAGTACTCGACTGCATTCTTCGGAAAGAATCCCTTGAACTCGCCGTACAGCTGTGCGGCGAGCGTCTTGTTGTGCGCGAGCACCAGCGTCGGCCGCTGCAGCCGTTGAATCACGTTGGCGATCGTGAAGGTCTTGCCGGAACCGGTGACGCCAAGCAGGGTCTGATGCGCCAGGCCGGACTCGATTCCTTCGATGAGTTCTTCGATCGCCCGGGGCTGGTCGCCCGCCGGCGGATAATCCGAATGCAATTGGAAGCTCATGAGGGCGATTCTCGCACGTTACCCCTCCTGTCGGCTCTGCCGCCCGGTCCGTGGGCCCGCGGCGGCCGATCTGGCGCACAGCGGCCGATTTTCGTAAACTTCCGCGCCCACTCCAGGAAAAGGAATCCTCAACTTGACCGTGTCCCTGTCGAAGCGCGTCCAAAAGGTCAAACCGTCGCCGACACTCGCGGTTACCGCGCGAGCCGCGAGGCTCAAGGCCGAGGGCCAGGACATCATCGGTCTGGGGGCCGGCGAGCCTGACTTCGACACGCCCACGTTCATCGCGGATGCGGGCGTCGAGGCGATTCGCAAGGGCCTGACCCGCTATACCGCCGTCGATGGCACGACGGAGCTGAAAGACGCGATCATCGCGAAGTTCAAGCGCGACAACGGCCTCACCTACGACCGCGGCGAGATCATCGTCTCCTCCGGCGCCAAACAGACCTGTTTCAACGTCTGCGCGGCGGTGCTCGATCCGGGTGACGAATGCATCATTCCAGCGCCGTACTGGGTTTCGTATCCCGACATGGCGCTGCTCGCCGACGGCGTGCCCGTCAGCGTCTTCGCCGGCGCGGAACAGGGCTATAAGATCACGCCGGCGCAGCTCGCGGCAGCGATCACCCCGCGCAGCAAACTGCTGTTTCTCAACAGTCCGAGCAATCCGACCGGGGCCGCTTATACGAAGACCGAATTGCAGGGGCTCGGCGCCGTGCTGGAGAAGCACCCGGGGATCGTCGTCGCCGCGGACGAAATGTACGAACACATCTATTGGGCCGACGAGCCATTCGCGAGTTTCGCGCAGGCAAATCCGCGGCTCTACGACCGCACCGTGACGATCAACGGCGTCTCCAAGGTCTACGCGATGACCGGGTGGCGCATCGGCTATTGCGGCGGCCCCAGGGAGTTGGTTGCCGCGATGGGCATCGTGCAAGGGCAATCGACATCGAACCCTTCGAGCATCTCCCAGCGTGCCGCGACCGTCGCACTGAACGGCGATCAGTCCTGCGTCGCCGACATGAACCGGGCGTTCAAGGAACGGCACGACTTTGTCGTCGCCGGACTCAATGCGATCCCGGGCATCTCCTGCCGGCCGGGCGCGGGCACCTTCTACGCGTTCGCGAATGTCGAGGGCGCGATGCGGGCGCTCGGTCTGCAAGACGACAACGCATTCGCCGAATACCTGCTCGTGGAGGCCGGAGTCGCCGTGGTTCCGGGGACCGGCTTCGGCGCACCGGGCCACATGCGCATTTCCTTTGCTTGTGGACTGCAGACCTTGGAGGACGCGTTGCGGCGCATCGCGCGTGTCGTCCCGGGCACGGCGGCCAAGCGCGCTTGAACGCGCAATCCCGGGAAGGGCAGTTCTTTTCGATTCGAGGGTCGAGTCTGGTGCCGTGAACGATCAAGCCACGCTGCCGATCTGCACCGCATTTTGCGGCCTGCGCCGTGTGGCGAACGGCCCGCTGGACGAGGTCGCGGCCACCGCCCGGGCGGAACTCGCGCGCGGCGGCGCCGATCCGATCCGCATCTACGAAGATGCGACCGGGCGGCTCCTCGAGGTCGATCTGCGCGGCAACGATCAGGAGATCGTCGAGCGCCTGAGAGCGCCGGCGAGGGGTGCGGAATTCGCCCGCGGCCGCGGGCGCCCCCGGCTCGGTGTCGTCGCGCGCGAAGTCACGTTGCGCCCATCCGACTGGGAATGGCTCAACGCGCAACCGGGCGGCGCGTCGGTGGCCTTGCGCCGCTTGGTGGAACGGGCCCGCGGCACCGCAGTGCACGCCGCCGCAACGCAGAACGACGCTCGATGCAGTACCGGAACCTCGGCCGCACGGGACTGAAAGTCTCCGAACTCTGTCTCGGTTGCATGAGCTTCGGCGCGCCGGAGCGCGGCGACCACCCGTGGACATTGCCGGAGGAACATAGCCGGCCGCTGATCCGGCGAGCCGTCGAGGCGGGAATCAACTTCTTCGACACCGCCGATGTATATTCCGACGGCAATTCGGAGGAGATTCTCGGTCGTGCGCTGCGCGATTTTTCGCGCCGCGAGGAGAGCGTGATCGCGACCAAGGTCTTCTTCCCGATGGGACCCGGGCCGAACGAGCGCGGTCTGTCGCGCAAAGCGATCTTCGGCGCGATCGACGCGAGCCTGCGCCGTCTTGGCACTGACTACGTCGACCTCTACCAGGTGCATCGCTGGGACGATTCCACACCGATCGATGAGACCCTCGAAGCCTTGCACGACGTCGCCAAAGCCGGCAAGACACGCTACATCGGCGCCTCGTCGATGCACGCCTGGCAATTCAGCAAGGCCCTGCACATCGCCGAGCGCAACGGCTGGACGCGCTTCGTGTCGATGCAGAATCACTACAACCTGCTCTATCGCGAAGAAGAGCGGGAGATGATGCCCCTGTGCGTCGACCAGGGAACCGGCGTGATTCCCTGGAGTCCGCTCGCCCGCGGCCGCCTGACGCGTCCCTGGAACGAAGAGACGCCGCGCACCCGCACGGACCACTTCGGCAACCGATTGTACGAATCCACGGCGGAGGCCGACCGCCGGGTCGTCGCGAACGTCGCATCGATCGCCGCCGCGCACGGCGTACCGCCGGCCCAAGTCGCGCTCGCCTGGATAGCGCAAAAGCCCTACGTGACGGCCCCGATCATCGGTACGTCCAAACCGCGGCACCTCGAGGATGCGATTGCCGCGCTGTCCTTGCGCCTCGACGCCGCACAAATCGCCACCCTCGAAGCCCCCTACGTGCCGCACCCGCTCGCCGGCCACGTTTGAGCCCGCTGCGCAGCACCGCGCCCGCCGCCCGCGGCGATTCCTTGACTTGAGAGCCACGCTTCCCCGACAATCCGCGCCTCCAAATTGTTCCCCGGTAGCTCAGTGGTAGAGCGACGGACTGTTAATCCGTTGGTCGGGAGTTCGAATCTCTCCCGGGGAGCCACCATCGGTCGGATTGAGAACCATCGCTCGGCGCGAGCCACGAGGCGCCGTGATTCGAACTCCCGACGGACAAACAAGCCCGAGTTCGACGACGCCGCGCAGCGGCGGCGATCGCCCTTCAGGGCGACCCTGAGCGCAGCGAAGGGCGAGGCGCGCAGCGCCGAGTAATCTCTCCCGGGGAGCCACCGTCGGTCGGATTGAGAATCATCGCTCGGCGCGAGCCACGAGGCGCCGTGATTCGAACTCCCGACGGACAAACAAGCCCGAGTTCGACGACGCCGCGCAGCGGCGGCGCGGCTAGATCTCGATCAGCCCGTCGGATAGTGCGTGCGCATCGTCGGCAGCCGGTGGATAGTGCTCGGCCATGGCCGCGCCGCAGGTGCCGATCGCGTCGACGAACCCCTCCACCACCCGCCCGCGGCGCACTTGCCCCACGAACAGGTCGATGATGGCCTTCCATCGGGCCTCACCGAGCTTCTCGTGGATCCCCTGGTCGGCGACGATTTCCACGTATCGTTCGGCGAGCGAGACGAAGAATAGGACCCCGGAATGATGCGGCGTGAGTTGCACGCCTTGCTGGTAGAACTGCGCCTTGGCTAGGCGGCCCGCGCGCGCGTGCTTCACGTGCCGGGGAACGAGGCGCATGTGCAGTTCCGGTACGAACATGAAAAGCACTGCGAGCACGAGGAAGATGAGCAGTTGGATCTGGTAGACGTGCACCCAGCGCAATGACGAACCGACGAGCAGACAGGCGCCCGGGAACAGCAGCGCAACGATGGCGGACCAGAACAGCGGCATGAACACGTAGTGATCGCTGGCACGCGCCACCACGGCCACGAACTCACCGCTGGTATTCTTCTCGGCGGCGTGGATCGCCGCCGAGATTCGTGCCCTGTCTTCAGCGCAGAAGCGGATCATGCGTCACCAGCCCCCGGAGGCGCCACCGCCCCCAAATGAGCCGCCGCCGCCGGAGAATCCGCCCCCTCCGCCGCCAAAACCTCCGCCGCCAAAACCTCCGCCGCCGCCAAGAGCTCCGCCGAGCATGCCGAGCGCGAGCCAGCCGAGGCCGCTGCCCCCGCCGCTACGCGGTCCTCCGCGCCCGCCGCGGCCGAACATGGCTCGAATGAGCGGCAACAAGACGAAGAAGAGCATGAGCAGCATGAGGAATCCGGTGCCCGAGCGGTCACGGACCTGCCGCTGCTTGACCGCCTGGTGCTGATCGCCGAGTACCGCGAGGATCGCGTCGGTACCAGCGACGACACCGCCCGCGTAATCGCCCTTCTTGAAATGCGGGATGATGACATTGTGGATGATGCCGAAGCTTTGCGCATCGGTGAGCACGCCTTCCAAGCCATAGCCCACCTCGATCCGCAACTGCTTCTCGCCCGCATCCACGATCAACAGCGCACCCGTATTCTTGCCTTTCTGGCCGATGCCCCAGTGCCGACCCAGCTGATAACCGTAGTCGTCAATGGGATAGCCCTTTAGCGTCGGCAGTGTCACCACGACGAGCTGGGTGCCGGTCTCGCGCGAGTAGGCCGCGAGCTTCTGCGAAAGGCTGGAGAACACGTCCGCGGGCAGCAGATGCGCGCCGTCCACGACCGGACCGGTGAGCGCCGGAAACGGCGGCATCCCGCCCTGCGGCGGATTCGGTGCCGCGGACGCGCCCGGAACCGCGTACGGCAAGAGCATTGCGAGACCGAGTAGTGCCGCGACCAGCCATCGCGGCCAACGGGTGCCTGACACCTGTTCTCGCGCGATCACGTCGGATATCTGCGGTTCATACACGATCGCGCGGCCCACTCCCGGAGCACACCGCGGGCCCTAGAACTTCACCTGCGGCGCCTGTTGCGCCTGCTGGGAAATCGTGAAGTTCTGGATGGGCAGATAGCTCCCGTAGAAGGCCGAACGGTACCAACGGCCGGGGATGGTCGTCAGTTCGGTATCGTACTGCTGCACCGCCAGGATGTAGTCGCGACGGGCGACGGCGATCCGGTTCTCGGTACCCTCGAGCTGGGCCTGCAGCGTGAGGAAGTTTTGATCGGCCTTGAGGTTCGGGTAGTTCTCCGTGACCATCATGAGCCTCGACAGCGCCCCACCCAGGGTCGCCTGGTTTTTCTGGAATGCCTGGAACGCCTTCGGGTTGGTCAGGATGTCCGCCGGGATGCGCGTCTGCGTGACTTTGGCTCGAGCTTCGGTGACCGCCTCGAGCACGGACGCCTCGTGTGCCGCGTAGCCCTTAACCGTCGCCACCAAGTTGGGGACGAGGTCAGTGCGCCGCTGGTACTCGTTCAGGACCTGGCTCCAGGTCGCGTTGACCTGCTGCTTGTAGGTCGGGATGGTGTTGATGCCGCAGCCGCTCAGAAGCAAGGACACGCTCGCGAGAGCGACCAAGGCGGCGCATTTCAGGACACGACGGGGTTCGGACATGGGACTCCTCACGCGATAGCCCGACCATGGTTGTTTGCGCCACATCATAACATCAATGCACCGATGCGGCGCATTCGCAGCCCTACCGCCGAACACGCGTTACGTCGTATGAGCGTGCGCCGGTGCGGCCGGCCGTCGCGCATAGATGCCGAACGCGAGGATCAGCGCATAACAGACCGCGGGCACGGCGAGCGCGGCCTTCAGGCCGATCAGATCCGCCGTGTGTCCGGTGACCCAGGGCACGACCGCGCCGCCGACGATCGCCATGCAAATGATGCCGGACCCCTCCGCGGCACGCGCGCCCAAGCCCTCCGAGGCGAGCGAGAAGATCGTCGGGAACATGATCGAGTTGCACAGGCCGATGGCGAGCAGCGTCCAACCGGAGGCGATGCCGGCGGTGTTCGCCGACGCTAGGAGCAACAGCATAGCGCCGCCCGCGACCAGTGCGAGCACCTTGCCGGGGGAGAATATCCGCAGGAAATATGCGCCCACAAAACGCCCGACCATCGCGCCGCCCCAGTACAAGGGCACGTGCTTGCCGGCCTCTTCCGCGGCGGCGCCCCAGACGGACGGCTGCATCAAGTAGAGCACGATGAGGGAGCCGATCGACACCTCCGCGCCGACGTAGAGAAATATGCACAGCGCACCGAAGCCGAAGCGCGGCCGGGCGAGCAGCGTGAACGAGCGCAGAATGTTCTGCGCCGGCACCCGCTCCTCGTGCAGCCGGTGGCGGTGCATCCAGACGAGCGCGGCCACGGCGAGCAATGCAATCGCGAGCCCCAGGTAGGTATGCTCGACGACCCGGGTCGCGGCGACGTGATACGCCGCGAGGGCGGCGGCCGACAATTTCGCGGGATCGACGTACGCGAGCGAACCGAGGATCAGGATCGAGCCGACGTACGGAAATATCGTCGTGCCGAGCGAATTGAACGCCTGCGCGAAGGTCAATCGGCTGTGCGCGGTCGCCGGCGCGCCGAGCAGGGAGATCAGCGGATTGGCGACCACCTGGACCGTCGTGATGCCCGCCGCCAGCACGAACAATGCGAGCAGGAACATGCCGAACAAACCGGAACCCGAGGCCGGCACGAACAGCAAGCAGCCGACGGTCATCAATGCGAGACCGACGACCGCCGTGCGCATGTAGCCGATGCGCTCGACGACCGCGGCCGCCGGCAATGAGACGATGAAATAGGCGGCGAAGAACGCCGACTGCACCAGCATCGCATCGGCGGTGCTCAAGGTGAACAGCGCCTTGAGCTTCGGGATGATCACGTCGTTCAGGCTGGTGATCCCGCCGAAGATGAAGAACAGCGCAAAAACGAAGACCCGCAACTCGAGCGGGTGGGTCGCATTCCGGCTGCCGGCGGCTTTACCGATTTTAGGTGTCATATACCGTCGATTTCCCCAGGCTTCTTGGCGCCGCACCGGGCCGGCGTTGCGTGGCCAAGAGCGCGCCGGCACATTACACTCGCCAGCCGGAAGATCATAACAGGAAAGCCGCCGTGAGCCCGATAGTCGCCATCGACCGAATCGCCGTGAACCGTCGTCTGTACGAGTTCGTCGGCCGGGAGGCGATCCCGGGAACCGGGGTCGTCGAAGGCGATTTCTGGAGCGGCTTCGCCGCGCTGGTCGCCGAACTCGCGCCGGTCAACGCGGCGTTGCTGCGCCGGCGCGACGAACTGCAGACGTCGATCGACAATTGGCACCGACGCAATCCCGGCGTGCATTTCGATCACACCGCCTACCAGGCCATGCTGCACGAGATCGGCTACCTCGGGCAGGAGCCGGCGCCGTTTCGGATCGCCACGGCGAACGTCGATCGCGAGATCGCCGTCACCGCCGGCCCGCAGCTCGTCGTGCCGGTCAACAACGCGCGATACGCGCTGAACGCCGCGAATGCCCGCTGGGGCTCGCTGTACGACGCGCTGTACGGCAGCGACGCAATCGCCGAGGACGAGGGAGCGGCGCGCGGCACGGTGTACAACCCAGTGCGCGGCCGGCGCGTGATCGAGTTCGCGCACGACTTTCTCGATCGGCATTTCCCCCTGCTCGAAGGCTCGCATCGCGCCGCGAACGCGTACCGTGTCGGCGCCCGCGGCCTCGAGATCCTGCTGCAGGGCGGCTCGGTGAGCTCGCTGCGCGACGTCGCCGCGTTCGCCGGCTACCAGCAGGACCGCGCGGCGCCGGGCGCCGTGCTGCTCGTGCATCACGGCCTGCACGTGGAGATCCGCATCGACCGGACCCACCCGATCGGTCGCGCCGACGCCGCCGGAGTATGCGACGTCGTGCTCGAGTCCGCGCTGACGACCATCCAGGACTTCGAGGACTCCGTTGCGGCGGTGGACGCCGACGACAAACTGCCCGTCTATCGCAACTGGCTCGGCCTGATGCAGGGCACGCTCGAGGCCGAGGTCGGCAAGGGCGCCGGGCGCTTCACGCGGCGTCTGCACGCAGATCGAGGTTATCGCTCGGCGGGCGGTGCCGAGTTCACCATCCCTGGGCGCAGTCTGATGTTGGCCCGCAACGTCGGCCACCACATGTACACCGATGCGGTCACGCTCGACGGGGGCCCGGTACCGGAGACCTTCATCGACGGCGCCATCACCGCACTGATCGGCATGCACGACCTGCGCCGCACCGGTGGCTCGCGCAACTCGCGCACGGGCTCGATCTATATCGTCAAGCCGAAGATGCACGGCGCTGAGGAAGCGGCCTTCGCCGATCGGCTGTTCGCGCGGATCGAGGATCTCCTGGCCCTGCCCCGCCATACCCTGAAGATCGGCATCATGGACGAGGAACGGCGCACCACCGTAAATCTCGCCGCCTGCATCCACGCCGCGCGCGATCGGATCGTATTCATCAACACCGGCTTTCTCGACCGCACCGGCGATGAGATCCACACCTCGATGGAGGCCGGCGCGGTGGCGCGCAAGGCCGCTCTGAAGAAGGCAGTCTGGCTCGATGCCTACGAGCGCCAGAACGTCGACATCGGCCTCGCCTGCGGCCTTCCCGGACATGCCCAGATCGGCAAGGGCATGTGGGCGATGCCGGACCTCATGGCGCAGATGCTGAAGAGCAAGGGAGCACATCCGGCGGCCGGCGCGAGCACCGCCTGGGTGCCTTCGCCGACCGCTGCGACCCTGCACGCCCTGCACTACCACGAGATCGACGTCGGTCAGGTGCAGCGTGAGCTTGCGCACCGACCGCGCGCCTCGCTCGCCCAGATCTTGACGCCGCCGCTCGTCGATGAACCGTGCTGGAGCGCCGGCGAGATCGCGGAAGAGCTGAACAACAACGCACAGAGCATTCTCGGTTATGTCGTGCGCTGGATCGACCTCGGCATCGGCTGCTCGAAAGTACCGGACTTCTACGATGTCGCCCTGATGGAGGACCGCGCGACGCTGCGCATCTCCAGCCAGCACGTCGCCAACTGGTTGCACCACCGCGTCTGCTCGAGAGATGAGGTCATGCAGGCGCTGCGACGCATGGCCGAGGTCGTCGACCGACAGAACGCGGGCGACCCGTCCTATGAACCGATGAGCCGGGATCCGGAGCACAGCATCGCGTTTCAGGCCGCCTGCGACCTGGTGTTCGAGGGGCGTGGCCAGAGTAATGGCTACACCGAGGAAATCCTGCACGCGCGACGCCGCGAGAAGAAGGCCTCTCGCGCCTGAGGCCCGTCCAGGGCCGCGGCGCGCCCGGTACGGGCGAGCGATGGCGGGCGTGGACGCCCACTGCGCAAGTGTGTAGACTGCGCGCCAGCCGCTCAAGGATCGGTGGTCGGTCAGTACCGTCCGCGGCTCGTGGTCCGTCATCGACGCACTTCGAACGACCAAATAATCTCCTCGCTGCTGACCGCTGCGCAAGCCTTGACGGCCCGTCGTGCGAGGAACATGTCCCTGACGGACTAAGGATTCTCAATGTTATTTACCGATCTCGGGCTGATGCCCGAACTGCTGCGTGCCGTTGCCGACAAGGGCTACGATGTGCCGACGCCGATCCAGGCGCAGGCGATCCCTGCCGTGCTCGCCGGCCGCGACGTGCTCGCCGGCGCCCAAACCGGCACGGGCAAGACCGCGGGATTCGTGCTGCCGGTGCTGCAGCGCCTCGCGGCGCAGGGGGCAGCCTCGGGGCAACGCGCACCGCGGGCGCTCGTGCTCGCACCGACCCGCGAACTCGCGGCCCAAGTCGCCGAGAGCGCCCGGGACTACGGCAAGCATCTGCGCCTGCGCACCTTCCAGGTCTTCGGCGGCGTGAACATCAATCCGCAGATCACGGCCCTGCGTGCGGGCTGCGACATCCTGGTCGCGACCCCGGGCCGGCTCCTCGACCTCGCCCAGCAGCGCGCGGTGGATCTGTCGAAGATCGAGGTTCTCATCCTCGACGAAGCGGATCGCATGCTCGACATGGGCTTCATCCCCGACATCCGCCGCATCATCAAGCTGTTGCCCGGCCGGCGCCAGAACCTGCTGTTCTCGGCGACGTATTCGGACGACATCCGCGGCCTCGCCGAACGCTTGCTGCGCGATCCTCTGTCGATCCAGGTCGCGCCGCGCAACGCACCGATCGAACTGGTCGAGCAGCGCGCGTACCGCGTGCCAAAGGAACAGAAGCGCCACCTGCTCGTGCACCTGATCCGCGAATGCGGGTGGCGCCAGGTGCTCGTCTTCACGCGCACCAAACACGGTGCGAACCGCCTGACGCAGCAGCTCGAGGACGCGGGCATCCAGGCCGCCGCGATCCACGGCAACAAGAGCCAGGGCGCGCGGACCAAGGCCCTCGACATGTTCAAGCGTGGCCAGATCATCGCGCTCGTCGCGACCGAGGTGGCGGCGCGCGGGCTCGACATCAAGGAGCTGCCGCAGGTCGTCAATTACGAATTGCCGAACGTGCCGGAGGACTACGTCCACCGCATCGGCCGGACCGGCCGCGCCGGCTCGGCCGGCGAGGCCGTTTCGCTGGTCAGCGCGGATGAGAACGGACTGCTGCGCGACATCGAGCGGGTCCTGAAGTGCAGCGTGCCGGTGCAACCGACTCCGGCGTTTGCGATCGTCGAGTCGGCGCCGAGGCCGGCGGGCAGCGGGGCTGCGCATGCGCCCGGCGCGGCCCGCCACGCACCGAATGCACAACGGGCCCAGAGCGGCCGGCACGGAAAATCCGGGGGCCAGCGTCACGGCGGCGAACGGCGCGACGATGGCCGGTCCGCGGCGCGGCGTTCCGGCGGCGGCGGACAGCGGTGGCGCGGCCGCTCGAGCTGAGGATCGCGCCGCAGGAACCTGTTAATCTGGCGCCCACCGGCGACATGCAGACATCGACTCCGTGTTCGACGCCTTCAAAGCACTGACGCGCGCGCAGCGCAATGCGTTCCTCGCGGCCCTGTCGGGCTGGTCCCTCGACGCATTCGATTTCTTCATCTTCATCTTTTCGCTGCAGGCGATCGGCAACGAGTTCCACACCGACGTCAAATCGGTCGCCGCCGGGATCTTCCTGACGCTCGCCTTCCGTCCGCTCGGCGCACTCGCATTCGGCTGGCTCGCGGAGCGCTATGGCCGCCGTCCCGTCCTCATCGGCAACGTCATCAGCTTTTCGGCGATCGAGGTCGCGAGCGCATTTGCGCCGAATCTCGCGACACTGCTCGTGCTGCGCGCGCTGTTCGGCTTTGCCATGGGCGGCGAATGGGGCGTCGGCGCGGCGCTCGCACTCGAGACCCTGCCCGCGCGCGGCCGCGGGATGTTCTCCGGGCTGCTGCAGGAAGGCTACGCGATCGGCTACCTGCTCGCCTCGGTCGCCTTCGCGCTATTGTTCGTCCACATCGGTTGGCGCGGCATGTTCATCCTCGGCGGCGCGCCCGCGCTGCTCGCATTGTTCATAAGCCTCGGCGTCGAAGAATCCCCCAGCTGGATCGCCGGCAACGCGCGCGGGACCGCAAGCGTCGGCGATAGCTGGCGCGTCGTCCGGCAGCACCTGCCGCTGCTGCTGTTTCTCATCGCGTTGATGGCCGCATTCAACGCGTTATCCCACGGCTCGCAGGATCTATACCCGACCTTTCTGCAGATGCAGCACGGCTTCTCGGCACGGACCACCGGCATCATCGCGATCGTGATGAATTGCGGTGCGCTGCTCGGCGGGGTGTTCTTCGGCGCCCTGTCCGAACGTATCGGCCGCAAACGCTCGATCGTCCTCGCCGCCACGCTCGCACTGCCGCTGATTCCGCTGTGGGCCTTTTCACACACGGCCGCGGCGCTCGCCGCCGGTGGCTTCCTGATGCAATTCATGGTCCAGGGCGCCTGGGGTGTGGTCCCGGCCCATCTGAACGAGCTGTCGCCGCCTTCGGTGCGGGCGATCCTGCCCGGCTTCGCCTACCAGGTCGGCAATCTGGCGATGTCGATGATGGGGCCAATCCAGGCCGGCATCGCCGAATCGCACCATGGCGACTATGCGCACGTGCTCGCCTGGACGATCGGCGGCGCCGCACTTGCGCTGATCGCCCTGACCGCGTTCGGCCCGGAGGCGCGCGCCAGGGCGCTCTGAGGGGCAGCGCCCGCGGCGGGCGCCATGCTACAGCTTCGCGACGAATTCCTTCAGATATGCGGCGAAATCCGCGCCCAGACTCGTGTGCCGCAGCCCGTACTCGACCGTGGCCTGCAGGTAGCCGAGCTTGCTGCCGCAATCGTAGCGTTTACCCTCGAACTCGAACGCGTACACCGCCTCACGGCGCATCAGCCGGGCGATGCCGTCGGTCAGCTGAATCTCGCCGCCGGCGCCCGCGCCGATCTGCGCGAGGTCCTCGAATATCGACCCCGACAGCAGGTAACGCCCGACGACGGCGAGATTGGACGGCGCCTCGCTCGGTTGCGGCTTCTCGACGATGTGCGACATCCTGCCGACGCGACCCGCGGCGTCGCTCGCGAGCGAGACGATGCCGTACTTGTCGGTGTCCTGCGGTGGCACGGTCTGCACGCCGAGGACACTGCCGCCGTGAGTGCGATGCACCTCCACCATCTGCTTCAGGCAGGGCACCTCGGCGTCGATCAGATCGTCCGCCAGGTGCACCATGAACGGCGCGTCGCCGACCACGGGTCGGGCACACAGCACGGCGTGGCCCAGGCCGAGCGGGGACGACTGGCGGATGTACACGCAGGTCGCCCAAGTCGGCAGAATCGCGCGCAGCGCATCGAGCAGGTCCTGCTTGCCTTGCGCCTGGAGCACGGCCTCGAGTTCCGAGTCGGTGTCGAAGTGGTCCTCGATTGCGCGCTTGGAACTGCCGGTGATGAACACCAGGGTGTCGGCGCCGGCGGCAAGCGCCTCGTCGACCGCATACTGGATCAGCGGTTTGTCGACGATCGGCAGCATCTCCTTCGGGCTGGCCTTGGTCGCAGGAAGGAACCGGGTGCCGCGTCCGGCAACCGGAAATACGACGGTCTTGACGGCTTTTTCACGCATGGGAATGTTGGCTGCTCAGCGCTGATCGGCGAATGATAACGGATTTCCCAGCGTCCACGGCAGCGCTAACGCAGCTTGATGACGACGCAGGTCTCAAAACCGTCCCAGGAGTGGCAGCCCGGACACTGCCAATAGAATCGGCGCGCGGAAAACCCGCAGTCCCCGCAGCGGTAGGTCTCGGCCCGCGCGAGCAGCGCGCCGACCTGTGCCGCCATCTGGTCGAACGATGCGTGCGGCGCAGCCTGCCAAACCGCGAGCAGCGTCGGTTCGCGCGCCACGACCTCTTCGATGGGCGCGCGCAACGAAGCGGCGTCCGTCGGCCACAGCGCGAGCGCGGCGTAGACCAACCCCTTCAGCTCCCCGCCGTCCAGGGTCTGCGCCCGCCGCACCAGGTCCGCGAGCACCCGCTCGCGGGAGTCCTCGCCCGCCAGACGCAACAGATGCGCGAGTTCGTCGTACAGCAGCTTCGGCGCCTGCTCCAGTGCCCAGGTCAGCAGCCGCACCGCGAGATCCGCCTGCCCTTCGCGCTCGGCGATCTGCGCGCGCAGCACCGCGGCGCGCGGGAACGGCGCCGCCTCGCGGCGCGCGATGCGCAGCAGGCGTCGTGCCTCCTCGACGTCGCCGCGCTCGAGATGGTAGGTCGCGAGTTCGCACAGGTAATGCGCCTCGATCGCCCGCGGCGGCGCCATGCCGAGATTGGCGAGCTGCCGGTGCGCATCGAGCGCCTGCGGCCAATCGCGCTGGCGCTCGTAGATCTGGCGCAAGGCCTCGAGCGCCCGGCCACGCAACCGTGTTCCCTCGCTGACCTGTTGAAACAGCCCCTCCGCCCGGTCGAGGAGTCCGGCGCGCAGGTAATCCTGAGCCAGGGCGAGCAGCGCCTGCTCGCGATGCTCCGGCGCAAGTCCGCGCGACAGAAGGTTGCGATGCACGCGTATCGCCCGCTCCGTCTCGCCCCGGCGCCGATACAGGCTGCCGAGCGCAAAGTGCGTCTCCAGCGTATCGGCGTTCGCGTCCATCAGCTTGAGGAAGCTGTCGAGCGCCCGGTCGGGCTGCTCGCTGATCAGATAGTCGAGTCCGGCGAGATAGTCTGCATGAAACCGGCCGACACGCCGGGTCCAGCGGCGTCCCCAGCCGAAGTGGCCGGCGAGGATGCCGACGACGAGCGCGGCAACGATGAGAATCCAGGCGAACGGCGGGAGTTGCAACATGCCGCCGCTCTCGGTGAGCTCCGGCCCTTTAGTCGCGGATCGGCTGGCCCGCGCCTTCGTTGACGCGTTCGCGCAGATCCTTGCCGGGTTTGAAGTGCGGCACGTGCTTGCCGGCGAGCGCCACCGCCTCGCCGGTCTTCGGATTGCGTCCCTGACGCGGCGGACGAAAATGCAGGGAAAAACTGCCGAATCCGCGAATCTCGATGCGCTCGCCCGTCGCCAGGGCGTCGCTCATGATCTCGAGCAACTGTTTGACGGCGAGCTCGACGTCCTTCGCCGGCAAGTGCCTCTGCTTCGTCGAGATGATCTCTATCAGTTCGGATTTCGTCATGATCTGGCTACGCGACCACCGGCTTGGGGTTGGAGCGGCGGCGCGCGGCGGCCGCAGCCGCCTCGCGTCGCGCCCAACCCTGGATCAATCCTGTCCCGAGATGTGCTCTTTCAGCAAGTCGCCGAGGCTCGTTCCCGAGGAGGATTCGGTGCGATAGTTCTGCATCGCCTCCTGTTCCTCGTGGATGTCCTTGGCCTTGATCGACAGGGCGATGCTGCGCCCCTTGCGGTCGACACCGGTGAATCTCGCCTCGATCTCGTCGCCGACCTTGAGCAGCGTCCGCGCATCCTCGACGCGGTCGCGCGACAGTTCGGAGGCGCGCAACTGGCCGTCGACGCCATTGCCGAGATCGACGACCGCGCCCTTGGGGTCGACTTCACGGACGACTCCCCTGACGATGGTGCCCTTCGGATGCTCGGCGATATAGGCCGAGAACGGATCCTTCGCGAGTTGCTTGATGCCGAGGCTGATGCGCTCGCGCTCCGGGTCGATCGACAAGACCATCGCGTCGACCTGCTGGGCCTTCTGATAGCTGCGCACCGCCTCTTCGCCCGGCATGTCCCAGGAGATGTCGGACAGATGCACGAGCCCGTCGATTGCGCCCGCGAGCCCGATGAAGATCCCGAAGTCGGTGATCGACTTGATCTGGCCGCTGACCTTGTCGCCGCGGTTGTAGTTCTCGGCGAACTCTTTCCACGGGTTCGTCTTGCACTGCTTGATGCCGAGGCTGATGCGCCGCCGCTCTTCGTCGATGTCGAGGACCATCACCTCGACTTCCTGGCCGACGTGGACGACCTTCGCCGGATTCACGTTCTTGTTCGTCCAGTCCATCTCGGAGACGTGCACCAGGCCCTCGACGCCCTCCTCGATCTCGACGAAACAGCCGTAGTCGGCGATGTTCGTGACCTTGCCGAACAGACGAGTATTGGCGGGATAGCGCCGCGCGATATTCTGCCAGGGATCGGCGCCGAGCTGCTTGAGTCCGAGCGAGACGCGCTGCCGTTCGCGGTCGAACTTCAGGATGCGGACGTCGATCTCCTCGCCGACCTTGACGACCTCGGAGGGATGCTTGACGCGCTTCCAGGCCATATCGGTGATGTGCAGCAATCCGTCGATACCGCCCAGGTCGACGAACGCACCGTAGTCGGTGAGATTCTTGACGACGCCCTTGACCGCGGCGCCCTCCTGCAGATTGTCGAGCAGCGCGGAACGCTCTGCGCTGTACTCCTGTTCGACCACCGCGCGTCGTGAGACGACGACGTTGTTGCGTTTCTGGTCGAGTTTGATCACCTTGAACTCGAGGGGCTTGTTCTCGAGATACGACGGGTCGCGGACCGGACGCACATCGACCAGGGAGCCGGGCAGGAACGCGCGGACGTTGTCGATCTCGACCGTGAATCCGCCCTTGACGCGGCCGGTGATCACGCCGGTGACGATCTCCTGCTTCTCGAACGACTGCTCGAGCCGCGTCCAGGTGCGCGCGCGCTTGGCCTTCTCGCGCGACAGGCGCGTTTCGCCGGAACCGTCCTCGACGCTGTCCAGCGCGACTTCGACCGTCTCGCCGACTGCGACCTCGATTTCGCCCTTCTCGTTCTTGAATTGGTCCGCGGGGATCACGGCTTCGGACTTGAGCCCGACGTTGACGATCACGAAATCCTGGCCGACTTCGATGATCAGGCCGTTGAGAATCGTGCCCGGACGGATGCGCTGGCTGGCGATGCTCTGTTCAAACAGTTCCGCAAAACTTTCTGTCATGTGATCTCTGATGCGGGCCGACGCGGCCCTATATCCCCGGCACCGCTCCGCGTGCCGCTGGGGTTGATTGAAATGCGGCGATCCGTCCGTGGATCTCCGCGCCCTAAACCATCTTCATGCGCTCCCGCGCGATGCCCAGAATGCGCTCGACGACCGTCTCAACCGGCACGCCGGTCGTGTCGATCGATACGGCGTCCGGGCTCGCCACCAACGGCGACACGGCCCGCGTTCGGTCGCGCCGATCGCGTTCCGCGATCTCTAGCGAAAGGGCGGCAAGGTTAGCAGTAACCCCTTGTTCTTTCAACTGCTTATGGCGCCTCGCGGCGCGCTCCTCGGCGCTCGCAGACAGGAAGATCTTGAGCTCGGCGTCCGGAAAGACGACGCTGCCCATATCGCGCCCGTCCGCGACCAGGCCCGGCGGCACCGCGAAACGGCGTTGCCGCTCGAGCAAGGCCCGGCGCACCGAGGGGAGCGCAGCCACCTTCGAGGCATCGTTGCCGGCCTGTTCCGTCCGGATCGCGAGCGTGACGTCGCGATCGCGCAGGCGAACCACGTCGCCACCGGACCGCGTCGCGCCGAAGCGCGGTTCCAGTTCGGCGGCGATGCCCCCGAGACCTGCCTCGTCCGTGAGTTCGATTCCGGCCTCGCGGGCCTGCAGCGCGACCAGCCGGTACAGGGCGCCACTGTCGAGCAGGAACCAACCGAGCGCCTGCGCCACGGACCGGCTCACGGTGCCTTTGCCGGCGCCGGAGGGTCCGTCGATCGCAATCACCGGCGCCCGACTCACAGGCCGCTCGCCGCAGTGCGGCATTCAAGCCTCGCGAACATCGAATCCCACAGTCCGCGCCAGCTCGTCGAAGCCCGGGAACGAAGTCGCGACGTTGGCGACGTCGCGAATGCGGATCGGACCGCGCGCACGCAAACTGGCGACGGCGAAGGACATCGCGACCCGGTGATCCCCGCAGCTGTCGATCTCGCCGGCGCCGAACGGATCCCCGCCGGCGCCCTGGATGCGCAGACCGTCCGGCAAAACCTCGTGCGGCACGCCGAGCGCGGCGAACCCCGCGCTCATCGCCGCGAGCCGGTCGCTCTCCTTGACCCTTAGCTCCTGCGCTCCGGTGACCAGCGTCTCGCCGCGGGCGCACGCCGCAGCCACGAACAGCACCGGAAATTCATCGATCGCGAGCGGCACCAGCGCCCGCGGCACCTCGACGCCCTGCAACTGCGAACGGCGCACCCGCAGATCGGCGATCGGCTCCGAACCGCTCTGGCGCGGACGCAGGATCTCGATGTCGGCACCCATACGCCGCAGGATGTCGAGCAGGCCGGTACGCGAGGGATTCAAGCCGACGTTCGCGACCAGCAGCCCGCGCTCGGTGGCGCCGAGCAGGCCGGCGACGATGAAGAATGCGGCCGAGGAGAAATCACCGGGCACCTGCAGGTGCTGCGCTTCCAGGCGCGCGGGCGGATGCAGTTTGACGCTGAGCCCCTCGACATCGACGCGTACGCCGAAGCTGCGCAACATCCGTTCGCTGTGATCGCGCGACAGCGCCGGCGAGATCACGCTGGTCGGCTCCTCTGCGTACAGGCCGGCGAGCAAGATCGCGGATTTGACCTGCGCGCTCGCGACCGGCATGCGGTACTCGATGCCGCGCAGGCGCAGTCCGCCGCAGATCTCGACCGGCGGAGTGCCGCCGTTGGTGCGAACGTCGGCGCCCATCTGCCGCAGCGGCTGCGCGACGCGCTCCATCGGGCGCTTCATCAGCGATGCATCGCCGGTCAGGGTCGAGTCGAAGGACTGCGCGCAGAGAAGTCCGGTGAACAGGCGGATCGCCGTGCCGGCGTTGCCCAGGTCGAGCGCCCCGTCCGCCCGACGCAGACCATGCAGGCCCACGCCATCGACGAGGACCCGCGTCGGTTCCGGACGCTCGATCGGCACCCCGAGGGCCCGCATCGCTTGCATGCTCGCGAGACAATCCTCGCTCGGCAGAAACCCCTGCACCTCGCTGCGCCCGTCGGCGATGCCGGCGAGCAGCAGCGCGCGATGCGAGATCGACTTGTCGCCTGGCACGGTGACGGCACCGGCGATGCCGCGCGCCGGCCGCGCCTCGAAGCTGCGCATCAGAGCACCGCCCGCGGATAGGAGCCCAGCACCTTGAACAGGGAGGCCCGCGAGGCGAGCGCCTCGAGCGCGGTCGCCACCGCCGGCTCGCTGATGTGGCCCTCGATGTCGATGAAGAACACGTAGTCCCACTTGCGCCTGCGCGAGGGCCGCGACTCGATTCGCGTCATGTTCACGCGATGCTCGGCGAGCGGTTCGAGCAGGCGAAACAGCGCACCGGCCCCGGTGCTGTCGGTCGCCGACAACAACAGGCTGGTCTTGTCGGCGCCGCTCGCGTTGAACAGTTTGCGGCCGACCACCAGGAAGCGTGTCGTGTTGTCGGGCCGATCTTCGATCTCCGTGGCGAGCAGGTTCAGGCCGTAGATCTCGGCGGCCGACCCGCCGGCGATCGCGGCGGTGCCGCGCTCGTCACGCGCGCGCCGCGCCCCTTCGGCGTTGCTCGCGACGGCAATGCGCTCCGTCTCCGGGAGATGCTCGTCGAGCCAGCCCCGGCACTGCGCGAGCGCCTGCGGATGCGCGCAAACGCGCTTGACGCCGTCGATCCGCTGCATGCGTCCCATGAGATTGTGATGGATCCGCAGCTCCACTTCGCCGCAGATCTTCAGCGGCGAGATCAGGAACAGGTCGAGAGTGTGGTTCACCGTTCCTTCGCTCGAATTCTCGACCGGCACCACGCCAAAATCGGCGTCGCCGCGCTCAACCTCGCGGAACACCTCGTCGATCGCCGGCAGCGGCAGCGCGCGCACCGAAGAGCCGAACTGCTTGTACACGGCCGCTTCGCTGAACGTGCCTTCCGGCCCCAGGAACGCCACCTTCAATGGCTCCTGCTGCGCGAGGCATGCAGACATGATCTCGCGGAACAGGCGCGCAATCTCCTCGTCGCGCAACGGTCCGCGATTGCGGTCGATCGCCCTGCGCAGAACCTGCGCCTCGCGCTCCGGCCGGTAGAAATCGACGGTCTTGCCCGCCGCGTTCTTGGAGATGCCGACCTGCTGCGCGAAGCGGGCGCGCTCGTTCAGCAGAGCATGGATGCGCGCATCGATCCGATCGATGTTGCCGCGGATCCCCTCGAGGTCGACCCCGGCCGGTTTGACGCCCGCCCGCGCCCGGCCGGCAGCCGGTTTTCGGCCCTGTTTGCTCATCGAGCCCTCATGCGTGCACGCGCTCGAATTCGCGCATGAATTCGATCAGGGCCGCGACGCCCGCCGGCGGCATCGCGTTGTAGATGCTTGCGCGCATGCCGCCCGCCAAGCGGTGACCCTTCAGGTTCTTGAGCCCCGCGGCGTCGGCCAGGCGCAGGAACTCGCCGTCGAGCGCCGGACGCGCGAGCTGGAAGGTCACGTTCATCCACGAGCGCGCATCCCGTGCGATCGAGTTGCGGTAGAACGCGGACGCATCGATCGCGGCATAGAGGCGCGCGGCCTTCGCCCGGTTGCAGTCCGCCATCGCGGCGAGGCCACCGCGCGCCTTCAGCCATTTGAAGACGAGCGCGGCCACGTACCAGGCGAACGTCGGCGGCGTATTGAGCATCGATCCCCTGGCCGCGACCGCCGCATAATCGAATACCGTCGGCGTGCCGGCGCGCGCCCGGCCGAGCAGGTCTTCGCGCACCAGCAGCACGCACAGACCGGCCGGTCCGATGTTCTTTTGCGCACCGGCATAAATCAGGCCGAATCGCCCCACGTCGATCGGCCGCGACAGGATGTTCGAAGACATGTCCGCGACCAGCGGCACGCCGCCCACATCCGGCACATACGGGAATTCGACGCCGCTGATCGTCTCGTTCGGCGTGTAGTGCACGAACTCGGCGCGGCCGCTGAAAGCCAGCTGCGATTGGGCGGGCACCGAGTTGTACGCGGGGCCGGTGTCGGCCGCGACGTGCACCTCGCAATAGCGCCTCGCCTCCGCGATGGCCTGCATGGACCAATGACCGGTATTGATGTAATCGACCGTCGCGCCGGGCGCGGCGAGGTTCATGGGCGCGAGGGCGAACTGCGCGCTTGCGCCGCCCTGCATGAACAGCACCTGGTAGCCTGCCGGCACCGCGAGCAACTCGCGCAGATCCGCCTCCGCCTCGGCCGCGAGGTGCATGAACGCCTTGCCGCGATGGCTGATCTCCATCACCGACATGCCGTCGCCGCTCCATTCGAGCAGCTCGTCGCGCACCCGCTCCAGCACCTCGGTCGGCAGCGCCGCCGGACCTGGCGAGAAGTTGAATGCCCGCATCGCGCGCCGCCGCCGCTACGGACCCGCCGCTGGTGAGTCCGGCGCGAAACCCGGGTCCCCGCCCGCGCCATCCTCGTCCCCGGCGAGTCCCTCGATGCGCTCCAGGCCCGACAGTTGATCGCCTTCCTCGAGCCGTATCAGGCGCACACCCTGGGTGTTGCGGCCGACGACGCTGATGTCGGCAACCGGCGTCCTTACCAGGGTGCCGCCCTGGCTCATCAGCATGATCTCGTCGTCGCGATTGACCCGCAACGCGCCGATCATGCGTCCGTTGCGCACCGTGACCTGCAGCGCGATCACGCCCTGGCCGCCACGACCGTGACGCGGAAACTCCTCGAGCGGCGTCAGCTTGCCGTAGCCGTTCTGCGAAGCCGTGAGGATCAGCCCGACCTCGGCGACGATCAGCGAGGTGACGCGCTGATCGCCGCCGAGGCGCACGCCGCGCACGCCCGCCGCCTCGCGCCCCATCGGCCGCACCTCCTCCTCGGCGAAACGAATCGCTTTGCCGCCGGTCGTGAACAGCAGGATGTCGCGGCTGCCATCGGTGATCGCCGCGCCGACCAGCTGATCTCCCGGTTCGAGCGCGACGGCGATGATGCCGCTCGCTCGCGGCCTGGAGAACAACGCGAGCGGCGTCTTCTTGACCGTACCGAGACCCGTCGCCATGAAGACGAACTTGCCCTGCGCGTATTCGTTGATCGGCAGAGTCGCGCTGATCCGCTCTCCGTCCTGCAGAGGCAGAAGATTGACGATCGGCTTGCCGCGCGAACCGCGGCTCGCCTGCGGCAACTGATAAACCTTCAGCCAGTACACCTTGCCACGGTCGGAGAAGCACAGCAGCGTGTCGTGCGTATTGGCGATGAACAGATTGTCGATGAAGTCCTCGTCCTTCACGCCGGCCGCGGCCTTGCCCCGGCCGCCGCGTCTCTGCGCCTGGTAGTCCGATATCGGCTGGGCCTTCGCATAGCCGTCGTGCGACAGCGTGACGACCACGTCCTCCGGGGAGATCAGGTCCTCGATCGTCAGGTCCTCGTGCGCGCTCACGATCTCCGTGCGGCGCTGATCGGCGAAATTGTCGCGAATGAATTCGAGTTCCTGACGGATCACCGCCAGCAGCCGCTCGGGCCGCGCGAGGATGTCGCCGAGGTCAGCGATCACCCGCAGCAGTTCCTGGTACTCGGTGACGATCTTGTCCTGTTCCAGGCCCGTCAGGCGGTTCAGGCGCATCTCGAGGATCGCCTGCGCCTGCGTCTCGGTGAGACGGTACGCCCCCGCGGCCAGGCCGAGGCCGGCCGCTTCACCAGGCGGCCGCGTGCTGATCGCCCCTGCGCGCGCCAGCATCTGCGGCACGGAACCCGGCGCCCAGCCCCGCGTGATCAACGCGACTTTCGCCTCCGCCGGCGACGGCGAGGCCTTGATCGTCGCGATGATCTCGTCGATGTTGGCGAGCGCAATCGCGAGACCCTCGAGGATGTGGCCGCGCTCCCGAGCCTTGCGCAGCTCGAACACGGTCCGGCGCGTGACGACCTCGCGCCGGTGGCGCAGGAACGCGTCCAGCATCGCCTTCAACGAGAGCAGCCGCGGCTGGCCCTCGACCAAGGCGACCATGTTGATGCCGAACACGGTCTCCATCGGCGTCTGCGCGTACAGATTGTTCAGCAGGATCTCCGGCAGCTCGCCGCGCTTCAACTCGATGACGACCCGCATTCCGTCCTTGTCGGACTCATCGCGCAAACCGTCGGCCGCAATCCCCTCGATATGCTTCTCGCGAACGAGATCGGCGATGCGCTCGATGAGCCGCGCCTTGTTCACCTGGTAGGGCAGTTCGGTGATCACGATCGCCTGGCGATCGCCCTTGCCGACGTCCTCGAAGTGCGTGCGCGCACGCACGTGCAGGCGGCCGCGGCCGGTCTTGTAGGCGGCGACGATCTCCTGGGCGCCGTTGATCAATCCCGCCGTCGGAAAATCGGGCCCCGGAACGATCTGCATCAACTGCGCGAGCGTGATCTCGGGATTTTCGGTGAGCGCGATGCACGCATTGACGATCTCGCCGAGGTTGTGCGGCGGAATGTTGGTCGCCATTCCGACCGCGATGCCCGAGGAGCCGTTGACCAGCAGGTTCGGTATCCGCGTCGGCAGGACGGATGGCTCGCTCTCGGACTCGTCGTAGTTCGGAACGAAATCGACCGTCTCCTTGTCGATGTCGGCGAGCAGTTCGTGCGCGAGCTTCGACATGCGCACTTCGGTGTAGCGCATCGCCGCCGGCGGGTCGCCGTCGACCGAGCCGAAATTGCCCTGGCCGTCGACCAGCAGATAGCGCAGCGAAAACGGCTGCGCCATGCGCACGATCGCATCGTAGACCGAGACATCGCCGTGCGGATGGTATTTGCCGATCACGTCGCCGACCACGCGGGCCGATTTCTTGTAGGCCTTGTTCCAGTCATTGCCGAGCTCGCGCATCGCGTGCAGCACGCGTCGATGCACCGGCTTCAGGCCGTCGCGCACGTCCGGCAGGGCGCGCCCGACTATCACGCTCATCGCATAATCCAGGTAGGATTTGCGCATCTCGTCTTCGAGATTGACGGGCAATATTTCGCGTGCGATCTCGGCCATTTGCGCGAGTCCGGTGATCCTGGTAAGCCTTAGGGTGCGACGGGTTTTGGCGAGTCGAGACGCTTCTCTGGCATCCGGCCAGTTTAGCACAAAGCGCTGTCTTTCTTACGCTCGCCGAGCCCGCCGACCTACGCCTGGCCGCCCGCCGGATCCTGCCGATGGATGCGCGCGGCCGGCGACGCCAAACTACGCGGGACTGATCGAGCAGTTGGCTTCCTGCGGTGGACGTGACATCGTCAGCGACGTATGGATCGCGGGTCGGCCGCTAACTCACCGACTCCCGGCTCGACTGGCCCGGCGCAGCGGCGCGCGCGCGGCGCCGGACGGAATTTTTGGGCGTCGGAGGATGAAGGCTATGCCAGGCTCGACCGACAACGCAGATCCCGCGGAACTGCGCAAATTCGCGGCGCTCGCATCCGACTGGTGGGACCCGGACGGATCCTCGAAGCCGCTGCACCAGCTGAACCCCTTGCGCCTGGGCTACCTGCAGCGCTTGGCCGGCCTCAGCGGCCGCGCCGTCGTCGACGTCGGCTGCGGCGGTGGCATCCTCTCGGAAGCGATGGCGCGCGCCGGCGCCGACGTCCTCGGCATCGATCTGGCGCCGGCGGTGCTGGAGGTCGCTGTGCGGCATGCCGCCGAAACCGGTACCAAGGTCGCCTATCGCCTGATCGCGGCCGAGCAGCTCGCGACGGAGCGTCCCGCATCCTTCGACCTGGTGACCTGCATGGAGATGCTCGAGCACGTACCGGATCCGGCCGCCTGCATCGGCGCCCTCGCGTCCCTGGTGCGTCCCGGCGGCGACGTGGTCGTGTCGACCTTGGACCGCAACTGGCGCTCGTTCCTGATCGCGATCGTCGGCGCCGAGTACCTGGCTCGGGTGCTGCCGCGCGGCACGCACGAGTACCTGAAATTCATCCGTCCGTCGGAGCTCGCGCGCTGGGGCCGTGCCGCCGGCCTCGAGCTACGCGACCTCGCCGGTATCGGCTACGATCCGCTGACACGCTCGTTCAGGCTCTGCGCGCGCACGACGGTCAATTACCTCGCGCACTTCCACTGTGCCGATACCTGATCGCCTGCGGCAGCGGCCGCTACAAGCGGTGCTGTTCGATCTGGACGGCACGTTGCTCGACACCGCGCCGGACATGCACCGCGCGCTCAATGCGCTGTTGCGCGAAAAGGGCCGCGCCGAGCTGCCGTTCGCCGTGGTTCGGCCGCGCGTGAGCCACGGAGCGGCGGGTGTGCTGCGGGTCGGATTCGCGGCGGTCGACGAGGCGGAGTATCGCGCGCTGCAGCGGCGCTTTCTCGAGATCTACAGTGCCGATCTGTGCATCGACACCCGTCTGTTCCCGGGCATGGAGCGAGCGCTCGACACGATCGACGCGCGCGGTCTCGTGGCGGGCATCGTGACCAACAAGGCCGCCTGGCTCACGGACCCCCTGGTCGAACGGCTGGGCCTGCGCGAGCGCTTCGCCTGCGTCGTGAGCGGCGATACGGTCGCCGAGCGCAAACCGCATCCGCTGCCGCTGCTGCATGCGGCCAAGCTCGCCGGCGTGCCGCCGGCGGCGTGCATTTACGTCGGCGACGCCGCACGCGACGTGCAGGCTGCGCACGCCGCCGGCATGCCCGCGGTCGTCGCGAAGTACGGCTACTTCGACGCCGACGACGATGTGGACGCCTGGGGCGGCGACGGCGACATCGATTCCCCCGCGGATCTGGTCGATTGGCTCTCGGCGCTCCCCCGGCCATGAGCGAGATGCCCGCCTCGGTCACGATGAATCCCAGGCAATACACGGCGCACCCCGAACTGCTCGCCGGCCGCGTGATCATGATCACCGGCGCGAGCGGCGGCCTCGGCGGCGCACTCGCCCTGCAATGCGCTCGCGCCGGCGCGAACGTGATCCTGTCCGGCCGCAACGGCCCGAAGCTCGATGCCATCTACGATCGCATCGAATCGCTCGGCGGACCGAGGCCGGCGCTCGCCGCCATCGATCTCGTCACTGCGACCGCCGTCGACTACGACGCGCTCGCGACGACTGTCGAACGCGAATTCGGCAGGCTCGACGGACTGGTGCACGCGGCGGCGATACTCGGCGAGCGCAGCCCCCTGGAGATGTACGACGTGCCGACCTGGTGCCGGGTGCTGCACGTCAACCTGACCGCGCCGTTCATCCTGACGCAGGTGCTCCTGCCCGCGCTGCGCAAGTCCGCCGATGCATCGGTGATCTTCGCGAGCAGCGGCGTGGTCAAGCAGCCGCGCCCGTTCTGGGGGGCGTACGCGGTGGCGAAAAGCGGCCTGGAAACGGCGCGCGCGATGCTCGCCGAGGAACTAGCCGCGATCTCCCGGGTGCGGGTGAACAGCGTCAATCCGGGCAAGATGCGCACACCGATGCGCTTTGCGGCCTATCCTGCCGAGGATCCGAACACCCTCCCGGCTCCCGACAGCGTGACGGGCCCCTTCCTGTACCTGTTGAGCGGCGACAGCCGCGAGATCACAGGCCGTTATTTCGACGCGCAGTAGCGCGCGCGACCGCGGGGCGGCGCGGCCGTCATTCGGCCGCCGGCCGCTGCGCCGGCGCGCCCGCCGCCGCGATCTCGCCGAGCAGCGCCTCGCGCTCCGTGGAGGTCATCGCGCGCGAGCGGCCACGCGGCAACTCGCGCATCAGGCGAATCGGCCCAAACCGCACCCGCATCAGACGGCTGACGATCACCCCCCTCGCCGCCCACCAGTGCCGCACCGGCGCCGAACGCGTCGCGCGTGCGGTGACGCTGAGCCAGTGGTTCGACCCCTCGCCGTACTGCGCCGTGGCACCGAGGATCGCGATCGCCTCCCCGTCGTTTTCGGTCGCCGCGAGGAACTCGGCGAGCAGCGCGTCGTTCAGCCGGCCCCGCACGCGCAGCAGGTAATCGACCTCCAGCGCGTGCGCGCCGCGCGAGATCCGCTGCACCCAGGTGCCGTCGTCGCTCAGGATCTCGAGCCCGCCGTCCACCGGCGGCATCGGCTGGACCGCGAGCCACCGACCCGTCGAACCCGGCAGGCGCAGGTGCTCGGCCGCGCGCGAGCTCGCCGCCTTCAGGTCAAGCGCATCGCCCGGCGATCGGTGATACAGGAGCACGTGCGACTCGCCGCCCGCATCGGGCCGCCAATGCACCGCGCGCCCGTCGAGCGTGACGCGATCGCCACGCGCGAGCTTCGCACCGAGCGTCGGCACGGAGCCGTTTAGGCGCAGCCGTCCCTCGCGGATCCAGCGCTCGATCTCCCGGCGCGACCCGAGGCCGGCGGCCGCCAGCACCTTGTGCACGCGGTCGGCGGACGGCGCTTCGCCGCGCCCGCGCGCGCGCGCGCGCATCTAACGGGACGCCTCTTCGCCCGCGCCCTCGACCAGCACGGGATCGGCGCCCGGCAGCCGCAGTTGCAGGCGCAGGTCCTCCAATTCCTTCAGTTGCGCGAGTGTCGGCAGCTCATCGAGCCTCTTCAGGCCGAAGTAGTCGAGGAAGTCACGCGTCGTGCCGAGCAGTTCCGGCCTGCCCGGCACGTCGCGGTGGCCGACGACGCGAATCCAATTCCGCTCGAGCAGCGTCTTGACGATGTTGGGATTGACCGCTACGCCGCGGATCTGTTCGATCTCGCCGCGGGTGATCGGCTGGCGGTAGGCGACGAGTGCGAGGGTTTCGAGCAAGGCGCGCGAATACTTCGCCGGCCGCTCGACCCACAACTTGGCCAGGGGTTCGGCGAGCGCCGTCTTGATCTGCACGCGAAACCCGCTCGCGACTTCGCACAGATCGATGCCGCGGCCCGCATAATCGTCGCGCAAGGCGGCGAGCGCCGCCTGCACGGCCGCCGCGTCGACGCCGTCCCGGCCGTCGAAGATCGCGGCCATCTCATCGACCGACAACGGCCGGCCGGCCGCGAGCATCGCCGCTTCGACGACATTCTTGACGTAGGCTTCACTCATTCTGGGATCTCACGAATTCATCGTTGGCCGCCGTCTCGTCGGCGAGCAGCGTCATGGACCGCGCGCTACTGCCGCGGCGCACGTGCAGGGGCGCGTACGCCTCGGCCTGCTGGATCTCAATCAGGCCCTCGCGCAGCAGTTCGAGCAATGCGACGAACGTGACGGTGACGCCGCGGCGCCCCTCTTCCGGGCGGAACAAGCGGCTGAAATCGACGAACTCGCGGACATCGAGGGCCGAGAGGATGTCGGTCATGCGCTGGCGCACGGAGAGCGCCTCTCGCTGCACGTGGTGATGGGCGAACATGTCGCTGCGCGCCAGCACGTCTTGGAACGCGAGCAACATCTCCTGTACGGTGACCTGCGGCGGCATGCGCACGACCTTGCGCTCGCCGATCTCTGCCGCCGCGACCCAGACGTCCCTCTCCAGCCGCGGGATCCGGTCGAGCCCTTCGGCAGCGCGCTTGAACCGCTCGTACTCTTGCAGCCGTCGCACGAGTTCGGCGCGGGGATCGGCATCCTCGGGAGCCTCGGCGGATTGCGGCCGGGGCAGCAACATCCGCGACTTCACTTCGGCGAGCGTCGCCGCCATCAGCAGATACTCGCCGGCGAGTTCGAGCTGCAGAACCTGCATCAGCTCGATGTAGCGCATGTATTGGCGCGTGATCTCGGCGATCGGTATGTCGAGAACGTCGAGATTCTGCCGCCTGATCAGGTACAGCAGCATGTCCAGCGGGCCTTCGAAGGCCTCGAGGAATATCTCGAGCGCCTGCGGCGGAATGTACAGATCGCGCGGCAGCACCGTGATCGGCTGCCCTTCGACGACCGCGAACGGCATCTCGCCCTGTTCCGGGACGGCGCTCGCGGCAGCCGGCTCGGCATCACGCGCGCCCGGGCCGCCTGGGTTCATCGGTAAGCCATCGACATGGCCTGGCGAACGATGTCCAGGGTGTCACGCGCCACGTCGCGCGCGCGCTCGCAGCCCTGGGCGATGATGCCGCGGACCACGTCCGGATTGTCCGTGAATTCCTGTGCCCGCGCCGCGATCGCCGAGGTCTCCTCGACCACCTTGTCGATCAGCGGCTGCTTGCAATCGAGACAGCCGATCGCGGCGCTGCGGCAGCCGCGTTGCACCCACTCGCGAGTCTCGACGGTGGAATACACCTGGTGCAGGTCCCAGACCGGACACTTTGCCGGGTCGCCGGGATCGGTGCGGCGCACGCGCGCCGGGTCGGTCTGCATCATCTTCAGCTTGCGGACGATCGAGTCGCTGTCCTCGCGCAGCCCGATCGTGTTGCCGTAGGATTTGGACATCTTGCGCCCATCGAGCCCCGGCACCTTTGGCGTCGAGGTCAACAACACCTCCGGCTCGGGCAATATCGCGATGCCGGATCCCTCGAGAAATCCGCGCAGGCGGTCGCGGTCGGCGACCGTGAGGCGGGCGTTGGATTCGACGAGCGCGCGCGCCTTCGCGAGCGCCTCGGCGTCGCCCTTCTCCTGGAACTCGTTGCGCAGGCTGCGGTACAGCGCCGCGTTGCGCGAGCCGAGGCTCTTGATGGCCTTGTCGACCTTGGTCTCGAACTGCGCCTCACGGCCATAAATATGGTTGAAGCGGCGGGCGATCTCCCGCGTGATCTCGACGTGCGCAACCTGGTCCTCGCCGACCGGCACGTACTGGGCGCGATACAGCAGGATGTCGGCGGACTGGAGCAGCGGATAGCCGAGGAATCCAAAAGTGCCGAGGTCGCGATCCTGCAGTTGCGATTGCTGGTCCTTGTACGAAGGCACGCGTTCGAGCCAACCGAGCGGCGTGATCATCGACAGCAGCAAATTCAGCTCCGCGTGCTCGGGAACCTTCGACTGGACGAACAGCGTCGCGACTCCGGGATTCAGGCCCGCGGCGAGCCAGTCGATCGCCATCGTCCAGACGTACTCGTTCAGCCGCGAGGTATCCTCGTAGCCGGTCGTCAGGGCATGCCAGTCCGCGATGAAGAAGTAGCACTCGTATTGATACTGCAGCTCGATCCAGTTCTTCAGTGCGCCGTGGTAATTGCCGAGATGCAAGGGGCCGGTCGGACGCATCCCCGAGAGTACGCGCCGATTCTGCGCCGTCGAGCTCATGCCGAGTTGCCGATCAGCAGGCCGATGACCTGGCCGACGAGCCGGTAGGCCGGATCGAACAGCCAGCCAAACAGACCGAATCCGGTGAGCCCGAGCACGATCAGGAAGCCGAACGGCTCGACCCGCGCGAGTCCCGTCGACAGGCGCGGCGGAAGCAACCCGGCGAGCACGCGTCCGCCATCGAGCGGCGGGATCGGCAATAGGTTGAACAGGGCCAGCACGACGTTGATGACGATCCCGGCCTGCGCCATCAAGGCGACCCAGCCGACGACGGTCAGCGACCCGTTCAAGCGGGCGACGAGGCCGAGCACGGTGCACCAGCCTGCCGCCATCACCAGATTGGCCGCCGGCCCCGCGAGCGCCACCCAGATCATCGAACGGCGCGGGTTGCGCAGGCCGCGGATGGACACCGGGACGGGCTTCGCCCAACCGAACAATGGGCCGCCGAATGCGAGCAGGATTCCCGGCACGAGCACGGTGCCCACCGGATCGATGTGCCGCAGCGGGTTCAGGCTCAGGCGACCGAGCAAGTCGGCGGTGCGATCACCAAAGTAGCGCGCCGTCCAGCCGTGTGCCACCTCGTGCAGGGTGATCGCGAACAGCACGGGAATTGCCCAGATCGAAATCTTGGTAATAAATACTGTAAAATTCAACGCTTACACTCATTTTCTATAACTTGAATCATGACTGGCGCCCAATTCGAGCGCGCATTATACGGTTGCGGGGCCGACAAATGGGCGCACATCACCGCGCCCCACACGCATGACCACCGGCCCCTCGCCCGAGATGTCGATCACGGAGGTCGGCACCAGTCCGCAATTGCCGCCGTCCAGCACCAGATCGACGCGATTGCCGAGCGCCTCGTGGATTTCCGCGGCGTCGGTGCGCGGCAGATCCTCGCCGGGCAACAGAAGCGTGGAGCTCATGATCGGTTCGCCGAATTCGCCGAGCAACAGTCCGGTCACCGGATGATCCGGAACCCTCAGGCCGATCGTACCGCGCCGCTCGTGTTTCAACCGCCGCGGGGTCTCCTTCGATGCCTGTAGAATGAAGGTGTACGGACCAGGCGTCGACGCACGCAACAAGCGATACTGCCAGTTCGCGACAATCGCGTACTTGGCGACCTCCGCGAGATCGCGGCACACGAGCGTGAAATGGTGATGCCGATCCACCTGGCGAATTTCGCCGATGCGCAGCAGCGCCGCCTTGTCGCCGATGTGACAGCCGAGCGCGTAGCAGGAATCGGTCGGATAGACGATCACGCCGCCGCCGCGCAGGATCTCCACCGCCTGACGTACGAAGCGCCGCTGCGGGGACACCGGATGCAGTTGCAGATAGAGGCTCATGGTCGTCGGCTATAATACGTCGATGAATCCGTTGTTCGAATGGCTGCCGTTGCTGATTTTTTTCGCCGTCTTCAAGGCGCGTGGCATCTATTGGGCCACCGGTGCCCTGATGATCGCTTGCGTCGCGCTGTTGCTCGCGCACCGCCTGCGCACCGGCCGGTACAAGCCGATGCACGCGGTCACCGCGGCGGTTGCGCTATTGCTCGGGGCGGCCACTCTGCTGCTGCACGACGAGCGCTTCATCCAATGGAAACCGACCGTGCTGCTCGCCCTGGCCGCCGGCGCCTTTCTCGGCAGCGCGCGCATCGGCCGGCAACCGCTCGCACGCCGCCTGCTCGAAGGCGCGTTCGCCGAGGATCTCGGCGTCGCGCCGCGCACTTGGCTGATCGTCAACGCGCTGTGGGCCGCCTGGTTCGCGCTGCTGGCCGCGGCGAATCTGTACGTTGCACGCAACTTCTCGGACGCGGTCTGGGTCGATTTCAAGGTCTTCGGGCTGTCGATCGCGACGCTCGCCTTCATGATCCCCCAGGTCCTTTGGCTCGGCTCGCGCGGCAAACCCGCCGCGGACCGGAGCTGAAACGCATGCTCCCGGCCGCTCGCGAACGACGACTGCGTGAATGCCTGGAGGCGGCGTTCGCGCCGTGCGCGCTGACGATCACCGACGAGAGCCATCTGCACGCCGGCCATGCCGGCGCGGCCGGCGGCCTGGGACATTTCCGCATCTGCATCGTCGCCGACGCATTCTGCGGCCTGCCGCCGCTCGCGCGGCATCGACGGATCTACGCGGCGCTCGGCGATATGCTGCGCACCGACATCCACGCGCTCACGATCGACGCCCGCGTGCCCGTCTGACCGGCGCTCCCCGGCACCGCCCGCGACGATAGTTTTGGCGCCAAGACCGCGCTCAGGCTACACTCTGCCCGCACCCTGCCCGCAGTCCGGCCGCCCGAGGCATGGGCGCACGGGCGCCCGGGCGCAAGGTTTTTTCCTTCCAAGATCCGAGGATTCACATGCAGCAAATATTCCCGTCGGCGCGAGCGCGCCTGTGTGCCGCCGCGGTACTCGCACTTGCGCTGTCATCGCTTGCGGCCTGTGCCAAGAAGCCGCAAACGGCGGCGCCGGCCGCGGCCAACGCCGCCCCGGGCGCGGTCGCGACCGTCGACGGCACGCCCATCTCGCGCGACGCCTACGACTTCTACGTCAAATCGCTGACCGGCGGCAAGGATCCGTCGCAGTTGACCGCGGATCAACGCAGCCAGGTACTCGACGAGTTGATCAGCATGCAGCTGATGGCGCAGCAGGCGGTCAAGGACGGCCTGCAGAAGGACCCGGATACCGCCGCGCAGATCGACATCGCCCGCATTCACCTGCTCGCCAACGCCGAATCGCAGAAGTACCTGAAGGACAAGGAACCGACGGATCAGGAAATGCAGGCCGAATACGCCAGCGCCGTCGGCAAGATGGACAAGACCGAATACCACGCGCGGCACATCCTCGTCGCCAACAAGGATCTCGCCCTCGCGCTGATCAAGCGGCTGCAGGCCGGCGCGAACTTCGCCGAGCTCGCGAAGGCGAACTCGATCGACAGTTCCAAGACCAACGGCGGCGACCTCGGTTGGTTCCAGGCATCGCGAATGGTCAAGCCGTTCGCCGCCGCCCTGCAATCGCTCAAACCCGGGCAATTCACCCAGCAACCGGTGCAGACGCAGTTCGGCTGGCACATCATTCAGCTGCTCGGCACGAGGCCGGTGACACCGCCGCCGTTCGATCAGGTCAAAGGACAGGTCGCCAACCTGGTCCTGCAAAAGAAGCTGCGGGCGTACGTCGATCAGTTGAAGAAGACCGCGACGATCCAGAAGAATCTGTGAATCGCGGCAGCGGCGCGTGGCTGGGGCCGGCACGAGCCGGTTCCCGCTCCGCCCCGCACGCGCTTCACTGCGCCAGCAGCAGGGCGAAGCCCGGTTCGTCGATGATGGGCACGCCGAGCGCCCGGGCCTTTCGCAGTTTCGAGCCCGGATCGCGGCCGGCAAGCAGATAGTCGGTCTGCTTCGACACCGCGCCCGACACCCTGCCGCCCCGCGCCGCGATCGCGGCGGCCGCCGCCTCGCGCGTATAGGCCTGCAGCGTGCCCGTGAGCACGAAGGTCTTGCCGGCGAGACTTGCGCGGCGGGTTTGCACGGCCGCCGGCTTCGGCCAATGCACGCCGCTCGCGAGCAGCCGATCGACGATGGCCGCATTGTCCGGATCGCGAAAATAGGCGGCGACGTTGGTCGCGACGACCGGGCCGACGTCCGGCACGGCCTGTATCTGTGACAGCTCGGCGCGGCGCAGCGAATCCAGATCGCCGAAGTGCGCCGCGAGCGCCGCCGCGGTCGCTTCGCCGACGTCGCGAATGCCGAGCGCATTGAGCAGGCGCGGCAGCGTCGTGCGTTTCGCTGCCGCGATCGCCGCCACGATCTTGCGCGCCGACTTCTCCCCCATGCGGTCGAGTTGCGCGAGCGTGCCGAACTCGAGATCGAACAGATCCGCGGGCGTGCGCACGAGACCCGCCTCGACCAGCCGATCGACCAGTTTGTCGCCGAGTCCTGCGATGTCCAGCGCGCGGCGCGACGCGAAATGCTTGATTCCCTCCCGGCGTTGCGCCGGACAATTGTGCCCGCCGCTGCATCGGGCGACGATTTGGTCGGTTCCGCGCTCGATCGGGGATCCGCACACCGGGCAGAACGTCGGCAGCTGCACGACCGCCGCCCCCGCCGGCCGCCGATCGGTCATCACCGCGGCGACTTCCGGAATCACGTCGCCGGCGCGACGGACGAGCACGGTATCGCCGACACGCACGTCCTTGCGGTGTAGTTCATCGATGTTGTGCAGGGTCGCATTGCTGACGGTGACTCCACCGACATGCACCGCAGCGAGCCGCGCCACGGGCGTCAGGACGCCGGTGCGGCCAACCTGGAATTCGATTGCCTGCACGGTCGTCATGGCCTCTTCGGCCGCAAACTTGTGCGCGATCGCCCAGCGCGGCGCACGCGCGACGAAGCCCAGCTCGCTTTGCCGGCCGATGTCGTCGACCTTGTAGACGACGCCGTCGATCTGGTACGGCAGATTGCCGCGCGCCGCGCCGATTTCGCGGAAGACTTCCAGGCAACCGTCGATCGAATCGACGGTTCGCCCGTCCGGGCAAATCCGAAAGCCCAGCCGCCGCAACTTCGCGAGGAGCGCTCCTTGGTGCGCCGGCAGATCGCCGCCTTCCAGGTAGCCGATGCCGTAGACGAACAGGTCGAGCGGACGCGAGGCACTGACCGCCGGATCGAGCTGGCGCAGGCTGCCGGCGGCCGCGTTGCGCGGGTTGACGAAGGTTTTCTCGCCGCGCGCAGCCGCTTGCTCGTTGAGCCGGCGGAATCCGGCGACCGGCATGAACACCTCGCCGCGAACCTCCAGCACGTGCGGTGGCCTCGCGGTGCGCAATTTGAGCGGCAGCGAGCGGATCGTCTTCAGGTTCGCGGTGATGTCCTCGCCCTTTTCGCCGTCGCCGCGGGTCGCCGCACGCACATAAACGCCGTCCAGGTAGGTCGCATTGACCGCCAGGCCGTCGAGCTTGGGTTCGGCCGAATAGCGCAGGGTCTTCAAGCGCGCAAAGCGCTCGCGGACGCGCCGGTCGAAGTTGCGTACTTCCTCCTCGCTGAACGCGTTGTCGAGGGACAGCATCGGCACGCGATGCCGGACCTCGGCGAACGCCGCGACCGGCGCGCTGCCCACCCGCTGGGTCGGCGAGTCGGCCGTCACGAGATCCGGGAAACGTGCCTCCCACTCCTGCAGTTCGCGCATGACTCGATCGTATTCGGCATCCGGCACCTCCGGATCGTCGAGCGCGTAGTAGCGGTGGTTGTATCGGTCGATCGCGCGGCGCAATTCGGCGGCGTGCCGCATGGCTGCTTCGGTCGCGGACTTGCCGCCGGGCACCGTCATCGCCGATGTCCGTTCACGACAGCGTGGCTTGGAAACGGGCCACTTCCTCGCGCAGTGTCGCCGCGCGCTGCGGCGACAGGGGCAATCCCTTGGCGTCCTGGACCATGCCGGTTAGGCTCTCTGCGAGGCGCCGCGCGGTGGCGAGCATCGCCTCGATGGTCTGTACCGGTTCCAAGGGACCGGGCAGCACCGCAAACGCGATCACGCCGCGAAACTCCTGCGCCGGCATCGACTGCAGATCAAAGATCCCGGGCTCGAGCAGGCTCGCGACGCAAAACATGCTGCGGCCATCGACGTGGTTGCGGTGGAAGACCTGATACCGGCCGTACGCGAGTCCCTGCATCTCGAGCGCCTCGGCGAGCTTTTTGCCGGGCCAGAGTGCGTCGCCGAGCGCGATTATGCGCAGCGTGACGATCTTCTGCGGTTCCGGCGCCGCCGGTGGGGACTCGGCATCGGCTGCAGGCGCGACGGCAGACGGGCTTGCCTCGGCGGGCGCGGGCGGATCCGCGGCATCGGCGGGCGCGGCGTCGGCGTGCGCGGCGTCGGCGTCGGCGTCGGTGTCGGTGTCGAAATCGCGGTCGGGCGCCGAGTTCGACTCACCGGCGGCGCCCGCGCCGCGCGGCTCCGGCCGGGTCCGTGTCTCGGCGAGGAACGGCGTGTCGAGGATGGGCAGGCGGTCGAAGTCGGTCGTCTTGATCGTCAGCGGTTCGAACGGCGGCACGGCCCGTTCGCGGCGCGGCGAGGAATCGTCGAAATCCTCGCCGAGGACCGGTTCGCGATGTGCGCCGACGTCGCCGGCGCCGGCTCGCGGCGCGCCGCCGGTGGCGCGCAAAATCGGCGCGGTGTCACGCGCATCCGCGTCCTTGCTCGCCTGGCTGGTGCCGCGCGTGCCACGCCACCAGATGCCGCCGATCAGCAGCAGGCCGAGTCCCAGCAATATCCAGCGCAGTTCGGCCACGCCACTCCTTCCCTACATCGCCGCCATGCGCACCGCCTCGTCGACGTCGACGCTGACGAGCCGCGAGACACCCGGCTCGTTCATCGTGACGCCGACCAGCTGCGATGCAAGCTCCATCGTCGTCTTGTTGTGCGTGATGAAGATGAACTGGACCGCCGCGGACATGTCGCGGACGATGTCGCAGAAGCGTCCGACGTTGTTCTCGTCGAGCGGCGCGTCGACCTCGTCGAGCAGGCAGAACGGCGCCGGATTCAAATCGAAGATCGCGAACACCAGCGCGACGGCAGTCAGTGCCTTCTCGCCGCCCGACAGCTGACTGATCGTGCTATTGCGCTTGCCGGGAGGGCGCGCCATGACCGATACGCCCGCCGCGGAAGCATCCTCGCCCGCCAATTCGAGATAGGCATGACCGCCGCCGAACAGGCGCGGGAATTTCTCCTTGAGGCCGGCGTTCACCCGGTCGAACGTGTCCTGGAACCGGGTGCGCGTCTCACGGTCGATCTTGCGCATCGCCGACTCCAGCGTCTCCAGCGCATCCGTCAAATCCTTGTTCTGCCGGTCCAGGTACTCCTTGCGCTCGGACTGTTCCTTGAATTCGTCGATCGCCGCCAGGTTCACCTGGCCGAGACGTTCGATCTTCGCGACCGTCTCGGCGAGCGTCGCGTCCCACGCTTCGGCGGTTGCCTCCATCGGCAGCTGCGCGAGCAGGGCCGCCGCCTCGAAGCTCGTCGTGGCGAGCTGTTCGGCAATGCTCTCACGGCGCACGCGCACTTGCTCGGCGGCGAGCCGCGCCTCATCGAGCGCGCGACGGGCGTTCTCCACGCGATCATCGTTGGCGCCGCGATCCCGATCGAGGTCCCGCAGCTGCGCCTCCAGCTCGTCGGCCGCTAGGCGTGCGGCGTGCAACTCGGTCTCCACAGCGCTCCTGCGTTGCAGTGCACCGTCCAGATCGGACTGCAGCGCGACCAGGGGCGCATCGCCCTCGGCAAGTTGCGCCGCAAGGTCCCCGCGCCGGCGTTCGATGGCGGCGAGCTGGTCATCGACGCGCGCGAGGCCCGCGACCAGCGAATCGTGGGTCGAACGGCGCGACTGGACCTGAAGCGCGAGATCCCGCGCGGTCTGTTGCGCGGCGGCGGCCGCCGCACGCGTCGCGGCGAGGCCTTCGCGGAGCCGGTCGCGCCGGGATTCGAGTTCGCTGCGGGCGGGCCGCAGGGACGCGAGCGTGTCGATCGCGCTCTGCATCCGGCCGCGCGCCGCGCGCAGCTCGACGTCGGTGCGCTCGAGCTCCTGGCGCACGTCCTGCAGCCCGGTCGCCAACTGCTCCAGGCGGCGCGCCGCGTCCTCGGCGCGCAACCGTGCCGTATCGCGCGCCGAACGGCGGTCCAGGTGTTCCCGATGCAGGCGGTTGACCTCGCCCTGCAGGCGCTCGCGCTGATCCTCCTGTTCACTGACGCGATCGCGCGCGCCGCTCTGTTGCCGCTCGAGGTCGGCGAGTTCCTCCGCCAGCCGCTCGACCTGGCCGCAAATCTCACGCAGGCTCTCCTCGCGTTCGATGACCCCGGAGCGCACATCGTGGTCGCGCGCGACCCGCAGCCAATCGCGGCCGAGCCATATGCCGTCACGCGTGACCAGCGACTCGCCGGGAGCGAGGCCGGATCGGCGCGCGAGGGCCTCCTGCAGCGTCGCCGCCGGAAAGACTGCCGCGAGCAGCGACTCGAGCACCGCCGCGCCCCGCACCTTCGAGAGCAACGACTCGGTTGCCGCCGGCGCCGCCGCCGCTTCGCGCCCCTCGACGAGCACCAGGTGCCCGCCATCGAAGTCTGCAAGCTTGCCGGCGACGTCTTCGAACGCAGCGACGGATACCGCCTCGAGGTACGAGCCGAGCACCGTCTCGACGGCTCGTTCCCAACCGCGCTCGACGCGCAACTGCTGCGCGAGCCGCGGCTGCTGATCGAGCGCCTGTGCCTGCAACCACTGCGCGACCATGCCCGAGGCCCTGCCGAGGGCGGCCTGCTGCAGCGCCTCGGTGGACACCTGCGTGCTGACCGCGTCCTGCCAGCGCGCGCGCGCGTCCGCGACCCGCTTGGTGAGCGCGCGCTCGCGTTCCCGGGCCTGCGCAAGTTCCTCCAGCAGTTCCTGCAGCTCGGCCTGCGACCTTCGCCCCGCGGCCTCGGCCTGCGCCGCCTCTTCCTCGAGCATCGCCAGCGGCACCGCCGGCGCCGCCCCGACGAGCTGCGCGTGCTCCTCGCCCTGCCGTTGCCCTTGCAGCAACAACCGGCGCTGCTCGCCGTCGAGCTGTTCGATGCGGGCTCGTTCGACCTGGGTCTCGCGTTCCCAGAGCGCGACCGATTCGGCGTAGGAGTTCCACGCCAGTTGCCAACCCGCCAGGGCCTGCTCGGACTTCTCGCGTGCCGCCGCGGCCGCCGACTCATCGGTGTGCGCGCCGTCGAGCGCGGGCACCATCAACAGCAGTTCGCCGGACAGCGCGGCGATGCGGCCGCGGTCGCGCTGGTTGGATTCGGCGAGCTCGCGCGCCTGCGCGCCGACCTGTTCCAGATCGTTCTTTTGGCGCTGCCGCAACTCGCGCGTGTATTGAATGTTCTGCTCGATCTTCGAGACCTCCGAGCCGGCCTCGTAATAGCGCCCCTGAATGGCGCCGAGCGCGTCGCTGCGGGCGCCCTGCGCGGCGCGGACCCGCTCGATCCGCGCCTCCGACTCGCGCAGGTCGGCGATCGCCGCCTGGATCGCCGCATCGGCCTGGCGGACCGTCGCTTCCCGGGTTGCGCCTTCGGCGTCGAGACCGCGAAGGCGCAGGGCGAGCAATTCGGCCTGCAGCTTGCGTTGTTCTTCCCGCAGGACCTGATAGCGCCTGGCGGTCGCCGCCTGCCGTTGCAGGTGGCGGATTTGCTTGTCGACCTCTTCACGCAGATCGTTCAGCCGGTCGAGATTCTCGCGGGTGTGCGCGATGCGGCTCTCGGTCTCGCGCCGCCTTTCCTTGTAGCGCGAGATCCCCGCGGCCTCCTCGAGGAAGGCCCGAAGATCGTCGGGCCGCGCCTCGATGATGCGCGAGATCATTCCCTGCTCGATGATGGCATAGCTGCGCGAGCCGACACCGGTTCCGAGGAACAGTTGCGTGATGTCTTTGCGGCGCACCTTCACGCCGTTGATGAAGTAGTCGGAGGTGCCATCGCGGCTGACCGTGCGCCGCAAAGACACCTCGTTGTAGTTCGCGTACTGCCCCGAGATCTTCCCCTCGGAGTTGTCGAAGATCAGTTCCACCGACGCCGCTCCGAGGGGCTTGCGGGCCGAAGAGCCGTTGAAGATGACGTCGGCCATCGATTCCCCGCGCAGGTGCTTCGCCGAGATCTCGCCCATGACCCAGCGCACGGCATCGATGATGTTCGACTTGCCGCAACCATTCGGTCCCACGACACCGGTCAAACTGCTCGGGAAACTGACGGTCGTCGGGTCGACGAACGACTTGAAGCCGGCGATCTTGAGTTTCGTGAGACGCATTTTCTCGTGCAGGACCTCAACGTAAAAAGCGGCCGGCCCTCGGGCGATGGGCGCGTGGTCGTCGATGTGGCGCGTAGTGTAAAGTAAATGCCAGGTTCGTAAACCCCTGGCCGAGCACCGTCGCGACGCATCCATGACCGCCCCGAACAGGACCCTGGAGACCTTCGAAAATCCCTCGCCGGAACGCGATTACACGATCCGCATGACGATCCCGGAGTTCACCTGCCTGTGCCCGAAGACCGGACAGCCGGATTTCGCGACGCTGCGGCTCGAATATGTCCCCGAACAGCGCTGCGTGGAACTGAAGTCCCTGAAGCTCTACATCTGGTCGTATCGCGATCAGGGTGCCTTCCACGAAGCCGTCGCGAACCGGATCTTGGACGATCTCGTCGCGGCGACGGCGCCGCGGTTCATGCGCCTGGCCGCGGAATTCGCCGTGCGCGGCGGCATCCACACGACCGTGGTGGCCGAACACCACCGGCCCGGCTGGCTGGCGGCGGCACCGGTGAACTTGCCGCCATAGCCCGCGTGGCCGCGCTCCTGCGCACCGGCGCCCGCAGGGCCCGGCTGGGCCGGCCTGTACAGGACGTGGCGCATCGGTATAATCCCGCGCTCTTTCGTCAGGAGGCGTAGACGCCGATGCCCTCGAAGAAACGCACCAAGGCGGCAAAGAAGCCGGCCAAGACCGCCCCCAGGAAGGCCGTAACGAAGGCGGCCGCGCCCAAGAAAACGACGCATCCGCGGGCGAAACCCACCGCCAAGCCCGCCGTCTCCAAGGTGACCGTGAAAGCGAAGCAAAAGCCGGCCGCGAAATCCGCGACGCCGAAGTCGCCCGGCGCGAAATCCCGGCCGAAAGCGCCGGTGAGTTCGAAGCCCAAACCGGCCAGGACGGTAGGCCCGCGCACTGCGGTCGACGCCGTGCCGGCCGCCGCTCTATACACGCGTCCGCTGCTCGCGACGTCGCGCCCGGCGGGCGACGAGGATGCCGATTTCGAAGCGCAGCCGTCGAGCTTGCTGGCCGGACCGCGCAACGTCAAGCCGTACATACCGCGCCGCGGCGAACAGTACATGAGCAAGGAGCAGCTCGATCACTTCGCCCGTATCCTGCAGAACTGGAAGAACGATCTGATGGTCGAGGTGGACCGGACGGTACTGCACATGAAGGACGAGGCGGCCAATTTTCCGGACCCGAACGATCGCGCGACCCAGGAAGAGGAGTTCAGCCTGGAACTGCGCACGCGCGACCGAGAGCGCAAGCTGATCCGCAAGATCGACGAGGCACTGAAGCGCATCGAAGAGGGTACCTACGGCTACTGCCTCGAGACCGGCGAGGAAATTGGCATCAAGCGCCTCGAAGCCCGGCCGGTCGCGACCCTATCCGTCGAGGCGCAGGAGCGGCGGGAACGGCGCGAGAAGCAATACGGCGACCGCGACGACCGCTATCGCTGAAGCGCGCTGCAGCGCGCCGGGCTCGGGCACGAGCGCCGGCGGCGCCGCGCCGGGTTACGTCGGGCGCTTCGCCCCTTCCCCGACCGGCGAGCTGCACCTCGGTTCCTTGTACGCCGCCGCCGGGGCCTACCTCGATGCGCGGGCGCGGCAGGGCCGCTTTCTCGTGCGCATCGAGGACCTGGACCGGCCACGCGAGATCCCGGGTGCGGCCGAGCACATCCTCGCGACGCTGCGCGCCTTCGGCTTCGAGTGGGACGGCCCGGTGCTGCGCCAGAGCGAGCATACCTGTCGCTATGCGGCGGCGATCGAGACGCTGCGCGCCACAGGCCGACTGTACGCCTGCGATTGCGGCCGCAGCCGCCTGCCGGGTTCGGGGCCCTACCCGGGCACCTGCCGCCACCGGGTCGATTCCGTCATGCCACCCCATGCCTTGCGCGTGCGTGTCGATCCGGGTGCGATCGGTCTCGAGGATCGGGTGCAGGGCGGCTTCCGCCAGGATCTCGCTGCGGTAACCGGCGACTTCGTGGTCAGGCGCCGCGACGGCATCGTCGCCTACGTGCTCGGCGTGGTGATCGACGATGCCGAGCAGGGTGTCACCGACGTCGTGCGCGGCGCCGATTTGCTCGAGAGCACGCCTCAGCAGATCTATCTGCAGTCGCTCCTGTCGCTGCCGACACCGCGCTATGCGCATTTGCCCGTGCTCACCGAGCCCGACGGCGGCAAGCTCGCCAAGTCGCGGCGCAGCGTGCGCCTCGACGCCCGCGCACCCGTCGGCGAGCTCACGCGGGTCATGCAACTGCTGGGGCTCGCGCCGTCGGCGGATCTGGCGGAGGCGTCGATCCGCGAGGTCTGGGACTGGGCGATCGCCCGATGGCAGCTGTCCGGCGTGCCGCAGCGCGCGACGCTCGCGCTTTCGGGCGTTCCCGAGGGCCGCACGGCGCCCTGAGTCCATGCCGCAGAACGCGGACTTGCCTTACCGCTGCATTGCGTTATGCTGCCATGAGCAGTCACGCGTCACCCCGTCTGCAGCGGCGGGAAGGGTCATTCACCGGCGACCTGCCGGCCTTACACGAGCGAGGAGCCCCATGAGCGAACCGCGAGTGATCAAGAAGTATCCGAATCGACGGCTATACGACACGGTCGAGAGTCGCTACATCACCCTCGCCGACGTGCGGCGCCTGGTCCTCGAGAAGATTGACTTCGTCGTCATCGACAAGAAGAACAACGCGGACATCACGCGCGGCATCCTGCTGCAGGTGATAGCCGAGCAGGAGCAGCACGGCGAGCCGATTCTCACGCAGGATTTCATGATCCAGGTGATCAGATCGCACGGCGGCCAGAGCGAGGACCTGGTCGGCGGCTATCTCGAGCAGAGCATGAAGCAGTTCATGACGCACCAGAACCAGGTTCGCGAACGCGTCAGCGCGATCATCGGTTCGGATCAAGGCCCGCAGCGGGCGGCGCCACAGATGCGTCTGCGCGAGGTGGGCCGCGATCTCGCGCGAGAACTCGGCCGGGAAGCGGAAAAGGACCGGGCCGATCCGAAATAGGCCGAGGCGGCCCGGCGATCGGCCGCCGGCCCCGCGCATCGCTTGTCACCGGCGCGTCGTCTGCCGCCGGCGCGTCGCGCTCAGGCGGCGTCGACGTTGCGCATCGACAGGCGCACGCGGCCCTGACGGTCGACTTCCAGCACCTTCACGCGCACCACGTCGCCTTCCTTGAGCTTGTCGCCGACCCGCTCGACCCGTTCCTCCGAGATCTGCGAGATGTGCACGAGGCCGTCGCGGCCCGGCAGAATCGTCACGAACGCACCGAAGTCCATCAATCGCGCGACCCGCCCTTCGTAGATCCGGCCCACCTCGATGTCGGCCGTGATCAATTCGATGCGGCGCTGCGCTTCGCGGCCCGCGGCACCCTGTACCGAGGCGATCTTGACCGTACCGTCGTTCTCGATGTCGATCGACGTGCCGGTCTCCTCGGTGATCTGGCGGATGACCGACCCGCCCTTGCCGATCACGTCGCGAATCTTCTCCGGATCGATCTTCAGGGTAATGATCGTCGGCGCCCATTCCGACATGTTCGCCCGGGGCTTCGCCAGGACCTTGTTCATCTCGCCGAGGATGTGCAGGCGACCGGCGCGCGCCTGTTCGAGCGCGACCTGCATGATCTCGCGGGTGATGCTCGTGATCTTGATGTCCATCTGCAGCGCGGTCACGCCGGTCTTGGTGCCGGCAACCTTGAAATCCATATCGCCGAGATGATCTTCGTCGCCGAGAATGTCCGTCAGGACCTGGAATCGCGATCCTTCCTTGACCAGTCCCATCGCGACGCCCGCAACCGGCGCGGCGATCGGCACGCCGGCATCCATCAGCGCGAGGCTCGTTCCGCAAACCGTGGCCATCGAACTCGAGCCGTTCGATTCGAAAATCTCCGACACGACCCGGATCACGTACGGGAACGCCTCCATGCCCGGCATCACCGCCTTCACGCCGCGCTTGGCGAGATTGCCGTGGCCGATTTCGCGGCGTTTCGGCGAGCCGATCATTCCGGTCTCGCCGACGCAAAACGGTGGAAAGTTGTAATGCAACATGAACGGCTCTTTGCGCTCGCCGGTCAGCCCGTCGATGATCTGCGCATCGCGGCCGGTGCCGAGAGTCGTGACCACGAGCGCCTGGGTCTCGCCGCGCGTGAACAGAGCCGAACCATGGGTGCGCGCCAGCAGGCCGGTGCGAATGCTGATCGGCCGGACCGTCTTCGTGTCACGGCCGTCGATGCGCGGCTGGCCGTCGAGGATTCTCTCGCGTACGATCCGGTATTCGAGATCGAAGAATTCCGCGCCGACCTGGTCCGCGGTGAACTTCGCCGCCTCGCCGCCCGCAAGGGCTTCGAGGACCGCACTTTTGATCGCTCCGATCTTGGCGTGGCGCTGCTGCTTCTCGGTGAGCGCGTAGGCCGCGGTCAGCGCCGCCTCCGCCGCCGAACTCACAGCCGCCTTCAGTGCGGTGTTCGGCGCCGGCGCCGACCAATCCCACTTCGGCTTGCCGGCTTCGGCCACCAGTTCATTGATCGCCTTGATCGCACCCTGCAGCTTCTCGTGGCCGAACATCACCGCACCGAGCATCACCTCCTCGGGCAGCCCGTCCGCTTCCGACTCGACCATCAGCACGCCCTGTTCGGTGCCGGCGACGACCAGGTCGAGCTGCGACTCGCGCAGCTGGGTCGCGGTCGGATTCAGCACGTAGTTGCCCCCGACGTAGCCGACACGCGCGGCGCCGATCGGTCCGAGGAACGGCATCCCGGAGATCGCGAGCGCGGCGGACGCGCCGATCAGGGATGGGATGTCCGAGTCGATCTCGGCGTTGACCGACAGGACCGTGGCGACGACCTGAACTTCGTTCTTGAACCCTTCCGGGAACAACGGCCGGATCGGCCGGTCGATCAGCCGCGAGGTCAGGGTTTCCTTTTCCGTCGGCCGGCCTTCGCGCTTGAAGAAGCCGCCGGGAATGCGCCCGGCCGCATAGGTCTTCTCCTGGTAATTGACGGTCAACGGGAAGAAGTCGCGCCCTGGGATGACCCTCTTTGCGCCGACCGCCGTAACCAGGACGACCGTTTCGTTCATCGTCACCAGCACCGCGCCGTCCGCCTGGCGGGCCATCTCTCCGGTTTCGATCGTGACCGTGTGGTCCCCATACTGAAAGCTTTTCTTGGTAGCGCTCACGTCGGCTGCCCCTTAAAGGATTGTCGTGAAATGAAAGTACGCGGATAGTTCGTCGCCGGCGGCGACGGCGCATCGCCCGCCGGCTAGCGGCGCAATCCGAGGCGCTCGACCACTTGCGCGTATTTCTCGGGCGTCGTGCTCTTCAGATAGTCGAGCAGCTTGCGGCGCTGATTGACCATTTTCAGCAGGCCGCGGCGCGAGGCATGATCGGCCTTGTGCGTCGTGAAATGCTGGCTCAAACCGTTAATGCGCTCCGATAACAGCGCGATCTGCACTTCCGGCGAGCCGGTGTCCCGCGGCCCGCGCTGGAATTTATCAACGATACCGCTCTTCTCTACTTGCGTCAGTGGCATTGAAATCGACCCTCAATCAACAACTTAGGTCCGTTGGGAAGCCGCCCATTGTACGCGCCGTGCAAGTTCCGCTCAAGCTCGATTCGCGGATGCCGCGATCAGACGCAGCGGCACCAACCGGCCGCTCCGGTCAATCTCGCCCAATCCGAGGAATCCCAGGCCCGGCGCATAGATGCGCACCGCGCCGGATGCCTCTGCGGATAGATCGAGGCTGCGCCCCTGGCGCAGCGCATCGACGCCGTCCGCCGCGAGATCCAACCGCCGCCATGCGAGCAAGGCGGCGTCGACCGGCAGCAATACCTGCCGCCGTTCGGCCAGTTCCAGGGCCTCGAGGGCGGGAAAGCTCCATTGCGCCGCGGCCGAGAATGGCGCCACCGCGACGCGCCGCAACGCCGTCAAATGCGCCACGGTGCCGAGGCGCGCCGCGAGGTCCTCGGCGAGAACCCGGATGTATGCACCCTTCGAACAACGGACCAGGAACTGCAAATCCGGCTGTCGGTATTCGATCAAGCGCAGTTCGTGAATCACGATCGGTCGCGGTTCGCGCACCCGCACCTCGCCCGCCCGCGCGTATTCGTAAAGCGGCTTGCCGTTCTGTTTGATCGCCGAGTGCATCGGCGGCACCTGCAGATAGTCGCGCGGAAACTGCGCGAGCGCGCCCTCGATGTCGGCGCGCGTGAACGCGGCGATCGCGCGCCGCTCAATGATCGGCGACTCCAGATCCGCGCTCGCCGTGCGCTCCCCGAGGCGCGCCGTCACACGGTAGGTCTTGTCGGCGGCGAGCAGATGCGCGCCGAATTTGGTCGCCTCGCCGAAGCAGATCGGCAGCAGTCCGTCGGCGAGCGGATCGAGAGCGCCGGTGTGGCCGGCCTTCGCCGCGCCGAACAGGCGCTTCGCCCGGGCCACGGCGCCGGCCGAGCTCATGCCATGCGGTTTGTCGAGCAGCAATATCCCATGCACGTGGGCGCTCATCAGCCGCTCCGGCCGCCGTCACCGGGCGTATTAACCGCGTCGATCAAGCGTGACAGGCGCACGCCGCGCTCGATGGACGTGTCCAATTCGAACCGCAGGCTCGGCGTATGGCGGATCATCAGCGCGCGGGACAATGCGTTGCGCAGGAATCCCGCCGCGCTTTCTAGGCCCAGCTGCACCCTCGGGTCCGGCCCCTCGCGGCCGAATACGAGGTAATAGACCTTCGCCGTGCGCAGATCGCCGCCGACCTCGACGGCCGTGATCGTCACGTTGCCGATGCGCGAATCCTTGACGCCGCGGCGCAGCACCTCGGTCAGGACGCGGTGTATCTCCCCCGCCAGCCGCTTCGCGCGCGGATTGTCCTTCGGCATGGACCCGCCGCGCGGCACGCTAGAGCGTGCGCGCGACCTCCACCCGCGAGTAACATTCGATCTGATCGCCCTCGCGGACGTCGTTGTAGTTCTTCACGCCGATGCCGCACTCGGTTCCGGCGCGCACTTCGTTGACGTCGTCCTTGAATCGCTTCAGCGACTCCAGAGCGCCCTCGAAGATGACGACGTTGTCGCGCAGCACGCGGATCGGGAAATTGCGCCGCACGTAACCGTCGACGACCATGCAGCCGGCCACCGTGCCGAACTTGCTGGAACGGAACACGTTGCGCACTTCGGCGAGGCCGACGATCTGCTCCTTGACCTCGGGCGCAAGCAGGCCGGTCAACAGCGTGCGTACGTCGTCGATCGCCTCGTAGATGATGCTGTAGTAGCGGACGTCGACGGCGTGATCCTTGATGGCCGCACGCGCCGCGGCATCGCCGCGAACGTTGAACGCAATGATGCGCGCCTTCGAGGCGGCGGCGAGCGTGATGTCCGACTCGGTCAGTCCGCCGACGCCCGAGGCGACGACGTTGACCGCGACCTCCGAAGTCGACAGGCCGTTCAAGGCGTCGCGCAACGCCTCGACGCTGCCCTGCACATCCGCCTTGACCACCAGCGGCACGACGTTCGGTTTGGTCTCGCCCATCGTCGAGAACACGTCCTGCATGTTCGCACTCTGCTTCGCCAGCTTGACGTCCCGGGACTTCGCCTGCCGGTGCATCGCCACGTCCCGCGCCTTGCGCTCGCTCTCGACGATCAGCAATTCGTCGCCGGCGTTCGGCGATCCGGAAAGGCCGAGCACGACGACCGGCATCGACGGCCCGGCCGACTCCACCGGCCGCCCGGCCTCGTCGAACAGCGCACGGACACGGCCAAATTCCTGGCCGACGAGCATCGCGTCGCCGAGCTTCAGCGTACCGCGCAGCACGAGCACGGTCGCAACCGCGCCGCGGCCCTTCTCCAGGCTGGACTCGATGACGAAGCCGGCTGCGTAGCCGTCCGCCGGCGCCTTGATCTCGAGCACCTCCGCCTGCAGCAGAATGCTGTCGAGCAATTGTTCCACGCCCTGGCCGGTCCGCGCCGAGACCGCCACGAAAATGTTCTCGCCGCCCCATTCCTCGGGAATGACGCCGTGTTTCGTCAGCTCCTGCTTGATGCGCTCGACATCCGCCTCGGGCTTGTCGACCTTGTTCAGCGCGACGACGATCGGCACCTTCGCCGCCTGTGCGTGCTGGATCGCCTCGATCGTCTGCGGCATCACGCCGTCGTCGGCGGCGACTACCAGGATCACGATGTCGGTCACCTGGGCGCCGCGCGCGCGCATGGCGGTGAATGCAGCGTGGCCCGGCGTGTCGAGGAAGGTCACCATGCCCTTGCGTGTCTCGACGTGATACGCGCCGATGTGCTGGGTGATGCCGCCGGCCTCGCCGGCCGCGACTTTGGTACGGCGAATGTAGTCGAGCAGGGACGTTTTGCCGTGGTCGACGTGGCCCATCACCGTGACCACCGGCGGGCGTGGCAGCAGTTCGAAGGCCTCCTCCTGCGGCCCCTGCAGGTCGGTCTCGATCGGGTTTTCCTTGTGCAGGATCGGCTTGTGGCCCATTTCCTCGACGACGAGCACGGCGACGTCCTGCTCGATCGTCTGGTTGATCGTCGCCATGACGCCCATCGTCATCATGACCTTGATCACTTCGGTCGCCTTGACCGCCATCCTTTGCGCGAGTACGGCCACCGTCATCGCCTCGCCGATCGCCACCTCGCGCACGACGCGGGCGGTCGGCATCTCGAAGCCATGTTTGCCGTCGCCATCGCCGACCGAGCGCCGCCGGCCGTCGCGGGATTTCTTCTTCTTGTGCCGCGAACTGACGTCGCCGACGATGTGCAGCTCCTGGCGTCCGTAACGGGTCGCCTTGTCGTCGGCGATCTCGCGCGCCGGTTTGACGACCTTCGAGGCGCCGGCCTTGCGCTCGCGCTCGGCAGCCTCGCGGGCGGCGATCTCGGCCTGGCGCCGCGCCTCCTCCTCGGCGGTCCGCTTGCGCGCCTCCTCGTCGGACCGTCGGCGGTGCTCATCCTCCAGCCGCTGCCGATCGAGCCGCTCGCGCTCGAGCCGCTCGCTCTCCGCGCGCTCGACCGCCGCCTTGGCCTGTTCCTCGGACTCGCGCTGGCGGTCGAGTTCCTCCTGCTGCAGCCGGGCCTGGTCCTCCAGGACTTCGCGCTTCACGTAGGTCCGTTTGCTGCGTACTTCCACATTGATCGTGCGGGCGCGCCCCTGGGGGCTCGCGAGCTTGAGCTCGGACTGGGACTTGCGGCGCAGGGTGATTTTGCGCGGCGCGGCATCGACCTGCACGTCCTCGCGTCCATGGCTGCGCCGCAGATGGGTCAGCAACTCGTGCTTGGCGTCCTCGCTGATCATGTCCTGCGCGCCGTCGACCTTGATGCCGGCCTGATCGAGCTGCTGAAGCAGCCGATCGACCGGCACCTTCAGAACCTCGGCGAATTGGGCAACCGTGACATCGGCCATAGTCCTGCTCCTAAGCCTTCGTTTCTTCCGCGAACCAGTGCTTGCGGGCTTGCATGATCAGGTCGCCGGCACCCTGCTCGTCGGTGACGCCGAGCTCGACGAGTTCGTCGACCGACAGGTCGGCGAGGTCGTCCCGCGTGCGCACACCCTTGCCGGCGAGAGTCGCCGCTAGTTCGCGGCCGGTCACTTCGATCAGGTCCTCGGCCGGCTCGGTGCCCGCGGCCGACTCCTCGGTCGCAATCGCCTGGGTGAGGAGCACGTCGCGCGCGCGCGTGCGCAGTTCCTTGACGATCTCCTCGTCGAATTCCTCGATGCTGTTCAACTCGCCCGCCGGCACGTAGGCAATCTCCTCGATCGTCGAGAATCCCTCCTGCACCAGGATGCTCGCAACGTCGGCGTCCACGTCCAACTGCCGCATGAACGTCTCGCGCAGGGCGACCGATTCGGTCTCGCTCTTCGCCTCGGCCTGCGACTCGCTCATCACGTTCAGTTCCCAACCGGTGAGCTCGCTCGCGAGGCGGATGTTCTGACCGCCGCGGCCGATCGCCTGGGACAACTTGTCCTCGGCGACGGCGATGTCCATCGAATGGCTCTCCTCGTCGACGACGATCGAGGTCACCTCCGCCGGCGCCATCGCGTTGATGACGAACTGCGCGGAATTGTCGTCGAAGGGGATGATGTCGACGCGCTCGCCGGCGATCTCGTTGGACACCGCCTGCACGCGTGATCCGCGCATTCCGACGCACGCGCCCACGGGATCGATGCGCGGATCGTTGCTGCGCACCGCGATCTTGGCGCGCACGCCGGGGTCGCGGGCCGCCGCGAGAATGTTGATCAGCCCCTGCCCCACCTCCGGCACCTCGAGCTTGAACAGTTCGATCAGGAACTCCGGCGCCGTGCGGGACATGAACAATTGGGGTCCGCGGGGCTCGGAGCGCACTTCCTTCAGATAGGCCTTGATCCGATCCTGCGATCGGACCGGCTCGCGCGGGATCATCTCCTCGCGCGGAACGTAGCCCTCGGCGTTGGCGCCGAGATCGACGAACACGCCGTTGCGATCGACCCGCTTGACGATGCCGCTCACCAAGGTTCCGGCACGGTCCTTATAAGCCTCGACGACCTGGGCACGCTCGGCCTCGCGCACCTTCTGCACGATGACCTGCTTCGCGGTCTGCGCGAGAATCCTGCCGAAAGGCACCGATTCGAGCGGCTCCTCGACGAAGCCGCCCGGCTCGACGTCCTTGTCGATCTCACGGGCATCCTCCAGCCGCAGCTCGCGCTGTGGAACCTCGAGCTCGGACGAATCGTCGGCGAACACCTTCCAGCGGCGGAACGTATCGTAGCCGCCGGTCTTGCGGTTGATCGACACGCGCACGTCGAACTCTTCGCCGTATCTCTTGCGGGTCGCGGAGGCTAGCGCCGCCTCGAGCGCATCGAAGATGATCTCCTTGTCGACGCCCTTTTCGTTGGACACCGCATCGACCGCCAACAATATTTCTCTATTCATGATTCCCGAGACTCCTGATCTGCGCGGCCCGGGAGGGCCGCCCGACGCCTCAACATCCGTCATTCGGGCCGCAATCTCGCCCTCTGTATCCGCTCGAACGGCACGCGGTACTCGCGCCCGTCGACCTCGACCACGATCGCCTCGTCCGTCACCGCCCGCAGGCCGCCGAGGAGGCGGCGTCGTCCGTCCTGCGGCAGCCGCAGCTCGACGAAAACGCGCGCGCCGACGAAGCGCGCGAAATGCGCCTGCTTGCGCAGCACCCGATCCACACCCGGCGAGGAGACCTCGAGCGAATAACGCCCCTTGATCGGATCGGCCGCTTCGAGCAGCTTGCCGACCGCGTGGCTGACGCGCGCGCAATCATCCACGCTCACGCCGGGACCCGGCTCGCGGGGCGCCGCGTCGATATAGAGGCGCAGCACGCTGCCGCCTCCGGCCTGCACGAACTCGAGGTCGACCAACTCGAAACGCAGCGCTTCGACCGCCGGTTCCAGCAAGCGCATCAAGGCGTCGCGCATCGTCAAAAACCCTTCCCGGAGAAAATAAAGGGGACCTTCGGCCCCCTTTAACGAAAAAGCCCCTACGCGGGGGCTTTTGCAAAAAAAGCGTACTTTCGAACGATCGCGACCAACCGTTCGCAGGAGCGTGACATCCATCACCGGCCCCCCGCCGAGCGCCGCGATTATAGGCAATGCGGCTCCGGGGGTAAACCCTGCCGCCAAAAAAAACTGGGGCCGCGCGAAGCGGCCCCGGTCTTACGGCACCTGCGTGTCGTCGCTTACCAGCGCTTCGGGCCGCGCGAACCGCCGCCGCCACCACCGCCGCCGCCGCCGCCGCCGCCGCCGCCGCCGGACCGCTCTTGCGCCTCATTCACCTTCAACACCCGCCCATCGACGTCCTGACCGTTCAACGCCTGCATCGCGCGAGCCGCATCGGCACTCGCCATCTCGACGAAACCAAAGCCGCGTGGGCGCCCGGTGTCGCGATCGTTGATCAAAGCCACGGATTGAACCGGCCCGTGTTTCTCGAACAGCGTGCGAACCGCGGACTCGTCCATCGAGAACGGAAGATTGCCAACATACATTTTCGTCATTTAAAGAAACCCTGCGATTGAGAGACTATCGGCCGGTCATGCGCGCCAAACCATCAGCGCTTGCGGCATGCCTGCCACCCGGGTCGAGGAGACCTGCTTCGTGGGTTATGGCCAAGCTGACGCCGGAGCGGCGCACTGACCAGAAACGTACCAAGTAGAACTTCACCAACCGGCCCCTAGCATACACGAATCATGGGCATTTTACGCAATGGAAATATTTATCGACCATGCCGCCCGGGCGTGAAAGCTGCACTTCCCGGGCACGATGCGGGTGAAGCACCGCGCCGAAGCGCTGGGAAAGCCGCTCGACGGCGGTTAGGAAATGTCTGTTGCGCTGCACAATGCCGGTGCCACCGTGACCTCGACGCCGTGCACCGACGTGCTCTCGCCCATGTCGCTCTTCGCGCCGCCGTTCAGTGCATTGACATTGCCGCCAGCCTCGAGCCAGCGTCCCTTGTGCGCCAGGGCGACCCCCCGCGGCAGATCCGCCGAATGCTCCACCTTGAGCAGCAAGGCGCCGAACTCATTGGACACCGACACGCGATCCCCGGCGCGCAGGCCGCGTGACCCGGCGTCCGCGGGATGCAGCGCGATCGTCGCCTCGCCGAGCCGTGCCTCGATTCTCGCCACGTTGCCGAAGCTCGTATTGAGCAGCCAGGCGTGCGCCGGGGAGAGCAGGCGAAGACGCCCCGCCGCAGGTCGTGGATCGGCGCGGCACTGCGCCGTGCGCGGCAAACCGTCGGCCGCCGCGGCCGACGAGGCGATCTCGATGCGCCCGCTCGGCGTCGGGAAGCGTAGATCGGCAAATGGAATCACCGGATCGGGCGCCACCCAACGCGTGCCCTGGGCGGCGAGGGATGCAAATCCGCCGCTGTCGCCTGCGCCCGCCAGCAGGCGCTCGATGATTGCGGCGTCACTCTCGTACAGTTCGGTCTCGGCATATCCCATCGCCCGCGCGAGACGGCGAAAGATCTCCTGGTTCGTCAAGGCCTCGCCCGGTGGGTCCGCGGCCTTGACCTGGGCCGACAGGCTGTAGTGGAAGTACGAAGCCAGCAGATCGTCGAATTCGAGGAAGCTCGCGGCAGGCAGCACGTAATCGGCGTAGGCGGTCGTGTCGGTCGCGAACAGGTCGATTGCCACCGTGAAAAGGTCCTCGCGCGCGAGCGCGCGCCGCAGCCGCGCCTGCTGCGGGCAGGAGGCCAGAGGATTCATGTTCCAGACGATCAGGCCCCGCGCGCGGCGCGCATCTTCGAGAACGGCGGCCAGATCCATGTGGCTGATCGCTCGTGGCGCGCCGGGCCGTGCGAGCCCCGGCGCCGACAGGTACTGCGGGTCGATTCCCCGTCGTTCGAGATTGCCGTTCAGGTACAACAGTCCGCAGCCCGGCCTGCCCAGATTGCCGGTCACCGCCGGCAACAAGGCGCAGGCGCGCATCACATTGCCGCCGCTCGGCTGGCGCTGCAAGCCCTGACCGAGCCAAAGCAGCGATGGTCCGCGGGCGTACAGCCGCGCCGCCTCCTCGACCGCCGCCGCCGGCACGCCGGTGATCTCGGCGGCGCTCAGCGGGTCGCAGGCGGTCACGATCGGTTCGATTTCCTCCCAGCCGAGCGCGTGCCGCGCGAGAAAATCGTGGTCGATCGCGCCGCGGCGCCACAAGGCGTGCATCAGCGCATACGCGAGCACCGCATCGCTGCCTGGAAACGGCTGCAGGTGCAGGTCCGCGCGCGCCGCGGTCGGCGTGCGGATCGGATCGACGACGACGAGCGCCGCATCGGTCTCGCGCAGCCAATGTGCGTGCGCATGCGGAGCGGACGCGTGCGGGTTTGCACCCCAGATCAGGATGCACGAGGCCCGGTCCGCGGTGCGCGGATCGAATCCGTCGGTCGATGTGCCGTACAGATACTTCAGCGCGACGTGGCCGGCCATGTTGCAGATCGTATCCGGCGCCACTTCGGTGGCGCCGAGCCGGTGGAAGAAGCGCATCGGGAATGCGCCGGCGATCAGCGAGGTCGTGCCGGTGTAATGGACGTTGAGGATTGACCGCGCGCCGCTCGCAGACTCGATGCGCGCGAGCCGTGCGGCGATCTCGCCGATGGCCGCCTCCCATGACACGGTCTCGCCGACCCCGGTACCCTTCACACCGGCACGCCGCGCGGGCTGCAGAAGCCGCGCGCGCGGGTCGATCCATTCCCGGTTGTAGGCAGTCGCGCATTTGCCGCAGAGCCTGCCACGGCTGACCGGATGCGCCGGATCGCCCCGAACCGATACGATCCTGCCGGCGCGCTTGCGCACCAGGATCCCGCAGCCGTCGTAGCAATCGCGCGGACAGGTTGTGAGCAGTGTCTCGTCGGCGGGAGCTTGCATGCGGTCGCTGGTCTCACGTATCGGCATCACACCTTGCCCCTCCCGTTACGCGGGCTTTTTAGTATTCTAGCGCGCATCTTCATTACCGAGCGCGCCAAGCATGCCTCCGACCATCGATGCCACGTTGATCCCGGGTGATGGAATCGGCCCGGAGATCGTCGAGGCGACCGTCGCCGTGCTCGATGCCCTGGGCGCGCCAATGCGCTGGGATCGGCAGATCGCCGGCCTCGAGGGCGTCAAGCGCGCCGGCGACCCGCTGCCCGCCGCAACCATCGACAGCATCAGGCGTACACGCCTCGCGCTCAAGGGCCCGCTGGAAACGCCCTCCGGCGGCGGCTACCGCTCCTCGAACGTGCGCCTGCGCGAGGAATTCAAGCTGTATGCCAATCTGCGCCCGGCCCGCACGCTCGTGCCCGGCGGCCGCTTCGACCAGATCGATCTCGTCGTGGTGCGGGAGAATCTGGAAGGGCTGTACATCGGGCACGAGCACTACATACCGATCGACGATGATCCGCATGCCGTGGCGATCGCGACCGGGGTGAACACGCGCCAGGGGTGCCGCCGGCTGCTGGAGTTTGCCTTCGAGCATGCGGTGACCGCGGGCCGCAAGAAGGTCTCGATCGTGCACAAGGCGAACATCATGAAAGCCCTGACCGGCATCTTCCTCGAAACGGGACTGGAGCTTTACCAACGCAAGTACCAGGGACGGTTCGTGCTCGACACGGTCATCATCGACGCCTGCGCGATGAAACTCGTGCAGAATCCCTGGCAATTCGACGTGCTCGTGACCACAAACCTGTTCGGCGACATCCTGTCGGATCTCGTCGCCGGCCTGGTCGGCGGCCTGGGGATGACCCCGGGAGCGAACATCGGCAGCGACGCCTCGATCTTCGAGGCCGTGCACGGCTCCGCGCCCGACATCGCCGGCAGGGGCGTGGCGAACCCGACTGCGCTGCTGCTCGCAGCCGCGATGATGCTCGATCATTGCCGGCTGCCCGCCGAGGCGGCGCGCCTGCGGCGGGCGATCGACGCGACCTTGAACGTCGACAAGGTGCGCACTGGCGACCTCGGCGGGGGCAGCACGACCGCCGAATACACCCGCGCAATCGTCGAGCGCATTGCGCGCGACTGATCTCGCCGCGACGCACGAGATAGCCGGATGCAACCCGCGATCCTCATCGACCGCCTCGGCAAGCGCTACGCCTCGGGCCACGTTGCGTTGCGTGGCATCGACCTGCAGATCCGCAAGGGTGAGATCTTCGCGCTGCTCGGTCCGAACGGCGCCGGCAAGACGACGCTGATCAACATCGTCTGCGGCATCGTCACGCCTGGCGAGGGCCGGGTGCTCGCCGATGGCCTGGACGTCACGCGCGAATACCGAGCCACCCGCTCGAGGATCGGCCTGGTGCCGCAGGAACTCGCGACGGACTCGTTCGAAACGGTGTGGGCCACCGTGACGTTCAGCCGCGGTCTGTTCGGCCGGGCGCCGGATCCCCGTTACATCGAGTCCCTCCTCGCGGATTTGTCGCTCGCGGACAAGCGGGACGCGAAGATCATGACCCTCTCAGGCGGCATGAAGCGACGCGTGATGATCGCCAAGGCGCTCGCCCACGAACCGCAGATCCTGTTTCTCGACGAACCGACGGCCGGCGTCGACGTCGAACTGCGCCGCGACATGTGGTCGCTGGTGCGCCGCCTGCGGGACCAGGGCGTGACGATCATCCTCACGACCCACTACATCGAGGAGGCCGAGGAGATGGCCGATCGCATCGGCGTTCTCGACCACGGCGCACTGATCCTCGTCGAGGACAAGCGCACCTTGATCGACAAGCTGGGCAAGAAGCGCCTGACGCTGCAAATGCGGATCCCATTGCGGGCGATCCCGCCACAGCTCGCCGACTGGGGCCTCGAACTCGAAGCGAACGGCGCGGAGCTGGTCTTCACCTACGACAGGAACCGGAGTATCGACATCTCGGCGCTGGTGCGCCGCCTGAGCGAGCTGTCGATCGAGTTCTGCGACATGCATACCCACCAGTCTTCGCTCGAGGACATATTCGTCGGCCTCGTCGGCAGGCGCGCATGACCAGCCCGTCCGCTCGTCCCGAGACGTTCACGCCGCCGCGATTCAACAAGCACGGCGTCTGGGCGATCTACCGGTTCGAGATTGCCCGCGCCATGCGCACCGTGGTCCAGAGTCTGGTCACCCCGGTGATCACGACCTCGCTGTATTTCATCGTCTTCGGCTCCGCCATCGGCTCGCGGATGCAGAGCGTCGGCGGCGTCCATTACGGCGCCTTCATCGTCCCGGGGCTGATGATGCTCACGCTGTTCACCGAAAGCATCGCCAATTCGTCGTTCGGAATCTTCTACCCGAAGTTCACCGGCTCGATCTTCGAACTGCTGTCGGCGCCGGTGTCGCCGCTGGAGATCGTCGCCGGTTACGTCGGCGCAGCCGCCAGCAAGTCGATCGTCCTCGGTGCGATCATCCTCGGCACCTCCGCGCTGTTCGTGCCGATACACATCCTGCACCCGACCGCGATGGTCGGCCTGCTGATCTTGACCGCCACGACCTTCAGCCTGTTCGGCTTCATCATCGGCATCTGGGCCCGCGGCTGGGAGCAGATCCAGATCATTCCCGCCTTGATCATGACGCCGCTCACCTTCCTCGGTGGTGCCTTCTACTCGATCGACATGCTGCCGCCGAAGTGGCGCACGTTCAGCCTGTTCAATCCGGTCGTCTATCTGATCAGCGCCTTCCGTTGGAGCTTCTACGGAACGACCGACGTCGGCATCGTCGCGAGCCTCGGGTTCACCCTGGGTTTTCTCGCGCTCTGCGCCGGCGCGGTCGCATGGATCTTCAAGACCGGCTACCGACTGAAGAGCTGAGCGTCTCGAGCGACGGGCGCGGCCGCAGGCGCGGCCCGAGCGCGTGCATTTGCAGTATCATGCGCGCATGAAAAACCCACGCTCTCGATTGCCCGGTCGATGCATGCGCGCCACCGGATGCGCGATCCTCACCGCAATCCTCGGCGCGACGGCGCCCGCCGGCGCCGCCGCGACCGCCCCGCGCGCGCCGGCCGCGGCACCGCCACTGCGGATCGATCTCGACGCCTTCGAGGCGATGAAGAAGACGGTCGCACTGCCGGACGGAATCAAGCTCGCATTTCTGCAAATGGGTGACCCGCGAGGCCAACCCGTCGTCCTGATCCACGGGTTCACCGACAGCGCCCTCGACTGGGTGCCGATGCTGCCCTACCTGCCGAAACGGTACCGGCTGATCCTCGTCGATCTGCGCGGCCACGGCCAGTCGAGCAAACCGGACTGCTGCTACGACCTCGACGACTTCGCCTACGACATCAAACTGCTGCTCGATCACTTGCACGTGCAGAAGGCCGACATCGTCGGCCACTCCCTGGGCTCGCTGATCGCGCAAAGATTCGCCGAAAACTGGCCGCGACGCACGAACCGGGTGGTGCTGATCTCATCGACCGGGGGCCGCAACACCTGCGGGCCGGCGGCGCCGCGCAAGTTCGACTTCGCCGCGCAGATTCGCAAGCTCAAGCCGCCATTGCGGGCCAATTCGCCGTTCATGATCGCCTGGTGGAGCTCGCCGACGCCCGTGAACGCGCAGTTCATACGCCGCGAACGCGAAAACGCGGCGAAGATCCCGCTGCGAGTCTGGCTCGCGGTGCTCGACCAGGGCTTGACCATGACCAATCTACGCGGCATGTTGCCGCGCCTGAAGGCGCCGACGCTGCTGATCTGGGGCAGCAAGGATCCGATCATGGGCCCGCAGGACCGCGCGTCGTTGCGCGCAGGCCTGCCCCATGCCGAAGTCAAGATCTTCGACGGCCTGGGCCACAACCCGTTCTGGGAACGCCCGCGCGCAGTCGCCGGCGTGATCACGCGCTTTCTCGACGAGCGCGGCTGAACGCCGCGCCCCGCGGGCTTCCTCTGGGTCTAGGAAGCTTCGAGGACGGGAGCGCGGCCGTCTGCCGCCGAAGCGACGGCCGATCCCTCGTCGGCGGGCTCCAAGCCGATGTCGGCACGACGTGCCTGCTCTCGATCCATGCCGAGATCGAGCGAGCGGCACGCCCAGAGGTAGACGGCGGCCGACACCGGCAGGCCGACAAGCATCGCGATGTCCGCACCGCCGAGCGCCCGCGCCACCGGCCCCTCGTACAGGTCGGTGCTGAAGAACGGAATCATCGCGACGAAACCGATTCCGTAGGCGCTGAGCCCCCGCCAGTTCCATCGGCCGTACATGCCGTGTGGGTTGAATATCTCGCGCACCGAATAATGACCCTTGCGCACGACGTAGAAGTCGACGAGATTGATCGCCGTCCAGGGCGTGAACAGGTACAGGAGGATCGCCAGGAACTCGCCGAATCGCGTCACGAAGTCGTGCGAGGCGGCGAGCGCGAGGCTCGTCGCCGCGATGCCCGAGACCAGCAAGGTCAGGAGTCGCTTCGCCGGACTCGGGCGGATCGGCTTGAACGAGTCGGCGACGCTCATCAAAGTGAGCGACGCGCCGTAGAAGTTGAGCGACGTGATCGTCACCAGCCCGAACAGGGAACAGATCAGCAATGGCTTGCCGAATCCCGGTATCGCCGCATCGGCCGCGGCGCGCAACGCCGCCACCACATCCATTTTAGGGAACATCGCCGCGGCGACGGTGCCGACCAGCATGGTCCAAGTGCCGCCGATGAACGCGCCCAGATAGGTCCACCAGAACGAGGCACTGACGCCGACGTCCCGCGGCAGATAGCGTGAATAATCCGAGACGTAGATCGACCAGGATATCTGGTAGGAAGCCGCGGCGAACACCTGCGCGAGAAAGGCGACCGCGTCGAACCGGCGCAGATCGAGTGCGCCGCCGGCGACGTGGCAATGCATCGTCGCCGCGACCGAGAATATCAACAGCGCGACGATCAGCGTATAGGCGATCAGACGCTGCGCGACGTGGATCAGATCGTAGCCGGCGATCGCGAGCAGCACCGACAGCACCGAGAACGCGAGCATCGTCGGCACCGCGGCACCGCCGTAAAGCGCGTGGATCGTCTGCGCGGCGAGAATCTGATTGAACGCGTTGTAGCCGATGTAGGCAATCAGGGCCACGCCCCACACCAGCAAGGCCCCGACGTAGCCGAACTGCGGCCGCGACTGGATCATCTGCGGCAGGCCGAGTTGCGGTCCCTGCGTCGAGTGGAAGGCCATGAAGAACGTGCCGAGCGCCGAACCGAGCACGACGGCGATCGCCATCCACGCGAGGTTGCCGCCGAGGGCGACGCCGACGACGCCGGTCGCGACCGTCGCCAGATGCGCATCACCCGCGAACCAGACGGGCCAGAGGTGCCAGACTTTGCCGTGCCGCTCGGCAAGCGGCACATAATCGATCGATCGCTTCTCGATCAGCCGGCTGGCGGCCCCCGCTCTGCCATCACGCGACGTTTGCAAATCGGACCTCGCCCCTTGAGCTCAGGCCCTGGCGCGAACCGCCCGGGCGAGGCGCGATCCTACCCGTTGTCGACGGCCTGCAGCAATGCGCAGGCCGGCGATCGCCGGCCGAACGGCCCCGCCGCCGTCGCCGCAATCAGCGGCCGCCGCCGCCGTCGTCGCCGTGGCGATCGTCGCGGTGGTCGCGGCGGTCGCGGCGGTCGCGGTGGTCGCGTCCACGGCCGTGGTCACGCCGGTCTGGCCGCCGCCAGCCGCGATGCTCGCCGCGATCCTCGCGATCGCGCCGCTCGCGCGCGTCGTAATCCCGGCGCGCCGGGGTATAGACATCGCGATACCAGCGATCCCGGACGAAATACACCGGGCGGCCGCAGGCGCGGTATTCCTCGCAGTGCTGCCGCCAATGCCGCTCGTAGCCCGGCGGTACGTGCAGATAGATCGGCGCGGGCATCGGCACCGCGTAGGCCGGCCGTGCAATGACCACGGGTCGCGCGTAGATCAACTGCGGCGCCGGAACGTTGCCGAGATTGATTTGACCGTAGATCCCGGGGTGGTTGATCGAGATCGACACGCCGAGGTTGCCGGCCCATGCGGCGGGTCCCGCCAGCAGCGCGGCGATGTACAGGATTTTCTTCATCGATCCATTACCTATCGGTTGCTTTGCCAGCTGCAGTATCCGATTTTTCCGGTGCCGCAAGTGAGTGGTTGCATACACTTTTCATCCAATTTTCATCAACTGTATGCAATCACATGAGCGCAATCGGCGACAGTTTGCCACGTCCCGGCGGATCCCCGCCCGAACGATCGGCCCGAACGACCGGCCCGGAAGGCTGGCGTTCCGCGTTGCGCTATACTTTTGCGATGCGCATGGTCAAGTTGCTCATAATTGCGCTCGGCACCCTGCTCGCCCTGATCGCGGTCCTCCTCGCCTCGGTATGGCTGTTCGTCAATCCGAACGACTACAAGAGGCCCATCGAGCGACTGGTCAAGGACTCGACCGGGCGCGAACTCGCGCTGCCGGGTGCGATCAAGCTGTCGGTCTTCCCGTGGATCGCGCTGGACTTTGGTCCCGCGAGCCTCGGCAATCCGCCGGGATTCGGCGCCGAACCCTTCGCCTCTGTACGACACGTGGCGTTGCGGGTGAAGCTGCTGCCGCTGCTGCTGCACAGGCAACTGCAGATCGGACGCGTCGCGATCGACGGACTGGATCTGCGCCTGCTGCGCAACGCCGCAGGCAAGGGCAACTGGCAAGGATTCGGCGGCAGCGCCGGCCAAGGTGCCTCGGAGAGTGCGGGTGAGGCGAACGGGGCGCTGCCGGAACTCGCCGGTCTGATCCTCAAAGACGGGCGCATTCGCTACGGACCGATGCGCGCCGATCACGTCGATCTCGCCGTCGGCCATCTCGGCGCCGGAATCGCCGTGCCGGTCAAGCTGGCGCTCAACGTGACGACCAAGCCGGATACGCCGCCGGTTGGCCTCGAGGCGAGTTTCGACCTGACGCCCGACGCCAAGATTCGCCACTTTCGGGTGGCCGCGCTCGAACTGCGGGGCAAGATCCATCCGCGGGGCGGCGGCGGCACGGTCGACTGGACCTTCAGCGCGCCCGACTCCACTCTGGACCTGAAGAGGCAGACTGCGAACATCCCGGCTTTCACCTTGCATTTCGCCGACGCCCGCGCAACGGGCAGCCTCGACGCCGCGCAGATTCTCGGCTCGCCGACTGCGAATGGCGCATTCCGTCTCGACCCGCTCGCACTGCGCGAACTGCTCGACCGGCTCGGCATCGCGCCGCCGCGGACCGGCGACGCCAAGGCGCTCGAACGGCTTTCGGCAAGCGGCGATTTCGCCTACGGCGCGAACGCGGTGCGCCTCACCAAGCTCGATCTGCGGCTCGACGACACGCGCCTGCAGGGTAGCGCCGCGATCACCAACCTGAAGACGCGCGCTGCCAGTTTCGATCTCGCGCTCGATCACATCGACTTCGACCGCTACCTGAGCCCGGCACCGCGTTCCGCCCCGACCGCGCCGTCGTCGGAGTCGGGGCGGGGCCCCTTCAATTCGCTGCGGCTCGACGGCCAGCTCGCGATCGGCAGCGCGCGGATCGACGGCCTGGACCTCGGCCGGGTGCGCATCGGCATCGTCGCCGGCCATGGGGTCACGCACATCGCGCCGGCGAACGCGCAACTCTACGGCGGCACCACCGCCGGAACCGTCACGATCGACGACCGCGGCGCAACGCCCGTGATTCAGATCACGCAAAGCGTCACGGACGTGGACGTCACGCGCCTGCTGCAGGATTTCGCCAAGACGAAACGCCTGTCCGGCCGGGGCAACCTCACCGCGACCCTGACCGCCCGCGGTCGAGGCGCTGATGCGATGCTGCGCACCCTGAACGGCCACGTCACCGCCGATCTCGCCGGCGGTGCGATCGAAGGCATCGACTTGTGGTCGGACGTCTATCAGGCGATGGCCCTTCTGCGTAACCGGAGCTTGCCCGCCGGCGCGGGCGCGGGGCGCACGACATTCGACACGTTCAGGGCGTCCGCGGACATCACCAACGGCGTCGCCACGACCAAAGACCTCGCGATCGTCTCGCAGAACCTGCACGTGACGGGACGGGGCACGACGAACCTGGTGACGCGCGCGATCGACTATCGCTTGCAGGCGACGATCCGCAAGGCCCCCGGCGCGAACGCGCCGACGCTCGCGAACGTGCCGATCATGGTCACCGGCACGCTGACCGCACCGAAGGTACGGCCGGATCTCGCGGGTATCGCCACGGACCGCCTGCGGCAGACGGTCGAGACGCGCGCGCAACAGTTGCAAAAGACGCTCGAGAGCAAGCTCAAGAACTTCTTCCACCACTGAGTCCCGACACCATGCGCATCAACACCCTGGTGAGCTTCGCCTCGCTGACGCTCGCGCTGTCGTCGGCCGTGGGCGCCCCGGCACCGACACCGGCGCCGCGCGCTGCGGCCGCGAGCGTCGCGCTGCATCGGCTGTTCCACACGGATTGGGATCGCGCGATGCGTGAGGATCCGCTGTACGCATCGGATCTCGGCGATCGGCGGTTCAACGGCCGCTGGCCCGATCGCAGCCTCGACGCGATCGAGAGGGCGCATCGCGAGGATCTCGCGGCGCTCGCGGCCCTGCGCAAGATCGACCGACGGGCGCTCGGATCCGCGGATCGCATCAGCTACGATTTGTTCGAATGGCAGCACGAGGATGCGCTCGACTCGTACCGATTCCACGAATATCTCTTCCCCCTGAACCAGCTCGGCGGCATCCAGACGGCCGGCGATGCTGCGCAGACGCTGCGTTTCACCACCATCGAGGACTACCGGGACTGGCTCGCGCGGCTGCGAACCTTCGGCACCTACATGGATCAGACGATCGCGCTGCTGCGCATGGGCGTACGACAGGGCTTCACCCTTCCCCGCGTGGTTGCCGCGCGCATCCCGCCGCAGATCGCGATGAACGTCGTCGACGATCCGGCGCGCAGCGTTTTCTACCTGCCGTTCGCGAAAATGCCCCGCAGCATCGGTACCGCGGCCGCGGCGCGCTTGCAAACACAGGCACGCGCGGCGATCGCCACGATCGTCGTGCCCGCTTACCGGCGCTTGCAGACGTTCTTCGCCGACCGTTATCTGCCCCGTTGCCGAAGGAGTGTCGCCGCGTCCTCGCTGCCCGACGGCAAGGCCTATTACGCCTATCTCGTGCGCCACTACACGACGACCGACTTGACGCCACGGCAGGTCCACCAGATCGGCCTGCGCAAGGTGGCCGAGATTCATCGGCAGATGCTCACAATCATCCGGCAGCTGCGATTCCCGGGCGGCTTCGCCGCGTTCCTGAAATTCCTGCGCACCGATCCCAGATTCTATTATTCGAAGCCCGCCGATCTTCTCGAGGCCTACAAGGCCGAGGGGAAGACGATCGACCCGCTGTTGGTCACGGAGTTTCACAAGCTACCGCGCATCCCCTGGGGCATCAAGGTGATCCCCGCCGATCAGGCGCCGAACACCTACCCCGCGTATTCCTATCCCCCGGCCGCCGACGGCAGCCGCGCCGCCTACATGTTCGTCAATCTGTACCGGCCGAAGACACGGCCGAAATACGAAATCCCGGTGCTCACCTGCCATGAGGGACGCCCCGGTCACGCCCTGCAGCTCTCGCTCGCGACCGAGATGCGCGGCCTGCCGAAGTTTCGCCGCTTCGGTTACTACACCTCGTATGGCGAGGGTTGGGCGCTGTACGCCGAGGTGCTGTGCGGGGAGATGGGATTGTATCGGACGCCCTACGACAAGTTCGGCGCGCTGTCCTACCAGAGCTGGCGCGCCGTGCGGCTCGTCGTCGATACCGGCATCCATGCAGAAGGCTGGACGCGGCGGCAGGCGGTGCGCTACATGAAGGCGAACACGGCCTTGACCGACCAGAACATCCAGACGGAGGTCGACCGATACATCGCGTGGCCGGGCCAGTCGCTCTCCTACATGATCGGCGAAATGACCATACTCAAGCTGCGCGCCGAGGCTCGCCGGGCGCTCGGCTCGCGTTTCGACATCAAGGCGTTCAACGACGAGATCCTCTCCGGGGGCTCGCTGCCGATGAACGTATTGCGACCCGCCGTGCGCGCGTGGATCGCACGCAAAGCCGCGGCGGCGACCTACCCCGTCGCCGCCGCACACTGATCGAACCGACGGAGGAGTGCATTGCGATGATCGGTCTGATGCAACGCCAGCCGCTGTTGACCTCGATGGCGTTGCGCCATGCCGCAGGTCATCACCGCGGCGCCGAGATCGTCTCCCGTCTCGACGATGGATCCCTGCACCGGACCAATTACGCCGCCGTGGAAGTGCGCGCGCGCCGGCTGGCGCGGGTCCTGCAGGAACTCGGAGTGCGGCAGGGCGATCGCGTCGCGACACTCGCGATGAACGGCCACCGTCACCTCGAACTCTATTACGCGATCACCGGCATCGGCGCCATATACAACACGATCAACCCACGCCTCGCGCGAGACGATATCGCGTACATCGTCAACCATGCCGAGGATCGCGTGCTCTTCGCCGACGCGGGGTTCGCGCCCTTGCTCGCCGGAATTGCGCCGAGGATTGCGTCGGTGACGCAGGAGATCGTGCTGCTCGCCGCGCCCGCCGAAATGCCGCCGCTCGAGTTGCCCGCCGGCATGCGGCTGCACGCCTACGAGGCGCTGTTGGCGGCGGCGGAGCCGATCCCCATGTGGCCGGATCTTGATGAGAACGGCGCCTGCGGCCTGTGCTACACCTCGGGAACCACTGGACGACCCAAGGGTGTGCTCTACAGCCATCGCAGCACGATCCTGCATGCGATGATGATGACGATGGCCGACACCGCGGCGCTGCGCGCGGTGGACCGCGCCATGCCGGTCGTGCCGATGTTCCATGTGAACGCCTGGGGCCTGCCGTTCGCGGCGCCGATGGCCGGCACTAGCCTCGTGCTGCCGGGCCGGCAGCTCGATCCCGCGTCGCTGATCGAGCTGTTGGACGCCGAACGCGTGACGATCTCTGGCGGGGTGCCGACGGTCTGGCTCGGCGTGATCGGCAAGCTGCGCGAGGAACGTGGCCGGCTGACGACGCTCGAGCGCATCATGAGCGGCGATCGGCGCACGCCACCCAAAATGGTCCGAGCGCCCGGTGCTTTTGGTCGTCGAGACCCTGCCGCACGGCGCCACCGGCAAGCTGCTCAAGACCGTGCTGCGCGAACGGTACGGCGAGGTGCTGAACGGTCCACCCGAACGCAGTAACCGGTCGAACTCGACGGACCCAGCCTGAGGGAAGCGGCCTTCTGGGCAATAGCAGGCATACGCGAAGCTCGGCAGAATCTGTCAGCGTTGATCGACGAGGTTCGAAAGGGTCGCGAGGTAACGATCACCGATCGAGGTAAACCCGTAGCGCGGCTCGTGCCGCCTCGCCGCCCCGAGACACGGGAGCTTGCGATCACGGAAGTGCTTTCCGCGGTTGCGCGCAGAAAGCGGGAAAAAGAACTCCGCACCGAGAAGCAGAACGTCTTTTGTTCGTCACCGATTCGTTGCCGCTACGCACGCTCGATGCCCTACATATCGCGCTGGCGCTCGCCGGCTCAGCGACTCATGTCCTCACCTCCGATCGACGGATGCGCGGAGCCGCTTTGCAGTCCGGTCTGAAAGCGATCGACGTCTAAGGGGAAAGAACCGCCGTTCGAAATCGGCAGCGAGGCCAGGAAGTCCGTTCAGAAAGGCTTCTGCTTGCGGGGGCCAGACCACCATGCCGAGACTTCACGCCCCCTCGTCCGTAATCACCGCAGCTGTGGCTTACCGGAAAACTCTGCTCCTCATTGGTCCTGTTCGTCAGAGGTTACAATTCCGCCGGTGCGGCAAATCGCAACCGTATTGCAGCCTAATGTTTACTCAACAAATACGCGTGCGTCTCGCCCGTGCGCGAGTCGACGCCATTTGCGACGATCCTGCCGTTGTCATTGATTCCTTTTCCAGAATCCAGAGTCACGTGCACTGCAATGGCCGGATCGATCAAAGAATTCAGATCACGCATTGCACGATTCGAGTATAGAAACGCGTGCAGCTGGCCGTTTGCGGTCACCGCTACACCCGTGACCTGGCCACTCGCGTTGATGGCGTAGCCGGTGCTCGTACCGCCGCCCAGCGTCCCCAAGTCGATCATGCCGCCGCCGGGGGTGTATAGAAACGCGTGAAACACGCCGCCTGCGGTCACCGCTTCGCCCGTGACCTGGCCGCTCGCATTGATGCCGTACCCTTTGCTCGTACCGCCGCCCAGTGTCCCGAGGTCGATCATGCCGTTGCCGGAGGTATATAGAAACGCGTGCAGCTGGCCGTTTGCGGTCACCGCCGCACCCGTGACCTGGCCACTCGCGTTGATGGCGTAGCCGGTGCTTGAACCGCCGCCGAGGGTCCCAATGCCGGTCATGCCGCTGCCGGGGGTGTATAGAAATCCGCCTGCGGTCACCGCTTCACCCGTGACCTGGCCGCTCGCATTGATGCCGTACCCCTTGCTTTCACCGCCGCCCAGTGTCCCGAGGTCGATCATGTCGTTGCCGGAGGTATATAGAAACGCGTGCAGCTGGCCGTTTGCGGTCACCGCTACACCCGTGACCTGGCCACTCGCGTTGATGGCGTAGCCGGTGCTCGTACCGCCGCGCAGCGTCCGCAAGTCGATCATGCCGCTGCCGGGGGTGTATAGAAACGCGTGAAACACGCCGCCTGCGGTCACCGCTTCGCCCGTGACCTGGCCGCTCGCATTGATGCCGTACCCCTTGCTCGTACCGCCGCCCAGTGTCCCGAGGTCCGTAACCGAATATCTCTGAGCTTGTACATTGGCCGGTGTTCCCAGACCGACCAACGCAGCAAGCAGGCCGGCAAGACTGCGGCGTGAATAATTGCGCATTAGACTTGCTTTAAGCCCGCTCATCCGCCGCGCGCTCATGGTTCGGAGCTTCGACAGGTCAACCATAAGCCTCATTCCGACACCCCCCGACCTTGGACCCCTCGGATGCTGCCACGATGCTCCGCGAAGCGCTTGTCGCATGTTGCCGGAACGAGGATTGTATGACAGGCGTGAAGCGGGAGGAAGTTGTGGCCGAGAAGGATTTAACGACGGAAAGGCGCAGGGCGAAGCCGGGGCGTGAGTTGGATTTCGCACCTGCTTGAATTTATTGAGCTCGAGCTGCAGCAGAGTTTTCTCGGGACATGAACTTTGGACGAAGCCGATGCTCGCGGTTTCCGAGATAACACGCGCCCGCTTCTGCCTATATCAGCCATCTCCTTCCTCAAAGACTCGCTTCGCAATCATCACGGCAGAGTTTGCCGTCGGCCAGCCCGAATAGAACGCAAGATGCGTGATCCGCTCGATCAACTCATCGCGGGTGACTCCGTTGTCGAGAGCCTTCTTCAAATGAAACGGCAACTCGTTCGTCCGGTAAAGCGCGACCAGGGCGGCCACCGTGATGAGGCTCCGATCTCTTGGTGAGAGCCCCGGTCGTCGCCACACGTCCCCAAACAGCACGCAATCGGCGTACTCGGCGAGTGCTGAAGCGATGTCTGCATAGGTGCTGCGTGCAACAGTTGGCTTCTCGGGCATCATAATCTCCTGTGGGCAGCCGCGAAGCTCGGGATCACACAATCGTCACTGAGCCACACGATCCGGCGGCTCGAGTCGCAGTTGGGGCTGCACCTATTGGCCCGCACGACCCGGAGCGTCGCGCCGACGGACGCCGGCGAGCGGCTGCTCCGTACGCTCCGTCCAGCGTTCGACGAGATCGATGGCGAACTCGCCTCGCTGAACGAGATGCGCGAGAAACCCGCGGGCTCAATCCGGATCACGACTGCGGAACATGCGGCGGAGACGATCCTGATGCCCGCTTTGGAGCGATTGCTGCCGGCGTACCCGGACATCATGGTCGAGATCACGGTCGACAACGGCCTGACCGACGTCGTCGCCGCGCGCTACGACGCGGGTGTCCGACTCGGCGAGCAGGTGGCCAAGGATATGGTGGCCGTGCGCATCGGTCCCGACATGCGCATGGCGGCTGTCGCGGCTCCGTCTTACTTCGCCAAACGGCGACCGCCGCGCGTACCGAAGGACCTCGCCGTCCACCAGTGCATCAACCTGCGGCTGCCTACGTCAGGCGGATTCTATGCGGGGGAGTTCGAGAAGGGAGCACGCGAGGTGAACGTACGGGTCGACGGACAACTCGCGTTCAACGGATTGCCGATGAGTCTCCGGGCTGCGAGGGTCGGGCTCGGGGTAGCGTTCGTTCCGGAAGACACGGTCCGATCAGATATCGAAGCGGGCCGACTGGGTCGCGTCCTCACCGACTGGTGTGCGCCGCTCTCCGGCTATCACCTTTCCTATCCGAGTCGTCGGCAGCCGACTCCCGCTTTCGCCCTGCTAGTCGAAGCGCTTCGCTATCGCGGCTCTCGGGCTGACGGCGGCGGCCGGACATCGGCGCAATAACCCTAGGCAAGTAGTGCTCGCGGCCGGGGTAATCGCTGCGGTCATTTGTTCCCCGCATGATGCTTCGCCCGCCATCCGGAAGCTTCTTGTTGGGCTTGGGCGATCTGCGCGTGTGTCATCAAACTCGCGAGCGCAGTCAGAGCTTTGTCTGAACTCTTGTATGCAGCAGATCCGGCGGGGGCGCGGGCCTTCGCCAATGCTCGCCACATGTACGATTCGACGTAATTTTTTGGCACGCCGCCGCCGCGCGTGTGGGAGGCGAATTACCAATCAGGCAGCGACGGGAGTTTCGAATAGCCCATTGCAATGCCGTTCCCAGGCATAGTGAGCCAGTTTCGCTTTCACCGATGAGGCGTTTGCGGCGCGATTCGCGGGCGTGGTGCCGTTGAGGGAGCGGTGAACGCGAACTGCGTTGTAATAGATTCTGAAAGCGTCGAGCTTCCGGTGAAGATCGATCGAATTCCAGAAGGGAGTGTGGTCAAGGTATTCGCGCCGGATCGTCCCGACCAGTCGTTCGACGAAAGGATGCGACATCGGGGCGTACGCTACCGATTTGATCTCCTCGACCTCGAGAATCCGTAAATTGGCGAGCCATCGGTGAAAGCGAAACAGAGGATCGTGATCCGTACTTAGCCGCGCCGGCGGCGCGTGGCCCGCAATGGCCTGATTGAACATGCGGCACACGATTGGACCGTCGATGTACTGGCCGCCGATGCCGAATCCGATGATGCGGCGGGTGAACACGTCGATGATCACCGGAACCCAATGGCTGTGAAGGAGGATCGACTCACAACGAAACAAGTCGAGGATGGCCGCGACGATTTCCTCCGTCGGACCCTTCGGACCGGGCTTGCGTCGGGCTCCCGTCGACGAGAACAGGCGCCGATACTTTCGATTGACCAGCGCCTTGTCGAATCGTAGCAACGTCGCCGGCTTGAGAATCGCGGCGAGCTTCGCGACTCGTCGCGGACGCACGAACAGCGTTATCAATCCCAGTACAAATCTATCGATTGTGGTCAGAGGCGGGGCGCGACGACGGCAACGGCGGGCTAGGAGGATCTGCTGTTTAAGCAGCAAGGACTCGGCGATGACGGAGCGGGCACCACCGGGGCGCGTGAGCTTGGCCAGGGTGACAATCAATTGCACGGGGCGAGAAGAGCCAAGTCACGCATCGTCGGAGCAGCCTACCAGGGATACCGGTCAGCACAAGACTGCGCATATACCCCGCCTCACGCTGATCGGCGAATTCGCACCCCACAGGTACCCTCAAAACGAATTTGCCGTGCTGGCTGTGGGGCGGTTTCAGTGGATCCCGAGCAGCGGCCAGTAGAAGGGCACGAGCAGCATCAGGACGAGGAACTCCAGCAGCGTCAGCCATGCGCCCATCTTGATCAGGTCGCGCGCCTCGAAATAGCCGTAAGAATAGCCCACGATCAGCACGCCCGACTGGTACGCAAAGAGCTTCCCGCCGGCCGCGAATGTCCAGATGAGCCCGAGCTGCAGGGGATTGAAAGCGTGGACCTTCGCATATTCCACGATCAGCGGGACGGAAGTCGCGAGCATGGAGATCTCGCTCGCGAGCAGGAAGTGGTAGAGGAATGCGGTCCAGTA